>NZ_JBIVUX010000003.1:291114-1175433 GCF_044757385.1 Streptomyces sp. NPDC091282
GGACGTGCCCCTGGACGGGGACGTGCCCCTGGACGGGGACGTGCCCCTGGACGGGGACGTGCCCCTGACGGGGACGTGCCCCTGACGGGGACGTGCCCCTGGACGGGGACGTGCCCCTGGACGGGGACGTGCCCCTGGACGGGGACGTGCCCCTGACGGGGACGTGCCCCTGACGGGGACGTGCCCCTGACGGGGACGTGCCCCTGACGGGGACGGGTCCCGCTCCCTCCCCCGGGTGACCCGGCCGCGCGGCTTCCCCGGATTCCCGGGCGTGCCAGGTTGTCTGATCGCATGATCAGTGGACGAATCGTGCGTCATCGGGGCGCTTCCGTGCGCCGGGTCGCCGGGGCCCTCGCCGCCGCCGTGGTCGTGCTCTGCCTCGGCGCCGGGAGCGTCGCCGCGGACACCGCCCCCAAGCCGCCCGCCGCCGTCGCCGAGTCGGACCTGGTGCCGGGGGTTGCGCCCGGACCCGGCCAGTCCTGGCAGGTCGACACCCCCGACCAGGCGCTGGCGCCGAAGACGTACACGCCCAGCGCCCAGGAGGACGCCGTCGAGCCCAGGGCGGCGGCACCCGGGACCTACGACCTGGTCGAGTACGTGCCGCTCAGCGACGCCGTCGCCAAGGTCGGCTGCTCCAAGCTGACCGGGCCGTACCAGCGCCAGATCGAGCAGTGGCTGAAGCGGAAGGTGGACGGGAAGCAGTCCGCCGCCGACTGCAAGGCCATCCAGAAGTTCCAGAAGTCGTACCGGATCAAGCCGGCGATCGGGTTCGCGGGACCGGTGACCTGGTACCAGATGATGCTGCTCTCGGCGAAGAAGAACCCGAACGCCAGGAAGAACTGCCCCGTGAAGTCGTACCGGGTCGCCTGTGTCGATCTCGACCGGCAGGTCACCTGGGTGCAGAAGGGCGGCAAGGTGGTCTTCGGGCCGGTGCAGATGCGCAGCGGACGCAAGGGCCACGCGACCCGCGCCGGCTGGCACACCGTCTACTGGCGGCACAAGAACCACTGGTCGACCCTGTACAACTCGCCCATGCCGTACGCCCAGTTCTTCGACGGCGGTGAGGCCTTCCACGCCGTCTACGGCTCCATCTACACCACCCTCGGCTCCTGGGGCTGCGTGAACCTCAAGCTCGGCGACGCCAAGAAGCTGTGGGGCGTGCTCAAGAAGGGCGACAAGGTGTACGTGTGGGGGCACCGGACGGGCAGCTGAGCCGGTGTCCGGCGGGTACCCGCGGGTGACCGGGGCCCGTAGCGGGGCCTGTGCCGGAGGTCCGGCGGGGGCCTCTGAGACACTGGGGGCGCGATGAGTGAGACAGCGACTGCACCGACCGCGCCCCTGCGCGCCCGCGCCGAGATCGACCTGGCCGCCCTGCGGGCCAACGTGCGGACCCTGCGCGCCCTCGCGCCGGGCGCGGCCCTGATGGCCGTGGTGAAGTCCGACGCGTACGGCCACGGGGCGGTCCGCTGTGCCCGCGAGGCCGTGGCCGCGGGCGCGAGCTGGCTCGGCACGGCCACGCCCGAGGAGGCCCTGGCGCTGCGCGCGGACCCGGAGCTGCCCGCGGACGTGCGCATCATGTGCTGGCTGTGGACGCCGGGCGGGCCCTGGCGCCAGGCCGTCGAGGCCGGCCTCGACGTGTCCGTGAGCGGGATGTGGGCGCTGCGGGAGGTTGTCGAGGCCGCCCGTGCGGCCGGCCGGCCCGCGCTGGTGCAGCTGAAGGCCGACACCGGGCTCGGCCGCAACGGCTGCCAGCCCGAGGACTGGCCCGAGCTGGTCGCCGAGGCGCTGCGCGCGCAGACGGCCGGGCTGGTCCGGATCACCGGCCTGTGGTCCCACTTCGCCTGCGCCGACGAGCCCGGCCATCCCTCCGTCACCGCCCAGCTCACCCTCTTCCGCGAGCTGCTCGCCCACGCCGAGGAGCAGGGCGTGCGGCCCGAGGTCCGGCACATCGCCAACTCGCCGGCCACCCTCACCCTCCCCGAGTCCCACTTCGACCTGGTCCGCACGGGCATCGCCCTCTACGGCATCTCGCCCAGCCCCGAGCTGGGCGCCGCGGCCGACTTCGGGCTGCGTCCGGTGATGACCCTCGCCGCCTCCCTCGCCCTGGTCAAGCACGTCCCGGGCGGCCACGGCGTGAGCTACGGACACCACTACGTCACACCCGGCAGGACCACCCTCGGGCTGGTTCCCGTCGGGTACGCGGACGGCGTTCCGCGCCATGCCTCCGGCACCGGTCCGGTGCTGATCGGCGGCAAGTGGCGGACGGTCGCCGGGCGGGTCGCCATGGACCAGTTCGTCGTCGACCTCGGCGGCGACGAGCCCGAAGTCGGCTCCGAGGCCGTCCTGTTCGGTCCCGGCGACCGCGGCGAGCCCACGGCTGAGGACTGGGCGCAGGCGGCCGGCACCATCGCCTACGAGATCGTCACCCGGATCGGAACCCGGGTTCCCCGCGTCTATGTGAACGGGGAAGCGAGTGGGCAAGAACCAGGGGACGGGAACTGACCTCCGGGGTTCGGCGACCGCGGAACCCGGTTACACCTGTACCAGCGGCAGCGAACGCGACAGCCGTCTCGTCGGTGTCACCCGTATGACCTAACGAGCGAACTGCAGTACGGCGAAGAGGAGCGGTACGTGAGCGAGAGCAGTGCGGAGGCCGTAGCGGACGCCGCGGCGGCCGTCGCTTCCGCCACGGGGGCGGACGGAACGTGGCTCAAGGTCACCGGCATCGCGGGCGCCGCCATAGGGGTGCTCGCCGCCGGGGCGGCCGCCGGGGTCGCGGTGGAGCGGATGACCGTCGGCCGGGGGATGCGCCGCAAGGCCAGACTGGCCCTGGACTCGGCGGGACCCTACGGCACCCTGCGCGGCACGCCGGGCAAGGCGCTCTCCGACGACGGCACCGAGCTGTACTACGAGGTGGACGAGGTCGAGCCCGACCTCGGCCCGGCCGTCTCGCCGCGCCGCCGCCGGCTCTTCGGCCGCAAGGCCCCGGCCCCCGTCACCGTCGTCTTCAGCCACGGCTACTGCCTCAACCAGGACTCCTGGCACTTCCAGCGCGCGGCCCTGCGCGGGGTCGTGCGCACCGTGCACTGGGACCAGCGCAGCCACGGCCGCTCCGGGCGGGGCGTCGCCCAGCACGAGAGCGGCACCCCGCTCACCATCGACCAGCTGGGCCGGGACCTGAAGGCCGTCCTGGACGCGGCCGTCCCCGAGGGGCCGATCGTGCTGGTCGGGCACTCGATGGGCGGCATGACGATGATGGCGCTCGCCGCCGAGTACCCCGAACTGATCCGCGAACGGGTCGTCGCCACCGCGTTCGTCGGGACGTCCTCCGGGCGGCTCGGCGAGGTCAACTTCGGGCTGCCGGTCGCCGGCGTCAACGCGGTGCGCCGGGTGCTGCCCGGAGTGCTGAAGGTGCTGGGCACCCAGGCCGCGCTGGTGGAGAAGGGCCGCCGGGCCACCGCCGAGCTGTTCACCGGGATCATCAAGCGGTACTCGTTCGCCTCCCGGGAGGTCGACCCGGCCGTCGAGCGGTTCGCCGAGCGGATGATCGAGTCCACCCCGATCGACGTGGTCGCCGAGTTCTACCCGGCGTTCACCGACCACGACAAGACCGCGGCCCTCGCCTACTTCCAGGACCTTCCGGTGCTGGTGCTGGCCGGGGTGCAGGACCTGGTCACCCCGAGCGAGCACAGCGAGGTCATCGCCGACCTGCTGCCCGACGCCGAACTGGTGCTGGTCCCGGACGCCGGCCACCTGGTCATGCTGGAGCACCCGGAGGTGGTCACCGACCGCCTCGCCGACCTGCTCACCCGGGCGGGTGCGGTGCCGGCAGGGGCTACGGTAAGTGGCTATGGAAGCACCAGCAGCACCGCACAGCCCGGCTGAGACCGAGCTGATCGTCACCTCACCCGGGCAGATGGGGGAGCTGGGCCGCCGTCTGGCCGCGCTGCTGCGCGCCGGTGACCTCGTGATGCTCAGCGGGGAACTCGGCGCTGGCAAGACGACGCTGACCCGCGGCCTGGGCGAGGGGCTCGGCGTGCGCGGGGCCGTCACCTCCCCGACCTTCGTGATCGCCCGTGTCCACCCGTCCCTGGCCGACGGGCCGCCGCTCGTCCACGTCGACGCGTACCGCCTGGGCGGCGGGCTCGACGAGATGGAGGACCTGGACCTCGACGTCTCCCTGCCGGAGTCGGTGATCGTGGTGGAGTGGGGCGAGGGCAAGGTCGAGGAGCTGACCGACGACCGGCTCTTCGTGCGGATCCACCGGGCCGCCGGGGACACCACGGACGAGGTGCGGCACGTGACCGTGACCGGGCTCGGGGAGCGGTGGGCCGGGGCGGACCTCGGGGCGCTGTCGGGCTGAGGCCGGCGCCGGCGTCCCGACGAGCTGTCGGCAAGATGTTGCGTTTCGTGACGCGGGCGTGGTCACATGGTACCCAGCCCGTGGTTAGGTGTACCTAACTACATCCGCCCCCGCAGCTCAGGAGGCGTCCATGCCCGCGTCCCCGTCCACGGAGCAGCGGCCGTCCACGGCCGCCGGCGTCTCCATGCGCGAGCTTCTGGCGTCCTGTGCCGCCGCCGACGCGGTGTCGAGGCCGCCGAGGGTGCCGGACCTGCCGCCGCGGCCGGTCGAGAGGTGCCGCCGGGCCGCGTAGCCGGCTCCGGGCCGCCGCGGTGCCCTCGTGACCGGTCGCACGGCTGCCCGTGCCTCCGGCTCGTGGCCGCTCGCGCGGCTACCCCGTGCCCCCTGCCCCTGCCTCCGGCGGTCCGCCGGGGTCAGCGGATGACCATGACCTTGACGCCGATCGTCGCGAACATCCACATCGCGTCGCCGTCGGCCCGGGTCTCGCGGATGCCGCCCGTCTTGACCACCGGGTCCGGCGGCTCGGTCGCGCCGGTGCCGGTCACCGCGCTGAACCCGATCGCCGAGCCGTCCTTCGTGGTGGCGAAGCGGACCACGTGCTCGATGGGGAGACCGTCGGTGCCCGTGACCGCCTTGGAGCGGGACGTCACCCAGTAGGCGCCCACGGGCGGGTCGATCGTGCCGGGCCGCACGGTGAAGGTGCGCAGCACCCGGCCCCGCTCGTCGACGAGCCAGACCCGGTCGTCGTCCACCGAGTACACCACCCGTTCACCCGCTCCGGAACTGTTCGGCAACGCGGTCGGATGGCGATGGTCCCGCGGCGCCTTGGAGGCCTGCGCGCCCGGGGCCGGACTCGACGAGGGCCGCCCGCCGAGCCCCGGCGGAACGGTGGCCGAGGCCTGGTAGGCGAGGAGACCGACCGTCCCGACGGCCGCCGCGGTGAGGCCGGCCACGATTCCCGAGCTGGTCCCTGCCACGCGCGCCACCTCTGAGTCGCCGTATATGTCGTACTTCGTACAGACCGTAGCAGCCAGTGACCGTCCGCCCCTGGCGGCCGTGCTCGCGGCGCCGGAGCCGTAGGCTGTTCGCGTGCTCTTGCTCGCTCTGGATACCGCCACCCCCGCCGTCACCGTCGCGCTGCACGACGGTGAGGCCGTCATCGCCTCGTCGAGCCAGGTGGACGCGCGCCGGCACGGCGAGCTGCTGCTGCCGGCCGTCGACCGCGTCCTCGCCGAGGCCGGGGTCACCCTGGACGCCGTCACCGGGATCGTCACCGGCATCGGACCCGGTCCCTACACCGGCCTGCGGGTCGGTCTGATGACCGCGGACACCTTCGGCCTCGCGCTCGGCGTCCCCGTGCACGGCCTGTGCACCCTCGACGGGCTCGCCTACGCGGCCGACGTCGAGAAGGGACCGTTCGTCGTGGCCACCGACGCCCGCCGCAAAGAGGTCTACTGGGCCACGTACGCCGACTCGCGCACCCGGCTCACGGATCCCGCCGTCGACCGGCCCGCCGACATCGCCGAGCGCGTCGCGGGTCTGCCCGCGGTCGGGGCCGGGGCGATGCTCTACCCCGACACCTTCCCGGTCGTGCACGAACCCGAGCACGTCTCCGCCGCCGCCCTCGCCTCGCTCGCCGCCGAGCGGCTGGCCGCCGGCGAGGAACTGCCCACGCCCCGGCCGCTGTACCTGCGCAGGCCGGACGCGCAGGTGCCCAAGAACTACAAGGTGGTCACCCCGAAGTGACCGCACAGTTGCGCGAGATGCGCTGGTGGGACATCGACCGGGTCCTGGAGCTTGAGAAGGGCCTGTTCCCCGAGGACGCCTGGTCGCGGGGCATGTTCTGGTCCGAACTGGCGCACGCCAGGGGACCGGAGGCGACCCGGCGGTACGTGGTCGCCCTGACCGACGGCCAGGTCGTCGGGTACGCCGGACTGGCGGCCCAGGGCGAACTCGGCGACGTCCAGACCATCGCCGTCGCCCGCGACCACTGGGGCACGGGTCTCGGCGGGCAGCTCCTGACCGAGCTGCTGCGGGCCGCGACCGCCTTCGAGTGCGCCGAGGTCATGCTGGAGTGCCGGGTCGACAACACCCGCGCGCAGAAGCTCTACGAGCGGTTCGGGTTCGAGGCCATCGGGTTCAGACGCGGCTACTACCAGCCGGGCAACGTGGACGCCCTGGTGATGCGCCTGACGACCGAACCGGGCAGCGGCCCCGCCGACGGACCCACTTCCGGACAAGGAACCGAGATCAATGGCTGACGAACCCCTGGTACTGGGGATCGAGACCTCCTGCGACGAGACCGGCGTCGGCATCGTCCGCGGCACCACCCTGCTCGCCGACGCCGTCGCCTCGTCCGTGGACGAGCACGCCCGCTTCGGCGGTGTGGTCCCCGAGGTGGCGTCCCGGGCGCACCTGGAGGCGATGGTCCCGACCATCCAGCGCGCGCTGAAGGACGCGGGCGTGAGCGCCAAGGACCTGGACGGCGTCGCGGTCACCGCCGGCCCCGGACTGGCCGGGGCGCTGCTGGTCGGCGTGTCGGCGGCGAAGGCCTACGCGTACGCGCTGGGCAAGCCGCTGTACGGCGTGAACCACCTCGCCTCCCACATCTGCGTCGACCAGCTGGAGCACGGTCCGCTGCCGGAGCCGACGATGGCCCTGCTGGTGTCCGGCGGCCACAGCTCCCTGCTGCTCTCCTCGGACATCACCTCCGACGTGCGGCCGCTCGGCGCGACCATCGACGACGCGGCGGGCGAGGCCTTCGACAAGATCGCGCGGGTGCTGAACCTGGGCTTTCCCGGCGGTCCGGTCATCGACCGCTACGCGAAGGAGGGGGACCCGCGCGCCATCGCCTTCCCGCGCGGTCTCACCGGCCCCCGCGACCCGGCGTACGACTTCTCCTTCTCCGGCCTCAAGACGGCGGTGGCCCGCTGGATCGAGGCCAGGCGGGCGGCCGGCGAGGACGTCCCGGTCCGTGACGTGTCCGCCTCCTTCCAGGAGGCCGTCGTGGACGTCCTGACCCGCAAGGCCGTCCGGGCCTGCCGCGACGAGGGCGTCGACCACCTGATGATCGGCGGCGGTGTCGCCGCCAACTCCCGGCTGCGCGCCCTCGCCCAGGAGCGCTGCGAGGCGGCCGGCATCCGGCTGCGTGTGCCGCGCCCGAAGCTGTGCACGGACAACGGCGCGATGGTGGCGGCCCTCGGCGCCGAGATGGTCGCGCGCAACCGGGCCGCGTCGAGCTGGGACCTGTCGGCGGACAGCTCGCTGCCGGTGACCGACCCGCACGTGCCGGGCCACCACCATCACGATCACGTGCACGAGGTCAGCAAGGAGAACCTCTACACGTGACGGTCGCGTTGATGTGGGAGGCGCGGGCGGTGCCGGGCCGGGGCGGCGAGCTGCTGGACTGGGCCCGGCGGCAGCCCCTCGCGAAGGCCCCGTTGCGCCGGGAGGCGTTCCGGGCGCCGCAGGACCGGGTGCTGGTCGTCACGTGGTGGCCGGGTTCGTACGACGCCCCGGACCTGCCCGAACTCGGCGACCCGCCCGGCGGCCTGACGGCCCGTCCGGTGCACCGCTGGCGCTTCGAGTCGGCCGGAACCGAGACTCCCTGAGACCCCGGCACGGAGGAGGAGCGGGTTCCACCGTCCGGGCGTCCGGGGCCTCGCCTCCGTCGAGGTGACCGGGGCAAGCGAAAAATCCGCCGAATGTTGCGCTCTCGGCTCCGAATGTTCCGGGAACCCGGGGTGTACGCGGGTCTTCGTCCCGATGGGAGCACGGGGATACGATCGCCGGCATGACGCCTCCGAAGCCCGCAGAAACGCAGACGGCGACACTCGCCGAGATCGCCCGTGAGGCCGGTGTGTCCGCTCCGACTGTTTCGAAGGTCCTGAACGGGCGCGCGGACGTCGCTCCGGCGACCCGCACCCGGGTCGAGGAACTGCTGCGCACCTACGGCTACCGGCGGCGGCGCGCCGAGGCCTCCCGGTCCCCGCTCATCGACCTGGTCTTCCACGAACTGGAGAGCGCCTGGGCGATGGAGGTCATCCGGGGGGTGGAGAACGTGGCCAGGGACGCCGGTCTGAGCGTGGTGCTCAGCGAGAGCGCCGGACGCCTCACCCCGGGGAGGACCTGGGCCGACCAGGTGGCGGCGCGGCGGCCGCACGGAGTGGTGCTGGTCCTGTCGGGGCTGGACGAGTCGCAGCGGGCGCTGCTGCTGAGCCGGTCGATCCCGTTCGTGGTGATGGACCCGGCCGGGGACCCGGGCCCGGACGTGCCGTCCATCGGCGCCACCAACTGGCAGGGCGGCCTGGCCGCCACCCGGCACCTGGTCGAGCTGGGCCACCGGCGCATCGGGGCGATCAGCGGGCCCTCGCGGATGATGTGCAGCCGGGCCCGGGTGGACGGCTACCGGGCCGCGCTGGAGACCGCCGGGCTGCCCGTGGACCAGCGCCTGGTCAAGGCCGGGGACTTCCATCACGACGCCGGCTACCGGCTCGGCCTGGAGCTGCTGCGCATGCCCGACCGGCCCACCGCCGTCTTCACCGGCAACGACCTCCAGGCGCTCGGCCTGTACGAGGCGGCGCGCGAGCTGGGGCTGCGGATCCCGGAGGACGTGAGCGTCGTCGGGTTCGACGACCTGCCGGTGGCCCGCTGGGTGGGGCCGCCGCTGACGACCGTTCGGCAGCCGCTCACCGAGATGGCCGAGGCGGCGGCGCGGCTGGTGCTGGAGATGGGACGGGCGGCGGAGGCCACCACCGCGACCCGGGTGGAGCTGGCGACCAGCCTGGTGGTGCGGTCGAGCACGGCACCTCCGGCGACCGGCTGAGACGGGCCTGTTCCGCCGGGCTCCCGCGCCGAAATTTTCCGCCGTGCACCCGATCGGCCTCGGGGGAGTACGGCGGCGCGCGGACCACCCGTCCCCACGTCACCTCCCGGCCACCGGACGGCGGTTCGGCGGGCCCGGGTCCAACAACCCCCGGAGCGGCGGCAGTCCGGTGCGGGCCGTGCCCCAGGGCTGAAGCGCGCCTGAGAAGGGTGAGATTTTCCGAAGAAAACGGCCTTGGGGCACTCGCGCTAACAGTCCCCTAATAATTCGGACTTACGTTCCTGTCTCGTGACGGGACACGAGGAGCGGGACGGGGCGGGCGGACGGGCGGGCCGGCGGCCCAGATGGCTGAAGATCGTCGGCCTCACCCTGGCGGGGGTCATGGCGCTGGGCCTCGCGGGCGCCGGGTGGGTCTACCGGCACCTCAACGACAACATCAGGAGCGTCGACATCAACAGCGCGCTCGGCGACGACCGTCCGGCCAGGGCGGTGACCACGCCGACCGCCACCGCGTCCGCCTCGCCGCTGCCCACCGGTTCCGTCAACATCCTGGTGCTCGGCTCGGACTCGCGCAGCGGCAAGGAGAACCAGAAGCTCGGCGGCGGCCACAGCGGCGGCGCCCGCTCCGACACGGCGATGGTCGTCCACGTCGACGCCGGCCGCACCGAGGCCACGGTCGTGAGCATCCCGCGCGACACCCTGGTCACCCGTCCCTCCTGCCCGCTCTCCTCCGGCGGCTCCACGTCCGTCTCCTACGGCGCGATGTTCAACAGCGCCTACTCGGTGGGCGGGGCGGTGTGCGCGGTCAAGACGGTCGAGTCGATCACCGGCGTGCGCATGGACCACTACCTGGAGATCGACTTCTCGGGCTTCGCGAAGCTGGTGGACGCGCTCGGCGGGGTCACCGTCACCACCGCGCAGGACATCGACGACGACGACAGCCATCTGCACCTGGCGAAGGGCACCCACCACCTCGACGGCACCACGGCCCTGGCGCTGGCCCGCACCCGGCACGGCATAGGCGACGGCAGCGATCTCGGCCGGATCGGCCTCCAGCAGAAACTGGTCAAGGCGCTGCTGGACCGGATGGCCTCCATCAGCCTCCTCTCCGACCCTGCCAGGCTCTACCAGGTGGCCGACGCGGTCACCGCCAGCCTCACCACCGACACGGGCCTGGACTCGCTCGGCGAGCTGATGCGCCTCGGCCAGAGCCTCAAGGGCCTGACCTCGGACCACGTCAAGACGGTGATGATGCCCGTGGTGACGGCCCCCTCCGACCCCAACCGGGTGATCGCCGACGAACCCGAGGCGAGCGACCTCTGGAAGTCCCTGCGCTAGGGCCTGTCTGACAGTTCCCGTCCGCCGCGCGACGCCATGCACGCCCTCGCGGCGGACGCGGGGGAAGGTCCCCGGCCGCGGGCGCGGAAAAACTCCGGGACATTCCGGCGCGCGTGTCGATCTGCGTCCGGGCCGTTCGACGCAAGGGTGAGATGCGGGGAGAGCCCCCGCAGCGCACCGGAACACCAGGAGTCACCATGCCCCGTTACCTGTCGCTCGTGAAGATCGACGAGAACACCGCCCCCGCCGAGGGCCCCAGCCAGGAGCTGATGCAGCGGATGGGCGAGCTGATCGAGGAGATCACCAAGGCCGGCGTGATGCTGGACACCGCGGGCCTCACGCCGACCGCCCAGGGCAGCCGGGTGCACTGGGAGGGCGGGAAGATCTCCGTCACCGACGGGCCGTTCACGGAGTCCAAGGAGGTCGTCGGCGGTTACGCGATCATGCAGTGCAAGGACATGGCCGAGGCCCTGGAGTGGACCAAGCGGTTCCTGAAGGTGCACGAGGAGTTCTGGACGGTGACCTGCGAGGTCCGGGAGATCGCCGAGGGCTGACCTTCCTGGCGCACGTCCCGCGGTGGGTGTTGCATGGGGGGCTGTGAGCACACAGCCCCCCGCCGGCCTCGACGCCGAGACCCGCCACGCCATCGAGACCGTCTTCCGGCTCGAATCGCCCCGCGTGATCGCCGGCGTCGCCCGGGTCGTCCGCGACGTCGGCATCGCGGAGGAACTGGCCCAGGACGCGCTGGTCGCGGCCCTGGAGCAGTGGCCGCGGGACGGGGTGCCCGACAACCCGGGCGCCTGGCTCATGGCCACCGCCCGCCACCGCGCCGTCGACCTGGTCCGGCGCCGGGAGAACTACGCCCGCAAGCTCGCCGAGATCGGCCGCGGCCTGGAGACGGCAGCCCCGCCCGAGGAACCCGCCGACCCGGACGACATCGACGACGACCTGCTCCGGCTGGTCTTCACCACCTGCCACCCGGTGCTGTCGCCCGAGGCCCGCACCGCGCTCACGCTGCGCCTCCTCGGCGGTCTGAGCACGGCCGAGATCGCCCGTGCCTTCCTCGTCCCCGAGCCGACGGTCGCCCAGCGCATCGTCCGCGCCAAGCGCACCCTGGCCACCCGGAACATCGCCTTCGAGGTGCCGTACGGCCCGGACCGCGAGGCCCGGCTCGGCTCGGTGCTCGACGTCATCTACCTGATCCACAACGAGGGGTACGCGGCCACGGCGGGCGACGACTGGCTGCGTCCCTCGCTGTGCGAGGACGCGCTGCGGCTGGCCCGGGTGCTGTCCTCGCTGATGCCCAAGGAGCCGGAGGTGCACGCCCTCACCGCGCTCCTCGAATTCCAGACCTCCCGTACCGCGGCCCGCACCGGCCCGGACGGCGAGCCGGTGCTGCTCAGGGACCAGAACCGCCGCCGCTGGAACCGGATGCTCATCGCCCGCGGCATCAGGGCCCTGTCCCGCGCCGACGCCACGGCGACGGGCGCCCCGGGGCCGTACGCCCTGCAGGCGGCCATCGCGGCCTGCCACGCGCACGCGTACACCTACGAGGAGACCGACTGGAGGTCCATCGCCACCCTGTACGGCCTGCTGGCGGTCCGGTCGCCGTCCCCGGTCGTCGAGCTGAACCGGGCGGTGGCCGTGTCGATGGCGGACGGCCCGGCCGCGGCCCTGGCGATCGTGGAGCCGCTGACCGCGGAGCCCGCCCTGCGCGACTACCACCTGCTGCCCAGCGTGCGGGGCGACCTGCTGGCCCGCCTCGGGCGTACGGCGCAGGCCCGCGCGGAGTTCGAACGGGCCGCGGCCCTGGCCCGCAACGAACGGGAGCGGCAGCTGCTCCTGGCCAGGGCACGGGAGTGCGCTTCGTAACCTGGAAGCAGACAGGTGTTCATTCGCAACTCCGTTCCCATGGCCACTGGTTGGTCACTACAGTGACCCGGCCCCCGTACAGGGGGCGGTACAGACCATGGGGGGTCGACAACTTGAGAATGTTCACGCGCCGCCGTGCGGCGGCGCTCGCGACCGCGGCCGTACTGGCCGCGACAGGCACCCTGGCGATCGCGCCGGGCGCCGTCGCCGACGACGCCGGGTCCTGGCCGGGAACCGAGGGCAAGATCCTGGTCGACGGCGGCATGCTGATCGACCCGGCGACGGGCAGCACCACACAGATTCCCGGCGTCGGCGGAGACTGGGCCGCCTGGGCGCCGGACGGCAGCCGACTGGTCACCAGCGCGGGCCAGGTCTCCAGCTACCGTCCCAGCGGCTCCACCAGGATCGCCCTGCCCTGGGCGACGGGCGTACGGTCCAGCGCGGCCTACGAGGACCTCGCCTACGGCTGGAGCGGCCGGTACGTCGTCTTCTCCACCGCGGGTCAGCTGGTCTACGGTCCCTCGGACGGATCGTGGGCCCCCGAGCCGCTGCTCAGCAGCGCGCTGGAGCCCTCCACCGTCTGCGACACCCACCCGACGGTGAACCCGGCATCAGGCCTGGTGGCCTTCCAGCGGAACGTCAACTACGGCTGCTACGACAACGCCGGCGTCTACGTCTACGACTCGGACGCGAAGACCGTCAAGCGCGTCCTGACCGGCGCCGAGCAGCCCGACTGGTCGCCCGACGGCACGAAGCTGGCCTTCGTCCGCAAG
This sequence comes from Streptomyces sp. NPDC091282, assembly GCF_044757385.1. Lineage (NCBI taxonomy): Bacteria > Bacillati > Actinomycetota > Actinomycetes > Kitasatosporales > Streptomycetaceae > Streptomyces > Streptomyces sp. NPDC091282. Next base: position 304,286 of record NZ_JBIVUX010000003.1, read on the forward strand.
GACGCCGACGGCAACTACCAGGTGTTCACGGCGAACGCCGACGGCACCGGCGTCAAGCAGCTCACCACCGGTCCGCGCTGGTACGCCAACCCGTCCTGGTCGCCGACCGGTACCCGGATCGTCTTCGACGCGCACACCTCGTCCGACAGCGGTGACGTGCACACCGTCGAGTACGCGGACGTGGCCACCGGCGAGCTGACCAAGGTCGCGGACACCGACGGCCGAAACTTCCAGGACAACCCCAGCTGGCAGCCGGTCCGCAAGAACACCACGGCCCGGGTCTGGGGCGCCGACGCCAACGGCACGGTCGTCGCCGCCTCGCGCTGGAGCTGGAACACCGTCGGCCAGAGCCAGTCCGGCCTGCTGGACGCCAAGTCCGCCGTGCTGCTCAACCAGGACGACTCGGCCGACGCGCCCACCGCCACAGCGCTCGCCGGCAAGCGGCAGGGCCCGGTGCTGACGACCGCGGCGAGCGGGCTGTCGACGGCGGTGCGGAACGAGCTGAAGCGCACCCTGAAGAAGGGCGCCTCGGTCTGGATGGTCGGCGGCACCTCGGTCCTCGGCACGAACGTCTCCACGCAGCTGAAGTCCCTCGGCTACGTGCCCAAGCGGATCTCCGGCACCGACCGCTACGACACCTCGGTGAAGGCCGCCAAGACGGTCACGACCAGCCCGTCGTACGTCTTCCTGGCCAGCGGCACCGACTACCAGGCGGCGCTCCCGGCGGCCGCAGCGGCCGGCGCCGACGGCGCGGGCAGCACCGGCAGCGTGGTCCTGACCAGCGGCAAGTCGCTGACGGCGTCGGTCAAGTCGTACCTCAACAGCCTCAACCCGGCCAAGACCATGGTGATCACGGTCGGGGCGGACGCGAAGTACGCGCTGACCCACACGTCGCTGTCCAAGTGGCCGTCGACGTACTACTACTACCCGATCACCGGCGCCAACAGCGAGGCGCTGTCGGTGGCCGTCGCCAAGTTCTGGTGGACCACGCCGAGCCAGACCGCCGTCGCCTACGCCGGCTCCTGGCGGGACGGGGTCTCCGCGGGTTCGGCGATGAACATCTACGGGCCCGTGCTGTGGACCTCCCGGCCCGCCCTGTCCGACGAGGTCAAGAGCTACCTGCTGCGCGAATCGGCCGGCACCCAGGCGGTGATCGCCTTCGGCGACACCGGCTCGGTCACGCTGGGCGCGCTCAACACGGCGGGCTCGTCGATCAGCGCGAGCGGGAACGACTTCGTGTACCGGCCGTACTACAACGGCGTCGCCTCGACCGCGCGGACCTTCGCGCTGCGCCAGGACGCCGGTGAGCCCGTCTCGGCCGGTGTCAAGTCCGCCCGGACGGCCGCCGAGCCGAACCTGGCCCCGGTCAGGACCGCTCAGCACCAGTAGCCGGTGCGGGGGCGCCGACGAGCATGGTCGGCGCCCCCGCCACCCGGGTCAGGAACACGGTCGCCGCGTGGGGTCCCTGCGGCTTGACCTTCCTGCGCAGCTCCTCCGGCTCCACGGCCGAGCCGCGCTTCTTCACGGTGAGGGTGCCGACCCCGCGCTCGCGCAGCAGCGCCCTCAGCTTCTTGACGTTGAAGGGGAGCTGGTCGGTGATCTCGTACGCGCTCGCGTACGGGGTGGCGTGCCGCTCGTCCGCCGTGATGTAGGCGATGGTGGGGTCGATCAGCCCGCCGTCCAGGTCCGCGGCCACCTCGGCGACCAGATGGGCGCGGATGACCGCGCCGTCGGGCTCGTACAGGTACCGTCCCACCGGCCGCACCGCGGGATTCGGCAGCATGGTGTCGGGCGAGGCCCACACGCCCGCCTCCGAGGGCAGCAGCACCGCGCGCCGGGCGCCGGGTGTCACCCGCGCGCCGAACCACACCGTCGCCTCCTTCACGTCGCCCCCGTCCGAGATCCACTCGGCCTCGGCGTCCGCCGGGATCGCCTCGTGCGGGATGCCCGGCGCGACCTTGAGCACACCGCACGGCGCCCCGCGGGCGGCCTCGACCGCCCAGGACAGCGGCGGCGAGTAGGCCTCCGGGTCGAAGATGCGGCCCCGGCCGCCGCGCCGCGCCGGGTCGACGAAGACGGCGTCGCAGCCGCTCGTGTCCACCTCCGTGACGTCCGCCTCCCGGACCTCGACGAGGCCGTCGAGCCCGAGCGCCGCCGCGTTGGCCCGCGCCGCCGCCGCGGTGGCCGGGTCCCGGTCCACCGCCAGTACGCGGATCCCGGCGCGGGCGAGCGCGATCGCGTCGCCGCCGATCCCGCAGCACAGGTCGGCGACGGTGCGCACGCCGAGCGCCCGCAGCGACTGCGCCCGGTAGGCGGCCACGCTCGCCCGCGTCGACTGCTCGACCCCGTTCGGCGTGAAGAACATGCGGTCCGCGTCCGCCTCCCCGAACTTCGCCGCCGCCCGCTGCCGCAGCCGGGCCTGGGAGAGCGCCGCGGACACCAGCTCGGCCGGATGCTCGCGGCGCAGCCGGGTGGCGACGGCGAGTTCGTCGGCGGGCGCGGTGCCGCGCACCTCGGCGAGGAGGGCGCGGCCCTCGGGGGTCAGCAGCGGGGCGAGGACGTCGTTCACCGGGTCATTGTCGGCCAGTCGGTGGATGGTTCGCCTCCGGCGGCGGTGTCGGCGCCGGTTCCGGGGGAGGTCCTGGAAGGATCCGACACCATGCGAGTAGTCGTACAAAATGACAAAAAAGGGTTGATGGTGGGCGCGGCGGGCCTGCTGGCCGTGGCCGCCCTGATGTCCGGCTGCGCGGGGTCCGACAGCGGCTCCACCACCCGCCCCGCCGCCGGCCAGCCGCGGCCGCACAAACCCGCCGCCGCCCCCGACTCCCACGCCGCCCTGGTCGCCGCCGCCAAGCACTGGGGCCTGGACGCCGTGCCGCTGCGCGCCCCGGCCCCGCCGAAGGTGAAGCCGCGGATCACCGCACGCGACGGCTTCGAGGTGGACGGGCAGGTGGAGGACGACCTCCCGCCCGTCTTCACCACGGTCCCGACCCGGCAGAAGATCGTCTTCCTCACCATCGACGACGGCGCGAACAAGGACCCGCGGTTCCTGCGCATGATGAACGACCTGCGGATCCCCTACACCGCGTTCCTCAGCAACTACCTGGTCAAGGACGACTACGGCTTCTTCCGCACGATGCAGTCCGAGGGCCACACCCTCAACAACCACACGCTGACCCACCCCTACCTGCCCGGCCTGTCCTACGAGGAGCAGAGGGACGAGATCTGCGGCATGCAGGCCATCATGAAGAAGCAGTTCGGCAAGGCGCCGACGGTCTTCCGGCCGCCCTACGGCAACTACAACGGCGACACCCTGCGCGCCGCCAAGTCCTGCGGCATCAAGTACGCGCCGATCTGGGACGAGGAGGTCTTCGTCGACCACTGGGAGTACCGCGAGTGGGACCGCGGCCTGCACCCCGGCGACATCGTGCTCACGCACTTCCGGGGCACGGACGACTGGGACGGCACGATGGTCGACGACATGCGCCGCTTTCTGAACAAGGTCACCCGCGAGGGCTATGCGGTGGCGCGCCTGGAGGACTACCTGTGAGCAGGCCGAGGGCGACGGCCGCGCTGCTGACCGCCGCCCTCCTCCTGGCGGGCTGCGCCCAGTCCGTCGACCCGATCGAACGGCTGGGCAAGAAGGCGGCCGACCGGGTGCGGCCGCACGGCCCGGCCGGCGAACAGGCCTACCGCCGCTGGGGCCTGGCCGCGCCCCTCCTCCCCGCGCCGCACCCCCCGCTGCACCCGCTCGCCCTCCACGACGCCCTGCCCCCGGTCGTCGACCACGTCGACACCGCCGACAAGGTCGTCTTCCTGACCTACGACGACGGCGCCGAGAAGGACCCGCGGTTCGTCGACATGGTCCGCGAACTGCGGCTCCCGGTGAGCATGTTCCTCACCGACAGCGTGGTCGGCCCCGGCTACGGCCACTTCGCGCGCCTCCAGGAGGTCGGCGCGAGCGTCCAGAACCACACCCTCGACCACCCGGCCATGTCCGGCCTGCCCTACGCCGGCCAGCGCGCCGAGATCTGCGGCCAGCAGGAGAAGCTGAAATCCCGGTTCGGCATCCGCCCCCGCCTCTTCCGGCCGCCCTACGGCACGTACGACACCACCACCCTGCGCGCGGCGGCCGACTGCGGCGTGACGGCGGTGGTCCTGTGGCGCGCGGCCATGACGGGCGACGGCATCACCTTCGGCCACGGCGAGAAGCGGCTGCGCCCCGGCGACATCGTCCTGGTCGGCCCGGACGAGGCCACCGGCCTGACCCTGCGCGAACGCACCACCCGCCTCCTGCGCCGGGCCCAGGAGGCGGGTCTGACGGTAGGGCGGCTGGAGGACTACCTCTAGGGCCCGTCACCCGGCGCCCTCACCCGGCCCCGTCACCCGCTCCCCGGCACCGATTTTCCACGCCGCGCCGCGACCGATTGGCACTCCGCTTGACCGAGTGCTAATCCCGGTCATAGTCTCGGCTCTGGCACTCGGCAGATGAGAGTGCCAACCACGCGACGGGCAGGTCCGGCACCCGCGACGACGGATCCACCTGGTCGCCACCTCAGACAGTTAACCCCGTGAGATCTCCGAAGGGGGAGGTCGGATCGTGACGACCACCAGCTCCAAGGTTGCCATCAAGCCGCTTGAGGACCGCATTGTGGTCCAGCCGCTCGACGCCGAGCAGACCACGGCCTCCGGCCTGGTCATCCCGGACACCGCGAAGGAGAAGCCCCAGGAGGGCGCCGTCCTCGCCGTGGGCCCGGGCCGTTTCGAGAACGGCGAGCGCCTGCCGCTCGACGTCAAGGTCGGCGACGTCGTGCTCTACAGCAAGTACGGCGGCACCGAGGTGAAGTACAACGGCGACGAGTACCTCGTCCTCTCGGCTCGCGACGTGCTCGCGATCATCGAGAAGTAGTTCACCCGAAGCACATTCTGCTTTGAGCTGCGCCCCTGGCCCCCGCGATCTCATGAAGCCGGGCGTCGGGGGCGCGGTTCGTTTCACTCACGTTTTCCGAGAGGGCTGAACCGCTCCCATGGCGAAGATCCTGAAGTTCGACGAGGACGCCCGTCGCGCCCTTGAGCGCGGCGTCAACAAGCTTGCCGACACCGTCAAGGTGACGATCGGCCCCAAGGGCCGCAACGTCGTCATCGACAAGAAGTTCGGTGCCCCCACCATCACCAACGACGGTGTCACCATCGCCCGCGAGGTCGAGATCGAGGACCCGTACGAGAACCTCGGCGCGCAGCTGGTGAAGGAGGTGGCGACCAAGACCAACGACATCGCGGGTGACGGTACGACCACCGCCACCGTGCTGGCCCAGGCGCTCGTCCGCGAGGGCCTCAAGAACGTCGCCGCGGGTGCCTCCCCGGCCGCCCTGAAGAAGGGCATCGACGCCGCCGTCGCCGCCATCTCCGAGGACCTGCTCGCGACGGCCCGCCCGATCGACGAGAAGTCCGACATCGCCGCCGTCGCCGCGCTGTCCGCCCAGGACCAGCAGGTCGGCGAGCTGATCGCCGAGGCGATGGACAAGGTCGGCAAGGACGGTGTCATCACCGTCGAGGAGTCCAACACCTTCGGCCTGGAGCTGGACTTCACCGAGGGCATGGCCTTCGACAAGGGCTACCTGTCGCCGTACTTCGTGACGGACCAGGAGCGCATGGAGGCCGTCCTGGAGGACCCCTACATCCTCATCAACCAGGGCAAGGTCTCCTCCATCGCGGACCTGCTCCCGCTGCTCGAGAAGATCATCCAGAGCAACGCCTCGAAGCCGCTGCTGATCATCGCCGAGGACGTGGACGGCGAGGCCCTCTCCACCCTCGTCGTCAACAAGATCCGCGGCACCTTCAACGCGGTCGCGGTCAAGGCCCCCGGCTTCGGCGACCGCCGCAAGGCGATGCTGGAGGACCTGGCGATCCTCACCGGCGCCACGGTCATCTCCGAGGAGGTCGGCCTCAAGCTCGACCAGGTCGGCCTGGACGTGCTGGGCTCCGCCCGCCGTGTCACGGTCACCAAGGACGACACCACGGTCGTCGACGGTGCCGGTGAGTCCGGTGCCGTCACCGGCCGCGTCGCCCAGATCAAGGCCGAGATCGAGAACACCGACTCCGACTGGGACCGCGAGAAGCTCCAGGAGCGCCTCGCCAAGCTGGCCGGCGGCGTGTGCGTGATCAAGGTCGGCGCCGCCACCGAGGTGGAGCTGAAGGAGAAGAAGCACCGTCTGGAGGACGCCATCTCCGCGACCCGCGCCGCGGTCGAGGAGGGCATCGTCTCCGGTGGTGGCTCCGCGCTCGTCCACGCCGCGAAGGTGCTGGAGGGCGGCCTGGGCAAGACCGGCGACGAGGCCACCGGTGTCGCCGTGGTCCGCCGTGCCGTCGTCGAGCCGCTGCGCTGGATCGCCGAGAACGCCGGCCTGGAGGGCTACGTCATCACCTCCAAGGTCGCCGAGCTGGACAAGGGCCAGGGCTTCAACGCCGCCACCGGCGAGTACGGCGACCTGGTCAAGGCCGGCGTCATCGACCCGGTCAAGGTCACCCGCTCCGCCCTGGAGAACGCGGCGTCCATCGCCTCCCTGCTCCTGACGACCGAGACCCTGGTCGTCGAGAAGAAGGAAGAGGAGGAGCCGGCCGCGGCCGGCCACTCCCACGGCCACGCCCACTGAGGCACGCCGGCATCGCCGGTAGGCAGCAGTAGAGGGCTCTGCCCCGCCGTTCCGCGGCGGGGCAGAGCCCTCTCGCATGGTGCCGGGGCACGTCCGGGCCCCGGCAACCCGCGTGCGGCAGGCGGTGATCCGGACAACCCGCCCCGGCCCCGGGGCGGACCGGTCAGTCGCGGCGGATCAGCTCCGGATCGATCCGGCGGCCGGCCAGCGGCAGAGAGCCCGCCGTCGCGGCCGCCACCACTCCCGCCACCGCCACGGACAGCAGGGGAACGCCGGCGACATCCCAGCGGATCGCCCCGCCGCCGGTGATGAGGTAGCTGGACTCGGCGAGCTTTCCGGTGACGACCGCCAGCGCGAGACCGAGACCGAGCGGCAGCACCACCTGGAGGCACTGCACGGCTCGCATGGTCCGGGCCCTGGCGCCGATCAGGGTGACGGCGGTGACCTGCGCACGGCGTTCGACCGCACGGTCGGTCACGGACACGAGGAACGCGGCCACCCCGATGACCAGACCCATGATCATGCCGAGGCCCAGCAGGGTCTCCACGACCGCGATCTGTTCGAGTCCCTGGACGTTCAGCCCCACCAGCTCGACCTCGGCGATCGGGGCGATGGCGCCGATGCCGTCCAGGACCCTGCGGACCTGGCCCGGCTCCGAGCTGCTGGTCAGCACGAGCTCGGCGTCACGGGGCCGGGCGTGTGCGGGCAGCGCGGACGGCGGCACCAGGAGCACGGCGTTGCCCACCGCCGAAGCCGAGTACCCGCTGTAGACGATCCCTCGCGCGGGGAAGCCGATGTCCAGGTGCCCGGTCCCGCTTCCCGAGAGGCGGAACCGGAACGGCGTGCCCGGCTTCACGCCGGATCCGACGCTGGAGTTGGGGTCGACGAGCCGCATCACCTCGCCGTCCACGCAGCCCTTGGAGTGCCGGACCATCTCGTCCAGCTGCGCGCAGGTGGCGATCAGGGCGGTGGCCGACGACGCGAAGGCGTCCTCGGGGTTCTTCCTCGCGAAGTCGACCCAGGAGTTCATCATCACCGCATGGGTGCGCACCCCGGCGAGGCCGTCGAGTTCTTGTTGCCGGTCCGCGGTCAGAGCGGACAGGGAGAGGGAGTAGTCCTGCACGGGTCCGGACGGGCGGCTGACCTGTTCCAGCTGGATGAGGACACCCTGGGCGAGCGAGGCGGCGTAGACGAGGAGTACGAGGCCGGTGACGACCCGCATCGTGCTCCCGGGCTCGGCCTCGTTGCGTCGCATCGCCAGGTTGAGCGTGAGGGACTGGGTGGACGCCGCCACGCGGCGGGCGAGGACGTACGAGATCAACGGGAGGGTGAGCACGAGCCCGACTCCGGTCAGCACCACGCCGCCGACCACGAACAGCGCGTTCACTCCCACGCTCGACGCCGGATGCCCGAGCGCACCGCTGACGCAGAAGCCGGACACGATGCCCATCCCGGCGATCAGGAGGAGACCGCCCCACTTGGACGGCGGCTTCGGGAGCGCGGTGCGGCGGACCGCCAGCGGGTTGGCGGCGGCCTCCCGTGCGCTCTTGCGGCCGACGAACCAGGCCAGTGCCGGGCAGCCGATCAGACACACGGCGACGGTGGTCGCGGACAGGGCACCGTCGTCCGGATACCAGCGCAGCGCGGGCAGCCCCGTCCTGGACATCACCTGGTTGAGAACCCAGTACTCGACGAGGCCGAGCACCGCGCCGAGCAGCGCGGCCATCACGGTCTCGGCGGCGTTCACGCGCTGGGTGCCCTTGACGCTGAGGCCCAGCAGGCGCAGCGCCGCCAGGCGCCGCATACGACTGGCGGCGGACAGCCGCGCGCAGACGGTGAGGAAGATCCCCAGGGGCAGCAGAACGAGGGTGGCCAGGGCGAACCGGACGTCCGTCAGGGTGGAGGGTTCCACGGCGGGGGACGGGGCGTAGTCGTAGCCGAACCCCTTCAGGGTCCGGCCCTCGTGGGCGATCCGGTCGCGGGTGGTGCCGACGTAGGCGTACAGCTCGTCCGGGTGGGCGAGTCCGGCTCCCGCGATGGTGCCCTCCTCCCGCCCCGGCAGCAGCCCCTTCACTGCGGGGGCCGTGCGCAGGAGGTCGTGGACCCGTGGCGAGACGAACACCTCGCCCGGACCGGGGAGCCGGGTCAACCCGGGCGGGGCCGACCGCGTTCCCTCGGTACCCCGGGCGATGAACACGCGGGTGAACGGCCTGGATCCGTACGCGTCGGAGCGCTGGACGACGAGCGTGCCGTCCGCCGGTCCCTTGGCGGAGGTGACGGGCTGCCGTGCCGCGGCCCGGCCGTCGTGCGCGTGCAGGATCGCCGGAACGGTGAGGACGAGGGCCAGGCAGCAGACACCGACGGAGCCGCCGGCCGCCATCAGGAAGAAGCGTGTCCGGTTCCCCCGCCCGGCGCCGAAGAGGAGTCGCAGACCGAGCAGGAATTCGCTCACGCCGCACCTCGCGGCGTGAGCACCCCGTCCGCCATCGTGTAACGGGTGTCGGCCTGTGCGGCCACTCCGTGATCGTGCGTCACCAGGAGGACCGCCGTGCCCTGCGAGCGGGCCAGTCCGAGGAACTCCTTCAGCACGGCGGAGGCGTTGGCGCTGTCCAGGGACCCGGTCGGCTCGTCCGCGAACACGACCGCGGGCCGGTGGACCAGGGCGCGCGCCACCGCGGCGCGCTGACTCTGCCCACCCGAGACCTGTGACGGCCGGCGCTCCCGCAACTCGCCGAGGCCGAGCCGTTCCAGCACTTCGCCCGCTCTGGCGAGAGCGGGTCGCTTGCGCTGTCCGCTCAGACGCAGCGGCAGCGCGGTGTTCTCCTCGATGGTCAGTTCCGGGAGTAGTTCGCCGTACTGGAAGACGAATCCGAACCGTTCCCGGCGCAGGGCGCTGATCTCGTCGTCGGAGAGGTCGCCGAGGGAACGCCCTTCGAAGCGCACCTGACCGCGTGCGGTCGGCAGGACCCCGGCGAGGCAGTAGAGGAGCGAGGACTTTCCGGATCCGCTCTGCCCCGTGATGGCCACGACCTCGCCCGGGGCGACCGAGAGGTGGGCGTCGCGGACGGCCTGCTGGTTGCCGTAGGAGAGGTCGACTCCGACGGCCGAGATGATGTCTGACGTACTGATGGCTTCCCCCAAAGAAGCGTGCGGGCCCAGGGGGATGCGCCCCTGGGCCCGCGGTCCTGCCGAAGCGCCGGCTACCTCTGGTAGTGCTTCGTCGACGAGCAGTTGTCAGGGTTGAGCGAGCCCTTGTCACGGCAGACGCGGATGTAGGCGTCGTCGGTGTGCAGAGCCGCGCCGTCCCAGTTCAGCCGGTCGAGCGGGACGCTCTGCTTCTGCTTGCCGTTGTAGCGGCTCCAGTCGTAGCCCTCGACACGGACCTGCATGTAGACGTTGTGACCGTCACCGTTGTCGGTGTCGTTCAGGTTGCCCGCCCACTCGAAGGCGCCGTGGTTCTGGTTCGAGGGCCAGAAGGCGTACTGGCCGCTCGTGAACGAGCCGCCGCCGGTGGACAGCGTCGGAATGGTGTGCCACGAGACGGCGGCTGCCGTTCCCGCGCTGACGGCGAACAGGCCCGCGGCTATCGCGCCGACTGCCAACTTGCGCATGTTTTCCTCCCGTTGTTCATGCACGACTCCGGATGGTCAGGTCCGGAGCCGTCGTGAACCTAGCAGCCGTGAAGAGGCGGGAATGGCATGGTCAATTCAAGTGTGTCCGCTTTCGATCATGTTTCGGAAGGTCCGACTTGGCTGGTGCGTGACTATTGCTTGACCAGTACTTGACCGTCGGCTGAGCTTTTCCTGAGGATTGGTGACGGATCGTCCCGGGGGGACACCTGTCAGTGGTCGACGGTGTCCGGTTCCGGCCCGGCGACGATCGCCGTGATGGGAATCGGAGGTTCCGCCGGGCGGGCACCGCCGGCTCGTAGGCGGCGGACAGAACGAGCCCCCGTCCCCGGTCGCCGGGAACGGGGGCTTCGCCCCTCGCGGGTACTTCGATGGTCTGCCTAGTTCGCCAGCGCGTCCAGCGCGTCGAGCTGGGCCAGCAGTCCCACCCGGTCGTACTGCAGCCAGCTCTCCGCCAGCTTTCCGCCGGCCAGGCGGTGGATCGTCGTCCCGGTCATCGTGACCTGGCGGCCGGTGTTGGGCACTCCCATGAACGGCGCCTTCTGCACGCCCGTCCACAGCCACCTGGTGCACACCCGGTCGCCCTGGGCGATCTGGTCCTCGATCACGAACGAGAAGTCGAAGGCCTGCCGCCAGATCTCCAGCTTGCGCCGCATCGCGTCCATGCCGATGGTGTCCCGGCTCTCGACCGGATCGTGGTCGTGGTAGTCCTCGGTGATCAGGCCGTCCAGCGGAACCAGCACTCCGGGCGCGGCGATCGTCTCGAAGAACCGCCGCGCGGTCTCCGCGGTGCCGGCGGGCACCCGCTCGTCGCGCACCACGTCCAGGTCCGTGAACGTCGGCATCCCCTCGCAGAGCGCCAGCATCTCGTCGAGGACCTGGTCCGTCTCCGGCCGGTTCGAGTTCCGCATCGCCTCCTCGTACGACGGGAACTCCACGATCTCGACGACGTGCGACGCGTCGGAGCGGTCCTTGCCGACCACCGTGTGCGTCGCCGCCCGCTTCCCCTTGGTCTGCGTGACCCACCTGTCCAGCAGCCGGTCCATCTCGGCCGGCCGGTTGGTCCTGCACTCGATGAGCTGTACGAACGTCATGCCGCCGCCTCCGGCCCCCCTGGGTCCGGTACCGTCACGCCCATCCTCCCACCGGGAGGCAGCGGCATCCGGGCCTCACTGGGGACCGAACTTGCGCCCCGTCTTCGAGGTGATGCCGCCCAGCAGCCCGTGCGGGGTCACCTTCGCCAGGCCGGTGAGCACCTTGTACCGCGGGTCGGGGATCGACAGCGTCTTGCCGCGCGCCAGGTCGGCGAGCGCGGCCTCGACCAGCTTGTCGGCGTCCAGCCACATCCAGTCCGGGATGTTGTCCGTGCCCATGCCGGCCCGCTGGTGGAACTCGGTCCGCACGAAGCCGGGCGCCAGCGCCATCAGACGGACCCCGGTCCCCGCCAGGTCGCGCGCCGCGCCCTGGGTGAACTGCACGACCCACGCCTTCGACGCGCCGTAGGTGCCCCGGGGCACGAAGGCCGCGACCGAGGCGACGTTGACGACCCCGCCGCGCCCGCGCTCGCGCATCGCGTCGGCCGCCGCCGAGGTCAGCCGCAGCACCGCCTCGCAGTGCACCTTGAGCATCTTCAGCTCGTCGTCCATCGAGACGTCCAGATAGCGGCCCTTGTTGCCGAAGCCCGCGTTGTTGATCAGCAGGTCGACCGGGTTCCTGCGGTCGCCGAGGCGGCCGGCGACCGACTCGATGCCGGAGTCCTCGGAGAGGTCGGCGGTGAGCACCTCGGCCTCGATGCCGTGCCGGTCGTGCAGCTCGGTGGCCTGCTCGCGCAGCCGTTTGGTGTCCCGTGCCACCAGGACGAGGTTGTGCCCGTCGGCCGCCAGCCGCCGCGCGAACGCGGCACCGATCCCCGCGGTCGATCCCGTAATCAGAGCCGTTGTCATGGCCCAAGGGTAGTTACCCGGACCGACGGCGTCCGCTGCCCGCACCAGCTCTCCCGAACGGTGAAGCGACGGTGAACGACCCGGGCGTGACGGCCGTTCAGTCCCGCTGCGCGGCCACGTAGCCGCGGGCCTTCGCCAGCGCCTCCGGGTGCAGCGCCGCGCCCGCCGCGAGGATCCGCGGCAGCAGCTCCCGCTCGGTGGTGGTCGCGCGGAACTCCATCGCCGCCGTCACCCCGTGCGCCGGCCGGTGGACGATCTCGATCGGGTCTCCGGCCCTGATCTCGCCCGGTTCGATCACCCGGAGGTAGGCACCCGACGCACCCTTCCGCGTGAACCTCTTCACCCATCCCCGCTCGCCCAGATGGCCCTGGAAGGTACGGCACGGGATGCGCCCTGAGGTGACCTCCAGTACGACCCCGGAACCGATCCGCCAGCGCTCGCCGATCAGCGCGTCCGACACGTTCAGCCCGTTTGTCGTGAGGTTCTCACCGAAACAGCCGTTCGGCAGCGGCCGGCCCAGCTCCTTCTCCCAGTCGTCGAGGTCCTCGCGGGCGTAGGCGTACACCGCCTGGTCGTCGCCGCCGTGGTGGCGCAGCTCGCACACCGCGTCCCCGGCCAGGCCGCTGCCCGCGACGCCCTTCGGCCCGGGTGCCTGCACCCGCACCGGTCCGTCCACGGGCCGCTTGTCGATGCCGGTCACGCCGTCCTTCTGGTCCGTGTGCGGCGAGGGCGTGGGGACTCCGAGGTTCACCGAGAGAAGCTCCATGGTCCGACGGTACGGGACCGGGCTCAAAGCGTCGACGCGATATGGGGTGCGCGGTCCAAGGCGGCCTTATGATCGAGGGATGATCGAGGCCCGCCATCTCCGCGTCCTGCGCGCCGTCGCCACCACCGGTTCGTTCTCGGCGGCGGGGCGCGAACTGGGCTGCACCCAGCCCGCCGTCAGCCAGCAGATGAAGGCCCTGGAGACTTCGGTGGGCACTCCGCTGCTGGTGCGCAACGGCCGCGACATGCGCCTGACCCAGGCCGGCGAGGCCCTGGTGCGGCACGCCTCCGGGATCCTCGCCGGGCTCACCGCCGCCGAGGAGGAGGTCGCCGCCATCGCCGGACTGCGCGCCGGCCGGGTCCGGCTGGTCTCCTTCCCGAGCGGCAGCTCCACCCTGGTCCCGACGGCGCTGGCCGCCCTGCGCGCCGCCCACCCCGGCACCCGGGTCTCCCTGGAGGAGGCCGAGCCGCCGAAGTCGGTGGAACTGCTGCGCGCCGGCGACTGCGACATCGCGCTGGCCTTCCGCTACGAAGGCGCGGCGGGCGCCGAGGAGTGGGACGACCTGGTGGTACGGCCGCTGCTGACGGACCGGCTGGTCGGCCTGCTGCCCGAACGGCACCGGCTCGCCCGCGCCGGGTCGGTGGCGCTCGGCGAACTGGCCGAGGAGCCGTGGATCGCGGGTTGCCCGCGCTGCCGGGGCCAGCTGGTCCAGGCGTGCGAGAACGCGGGCTTCACGCCCCGCATCGACTTCGCGACCGACGACTACCCGGCCGTGGTCGGTCTGGTCGGCGCGGGTCTGGGCGTGGCGGTGCTGCCCCAGCTGGCGGTCGAGTCGGTACGTCCGAGAGGTGCGCGCACGGTGGCGCTGGAACCCGCGGTGGTGCGGGAGATCGTCGCCCTCACGCTGCCCGACCTGGCGCAGGTCCCGGCGGTGGCGGCGACGCTGGAACAGCTGGGCCGCGCGGCCCGGCGGGCCTGAGGCGGACAACGGCCGGGCCGGCAGCGGTGGCTGCGGTGCCGGCGATCTGAAGAAACGTTCTTTCAGGCGTGTGCGGTGAGTCGGGTCCTTCAGCTGTGCGGGAGGGTGTCGCCGCTGGTCGTCGAGGCCGACACCAGCCTGTTGCGCGCCCGCCCCATGAGCTCTTCGCGCTCGTCCTCGGTCAGGCCGCCCCAGACGCCGTACGGCTCGCGGACCGCCAGCGCGTGCGCCGCGCACTCCGCGCGGACCGGGCACCTCATGCAGACCTCCTTGGCCGAGTTCTCACGGGCACTCCGAGCCGCCCCGCGCTCGCCCTCGGGATGGAAGAAGAGCGAGCTGTCGACCCCACGGCAGGCAGCCAGGAGCTGCCAGTCCCACAGGTCCGCGTTCGGTCCGGGAAGGCGGGAGAAATCTGCCATTACGTGACCCCTTGTAGCCGTTCTGGGCGGATACGGTGCCAACGACCGTACATCTCCGGTCTAAGGAGATGAAAATATGACTCATTGCGAATCTAGCCCCAGACACCGTGAAACGGGAAGAAAAAGGTCTAAATGGGGCATTGGATGTGATGAAAAGTTGAGGGTCTGACGTCCATGTCTGCACCGTGTCCGCGCCCTCACGTAGAGTGCCGAAGACGGCACGCAGCCCCGTAACTCTTTCGAGTGACCGTCGTTGAGAGTGCGGAGGCGGTTGAAACAACAAGCGCTCGGGCAGGCGTCCGAGACGGTCGACCGCACAGGTGACGATTCCGTACCAGCCTGGAGGCTCAAGGTGACGCGCATCAGCTGCGGAGGGCGGTCATGACTTCCGTCCTCGTCTGCGACGACTCCCCGCTTGCCCGAGAGGCGCTCCGCCGCGCGGTGGCGACCGTGCCCGGTGTCGAGCGCGTGACGACGGCGGCCAACGGCGAGGAAGTCCTCCGCCGCTGGGGTGCCGACCGTTCCGACCTGATCCTGATGGATGTGCGCATGCCCGGACTGGGCGGCGTCGAGACCGTACGGCGGCTGCTCTCCGCCGACCCCGGCGCCCGCATCATCATGCTCACGGTCGCCGAGGACCTCGACGGGGTGGCGCTCGCGGTGGCCGCCGGTGCCCGCGGCTACCTGCACAAGGACGCCTCGCGCGCGGAGCTGCGCGCGACCGTCACCCAGGCGCTCGCGGACCCCACCTGGAGGCTGGCGCCGCGCCGGCTCCGCTCGGCCGAGATGGGCGCCGCGCCCACCCTCACCGCGCGCGAGATCCAGGTCCTGGAGGGCATGAGCCACGGCCGCTCCAACGCCGAGATCGGCCGCGAGCTGTTCCTCTCCGAGGACACCGTGAAGACCCACGCCCGGCGCCTGTTCAAGAAGCTCGGCGCCTCCGACCGCGCCCACGCGGTGGCCCTCGGCTTCCGCTGGGGACTGGTCCGATAGCAGGACGGTGAGCTGCGCGGCAGCGGGATCGCGGACCGACCGGACGCCCCCGCCTACCCCACGGTGGGCGGCGTCCGCAAGGCGGATCGCCGGACGCCCGCTGCTCGTTTCGGCGTCGATGCCGCATCCTTGAGGTGTGGAGTCTCTCGGGGACGAGTCGTTCGAGCGGAAGGGGAGGGCGCAAGGGATGAGTTCCGGCGCACCTGCTCATAACGCTTCGGTGCACAACGGCGGACGCGGTGCCACACCGCCGACGGCAGCAGGGCACGATGGACCGATGCGCGACGACGAGGCGGCCACCGCCGTAGGGACGATCGGCGCTCTCGTCCACCGCGCCGTCGACGGGGACGAGCAGGCCACGCACGACCTGCTCGCCCATGTCCACCCGCTCGCGCTGCGTTACTGCCGCACCCGTCTGTCCCGGCTCCCGGGCGACGCCCGGCACTTCGTGGAGGACCTGGCCCAGGAGGTCTGCGTGGCCGTCCTCCTCGCGCTGCCCCGGTACCGCGACACCGGCCGGCCCTTCGAGGCCTTCGTCTTCGCCATCGCCTCCCACAAGGTCGCCGACCTCCAGCGGGCCGCGATGCGCCACCCGGGCTCCACGGCCGTCCCCTCCGACGAGATGCCCGAGCGGCCCGACGACTCGCTCGGCCCCGAGGAGCGGGCGCTGCTCAGCAGCGACGCCGAATGGGCCAAGAAGCTCCTGGCCAACCTCCCCGAGAACCAGCGCGAGCTGCTGCTCCTGCGCATCGCGGTGGGTCTCACCGCCGAGGAGACGGGTCAGATGTTGGGAATGTCACCGGGCGCCGTCCGCGTCGCCCAGCACCGCGCGCTGAGCCGGCTGCGCGCCCTGGCGGAGCAGTAGCCGCACGGTCCGCCGCCCCCGATGAACAGGCGTGCGCTCATTTCCGTACGAACATACGAAGCCTGAAGCTGAGTCGTACCGTGGAATTTGGGGCCTGTGCTTCCCGTTAGCATGGACATCCGCACCGTTCAAGGCCATTTGGGGAAGGTGTCATGACTGCCAACGTCGACGGAGTGCCCGGAAAATTCGCGACACTCGGGCTTACCTACGACGACGTGCTGCTGCTGCCGGGCGCATCCGAGGTGCTCCCGAACGCGGTCGACACCTCGTCCCGCATCTCGCGCAACGTCCGGGTCAACATCCCGCTGCTGTCCGCCGCCATGGACAAGGTGACCGAGTCCCGCATGGCGATCGCGATGGCCCGCCTCGGCGGCGTCGGCGTCCTGCACCGCAACCTGTCGGTCGAGGACCAGGTCAACCAGGTCGACCTGGTGAAGCGGTCCGAGTCCGGCATGGTCACCGACCCCATCACGGTGCGCCCCGAGGCGACCCTCGCCGAGGCCGACGCGCTCTGTGCCAAGTTCCGCATCAGCGGCGTGCCCGTCACCGACCCGGCCGGCAAGCTGCTCGGCATCGTCACCAACCGCGACATGGCCTTCGAGAGCGACCGCTCCCGGCGCGTGCACGAGGTCATGACCCCGATGCCGCTGGTCACCGGCAAGGTCGGCATCTCCGGCACCGAGGCCATCCAGCTGCTGCGCAAGCACAAGATCGAGAAGCTGCCGCTGGTCGACGACGCGGGTGTCCTCAAGGGCCTGATCACGGTCAAGGACTTCGTCAAGGCCGAGAAGTACCCGAACGCCGCCAAGGACGCCGAGGGCCGCCTGCTCGTCGGCGCCGCCGTCGGCGCCAGCCCCGAGGCGCTGGAGCGGGCCCAGGCGCTCGCCGAGGCCGGCGCGGACTTCCTGGTCGTCGACACCTCGCACGGCCACAACAGCAACGCCCTCAGCTGGATGGCGAAGATCAAGTCGAGCGTGGACGTCGACGTGATCGGCGGCAACGTCGCCACCCGCGACGGCGCCCAGGCCCTCATCGACGCCGGCGTGGACGGCATCAAGGTGGGCGTCGGCCCCGGCTCCATCTGCACCACGCGCGTGGTCGCCGGTATCGGTGTCCCGCAGGTCACCGCGATCTACGAGGCCTCCCTCGCGGCCCGACCGGCCGGCATCCCGCTGATCGGCGACGGCGGCCTGCAGTACTCCGGCGACATCGGCAAGGCCCTCGCGGCCGGCGCCGACACCGTGATGCTCGGCAGCCTGCTGGCCGGCTGCGAGGAGTCGCCCGGCGAGCTGCTCTTCATCAACGGCAAGCAGTTCAAGTCGTACCGCGGCATGGGCTCGCTGGGCGCGATGCAGTCCCGCGGCCAGGGCCGGTCGTACTCCAAGGACCGCTACTTCCAGGCCGAGGTGGCCTCCGACGACAAGCTCGTGCCCGAGGGCGTCGAGGGCCAGGTGCCCTACCGCGGCCCGCTCTCCAACGTGCTGCACCAGCTCGTCGGCGGCCTGCGCCAGACCATGGGCTACGTGGGCGCCGCCACCATCGACGAGATGGAGTCCAAGGGCCGGTTCGTCCGCATCACCTCCGCGGGCCTCAAGGAGAGCCACCCGCACGACATCCAGATGACGGTCGAGGCCCCGAACTACAGCCGCAAGTAGTCTCCACGGTCTTTCCAGGGCGGTCCCGGGCGCACCGGGGCCGCCCTCGCCGTGCCCGTCGGCGATACTGGAAGACGCTGAAACGAAGAGGGAAAGGCCACAGACGTGACTGAGATCGAGATCGGGCGCGGCAAGCGCGGCCGCCGGGCGTACGCCTTCGACGACATCGCCGTCGTCCCCAGCCGCCGTACGCGGGACCCGAAGGAGGTCTCGATCACCTGGCAGATCGACGCCTACCGCTTCGAGCTGCCGTTCCTGGCCGCCCCCATGGACTCGGTCGTCTCCCCGGCCACCGCCATCCGCATCGGCGAGCTGGGCGGCCTCGGCGTGCTCAACCTCGAAGGCCTGTGGACCCGGCACGAGGACCCGCAGCCGCTGCTCGACGAGATCGTCGGGCTCCCCGCCGAGCAGGCCACCCGCCGGCTCCAGGAGATCTACGCGGCCCCCATCAAGGAGGAGCTGATCGGCGCGCGCATCAAGGAGGTGCGCGACTCCGGCGTGGTCACGGCGGCCGCGCTCTCCCCGCAGCGCACCGCCCAGTTCTCCAAGGCGGTCGTGGACGCGGGCGTGGACATCTTCGTCATCCGCGGTACGACGGTCTCCGCCGAGCACGTCTCGTCCTCGCACGAGCCGCTCAACCTTAAGCAGTTCATCTACGAGCTCGACGTCCCGGTGATCGTCGGCGGCTGCGCCACCTACACCGCGGCCCTGCACCTGATGCGCACGGGCGCCGCGGGCGTCCTCGTCGGCTTCGGCGGCGGCGCGGCCCACACCACCCGCAACGTGCTCGGCATCCAGGTCCCGATGGCCACCGCGGTCGCCGACGTGGCCGCCGCCCGCCGCGACTACATGGACGAGTCCGGCGGCCGGTACGTGCACGTGATCGCCGACGGCGGTGTCGGCTGGTCCGGCGACCTGCCCAAGGCGATCGCCTGCGGTGCGGACGCGGTCATGATGGGCTCGCCGCTCGCCCGCGCCACGGACGGCCCCGGCAAGGGCCACCACTGGGGCATGGAGGCGGTCAACGAGGAGCTGCCGCGCGGCAAGAAGGTCGACCTCGGCACGGTCGGCACCCTGGAGGAGATCCTCACCGGCCCGTCCCACACCCCCGACGGCTCGATGAACCTCTTCGGCGCACTGCGGCGGGCCATGGCCACGACCGGCTACAGCGAGCTGAAGGAGTTCCAGCGCGTCGAGGTGACGGTGGCGGACAGCCAGCACAAGCGGTAGTCGCCGCGCGACGCACGGAGGGCCGGTCACCCGAGGCGGTGACCGGCCCTCCGTGCGTGCCGCGGGCCGGTCAGCCGGCCGCCTTCCTGGCGCCCGAGAACGCCGCCCACCCGGCGATCGCGAAGAAGAGGAAGGTCAGCGGGTCGGCCTCCTCCTTCCACGCGTCCTGGACGACACCGAAGTGCTGGAAGAACACCTCGGAGAAGCCGAGGTCGAGCTGGTCGGCACCGATCATCGCCTCGCCGACGAGCTGGCCGAGGTAGACGGAGCCGAGCGCGAGGAGTGCGGCGGCGACGGCGAGCACCGGGTTGCGGCCGCCGAGCCTGCCCGCCGCGAGGCCGATGACGAAGCCGACGCCGACGGCCGCCCAGCCGATCTCGTGCTCGGTGAAGCCGATGATCATGCCGTAGAGGGCCGCGGCGGCGACGGCCGCGACGACGGCGGCGGCCAGCCCGAGGGCGACGTTGCCGCGGAGCGGCGCGGGCGGCTGCGGGACGGCCACGGGTGCCTGCTGGGCGAACGGGTTGCCGTCGGCGGGCTGCGGCACCTGCTGCACGGCCGGCGCCGGCTGCGCCTCGGGCCGGGACGGCGACTGCGGCTGCGGCGGTGGAGCTGACTGGCTCATGACAGGAAATCCCCCCTGGTGGATCACTGCGCGAACAGTGGGAAAAGCGGCGTACGCACACCTGTGCGACGCGAGTGAGGGGAGATTAACAGGGGCCTGTGACAACGCCCCTGGCGTTTTTCGCGTCCGGCCCTCGCGGCCGGAGCCTCAGAGCCGGTGCGCCGCCCCCGTCGGAGTCGCCCCGCGGGTGTCGAGGAGCAGTTGCGCCTTCACCGACAGGCCCTGGAGGTCGTAGGTCCGGTGCTGCTGGACCAGGATCGTCAGATCGGCGTCGGCGGCCGCCTCGTAGAGGGAGTCCGCGCGGGGGACCGGGCGGTCCAGGACGTTCCAGGACGCGATGTGCGGGTCGTGGTAGCTGACCGAGGCGCCCAGTTCCATCAGCCGGATCGCGATCTCGCGCGCGGGTGTGGCCTGCTGGTCGGCGAGGTCGGCCTTGTAGGTGACGCCGAGCAGCAGCACGCGCGCGCCGCGGGCCGACTTGCCGTGCTCGTTGAGCAGCGCGGCGGCGCGCTGGACGACGTAACCGGGCATCCGGTTGTTGACCTGCTGGGCCAGCTCCACCATCCGCAGACCGCGGCCCGCGACGCCGGACAGGTCCTGCGCGACGCCGTGGCCGCCGACGCCGGGGCCGGGGCGGAAGGCCTGGAAGCCGAACGGCTTGGTCTCCGCGCAGCGGATGACGTCCCACAGGTCGACGCCCAGGTCGTGGCAGAGAACGGCCATCTCGTTGACGAGGGCGATGTTGACGTGCCGGAAGTTGGTCTCCAGGAGGTGCACGGTCTCGGCCTCGCGCAGGCCCCGCGCGCGGACCACCTTGTCGGTGAGCCGGCCGTAGAAGGCGGCGGCCGACTCCGTGCACGCGGGCGTGAGACCGCCGATGACCTTCGGGGTGGTGGCGGGCGTGACGTCGCGGTTGCCCGGATCCACCCGGCTGGGCGAGTAGGCGAGGTGGAAGTCGCGGCCCGCGCGCAGGCCCGAGCCCTTCTCCAGCAGGGGCCGCAGGAAGTCCTCCGTGGTGCCCGGATGGACCGGCGACTCCAGGATCACCGTGGTGTGCGGGCGCAGCCGCTCGGCGAGGGTGCGGGCGGCGGCCTCCACCTGCCCGAGGTCGAGCCCGCCGTCGGCGCCGCGCGGGGTGGGCGCACAGATGACGGCCGTCCGGACCCGGCCCAGCTCGGCCGGGTCCTTGGCGACCCGGAAGCCCTTCGCGAGCATCCGGCGCAGTTCGGCGGGGCTGAGCGGGCCCGCCTCGGGTCCGGTGGCGTACCCGATCGTGGAGAGGCCGGCGGACACGGCGGCCTGGGCGAGGGGCAGGCCGTAGGGACCGAGTCCCATGACGGCGAGGTCTGCGGGCATGGCGTGGGCCGTCCTTCCCAGTAACCGAAGCGGGACAGGTGCGCAAGCCCGGTGGACAGGATGAGCGAAGCGCAATGTCAGACTAGGAGTAAATATGAACGTTATGTGGGATTGTGTACGTGTGTCTTCCGGGGTTCGGTGAGTGTTGTCCACAGGCTGCGGGTACGTGGTGGCTGAAGTCGGCCATCGCGGTCAGACTTTGGGCATGGGCCCCGCCTGCCGGGTGTGGCCGGGGCGAGTGACGACCGACGACGAGCCATGACCGATGGCGCAGAGCGGGAGGCAGCGGTGAGGACAGCGACACTGGGGCCGAAGCAGCGGGCGGAGTCCTTGGCGGCCATGGCCGAGCGCGAACTGGACGTGCTGGTCGTGGGCGGCGGAGTGGTCGGCGCGGGCACCGCGCTCGACGCGGCCACCCGCGGACTGAACACCGGCATAGTCGAGGCCCGGGACTGGGCCTCCGGCACCTCCAGCAGGTCGAGCAAGCTGGTCCACGGCGGCCTGCGCTATCTGGAGATGCTCGACTTCGCGCTGGTCCGCGAGGCACTCAAGGAGCGCGGCCTGCTCCTGGAGCGGCTGGCCCCGCACCTGGTCAAGCCGGTGCCGTTCCTCTACCCGCTCCAGCACCAGGGCTGGGAGCGCCTGTACGCGGGCTCGGGCGTCGCGCTCTACGACGCCATGTCGATGGCCCGCGGCCACGGACGCGGCCTGCCCGCCCACCGCCACCTGAGCCGCCGTCACGCCCTGCGCGTGGCCCCCGCCCTGCGCAAGGACGCCCTGGTCGGCGCCATCCAGTACTACGACGCGCAGATGGACGACGCCCGCTTCGTGGCCACCCTGGTACGCACCGCGGTCTCCTACGGCGCGAAGGCGGCCAACCGGGCGCGCGTGACCGGGTTCCTGCGCGAGGGCGAGCGGGTCGTCGGGGCCCGGGTGCTGGACGTGGAGGGCGGCGGCGAGTACGAGATCCACGCCCAGCAGGTCGTCAACGCGACCGGCGTGTGGACCGACGACACCCAGGCGATGGTCGGCGAGCGCGGCCAGTTCCACGTCCGCGCCTCCAAGGGCATCCACCTGGTCGTCCCCAAGGACCGCATCCACTCCACGAGCGGCCTGATCCTGCGCACCGAGAAGTCGGTCCTGTTCGTCATCCCCTGGGGCCGGCACTGGATCATCGGCACCACCGACACCGACTGGGACCTCGACAAGGCCCACCCGGCCGCCTCCAGCGCCGACATCGACTACCTGCTCAACCACGTCAACTCGGTGCTCGCGGTACCGCTGTCCCGTGACGACGTCCAGGGCGTGTACGCGGGACTGCGCCCGCTGCTGGCCGGCGAGTCCGACGCCACCAGCAAGCTGTCGCGCGAGCACACCGTCGCCCATCCGGCACCCGGGCTCGTGGTGGTCGCGGGCGGCAAGTACACGACGTACCGGGTGATGGCCAAGGACGCCGTCGACGAGGCGGTGCACGGGCTCGACATGCGGGTCGCGGAGTGCGTCACCGAGGACATCCCGCTGCTCGGCGCCGAGGGCTACCGGGCGATGTGGAACGCGCGGGCGAGGATCGCCGCCCGCACCGGCATCCACGTCGCACGGGTCGAACACCTGCTGAACCGGTACGGCTCGATGGCGGACGAACTCCTCGACCTCATCGCCGCCGACCCGTCCCTGGGCGAGCCGCTCGCGGCCGCCGAGGACTACCTGCGCGCCGAGGTCGTCTACGCCGCCTCCCACGAGGGCGCCCGCCACCTCGACGACGTCCTCACCCGCCGCACCCGCATCTCCATAGAGACCTTCGACCGGGGCACCCGCAGCGCCCGCGAGGTCGCCGAGCTGATGGCTCCGGTCCTCGGCTGGGACAAGGACCACATCGAGCGCGAGGTCGAGCACTACGAGAAGCGGGTGGAGGCGGAACGGGAGTCCCAGCTCCAGCCGGACGACCTGACGGCGGACGCGGCCCGCCTCGGAGCCCCGGACATCGTGCCGCTGTAGGCCCGCCGGAGGAAGGCGGAACCCCGGTCCTGCCGGCCGCGAGGACAGAACGCGGCCGCGAGCAGCGCGGGTTCGAGGGCCGGGTCCGCCACCGACGTCGTGTTCCCGCGGAACGTCAGGACGTGCCGGCCGTCCTCCGAGGCCGCGCCGCGCACGAAGCCGCCCGGGATCCGGCCGTTGTGCCCCCACACCGTCGGCCATGCCGAGGACGACGTGCCCGGTGCTGGAGCAGGAGAAGCGGCCGGCACCGGTCGAGGGAGGGGCAGCCGGTGTTCGGCGGCCAGTTGCAGGGCGACGGTGGCGATGAACGCCTTGGTGACGCGGCCCGCGGGGAGTGATCGGCGCGGCGGATGCCGGGGCCGGGGCCGCGTGGCGGACGCCGTCCCCGTCGCGTTCCAGGAGGGCCGCGGCGGGTGCTCCGCCTTTGGTGAGGAACTGTGACAGGAGCGGGTCGGTGACCTCCGCCGAGGACGCGGAAACGGCGGTCACCGGGGCCGGGAGCAGGGCGAGAGAGACCGGTATGGCCACCAGTGTCCGAAGCGACGGCACCCTGGTTCCTCCCTGGTCGCGGCTCGTCATCGCGCCCCGTGTGACCCATCGGTCACGTGGGGTTCGGGCCGGCCGGCCCCGACGGGCGATCAGGGGCACCCTGGGCGCCGGGCACTTGTCGGGTGAGGGACAATGAAGGCTCTGTCAGGGCGGGTTGCATGAGGGGACGCATGTCGGAGGCGGAGCGGGCGGGTAATTCCCGTCAGGAGACTCGTCAGGACAACAGCGAGCGTCTTCTCGCCGGGCGGTACCGGCTGGGACGCGTGCTCGGCCGCGGCGGTATGGGCACGGTGTGGCGCGCCGAGGACGAGACCCTCGGGCGGACGGTGGCCGTCAAGGAGCTGCGGTTCCCGACGAACATCGACGAGGAGGAGAAGCGGCGCCTGATCACGCGCACCCTGCGCGAGGCCAAGGCGATCGCCCGGATCCGCAACAACAGCGCGGTGACGGTCTTCGACGTGGTCGAGGAGGACGACCGGCCCTGGATCGTGATGGAGCTGGTCGAGGGCAGGTCGCTCGCGGAGGTCATCCGCGAGGACGGCGTGCTCAAGCCCAGGCGCGCGGCCGAGGTCGGGCTCGCGATCCTGGACGTGCTGCGCTCCGCGCACCGCGAGGGCATCCTGCACCGGGACGTGAAGCCGTCCAACGTGCTGATCTCCGAGGGCGACGGCCGGGTCGTGCTCACCGACTTCGGTATCGCCCAGGTCGAGGGCGACCCGTCGATCACCTCCACCGGCATGCTCGTCGGCGCCCCCTCCTACATCTCCCCGGAGCGCGCCCGCGGTCACAAGCCCGGCCCGGCGGCCGACCTGTGGTCGCTCGGCGGCCTGCTGTACGCGGCGGTCGAGGGCGCACCGCCGTACGACAAGGGGTCGGCGATCGCCACGCTGACCGCCGTGATGACCGAGCAGCTGGAGGAACCCAAGAACGCGGGTCCGCTCCGGGACGTCATCTACGGGCTGCTCACCAAGGACCCGGCCCAGCGGCTGGACGACGCCGGTGCGCGGGCGATGCTCAACGCGGTGATCAAGGCGCCCGAGGACCTGCCCGTCGACGCCACCCGGGTCGTGCCGCTGCCCGCGCAGCCGGACGCGACGCGGGAGGAGAAGGCCACCACGGCCCGGCGGAGCGAGGAGGCCGGGGAGAAGCTGCGCGGAGCGCTGCGGTCCGTGCGCAAGGCCGCGGGCGCGGCGGGCGCGTCGGCCGCGGCCCGGCCGAAGGACGCCGCTGCCGGGACGGCCGCCGCCTCCGGTCAGGCTGCCTCCGATCAGGCCGCCTCCGGTTCGGCTCCGGTCGCCGGCTCCGCGAGCGGCGCGCGTCCCGCCGCGGCCACCCCCTCCGTCGGGACCGGCGCGGACGGCGCGGCGGCGGGGACCAAGCCCGCCGCGGGCCGGGCGAGTTCCGGGTGGCCGGTCATGCCGCCACCGGATCTGGACCTGGCGCCCCGGCCCGTGCCCCGGGCCCCGCTGACCGACGTGGTGCCCAGGCGGACCCTGGTGATCATCGCCGTGGTGGTGGCCCTCGCGGTCCTCGGCACCGTGCTCGCCCTCACGCTGGGCGGCGGCGACGGGGACGACAAGGGGAGCGGCCAGAGCGGCGGTTCCAAGGCGGTGGCCAGCTCGGACACGAGCAAGGGCTCCGGCGCGGCTTCCGGTTCGGGATCCGGCGGCGGATCCGCCACCAAGGAGGACACCAGCGGCGGCAAGGAGACCGACGGCGACTCCGCGGCGGCCACCGGCTCCGGGAACTCCGGAGGCAAGGACGACTCGGACGACAAGGGGGGTTCCTCCGGGTCGAACTCCAGTGGCAGCGACGACAGCTCGTCGGTGGCGCAGACCTACAAGGGCGGCCAGGGGTACTCGATCGGGCTGCCCGCGGGCTGGAAGTTCCAGACCGGCAGCTCCGCCGGCGACCGGTTCACCGGGCCCGACGGGCAGAAGCTGCTGATCGCCTGGACGAGCACGCCCAAGGACGACCCGGTGGCGGATTGGAAGAACCAGGAGCGGTACATGGTCCGCTCCCAGTACCAGAAGATACGCATAGCGAGCGTGGACTACCGCGGCTGGAACACGGCCGACTGGGAGTTCACCTACGTCGACGGCGGTACCGAGTACCGGACCGTGGACCGCGGGTTCGTCGTCAGCTCGAAGCAGGGGTACGCGCTGATGTACACCGCGAAGGCCGCGGACTGGAACGGTGAGCTGCGCGCGGACACCTGGAAGACGCTGGCGGCGAGCTTCCGGCCGAAGTGACAAATTCGCATCGCCTCAATGCAATGTGCCTCCGGCACGTATCGTGAGTGGTTGCGGACCGTACGCATCCAGGTAGGTGTGCGGAACGGCCCGCGAAACGAGCGGATTTGACCACCGGCCGGCCGGGGGAGGCAACGTGGACGACTACGCGGGTCGGGTGCTCGCCGACCGCTACCGCCTGCCCCTGCCCCCCTCCGACGAGTACGAACACACCGAGACCCGGGCCTTCGACACCTACAGCGGGCAGGAGGTCTACGTCCGGCAGGTGCCGCTGCCCGAGGTCGTCGAGGCCGAGGTGCTGGACGCGGAGGGGCTGCCCGACGGGTTCACGGCCCGTGACCGCGGCGCGCGCCGGCCGCCGTCCGCCCGCGCCGCGACACGCCGGCCGAGCGATCCCGCCGTGCGCCGCGCCGTGGAGGCCGCGCAGGCCGCCGCCCGGATCCCCGACCATCCCCGGCTCGACCAGGTCTTCGACGTCTTCGCCGAGGGCGGTTCGCTCTGGATCGTCAGCGAGTTCGTCTCCGCGCGGTCGCTGGCGACCCTGCTCGCCGAACGCCCGCTGTCGCCGTACCGGGCCGCCGAGGTGGCCTCCGACGTGCTGATGGCCCTCCGGGTGCTGCACGCGCACGGCTGGGTGCACCGCAACATCACCGCCCGCACGGTCCTCGTCTGCGACGACGGCCGGGTGATGCTGACCGGCCTCGCGGTCGGCGCGGCGGAGGAGGCGCTGTGCGGGTACGACCCGGTGCCGGCGCCGGAAGGTGAGGGCGGCGGTGCGGCGGCGGAGGGTTCCGCCATATCCGGCGGTCCGGCCGGTCCCGGAGGCGCGGGCGCCCTCGCCGTCGGGAGCATCGGAAGCACGGGTGGTGCGGCGGGTGGTACGACCGGCGCGCGCCCGGCGCCCGGCGTGCCGGACACGGACCCCGAGGCCGCCCGGCGCGCCGCCATCCAGGCCCGTGCCGCAGGCGGGCTGCCCGCGGCCGGATCCGAGGAGGGCTCGGGCGGTGCCGGTACGGGCGCGGTGGAGCGGCGTGCGCTGGAGACCGGCACCGACGTGCGCGCCGCGCGGGCCGGGGCGATCGCCGCGTACCGGGCGGGGGCCAGGGCCGCCGCCCGGGTCCAGGAGACCCAGCAGAACGGCCGCGCCGCCCTCCCCGGCGCCCGCCCGCCCACGGACCAGCACCCCGACACCTCCGCCCACCGCCCGCCGTACGGCCAGGGAACGGCCAACGGCGTGTCGGAGTCGCCGTACGGCCAGGGTCCCGCCAATGGCGTCTCGGAGTCGCCGTACGGTCCGGGCCGGACGAACGGTGGATCGGAATCGCCGTACGGCCAGGGCCAGTCCGACGGCCCGTCGCAGTCCCCGTACGTTCCGGGGCAGGCCAACGGTGTCGCGCAGTCGCCGTACGGGCGGGGCCAGGCCGAGCTGGAGGCGCCCGGAGGCGGCCAGCGGGCCGCCGGTGCCGTGCCGCCGGGGCGGATCGCCGACCCGTACGGGGTGAGCGGCGCGCCCTCGTCCTGGCACGGGGCGGTGCCCCGCCCCGGCATGCCTCCCGCGGAGCGCACCGCGCCGCCGGCCGTCGGCCCCGGCACGTCTCCCGCGGAGCGCACCGCGCTCCCGGCCGCCGGGCCCGGCACCGACGTGCCGCGTCCGGTCGTGCCCGCGCAGACACCTCGCTGGGGTGAGGCGGGCGCCGCCGTGACGGCGCGGCGCGGACCCACGACCGCGCTGGCCGCCGAGCGCGCCAGGCAGGTGCGGATGACCGTGGTCGGGCCGGTCACCGAGCGCTGGGCGCCGGAGCAGGCCGGACCCGTGCACGAGAACTGGCAGCTGGCGGCGCCCATCGGCCCGGCCACCGACCTGTGGGCGCTCGGCGCGCTGCTGTTCCGGGCCGTGCAGGGACACGCGCCGTATCCGGAGGAGTCGACGGCCGAACTGGTGCAGCTGGTGTGCTCGGAGCCGCCCGCCTTCGCCGAGGAGTGCGGATCGCTTCGGCCGGTCGTGGAGTCGCTGCTGCGTCAGGACCCCACCGAGCGCCTGGACTTCGAGGAGCTGCGCGGCTGGCTGCGTTCGCTGGTGCGTTCCGCGCCCGAGCCGGACGCCGGCGCGCACGTCGTCGCCGCACCGCCGGCCGCCGATCCGGCCCGGCTGCCGATCGTCCGCCGTCGCGGTCAACTGGTGCGCTGGCGCCGGGCCGGGCTGCCGGCGACCAGTCCGCACGGGCGGCACAAGCGGGGCCGCCAGGAGGCGGGTTCACCGCGCAGACTCGGCCGGACGCTGCTCCTGGTGGTGCTGCTCCTGCTGGCTGGCGCGGTCGCGTACGCCATGCTGTTCCTGCCGAAGAAGGACAGCGGCGCGACCGGCGGCGACCGGACGGGCTCGGCCGGCCAGACCAGCGCCGCGCCCGGTCCGACCACCGAGCCGACCCCGACGCAGACGACGGCCCCGTCCACCGAGACGCAGACCACCGCCGGTTCGACGGGCGGCGCCCCGGCCGGCGACGGGTTCACCCTGCGCGAGGACCCGGACGGCTTCCAGGTCGCCGTCGCCAAGGGCTGGAGCCGCACACCGCGCAACGGCAGCGGCCAGGTGGTGTACGCGCACGGCAAGTTCGAGCTGATCGTCGTCGCCGGACGGGACAGCGCGGCCTCCTACGGCAGCGACCCGATGACGTACCAGCGCGACAAGGAACGGGAGTTGCAGCCGTACCGGGACTCCAGCTGGGCCACGGCGAGCGGACTGCGGACCATCACGGTGGGCGAGCAGGTCTCCGCCGAGGGGCAGTTCACCTGGACGGACAGTCAGGAAGGCGACCTGTTCGTACGGAACATGGTCTTCCTGATCAATGGGCGGTACCACATCGTCCAGGTCCGCGGCCCGGAGTCGGAGCGGGACAAGGTGACCCAGCTGTACGAGAAGGCGTCCTCGACGTACAAGTACACGGGCTGAGCGTCAACGCCGGTGCGAGCCGGATGGTTCCCGTTCCGATGGGGGGATTGCGTTCACATTCCGTGCCGAAAGCGAAAACCGTCACAGTGCTGTCTCCGTGGGACCCCACCGGTTCCATGACCGCAGGGGGGTCCTTAGTCTGACCCTGACAAGACCATTGCGGGGCAACGTGAATCAGATGCAGGGCCTGCTCATCGCGGGCCGGTACCGGCTGGCCGACATCATCGGCAGCGGCGGCATGGGCAGGGTGTGGCGCGCCCACGACGAAGTGCTGCACCGGGCCGTCGCCATCAAGGAGCTGACGGCCGCGCTCTACGTCTCCGAGAGCGACCAGGCCGTCCTGCTGGCCCGCACCCGGGCCGAGGCCCGGGCCGCGGCGCGCATCAACCACTCCGCCGTCGTCACCGTGCACGACGTCCTCGAACACGACGGCCGCCCGTGGATCGTCATGGAACTGGTCGAGGGCCACTCGCTGGCCGACGAGGTCAAGGAACGCGGGCGCGTCGAGCCGCGGGAGGCCGCCCGGATCGGGCTGTGGGTGCTGCGCGCGCTGCGCGCCGCGCACGGCGCCGGCGTCCTGCACCGGGACATCAAGCCGGGCAACGTCCTGCTCGGCCGGGACGGCCGGGTCCTCCTCACCGACTTCGGCATCGCGCAGATCGAGGGCGACACCACGATCACCCGTACCGGCGAAGTCGTCGGATCCGTCGACTACCTCGCGCCGGAGCGCGTGCGCGGGCACGACCCGGGGCCGTCCTCCGACCTGTGGGCGCTGGGCGCGACGCTGTACACCGCGGTGGAGGGGCGCTCGCCGTTCCGCCGCACCTCGCCGCTGACCACCATGCAGGCCGTCGTCGAGGACGAGGCCACCGAACCGCGCAACGCGGGCCCGCTGGAGCCGGTCATCACCGCGCTGCTGCGCAAGGAGCCCGACCAGCGGCCCGGCCCCGAGGAGACCGAGCAGATGCTCGCCGAGGCGGCGGAGGGCCGACGGCCCAGCGGCGCCCAGGCGTACGTACCGACACGGTCGCAGGTCACCGAGGTGCCCCGGCCCGACCCCGGCACCCCGTACGGCGGTTCGCACGACAGCTCACGGGACTCGGCGTCGTACGGCAGCCCCTACGCCGGCGCGCAGGGCGGACCCTACGGCGACTCGCGCGGCGGTTCCTACGGCGGTTCCTACGAGGGCCGGAGCACCGCGGGCAGCTCCACGAACCCGGCGACGACCATCGGACCACCCCCCGCCTCCGGCCGGACCGGCCGACGCCGCCTGCGCACGCTCGCCGTGGTCGTCGCCGTGGCCGCACTCCTCGGCGGCGGCGCGGCGATCGCCCTGCAGAACTGGAACTCCGGCCACCGGGACGGATCCGACGGCGCGGCCGGCCCGGCCACGTCCGGTTCGTCCCCGGCGAGCCCGACCTCGACGCCGGACGGCGCGGTCCCCGCCGACTGGCATTCCGTGCAGGACCCGCTGGGCTTCAAGCTCTCCCTGCCCAAGGGCTGGAAGCGGAGCGTCTACGGCATCAACGGCGACCTCAAGCAGATCGACTACACGCCCGACGGCGGCCGCCACTTCCTGCGCATCGCCGTCGACAGCTCGCCCGACTTCTCCGACGCGTTCGCCCACCAGCTGGACCTGGAGCAGCAGTTGCAGCGGCTGGTCGACTACCGGCGCGTGACCATGAGGAAGAACCTGTACCGGGACCGGGAAGGGTCGGTGTGGGACTACACCTGGACCGCGCTGGCCAAGGACGGGGCGAACACCGCCGGGCCGCGGCGCGCGATCGAGGAGACCTACTACTCCCGGGAGGGCGTCGAGTACGCCATCTACATGTCGTCGCCCGCGAAGGACTGGCCCACCGCGAGCAAACAGTTCACATGGGTGCTGCAGAGCTGGGATCCGGGAACGTCCGGCTGACGCCGTACGCCCCCATGTGCTGCCGGAGTCCGGTTTGTTGGCCGGTCGGCGTCCGGAACGGCGGCGTCCGGTGGGGCATCATGGGCCCATGGGGACCGACGGGGAAGCCGTTCGTCTGATCGCGGGGCGTTATCGCCTGGAAACGCGGCTCGGGCGGGGCGGAATGGGTGTCGTGTGGCGCGCTACCGATCAGTTGCTCGGCCGGCAGGTCGCCGTGAAGGAACTCACCGTCGACGACTCGCTCCCGGACGACGACGCCCGGCTGCGCCGCGACCGCACCCTGCGTGAGGCGCAGGCCGTAGCGCAGCTGCACCACCCGCACATCATCGTGGTGCACGACGTGGTCGAGGAGGGCGAACGCCCCTACATCGTCATGGAGTTGATCGACGGGGGCTCGCTCGCCGACCGGATCTCCCGGAACGGCCCGGTCGACGTCGCCGAGACCGCCCGGATCGGCGTCGCCCTGCTGAGCGCGCTGCGGACGGCGCACACGGCCGGGGTCCTGCACCGGGACATCAAACCGGCGAACGTGCTCGTGGAGACCGGCACCGGGCGTGTCGTGCTCACCGACTTCGGAATCGCCCAGGTCGCGGGCGCCACCACGCTCACCGAGACCGGGTCCTTCGTCGGATCGCCCGAGTACACCGCGCCCGAGCGCATGTCCGGCTCCAGGTCCGGTCCCGCCTCCGACCTGTGGTCGCTGGGCGTCCTGCTGTGCGCGGCCCTCAGCGGCGAGTCGCCGTTCCGCCGCGACTCGCTCGGCGGGATCCTGCACGCCGTGGTCTCCGACGAGATCCGGCCACCGTCCCAGGCGGAGCCCCTGCTGCCGGTCGTACGAGGGCTGCTGGAGCGGGACCCCGAGCGGCGGCTGGGCGCGGCGGAGGCCGAGCGGATGCTGCGCGGGTTCCTGGAGACCGGGACCGTGCCGGCCGCGTCCGCCGCGGACGGCGCCGCCGCGTACACGCCGACCCAGCGCGACGTGCCCTGGCCGCCCGCCCCGGCACCGGACGGCCCGCCCCGGTACTCGTCCCGCGGGGTGCTGGTCGCCGCGCTGCTGGTCGCGGCGATGGCCGGGGCCGGGGTGTCGGCGGCCGCGCTGCTCTTCCACGGCGGCGGAGGCGGCGGCGGGCCGGCTCCCGGGCCCTCGGCGTCGGTCTCCGCGCCGCGCCCGACGGCCACCGCCCCGACCCCGTCCCGGACACCCCCGTCGGCCTCGCCGTCCGTACACCCGTCCTCGTCCCCGCCCGCGTCCGCGAACTCCCGGCAGGTGCCGTCCGGTTACCGTCTCGCGCGGGATCCCGGCGGCTTCTCCCTCGCCGTACCCGAGGACTTCACCCGCGACCCGCAGGGCCAGCGTGTCTTCTACCTGTCACCGGGTCAGGCCTTCCGGCTCGGTGTCCGGGTGTCCGAGCCGCAGACCGGCGGTCCGGGGACGGCGATGCGGCGGGCGGCGGCCGAGGGCCCGAGCACCAACCCCGGCTACCACGACGGCCGGGTCACCGACACCACCCGTTCCGGACACCCGGCCGCCTTCTGGGAGTTCACCTGGAAGGGGTTCAGCGCGGCGGAGGGGCCCCGGCACACCTTCGACCTGTGCTGGGAGGAGGGCGGCCGGCTGTACGACGTGTGGGTGTCGGCGCCGGTCGGGAAGGTGCGGGAGGCACGCGAGTACTTCGACGTGGCCGTGGACACGTTCGTCCCGGGCCGGGCACCGGATCGCTCCGCGGGCCGCTGACCGTGCCGCTTCGACAAGGGCATGGTGCGCAAGGTACTCATGTGCCATGAGTGAAGACGGCGAACGGCCGGTCGGGGAACGTCTGATCGGCGGGCGCTACCGGCTCGCCGAGCGCATCGGCTCCGGGCCGACGGGCACCGTGTGGCGTGCCCGCGACGAGCAGGACGGGCGCCGGGTCGCCGTCAAGGAGCCGCGCCTGACCGGCGAACCGGACGCCGGGGAACGGCAGCGCGCCGCCCACCGCCTGCTGCACGAGGCCCGGGCCGCCGCACGCGTCGACCACCCGGCCGCCGTCACCATCCTCGACGTACTGCTGGAGAACGAACTTCCCTGGGTCGTCATGGAGTTGGTGGAGGGCCCGTCGCTGCAGGAGGCCCTCGCCGCGGACGGCCCGCTGGCGCCCGCCGAGGCCGCCAGGATCGGGCTCGCGGTGCTCGGCGCCCTGCACGCCGCCCACTGCGTCGGCATCGTGCACCGCGACCTCAAGCCGTCCAACGTCCTCCTGGAGTCCGGGGGCGACCGGGTCGTACTGACCGACTTCGGCATCGGCGCGGGCCAGCAGGCACAGCAGGGTCAGCAGTCGGAGCAGTCGGAGCAGTCGGAGCAGTCGGAGCAGTCGGAGCAGTCGGAGCAGTCGGAGCGGTCAGAGCAGACAGAGCAGACAGAGCAGTCAGCGCAGTCGCAGCAAGGGCAGCAGTCACAGCGGAACCGGCCGGAAGAGCGCAGCCCCCAAGGTCACGGCGTCCCCGACGGCTTCCTGGCGCCCGAGTGCGCCGCCGGGCGCGGTGCCGGGCCCGCCTCCGACCTGTGGTCGCTGGGCGCGCTGCTGCGGGCGGCCACCGCGCCGGACCCCGGTCCGCTCGGCCCGCTCCTGGAGCGCCTGCTCGCCCCCGACCCGGAGGCCCGTCCGGCCGCCCCGGAGGCGGCCGAGGTCCTCGCCGAGGCCGCCGGTACGGCCCTGCCGGCGTGGGTCACCGAGCCCCCGGCCCCGGCACCGCGCTCGCCCCGGGCCGAGCCGCCCCCGACGGCCTCCGAACCCCGTCGCCTCACGCCCTTCGCCGCCCTCGGCCTCCTTCTCGCCAAAAAGCCGGAACGCGGCTGAACGCGGGCTCCCGCCCCGTCCAACCCCCTGATCAGCACATTCCCTGCCAGTGATCACTGGCACTGTGTGAGCACTCGGTGAATCCGGGTTACCCACGGGTACCCAAAGGCCCCGCTCCCGAATACCCTGCGGCCATGACGGACTCGCAGGCCCCGGCCCCCGCACCGGCCACCACCGGCACGAACCCGCTCGCTCCCGCCCCCGCGGGGGCCCGAACCGCCGCCGACGTGGTCACGCCCGAGCTGGTCGCCCAGCTCACCAAGGGCGTCGTCGGCTCCGGCCGTACGGCCAACCACACGCCCTTCACCGGCGAGAAGCTGGCCGACCTGCCCGAGTCCAACCCCGAGGACGTGGCGAAGGCCTTCGAGGCGGCCCGTGCCGCGCAGGCCGTGTGGGCGAAGGTGCCGGTGCGGCAGCGCGCGGCCGTCCTGCTGCGCTTCCACGACCTGGTGCTGGCCCGGCAGGCGGAGGTCCTCGACCTCATCCAGCTGGAGACCGGCAAGGCCCGCCTGCACGCGCACGAGGAGGTGCAGGCCGTCGCCGTGGCCGCCCGGCACTACGGCCGCAAGGCGCCCGCCTACCTGCGCCCCAAGCGGCACGCCGGCGCCATGCCCACCCTCACCAAGGTCACCGAACTCCGGCACCCGCGGGGCGTGGTCGGCCAGATCGCCCCCTGGAACTACCCGCTCGAACTCTCCGTCGGCGACGCGCTGCCCGCCTTCGTCGCGGGCAACGCGGTCGTCATGAAGCCGGACACCGAGACCTGCCTGACCGCCCTGTGGGCCCGCGACATCCTCATCGAGGCCGGGCTGCCCGCCGACGTCTTCCAGGTCGTCCTCGGCGAGGGCCCGGTCGTCGGCCCCGAGGTCGTCCGGCACGCCGACTACGTCTCCTTCACCGGCTCCACCCGCACCGGGCGCGAGGTCGCGCAGGGCGCGGCGGCCCGGCTGGTCGGTGTCTCCCTCGAACTCGGCGGCAAGAACGCCATGCTGGTCCTGGAGGACGCCGACATCGAGAAGGCGGCGGCCGGCGCGGTCCGCGCCTGCTTCTCCTCGGCCGGCCAGCTCTGCATCTCCATCGAGCGGCTGTACGTCCACGAGTCCGTCGCCGACGCTTTCGTCGAGCGGTTCGCCGCCCGCACCAGGGCCATGCGGCTGGGCCGCTCGCTGGCCTACGGCGCGGACATGGGATCCCTGGTGGGGGAGCGGCAGTTGGAGACGGTCAGCCGCCACGTGGCGGAGGCCGTGGAGAAGGGCGCGACCGTCGTCGCGGGCGGCACCGCACGCCCCGACATCGGCCCCTACTTCTACGAGCCGACCATCCTGGACGGCGTCGAGGACGCGATGGCCGTCTGCACGGAGGAGACCTTCGGCCCGGTCGTCTCCCTCTACCGCTTCAGGACCGAGGACGAGGCCGTCGAGCACGCCAACGGCACGCCGTACGGCCTGAACTCCTCGGTCTGGACGAGGAACGGCAGCCGCGGCCGCGCCGTCGCCGCCCGCCTGCGCACCGGCACCGTGAACGTCAACGAGGGCTACGCGCCCGCCTACGGCAGCGTCCAGTCCCCGATGGGCGGCATGAAGGACTCGGGTCTCGGCCGCCGGCACGGCTCGGAGGGCATCCTCAAGTACACCGAGGCGCAGACCGTGGCCCAGCAGCGCCTGCTCCCCATGGCCCCCTCCCTCGGCATGGACGACGAGAAGTACGCCGCCTTCATGAGCACGAGTCTGAAGGTGATGAAGGCGCTGAGGCTGCGCTGAGGCGCCCCTCCGGGGACGCGGAGACCCGCGCGATCGACCACTGACGGCCCGCACGCGAAACTCGACGAGGAGCACCCGTGCCCCAGGACACCTACGACTACGACGTCATCGTCGTCGGATCAGGCTTCGGCGGATCCGTGACCGCCCTGCGTCTGACGGAGAAGGGCTACACCGTGGGCGTCCTGGAGGCCGGCCGCCGCTTCACCCGTGAGTCGCTCCCCAAGAACTCCTGGGACATCAGGAACTACCTCTGGGCGCCCAAGCTCGGCTGCTTCGGCATCCAGCGCATCCATCTCCTCGGCAACGTCATGGTGCTGGCCGGCGCGGGCGTCGGCGGCGGCTCGCTCAACTACGCCAACACCCTCTACGTCCCGCCGAAGGCCTTCTTCGACGACCCCCAGTGGCGTGGCATCACCGACTGGCAGGAGGAGTTGAAGCCGTACTACGACCAGGCGGAGCGCATGCTCGGCGTACGGCTCAACCCGACGATGACCCCCTCCGACGTGCACCTGAAGGCGGCGGCGGAGAAGCTGGGCGTCGGCGACACCTTCCATCTCGCCCCTGTCGGCGTCTTCTTCGGCGACGGCAAGGACGCCGCCGGCGACGCGAAGGCCGCACCCGGCGAGCAGGTCGCCGACCCCTACTTCGGCGGCGCCGGTCCCGCCCGCAACGCCTGCACCGAGTGCGGCGAGTGCATGACGGGCTGCCGGCACGGCGCGAAGAACACCCTCAACGAGAACTACCTGCACCTCGCCGAGCGGGCGGGCGCGGTCGTCCACCCCATGACCACCGTCGTCTCCGTCACCGACGACTCGCGGGGCGGGTACGCCGTCGCGACCCTCCCCACCGACGACCGGAAGGCGAAGGGCCGGACCTTCACGGCACGCCGGGTCGTCGTCGCGGCCGGCACCTACGGCACCCAGACGCTGCTGCACCGGATGAAGGCCGGCGGCCAACTGCCGTACCTGTCCGACCGGCTGGGCGACCTCACCCGCACCAACTCCGAGGCGCTGGTCGGCGCCCAGACCGACGACCGCCGCTACCGCAGGGCGCACGGCACCCCGAAGGCCGACTTCACCCGGGGCGTCGCCATCACGTCCTCCATCCACCCGGACGCGAACACGCACATCGAGCCGGTCCGCTACGGCAAGGGCTCCAACGCGATGGGCGGCATGTCCATCCTCCAGGTGCCGTACGCGGAAGGCTCCTCCCGCGTCCTCGGCTGGCTGGCGAACGCGGCCCGCCACCCGATGCTCGTGCTGCGCTCGCTCTCCAACCGGCGCTGGTCGGAACGGACCATCATCGGCCTGGTGATGCAGTCCCTGGACAACTCCCTGACGACGTACCTGAAACCGGACGGCGTCGGCAAGGGCCTGCTCACCGCCCGGCAGGGGCACGGCGCGCCCAACCCCAAGCAGATCAAGGCAGCCTCCAAGGCCGCGACCGTGCTCGCCGCCGAGATCAACGGCTTCGCCGGCAGCAACGTCGGCGAGCTGATGGGCACCCCGCTCACCGCGCATTTCCTCGGCGGCTGCCCGATCGGCGACTCGCGCGAGAGCGGGGTCATCGACCCGTACCACCGGCTCTACGGCCATCCCGGCATCTCGGTCGTGGACGGCGCCGCCGTCTCCGCGAACCTGGGCGTGAACCCGTCCCTCACCATCACCGCGCAGGCCGAGCGCGCGATGTCGTACTGGCCCAACAAGGGCGAGGCGGACCCGCGGCCGCGGCAGGGCGAGGCGTACGAGCGGCTGCGGCCGGTCGAGCCGCACCGCCCCGCGGTCCCGGCCGAGGCCTTCGGCGCGCTGCGCCTGCCGCTGCTGGACATCCCGGCCGTGCCCCCGAAGAAGTAGCCCGGACGGCGAGTGCCCGGACAACGAGCCCCCGGACGGCGAGCGCCCGGACACCGAAGAGGGACCTGTGCCCCCCTCCGAGCCCAGGTCCCTCTTCGTCCGGTGCGCGCGGCCGCCTCGGCAGGCGGTCCGCGCGACCTCGTTCACATGGCTACGCGACCGTCCCGGCCTTCCGGCGCCGCACCACGAACACCGCGCCGGCGCCGGCCACGACGGCGACCCCGCCGACCAGGCCGATGACCGGCAGGGCCGAACTGGAGCCGGTCTCGGCGAGGTTGCCGGTCGGCAGGTCGGAGACCTCGCCCTGCGGCCGCTTCACGGAGTCCTTGCCGCCGTCCTCGCTCGGCGTGGCCGTACCCGGGTCCGGGTTGGCGGAGCCGGCCTTGAGGACCGTGAAGTCGTACTGGGCCCAGCCCTCGGCGATGCAGTCCTGGCCGTCGACCTTGTCGAGGTAGGCGCCGGAGCCGAAGGAGTAGGCGTCACCGGCGGGCGCCTTGGCGTCGATGGAGACCCGCAGGTCGACCGACTTGCTCGCGCCGGACTTGAGCGTGTCGACGTAGAAGAAGTAGTCGCCGGCCCAGTCGTCGCTGCCGATCCGGTCCCAGGAGCCGGTCTCGGGGTTCTTGAACTCCAGGTCGACGTAAGGGCTGAG
Organism: Streptomyces sp. NPDC091282; assembly: GCF_044757385.1. Lineage (NCBI taxonomy): Bacteria > Bacillati > Actinomycetota > Actinomycetes > Kitasatosporales > Streptomycetaceae > Streptomyces > Streptomyces sp. NPDC091282. Next base: position 342,165 of record NZ_JBIVUX010000003.1, read on the forward strand.
GAACTTGGACTCGCTCAGCTCGTAGTTCTCGATCTCGGCGTAGAAGGCGACACCCTCGACGTCGGTCTTGGACTCGTTGGTCACCACCAGCTTGAAGCCGTGGAAGCCGTCCCCGGCGACGATCTTGCCGGGCAGGCCCTTGATGTCGGCGGACACCTTGGCGTTGCCGAAGTCCTCGTCGAGGTCCTCGCAGTAGGGGACGTCCGGGTCGGACGGGTCCTCGCTGGGCTCCGCCGAATCCGACGGCTCGGCCGAGGTCGAGGCCGAGGCCGACGCGCTCGCACTGGCGCTCGCGCTGTCGCTGGGCGAGGCGGACGCGGAGGCCGACTCGGACGCGGAGGCGCTGTCGCTCGGTGCCGCGGAGTCCGACGGGGAGGCGGAGGCCGTGTCGCTCGGGATCTCGCTGGGCGCGCTCTCGGACGCCGAGGGCTGGTCGTCCGCGAAGGCGGCCGGTGCGGACAGCAGGGCTATGGGCGCGATGACAGCCGTGGCGGCTGCCGCGGCCATGGCGCGGCGAAGCTTCATGAGGACCCCCGTGAATCGAGCGCGGCAGACGGATGTAACCGCTGGTTCCGGTGATGTGACCGGCGAATCCAGTGAATGGTTGCCTCCGCATTCACCGAATTCTTATGTGACGCTGGTCACTTCCGGTCGGCCGTGGGGAGGGGCGTGTCCAGGGCCGGTTCCAGGGCTATTCTCCCCCAGTCGAACGGCCGAGCGAGAGAGTGCCATGTCTGACAGACGGTCCGAGCAGTCGTCGGGGGACGAACCGTCGTCGCCCTCCGCCATACCCGACGAGGTGTGGGAGCAGTTCATCCGCGACTCCGAGCGGGACATCCGCACGTCCGCGCCGAAGGAGCCCTCCGCGCGGGCCCGGCAGGTGGCCGGGCGGCTCAAGGGGCGGCAGGAGCCGGAGGGGTGGCGGACCGGCCCCGCCTGGCGGGAGATGGACGGGCGCGCCGACCGGCGCCGCAAGCTGTGGGCGGTGCTCGGCCTGCCGGTGGCGGTCGCCGTCGCCCTGGTGGCGGTGCGGCCGTCGCTGATCCCCGGCGACCCCTTCGGGTCGGCGTCCGGCGTGGACACCGCCACCTCGCAGCTCCCGGCCGAGACCGCCGCCCCGACCGCGGCGCCGTCCGCGGTGGCCGCCGACACCCCCACCCTGGCCCACCCGTTCGCCGGTTCCCCGGCGCTGCGCTGGGCCGACGGCGCGGCCGGCATCGTGCTGCCGAAGGCCACCGCGCTCGGCTCGATCCCGAAGGACCGCGTCGAACTGGCCCTCGGGCAGACCAAGAAGCTGCTCGTCGGCGCCAACCTCGACCCCGAGGTCGTGGCCGGCGCCCGCCCCGACGCCGCCCTCGCGGTCCTCGATCCCAGACAGCCCCGCGTGCTCGACGAACTCGACACCGCGCTGCGCCACCCCAGCAAGGCCCACGACCCGCTGTTGCTCTTCAGCCGCTTCGACCCCGAGGACGTGATGCCGGCCGGCAAGGTCGTCAAGACCCGCGGTCGGATCACCTTCGCCAAGGGCAGGTTCGGCGGCGTGGCCGTGCACGCGGACTTCACCTTCGTCTACCCGGTCGTCCCCGTCGACGGCTCCGGCGAGGTCGCCCGGACCATCGTGCGCCGGATCGTCGACACCGAGCTTCCCGATCCCGTGCGCTATCGGGTGACCCCGGGCCGGCTGACCCTCGTCCGCTATCTGGAGGACGCGGGCAACTCGGCCTGCGACGTCGACGACGGTTTCCTGCACCCGCAGTTCCCGTCGCAGGCGCCGACGGGCAGCGCCGCGCCGAGCGGGCCGTCGGTCGACCCGTACGACCGCAGCCGGAAGATCGGCGAGGGCCCGGAGGGCTGCGGCACGGTCAGCCGCACCTAGCCGACCTGGTTGCCAAAGCCGCGGGCCCGGACGGCGGGCAGGCCGTCGCGGAGCGGTTCTCACGAAGGCGGAGAGGCTTCAGGGAGGCGGAGAGGCTTTCAGGGAGGCGGAGAGGCTTTCAGGGAAGGCGAAGGGCCCCGCGGGACGGAGCCGCGGGGCCCTTCTTTCGTCAGCACCGACGTCAGGGCAGCGTCGGTGCCTGGGAGCGGCGCCGGGGGGTTGCGCCGCTGGTCTCTGTGCCCTGTGCCACCGTCCGCGCCCCGAACGGGCGCCCCGGCGCACTCGGGGCGTACGGCGGGTGTCGACCTTCGGCGGGCGGTCGGCGCACGGCAATTACGCTGCCTGAACCGGGACTTGGGAACTCGTGAAGGCTGTGGGAGCCCCCTGGGCATCGTGCTGGATGCACGGGGCCTCCGCAACCGTTTGACCCAGCCCTTATGCATTTTTGCAATTTTCCGCCGGTCGGCCCCGGGCGTCCCCGGAGCCGGCCGTCTCAGGTGTGACCGGGCTGCTGTCCCCTGCCGTCCGGTCACGTGACTGGAGCGAGGTCCCACGGCGCACGGCACGATCCGTACGCCTCATCGCTCCAGTGAGCCACGCGTGGTTCTTTCGGGCCCGCCCCTGGCTGGCACGGACACCCCACCAACGAAGCGTTCCGGGTGCCGGTCACGCGCCGTACGGGTGAGAAGGCCCCGAACTCAGGTCCGCCCGAACTCAGATCCGGCCGCGGCACAGTTCGAGGAGCGTCATGGCCAGGGCGGTGCCCGGCCTGCCGAGCGCGTCGCTGTAGTGGCCGAGGACCTCCATCTCCCGGGACAGGTTCACCCGGCGGCCGCCGGAGGTGATGCGGGCCTCCTGGATGACGGCGGAGACCGCCATCCGTTCCTGGATCAGGCCGATGATCCGGTCGTCTAGCGCGTCGATGCGCTCCCGGGCGCCGGTGATCACTCCGGCGGCCTCGGCGGTCCGGGCGCCGGTCTTCTCGGCGGGGGTGACGCTCATGTCGGGGCTCCTCGTCTTCGGGGTTTCCCAGGCGGTTCTCCCGCGGGGGAGGGGCCCCGGACCGGCAGGATCCGGAGAAACACCAGGCGCCCCGGACCTTGTCGGCCCGGGGCGCCTGGGAAGTCGCTCGTCAGTAGGTGCTCAAGCGAAACGACCATGGCAGCCGGCGGGCCGGTCGCCATAGGTAAAGGTGAAGGTCGTCTGCGTGAGCATGGCGGCGAGTATGCCACACCACCTCGTCAGGGCGCCGCCCGCCCGCCCCGTTAGAATCGGTAACCACAGACCCCCGCCCCACCGCCGGAAGGCACCCCGTGTCATCAGCGACTCCCGCTGCCGCCACCCCCGACACCGTCCTGGTCGTCGACTTCGGCGCGCAGTACGCCCAGCTCATCGCCCGCCGCGTCCGCGAGGCCCGGGTCTACAGCGAGATCGTGCCCAGCACCATGCCGGTCGCCGAGATGCTCGCCAAGAACCCGGCGGCGGTCATCCTCTCCGGCGGCCCCTCGTCCGTGTACGAGGAGGGCGCCCCCCGCCTGGACCGCGCGCTCTTCGAGGCCGGCGTCCCCGTCTTCGGCATGTGCTACGGCTTCCAGCTGATGGCGCAGATCCTCGGCGGCACCGTCGACAACACCGGCGCCCGCGAGTACGGCCGCACCGACCTGCACGTCTCCAGGGCGTCGTCCACCCTCTTCGAGGGCACCCCGGACGAGCAGCACGTGTGGATGTCGCACGGCGACGCCTGCTCCGCCGCGCCCGAGGGCTTCACCGTCACCGCGTCCACGGACGTCGTCCCGGTCGCCGCCTTCGAGAACGACGAGAAGAAGCTCTACGGCGTCCAGTACCACCCCGAGGTCATGCACTCCACGCACGGCCAGCAGGTGCTGGAGCACTTCCTGTACCGGGGCGCGGGCCTCACCCCGTCCTGGACCACCGGCAACGTGATCGAGGAGCAGGTCGCCCTCATCCGCGAGCAGGTCGGCGACAAGCGCGCCATCTGCGGTCTGTCCGGCGGCGTTGACTCCGCGGTGGCCGCGGCGCTCGTCGCGCGCGCCATCGGCGACCAGCTGACCTGCGTGTACGTCGACCACGGCCTGATGCGCAAGGGCGAGACCGAGCAGGTCGAGAAGGACTTCGTGGCCGCGACCGGCGTCAAGCTGGTCGTCGTGGACGCCGAGGAGCGCTTCCTGAGCGCGCTGAAGGACGTCTCCGACCCGGAGGAGAAGCGCAAGATCATCGGGCGCGAGTTCATCCGGGTCTTCGAGCAGGCGCAGGCCGAGATCATCGCGGACGAGGGCCCGGCGGTGGAGTTCCTCGTCCAGGGCACCCTCTACCCGGACGTGGTCGAGTCCGGCGGCGGCACCGGCACGGCCAACATCAAGTCCCACCACAACGTCGGCGGTCTTCCCGAGGACCTGGAGTTCCAGCTCGTCGAGCCGCTGCGCAAGCTGTTCAAGGACGAGGTCCGCATGGTCGGCCAGGAGCTGGGCCTGCCGGAGGAGATCGTCCAGCGCCAGCCCTTCCCCGGTCCCGGCCTCGGCATCCGGATCGTCGGCGCGGTCACCAAGGAGCGGCTCGACCTGCTCCGCGACGCCGACGCCATCGCCCGCGAGGAGCTGACCGCGGCCGGCCTGGACCGCGACATCTGGCAGTGCCCGGTGGTCCTGCTCGCGGACGTCCGCTCGGTCGGCGTCCAGGGCGACGGCCGCACCTACGGTCACCCGATCGTGCTGCGCCCGGTCTCCTCCGAGGACGCCATGACGGCCGACTGGTCGCGCCTGCCGTACGACGTCCTCGCGAAGATCTCCACCCGGATCACCAACGAGGTCCGCGACGTCAACCGGGTCGTCCTCGACGTCACCTCGAAGCCGCCGGGCACCATCGAGTGGGAGTAGCGGGCCCTACGTGCGCCTGACCGTGCGCACGGGCCCGCCGGGCCGCCAGGCCTCGACGACCAGGTAGGTGTCGTCCTCGACGCGGGTCCGCACGACCTCCGTCAGCTCGGCACGGAAGAGGTGGAACGGTCCCTCGGGCACCACCACCTCTTCCGTGAACCTCCCCTTCACGGCCGCGTCCGTCACCTCGTGGGCCCGGCCGCCGATCCGGATGTCCCCGCCGCCCATGCCGGTGCCCTCCCCGGGGTTGGCCTGGAGCGCGAATCTCGGGTCGCGCAGCAGGTCCAGGGCCTTCACCGAGTCCGGCATCATGCCGAGCCAGAGTTCGCCGTCCAGGAACCGGACCTCCAGGCCCGAGGTGCGTGGTGAGCCGTCCTTGCGGAGCGTGGCCAGGACGTGGTGCTGGTGGGTGGCGAAGCGGGCCTCGGCGGCTCCGGCCAGGTCGGGCGCGGCCGTGGCGAAGTCCGCCCAGCGGACGGCAGGGGTTCCGGTTGCGGGGATGGTGCGTGTCATGCGTGCCAGTCTGTTGCCGATACACGACATCTTCTGTCGTGTTTTGCTCGCGGGCGTCATCTTTACAGAACAGCTCTGTTTTCCTGCGCTGACCGACGGTAACTTCCGCCCGTAACACAAACCCAGTGCTGGAGGACCTATGCACGGGCCGACTCCGCCCCTGCCGTTGCCCACGGATCAGCTCCGGTTCGCGATGCCGCCGATGCACGATTCCCTGGACGACGAGCGCCGGCACCGCAAGGAACGGCTGGCGGGCGCGCTGCGGATCTTCGGCCGGGCCGGACTGGAGGACGGAGTCTCCGGCCACATCACCGCCCGCGACCCCGAGTACTCGAACTGCTTCTGGGTGAACCCGTTCGGCATGCCGTTCAAGCACGTCACCGTCAGCGACCTCGTCCTCGCCAACCAGGACGGCCAGGTGATCGAGGGCCGGTACCACGTCAACCAGGCCGCCTTCACCGTCCACGCCCAGGTGCACGCGGCCCGCCCGGACGTCGTCGCCGTCGCCCACTGCCACTCCGTGCACGGCCGCGCGCTGTCCGCCCTCGGCGACCTGCTCGACCCGATCAGCCAGGAGAGCTGCGCCTTCTACGAGGACCACGCCCTCTACGACGCCTACACCGGCGTCGCCGTCGACGCCGAGGAGGGCCGGCGGATCGCCGACGCGCTCGGCTCCCACAAGGCACTGGTGCTGCGCAACCACGGGCTGCTGACCGTCGGCGACTCGGTCGACGCGGCCGCCTGGTGGTTCCTGTCCATGGAGAAGTCCGCGCAGGTCCAGCTGACCGCGAAGGCGGCCGGACGCCCGCTGCTCATCGACCACAAACTCGCCGTCGCCACCCGCGAACAGCTCGGCGGCGACCTGGTGGCCTGGATCAACTACCAGCCCCTGTGGCAGGACATCAGCCGCGCCGAACCGGACCTGCTGAGCTAGAGGCCGCCGCGTCCCTGCCGGGGCGCTGCCGGGCCGTCGGTTCAGAAGCTGCGCAGCACCGCCGCCTTCGTCACCGCGAACTCCTCGTCGGTCAGCACGCCGTCGCGGTGCAGCTCGCCCAGCTCCCGGAGCCTGCGCAGCAGGACGTCGTGGTGGTCGGGCGACCGGCGCGGCACGGCCGGCGGCCGGTCCCGGTCGGCGTGCTCCGCGCCCGCGCGGGTCGAGGGGTGCGGCAGCCGGGCCGTGACCGCGGCAGCGACCAGCGCCGTCAGCAGATCGCGGCGGACACTGCCCCACAGGTCCAGCGCATAGGGGTCGCGCTCCGCGGGCAGCTTCGAGAACGCCGTCTCCCGGGTCACGAACCGCAGGAAGCCGTCCTCGTAGCCCGAGTTGGGCAGCCATTCCACCTGCACCAGGTCGCCGACGCCGATGATCCGCGGGCCGGTCGCCCGCTTGACCCGGTCGGAGGTGTCGGCCCAGTCGATCCGCACCTGCGTACCGTCGAAGGACACCGTGCCGTCCGAGGACCGCACCGACACCGGCACCGGCGGCCCCGGCAGCAGGTACGCCTTCGTCGGCTCCATCGGGACCTGGTCCAGCAGCAGCGACTGCCGGATCTCCGCCACGACGTACTCCGCCACCCCGGACCGGTCCCCGTCCACCGTCAGCAGATACGGATCCGCCGCCTCCGGAAGCCTCCCGCCGGTCGCCTGGAGCAGCGGATCCGCCCCCTCGCGCAGCCGCAGCCTCAGCCTCCCGTGCTTGCGCTCCGGCTCGTGCACCACCCCCGCCACCGCCTCCAGCGGCACGGCGATCTCCCCGTACGTCTGCCGGAACAGCGGCACGGAGCGGTGGCGCCCCGGCGTGATCCGGACCGTGCTGCCGTCGAAGGCCCAGGTCCCGTCCCGCTGGATGATCTCGGCCATGGGGGAATTCTCGCAGCCGGGTCAACCTGTCGGCCGTACCTTCACCCGTGGTGACCGGGCCGCTGAACGCGGACAGCGTGGCGTAGGGCACAATTCGTCCTCGACACAAGGGAGTTGCACGGCGTCGTACGGCCCCGGGGAGGGCCCTGGGCGTCGTGCCCCGGGCGTGGGGAAGGCGGGCGTCGGGCGTGGCGGTGCAGGAGGCGAGGCAGGGCGCCGGTTCGGGTGTCCACGGCGGCGGCTGCGCGTGCGGGGACTGTCCGCACGGGGCACGCGAGGGGCACCGGCGGGCGGTCGCCGAATTCCTGCTCAAACGCGAGGAGTTCGCGGCCGGACAGGGCCTGCCGGCGGCGGTGGCCCACTCCGCCTCCGCCTCCCGGCAGTGGGTCTCCGAGGAACTCTCCCAGTCCGCCGAGGTCGTCGCCGAACGCGGCCGTGCCGAGGGCGGGGCGTGGCTCGCCCGGCTCTGGCTGCGCACCGTCGTGACGGTCTGGGCCACCGTCGTGATCATGCTCCTGGTCCAGTCCCTCACCGCGATCGGTGCCGGCTGGACCAGCGCCCGCACCGCCGGACTGGCCGCCGCCGTGGCCGTGGCCCTCGCGCTGACCGCCGGCTCCTGGTTCCACCGCTCGCGCGGCGGAGTGCTCGCCCCCGTGATCGGCGAGGACAACCGCATGTCCACCTCCCGCACCGTGGCCGCCTCCTGGGTCCTCTTCGTCGCCTACGCCGTGCTCGTCCTCGCCGGCCGTCTGGCCGTCGCCTCCTCTCCCGCCGACCGGGACGCCCTGATCTCCGGCCTCGACCTCGCCCGCGGCGCCGGCGTGGTGACCGTCCTTGCCGTGGTCTGCGGCATCGCCGTCCTGGTGCGCCGGGTGGTCGGGCTGCGCATCCTCGGCCAGCGCCTGCAGAAGGTGCCCGCACACCGCCCCCGCGCGGCCGACCTGCTCACCGACGACTCCGGCCGGGGCACCTTCGCCGACATCCAGTACGTCGTGATCGGCGCCGTCGCCCTGGTCTTCGCCGCCGTGCGCCTCGCCCGCCGCCCCGACCAGCTGCCGGACCTGCCCTGGGGTCTGGCGACCGTGGTCCTGATCTCCGCCGCGACCTACCTCGCCGGCAAGTACGCCGAGGGCGGCCGGCCGGTCATCCTCTCCGTCGTCCGGGCCCGCGAGGCCGGTGACCTGGACGCGCCCATCCGCACCGGCGACGACATCGAGATCCGCGGCACCGGCTTCGTGCCTCCCGGCGCCGAGACCGCCGACCGCCTGGCCCGCATGGTCGTGCGGGTCGGCGCGGTCAACGTCCACGTCCCGCTGGTCCCCGTCGCCGGCGGCTTCAGCAATCCCACGGACGGCGTCCTCACCGTCCCCGTACCCGTCGAGGTGGAGCCGGGACCGGTGGAGATCCAGGTGGTGACGGCCGCCGGGACGGCCACCAACCGGTGCGTGGTCGAGGTGACCGAGTGACGCGGCCGAGGTGACCGGGTGCCGGAACGGCCGTTCCGGCGACGGCACCCACGGGTGTGTGGCCGTGCGGGTGACGAAGAGCCGCCGAAATTCGGAAAAACGTCCGCGAGAGGATTGAGCCGCCCGCGGTTGTCGTACGTATGGTCTGTTGAGGGGCCCTGGGCACACCGGCGAGAGGCGGCTAGTGGCGATGACTCACGGCATTCGTACGGACACGCATCCCCCGTATCTCGATGGCGATCGTGGTGGTCTGCGGGAGACCGCCACCCGATACGCCCTCCTTCCTTTGCGGATCTTCCTGGGCGTCACTTTCATCTATGCCGGTCTGGACAAACTGACCAGCAGCGAGTTCCTGAAGTCCGGCGGCGCCGGTTCGATCGGCGACACCATGCGCGGGGTCCGGGACTCCGCCGCCATCCCGGCCCTGATCGACCTGGCTCTGAAGAATCCGGTCGGCTTCGGCACGGCGATCGCCCTCGGTGAACTCGCCGTGGGCCTCGGGACCCTCTTCGGTCTGCTGGCCCGGGTGGCCGCCCTCGGCGGTGCGCTCATCTCGCTCAGCCTCTGGCTGACCATCAGCTGGGCCAACTCCCCGTACTACTACGGCAACGACCTCGCCTACCTGATGGCCTGGCTGCCCCTGGTCCTGGCCGGTGCCCCCTACCTCTCCCTGGACGCGATGCTGCATGCCAGGCGCAGGCGACGCTCCGGCGGCCTGCGCTGACCTCCGCTCCTCGCTAACTCTCCGGTGCGCGGCGGCGCCTGCGTATCGCCCGGGTCAGAGCCGCGGTCACGCCTGCCAGGAACAGGCCGGCCACCGTCAAGGGGATGGCCGCGAACCACTCGGTCCTCCACAGGCCCGCCGCGTCACCGGCGTAGGCGATCCCCGTCGCCGTCAGGAAGACACCCACGACCAGCCGACCCGGCTGGAACTCATGCCGCAGCACGGCTCACCTCCACCTGTCCCGCGCCGACCTGGAGGTCCAGGTCGAGCGTGCCCGTGTGCTTCGCTCCGGCGGCCGGCCGCAGCGTCACGTCTTCGTGCTTGCCCGGTGCCACGTCCACGTCCTTCTGGCCGTCGCCGGGCAACTGGATGTCGCCCAGCCCCACGTGGATGCTCATCCGCACGGTCACGTCGGCCGGCACGACGATCCGCAGCCGGCCCGCACCGACCTCGGCGGCCGTCGAGACCGTCCGTCCCTCGGCGACGCGTATGTGCCCCAGGTCCAGGGTGGCGACGCCGGTCCCCAGGTCGTAACCCGGCTTCACCTGGGCCGCCGTCGCAGGGGTCCAGGACCGGCGCGTCCAGTGGGTGCCGATGTCGGACGGCAGGGCCGTCGACGCCGCCAGCAGGGCCGCCGTGACGAGCGCCAGGAACAGCGAGCCGGCGCCCGTGCGCCCCAAAAACGAGCTGACCGCCGTGCCCAGGCCGAACACGATCAGCGCGCCGGCCAGACCGGTCTGCAGGCTGGTGCCGAGCGGGTGCGTGTCCCACGTCAGGCCCGTGCCGAGGCCGCCCGCCAGCAGCGCGAACAGGAAGATCCAGCCGCCGATCCAGCGCGGACCGCGCGGCGCCGCGGGCGTGCTCCGCCGGGCGGCCGTGTCCTGGCCGTGGACCCACGGAGAACTCAGGCGGAAGTCGAGGCCGGGAGCCTCCCGGCCGCGGGCCTCGCCCGGACCCCACAGGTATCCGGTGCCGCCGACGTGCGTGCCGTCCTTCACGATCGGGTCGCGCCACCACGAGGGGTAGGTGATCGAGATCGGCGGCGCCTGGGCCTCCGGAGGGGCGTCGGCGACCGTCTGCGCGGCCAGCGGATCGGGGTCGGGGGCGCCCCGCCGTCGCGACCAGTACCCGGCGCCGGCCAGCAGCACGGACAGGACGACCGCGAACGTCAGCACCCCGCCGTTCCTGATCATCGTCAGCAGGACTCCGCAGCCGACCAGGGCGAACAGCACCGCCGCCAGGGCCTGTCCGTCGACCCGGCCGGTGAGCAGCTTGCGGACCTCGTTCTCCTCGTCGTCCTCGTAGGGAACGAAGAGCCAGGCGAAACCGTAGAAGAGGAGACCGATGCCGCCGGTCGCGGCCAGCACCGCGAGGGTGATGCGGAAGATCACCGGGTCCAGGTCGGTGTGACGTCCCAGTCCCGCGCACACGCCCGCGATCATCTTGTGCCGGCGGTCGCGCCGGAACCGGGGGAGCGTCCCGGCGCCGGTGGCGCCGGCCTCCGTGTCCGGCGCCCCCGTCCCGGCGGTCTCCGCCGCGGCGGGCGCGGCATCCGACGGCCCGGGGCCCTGGGCGGGCCGCGGGCCGGGGCCGGGTCCCGGACCCGTCGCGGCGTGCTCGTGATCAGTCATGAGTCAATGGTGACGGGCGAGGAGCCGCGACGGCAGTCGGGATGACCCTGGCCGAACCCTGAGATCGGCCCCGAGCCCGGACCGGGACGCGTTCGAACCCGCCCCCGACGGTCCGCCGCGGGGAAATCCGAAGATCAGGGGAGTATCGGGGGCAGACCCTGATGCCCGGGGATCCCCGGCGTGTGAACATCGATGGCATGCCGGAAGCCGCAGCAGTGCCCCTCGACGACCCGCGGCCGCCGCGCAAGCTCTACCGCAGCAGCGACGGACGGTGGCTCGGTGGAGTGGCGCGGGGCCTCGCCGGGCACCTCGGCCTGCCCGTCGTGTGGGTGCGGCTCGTCTTCGTCGGCCTGTTCATGGCCAACGGCCTCGGCGCGCTGCTCTACGCCGCGTTCTGGTTCTTCGTACCGCTCGGCCTCGGCGGCGTCGGCGGTCAGAAGCCGCCTTCCCTGGTCACCACCGAGACCTCGGCGGACGGCCGGCGCAGACTCGTCGCCCGCAGGCCCGACAGGGGCCAGATCGTCGCGCTGCTCCTCATGGTCGTCGTGTCCATGGTGTTCGTGGGCAGCGTCAACCTCACCAACGGCGCCAAGGCCTATCTCCTGCCCGCGGTCCTGGTGGCCGCCGGCGTGGCGCTGGTCTGGCGGCAGGCGGACAACGCCCGCCGGGCCCGCTGGGTCGAGGTCGGCAGGCGCCGCCGCACGCTCTCGCTGCTGCGCGCGGGCGTCGGTGTCCTGCTCGTCACGGCGGGCGTCTCCGGCGTCTTCGTCATGCAGGGCTCCGCCGCGCACATCGGTGCGGTGCTCCAGGCCTCGCTCGCCGTGCTCGTCGGCATCACCCTGCTCGCCGGCCCCTATCTCGTGCGGATGACCCAGGACCTCTCCGAGGAGCGGCTGATGCGCATCCGCGCCCAGGAGCGCGCCGAGGTCGCCGCCCACGTCCACGACTCCGTGCTGCACACCCTGACCCTGATCCAGCGCAACGCGGAGAATGCGAACGAGGTGCGCCGCCTCGCCCGCGCGCAGGAGCGCGACCTGCGCACCTGGCTGTACAAGCCGGAGGGCACCGGCAAGGACGAGGCCGACGAACCGACCACCCTCGCCGAGGCGGTCCGCCGCAGTGCCGCGGAGGTCGAGGACAAGCACGGCGTCCCCATCGAGGTCGTGGTGGTCGGCGACTGCCCGCTCGACGAGCGGTTGGGCGCGCAGATGCAGGCCGCGCGTGAGGCAATGGTCAACGCCGCCAAGTACGGTGGCGAGGGCGGCGCCGTCCAGGTCTACGCCGAGGCCGAGGGCAGGACGGTCTTCGTGTCCGTCCGCGACCGCGGTCCCGGTTTCGACCTCGACTCGATACCCGCCGACCGCATGGGTGTCAGAGAATCGATCATCGGCCGAATGGAGCGCCATGGCGGCACCGCGCGGCTGCGGTCCGTGCCGGGCGGCGGCACGGAGGTCGAGCTGGAGATGGAGAGGGCGGAGAACACGTCATGAGCGACGCGACCGAGGCGAACGGCCCGGCGGAAGGCACGGAGAAGGCCGGGCGTCGGGTGCGCGTGGTCCTCGTCGACGACCACCGGATGTTCCGTACCGGAGTGCAGGCCGAGATCGGCCAGACCGAGCAGACCGGCGTGGAGGTGGTCGGGGAGGCCGCCGACGTCGACCAGGCGGTCTCGGTGATCACCGCGACCCGGCCCGAGGTGGTGCTCCTCGACGTGCACCTGCCGGGCGGCGGCGGGGTCGAGGTGCTGCGCCGGTGCGCCCCGCTGGCGGCGGACGCCGAACGGCCGGTGCGTTTCCTCGCGCTGTCCGTGTCGGACGCGGCCGAGGACGTGATCGGGGTGATCCGCGGCGGGGCCCGTGGCTACGTCACCAAGACGATCACCGGCACCGACCTGGTCGACTCGATCTTCCGTGTCCAGGAGGGCGACGCGGTCTTCTCCCCGCGCCTGGCCGGGTTCGTCCTGGACGCCTTCGCCTCCACCGACGCCCCGCCGGTCGACGAGGACCTCGACCGTCTCACCCAGCGCGAGCGCGAGGTGCTGCGCCTGATCGCCCGCGGCTACGCCTACAAGGAGATCGCCAAGCAGCTGTTCATCTCCGTCAAGACGGTCGAGTCCCATGTGTCGGCGGTCCTGCGCAAGCTGCAGCTGTCCAACCGGCACGAGCTGACCCGCTGGGCGACGGCCCGTCGGCTGGTCTGACGCGGTCCGCCCTCACACCACCCGCGTCGCCCCCGCGAACGGCATCTCGTCGACCGGGGCGATCCGCACCGGCGCCGAGGGGTTGGGCGCGTGGATCATCTGGCCGTTGCCGATGTAGATGCCGACGTGGCTGATGCCCGAGTAGAAGAACACCAGGTCGCCCGGCTGGAGTTCGGAGCGGGACACCCGGCGGCCTGCGTTGATCTGGGCGTAGGTGGTGCGGGGGAGGGAGACACCGGCGGAGCGGTAGGCGGCCTGGGCGAGTCCTGAGCAGTCGAAGGCGTTCGGGCCGGTCGCGCCCCAGACGTAGGGGCTGCCGAGCTTGGAGTAGGCGTACGCCACGGCGGCCGCGGCCCGGGAGTCGGAGGCGGTCGCCGGGGCGGTGGCCGAGGCGAGCGCGGCGCGGCCGTCGGAGGCCGAGCGGGAGGCGCGCGCGGGCGAGCCGTCCGCGGTGACCACCGCCTGCTGCTGCGGCGAGAGCCGGTCCAGCAGCCGCCGGGCCTCGGCGAGTTTGCCGGTGATGGTGGTCCTCTGCCGTTCCAGCTCGGCCTGCCGGGAGCGCAGCGAGGCCAGCTCCACGTGTGCCGCGCCGCGCAGTTGCTCGATCTCCCGCAGCTGCCGGCGCACCCGTGTGACCGCGCCGGCCTGAGCGGCGCCGGCCCGTTCGGCGAACGCGGCGTTGTCCAGGTACCGGTCGGGATCGCTGGAGAGCGCCAGCTGCCACGCCGGGTCGATACCGCCGTCGCGGTACTGCGCGGCCGCGGCCAGACCGAGCGCGTCCCGCGCGGAGTTGAGATTCTCCTGCTTGCGGGCGGTCTGGTCCTGGAGCGCCTTGATCCGCCGCTGGGCCGTGTCGGCCTTCTCCTTCGCCCCGTCGTACTTCTCGGTGGCCGTCTCGGCCTGCTGGTACAGCTGGTCCACCTTGGCCTTCACCTGCGCCGGTGTCAGTTGCGGCTCGGCGTTGCCGGTCCCTTCGAAGCCCGTCGCGGTGGCCGCGCCCGCCAGGGCGAGGGTGACGGCCGTGCGGGCCGTGTTGCCGCCGAGCGAGCGCTGTCGGGGCTTGCGGTGCGCTGCCACCTGGACTGCTCACGTCCTTTCGTAGGCCGCCGGACCGTCCGTACACAGGCCGGGGGAGCGTGTGTGCGACCGCGGTGTACGCGTCCGGCGGCGGCCCGCACAGGGGAACGGGCCGCCGCCGGACTTTCTCGGCGGTGGTGTCCGACTGCCGCCCCTGGCCCGGGCGGCGGTGGGGAGTCGGTCACCTGGGGGAGGACGCTAGGACGGAGTGTGTCGGGTCGGTAACGTGATGCACGGAATTGGTGTGACCGGATCGTTACCTGACGGTATGTGACCGGAATTCCGGTCCGGAGCCGTCGGCTTCACGGGGCGGGATGACCGAAGCGCCGGTTCCGGGGCGGCCGGGGTGCGCGGGCTGCTATGGCGCATATATGCGATGCCGGGTGCCGGAGCGGATGTCGCGGAAAGCCGGTGTCCGGACAGGAGAAGGCGCCCGGACAGGGGCCGGTGAGCGGTGCTCCGGGGGCGGCTGGTTAGGCTCCGGAGCCATGGGCGTACTCATCCATCTCTTCGTCGGCCTGCACATCATCGGCATCGCCGCGCTCCTCGGCGGCTTCCTCACCCAGATGAAGGCGATGGGCCAGGGCACGGCCCGGTTCGTCCCCGGAATGCTGCACGGCGCGTTCACCATGCTCGCCACGGGCGTGATCCTGGTCGGTCTCAACGAGGCCGACGACCACCACGTCAACACCGTCAAGATCGGTGTGAAGCTCGCGCTGCTGATCGTGATCCTCGGGCTCGTCTACGTGAAGCGGGACGAGGAGAAGGTGGAGAAGGGCGCGTTCGGCGCGGTCGGCCTGCTGACCATGGCGAACATCTTCATCGCCGTGCTGTGGACGTGATCCGGGGGACGTCCGGGGAAGCCGGCCCGGGCGCGGCCCCGGCCGCCGTGCGAACGGGGCACGCGCGCGTGCGGTGCGAAAGGCGCGGGTCCGCCCGGTTCAGGCCGGGCGTACCACGCTGTGGATGATCGACTCGCCGCCGTAGTAGATCGACTCCTCCCGGACGTAGGCGCCGGGCTTCGGGGCGTGGATCATCATGCCGTCGCCGATGTAGATGCCGACGTGGGTGACGTCGTCGTAGAAGAAGACCAGGTCGCCGGGGCGGGCGTCGGCGAGGGAGACGGTGGTGCCGGCGTTCACCTGGTCGTACGTGGTGCGCGGCAGCGAGACGCCCGCGGCCTTCCAGGCGGCCTGGGACAGGCCGGAGCAGTCGTAGGAGCCGGGGCCGGTGGCGCCCCAGACGTACGGCTTGCCGATCTGCGCGCGGGCGAAGGCGATCGCCTTGGCGGCCTTCGTCCCGTAGGCGGAGCCGGAGGACGAGGAGGAGCCGCCCGAGGACGGCGCGGACGACGGCGGGGCGTCCTTCCGCTCGGCCGCCGCCTGCTGCTTCGCCAGCTCCGCCGCCTTGGCCGCCGCCGCTGCCCGCTGCTTCTTCTCGATCTCCGCCAGCCGCGCCTTCTCCTGGGCGTTCAGCTGTGACAGCAGCTCCCGCGCGGACGCCAGCTTCGCCTGGACGGTGCTCTTGGCGGTCTTCAGGTCGTCCTGGGTCTCGGTGAGGGTCTCCAGGCTCTTGGCGGCCTCCTGCCGCTTCGCCATGGTCGCGGACTGCTGGGTGGCGTAGTCGTCGACCGCGCCCTTCTGGCGCGAGGTCAGCCGGTTCATCAGCTGCGTCTGGTCGAAGTAGTCCTGCGGGGTGTCCGCGAGCAGGAAGGTCGACGTGTCGGGCGCGCTGGCCCCCGTCCGGTACTGGGCCGCGGCGAACGAACCCAGCTCCTCACGCGCCTTGTTCAGCCGGTCCGTGCGCTGGGCGACGTCGTCGAGCAGGGTGTCGACCTGCTTGCGCTGCTTGCCCGTCCTCTCCTTGGCCGCGTTGTACTTCTCGGTCGCCGACTCCGCCTGCCGGTAGAGGGCGTCGACCTTCTTCTCGACCTCCTCCAGGCTGGGCTTGCCGTCCTCGGAGGGCGCGGCGTTGGCCGTCTGGGAGAGCAGGGCCACGGAGGTGAGGGCGGCGGTGGCCAGGGCGGGGGTGCGTATGCCTGCTACGCGCGTTGCGGACGGACGCGACTTGCGGTGCGACGCCAACGGGGGCGACTCCTTCCGTGCTCCGCCTACCGGGTTAGCTGTCGGGTTCGGGCGGATGACTCGGAAGGGTTGCCCTACGGTCCGCTCCCCGGAGGGAAGTCGGGACCGATTCACCCCGGGTTCGGTGGGTCCCCGGCTCCGGATGCGCGGCGGCACCCTGGACTCGGCGGAGGCCGTGCGGCCCGGCGACGTTCGCCGGTGGGGGTCGTACGGCCTGCCCGCACGCTAGCCAACTCGTGTGCTCTGTGTGAAGGTTGATGTGCGATATGCCCGATACATTTTCGTGACCTTGGCCTCGGTGGCTCAAGAGATCGGTGCATTCGTCCGGATATGGCGCGACGTGTCCGCAGGAGTCGACCGGCCCGTCCCGCCGCCCGGCGGGCGCGCCTCCGCTCACGGTGCGTCATCGCTGATCGTGAGCGGCCGGTTCTGGTGGGTGACGGGGGCGAGTTTGCGGGGTGGGGACCGGTTGTCAGTGGGGCGCCCTAGACTCGGAGAGCGATGAGCAGCCTCTTTGACGACAGCTTCCTGGCGAGCCTCCAGCCCCCGCGCGGCCACGAGGAGGAACCCCCGCCGCCCGAGGACGAGCACGTACCGGAGCCGATTCCGGACGATCTGTTCGGCGGGCGGTTCGACGCGCCCCCGGACCGGGACGCCTACTACCGCGACGGCGCCGCCCGCCCCGCCCAGGACCCGGCCACCCTCCTGGAGGGGCTGAACGAGAACCAGCGGGCCGCCGTCGTGCACGCCGGCACCCCGCTGCTCATCGTGGCCGGTGCCGGTTCCGGCAAGACGCGCGTGCTCACCCACCGCATCGCGCACCTGCTGGGCGCCCGGCAGGTGCACCCCGGCCAGATCCTCGCGATCACCTTCACCAACAAGGCCGCGGGCGAGATGAAGGAGCGCGTCGAGCACCTCGTCGGCCCGCGCGCGAACGCGATGTGGGTCATGACCTTCCACAGCGCGTGCGTGCGGATCCTGCGCAGGGAGAGCAAGAAGCTCGGCTTCACCTCCTCCTTCTCGATCTACGACGCTGCCGACTCCAAGCGCCTGATGGCCCTGGTCTGCCGCGACCTGGACCTCGACCCCAAGCGCTTCCCGCCCAAGTCCTTCAGCGCCAAGATCAGCAACCTCAAGAACGAGCTGATCGACGAGGAGGACTTCGCCGCGCAGGCCACCGACGGCTTCGAGAAGACCCTCGCCCAGGCCTACGCGCTCTACCAGTCGCGGCTGCGCGAGGCGAACGCCCTCGACTTCGACGACCTGATCATGACGACGGTCAACCTGCTGCGGGCCTTCCCGGACGTCGCCGAGCACTACCGCCGCCGCTTCCGGCACGTCCTGGTCGACGAGTACCAGGACACCAACCACGCCCAGTACGCGCTCGTGCGCGAGCTGGTCGGCACCGGCGGCCACGCCGAGGACGTACCACCCGCCGAGCACGACCTGCCGCCCGCCGAGCTGTGCGTCGTCGGCGACGCCGACCAGTCGATCTACGCCTTCCGGGGCGCGACGATCCGCAACATCCTCCAGTTCGAGGAGGACTACCCGAACGCGACGACGATCCTCCTGGAGCAGAACTACCGCTCCACCCAGACGATCCTCTCCGCCGCCAACGCGGTCATCGAGCGCAACGAGTCCCGCCGCCCGAAGAATCTGTGGACCAACGCGGGCGCGGGCGCGCAGATCACCGGTTACGTCGCCGACACCGAGCACGACGAGGCCCAGTTCGTCGCCGAGGAGATAGACCGTCTGACCGACGCGGGCGAGGCGAAGGCCGGCGACGTCGCCGTCTTCTACCGCACCAACGCCCAGTCCCGTGTCTTCGAGGAGATCTTCATCCGGGTCGGCCTGCCCTACAAGGTCGTCGGCGGCGTCCGCTTCTACGAGCGCAAGGAGGTCCGGGACGTCCTGGCCTACCTGCGGGTGCTGGCCAACCCGGAGGACTCCGTCCCGCTGCGCCGGATCCTCAACGTGCCCAAGCGCGGTATCGGCGACCGCGCGGAGGCGATGATCGACGCCCTCGCCCAGCGCGAGAAGATCAGCTTCCCGCAGGCGCTCAAGCGCGTCGACGAGGCGTACGGCATGGCCGCGCGCTCCACCAACGCGGTCAAGCGGTTCAACACGCTGATGGAGGACCTCCGTACGGTCGTGGAGTCCGGCGCCGGACCGGCCACGGTCCTGGAGGCGATCCTGGAGCGCACCGGCTACCTCGCCGAGCTGCAGGCCTCCACCGACCCGCAGGACGAGACCCGGATCGAGAACCTCCAGGAACTCGCCTCCGTGGCACTGGAGTTCGAGCAGGAGTCCGGGGCGGACGAGGCCTCCGTCGGACTGTCGGACTTCCTGGAGCGGGTGGCGTTGGTCGCCGACTCCGACCAGATCCCCGACGAGGACGAGGACGGCTCGGGCGTCATCACGCTGATGACCCTGCACACCGCCAAGGGCCTCGAATTCCCGGTGGTCTTCCTGACCGGCATGGAGGACGGCGTCTTCCCGCACATGCGCGCCCTCGGCCAGACCAAGGAGCTGGAGGAGGAGCGGCGCCTCGCGTACGTCGGCATCACGCGCGCGCGGGAGCGGCTGTACCTCACGCGGTCGACGATGCGCAGCGCCTGGGGGCAGCCGTCGTACAACCCGCCCTCGCGCTTCCTGGAGGAGATCCCGGCCGGGTATCTGGAGTGGAAGCGGACCGGTGCGACGGCGCCGGTCTCCTCCGGGCCCGTGTCCGGCGTGGCGTCCTCGCTCTCCTCGACCCGTTCGCGCTCCTCGGCGTCCGGCGGCTCCGGTTTCGCCACCCGGCGGAGCGCGGAGAAGCCGGTGGTCTCGCTGGCCGTCGGCGACCGCGTCACCCACGACCAGTTCGGTCTCGGCACGGTCGTCGGGGTGAAGGGCACGGGCGGCAACGAGGAGGCGACGATCGACTTCGGCGACACCAAGCCGAAGCGGCTGCTGCTGCGGTACGCGCCGGTCGAGAAGCTGTAACCGCGCGAGCCGCGCGGACGCCGGGCCCCGCCGCCGACGAGCGGGGCTCGTCGGCCGGGGACCGGGAGGGTCAGGTCGGGTCGAGTCCGTGGCTGCGCAGCCACGGCAGCGGGTCTATGGCGGCGCCGCCCGCCGGCCTGACCTCGAAGTGCAGGTGCGGGCCGGTCGAGTTCCCGGAGTTCCCGGAGTACGCGACCGGGTCGCCGGCCTTCACGACGGTGCCGGAGGCGACGCGGTACGAGGAGAGGTGGCAGTACCAGGTCTCCGTGCCGTCCTTCGCCGTCACGATCATCATGTTGCCGTAGGCGCTGTTCCACTTGGTGGAGACGACGCCGTCGGTCGCGGCCATGACGGTGGTGCCGTAGGAGACGGGGAAGTCGATGCCCGTGTGGACGGACATCCAGTTCACGCCGGCCTGGCCGAAGTAGGCGCTGAGTCCTCGCTGGGTGACCGGGAGGACGTACTTGGGGCGCAGCCGCTCCTTGCGGGCCGCTTCCGCCGCCGCCTTCTTCTTCTCGGCCTCCTGCTGGGTCTTGAGGTCGATGCGCTCCTGGGTCCGGCTGGCCCGGTCGGCGAAGTCGTCGGCACCGGCCGAGAGCGTCCTCAGCTGGGCGTCCAGCTTGCTGTTGGCGGCGGACGGCTTCACCGAGTGCGCGTCCGATGCGGCGGCGGCGGTGTCCTGGCCGTCGCCGGTCAGGTTGCCCACGGACGCGGCCGCGATCCCGGCGACCCCCATCACGCAGGCCGACGGGACGGCGATGGTCAGCAGCGCGGAGCGCTTGGGGGGCGTACGGCGGCGGGAACGAGACCCGGCGCGGGCGCCGGAGCGTGTCGCGGCCGGAGTCATCTCCTCCTGGTCCTCCAGGAGGGGCGTCACCACGGGCAGTTCGCCGGTCGCGGCCGGCTCCCCGGCCTCCGCGGGGTCCTCCGCAGCCGCCGTGAACTCCTCGAACTCGTCGTAGCCGACGTGCTCGAACATCTGGGTCGCCGACGTGTCGAAGTCGGCCGGGTGCGGCTCGTGCCGGGGGTCCGGCTCGGGCTGCTGCGCCGGGGTGCCGTCGGAGTTCCACTGCGTGGCGTCGTAGGCGCCGGTGTCGAAGACCTGGGTGCCCCACTCCCACTGCTGGGTCGCGCCGGCCATGGTCGACTGGTCGGGCTGGTGCCAGGCGCTCGCGTCCCAGTGGCCGCTGCCGTCGCCCGTCGTCGCCTGGGCCGGGTGTGCCGCCTGCGGCGGGACGGTCCAGGTGGTGCTGTCGTAGGCGCCGGAGTCGTAGGCGGCCTGGTGCTGGGCCGCGTACGGGTCGTAGTTCAGGGTGTGGTCGCCGGCCGTCTGCCACTGCGTGGTGTCGTACGCGCCGGTGGCTTGGGCCTCGCCCGGGAGATGCCCGAAGAGCGGGTCGCTGTGGAACGCGGTGCCGGTGGCGGTGTGGTCGCCGTACGTGGTGAAGTCGCCGTACTGGGCTTCCTGGGTGCCGTACGGCGCGTAGTGCGCCTGGCCGGCGTCGGAAGCCGGGGCCGGGGTGGTCATGGTCCCCGACGGGTGACGGTCGTTCACCAACTTCTCTTTCGCCTCGACAACAGGGGCTGCCAGAGCAGTGCGGCGACTGTACCCGGCGGTATACGGGCGCGACAATCTTCCGCAGGTTTCGTGGTTTCGGGAAACGGGCATTCGGCCGTGTTTCGGGGGACGACGGGCGCGGGTTTGGCCTTGTGTTCGAGGAGTGTTCGACGTTTGGCGGGTCCATATCGGGGTTGCCCGGCCGTCATTGCCCGCCCGAACCGACCCGAATGCCCGGCCTCGTCTGGTTCGCCCTCCAGTTGCCGTCAGGCCACCGTCAGACCGCCCGCGACCCGCTCCTGTGGATGCGCCTCGTCCAGCGCCTGCCGTATGCCGGTCGCGACCGCCGGATGGACCGGCAGTGCGAGGTGGCCGACGCCGGTCACCCGCACGTTCGTCGCCATGAGGTCCGGGTGGTCGATCCGGGCCGTCTCAACCGGTTCCATCACCGAGTCGAGGTCGCTCCAGAAGCCGACGAACCGGGTGCGGCAGCCGGGCGCGGGCAGCGCCAGCTCCTCGATGACCTCCGAGCCCGGACGCATCTGCCGCACGATCGGGTGCGCGTCCGCGAGCGGCACGACCCGGGTCCCGGAGTGCGGGGTGCCGAGGGTCACCAGGGTGCGGACGCGGTAGTCGCCGCCGAGCCGCTGCACGTAGTAGCGGGCGATCAGGCCGCCCAGGCTGTGCCCGACGATGTCGACCCGGCGGCTGCCGGTGCGCTGGCAGATCTCCTCGATGTGCCGGCCCAGCAGGCCCGCGGCGGTACGGATGTCGCAGGTCAGCGGCGAGTAGTTCAGCGATTCCACGCGCTGGCCGCCGTGCTGGGCGAGCGCGCGGCGCAGCAGGACGAACACCGAGCGGTTGTCGATGAAACCGTGCAGCAGCACGACCGGCGGGGCCGCGCGGACCGGCAGCACGGCCGTGCCGTCACGCGGTACCGGCAGGGCGGGGGAGCGGCGCTCCGGGGTGAGGCCGGTCGGATACAGGAGCAGGTGCCCGGCCAGGATGGCGGCTTCCAGCGCGGTCGACTTCAGCAGGGCCAGCGACAGACCGGCGAGCCGGTCCGGCAGCAGGCGGCGGCAGAGCGGGAGCAAGGGCTCGATCACCCCGGTGACCTTCATCGGCCGACCTCCTGTCGGCGCACGGGGGACGGCTCTGTCCCCTGTGTGCCCTTATGGGAGGCCGAGCGGAGGCGGCGAGGGTACGACGACGGGCCGCATCGCGTGCCCCAGTCGCCCCCGCGGACCACGCTGCGGCTCCCCGACGTGTCCCACACTGTGTGATTTCCCCCTCGGTAACCTCCGCGAAACTGCCGGTTGCGGGATGCTGGAGATAACGTTCGTTCACTGGAGACGGGTGGCGGAACGCGTCAAATGTGCGGTACTTCTCGGTACGCACGCATGCTGGCGTGTTCGTTTCGTGGTCATGGAGGCAGTGATGGGTGTGGCAGCCGGTCCGATCCGCGTGGTGGTGGCCAAACCGGGGCTCGACGGCCACGACCGCGGGGCCAAGGTCATCGCGCGGGCGCTGCGCGACGCGGGCATGGAGGTCATCTACACCGGGCTCCACCAGACGCCGGAGCAGATCGTCGACACGGCCATCCAGGAGGACGCCGACGCGATCGGCCTGTCCATCCTCTCCGGCGCCCACAACACCCTGTTCGCCGCGGTGCTCGACCTCCTCAGGGAGCGCGAGGCCGAGGACATCCTCGTCTTCGGCGGCGGCATCATCCCCGAGGACGACATCGCCCCCCTCAAGGACAAGGGCGTCGCCGCGATCTTCACGCCCGGCGCGACCACGACGTCGATCGTCGAGTGGGTACGGGAGAACGTCCGGCAGCCCTCGCAGGCATGAGCCGCGTCCGCGCCACGGCTCCCTCCGGCACATCCGCCGGGGAGCCGCGGCCGGAGACTCAGCCGGCGAGCGGGCCCAGCTCCGCCAGCATCACCGCCCGCAGCCGCAGCGTCGTCGCGAGCCGCTGGAACGCCTCCGCCCAGTACCCGCCGGCACCCGGAGACGCGTCCTCGCCCTCGTCCGGCACCGCCAGCAGCGCGTCCAGCCGGCCCGCCTCCGCGGGATCCAGGCAGCGCTCGGCCAGGCCCATGACCCCGCTGAAGCTCCAGGGGTAACTCCCGGCGTCCCGCGCGATGTTCAGCGCGTCCACCACGGACCGGCCGAGCGGCGCCGACCACGGGACGACGCACACCCCGAGCAGCTGGAAGGCCTCCGACAGACCGTGCGCCGCGATGAAACCGGCCACCCACCCGGCCCGCTCGGCACCCCCCAGCGTCCCCAGCAGCTTGGCCCGCTCGGCCAGCGACACCGCGCCGGGACCCCCCGCCTCCGGCGCCGCCGGCACCCCGAGCAGCGCCCTGGCCCACTCGGCGTCCCCCTGCCGTACGGCGGCCCGGCACCAGGCCGCGTGCAGCTCGCCCTGCCAGCCGTCCGCGACCGGCAGCGCCACGATCTCCCCGGGAGTACGGCCGCCGAGCCGCACCGGCCAGGTCGCGAGCGGCGCCGCCTCCACCAACTGGCCCAGCCACCACGACCGTTCCCCGCGTCCGGTCGGCGGTCTCGCCACCACTCCGTCCCGCTCCATGCCCGGGTCGCACTCCGGCGGCGCCTCCACCGCGATCACCGGGCCGTCCCCCGTCCGGTCGACCGCCACGCACGCCGCGGCCCGCACCGCCATCCGCCCCGCCAGCGCCGAGTCCGGGAGCGTGGACAGCAGTTCCGCGGCCGTCGTCCGCACGTTGCGGCTCCGGTCCGACAGCGCCAGCTCCAGGAACGGCTCGTCCCCGGCGGCCAGTCCGGCGCGCAGCGAGTCCAGGAACATCAGCCGGTCCTCCGCCCGCTCCGTGGCCCAGGTCCCGGCCAGCAGCTCGCGCGCCGCCTCCGGCGCACGGGCCCGCAGCGCCGCCAGCAGCGCCACCCGCTCGGCGAACAGCCCCTCCTGCCACAGCTGCCGTATCCCGTCGGTGTCCTCGGCCCCGGGCAGGCTCGCGCCGCCGCCCGGGGCCGCGCGCAGGGCGAACCGCCAGTCCTGGTTGAACCGGGCCAGCCACAGCGCGCGCGGCCCCGCGAAGGCCAGCGCGGCGGGCCGCAGGTCGGTACGGCCGCGGGCCGCGTCCAGCAGCGCGGGCAGCGTCTGCGGGGGCGCGGCGAACCCGCGCGCATTGGCCGCCGCGAGCCACTGGGGCAGCAGCTCCATGAGGTCGGGCGAGGTGCCCCGGCGACCGCCGCTGCCGGTGCCGGGCCGGTCGGACAGCAGCATCGCCAGCCTGCGCGCCGCCGCGGCCGGCAGCGCGGGCCGCGGGTCCCCGGGAGCCGGTTCCGGCCGGGCCGCGGCCCGCGCGGGCCGCAGCCCGGCCCGGCGGCGCACGGTCGCCACGGCGGCCTCGTCCAGCACGGCCACCGGAGCCGCCCGACCGGAGCCGCCGGCCGCGGGCGGACGCCGGTCGGTGCCCAGCAGGGCCGTGGTGACGAGATCTTCCCAAGCGGTCACCGGGATCTCCTCTGCGGATTCGGGTCGGGTCGGAACGTGCGGGCCGGCCGGGTCAGCACAGCGGCACCGCGTCGCCCGGGTGCTCGGGCCAGGCCGTCAGCGGGGTGAAGCCGCGGTGGCCGCACTCGCCGAAGACGGTGACCGGCGCCCCGCCGGAGAGCGCGACCAGCCGCCACAGACCGGGCCGGGAGCGGGCGTGCGGCGACAGCGGGAGCGCCCACTCCCCTTCCGCGTCGGCCAGCTGCCAGGAGTCGCCGTCCGGCACCGGCACCACCCGGCCCAGGGTCACCGGCACCGCGTCCAGCCACGGGTCCGCGCGCAGCGCCTCCCCGTACCGGGCCGCCGCCCGGGCCGTCGTCATGCCGGGCGGCCGGACCGGCAGGGGCGCGGGCGCGGCGAACCGCTCGCCCAGGGCCGCCCGGTGCTCACCCGCGCCGGGGTAGGCGGACAGCTCCGCGTCCAGGGCGAGACCGACCGGCAGGGCCAGCTCCGGGGCACGGCCGGCCGCGCCGTAGGAGAGCAGCAGCGCCGTGCGGCCCGAACCGGCGCCGTGCAGCCAGATCCGGCGGGTCGTCAGCTTCGCGTCCGCCGTGTCGTACTGGGCGAGGACCAGCCAGCGGTCGCGCACCGCCGGGCCGTCCGCCGAAGCGGGCAGGCCGGTACGGGAGCGGACCGTGGCGGCGAGGTCCTCCGGCAGCCGGTCGCGGCGCAGCCAGCCCTGGTCCAGGAGGTGCAGCAGGGCGCACTCCTCCAGCAGCCGCACCGGCCAGCCGGGCCCGGAACCCGGTATCGCGCCCAGCTCCCGCACCCGCGCCGCAAGTCCGGGCGCCTGCGCGTCGACCATGCGGGCCGCGGTCTCCTCCCACAGCCCGTACCCCGCCTGCTCCGCCGCGGCCAGGCCGCCGCGCAGCAGGTCGGCCAGGCGCTGCTCCAGCTCCGTGGCGCCCGCCGTGATCCGCTCGGCACGCCGCTCCGCGCGCCGCCGGGCCGCCTCGGGATCAGCGGCGGCCGGGGAACTCCCGCCGTCCGCCGGCCGTTTGCCCTCCGCGCGCTTGCGCCGGCCCGCGATCCACTGCCCGGCCCAGTCCGGCGGCTCCGCCACCGTCGGCACCGTGTCGTCCTCGCCCGCCCACAGCAGGAGCAGCCCGAGGGCGTGCTTGCAGGGGAACTTCCGGCTGGGACAACTGCACTTGTACGCGAGCCCGGCCGGGTCCGCGAGGTCCACGATCGTCTGGTACGGCTTGCTGCCGCTGCCCTTGCACAGTCCCCATACAGTCCCCTCCTCGCAACTCCCCGCCCCGGACCACGGCCCCGCCGCTCCGAGCTTGCTTCCCGCCTTGCGTGACGCGGCGTCAGGAGCCAGTTCCAGCACCTGGTCCGCACTCCAGCGCACCCCCTGCTGAGTCATGCCACCGACGGTAGATCCCGCCACTGACAATCGGCCCGGCGAGCACAACCGCGCAGGTCAGAGCGATTGTCAGTGGTGTGGTGCACGGTGGACACCAGATCCGAACCGGCCGAGCTGGAGGGGGCCTCAGCCATGACTGTGTCCGTGGAACCGACCGACCCGACGACCGACGGGAGCGTGCTGCGACCGCACGCCGAGCACGCCTTCGCCGACGAACTCGCCGCGCTGGCCGCGCAGGACGACCGGCCCCGCCCGGCCCGCTGGCGGATGTCGCCCTGGGCGGTGGCCACCTACCTGCTGGGCGGCGTGCTGCCGGACGGCACGGTGATCACGCCCAAGTACGTCGGCCCGCGCCGCATCGTCGAGGTCGCCGTCACCACGCTCGCCACGGACCGCGCCCTGCTCCTGCTCGGCGTGCCCGGCACCGCCAAGACCTGGGTCTCCGAGCACCTGGCCGCCGCCGTCAGCGGTGACTCCACCCTGCTGGTGCAGGGCACCGCCGGCACCCCGGAGGAGGCCATCCGCTACGGGTGGAACTACGCCCAGCTGCTGGCCGCCGGGCCGAGCCGGCACGCCCTGGTGCCGAGCCCGGTCATGCGTGCCATGGCGGAGGGCATGACGGCCAGGGTCGAGGAGCTGACCCGGATCCCGGCCGACGTGCAGGACACCCTGATCACGATCCTGTCCGAGAAGACCCTGCCGATCCCGGAGCTGGGGCAGGAGGTGCAGGCGGTCCGCGGCTTCAACCTGATCGCCACCGCCAACGACCGCGACCGCGGAGTCAACGACCTCTCCAGCGCCCTGCGCCGGCGCTTCAACACCGTCGTCCTGCCGCTGCCGGAGAGCCCGGACGCCGAGGTCGACATCGTCGCGCGCCGGGTCGACCAGATCGGCCGCTCCCTGGACCTGCCGGCCGTGCCCGACGGCATCGAGGAGATCCGCCGGGTCGTCACCGTCTTCCGGGAGCTGCGCGACGGCGTCACCGCCGACGGCCGGACCAAGCTCAAGTCGCCGAGCGGCACGCTCTCCACCGCCGAGGCGATCTCCGTCGTCACCAACGGGCTCGCCCTGGCAGCCCACTTCGGCGACGGCGTGCTGCGCGCCGGCGACGTCGCGGCCGGCCTCCTCGGCGCGGTCGTCCGCGACCCGGCCGCCGACCGGGTCATCTGGCAGGAGTACCTGGAGACGGTCGTCCGCGAGCGGGACGGCTGGAAGGACTTCTACCGCGCCTGCCGGGAGGTGAGCGCGTGAGCGAGGCCGCGCGGCGGCGCGGCGGGCCGCTGCTCCTCGGGGTGCGCCACCACGGACCCGGCTCCGCGCGCGCGGTACGGGCCGTGCTGCGGGACCGCCGGCCGAAGGCCGTGCTCATCGAGGGGCCGCCCGAGGCCGACGCGCTGATCCCGCTGGCCGCCGACCCGCGGATGCGGCCCCCGGTCGCCCTGCTGGCGCACGCCGTGGACGAGCCCGGCCGCTCGGCCTTCTGGCCGCTGGCCGACTTCAGCCCCGAGTGGGTGGCGCTCCGCTGGGCGCTGGAGCACGGGGTCCCGGCCCGGTTCATCGACCTGCCGGCCGCGCACACGCTGGCGTGGGAGACGGAGCAGGAGACACCGTCCGCACCCGTCGACGCCGACGCACCCCGCGCCGAGGGCGGTGCGCCGGACGCCGCCCGGCGGCTGCGCGTCGACCCTCTCGCCGCCCTCGCCGAAGCCGCCGGCTACGACGACCCCGAGCGCTGGTGGGAGGACGTCGTCGAGCACCGGAGCGGGACGCGGGAGCAGGACGCGCTCGCGCCGTTCACCGCGGTCGCGGAGGCGATGGCGGTGCTCCGGGAGACCTACGGCACCACGGGGCGCGACCGGGACCCGGTGCGCGAGGCCCACATGCGGCTCCGGCTGCGGGCGGCCCGGCGGGAGTTCGGCGAGGACGTGGCGGTGGTGTGCGGGGCCTGGCACGTGCCGGCCCTGAGCGCGCGGAGCACCGTCGCGGCCGACCGGGACCTGCTGAAGGGACTGCCCAAGGTCAGGACGGACATGACCTGGGTGCCGTGGACCAACCGGCGGCTGGCACGGTCGAGCGGATACGGCGCGGGCATCGACTCGCCCGGCTGGTACGGACACCTGTTCCGGGCCCCGGACCGGCCGGTGGAGCGGTGGCTCACCAAGGTCGCCGGGCTGCTGCGCGAGGAGGACCGGATCGTCTCCTCGGCCCACGTCATCGAGGCGGTACGGCTGGCCGAGACCCTCGCGGTGATGCGCGGCCGCCCGGTCCCCGGCCTCGGCGAGACCACCGACGCGGTGCGGGCGGTGCTCTGCGAGGGCTCGGACGTTCCACTGGCGCTCGTGCACGACCGGCTGGTGGTCGGGGACGTGCTGGGGGAGGTGCCCGAGACGGCGCCCGCGGTGCCGTTGCAGCGCGACCTGACCCGGGAACAGCGCCGGCTCCGGCTCAAGCCGGAGGCGCTGGAGCGGGAGCTGGAGCTCGACCTGCGCAAGGAGACCGACGCCGGGCGCAGCCTGCTGCTGCACCGGCTGCGGCTGCTCGGCATCGGGTGGGGCGAGCAGGCGCAGTCGCGGGGGAGCACGGGCACGTTCCGGGAGACCTGGCGGCTGCGCTGGGAGCCGGAGCTGTCGGTGCGGATCGCCGAGGCCGGGGTGTGGGGGACGACCGTCGAGGGCGCGGCGACGGCCAGGGCCGAGGCCGACGCGGGGCAGGCGACCGCGCTCGCCGACGTCACGGCGCTCGCCGAACTCTGCCTGCTCGCCGGCCTGCCGGAGGCGCTGCCCGTCGTGATGCGGGCCCTCGCCGACCGGGCCGCGCTGGACACGGACGTCGGCCGGCTCGCCCAGGCACTCCCGGCCCTGGTCCGTTCCCTGCGCTACGGCGACGTGCGCGGGACGGACACCCGGGCGCTCGCCGAGGTGGCCGCGGGCCTCGCCGAGCGGATCTTCGTCGGGCTCCCGCCGGCCTGCGCCGCCCTCGACGCGGACGCGGCGGAGGAGATGCGGGGCCACGTGGACGCGGTGCACACGGCGGTGGGGCTGCTCGCGGAGCCCGGGGCCGGGGACGTTCCGGGCGGCCGCGGGCTGCGGGACCGCTGGCGGGCGGTGCTGCGCACGCTGTCCGGGCGGGACACCGTGCCCGGGGTGCTGCGCGGACGGGCCGTGCGCATCCTGCTGGACGAGGGGGAGCTGGAGCCGGCGGAGGCCGCCCGGCTGATGGGGCTGGTGCTCTCGCCGGGGACACCGCCCGCGGCGGCGGCCGCCTGGGTCGAGGGGTTCGTCGGGGGTGGCGGCGGCGGAATGCTGCTCGTGCACGACGAGCGGCTGCTCGGCCTCGTCGACACCTGGCTCACCGGAGTGCCGCCGGACGCGTTCACGGACGTACTGCCTTTGCTGCGGCGGACGTTCTCCGCGTACGACGCGGGGGTGCGCAGGACGATCGGCGAGCTGGTGCGCCGCGGTCCGGGGCGGCGGGCCGAGGCGCCCGGTGCGGCCGGCCGGACGCCGGGCTTCGCCGCCGAGGCCGACGAGGAGCGCGCCGCCGCCGTCCTGCCGGTGCTGCGGCTGCTGCTCGGCCTCGACGACAGGACGGGCGACAGGACACCGGACGACGACCTGACGGGGGTGGGGAGATGACAGCGGACCCGACGGGCGGCGGCACCGGCCTCGACGACGAGGCGCGGGAACGGCTGCGGCGCTGGCGGCTGGTGCTCGGCGGCGAGGCCGCCGAGGGGACGGGCTGCGCGCTGTCCGGGCGGGACGCGGCGATGGACGGGAC
Source organism: Streptomyces sp. NPDC091282 (assembly GCF_044757385.1). Lineage (NCBI taxonomy): Bacteria > Bacillati > Actinomycetota > Actinomycetes > Kitasatosporales > Streptomycetaceae > Streptomyces > Streptomyces sp. NPDC091282. The sequence goes on from NZ_JBIVUX010000003.1 coordinate 371,723, forward strand.
GCTGGCCGCGCTCTACGGCAAGCGGGACGGACCGGTGTCGGGGCGGGAGCGTGCGGCGGGGCTGGGCGCGTCGGCGCCGTCGGTGGCGCGCTGGCTCGGCGACATCCGGACGTACTTCCCGTCCTCCGTCGTCCAGGTCATGCAGCGGGACGCCATCGACCGGCTGGGGCTGGCCGCGCTGCTGCTGGAGCCGGAGATGCTGGAGGCGGTGGAGGCCGACGTGCATCTGGTCGGCACGCTGCTCTCGCTGAACAAGGCGATGCCGGAGACGACGAAGGAGACGGCACGGGCGGTCGTCCGCAAGGTCGTCGAGGACCTGGAGAAGCGGCTCGCCACCCGCACCCGGGCCACCCTCACCGGCGCCCTGGACCGCAGCGCCCGGATCAGCCGGCCGCGCCACCACGACATCGACTGGAACCGCACGATCGCGGCCAACCTCAAGCACTACCTGCCCGAGTACCGGACGATCGTGCCGGAGCGGCTCGTCGGGTACGGGCGGGCCTCCCAGTCGGTGAAGAAGGAAGTGGTGCTCTGCATCGACCAGTCCGGGTCGATGGCGGCCTCGGTGGTGTACGCGTCGGTGTTCGGGGCGGTGCTGGCGTCCATGCGGTCCATCGACACCCGGCTCGTCGTCTTCGACACGGCGGTCGTCGACCTCACCGACCAGCTCGACGATCCGGTGGACGTCCTGTTCGGCACCCAGCTGGGCGGCGGTACGGACATCAACCGGGCGCTGGCGTACTGCCAGTCGCAGATCACCCGGCCCGCCGAGACCGTCGTCGTGCTCATCAGCGACCTTTACGAGGGCGGGATACGCGACGAGATGCTGAAGCGGGTCGCGGCGATGAAGGCCTCGGGAGTGCAGTTCGTGGCGCTGCTCGCGCTGTCGGACGAGGGGGCGCCGGCCTACGACCGGGAGCACGCGGCCGCGCTCGCCGCGCTGGGGGCACCGGCGTTCGCCTGTACGCCCGACCTCTTCCCGGAGGTGATGGCGGCGGCGATCGAGAAGCGGCCCGTTCCCGTTCCGGACACAGTGTGAAGGAGACCGCATCGAGTCAAAGAGGACTTGTGAACCGGACATGATGACCCGTCGGTAAGGGGGGCTTGCGCGACGGCGGGCCGGGCGTGCGAGGATCGACGCCCGCGCGGCGGTCCATGTTCCCCGGCCGCGCGCCGCGTTCCCGCTTCGCACCCGCGTTCCGCCGCACCGGAGGGTCCTCCCCGCCTTGACCCCGTCAGCCGTTCTGCCCGCTCCCGCCGCGCGTCCGTCGCGCACGGCGGCGGGCCGGCGCGCGCTGCGACTGGCCGTGCTGACCGGTGGACTGTTCGCGCTCGCCCTCCTGTGCGGGGGCCGGGCGCACGCGGCGGACGGGGCACCCGCGGTGCCGTCGACGTCGGCGCCGGCGTCCCTGGTGAGCCCGCTGGATGTGGAGAGGGTCCTCCCGTCCGCCGGTACGGCCACGGACGACCGGGCGAGGGACGAACGGCCGACGCCCGCCCAAGCGAAGCCCGCCCAAGCGAAGCCCGCCCAAGCGGCGCCCGCCCGAGCGAAGCCCGCCGGAGCGGCACCTCCGGAGGCACCGCGCACCACCACACCGCTCACCACCACACCACTCACCGCCACGACGCCTGGCACCGACGCTCCTCGCGCGACCACGACCGTGAACGCGAACGCGACCGCATCCACGGCCGCGACCGCGACCTCGTCTCCGTCCCCGTCCGACACGTCGGCGACCCGCCGGGCGACGTCCCCGCAGGGTCTGCCTCGCACGGCTCCCCGGACCTCCACGGCGGCGTCGGCGGCCCCGAAGCCGCCCGCTCTGCCGGTGCTGTCGGTCGTGCCGGTAGTCGGCGAAACGGTTCGCTCGGTGACCGGGGCCGTGACCACGACGGTGACCGGCACGGTGACCGGGACCCTGGACACGGTCGTGACGCGGGGCCTCGGTGAGGTGGTGCGGCAGATATCGCAGCTCCCGGGGGAAGCGACCACGCTGCCCGGACAGCTGCCCACGCTTCCGGTGCCGCCGGGCACCCCCAGCACCCTGCCGATGCCGGTACCGCCCGTCGGTTCCGCCCCGGCGCCGGTCACCTCGGCGCCCGGCACCGCCCCGGCACGCCCCGCCGCACCGGAGGAGGGCCGGCAGCAGAGCCCCCGTGCGAGGACGGCGGCGACGCCCGCCGTGCCGTACGGGCCGCGGGGCACCGTGCTCGCCGCCGCACCCGTCTCCGCGACCGCGGCGCACCCGCACACCGGCCACCGCGCCGCCCACGCCGTCGACGGACCGAACCGCCCCGCGCCCGCGGGAGACCCGGACGGCGCGCTGGGCAAGTCGGTGGTCGACGGCGGTTCCGCCCGGCACGCCGACGCGTACGCCGTGACCTTCGCCGACCGGGCGCCGCTGCGGCTCGTGCCCGGTACCGCCGCGCACACCGACGCGGCCGGGACCCCGGACCGGTACCGGGACATCCCCGTCTTCCCCGGCTAGGACGGCCGCCCCACGCCCCGCCGCGGCCGCGCCGCGCGGAGGCCGAACAGGTCTGCCCGTCCGGAACACCCGATCCTCCGGACGGCGATGTCCCCAGCCGCGCTTCCGGCCCACCGGAGGCACTCCCGGCTCCGCGCATGCGTGACCCACGCAGCGGAGCGCCGAAGGACTGACGTACGCCATGAACGAGAACATCAGCGCCCTCCCCGTCACCGCCGTGGCCGGTGCCCGCGCCGCGCAGGCCATCCAGGGCGCCCGGGCGGCACGGGCCGCGCGGGCCACCGCCAAGGCCCAGGCCACCGCCAAGGCGCACGCCCAGGCCCTGCAGAGACGGGCGGCCACCATGATCGGCTCCGACCCGGTCGCCGACGTGGCCGCGCCCCTCTTCGCCGGCCCCGCACCCATGCCCTCGCGGCACCGGGCCGCCCCGCAGGCCGGGGCCTGCCCCGCCTGACTCCGCGGGGTGACCGGGGGCGGGCGGCCGAACACCGTCGGTGCGCCCGCGCCGGAGCCCCGCGGTACGGACCGGCCGCTCCCCATGGGGTGGGGAACGGCGGTCCGCCCCGGAGGCGCGCAGCCTCCGGGCGGAGGCCTCACCGGGCCGACCCCAGTCCGGTGAGGCCTCGCACCCGCCTTGCACCCGCCTGCACCCGCCTCGCACATGCCTCGCGCATCGTCCCCGAGGCGGCACGCCGTGCCACCGAAACGCCGGATACCCGGCATCATGTGACAGGTATCACCGCTCAGGTGTGACCCCTGATTTAGAGACCCCCCGCGAGCGGCGATAATCTGCGAGACGGACATGCCGCGCGCTCGGACACCGTGTGCGCCCCCCTTGTGACACATTGCGGACGTCACGTTGCCCTTCGCGGCACGCCCACGCATCCAACGAACCGCGAGATCACTGATAGGGACGGAAGCGCGTGGACCTGTTCGAGTACCAGGCGAGGGACCTCTTCGCCAAGCACGATGTACCGGTGCTGGCCGGTGAAGTCATCGACACGCCTGAGGCGGCGCGCGAGATCACCGAGCGTCTGGGCGGCAAGTCCGTCGTCAAGGCGCAGGTGAAGGTCGGTGGTCGTGGCAAGGCCGGTGGCGTCAAGCTGGCCGCCTCCGCGGACGAGGCCGTCGCCCGCGCGACGGACATCCTCGGCATGGACATCAAGGGCCACACGGTCCACAAGGTGATGATCGCCGAGACCGCCCCGGAGATCGTCGAGGAGTACTACGTCTCCTTCCTCCTCGACCGTGCCAACCGCACCTTCCTCTCCATCGCCTCCGTCGAGGGCGGCATGGAGATCGAGGAGGTGGCGGCCACCCGTCCGGAGGCCGTCGCCAAGACCCCGATCGACGCGATCGACGGTGTGGACCTGGCCAAGGCCAAGGAGATCGTCGCCGCCGCGAAGTTCCCGGCCGACGTCGCCGACAAGGTCGCCGACATCCTGGTCAAGCTGTGGGACACCTTCATCAAGTCGGACGCCCTCCTCGTCGAGGTCAACCCGCTCGCGAAGGTCGTCTCCGGTGACGTCCTCGCCCTGGACGGCAAGGTGTCGCTCGACGACAACGCCGAGTTCCGTCACGACTGGGACGAGCTGCACGACAAGGCCGCGGCCAACCCGCTGGAGGCCGCCGCCAAGGAGAAGAACCTCAACTACGTCAAGCTCGACGGCGAGGTCGGCATCATCGGCAACGGCGCGGGTCTCGTCATGAGCACCCTGGACGTCGTCGCGTACGCCGGTGAGAAGCACGGCGGCGTGAAGCCCGCCAACTTCCTCGACATCGGCGGCGGCGCCTCCGCCCAGGTGATGGCGAACGGCCTGGAGATCATCCTCGGCGACCCGGACGTCCGTTCCGTGTTCGTGAACGTCTTCGGCGGCATCACCGCCTGCGACGAGGTCGCCAACGGCATCGTGCAGGCGCTGAAGCTCCTGGAGGACCGCGGCGAGAACGTCTCCAAGCCGCTGGTCGTCCGTCTCGACGGCAACAACGCCGAACTGGGTCGCAAGATCCTCACCGACGCCAACCACCCGCTGGTGCAGCGCGTCGACACCATGGACGGCGCGGCCGACAAGGCCGCCGAGCTGGCCCACGCCGCCAAGTAAGCACTCAGGACGAGGACAGAACACACCATGGCTATCTGGCTCAACAAGGACAGCAAGGTCATCGTCCAGGGCATGACCGGCGCCACGGGCATGAAGCACACCAAGCTCATGCTGGGCGACGGCACCAACGTCGTGGGCGGCGTCAACCCGCGCAAGGCCGGTCAGAAGGTCGACTTCGACGGCACCGAGGTACCGGTCTTCGGCACCGTCAAGGAGGCCATCGAGGCCACCGGCGCCAACGTCTCCGTCATCTTCGTGCCGGAGAAGTTCACCAAGGCCGCCGTCGACGAGGCCATCGACGCCGAGATCCCGCTGGCCGTCGTGATCACCGAGGGCATCGCCGTGCACGACTCGGCCGCCTTCTGGGCGTACGCCGGCAAGAAGGGCAACAAGACCCGGATCATCGGCCCGAACTGCCCCGGCATCATCACGCCGGGCCAGTCGAACGTCGGCATCATCCCGGGCGACATCACCAAGCCGGGCCGCATCGGTCTGGTCTCGAAGTCCGGCACGCTGACGTACCAGATGATGTACGAGCTGCGTGACATCGGCTTCTCGACCGCCGTCGGCATCGGTGGCGACCCGATCATCGGCACCACGCACATCGACGCGCTGGCCGCGTTCCAGGACGACCCCGACACCGACCTGATCGTGATGATCGGTGAGATCGGCGGCGACGCCGAGGAGCGCGCGGCCGCGTTCATCAAGGAGAACGTGACCAAGCCGGTCGTCGGCTACGTCGCGGGCTTCACCGCGCCCGAGGGCAAGACCATGGGTCACGCCGGCGCCATCGTCTCCGGTTCGTCGGGCACCGCCCAGGCGAAGAAGGAGGCCCTGGAGGCCGCGGGCGTCAAGGTCGGCAAGACCCCGACCGAGACGGCGAAGCTGGCCCGCGAGCTGCTCGCCGGCTGAACGACCGCCTGACCGTACGCCGGTAGGCCCGTCCCCGGGTGGGGGCGGGCATACCGGCGTCTGCACCGGCCCCGTAGGGGGCGCGGGGAACTGCGCGAGCAACCCCCGCCCACCCGCTACCTTGCCAGCGGCACCACCCTCTCCGGTCCGTTCTCGGCCGACCTCCGCAGCTTCGCCTCCAGCGCCCGCTCGCCCGCGGACAGCGGTCCCAGCCCCACCTCGGCCGGCACCCCGCTGATCGCCTGCGCGGGGCCGATCGGCGCCTCGTAGTGGGTCGGCGCCGTCCGCAGCGTGAGGGTCGTCGCCGCGATGATCGTCGCCGTGAAGGCGAGCGCGGACCGGGTCCAGAACCGGGTCTGCCGTTCGGCGCAGCCCCGCACCGCCGGCGGCTGGGCCGACCGCAGGATCTCCGCCGACGCCAGTTCGGCCATCCGGCGGTTCAGCGCGGCCGGGTCCGCCAGTTCGGGCAGCTGATCGGCGACGGCCTGCCGGGCGTGGGTCAGCCGCCGCGCCGCCGCCGGAGTGCTCGCCTCCGTCTCCGCGGCCGTCTCCGGCAGGTCCAGGCCGACACCGTCGTACAGGAGCAGCGTGCGGCGGTAGGTCGGCGGGAGCTGGAGGAGCGCCTCCAGCAGCGCGCGGTCCGCCGCGCCGGCCGGCGGGGCCTCGGGCTGGCGGTAGCGCAGCCGGAACCGGTGCCAGGGGGAGAGCGCGCACTCGTGCGCGACCGCCCGCACCCAGCCGGCCGGGTCCCGGTCGCGGGCCACCTGCGGCCAGTTCTGCCAGGCGAGTTGGAAGGCCCGTTCGACGGCTTCCCGCGCCAGTTCCCGGCGCCCGGTGAGCAGGTAGGTCTGCCGTACCAGGGCGGGGGCGCAGAACGCGTAGAGCGCGTCGAAGGCCTGAGTGGGCGTCAGGGCCGCGGACGGTACGGCCTCGTCGGCGGGGACAGGGCTCTGCTGTGTCACCTGGCGTACCCTCCTTCGAAAAAACACATAAACATATATTGGGCGACACTTCGGTGGTTCGCCCGTTACGACGGGAAAGCGCGTGTCGTTGGGAGCATGGCCGTCGTGATTCGGATGCCCGCTCACCGACCGACGTCGGCACCTTCGTCCCGAGGGCCCCGCCCGTCGCGCCCGCCGCTCCTGCCGCAGCTGCTCGACCGCCTGCGCGACCGGTCCCCGGGGCTGGCCGCGAGCCTCCTGGGCGGCGCGATCGCGGCCGGCCTCGGACTCGCCTGCTTCGCCGTGCTGGTGATGGCCCTGTGGGTCAGCTCGCCCTACCCCGACAGCGGGCCGGGCGGCGCACTGCACCTCGCGGCGGCGCTGTGGCTGCTCGCCCACGGAATCGAACTGGTCCGCACCGACACGCTGTCCGGGGTGCCGGCCCCGGTCGGGGTGACACCGCTGCTGCTCCTGGTGCTGCCCGCGCTGCTGGTGTACCGGGGGGCGCGGGAGGTGGTCGACGCCCCGGACACCGACGACGGCGCTGACGGCCTCGACGTGCCGCCGCCGGTCCGGGCCCGTACGGCGTGGACCGGCGTGGTGGCCGGCTACCTCGGCGTGGGCGGCTGCGCCGCGTTGTACGCCTCCGGCGGCGAACTGCGGCCCGTGTGGGGATGGGTGGCGGTGTGTCTGCCGCTGCTCGCGACGGCCGCCGCGGGCGCCGGGGTGTGGTCGGCGTACGGCCGCCCCCGCGAGCCGCTGCTGCGGCCGGCCGCCGTCCTGCCCGGCCCGGTACGGCGCCTGCTGCTCGGCCGCGACACCCGGGTGCGGTGGGGCACGGCGGTCCGCGCCGCCCTCGCCGGCGCGACCGTGTTCCTCGGCGGCGGGACGCTGCTGCTGGCGGTCTCGCTGGTGCTGCACGGAGAGCCGGCCCGGACGTCGTTCCTGCAGCTGACGGAGGGCTGGACCGGACGGTTCGCGGTCCTGCTGCTCTGTGTCGCGCTGATCCCGAACGCGGCGGTGTGGGCCGCGTCGTACGCCGTCGGGCCCGGCTTCGTGCTCGGCGCCGGGCACGTCGTGAGCCCGCTCGCCGCACACCCGGCTCCGCTGCTGCCGCCCTTCCCGCTGCTCGCGGCCGTACCCGCGCACGGGCCCGGCACGTCCCTGAACTGGCTGGCCGGTGCGGTGCCGCTGGCGGCCGGGTGCACGATGGCCTGGTTCGTGGTGGGCCGGGCGGCCCGCCGGCGCTGGGCGGCCGGGCGCACGGCCGGGGTGATGGTGCTGGCGGCCCTGCTGTGCGCGCTGCTGCTCGCGGCCCTGGCCGGGCTGGCGGGCGGCCCGCTGGGCGTCGCCGCGCTCAGCGGCTTCGGCCCCGTCTGGTGGCAGACGGGCGCGGCGGCCGGTGCCTGGCTCCTCGTGTCCGGTGTGCCGGCGGCCCTGGTGCTGCGGGCCTGGCGGGGACTCGGCCCGCTGTCGCTCGCGGCCTGGCTGGGCTTCGGCGGACCCCGGCCGGCCGAGGAGACCGCGGCGGAGAAGAAGGCGGAGAAGGCCGAGAAGGAGAAGAAGGCGGAGCTGAAGAACGAGACGCCGCAGGCCCCGGCCCCGGTGGCCGTCGTCCTGCCCGACCAGGGCGACGGCGACACGTTCGAGCCGTACGAGGTGCTGCCCGCCGAGCCCTACGAGGTGCGGCGGGCCGCCCAGTCGCCGTCCGAGGCCTGGCAGGAGGAGGTCGCCCGCACGACGGGGTGGGCGGCACCGCGCGAGGCGGCCGACCCGCCCGACGGTCCCGAGGGGACGTGACGGGCGCCGCTCCGGTCAGCTGTTCGCGGTGCCCAGGACGGTCCGCAGCTCCTTCGGGAGCAGGTGGTCGCAGGAGTGCTTGGCCTCGTTGGTGAGCGAGTCCGAGACGCAGGTGTAGTAGTCGCGGTAGACCAGCTGGGCCGTGAAGGTCGCCGCCACCAGCGCCAGCGCCAGCGACGCCGTGACCAGGCCGCTGATCGCCGCCGTGGTCTGCGGCCGGCCTGCGTTGGCCGCGGCCGCCGCCTCCTCCGGGCTGCGCGGCCTGGCGCGGAGCGAACTCACTCCCCAGTAGATGCCGAGCGCGCCCAGCAGCAGCGCCACGTAGGGCCAGCCGAAGAGGGCGAAGAGGAAGGCCCACATGCCGCTCAGCAGGGCGTACCGCGCCCGGCGCTGGACGGGGTCCGTCGGGTCCCAGCGCATCCCCGGACCGGGGCCGCCCTGACCGCCGCCGCCCTGGCCGCTCTCGTCGGGACGCCGGCCGAAGCCGCCGGACCCCGGGCCGGGCTGGCGGTCGCTCCACTGACTGCCCCAGGGCGGATCCTGGTCGCCGTCACCGGCCGGGCGGCGCGGCTGCCACGGCTTGTCCGGCGTGCCCTCGGGCGGCGGGGCGAAGGGGTTGTCGTCCTGCTGGTCGCCCTGCGGCCGGTCCGAGGGCGCCTCCGGCGGCGAGGCCGGCCGCTCCCGCAGCAGCACGGCGAAACTCGGCCCTCCCTGGACGGAATGCGGGGGGAGCATACGAAGTCCCAGGCTGCGGTCCGGCATCAAGTGAGCGTCTTCCCTTGGATCGAGATGGACAACGAAACGGCTGGTTACCCGGTCAACGCGTCGGCTCCCGCACGCGTTCCCGCCTCGGTACCTCCCAGACGCTACCTTCCGGCCACGCCCCCGTCCCGTGGGGGCCGTCCGGTGTGCCGGTATCGTTGCTGACGGTCGGCCGCTTCGTAGACTTCCCCGTATCCCGGGGCGCGAAGCACTCGTAGGAACGCACGAAGCGGGTGCCGGTCCGGCCGCCGTACCGACGCTCCCCCGAGAAAGGGCCCCGCCGTGGCCGCCAAGCCCGTGGCCAAGCGCCTCGTCGTGCTGGTCTCCGGATCCGGCACCAACCTCCAGGCGCTGCTCGACGCGATCGCCGAGACCGGCGCCAGCGACTACGGCGCCGAGGTCGTCGCCGTAGGAGCCGACCGCGACGGCATCGAGGGGCTCGCCCGCGCCGAGCGCGCCGGGATCGCGACCTTCGTGACCCGCGTGAAGGACTTCGGGACGCGGCAGGAGTGGGACCGCGCCCTCGCCGAGGCGGTCGCCGCCCACGAGCCCGACCTCGTGGTCTCCGCCGGGTTCATGAAGATCCTCGGGAAGGAGTTCCTGGCGCGGTTCGGCGGCCGGACCGTGAACACGCATCCGGCCCTGCTGCCCAGTTTCCCTGGGGCCCACGGTGTGCGGGACGCGCTCGCGTACGGCGCCAAGGTCACCGGCTGCACCGTCCACTTCGTCGACGACGGCGTCGACACCGGGCCGATCATCGCGCAGGGCGTGGTGGAGGTCCGGGACGAGGACGACGAGGGCGCTCTGCACGAGCGCATCAAGGAAGTCGAGCGAAGCCTGCTCGTCGAGGTCGTGGGGCGGATCGCCCGCAACGGCCATCGCATCGAGGGACGAAAGGTGTTTATCCAGTGACCGCCGAGAGCAACAAGCGGCCCATCCGACGGGCGCTCGTCAGCGTCTACGACAAGTCGGGTCTCGAAGACCTCGCGCGCGGGCTGCACGAGGCGGGCGTCGAACTCGTCTCCACCGGCTCCACCGCCTCCCGCATCGCCGCCGCCGGTGTCCCCGTGACCAAGGTGGAGGAGCTGACCGGCTTCCCGGAGTGCCTCGACGGCCGGGTCAAGACCCTGCATCCCAAGGTGCACGCCGGCATCCTCGCCGACCTGCGCCTGGAGAGCCACCGCGAGCAGCTCGAAGAACTCGGTGTGGCCCCCTTCGACCTCGTCGTCGTCAACCTCTACCCGTTCCGCGAGACCGTCGCCTCCGGCGCCTCGCCGGACGAGTGCGTCGAGCAGATCGACATCGGCGGCCCCTCGATGGTCCGCGCCGCCGCCAAGAACCACCCCTCGGTCGCCGTGGTCACCAGCCCCGCGCGGTACGCCGACGTGCTCGCCGCCGTCGCCGAGGGCGGCTTCGACCTCGCCGCCCGCAAGCGGCTGGCCGCCGAGGCGTTCCAGCACACCGCGTCCTACGACGTGGCGGTGGCCTCCTGGTTCGCCTCCGAGTACGCCCCGGTCGACGCTGCATCCACCAGCGGCTCCGCCGCGGGGCGGTTCCCCGACTTCCTCGGCGCCACCTGGGAGCGCGAGAACACCCTGCGCTACGGCGAGAACCCGCACCAGCCCGCCGCGCTGTACGTCGACGCGAGCGGCGGCGGCCTCGCCAAGGCCGAGCAGCTGCACGGCAAGGAGATGTCGTACAACAACTACACGGACACGGACGCCGCGCGCCGTGCCGCGTACGACCACGACGAGCCGTGCGTCGCGATCATCAAGCACGCCAACCCCTGCGGCATCGCGATCGGTTCGGACGTCGCCGAGGCGCACCGCAAGGCGCACGCCTGCGACCCGCTGTCCGCGTTCGGCGGGGTCATCGCGGTGAACCGGCCGGTCAGCAAGGAGATGGCCGAGCAGGTCGCGGAGATCTTCACCGAGGTCATCGTGGCGCCGGACTACGAGGAGGGGGCGCTCGAGGCCCTCGCCCGGAAGAAGAACATCCGGGTGCTGAAGGCTCCGGGTGCGCCCGCGAACCCGGTGGAGGTCAAGCCCGTCGACGGCGGGGTGCTGCTCCAGGTCACCGACCGGCTGCAGGCCGAAGGCGACGACCCGGCGCACTGGACCCTGGCCACCGGCGAGGCGCTGAGCCCCGCGGAACTGCGCGAACTCGCCTTCGCCTGGAAGGCCTGCCGGGCCGTGAAGTCCAACGCCATCCTGCTCGCCAAGGACGGCGCCTCGGTCGGTGTCGGCATGGGCCAGGTCAACCGCGTCGACTCCGCGAAGCTCGCCGTCGAGCGGGCCGGGGAGGAGCGGGCGCGCGGCTCCTACGCCGCCTCCGACGCCTTCTTCCCCTTCCCCGACGGCCTGGAGATCCTCACCGCGGCCGGCGTGCGGGCGGTGGCGCAGCCGGGCGGTTCGATGCGTGACGAACTCGTCGTGGAGGCCGCGAAGAAGGCGGGCGTGACGATGTACTTCACGGGGACGCGGCACTTCTTCCACTGAGCCGCGGTGCCGGGGCCGCACATACCAGGGCCGTGTTCCCCCGCGGGGGAACACGGCCCTTGGAATGCGGAGCGGTGATCAGTTGCTGCGGATCACGATCGTGCCGCAGACCTTGTCGGCGAAGGTCTGGCGCTTGGCGTCCCACGCCGGCCACAGCCAGCCCAGGTAGCAGGCGATGCTGTCCAGGGCGTGCGCGATGCGGCGCACGAAGGCCATGCCGACGCCGATCGGCTGGCCGGTGGCCTCCTTGACCAGGCGGATGCCCAGCGCCTTCTTGCCGACCGTCTGACCGGTGCGGCCCTCCTGGATCAGCTGCCAGATGGCGACGGCGATGATGGCCAGGACGCCGATGAACAGCAGCGCCTTCACCTTGGCGCCGACGAGCACCAGGATGTACGGCACCAGGAAGACCAGGCCGTCGACGAGGGTGCCGAGGAAACGCTGGCCCCAGTTCGCGTACGGCGGCGTCGCGCCGTAGCCCTGGGGCGGGTAGCCGTAACCGGCCTGCTGCGGGAAACCGGGCTGCTGCGGGTAGCCGTAGCCCTGCTGCGGAGGCACGCCCTGCGGGGCCTGCTGGTAGCCGGGCTGGCCCTGCTGCGGGTAGCCGTAGCCGGGCTGACCCTGCTGCGGGTCCTGCGGCTGACCGTAGGGGTTGTTGGGCGCGCCGAAACTCATGGCCGTTTTCCTCCGTTGATCCTGCGGGGACGACGCGGACAGGGACGGAGGTACGTCATGTTCTGAGCGGTTTGCCCCCCAACCGGACCGCGATACTGCGCCGCTCATCGTTTAGTAAGGGCGAGTTGTTGTCCAGTCCGATTAGCGAGGTGTTGTGCAAGTGCAACATCATCGATCATGACCGCACACCCGACTGGAACCGGGAGGCCGGCATCCGCGAGGATGGAGCCATGACCGCCCAGATTCTCGATGGCAAGGCCACCGCAGCCGCGATCAAGTCCGATCTGACCGCCCGCGTGGCGGCGCTGAAGGAGAAGGGCGTCACGCCCGGCCTCGGCACGATCCTGGTCGGGGACGACCCCGGCAGCCAGAAGTACGTCGCGGGCAAGCACCGCGACTGCGCGCAGGTCGGCATCGCCTCCATCCAGCGCGAGCTGCCCGCCACCGCGACCCAGGAGGAGATCGAGGCCGTCGTCCGCGAACTCAACGACGACCCCGCCTGCACCGGCTACATCGTCCAGCTCCCGCTGCCCAAGGGCATCGACGAGAACCGCATCCTGGAGCTGATGGACCCGCACAAGGACGCGGACGGCCTGCACCCGATGAACCTGGGCCGGCTGGTGCTCGGTGAGCCCGCGCCGCTGCCCTGCACCCCCAACGGCGTGCTCACCCTGCTGCGCCGCCACGGCGTCGAGATCAAGGGCGCCGAGGTCGTGGTCGTCGGCCGCGGCGTGACCATCGGCCGCCCGATGCCGCTGCTGCTCACCCGGCGCAGCGAGAACGCGACCGTCACCCAGTGCCACACCGGCACCCGTGACCTCTCCGCCCACCTCCGGCGCGCCGACATCATCGTCGCCGCGGCCGGCTCGCCGCACCTGATCCGCGCCGAGGACGTCAAGCCGGGCGCGGCCGTCCTCGACATCGGCGTCTCCCGCAACGCGGAAGGCAAGATCGTCGGCGACGTCCACCCCGACGTCGCCGAGGTCGCCGGCTGGCTCTCCCCGAACCCCGGCGGCGTCGGACCGATGACCCGTGCCCAGCTGCTCGTCAACGTGGTCGAGGCGGCGGAGCGCAGTGTCGGCTGACGGCGGTCACGGACAGGGTGCGGGACGCCGGGCGACCCGGCGCTTCCCGCTGTTCACACGGGACACGGCACGCCCCGAGGGCGGCGGCAGGGCCGCGTCGGGCGACCTCCCGGCGCCGGCCCGGCAGTGGCCGATCCTGGTGGTGCTGGCGACCGTCGCGGTGGGACTGCTGCTCACCTCGCTCGACCAGTTCCGGGTGGGTGCGCTGCTGATCGGGGCGGGGCTGCTCGCGGGAGCGGCGATACGGTGGGTGGTGCCGAGCGTCGGGATGCTCGCGGTGCGCTCCCGGTTCACGGACATCGTGACGTACGGGGTGCTGGGCGTCGCGATCGTCCTGCTGGCGCTGATGGCGCAGCCGAAGCCGTGGCTGGTGATCCCGTTCCTGAAGGACACGCTGCACTTCACGATGAAGAGCTAGCGGGTCCGCCCGGCCGTCGCGGCGAGCGGTCGAAAGGCGGCCCGTCCCCTCCCCCGAGCGGGACGGACCGCCGTCGGGTTTCAGCCTTCCCGTCGCGCGGCGGCCGTTCAACGCCTGTCCGCCGGCTGTGGCACAGAGGTGACCGTTCCGCTACGTACCGTCCGCACTGCCACAGCCTGCGGGAACCGTCGGACCGCCCGCCGTCGTCACCCGCTCTGGACTGGCAACGAACTGGCAACGCGGGACGGCCGGAGGTGCGTGATGGGCGGCTGGCAGCCGCTGCCGGAGGAACTTCCGGCGGAGGTGCGGCACTTCGTGGAGCAGTTACGGCTCCTCAAGGACGACACCGGTCTCAGTCTGGTCGCCTTGGGCGCCCGTACCGCCTACAGCAAGTCCTCCTGGCAGCGCTACCTCAACGCCGTGCAGCCGCCGCCCCGGCAGGCCGTCGCCGCGCTGTGCCGGGTCGCGGGCCTCACCGGTGCCGACGCCGAACGGCACACCGTGCGCTGGGAACTGGCCGTCCAGGCCTGGCCGCGCCCGGCGAACGCGCCGGAACCGCCGCCCGGTGCGGGGGAGTACGAGGACGACCCCACCCTTCCCTGGTGGGACAGCCCGGAGCCGGAGCGGGCGCCCCGCCCGCCCGGCAGGCTGCTGCCGGCCGCGGTGGTGCTGCTGCTCGTGCTGCTCCTCGTGGCGGTCGTCGGTGCCGTGGCCCTCGGGTGAGCCGGGTCCGCCGTGACCTGTGAGGTCATGGCCGGAGTGCCGATGTGCCGGCGAGTTCGCGGACGGGTTGCGGAGCCGACGCCCGGCCCGGCTACCGTGGTCAACCGGGAGACGCCGCAGGCCCGTTGACCGCTTCGCGGTCGGTGTGCGGCGGCGCGCGCGGGCCGGGCAGTGCTCCCGTGCGCCCCCTGTCCGGGGGCGGGGTTCCACAGGCGCCGTGGTCCGCTGGGTGACGAGAACGGGGACCGGCGCGGGGGCGCCGCGTGCCAGGGGAACGCGGGGGAAGAGGGGGGAAGCGATGCCTCGTTGGAAGGCCCTGCCGGATGAACTGGATCCGCAGGTCAAGGAGTTCACGACCCAGCTGCGGCGGCTCGTGGACCGCGGCGGGCTGAGTGCCGCGGCACTGTCCGACCGCACCGGCTACAGCAGGACGTCCTGGGAGCGGTACCTGGGCGGGCGGCTGCTGGCACCCAAGGGCGCGGTCGTCGCGCTCGCCGAGGCTACCGGCACCGATCCCGTCCACCTCACCACCATGTGGGAGCTGGCGGAACGGGCGTGGAGCAGGTCGGAGCAGCGCCACGACATGACGATGGAGGCGATCCGGATCTCCCAGGCGCGCGCCGCGCTCGGGGAGTTCGGAGAGCCGCCGGTCGTGTCCAGGACGGCGGCCGGCGGGGGCAGGACGCCGCGCCGGCCGGGCGGTGCCGTGGCGACGCCCGGGGTCGCCGGTCCCGCGGGCGTCTCGCCCACCGTCCCCGCCCAGCCGACGGCGCCCGACGCCGACCGGCGGGCGGGCGCGGGGCCGCGCGGGCCGGCCGCGCCCGAGGCCCCGGCGGCCGGTGCGGGCGGTGGCGGCAGGCGGCGGCTGACCATGTTCCTGGCGGGCGCCGCCGGTGCCGCCGTGATCGTCGCCGGCGTCTTCCTCCTGACCGGCGGCGACGGCGGCGGCAAGAAGCACCCGGGCGGTGCCGCCTCCTCCGCCCCGGCCGGCGCCGCGGCCACCGCCCTGCCGGCCGGGGTGAAGTGCGCGGGCGCCGGCTGCACGGGCAAGGACGCGGAGGCCATGGGGTGCAGCGGCGACCTCGTGTCCACCACCAGGTCGGCGGCGGTCGGCGCGGTCACCCTGGAGGTCCGCTACAGCAGCACCTGCGGCGCCGCCTGGGGCCGTATCACCGGTGCCGCCCGGGGCGACTCGGTGCGCGTCACCGCGGGCACCACCAGCAGGACCGGGAACATCACGGCCGACGGCGACACCATCGCCTACACACCGATGGTGGCGGTAAGGGACGCGGCCCAGGCCAAGGCGTGCGCGACGCTGGCGTCGGGCCCGACGGGGTGCACCCCGTAGAAACTCCGCGGGCCCTGGAATGCCGTCGCGATTCCCGGGCACGTGAACCTGTATCCCCCCACGGGAGTCCGGATTCCGGCACCCCCGGCGGCGGCCGCCCCTCCCACCCTCTCCCGGACGGGCGGCCGCCTCATGTCCGGCCCCGCGCACGGCCGGCGGAGGGCCGTTGTGGGGTGGGCCACACCCACCCCTCCACGTCCGGCATGCGGAATGCGCGATAGCCTGACCGGTGGATCTCTTGATGCCAAGAGATCGATCATTCGTACGTCCGCACCCCAGGGCAAGGACGCCCACCGCCAGCTGTCTACGGAGAACGCCATGACCCGCACTCCCGTGAACGTCACCGTCACCGGCGCGGCCGGCCAGATCGGTTACGCCCTGCTCTTCCGCATCGCCTCCGGCCAGCTGCTCGGCGCGGACGTGCCGGTCCGGCTCCGCCTCCTGGAGATCACCCCCGCGCTCAAGGCCGCCGAGGGCACCGCCATGGAGCTCGACGACTGCGCCTTCCCGCTCCTGTCGGGCATCGACATCACCGACGACCCGAACGTCGCCTTCGACGGCACCAACGTGGCCCTCCTCGTGGGCGCCCGCCCGCGTACCAAGGGCATGGAGCGCGGTGACCTCCTGGAGGCCAACGGCGGCATCTTCAAGCCGCAGGGCAAGGCCATCAACGACCACGCGGCGGACGACATCAAGGTCCTGGTCGTCGGCAACCCGGCCAACACGAACGCGCTGATCGCGCAGGCCGCCGCGCCGGACGTACCGGCCGAGCGGTTCACCGCGATGACCCGCCTCGACCACAACCGCGCGCTGACCCAGCTGGCGAAGAAGACGGGCTCCACGGTCGCCGACATCAAGCGCCTGACCATCTGGGGCAACCACTCCGCCACCCAGTACCCGGACATCTTCCACGCCACGGTCGCCGGCAAGAACGCGGCCGAGGTCGTCAACGACGAGAAGTGGCTGGCCGAGGAGTTCATCCCGACCGTCGCCAAGCGCGGCGCCGCCATCATCGAGGCCCGTGGCGCGTCCTCCGCCGCCTCCGCCGCGAACGCCGCCATCGACCACGTCCACACCTGGGTCAACGGCACCGCGGACGGCGACTGGACCTCCATGGGCATCCCGTCGGACGGCTCCTACGGCGTCCCGGAGGGCCTGATCTCCTCCTTCCCGGTCACCACCAAGGACGGCGTGTACGAGATCGTGCAGGGCCTGGAGATCAGCGAGTTCTCCCGCGCCCGCATCGACGCCTCGGTGCAGGAGCTGGCGGAGGAGCGCGACGCGGTCCGCGCCCTCGGCCTCATCTGAGCCTTTCGCGCCCACGGGCCCCGATCCGGTTTCGTCCGGAACGGGGCCCGTTCCCGTTTCCGCCGCTACCGTCGGAAGAGGCAAGCCGTGCAGTGAATCGGGGGGTTCGCGATGAGCGACAGGAGTGGCCGGTCCGGGGACGGGACGGACGACGGGCGGCGGGAGGGCCCGCGGCGGCCGGATCCGGAGCAGCCGGGCACCCAGAGATGGCCGACGGTGACCCCGGGACACACCGGGGTCCCGGAGAGCCCGTGGCCCGCGGAGCCCACCGGGCGGCCGGACCGGTCCCCGGCGCCGCCGGGCCCGCCGCGGTCCGCGTGGCCGGTGTCCCTGGACAAGCCGCGGCAGGCCGGGCCCGCCGTGCCGCCCGGGTGGCCGCCCGCCGGTGACGGCCCGTACGGTCCGGGCCGCGCGCCGGACCCGGACCCCTCGGCCCGGCCCCCGGCCCCGCCGGCGCGGTCCGCGTCCTGGCCGCCGACGCTGCCCGCCGCACCGGCCGGTACCGGGCCGCGGTCCCCGGCACCGCCCGCCCCGTGGGCGCAGTCCCCGCCTCCCGGCGGCCGTCCCGCGCTGCCGTCCGCGCCGCCGCCCGAGGCCCGGCGGGACTACACGCCGCCGCCCTGGTCCGGTGCCCCGACCTCGACCGGGTACCGGCTCGCGCCGCCGCCGCGGCGGCGTTCCGGGCGGGCGCTCGCCGCGGTCCTCGCCCTGATCCTGGTGGCGGGTCTCGCCGGGCTGGGGGTCTGGTACCTCGGCCGGGACGACGGCGGTCGCTCCGAAGCCGGAGCGGCCTCGCCGTCCGCGCACACGGGCACCGGCCCGGCGTCGCGGACGCCCGGCTCTCCCGCGGCCGCCTCCGCCTCCGCTCCCTCGGCCGCCGCCGGCTACCGCGTCGCGCACGATCCCGTCGGGTACACGCTCGACGTGCCCAAGGGGTGGACCCGGCGGCAGCAGCAGGGGGAGAAGGCGCCGGTGGTGTACTACGACTCCCCGTCCGACGGGCGCCAGTTGCAGATCTTCGCGCTCTCCGAGGCCACCCCGGCGGAGTCCCTGGACCTCGCCGAGAACGACCCCGGGTTCGGGTACGCGAAGCAGCCCGGCTACCGGCCGGGCGTCCGCGCCTCCGGTGCCGGCTGGGCCGAGCTGTCGTACCGCTACGACGACCGGGACAAGGGCACCCGCCAGGTGATCGACCACCGCTTCCAGGCCGCCGACGGCACCCTGTACGCGATCCGCTCCAGCGGTCCCGCCGCCCTCGCCGCCGGTCTGGTCAGGGGTCCGCTCACCGCGGCGCTCGACTCCTTCTGCCCGGCCGGCGCCGGTTGCTCCTGACCGCCGCCGTCACTCCATCCCCTTCTTGCCCGGCGTCCAGAACGGCTTGGTGAGCACCGCCCGGCGGTCCCAGCCCGCCTCCTGGACGAGCACCTTGCGCACCGCCTGCACGGCCCGCGCCTCCCCGGCGACGTACGCGATCCCGCCGGGTTCGGGCGCGAGCCGGCGGACCGCCCGGGGCAGCGAGGTCTCGCCGCGCAGCACCCAGTCGAGGCGCTCCCCGTGCGCGAGGGGCAGCCGGTCCGCCGCGGTGGCCGTCTCCACGCAGCCGGAGACGGCGGCCTCCTCGGGCAGCGCGGCGAGCATCGCGCCGAAGGCGACCGAGGCCGTCTCGTCGCCGACGAAGACGTGGTGGGAGGCGTCGGGGCGCAGCGTGAAGGTGCCCTCGGGCCTGCGCAGCCGCACCTGTTCGCCGGCGGCGACCGTGCGTCCCCAGCGCGCTCCCGGGCCGCCCTCGGAATGGTCCAGCACGCACAGCTCGACGACGCCGGAGGGGTCGTAGTGCCACACGGAGTACGTGCGCAGGGTCAGGCCGGTGACCAGGACCCGCACCTGCTGGCCGGGCCGCACGTCGAGACCGGCGAGCTGGTCGCCGTCGACGCGCAGCCGGCGGATGCGCGCGGTGATCTGCTCGGTCTCGGTGACGGTGCCGCGCAGGGTCAGCAGGTCGAGGACGGGATTCAGCAGGGCGGGCATGGAGGGCTCCTCAACGGGCCGTGTGGTGAGGGGAGTTGCTCAGGCACCGGATGAACGCGACAGTACGCGTTCCCGGTCGGACGCGATAGTACGTGTCGGGGTGCGGTCGCGGTAACCGGCCACCACGAGCACGGTCGCCGCGAGCACCAGCAGCGAGACGGTGCGCAGCGCCGGGCCCATGCCGGAGGCCAGGTCGGCGTGGGCGGACAGGATCGTGCCGGTGACCGCGACACCGAGGGCCGCGCCGGTCTCGCGGGCCGTGGTGCCGAGGCCCGAGCCCAGGCCCGCCTGGTGGGGCGGGAGCGAGGTGACGACGCCCAGGGTCAGGGCGGGCATGGACAGGCCGGTGCCGGCCGAGATGACCAGCAGCCAGCAGGCGTACACCCCGTACGGTGTGGACGCGTCGACGGTGGAGGCGCCGAGCAGGCCGAGGCCGATCAGCGCGAGCCCGGCGCCGACCACCGGGCGCGGCCGGCCGGCCCAGCGGGCGGCGAGCTTCGGGACCAGGGCCATGCCGACGGTCAGCGGCATGATCGCGACACCGGTGACGGCGGCGTCGTAGCCCTTGACGCCTTGCAGGTACTGCGAGTTGAGGAAGAAGAGCGAGAACAGGCCGAAGAAGCCGGTCGCGGTGCCGAGGGAGGCGGCGCGCAGCCGGGAGGAGGCGAAGACGCGCGGATCGAAGAGGGGCTTCGGCGAGCGCAGGGCGTGCCCGGTGAACAGGGCGGTCAGGGCGGCGCCGGCCGCGAAGGAGCCGAGGATGGGCGCGGACGTCCAGCCGTGGGCCGGGCCCTCGATGATGCCGAACAGCACCGCCAGCAGGCCCGTCGTCAGGAACAGGGTGCCCAGCGGGTCCAGGTTGCTGCGCGCGGAGCGCTCGGTGCGCGGGGTGGTGACGGCGACGGCCAGGGCGAGCAGGGCCGCGAGCGGGACCATGGCGACGAACAGGGCCCGCCAGGACAGGAACTGGCCGACCAGGCCGCCGCCGATGTTGCCGGCCGCGCCGCCGAGGCCGATCGCCAGGGTCCAGGAGGCCAGGGCGTGAGCGCGCCGCTCGGGGGCGGAGAGCTGGACCAGGATCGACAGGGTGGCCGGGGTGATCAGGGCGGCTCCGGCACCGGACAGGCCGCGGCCCGCGATCAGGACGGCGGCGTCCGGCGCCGACGCGCTGGTGGCGGCGCCCGCCGCGAAGAGGGCGAGGCCGGCGAGCAGGGCGCCCTTGCGGCCGTACCGGTCGCCGAGCGCGCCGGCCGGTATCAGCAGCCCGGCGAAGGCGATGACGTAGGCGTCGACCGTCCACAGGACCGCGCTGTGCGAGGGGTGCAGGGACGACGACGTCAGCTGCGGGATGAGCAGGTTGACGGCGGCGACCATGCTCTGCGCGACCAGCACGCAGGCGCACAGGGTGAGCAGGGTCAGGCGTTTCAGGGCGTGCGTGGGCACGGCTCCTCCCGGGAGCTCGGTGGTGGTGTGGGGTGCCCTGTCACCGTAGGGTCGGCACTGACCTGCTTTCCAGTGCAAGCTTTGCAAGGGACGACTGCGTATGACGCAATCCACCGGGGCGTCCGGCGGCCTCGACCTGAATCTGCTGGTGGCGCTGGACGTGCTGCTGGAGGAGCAGAGCGTGCAGGGGGCCGCGCGGCGGCTGCACCTGTCCGAACCGGCCATGAGCCGCACCCTCGGCCGGATCAGGAAGGCGCTCGGCGATCCGGTGCTGGTGCGGGCCGGCCGCGCGATGGTGCCGACCCCGCACGCGCTGGCCGTGCGTGCCGAGGTGAGCGCGGTGGTGGAGCGGGCGCGGGCGCTGTTCGCGCCGGGCCGGGACACCGACCTGCGGACCGTCTCGCGGACGTTCACGATCATCGGCCACGACGCGTTCGCCGCCACCCATGGCGCGACGCTCTTCGCCCGGGCCGCCGCCGAGGCCCCTGGCATCCGCATCCGGTTCCTCGCCGAGAGCCACGTCGACGTGCCGGTCCTGCGGCACGGCACCGCCGACCTGGAGGTCGGGGTGGTCGACACCGACCTGCCCGAGGTGCGCGTGGAGTACCTCCGCGAGGACCGCATGATCGGTGTCGTACGGGCCGGTCACCCGCTCCTGGACGGCGAGCTGACGCCCGCGCGGTACGCCACCGCGGCCGGTCACCTGAATGTCTCCCGGCGCGGCAGGCTGCACGGTCCTGTGGACACCCGGCTGGCCGAACTCGGCCTGGAGCGACGGGTGGTGGGCACCGTCGGCACCTTCCCCGCCTCCCTGTTCACGTTCCGTGACTGCGACCTGATCGGTCTGATCGCCGCCTGGAGCGCGCCGCTGGCCGCCGCGCTCGGCCTGGTCACCTTCGAGGTGCCGCTGGACCTGCCGCCGATCGGCATCGGCCTGGCCTGGCACCCCCGCCACGACGCCGACCCGGCGCACGCCTGGCTCCGGGACCGCGTGCGGGAACTGCTGGCCGGTCCGTGACCACCCGGCCGGCGCACGTCCGGGGCTTCGTTCATTTAATTCCAGTATCCGCGGAATGTAATTGCCTGCCTGTATTCCGCGGTTCCTCTTCCGGGTGACTCAATTCCCCCGAACGCTCCAAATCCTGCTCCGATCGACGGTCGTTAGGTGACTGTGACGCGATTGGACTGGATCACCGCCGAAGACCACCCGACCACCGCGCTCCGCTGGCCCGGCAATATGGAAATCACTTCATGTTCGGACCTGCTCGATGATTTCCTGACGAGAATCAAAGTGCTGGAAAATGATTATCGGCGGACCTTGGCGGATCTGTACGCAGCGTTCTGAAGCAGGGTGCGGAGGTTTTATCGATGGACGGGATGCAGCGCGACGCTGGTCTCTACGACCATCCCGGTCTCTACGACCACCCGGGTCTCCATGAGCACCCCGGGCGCTACGAGCACCCCGGCCTCTACGACCATCCGGGCCTGTACGACCACACCTGGGCCGCTCCGGAGCAGGACACCGCGCCGAGCGACTGGGACCCGGTCGAGGAACTGGCGCAGATGCTGTCCGCGCCGACCGTGAGCGTCAGCTCGGCTCCCACCCTGCTGGACGTGCCGGCGCAGCGCAGGAGCAGCCGCCGGCGGGTCCGCCGCCACGACTCGCACCTGCTCGACGGCGGCCGGAGCGTCACCCACATCACGTTCCTGATCGCGGCGGTCTCGCTGTGCGCGGTCTGCATGCTGACCTGGTCCCTGTGCTACTCGTACGGGCAGTTGCGCGGGATCGCGTCGTCGATGCTCCCCGCGGGGCTCGCCCAGTACTGGCCGCTGACGGTGTACGGCCCGTGGTTCGTGGCGGCCCTGTCCGTCCTGCGCGCCACCGCGCAGCGCCGCAGCGCCCGCCGGTCCTGGTGCGTGGTGCTGGCCGCCTCCGTCCTGGCCGTGGTGCTCTGCGTCAGCCACTCGTCCCACGCGTTGTTGTCGTTAGTCATTTTCGGGATTCCGCCCGTGACTGCACTCGTGTGTTTCTGGGAACTCGTCGGCCAGATCTCGGCCAAGAGCAGGCCCCGGCACGCCACGCACACCGAGTCGGCGGATTCCGCGGCCTGAGAGAGGCCCTTTTGTGCCGGTACGTCCGGCTGTTCAGTGAGACAGCGCACTTTCGGCCGCCGATTGCGCATGCAATCCCCGTCCGAGGGCATGCGGTGACGGTCCCCGAGGGTGACCCCTCTGTCACGCAGGGGCACTGAACAGGAACGGAAGGCAATACCGATCATGGCGGACCGAACGGCACAAGCGACCATCCAGGTCGGAGGCGAGTGGCTGGCAGCCGTCTCCGGCGCGACGCGCGAGATCATCGACCCCGCGGACGGCCTGCCCTTCGCCGTGGTCGCCGAGGGTGACGAGAAGGACGCGGAGGCGGCGGTGGCCGCCGCCCGGCGCGCCTTCGACACCGGCGACTGGCCGCGCACCGCTCTCGCCGAGCGGGCCGCCCTGCTGCGCCGGGTGGCCGACCTGCTCGTTCGCGACCGCGAGAAGCTGGGCCTGCTGGAGAGCCGGGACGCGGGCAAGACCGTCGAGGAGGGCCGCGTCGACATCGACTGCGTCGCCGACGCCTTCCGCTACTTCGCCGACCTGGTGGCGGCGGAGGGCGCGGGCCGGGTGGTGGACGCGGGCTCGCCCGACATCCACAGCGTCGTCGTCCACGAGCCGGTCGGTGTCTGCGCCCTGATCACGCCCTGGAACTACCCGCTGCTGCAGGCGAGCTGGAAGATCGCTCCGGCCCTCGCGGCGGGCAACACCTTCGTGATCAAGCCGAGCGAGATCACCCCGCTGACGACCGTCGCGCTGATCGGACTGCTGGCGGAGGCCGGGCTGCCGGCCGGAGCCGCCAACATCGTCACCGGCCCCGGGCACAGCGTCGGCGCCCGCCTCGCCGACCACCCCGACGTCGACCTGGTCTCCTTCACCGGCGGACTGGTCAGCGGCGTCAAGGTCGCCCAGGCGGCCGCCGTGTCGGTCAAGAAGGTGGCCCTCGAACTCGGCGGCAAGAACCCCAACGTGGTCTTCGCCGACGCCTGCGCCACCGAGGAAGGCTTCGACACCGCCGTCGACCAGGCCCTCAACGCCGCCTTCATCCACAGCGGCCAGGTCTGCTCGGCCGGCGCCCGGCTGATCGTCGAGGAGCCGCTGCGGGAACGGTTCGTCGCCGAACTCGCCCGCCGCGCCGCCCGGATCCGCCTCGGCCGCGGAACGGCCGACGGCGTCGAGTGCGGACCGCTCGTCTCCGAGCAGCAGCGCGCCAAGACCGAGGAGTACGTGGCGTCGGCGCTCGCCGAGGGCGCAGTCCTGCGCTCCGGCGGCAAGCGCCCCGAACCGTCCGCCGACCGCCCCGAGGGCGGCTACTTCTACGAGCCGACGGTCCTGGACCAGTGCCACCGGGAGATGCGGGTGGTCCGCGAGGAGGTCTTCGGGCCGGTCCTCACCGTGGAGACCTTCCGCACCGAGGACGAGGCGGTCGCCCTCGCCAACGACACCGAGTACGGCCTGGCCGGTGCCGTCTGGACCGCCGACGCCGGACGCGCCCGCCGGGTCGCGGCGCGGCTGCGGCACGGCACCGTCTGGATCAACGACTTCCACCCCTACCTCCCGCAGGCGGAGTGGGGCGGCTTCGGGAAGAGCGGCACCGGCCGCGAGCTGGGGCCCGCCGGACTCGCCGAGTACCGCGAGACCAAGCACATCTACCAGAACCTCGCGCCACGGCCGGTGCGCTGGTTCGCCGGCTGAGCCCTCACCCGACCGCCGTACGCGGCTGCCTCACCGAGGTCCCGGAAGCTTTTGGAGCACCCCCGATGTCCCAGTCCCACACCTACGACTACGTCGTCATAGGCGGCGGAACCGCCGGTTCCGTCATAGCCTCCCGTCTCACCGAGAACCCCGACGTCACGGTCGCCGTGATCGAGGGCGGCCCCAGCGACGTCGGCCGCGACGACGTCCTCACCCTGCGCCGCTGGATGGGCCTGCTCGGCGGCGAGCTGGACTACGACTACCCGACCACCGAGCAGCCGCGCGGCAACTCCCACATCCGGCACAGCCGGGCCCGCGTCCTGGGCGGCTGCTCGTCCCACAACACGCTCATCGCCTTCAAGCCGCTGCCCTCCGACTGGGACGAGTGGGAGGCGGCCGGCGCCGACGGCTGGGGCGCGGTCCCGATGGAGGCGTACTACGCCCGCCTCCTGAACAACATCGTCCCGGTCGACGAGAAGGACCGGAACGCCATCGCCCGCGACTTCGTCGACGCGGCCCAGGAGGCGCTGGGCGTCCCGCGCGTGGAGGGCTTCAACCAGAAGCCGTTCACCGAAGGCGCCGGCTTCTTCGACCTCGCCTACCACCCCGAGGACAACAAGCGCTCCAGCGCCTCGGTGGCCTACCTCCACCCGGTGATGGACGAGCGGCCCAACCTGACGCTCCTGCTGGAGACCTGGGCCTACCGGCTCCAGCTGGACGGCACCCGCGCCGAGGGCGTGCACGTGCGCACCAAGGACGGCGAGGAACTGCTGATACGGGCCCGCAACGAGGTCGTGCTGTGCGCGGGCGCCGTCGACTCCCCGCGGCTGCTCCTGCACTCGGGCATCGGCCCGGCCGAGGACCTTCGAGCGCTCGGCATCCCGGCCGTGCTCGACCTGCCGGGCGTCGGCGAGAACCTCCTCGACCACCCCGAGTCGGTCATCGTCTGGGAGACGAACGGACCGATCCCCGACAACTCCGCGATGGACTCCGACGCGGGCCTGTTCGTGCGCCGCGACCCCGAACACGCGGGCCCGGACCTGATGTTCCACTTCTACCAGATCCCGTTCACCGACAACCCGGAGCGACTGGGCTACGAGCGGCCGGAGTTCGGCGTCTCGATGACCCCGAACATCCCCAAGCCGCGCAGCCGCGGCCGGCTCTACCTCAAGAGCGCCGACCCGGCGGAGAAGCCCGCCCTGGACTTCCGCTACTTCACCGACGAGGACGACTACGACGGCCGCACCCTCGTCGACGGCATCCGCATCGCCCGCGAGATCGCGAAGACCGAGCCGCTGGCCGGCTGGCTGAAGCGCGAGGTGTGCCCGGGTCCGGAGATCCTCGGCGACGCCGAACTCGGCGAGTACGCCCGCAAGGTGGCGCACACCGTGTACCACCCGGCCGGCACCTGCCGGATGGGCGCGGCGGACGACGCAGGGGCCGTCGTCGACCCGGAGCTGCGGATCCGCGGCCTGGACGGCATCCGGATCGCCGACGCCTCCGTCTTCCCGACCATGCCGGCCGTGAACCCGATGATCGGAGTGCTGATGGTCGGCGAGAGGGCCGTGGACCTGCTGAAGGGCGGTGCGTGATGACCAGTACGACCCCGGTGGCGGCCTCCGCCACACCCCCCGCCTCGACCCCCGTCTTCTCCGTCGACGGCCTGTGGAAGGTGTTCGGCCCGAAGGCCGGCCAGATCCCCGGCGACCCCGAACTCGCCGCCCTCGCGCCCGCCGAGCTGCGGGCCCGCACCGGCTGCACGGCGGCCGTCCGTGACGTCTCCTTCGACGTGCGCAAGGGCGAGGTCTTCGTCGTGATGGGCCTGTCCGGCTCCGGGAAGTCGACGCTGGTCCGCTGCCTGACCCGGCTCATCGAGCCCACCTCCGGCACGATCGCCATCGACGGCGAGGACGTCCGGGCCATGGACAAGGGCCGGCTGCGCGAGCTGCGCCGGCACCGCGCGGCGATGGTCTTCCAGCACTTCGGACTGCTGCCGCACCGCTCCGTCCTCGACAACGTCGCCTACGGCCTGGAGATCCAGGGCGTAGGCAGGTCCGAGCGGCGCGCACGGGCCGCGGAGGTCGTCGCCAAGGTCGGACTCGACGGCATGGAGCAGCGCCGCCCCGCCCAGCTCTCCGGTGGCCAGCGCCAGCGGGTCGGACTGGCGCGGGCGCTCGCCGTCGACCCCGAGGTCCTCCTCTTCGACGAGCCGTTCAGCGCGCTCGACCCGCTGATCAGACGGGACATGCAGGAGGAGGTGGTCCGCCTGCACCAGGAGGAGGGCCGCACGATGGTCTTCATCACGCACGACCTGAGCGAGGCGCTCAAGCTCGGTGACCGCATCGCGCTGATGCGGGACGGCCGGGTGGTGCAGCTCGGCACGCCGGAGGAGATCGTCGGTTCCCCGGCCGACGACTACGTCCGGGAGTTCGTACGGGACGTCCCGCGCGAGCAGGTCCTGACGGTCGGCTCCGCGATGAGGCCGGCGGTGGACGGGGAGGCCTCGGCCGGACCCGTGGTCAGCCCGGCGGCGACGGTCTCCGAGGCGATCGACCTGGTGGCCGCGGAGGGCGCTCCGGCGCGGGTCGTGGACGGGGACCGGTGCGTCGGCGTCGTCGACGCGGACACGCTGCTCGGCGTCGTGGCGAAGGGCGACGCGGGCGGTGGCCCGTCCGCGGGCGAGCGGGGACCGGTCGGCCCTGCCACCGGCGCGGCACAGGCGGCCATGGCGGCACCCCACGAGCGCGGGGAAGCGCAGCCCCCGGCGCCCCGCACCAGCCCGGAGGGTGTGTGATGGCGACCGTCACCGTCCCGACGCCCCGTCGAATACCGCTGCCCGCCAGCCAGGCCGTGCGCAAGCTGCTCGCCCTGGCCGTGGTGGCGGCCGTCCTCGTGCCGCTCGCGCACTCCCACTGGGCGTCCGCCGCCTGGCCGCACGGCCTCACCGTCGACCTCTCCAAGCCGCTGACCTCCGCCAGCAACTGGGTCATCGACAACCGCGACACCCACCCCCTCTTC
Organism: Streptomyces sp. NPDC091282; assembly: GCF_044757385.1. Lineage (NCBI taxonomy): Bacteria > Bacillati > Actinomycetota > Actinomycetes > Kitasatosporales > Streptomycetaceae > Streptomyces > Streptomyces sp. NPDC091282. The sequence goes on from NZ_JBIVUX010000003.1 coordinate 399,059, forward strand.
CTCTACTTCCTCGGCTACATCAGCAACGCCGTCGTGCTGACCGTCCGGGTCGTCTACCTCGCGCTGCTCGCCGCGGGCTGGCCCGGCGTCACCGTGCTGGCCGCCGCCGTCGCGCACCGCGTCGCCGGCCTCCGGCTCGCCGCCGGCACGGCCGCCGCGTTCCTCGCCTGCGGTCTCCTCGGCATGTGGGTGCCGACGATGCAGACCCTCGCGCTGATGGTCGTGGCCGTCCTCGCGTCCGTCGCCGTCGGCCTGGTCCTCGGCCTCGGCGCCGGTCTCTCCGACCGGCTGCACCGCGCCCTGCGCCCGGTCCTGGACACCATGCAGGTGCTGCCCGCCTTCGCCTACCTGCTCCCGGTGGTCCTGGTCTTCGGCATCGGCGTGCCCGCGGCCGTCCTCGCCACCGTCGTCTACGCCGCCCCGCCGATGGCCCGGCTCACCGCCCTCGGCCTGCGCGGCGCCGACCCGGAGGTCCTGGAGGCCGTCGAGTCCCTCGGCGCCACCCGCCGGCAGCGGCTGCTGACCGCGCGCATCCCGCTGGCCCGCAAGGAACTGCTGCTCGGCCTCAACCAGACGATCATGATGGCGCTGTCGATGGCCGTCATCGCCTCCGTCATCGGCGCCGGCGGCCTCGGGGACCGCGTCTACCAGGCGCTGGCCTCCGTCGACGTCGGCGCGGCCCTCGCCGCCGGCATCCCGATCGTGCTCCTCGCGGTCGTCCTGGACCGCATCACCGCCGCGGCCGGCGACCGGGACGACACCCGCCCCGGCAGGGCCGGCCTCCTCTACGCCCTCGCCGCCACCGTCGCGGTCGCCGTCGCCGCCCGTCTCCTCGGGGGCCTTGACTGGCCCGCGGGCTGGACCCTGAACTTCGCCGAACCGGTCAACCGCGCCGTCGACTGGATGACCGCCCACCTGTACTCGGGCGTCCCGGTCGTGGGCGGCACCGCCGACTGGGCGGCCCACTTCACCACCTGGATCCTGGACCCCGTCCGGTCCGGCCTGCAGTGGCTGCCCTGGTGGTCGGTGCTGCTCGTCGTCGCCGCCCTGGCCTGGCTGATCGGCACCTGGCGCACCGCGCTCACCGCCGTCCTCGCGATGGCCGCGATCGGCGTACTGGGCGTGTGGGAGGAGTCGCTCGACACGCTGTCCCAGGTCCTCGCGGCCGTCGCCGTCACGCTCGTCATCGGCATCGCCACCGGCATCGCGGCCGCCCGCAGCGACCGCGTCGAACGCGCCCTGCGCCCGGTCCTGGACGTGTTCCAGACCATGCCGCAGTTCGTGTACCTGATCCCGGTCGTCGCGCTGTTCGGCGTCGGCCGCGCCCCGGCCGTCGCGGCCGCCGTCGTCTACGCGCTGCCCGCCGTCGTACGGATCACCGCGCAGGGCCTGCGGCAGGTCGACCCCGCCGCCCTGGAGTCCGCGCGGTCCCTGGGCGCGACCGGCCGGCAGCAGCTGTGGCAGGTCCAGCTCCCGCTCGCCCGGCCCGCGTTGCTGCTCGCCGTCAACCAGGGCGTGGTGCTGGTCCTCGCCGTCGTCATCATCGGCGGCCTGGTCGGCGGCGGTGCGCTCGGCTACGACGTCGCCTTCGGTCTCGCCCAGGGCGACCTGGCGACCGGACTGGTGGCCGGTGCCGCCATCGTCTGCCTGGGCCTGATGCTCGACCGGGTCACCCAGCCCACCGACCGCCGTACGACGAAGGGAGCCTGACCATGCGCCGCACGCCTCTGGCGGCCACCGCCTGCGTGCTGGTCCTCGCGACCGGCTGCGGTGCCGCCGACATGACCAAGCAGGCCTCGCCCTTCGCCAACGCGCAGGGGTCGAAGACCGTGACCCTGTCCGTGCAGTCCTGGGTCGGCGCGCAGTCCAACGTCGCCGTCGCCCAGTACCTGCTGGAACACGAACTCGGCTACCGCGTCGACACCGTGCAGGTGGACGAGGTGCCCGCCTGGGACGCGCTCAGCCAGGGCCGCGTCGACGCAATCCTGGAGGACTGGGGCCACCCGGACCAGGAGAAGCGCTACGTCCAGGACAAGAAGACCATCGGGCGCGGCGGGGACCTCGGGGTCACCGGGCACATCGGCTGGTTCGTGCCGACCTACCTGGTCAAGCAGCACCCCGACATCACGAACTGGAAGAACCTCAACAAGTACGCCTCCCTCTTCCGCACCGCGGAGAGCGGCGGCAAGGGCCAACTCCTGGACGGCTCACCCTCGTACGTCACCAACGACAAGGCGCTGGTGAAGAACCTGAAGCTGGACTACCAGGTGGTCTTCGCCGGTTCGGAGGCCGCCCAGATCACCCAGATGAAACAGTTCGCCAAGGAGAAGAAGCCCTTCCTGACCTACTGGTACTCGCCCCAGTGGCTGTTCGAGAAGGTGCCGATGACCGAGGTGAAGCTGCCCGCGTACAAGGAGGGGTGCGACGCCGACGCGGCCGAGATCGCCTGCGCCTACCCGCACACCCCGCTGCAGAAGTACCTCAACGCGGACTTCGCGAAGGACGGCGGCCGGGCGGCGGCCTTCCTGAAGAAGTTCAGGTGGACGACCGAGGACCAGAACCAGGTCTCGCTGATGATCGCCGACCAGAAGCTGAGCCCTCAGAAGGCCGCCGAGAAGTGGGTGCGCACTCACCCTTCGGTGTGGAAGAAGTGGCTCTCCTGAACCGCCCCGCCAACTCGTTCGAGGTGTCACACGTCCCGCTGAAAACCGGGCGACACAGCGGCCGTCGCTCGCGCACGGCCGGGACTTGATCAAGCTGGTGTCTTCTGTGAAGGAGACGCCATCGTGCGAATTTCTGACATTCAGCGCTGCGAGGTCCGGCCCGGACGGCTAGTGGAGTGGACGTTCAGCCCGGCGACCGTCGCGGCGGCGACAGCGCTCCCACCGGATCCACGGCCGCCGGCCTACATCCAGGAGTCGCACATCAGGACGGCGCGGGCGGTGCGCGAGGACGGCCTGTTCGTGCCGACCTGGCTCGGCACGGCGTTCGACCTGCCGGGCCGGGCCGACCTCGACGCGCTCGAAGAGGCCCTGCGCGGCTGGACGTTGCGGCACGAGACGCTGCGCAGCGGCTTCCGGATGGTGGACGAGGAGATGCGCCGGTTCACCCTGGACGCCGACGACGTGGCGCTGCACCGCGAGGAGGTCGGCGACTTCGCCGACGCGGACGTGCTGACCCGGTACCTCCAGGACCGGTTCGACGTCGCCGCGGACGCGCTCGGCTGGCCGAACCTCATCTACGCGGCGGTCGTCCGCGACGACTCCACCAGCGTGTACATGGCCTTCGACCACACCAACGTCGACGCCTACTCCCTCCAGCTCACCTCGAACGAGATCCACGGGCTGTACACGGCCTCCCGCGCGGGTCGGCCCGTCACCGGTGCGCCGGTGGGGAGTTACGTGGACTTCTGCCGGCAGGAGCGGGCGAACGCGGACGGGATCGACGACACCCACGCGATCGTCGGGCGCTGGCGCGAGTTCATCGGCCGGTGCGACGGGAGGCTCCCGGAGTTCCCGGTCGACCTCGGTCTGCGGCCCGGCGGCGCGCTGCCCGCCCAGAAGCTGATGTGCGAGCCGCTCGTCGACGCCGACACCGCGGCCGCGTTCGAGGCGTACTGCCGGCCCTACGGCGGCAGCCTGGTGGGCATCCTGGCCGCGACCAGCCTGATCGTCCACGAACTGGGCGGCGGGCCGGTCTACCGGACGGTCGTGCCGTTCCACACCCGGCTGAAGTCCGAGTGGTCGGACTCCGTGGGCTGGTACGTCGGCGGCGCGCCGATCGAGGTGCCGGCGGCCCGGGACTTCGACGGCGCGCTCGCCACGGTCCGCTCCGAACTGCGGGCCAACCGCTCGCTGGCCCGCATCCCGCTGGCCCGCGTACTGCGGCTGCTCGGCACGGACTTCCGCCCGACCTCGCCCGACCTGTACTCGATCGTCTCGTACACGGACGCCCGCCCGACCCCCGGCTCGGACGGCTGGACCGAGCAGAAGACGTACGGCCTGATCCGGGTGTCCTACGGCGACCAGGTGTGCGCCTGGGTCAGCCGCCTCCACGAGGGCCTGTGGTTCGCCTGCCGGTACCCGGACACCGAGATCGCCTACAAGAACGTGCGCCGGTACGCCGAGAGACTGCGGGACGTGATCGCCTCCGTACCGGCGACCGGTCACCTGCGCACCGCGCAGCCCGAACTGCTCTGAGTCAACTTCCCTCTGATACGACCGTATTGGAATCGCGGCATTATGCGGCGAACGTCAACTCATCGACCCATTGGGTGCGGTACGTCGCATGCCGCTACTGCTAGTGTTTGCGCGGTCACGCTAGGCAATCGGTCTCGATGTACAGGAAAAGAATCGAGGTTTCCATGCGCAAGCTTCAGAAGGTCGTGTTCGCGGCGGTGGCGGCGGCCGGCGGCCTGTCTGCCCTCGGCGCCGGCACCGCTGTCGCCGACAGCTCGGGCAACGGGCTGCAGGTGGCCGACCTCTACCGCCCCTACCAGGAGTGCAGCCCGCAGACGGTGGCCGAGAACGACATCCCGGTCGCCGTGCTCGGTCTCGCGGGCACCACGGACACCACCTGCGGTCAGTACAACAACGCCTTCACCGGCTGAGTCCGGCATGGTGAACCGGAAGAAGATCGCGGCTCTCTCGGTGGTCGTCGGCGGCCTCCTGGCGACCGGTGCGGGCATCGCCCAGGCGCATGCCGCGGCGGCCCCGGGGGCGTGCACCCGTGACCTCCTGGGCAACCTCAGCTGCTCCCAGCGGTTCAAGGGCGAGGTGCCCGAGGGTGAGTTGCCGCCCCACCAGGACACCTGCCAGCCGGTGCAGCCCCTGACGGTGCCCGCCGTGCTCGGCAACGGCCGGGCGCGCCTGGGACCCGAGGTGACCTGTTCCCCGACCACTTGGGGATCGAACGGCACCCGCGAGGACCGGCATGCCCGGCACTGGCAGGCGACGACGGCGCACGAAGACGACGCGACATGAGCGAGTGTAGATCCTGAATGACTACGTAATGTGTGTATATGCTCACACTGCGTAGTCGAACCGGGCTGTCCTGCCCGGAGAAGAAAGGGTCACATCATGCGTAAGTTTCAGCGTGCCGCGGTCGTAGCGGCGGCCGTTGCCGGTCTGTCCTTCGTCGGTGCCGGGGCGAGCTTCGCCGCCGGTGGCGGGGACGCGGGCCAGGGCGTCACCGCCGTGGCCAACTCGTCGGCCAACGCCGTTGCCGTGGGCAGCGGTTACTACGGCCCGCAGGTCCAGCCGCAGGGTCAGCCGGAGGGCCAGCCCGAGGAGCAGAAGGCCGGTCCCGAGGGTCCCGAGGGCCCCGAGCAGGGCTACGGCGAGCAGCAGGGCGGCGAGGGCGAGTAACGACGTACCGGGGAACATCGCACGAACTCCGGGTTCCTCTCGGCGACTTGCCGAGGGGTGTCCCGTGGCGACGGCAGCCCGGACGCACTGCTCCCTCGGGGCATGCGTCCGGGCTGCCGTCGTCCTGTCGTATCCGACCTTCTCGGGCCCGACGCGCGCCGGCGACGGCATGCGGACGGGCCCTTCTCGCAAAGGAAAGCACCACATGTTGACTCGGCAGAAGATTGCCACCGTCACGGGGCTCGTCGGGAGTCTCGCGGCGATCTGCGTCGGCGCGGGACACGCCTCCGCGTACGCGGACGGGCGCTCCGGCGACTGCAAGACCAACGCGCAGGGCGACACCGTCTGCATCCGCAAGAGCGAGATCCACAGCGACAAGGACGGCACGCACGTCATCAAGCAGACGCAGGACTGCACGACGGTCGACCGGCCCAGCGTGGTGTATCCGGAGGACGGACTGCTGGGCAGCGGCTCCACGAGCGCCGGTCCCGAGGTGGACTGCTCCAACAAGGCGGAGCTGCCCAAGGGCTTCAAGAAGCCGCACTTCGAGTTCTGAGCGCCGAACGACGGATCCCGGTACCCGGCTTGTCGCCGGGTACCGGGATCCGTCGTCTGTGCCTACCTGCCGAAGCTGTTGTTGCAGCCCATGTCCGAACCGAGGTGGCTCTGCTGGGCGCCGGCGTTGCCCTCGCCGTTCAGCAGGTTGCCGCCCAGGCCGTTGAGGATGCCGACCTCGCCGAGGACGTCCAGGTTCAGGTCGTGCGACCTGCAGGTGCTGCTCTGCCGGATGTCGAAGCTGTCGCCCCGCTTCCCGCCGCCCTGGTCGGCGTGGGCGGCGCCGGCGCCCAGGAGCCCGATGCTCCCGAACGCGGCGAAGAGGACGGCGGCCATACGTACCTTGTGCATTTCATCTCCGCTGAGGTGGGGTAGAGGCGATCTTCCAAAGACCGGCCTCCTTGAGCTGAAGATTGATACGAAATAACCGAGATATTCCAGCGGCGCGCCGAACTCCGTTGATTTTCACCACCTCTGGGTTCCGCCGGTACATACGAATGGTCCCGGTGCCGGGTTTTGCGCCCGGCACCGGGACCATTGTGTCGACCGGCGTCTGCGTGCCGATCAGGTGTTTCAGAAGGCGCTGTTGTTGCAGCCCATGGTGGAGCCGATGTCGGTGGCCTGGGCGCCCGGGTTGCCCTCGCCGTTCAGCGCGTTGCCCAGAAGGCCGTTGAGCAGGCCGACCTCGCCGAGGACGTCCAGGTTCAGGTCGTGCGACTTGCAGTTGGAGCTCTGAGTGATGTTGAACTTGTCGCCGTGCTCGCCGCCCCTGCCGCCCTGGTCGGCGTGGGCCGTGCCGCCGACGAGTCCGATGCTGCCGATAGCGGCGACCAGGACGGCAACGTTGCGAAGCTTACGCATGTCATCTCCGGGGAGTGAGTGGGTGCGATCTGTGGGGGGATCGACTTGTTACAGTTACGGGAGATTAGTACGAAATACTCCAAAGATGGCAACGACGCGCCGATTTCGCGATCATTAAGTGAAAGCACCCGAAAGCCGTATCGCGTCGCTGCGGACACCTCGGCCGCGATTACCGGCAATTGCCCATCGCGTGCCGACAGTTGACCGTCATCCCTGGCGCGCGTTGGCGAGCGCGTTCGACTGGCTGTTGGCCTGGGAGCAGTCGACGCCGCGGGTCTGGGAGGCGGCGAGCAGCGCGACCGGGACGTTCGCGTCGAGCAGGGTCTGCGGGCTGCATTCCTGCGACGGGCGGAACATGTTGGTCTGGCTCACCGGGGCGGCCTGGCCCTGCGCCTGCTGCGGGGCCGGCGACGACAGCTGCGGGTTGATCTGCGGGTTCAGCTGCGGGTTGATCTGCGGGGCGACCTCGGTGGCGCGCTGCGGGGGCGCCTGCTGCACGGCCGGCGAACCGTAGGACTGCGCGGTCGCCTGGGCCGAGGAGAGCGAGGCGGCCTGGGCGTCCGGCTGCGAAACGGGCGGCGGCACAGCCCCGTTGTAGGCGGCGGGGGTGGCGGCGGAGCTGGGGCCGGCGCCGACGGCGGTGAGACCTCCGGCTGCTGCGACGACGAGCGCGACCTTACGAAGCTTGCGCATGGAATTCTCGGCCCTTCAATTGACCTGTGCACGGAATCTGATGAAATGCTGAATGAGGCAGCGCAGTTGTCGCTGTGCCGGCGTCCTGTGCGGCTGCGGTGAACCATCGTCCTTGCCCCGTGGGGAACGAGACGCGCGCGGAGCCAGAAACGGCCGCCGGGGTGTGGTCACCCATTTGCCGCAGGGTGTGCGGATCGTGAAGTCCCGCCCATGGCACGGCAAATGGGTGACGGGCCAGCAATTGCCGTGACCGCGGCCGGGCGTTCCTCGTTCCGACGAGGAGAGGGCAGCGACCGTGGACCTGACGAGGTGAGGCAATCGCTGCCGGCTCCGAATGCGAAGTCCGCGTGCTTATCGGAATTACCGCTGCCGGCGGTGCGGTACGAACATCACACCGACGGCACGTGTGACGGCGCTGAATGCAATGGACTTCCCTATTCAGGTATCGAAGGGCCGAGGGTTTCATGCGCAAGCTTCACAAGGCCGCGCTCTTTGCAGTGGCGGCCGGCGGTCTGTCCGCGCTCGGCGGCGGTGTCAGTCACGCCGCCGAGATGGCACCGGGCAGTCCCGCCCCGGCTCCGGCTCCCGCTCCCGAGCAATTCGCTCCCCAGGCGGCCCCGGCGCCCGCTCCGCAGCCGGTCCAGCAGGCCGTGCCCGCGCCGCAGACCGGTTACGCCTCCAGCACGGCCTCCTCGCAGGGAGTCGCGCAGGCCGCCACGACGCCGTACCCGCAGCAGGCCGCCCCGCAGTACCCGCAGCAGGCCCCTGCGCAGTACCAGCAGCCGGCGCCGCAGTACCAGCAGCCCGCCCCGCAGTACCAGCAGCAGGCCGCCCCCGCGCAGCCCGCCCAGGTGGTGCCGCAGGTCATGCCCCAGGTCATGCCGCAGGTCGCCCCGCAACTGGCGGTGCCGCAGGTCCCGCAGAGCGTCGGAGGCCAGCCCCCGGCGATCGTCGCCCCGCAGGTGAACCCGCAGATCAACCCCCAGGTGAACCCGCTGCTCAGCCCGCAGCTGGGGCAGCCGGGCGTGCCGCAGCTCTCCCCGGTCGGCCTCGGACAGGTCGCCGCGCCTCCGGTCGGCCAGCTCGGCCTTCCCCGGCTCGGCTGACCGCGGCGCCGCCGGACCTCCGCACCACCCGCACCATCTCCCGCAGATTCCCTCCGTACCGAAATCTGGAGTACCCATGCGCAAGTTCCACAAGGCGGTCCTCGTGGGCGCCGCCATGCTCGGCAGCGTCGGCTCGTTCGGCGCCGGCACCGCCTCCGCCCACGACGACCTCGGCCGCGACCTGGACATCACCCAGGCCACCGAGTGCCGTTCGCACGACATGAACATCGAGGTGCTCGGCAGCGTCGGCGCGCTCACCGGCCTGGCGGGCAACCTGCTCAACGGCGAGGGCAACCCGGGCGCGCAGCAGAGCCACCTCGGCTCGGACATGGGCTGCAACAACCAGGCCCTCTGACGGCCCCGGCCGCGCACCCCGCCGTCGTGTGCCGATCCGCCGCCCGAGTCCGGGGCCGGCACGGCGAGACGTCGGCGGGGCCGGCCCGCGGCCTCCGGTCCCGTACGCCCGTATCGACGCGATACCGGCGAACAGAGCCGTTTTCTCCATCGTTTTGCTTGGATTTTCGCCGATCGCGGGTGAGTGCCCGCGACGTGTCTGGAAGGGCAGGGAACCCATGAAACGGGCTACCCGGAACAGTGTGATCGCCTTCGCCGTCGCGTCTGGTGCGATGGCGGTCGCGGGGCCCGCGTGGGCCGACTCCGCCGCGGACGGTTCCGCGACGGGCTCGCCCGGCGTGCTGTCCGGCAACGACATCCAGTTGCCGGTGAACATCCCGGTGAACGTGTGCGGGAACACCGTCGACGTGGTCGGGCTCCTCAACCCCGCGATGGGCAACCGCTGCTCCAACGAGGGCGGAAAGTCCGCGCACAAGGACAAGGAGAAGGAGGGCGCGGCGGCCTCCGGCACCGCGCACGACTCGCCGGGCGTCCTGTCCGGCAACGCCCTTCAGCTCCCGGTCGACGTCCCGGTGAACGTCGTCGGCAACAGCGTGAACGCGGTGGGTGTCGGCAACCCCGTCTTCGGCAACTCCGCCGGCACGCCGGACGAGCCCGCCCCCTCCACGCCTCCGGTCCGGCACACGCCGTCCCACCCGGTCAAGGCGCACCCCGCGCCCGAGCCGCCCGCCCCCGTCCACCACCACGCGGGCGGCATGCTCGCGCACACCGGAACGGGCAACCCCTGGGCGCCGGCCGCCGCGAGCCTCGCGTCGCTGACGGCCGGTGTGCTGCTCTACCGCCGCTTCCGGCCGGGGGCCGGCCACGTGGCGTGATCCGCGCCCGCCCGTCAGACGGAGCCCGGCGGCGCCCTTCAGGACCGCCGCCGACGCCCCGGCCCGGACGGTCGGCGGCCCTGCCTACGCGTGCTGCCCCGGCGTGTAGTGCCCCGGCACCAGGCGGCAGGTCACCCCGAACCGGTTCCAGGCGTTGATCACCGTGATCGCGGCGATCAGCTGCGCCAGCTCCGTCTCGCCGAAGTGCTTGGCGGCCCGCTCGTAGACGGCGTCCGGCACGAAGCCGTCCGTCAGGACGGTCACGGCCTCCGTCAGCCCCAGCGCCGCCAGCTCCTTCTCGGTGTAGAAGTGCTCGGACTCCTCCCAGGCGCTGAGCTGGATGATCCGCTCGACGCTCTCGCCCTGCGCGAGCGCGTCCTTGCTGTGCATGTCCACGCAGAGCGCGCAGCGGTTGAGCTGCGAGGCCCGGATCTTCACCAGCTCCAGGAGCTTCGGGTCCAGGCCCCTGCGGGCGGCGGTGTCCAGCCGGACCATCGCCCGGAAGACGTCGGGCACCAGCTCCGACCAGGGCAGACGGGGGGTGTGTTCGGGTGCGTACTCGGACGGTTGTTCTGTGGTCATATCTCGACCCTAGGAGTCAGGCAGCCCAGGAGTATGGTCCATTTCCATGGCGAGAACATGGGCCACTCTGGGAATCGACCTCCATCTGGAGCCGGCCGGTCCGGGGCTGCGCCGGGGGCTGACCGACGCCCTGCGGGAAGCCGTCCGCGGCGGCCGGCTGGTCCCCGGCACCCGGCTGCCCTCCTCGCGGTCCCTCGCCGCCGACCTCGGGATCGCCCGCAACACCGTCGCCGACGCCTACGCCGACCTGGTCGCCGAGGGCTGGCTCACCGCCCGCCAGGGCTCCGGCACGCGGGTCGCGGCCAGGGAGCCGACACCCTCGCCCGACGGGCCCCGCGCACCGGCGCCCGCGCCCGGCGCGAGCGCCCGCCTTCCCGCCTACGACCTGCGCGCCGGCCACCCCGACGTCTCCGCCTTCCCGCGCACGGAGTGGCTCAGGGCGGCCCGCCGCGCCCTCACCGCAGCCCCCAACGAGGCCTTCGGCTACGGCGATCCGCGCGGCCGCGTCGAACTGCGCACCGCGCTCGCCGCCTACCTCGCCCGCGCCCGGGGCGTGCGCGCCGACCCCGAACGCATCGTGATCTGCGCCGGGTTCGCCCACGGCCTCGGCCTGCTCGGCCAACTGCTGCGGGCCCGCGGGGCGGACACGGTCGCGGTGGAGTCGTACGGCCTCGACGAGCACTGGCGGCTGCTGAGCGCGGCCGGACTGCGCACCCGCCCGCTGCCCTTCGACCGGCTCGGCACCGACACCACACGGCTGTCCCGGGGGCCGGCGGCGGTGCTGCTGACCCCGGCCCACCAGTTCCCGATGGGCGTGCCGCTGCACCGCGACCGGCGGGCCGCCGTCGTGGACTGGGCGCGGCGCACCGGCGGTCTGGTCCTGGAGGACGACTACGACGGGGAGTTCCGCTACGACCGCCGTCCGGTCGGCGCGCTCCAGGGCCTGGCCCCCGACGAGGTCGTCTACCTGGGCACGGCCAGCAAGTCCCTGGCACCCGGGCTGCGGCTGGCCTGGATGGTGCTGCCGACGGGACTGGTCCGGGAGGCGGTGGCGGTCAAGGGTGCCGTGGACGTCTGCGGGACGCCGGACCAGCTGACCCTCGCCGAGTTCATCACCTCCGGCGCGTACGACCGGCATGTGCGCGCGTCCCGTTCGCGCTACCGGCGCCGCCGGGACGCCCTGGTCGCGGCCCTCGCCGAGCACGCCCCGCGGATCGAGGTCACCGGCATCGCGGCCGGCCTGCACATGCTGCTGCGGCTGCCGCCCGGCACCGAGCGCCGGGTGATCGGTGCCGCCGCCGGCCTCGGCCTCGCCCTCGACGGCCTCACCCCGCGCCACCGGCATCCCGACACGGCCGCCGCACCCCTGGACGCCCTCGTCCTCGGCTACGGCACCCCCGCCGACCATGCCTGGTCGGGTGCGCTGGACCTGCTGTGCACGGTGCTGTCGGACCCGGCCGTGACCGGCACCGGCTGAACCCGGGCGGCTCAGCCGCCCGCGGCCTCCTCGGCCTCCCAGCGCAGCAGGTCGCCGGGCTGGCACTCCAGCGCCTCGCAGAGCGCGGCGAGCGTCGCGAACCGCACCGCCTTGGCGCGGCCGTTCTTGAGCACGGCGAGGTTGGCGGGCGTGATCCCGACCCGCTCCGCCAGCTCGCCCACGGACATCTTCCGCCTGGCCAGCATCACGTCGATGTCGACGGTGATGGGCATCAGATCACCTCGTCCAGCTCGGCCCGCATCCCGGCGGCCTCGACGTCGCGCGCGACGGCCTGGGCCAGCAGCATCCGCAGGACGAGCACGACGAGCGCGACCCCGAGGACGGCGAGGCCGATCCCGGCCATGATGACGCTGACGCCCGGGTCGTCCCGCTGGCCGGGCGCGTTGATGCCCGTGACCGTGAACCACAGCAGGGCGGCCGCCACGATCGCGCCGATCACCGTGTCGACGTACCGGAAGGCCGCGTGGGAGAAGACGGTCCCGCGGCGCACCATCGTCACCAGCCGCCACACGCAGACCACGGCCACCTGGGCCGTCACCATCCCCAGCACCGTGATCACGCGGAACGCGGTCAGCGGGACCGAGCCGTCCTCCGGGTCGTTCCCGGTGACCAGCGCCCACACCATCCCGGCCTGCACGCACACGGTGCCGGCGAGCACCACCGCGAGCACGGCGCGCAACGCGCACGTTGTCAGCTTCCCCACGACCCGTCCTCCCATCGTCTTTCGATGGGAATCTATCGAAATTCGATAGGTCGGGCAAGGGTGTGCGCGGCTCAGGCCTCCGCCTCGTCCTCCGGTGCCTCGCCGAACCGGGCCAGCGCCAGGGCCCCCGCCACGGCCACCGTGAAGCCGAGCACCCCGAGCCAGGCGAGCCCCTCGCGGGTGCGGTCGCCGAGCCAGACCACGCCGACCGCCGCCGGGCCGATCGTCTCGCCGATCACCATCCCCGCCGTCGCCGTGGTCACCGAGCCGCGCTGCAGCGCCGAGGTCAGCAGCAGGAAGGCGCCGCCGCCGCCGACCAGCAGCGCGTAGAGCGCCGGGTCGGTGAACAGACCGGCCGGACGCAGGGTGTCGACGAGCCGCACCGACACCTCCACCACCCCGAACCCGAACCCGGCGCCGAGGCCCAGCAGCAGCGCCCGCCCGCGCCCCGACAGCCGGCCGCCCGCGAGCCCGAGCAGCAGCACGCCCACCGCGGTCGCGAGCATGGCCCACTTCAGCGCGTCCGAACCGGCCCGGCCGCCCTCCGGTCCCGACGCCAGCCCCAGCATGGCGAGCCCCGCGCACACGACCCCGACCGCGCCCCACTCCAGCCCGCTCAGCCGCACCCGCAGCAGCCGGGCCGCGACCACCGCGGTCACCGCGAGACTGGACGCCAGCGCCGCGCTCACCGCGTAGATGGGGAGCGAGCACAGCGCCAGGATCTGGAAGACGAACCCCAGCCCGTCCAGCCCCAGTCCGGCGACGTACCGCCACTGGCGGACCGCCCGCAGCAGCAGCGCGGCCTCCCCGCCGCCGCCGTCACCGGCCGCCCGCGCGGCCACCGCCTGAAGAACCGTCGCGGTACCGAAGCAGAGCGCCGCGGCGAGAGCGCACACCATTCCGAAGAGCACACAGGGACTGTAGGGGAGGGGAGCGGGGGGTGCGGCGACCGGGCGGCCGGCGGCGCGGGGGCCGTCGGGCCGCTCGTCTAAGCTGGCGCCGGACATCGGGCCGACGGGGGAGAGACGAACATGGCCGACGCACGCGGACAGCTCCGCTCGGGCACGGTGGTCCTCGGCGGAATGGGCCTGCTGGCCGCCGCCCTCACCGCCTGCTCCTCCGAGCCCGACAAGCGCTGCGTCGACCGCGACAGCTACACCGCGGCCAGGGGCTACCGGGTCGTCTCCGACCAGAACTGCCGCTCCGCGAAGTCCTCGGCCGACGGCGCCTACTACTACGGCGGCAAGAAGAAGAGCGGCTGGGTCAGCGGCGGCTCGTTCACCGTGCCGGCCAAGGGGTCGGGCGGCTCGTCCGGCGGCCACGGCGTCCACCGCGGCGGCTTCGGTCACGGCGGCGGTCACGGCGGCTCGGGCGGCTGATCCCGCGATGGAGCGCCGTACCGTCGAACCCCGCCCCGGCTGGCAGCGGACCGTCGAGAGCCAGGGGGTGATCTACCCCCTCACCCGCCGTCCCGACGGGACCCTGCACCCCTACTGGGACGAGAGCGCGTACTACGCCTTCACCCTGGAGGAGGTGGAGGCGCTGGAGGACGTGGTCGGCGAACTGCACGCCATGTGTCTGGCGGCGGCCGGGCACATCGTGGCGCAGGATCGTTTCGCCGAACTGGGCCTCACCGATCCCCGGATACGCGCCGCCGTCACCGAGTCCTGGCACCGCCGCGCCGAACTCCCCTCCCTCTACGGCCGTTTCGACCTCCGCCACGACGGCTGCGGCCCGCCGAAGCTCCTGGAGTACAACGCCGACACCCCCACCTCCCTGGTGGAGGCCGCCTCGGCCCAGTGGTTCTGGATGGAGGACCGCTTCCCCGGCGCCGACCAGTGGAACAGCCTCCACGAACGCCTCGTCGCAGCCTGGCGGCGGCAGGCCCGGCTGCTCCCGCCCGGCGCGCCCCTGCACTTCGCCCACTCCGCCGCCGACGAACTCGGCGAGGACCTCATGACGGTCGCCTACCTGAAGGAGACCGCCGAGCAGGCGGGCCTGGACACCGAGTGGATCTCCATGGAGGAGATCGGCTGGGACACCCTGTCCGGGCGCTTCGTGGACAACGGTCTCCGGTTCATCCGCAGCTGCTTCAAGCTCTACCCCTGGGAATGGCTCACCACGGACGCCTTCGCCGGCCACGTCCTGGACACCCTGGACAACGGCGGCGGCACCGGAACCACGATGTGGATCGAACCGGCCTGGAAGATGCTTCTGAGCAACAAGGCCCTGCTGGCGATCCTCTGGGAGCTGTACCCGGGGCACCCGAACCTGCTGCCGGCCTACGTCGACGGCCCGCGGGAGCTGGCGGCCGGCCAGGGCTACGTCAGCAAGCCGCTGCTGGGCCGGGAGGGCGACGGCGTGCGGGTGCATCCGCCGGGCGAGGCCCCCGTCGTACGCCAAGAGGCCTGCTGCTACCAGGAGTTGGCTCCCCTGCCGGCCTTCGACGGCAACCACGTGGTGCTGGGCGCGTGGGTGGTGGGGGAGGAGGCGGCGGGCCTGGGCATCCGCGAGTCCCGGGGCCTGGTCACGGACGACCAGGCCCGCTTCCTGCCCCACGTGATCCTCTGACGGGCAGGGCCGCCCGACTGGTGGACGTCCAGCCCCCCGGGACGGGCCCGCCGGGTAGTGTGACCAGCGGGCCGTGACTGGCGCGCTGGGATGGGACCGACCATCGGGGAGCGGCCCGCGACTGACCGAGTGCCGTGCGCCTGGGCCGAACCGTGAGTGCCGAACGACATGTCCGGAGGTCCCGAATGACTGACAAGTCCGCGCCCCTGTCCACCGAGTCCACCGCGTTCCGATCCGCCCTCGACGTGATCCGCGCGGTCGAGCCGCGCGTCGCCGACGCCATCGGCCAGGAGGTCCACGACCAGCGCGAGATGCTCAAGCTGATCGCCTCGGAGAACTACGCCTCCCCGGCGACCCTGCTCGCGATGGGCAACTGGTTCAGCGACAAGTACGCGGAGGGCACCGTCGGCCGCCGCTTCTACGCCGGCTGCCGCAACGTCGACACCGTCGAGGCGCTTGCCGCCGAGCACGCCCGCGAGCTGTTCGGCGCCCGGCACGCCTACGTCCAGCCGCACTCCGGCATCGACGCCAACCTGGTCGCCTTCTGGGCCGTCCTCGCCGACCGCGTCGAGGCGCCGTTCCTCCAGAGGACCGGCGTCCGCCAGATCAACGACCTGACCGAGGCCGACTGGGCCGAGCTGCGGCAGGCCTTCGGCAACCAGCGGATGCTCGGCATGTCCCTGGACGCGGGCGGCCACCTCACCCACGGCTTCCGCCCCAACATCTCCGGCAAGATGTTCGACCAGCGGTCCTACGGCACCGACCCGGCGACCGGCCTGATCGACTACGACGCGCTGCGCGCCCAGGCCCGTGACTTCAAGCCGCTGATCCTGGTGGCCGGCTACTCCGCCTACCCGCGGCTGGTGAACTTCCGGATCATGCGGGAGATCGCCGACGAGGTCGGCGCGACCCTCATGGTCGACATGGCGCACTTCGCGGGCCTGGTCGCCGGCAAGGTCCTGACCGGCGACTTCGACCCGGTCCCGCACGCCCAGATCGTCACCACGACCACCCACAAGTCGCTGCGCGGCCCGCGCGGCGGCATGGTCCTGTGCGACGACTCGCTCAAGGACCAGGTCGACCGGGGCTGCCCGATGGTCCTCGGCGGCCCGCTCCCGCACGTCATGGCCGCCAAGGCCGTCGCCCTGGCCGAGGCCCGGCAGCCCTCCTTCCAGGACTACGCCCGGCGGATCGTGGACAACTCCCGCGCGCTGGCCGACGGCCTGATGCGCCGCGGCGCCACGCTGGTGACCGGCGGCACGGACAACCACCTCAACCTGATCGACGTCGAGTCGTCGTACGGCCTCACCGGCCGGCAGGCCGAGACGGCGCTGCTCGACTCCGGCATCGTCACCAACCGCAACGCGATCCCGGCCGACCCGAACGGCGCCTGGTACACCTCCGGCATCCGCATCGGCACGCCCGCGCTCACCACCCGCGGCCTCGGCACCGCCGAGATGGACGAGGTCGCGGGCCTGATCGACCGCGTGCTGACCGCCGCCGAGCCGGGCACGACGAAGTCCGGCGCCCCGTCCAAGGCCTCCCACGTCCTGGACGAGAAGGTCTCGGCGGAGATCGCTCAGCGGGCGACGGATCTCGTCGCCGGCTTCCCGCTGTACCCGGAGATCGACCTCGGCTGATCGACGCCGGTCGGGGCAGCGCCCCTGAAGGAGCGCGGGGAACCGCGCGACGGGCCCCCGCCGGGCCCGCGGCCCCCGCGCTCCGGAACCACCCCCACCACCGGGCCGATCCCGCCCTCACCCTCTGAGAGAATGGTGAGCATGGCCTCTGACCGACCCCGCGTGCTCTCCGGCATCCAGCCCACCGCCGGCTCGTTCCACCTCGGCAACTACCTCGGCGCCGTCCGCCAGTGGGTGGCCCTCCAGGAGTCCCACGACGCCTTCTACATGGTCGTCGACCTGCACGCGATCACGGTCCCGCAGGACCCCGCCGACCTGCGCGCCAACACCCGGCTCGCCGCGGCCCAGCTGCTCGCGGCCGGCCTGGACCCGGACCGCTGCACCCTCTTCGTGCAGAGCCACGTCCCGGAGCACGCCCAGCTCGCCTGGGTCATGAACTGCCTGACCGGCTTCGGCGAGGCCAGCCGGATGACCCAGTTCAAGGACAAGGCGGCCAAGCAGGGCGCGGACCGCGCCAGCGTCGGCCTGTTCACGTACCCGATCCTCCAGGTCGCCGACATCCTGCTCTACCAGGCCAACGAGGTGCCCGTCGGCGAGGACCAGCGCCAGCACGTGGAGCTGACCCGCGACCTCGCGGAGCGCTTCAACGGCCGCTTCGGCGCGACCTTCACCGTCCCCAAGCCGTACATCCTCAAGGAGACGGCGAAGATCTACGACCTCCAGGACCCGGCGATCAAGATGAGCAAGTCGGCGTCCACGCCGAAGGGCCTCATCAACCTGCTCGACGAGCCGAAGGCGACGGCGAAGAAGGTCAAGAGCGCGGTCACCGACACGGACACCGTGATCCGCTACGACGCCGAGCACAAGCCGGGCGTCTCCAACCTGCTCACCATCTACTCCACCCTCACCGGCCGCACGATCGCCGAGCTGGAGCAGGAGTACGAGGGCAAGATGTACGGCGCGCTCAAGACGGACCTCGCCGACGTCATGGTGGACTTCGTCACCCCGTTCCGGGAGCGCACCCAGCAGTACCTGGACGACTCGGAGACGCTGGACTCGATCCTCGCCAAGGGCGCGGAGAAGGCCCGCGCGGTCGCCGCGGAGACCCTGTCCCAGGCCTACGAGCGGGTCGGTTTCCTGCCCGCCAAGCACTGAGCGCGGTACCGACCGCGCCGAGCGGAGCGCCAGGGGCGCTCGGGGCGCCCCGGGGAGCGCACGGGAGCGCTGCACATCACTTCGGCCACGGCTGCCCGGAAGGCGGCCGTGGCCGTACAGTCGATAGCCGGACGGCAGTGTACGAACCCGGCACACGTCCGATCATCACGACCGACAGGAGATGACGTGGGGACCGTAACGATCGGCGTCTCGATCGCGGTCCCGGAGCCTCACGGCAGCCTGCTCCAGGAGCGGCGCGCGGGCTTCGGCGACGCCGCGGCGCACGGCATCCCGACGCACGTCACGCTGCTGCCGCCCACGGAGATCGCCGCGGAGTCACTGGCCGCCGTGGAGGCGCACCTCGGCGAGGTCGCCGCGGCCGGCCGGCCCTTCCCGATGCGGCTGTCCGGCACCGGCACCTTCCGGCCGCTGTCGCCGGTGGTGTACGTCCGGGTCGTGCAGGGGGCGGACGACTGCTCCTGGCTCCAGCAGCGGGTCCGGGAATCCTCCGGGCCGCTCGACCGCGAGCTGCAGTTCCCCTACCACCCGCACGTGACCGTCGCGCACGGCATCGACGAGGCCGCGATGGACCGGGCGTTCGCCGAGCTGGCCGAGTACGAGGCCGCGTGGCCGTGCACCGGCTTCGCGCTGTACGAGCAGGGGCTCGACGGCGTGTGGCGCAAGCTGCGCGAGTACGTCTTCGGCGGCGCCGTCGTGCCGCCGCAGGCCGGGCACTCGGAACGGGACACCATCGCCAGCCGGTAGCCGCTGCCCCCGGCCGTCCCTCAGATCGGCAGCCGCCGGAACAGCGGCCGCGGCGCGTGCCGCAGCGCCGCCATCACCACCCGCAGCGCCCCCGGCACCCACACCAGCTCCGAGCGCCTGCGCAGCCCCGTCTCGATCGCCGTCGCCACCGCCTCCGGGGTCGTCGCCAGGGGCGCCTCGGCCAGCCCCGCGGTCATCCGCGACCGCACGAAGCCCGGCCGTACGACCATCACGTGCACGCCGGTGCCGTGCAGCGCGTCGCCGAGGCCCTGCGCGAACGCGTCGAGGCCCGCCTTGCTGGAGCCGTAGATGAAGTTCGAGCGCCGGGCCCGCTCACCGGCGACCGACGACAGGACCACCAGGGAGCCGTGCCCCTGCGTCTGCAGCTCCCGCGCGCAGACCAGCCCGGCCGAGACGGCGCCCGTGTAGTTGGTCTGCGCCACCCGCACGGCCTGCACCGGCTCGCGCTCGTCGGTGGCCTGGTCGCCCAGGACGCCGAAGGCCAGCAGCACCATGTCGATGTCGCCCTCGGCGAAGACCTTGCCGAGGGCCTCCTCGTGGGACTCGGGGTCGAGCGCGTCGAAGGGGACGGTGCGGACCTCGGCGCCCAGGGCGCGCAGTTGCTCGGTGGCGGCGCCGAGGGCGGGCGAGGGGCGGCCGGCCAGCCAGACCGTGCGGGTGCGGCGGGCGATCAGCCGGCGCGCGGTGGCCAGCGCGATCTCGGACGTACCGCCGAGCACGAGCAGGGACTGGGGCATTCCGAAGGCGTCCTTCATGACAGCTCCTAGAGGCCGAGGCGGCGGGACAGGTCGGAGACGAACACCCCGCGCGGGTCCAACTCCGCGCGCAGCGCGCGGAAGTCGGCGAGCCGCGGGTACATCGCGGCGAGCAGGTCGGGGCGGAGCCGGGCGTCCTTGGCGAGGTAGACCCGGCCGCCGGCGGACGCCACCTCCTCGTCGAGTTCGTCGAGGAACGCGCCGAGGCCGGGCAGCGAGGCCGGGATGTCGAGCGCGAGGGTCCAGCCGGGCACGGGGAAGGAGAGCCAGCCGGGGTCGGCGTCGCCGAAGCGCTTGAGGACGGCGAGGAAGGACGGGCAGCGGCGCTCGGAGATCCGGGCCACGATCCGGCGCAGCGCCTCCTCCTGGCCGTATCCGACGACGAACTGGTACTGCACGAAGCCGCCGCGGCCGTAGACGCGGTTCCAGTGCGGGACGCCGTCCAGGGGGTGGAAGAACGTGGAGACGCGCTGGAGCTGGCCGGTGCGCGCGCGGGGCGCCTTGCGGTACCAGAGTTCGTTGAAGAGCCCGACCGTGGTGCGGCCCAGGAGGCCCTCCGGGACGAAGGCGGGGGCGGCCGGAAGCTGACGGGAGCGGAAGGCGAGTGGTGCACGCCCGGCGCGTGTGCCCGCACCGAGCGCCTCCAGGGGCGCGTGGTCGCCGCGCGTGAGCACCGCGCGCCCGGTCGCCGCCCCGCGGGCCAGCAGGTCGATCCAGGCGACCGAGTAGCGGTAGCGGTGGTCCGTGGTGGTCAGGCGGTACATCAGGTCGTCGAGGTCGTCGGCGCGTTCGGTGTCGACCGTCAGGTACGACGTCTCGACCGGGAGGAGGCGGACGGTCGCCGTGAGGATCACTCCGGTCAGACCCATGCCGCCGGCCGTCGCGTCGAACAGCGGGGTGTCGCGGCTCACCGTGCGGACCTGGCCGTCCGCGGTGAGGAGTTCGAAGGACAGCACGTGACGGGAGAAGGATCCCGAGACATGGTGGTTCTTGCCGTGGATGTCGGCGCCGATCGCGCCGCCCACCGTCACCTGGCGGGTCCCCGGGGTCACCGGGACGAACCAGCCGAGCGGCAGCAGCACCTCCGTCAGGCGGTGCAGGGAGACCCCGGCGTCGCAGAGCAGGATGCCGCCGTCGGCGTCGATGGCGTGGATGCGGTCGAGGCCCGTCATGTCGAGCACGGCGCCGCCGGCGTTCTGCGCCGCGTCCCCGTACGCGCGCCCCAGCCCGCGCGCGATACCCCCGCGGGCCCCGCAGTTCCGGATCACGTCCGCCGCCTCCTGGTACGTCCGGGGACGGATCAGGCGGGCGACGGTGGGGGCGGTGCGGCCCCAGCCCGTGACGGGGACGGCGGTTCCGGGAGGTGCGGACGCGGCGGGATCTGCGGACCCTCCAGGCATTCCAGGCATGAGGCCGACCGTATCGCCCCCGTATGGGTGTGATGCGTGCGGTATGCCCCAGCGTTACGGAAGATCACCTGACTCCCCGAAACGGGTGATTATCGGAATGTCGATCAATAGGGTCGTAGCTTTTGGGGAGTCGAGGTGAACAGTGAGTCCAATGGACGACATGGACCACCGGATCCTCTCCGCGCTGCACGCCTGCGGTGCCGATCCACGCGTCGCGTCGGCCGCGCGCGGTCTCTCCCTCGCCGGTGAGCACGGTGCGCTCTGGCTCGCGGCGGGCCTCGCCGGTGCCGCCGCGGACGGCGCGCGACGGCGTACCTGGCTGCGTGGCACGGCGCTGGTCGCGGGCGCGCACCTCGGCAGCATCGGCGTCAAACGGCTCGTGCGCCGGGCGCGCCCCAGCCACGTACGGCCCCTGGTGCGCACCGCGGGCCGGCACTCCTTCCCCAGTTCGCACGCCACCTCCGCGGTCGCCGCCGCCGTCGCCTTCGGCGCGCTCGGCGCGCCCGCCCTCGCGCCCCTGGCGGCCGCCATGTGCGTGTCCCGGCTGGTGGCCGGCGTGCACTACCCGTCGGACGTCGCGGCGGGCGCGGCCCTCGGCGCGCTCACGGCGCGTGCCGGGGCGCGGTGGATGCGCGGGGGAGTGCCGGACGTCTCGTACCCGGGGAGGCCGGCGTGACCGAGACCGCGCACGCCGCCGGGGAAGCGATTGCGGAAACGAATCTGCGCGAGCAGCGCGCCCACTCCGCCCGGCCGCACGGACCGGCACGCGTCCGCGTCACCCCCGGCGGCCTCCTCCTGGGCCTGCTCAGGACCACCCGGCCCAAGCAGTGGGTCAAGAACACCCTCGTCATCGCCGCACCGGCCGCCGCCGGCCGGCTCTTCTCCGTGCCCGCGCTCGCGACCCTCGGCCTCACCTTCGCCCTCTTCACGGCCTGTGCCGCCGCCGTCTACCTGATCAACGACGCCCGCGACGCGGACGCCGACCGCGCCCATCCCACCAAGTGCCGCCGCCCGGTCGCCGCCGGCACGCTCCCCGTCCCCGTCGCCTACGCGGCCGGAGGCGTGCTGGCCGTCCTCGGACCGGCGCTCGCGGCCTGGCTGACCCCGCCGCTGGTCGCGGCCCTGCTGATCGCCTACCTCGGCATGCAGCTGGCGTACTGCGTCCTGCTGAAGCACGTCCTGGTCGTCGACCTCGTCGTCGTCACCACCGGATTCCTGATGCGGGCGGTGATCGGCGGGGTCGCGCTCGGCATCCCGCTGTCCCGCTGGTTCCTGATCACCACCGGCTTCGGCGCGCTCTTCATGGTGGCGGCCAAGCGCTACTCCGAGGCCGTCCAGCTGGCCGGCAAGGCGGGCGCCACGCGCGCGCTGCTCACCGAATACACCACCGGCTACCTCCGCTTCGTCTGGCAGCTCGCCGCCGGCGTCGCCGTCCTCGCCTACTGCCTGTGGGCCCTTGAGGGCCACCGCACCCCGGCGCCGGGCCTGCTGCCGTGGCGTCAGCTGTCCATGGTCGCCTTCATCCTGGCGATCCTGCGCTACGCCGTCTTCGCCGACCGGGGCACCGCGGGCGAACCCGAGGACGTCGTCCTGCGCGACCGCGCCCTCGCCCTGATCGGCCTGGCCTGGCTCGCGATGTACGGGCTCGCGGTGGCCCACTGGTGAGCGCTCACCAGCGCGAGCTGATCGGGTTCGCTGCCGTCGGCCTGCTCGCCTACGCCACGGACCTCTCCCTCTTCAGCTGGCTGCGCGGGCCGGCCGGCCTGGACCCGCTCACCGCCAAGTCCCTGTCCTTCCTGGCCGGCTGCACGGTCGCCTACCTCGGCAACGCGCGCGGCACCTACCGGGGCGCGCGCCTGCCCGGGGTGCGCGCGTTCGCCGTCTTCGTGGCGGTGAACCTCGCCGGCGCCCTGGTCCAGCTGCTCTGCCTCGCCGTCAGCCACTACGGCCTCGGTCTCACCTCGCAGCGTGCCGACACCGTCTCCGGCGCGGTCGTCGGCATGGCGCTCGCCACAGTTCTGCGCTTCTGGGGTACCCGTACATTGGTATTCCGTGCGGAGGGCAGAGTCGGATCATGGACTGGCTGAGAAAGCTTCCCGTCGTAGGCCCGCTCGTCGGGTGGCTGATGCAGACGCACGCGTGGCGGTCGTACGAGCGGCTGGACCGGGTGAAATGGACCCGGCTCGCCGCCGCCATGACGTTCATCAGCTTCATCTCGCTCTTCCCCCTGCTGACCGTGGCCGCCGCGGTCGCCGCCGCCACGCTCAGCGAGTCACGGCAGCACACCCTGGAAGGCAAGATCGCCGACCAGTTCCCCGGCATCTCCGACCAGCTGGACATCAACTCGCTGGTGCAGAACGCCGGGACCGTCGGCCTCATCGCCGGTGCCCTGCTGCTGTTCACCGGCATCGGCTGGGTCGGCCAGATGCGGGACTGCCTGCGCACGGTGTGGGAGCTGCCCGACAAGGAGCAGAACCCGATCGTCGCCAAGGGCAAGGACGCCGGCATCCTGATCGGCCTCGGCGGCGCCCTGCTGATCACCCTCGCCGTGTCCACGGTCGCCTCGGCGGCGGTCGGCTGGACGGCGGGGCAGTTCGGCATCGACCAGCACAGCTGGGGCAGCCTGCTGCTGCGGATCATCGCGTTCCTCGTCGCGGTGGTCGCCGACTTCCTGGTCCTGCTCTACGTCCTCACCCTGCTGCCCGGGGTGGAGCCGTCGCGCCGCCGCCTGCTGGTCGCGGCGCTGATCGGCGCGGTCGGCTTCGAACTCCTCAAACTGCTGCTCAGCGGCTACATCCAGGGCGTGGCCACGAAGAGCATGTACGGCGCGTTCGGCGTGCCGGTCGCCCTGCTGCTGTGGATCAACTTCACCTCGAAACTCGTTCTGTTCTGCGCCGCCTGGACGGCCACCGAGAGCGGCGAGGAGATCACGGACGAGGCCGCCGGCGTACCAGATCCGGCAGCGGCCAACGGCGGTTGACCAGGAACGCCGCGCCCACCAGCAGCACCACCACGCCGCCCGCGATCCCCAGCGCGATCCCGACCCCGCCGGAGCCGTCGGCGGAGGCGGCGGCCACCGGGGACGACCCGGAGTCCTTGCCGGAACCGGTGGCGGGCGCGGAGGAGGACGGGCTCGCCCCGGTCCGCGCACCGGTGTCCGCGGTTCCCTTCGGCGGGACCAGTTCGCCCACCGGGGTCACCTTGCCGGCCGCCTGGAAGCCCCAGTCGAAGAGCTGCGCGGTCTCCTTGTAGACCTCGTTGTGCTCCTTCTTCTCCGGGTTCATGACGGTGACCAGCAGCACCTTGCCGCCCCGCTCCGCGACCCCGGTGAAGGTGGCGCCCGCGTTGGTGGTGTTGCCGTTCTTCACCCCCGCGATGCCCTGGTAGACCGGCACGTCGGTGTCGCCGCTCAGCAGCCGGTTGGTGTTCTGGATCTCGAAGGACTCCCGCACCGACTTGCCCTTGGCGTTCTTCGTCGTCTCGCCCGGGAACGCGGCCCGCACGGTCGAGCAGTACTCCCGGAAGTCCTTCTTCTGCAGTCCGGAGCGGGCGAACAGCGACAGGTCGTACGCCGAGGACACCTGTCCGGGGGCGTCGTACCCGTCCGGACTCACCACGTGCGTGTCCAGCGCCTGGAGGTCGTCGGCGTGCGCCTGCATGTCCTCGACGGTCCGCCCGACACCGCCGTTCATCGCGGACAGCACGTGCACGGCGTCGTTGCCGGAGCGCAGGAAGACGCCGAGCCACAGGTCGTGGACCGTGTAGGTCTGGCCCTCCTTTATCCCCACCAGGCTGGAGCCCGCGCCCATGCCCGCGAGGTCGGTCGCCGCCACCTTGTGCGGGGTCGACTTCGGGAACCTCGGCAGCACGGTGTCCGCGAACAGCATCTTCAGGGTGCTCGCCGGGGGCAGCCGCCAGTGCGCGTTGTGCGCGGCCAGCACCTCGCCGGACTCGGCGTCGGAGACGATCCAGGAACGGGCCGTGAGGTCCTTCGGCAGCACCGGGGCGCCGGCGGCCGGATCGACCTGGGTGCCGGGCTGTCCCAGCCGGGCGCCGCCGACCGACGACATGCGCGCCGGCGGCGTGGCCGACGGACTGGTCGAGGGCGTGGGCGCGGCGAGCGCGGCCGGCGCGGTGAGCGACAGGGACAGCAGGGCGGCGGAGGCGACCAGCAGGGACCGGCCGGCCGGGGACTTCGGTGCGGGCACGGACGAGAACGTACCCGGCACGGACGGCGAAGTCCCGCCGCCGACCCCACCCCGGGCACGGAACCGGACAGCCGACGGCGATACTGGACCCATGAAGCTCAGCCGCCCGGTGTCCTGGTTCCTGCTCGCGTTCGGAGTGTGGTCTTGGTTCATCTGGATCACTTTCGTCAAGAACTTGGTCAAGGACGGCAGCGGGCTGGCCTTCGACGACGGCCGTCCGACCGCGTACTTCTGGGTCCACCTGACGCTGGCCGTCGTTTCCTTCGTATTGGGGACGGTCATCGGGGGCATCGGGTTGCGCGGAGTGCGCGCACTGCGCCGTACGTCATAGGGAGAGGCACCCCGGGGTGATCATCGTCTTCGCGCTCCTCGCCCTGGCCGTGGTGGCGGGCCTGTACGGGTACCTGTGGCGCCGCCTGGTGCGGGACACGACGTCGGGCCCGGGGGCGGCCCGGCGGACCGGCACGGCCGTCTTCGTCGTCGGCCCGGTCCTGATGTTCGCGGCGCTGTTCGCCGAGGTCGGCCACGCCCCCTTCGCCCTCCAGCGGACCCTGGCCTGGCCGGGCTTCCTGTGGATGGCCCTGTCGCTGTACCTGCTGCTGGCGGTGGTGGCGGGGGAGGCCGTCCGGCCCGTGGTCACCCGCCTGTGGCGACGCCTCTCTCCCGAGCGGCCCGCTCCCGGACATCCCGGTACGGAGTGCCCCGCCAAGGAGGCGGAGAGCCGCGCCGCGGAGGTCCGCGACGAACAACCGTCGCAACCTACCGAAACCGCCCCAAGTAATACAAACCCGTCCCGCCGTCTCGTGGTCTCCCGGTTCGTCGGCGGCGCGGCCGCCACCGCCGCGGTCGCCACCGTCGGCCTGGGCACCTACGGCGTCCTGCGCGGCCCCGCGGTGAGACGCGTCACCGTCCCCCTCGCCAAGCTCCCCCGGTCCGCCCACGGTTACCGCATCGCCGTGGTGAGCGACATCCACCTCGGTCCGGTCCTCGGCCGCGGCTTCGCCCAGCGGGTGGTGGACACGATCAACGCCACGCAGCCCGACCTGATCGCGGTCGTCGGCGACCTCGTCGACGGCAGCGTCAAGGACCTCGGCCCCGCCGCCGCCCCGCTCGCCGGGCTGTCGGCACGGCACGGCGCCTACTTCGTCACCGGCAACCACGAGTACTTCTCCGGTGCCGAGCAGTGGGTGGCGGAGGTGCGCCGGCTCGGCCTGCGGCCGCTGCAGAACGCCAGGACCGAACTGGCCGGCTTCGACCTGGCCGGGGTGAACGACATCGCGGGCGAGAGCTCCGGCCAGGGCCCCGACTTCGACCGGGCGCTCGGCGACCGCGACCCGGCCCGCGCCTGCGTGCTCCTCGCCCACCAGCCCGTCCAGATCCACGAGGCCGTCCGCCACCACGTCGACCTGCAGCTCTCCGGCCACACCCACGGCGGCCAGCTCTGGCCCGGCGACCTCGTGGCGGCCGCCGCCAACCCGACCGTCGCCGGCCTCGACCGCTACGGCGACACCCAGCTGTACGTCTCCCGGGGCGCCGGCGCCTGGGGGCCGCCCACCCGCGTCGGCGCGCCCTCGGACATCACGGTCGTCGAACTGGCGTCGAAGCGGGCGTGAACGCCGGGTGCCTGTGCGGGCGCTGTGAAATACGGGAGAAACAGGCGCTCGGTAAGTTCTTTCTCATCTGGTCCGATCACTCTTCCCCCACATGAAACACCTGTGGTTAGGTGAGCCGCGTCACTTAGGGGAGTGGCACTTGTGGAGGGCCTGGGCAGGGCCTGGAACGGGCCCGTGCGGGTCCTGGGGAGGGCACCACCGTGCGATCTGTTCGCATGCGGATTCTCGTGACGCTTCTCGTCCTGGCGATCGTGGGGATCGGCGGCTGGCAGCTACTGCCGTCGCAGGGCGACAAGAACAAGACGATCATCGTCGGTACGACCGACGCCGTCACCTCGCTCGACCCGGCCGGCGCCTACGACGCCGGATCCTGGGCTCTGTTCAACAACGTCTTCCAGTCGCTGCTGACCTTCGAGCCGGGCGGCGTCCAGCCGGTCCCGGACGCGGCGCAGAAGTGCGACTTCACCGACACCGGTCTGCAGACGTACCGGTGCGTGCTGCGGGACGGGATCACCTTCCCGAGCGGCCGGGAGATGACCGCCGAGGACGTGAAGTTCTCCTTCGACCGCGTCAAGAAGATCAACTCCGACGTCGGTCCGTCCTCGCTGTTCTCGACGCTGTCCTCGGTCACCGCCTCCGGCAAGACCGTGACCTTCCACCTGGCGTCCCCGGACGCCACGTTCCCGTTCAAGGTGGCGACCGGCGCCGGTTCGATCGTGGACAAGGACAGCTACCCGGCGGACAGCCTGCGCACCGGCGACTCGGTGGACGGCACCGGCCCGTACCGCCTGACGTCCTACACCCAGGGCAAGCGGGCCGACCTCCAGCCCAACGGCGCCTACAAGGGCGGCCTCGACGGCACCGGCCGGCCCATCACCCTGGACTACTACAAGGACTCGGCCAAGCTCAGCAGCGCCTACAAGGCGAAGGAGATCGACGTCGCCACCCGGACGCTGCCGCCGGACATGGTCTCCAAGCTCTCGCCGAGCGACCCCGACCAGCGCGTCTCGGAGTCCGACAGCGCCGAGACCCGCAACCTGTACTTCAACACCCGCAAGAACTCGGCCCTGCACGACGTCCTGGTCCGGCGCGCACTGGCCTGGCTGGTCAACCGCGAGGAGCTGGCCGCAGGCGTGTACGACGGGACGGTGGAGCCGCTGTACTCGCTGATCCCGACCGGTCTCACGGGCCACACCACGTCCTTCTTCGACTCCTACCCCTCGCAGAGCGTCGCCAAGGCGAAGGCGCTGCTGGAGCAGGCCGGCGTCAGCACCCCGGTCGAGTTCACCTTCGGCTACGGCATCGGCCACGGCGCCGGAGCCGAGGAGGCCGCCGCGCTGAAGAAGCAGCTGGAGGCGGGCGGCCTGTTCAAGGTCGACGTCAAGGGATACGAGTGGACCGACTTCCAGAAGTCCTGGGCCACCGGCAAGATGGACGCCTGGGCGGTCGGCTGGGTCGCCGACTACCCGGACCCGGACACCTTCGGCGCCTCCCTGGTCGGCAGCGACTCCACGATGAGCACCGGCTACAGCAACCAGGCCGTCGACGGGCTCATCAAGGACAGCCAGCGGTACGCCGACCGGGCCCGCGTCGACGCGGACTTCCGCACCATCCAGACGGACGTGGCCAACGACGTGCCGCTGATCCCGCTCTGGCAGCGCACGGACTACGTCGTCAGCATCGAGGACGTCGGCGGCACCCAGTACCTCACGGACAGCACCGGCCTGTTCCGCCTGTGGAGCCTGGACTGGATCTGACGGACCCGCACCCCGCACCCCACGCACCGCCCCGACAGGCAGGCGGTCGTGGGGTGCGGCGCGTCCGGGCGGCGGAAACCGCCGCGCTCAGGCGGACCGCAGGGACACGGTGACGGCCAGGCCCCGACCGGGCGCCGTCCGCACCCACACCTCGCCGCCGTGCGCGTCCACCACGCCCTGCACGATCGCCATCCCGAGCCCGCTGCCCTCCGCGCTGCCCACCCGGAAGAACCGGTCGAAGATCCGCGCCGCGTCCTCCTCCGCCAGCCCCGGCCCCTCGTCGGCGACGCACACCCGCACCACCCCGTCCGACCGCTCCACCCCCAGCCGTACCGCCGCGTCCACCGGTGTGTGGGTACGGACGTTGGCCACCAGGTTCCCCAGCACCTGCCGCAGACCCGACTCGTCGGCCCGGACCAGGACCGCCCCCTCGGCGCTCACCGCGACCCGCCGCGCCGGCTGCTGGGCCCGCAGGTCCTCCGCCGCGTCCCGGACCAGCCGGCTCACGTCGACGTTCCGGAACCGGATCTCGGGCCGCTGGTCGAGCCGCGCCAGCAGCAGCAGTTCGTCGACGAGCCGTCCCATCCGGTCCACCTCGCCGTGCATCCGGTCCCAGGCCCGCCGCCGCTCCCCGGGCTCGCGCAGCATCCCCTTGTCGTAGAGCTGGAGGTAGCCGCGGATGGCGGCGAGCGGCGTGCGCAGCTCGTGCGAGGCGTCGGCGACGAACCGGCGCAGCTGGGCCGCGCTGCGCTCACGGGTCCGGTACGCCGTCTCCACCTGGTGCAGCATCGAGTTGAGGGCGAGGCGCAGCTGCTCGACCTCCTCCGTGGGATGCCGGCTGGAGGGCACCCGCCGGGTCAGGTCGCCCTCGGCGATCGCCGACGACGTCTCCACCATGCCCTCCAGCGGCAGCAGGCAGCGCCGCGAGCTGAACATGGTCAGACAGGCCAGCAGCGCCAGCAGCAGCGCGCCGACCGCGAAGTCGAGCCGGAGCGCCTTGGCGATGCCCTCGTGCAGCAGCTCGGTCGAGGTCGCCAGCAGGATGTAGGGGCCGTCGGCGAGCCGGGTCGCCGTCACCCGGTACATCGCGCCGTGCACGGTGACGTCGCCCGGTTCGGTGCCCGCGGCGAGGGCGCGCGGGTCGTGCACGGCGGCCGCCAGCCCGCGCTGGGCCTGGGTCGGCGCCATGTCGAACACCTCGACGGCGCCGCCCCTGCCGTCGACCACGGCGAAGATCGAGCCCGGTGCCGGGTCGGACTCCGAGGGCACCACCCGGTCGCGGATCACCCCGAGCGTGCCGAGCGAGTCGACCTGGCGCAGGGTGAGGCCCGAACTGCCCAGCGAGGTGCGCATCTTGAGCAGGGAGGAGTCGACCTGGTCCAGGAGGTACAGCCGCATGCCCATGATGCTGACCGTGGTGGCCGCCACGATGCCGACGGCGAGCAGGCCGACGTTGGCGAGGGTCAGCTTGCCGCGCAGCGAGTGCATGCCGTGCCGGTGGCGGTGCCGCTTCGCGACCTTCATGCCAGCCCGTACCCGACGCCCCGCCGGGTGGTGATCACCGGCGCGCCCAGGGCGTCCAGTTTGCGCCGCAGATAGCTGATGTAGGTCTCCACGACGGTCGACTCGGACGGCGCGTGCTCGTACTGCCAGACGTGCCGCAGGAGTTGGTCCTTGGGGACGATCCGGCCGCCGTTGCGCACCAGGAAGCGCAGCAGCGCGTACTCGGTCGGGGTCAGCTCGACCGAGCGGCCGGCCCGGTGCACCGAGTACGTCGTCTCGTCCAGTTCGAGGTCGCCGTAGCGCAGCGGCGGGCGCTGCTGGATGACGTCGGCCGGACGGGTGCGGCGCAGCACCGCCCCGATCCGCGCGACGACCTCGTCGATGTTGAACGGCTTGGTGATGTAGTCGTCGCCGTAGCCGAGCGCGCCGACTATCTCGGCCGGCGCGTCCCGGGCGGTCAGGAAGACCAGCGCCAGGTCCGGTTGCCGGGCGCGCAGTTCACGGGCCAGGGCCCGGCCGTCCCCGTCCGGCAGCATCACGTCCAGCAGGGCGGCGTCGGGGCGGGTGCGTTCGGCCAGCGCGAGGGCGTCCCGGACCGTGCCGGCGGTCATCACCTCGAACCGGTGGTAGCGCAGGGCGATGGCGAGGACGTCCGCGATGCTCGGCTCGTCCTCCACGACCAGCACGGTGCTGCCTGGAGCCGTCATGTCCCCAGTATCCGCACGGGTGCCGACGGCGGGGGGCGCACAGCTTTGGAGTTCCTTGAGAGTCATGCGCGCCCCGTGTCCCCGCGCGGGTCCCGCCGCCAATCCTGGTGCCCAGGACCTGGGGGACCGACCGACCGAACTCATCTGATTCAAGGAGCTGTTGAGCGTGACGGCATTGGCACGGTGGTGCTATCGGCACCGGCTGGTGGTCCTGTTGGTGTGGGTGGGGGCGCTGTTCGGCGTGGGCTTCTCGGCCTCGTCGGCGGGCACGGACTACGCGAACGTCTTCTCCCTCCCGGACACGGACTCCAAGAGCGCCTACGACCTGATGCAGAAGGCCTTCCCGAACACCTCGGGCGACACGGACACCGTGGTCTGGAAGGCCGACCGGGGCTCCGTCCGGGACGCCGCGGTCCGCGACCGCGTGCAGCCGGCCCTCGACGCCATCGCGAAGGTGCGGGGCGTCGGCGCGGTCGCCGGCCCCTACGACGGCCCCGGGGGCGCCGCGCAGATCAGCCGGGACGGCACCATCGCCTACGCCCAGCTCACCTTCGTCCAGCGCGCGAACGAGATCCCGAAGGACGTCGTCCAGCAGGTGCTCGACACCGCCCAGGGCGCCGAACGCGGCGGACTGGAGATCGAGTTGGGCGGCCAGGCGATCCAGCGCGTCCAGGAGCCGCCGCAGGGCCTGTCCGAGATGGTCGGCATCGTCGCGGCGGCCGTCGTGCTCTTCCTGGCGTTCGGCTCGTTCTTCGCGATGACCCTCCCGATCGCGATCGCCGTCTTCGGTGTCGGCATGGGCCTGTTCTCCACCCAGCTGCTGAGCCACACCACGAACATCCCCGACATCGCCCCGCTGCTCGCGTCCCTGATCGGCCTCGGCGTCGGCATCGACTACGCCCTGTTCATCGTCACCCGGCACCGCCGGGGCATCCTGCGCGGCATGGACCCCGAGGAGGCGGCGGTTACCGCCCTCAACACCTCGGGCCGGGCGGTGCTGTTCGCGGGCGGCACGGTCTGCATCGCGCTGGCCGGCATGCTGGTCACCCGGCTCCGCTTCCTGGACGGCGTGGTCATCGGCACCTCCCTGACGGTGGTGCTCAGCGTCCTGGCCGCCGTCACCCTGCTCCCCGCCCTGCTGGGCTTCCTCGGCCCGCGCGTCCTCAGCCGCCGCCAGCGCCGCCGGCTGGCCGCCGAGGGCCCCGCGCCGGAGCGGGCGAGCGGCCTGGCGGCCCGCTGGTCGGCGAACGTGGAGAAGCGCCCGAGGCGGATCGCCGCGCTCGCCGTGGTCGTCATGGCGGTCCTCGCCGTCCCGGTGCTCTCGCTGCGCCTGGGCGCCACCGACCAGGGCAACGACGACGCGGCCACGACCACCAGGAAGGCCTACGACCTGCTCGCCGAGGGCTTCGGACCCGGCTTCAACGGACCGCTCCAGGTGGTCAGCGCGGGCGGTGACACGGCGACGCTCGTCGAGGACATCCGGGCGACCTCCGGAGTCGCCCGGGCCGCCGCGCTGCCGCCCGCGCGGGGCGTGACCGTGATCCAGGTCGTCCCGACCACCTCGCCGCAGTCCAAGGAGACCGACGACCTCATCGACACCCTCCGGGACCGGGTGATCCCGAAGGCGGGCGCGGACGCCCATGTGGGCGGCGTGACGGCGGTCTCCAAGGACTTCGCCGCGGTGACCGGCGACCGGCTGCCGCTGTTCGTCGCCACGATCATCGGCCTCGGCTTCCTGCTCCTGCTGGTCGCCTTCCGCTCCCTGGTGGTCCCGCTGACCGCCGCGGTGATGAACCTGATCGCCGCGGCGGCCTCCTTCGGCGTGCTGGTCGCGGTGTTCCAGTGGGGCTGGGGCCTGGACCTGCTGGGCCTCGGCAAGGAAGGCCCGATCAACGCCTTCCTCCCCGTCATCATGCTGTCCCTGCTCTTCGGCCTCTCGATGGACTACCAGGTGTTCCTGGTGAGCCGGATGCACGAGGAGTGGGTGCACACCAGGGACAACGCGCGGGCGGTCCGGGTGGGCCTCGCCGAGACCAGCCGGGTCATCAACAGCGCGGCCCTGATCATGGTCTGCGTCTTCCTGGCCTTCGTGCTGAGCGGCGACTCGGGCGCGGCGATGGCGGGCGTGGGCCTGGCGGCGGCGGTGGCGCTCGACGCGTTCATCCTCCGCACCGCGCTGGTCCCGGCGGCGATGCACCTGTTCGGCACGTCGAACTGGTGGCTGCCCGGCTGGCTGGAGCGGCGGCTCCCGCACCTCGCGGTGGAGCCGCAGGAGGAGCCCGCGGCCGCCGCGCCGCAGGCTCCGTCCGTTCCGTCCGGTCCGGCCACGGCGGTCCACGGGTTCGTCCGCACGGCGGACGGCGACCCGGTCGAGGACGCCTCGGTGACCCTGATGTCCACGGGCGGCCGCCAGCTGGACCGCGTCACGGCCCTGGCCGACGGCTCCTACATCGTGTCCGTCCCGGCGCCGGGCGCCTACCTGCTGGCGGTGACGTCGCCGTCGTACGGCTCCAAGGCCCGGCACCTGACGGTGACGGAGGGGCCGCTGGTGTACGACGTGGAGCTGACCGGCGACGAGGTGGACGCCGTCACGTAGCGCGGCGCGCCTGTGCCGCCGGGTCCGGCAGCACCCGGGTCATGCCCGGCAGGAAGTCGGTGAACAGCTCGTGCACCTCCAGCACGAGCGGCCGCAGCACCCGGAACCGCGCGAGGGAGACGCCTCGCGCGGTCAGCCGGGCCCCGCGTTCGGCGAGCCGGTAGCTGCGTTCCCGGCCCTCGGTCCTGTCGAAGATCCAGTACAGGACCAGGCCCATCTGCGAGAGCCACATCAGCTCGGGCAGGACGTCCCGGAGTTCGGGCGCGACCTTGGTCTTCGCACCGGCCAGCACCTCCCGGTGCACGCTGATCGCCTCCGCGCGCGCGTGCTCGCTCTCCGGCGAGAACGGGCTGAGCGGGCTGTCGGGGTCGGCGGCGTTCTTGAAGAAGTGGACCGCGAACTCGTGGTACGGCAGGGCGATGTCCAGCCAGACCTTGAGGACGCCCGCGAGCCGCGCCTCCAGGTCGGTCTCCCGGTCCAGGACCTCGCGGACCGCCACCCGGTGCTCGGCAGCGAGCTGGTCGTAGAAGCCCTGGATCAGGTGCTCCTTGCCGGCGAAGTAGTAGTACGCGTTGCCGACGGAGACCCCGGCCTCCGTCGCGATGGCCCGCATCGTGGTCTTCTCGTAGCCGCGCTCCCGGAACAGCCGCATCGCCGTCTCCAGGATCAGGGCGCGGGTCTGCTCGGACTTGCTCGGCGTACCGGCCTCGACGGGACCGTCGTTCTTCGCGGACACGGACAGAGCCTAACCAGTGGCGCAGGCGTCGCCCGCACAGCCCGGGGGGTCGTACGTCCAGCCGAGCCCCGGGTCGTACGTCCAGCCGTCGCCGCGCCGGTAGACCCGGCCGCCCCACTGGGCGCCACGCCACCGGGCGGCGGCGAGCACCGCGCCCCGGGCCAGCCGGGCTCCGGCCGGTGTGCTCAGCCTGTGGGCCAGCGGCCGGTGCTCCCGCAGCGCCCACAGGACCACGATCCAGGCGGCCGTCTCCCGGTAGACCTGGCCCGAGTCGCCGACGACGGTGACCTCGTCGAGGGTGGCGGAGTGGTCGAGGCCGGGGAAGCGGGCGCGGGCCTCGTCCGAGGCCGCCGGGAGCAGGGTGAGCGGCACCAGCTGCGGCTGCCGGACGAGCCAGCCCCGCAGGTGGGTGCAGAGCGAGCACTCGGCGTCGTACAGGACGGTGAGCCCGCGGACCGGGACGCGCGTGGCGTCCCGGTCGCCGGTGACCGGCACGGTGCTCACGCCCCGGCCGCCGGTGCGGTCCAGCCCTGCGGCGGGACGGGCGGCAGCTGTTCCTTCTCCATGACCCCGCGGCGCCGTATCCGGTTGAGGACGTACACGTTGCCGAGGTGCATCACGCCGAGCACCAGCAGGACGACGCCGAGCTTGGTCGACAGGGCCTCGAAGATGCCCCGGGTGTCCTCGACGGTGTCGCTGGTGTGCAGGTACAGCGCGACGAAGCCGAGGTTGACGAGGTAGAAGCCGACCACCAGGAGGTGGTTGACGGCCTCGGCGAGCTGTTCGTTGCCGTGCAGCACGTCGGAGAGGAAGATCCGTCCGTTGCGGCTGAGCGTGCGGGCCACCCAGATGGTCAGTCCGATGCTGACGAGCAGGTAGATCACGTAGGTGATGACCGTGCGGTCCATGCCCCACCCCTTCTTGAACGCGTTCAAAACGCTGACAGGGATGACTGTAGACCTACTTTTGAACGTGTTCAACTCGTCTGCGGGGTGACCGCGTTCACGTCCGGCGGGCCAGCTCCGGCCGCTTGCCGTAGTCGGTGAAACCGAGGACGTTGCCCCACGGGTCGGCGATCTCGACGGTCCATCCGGTGGCGACGGAGAACGGCGCGTCGAGCACGGCGATCCCGGCCTCCGTCAGCCGCCGCGCCGCCACCCGGGCGTCCGGCACCTCCAGCCACAGCCGCGGCGCGGCCCACACCGGCGTGCGCCGGCCGAGCCCCGCCTCGGCCCGCAGCAGGATGCCGGGCGTCTCGCCGCCGACCTTCAGCTGGGCGATGCCGCCCTCGTCGAACCGGAACCCGACCGTGAACCCGGCCCGCTCGTAGAAGGCGACGGCGTCCGCGAGGTCCCCGACGGGGAGCAGAACATGGTCGAAACCGAGCAGTTCGTACGACTCGTCATCTGACATGCGATCAGATTAGGTGCGGAGATGTCGCTTGCCCGGCGGGCTGACCGCGGGGTCACTCAATGGGCCGAGACGGCGCCCGCCGCGTCGCTACTCTGGGCGCTCGGCACGGCGCACGCACAGGGGGCGGACATGACTCCGGGGACAGAGGCCTTCTTCGGCGAGGTACGGACGGCCTTCGCCGACGTCGCGGAGCGGCTCGGGCTGGACGGGCCGGGCACCCACGAGCCGGGCCGGCATCTGGCCGTGGCGACCTACCTCGGGTGCTCGGTGACCTACAAGGTGGTCCTCGGCCTGTGGCAGGGCGACGTCGGGATCCACGCCTGCCGGGAGACCGCCTCGACCGAGTGCAAGGTGGGCGTCGAGGAACTGGCCCTCACGGCGGGCGTCGTGGACCGCCGCAGCGCCGTCTCCTTCGGCGCGCGCAGCCTCCGGCAGCTGCGCAGGTCCCTGAGCGGCCAGATCCGGTACGTCGAACTCGTCCACCCGCTGGTGTCGGGCCCGTCGGATCCGGCCCTCGCCCTGATGCGCGCGGCCGGTGCCCGCGAGTGGCGCAGGCCCGCCGCGGGATGAGGCCGCCGCGGCGGTGCCGGCCCCGAACGGAGCGGGCCCCGCCTCCCCGGGTGGGGGAGACGGGGCCCGCGGCGGGGCGGCGCAGGTCAGAAGCGGCGCGTGATGAGCGCCCGCTTCACCTCCTGGATCGCCTTGGTGACCTCGATACCGCGCGGGCAGGCGTCCGTGCAGTTGAAGGTCGTGCGGCAGCGCCACACGCCGTCGCGGTCGTTGAGGATCTCCAGGCGCTGCTCGCCCGCGTCGTCACGCGAGTCGAAGATGAAGCGGTGCGCGTTGACGATCGCGGCCGGGCCGAAGTACTGCCCGTCGTTCCAGAAGACCGGGCAGGACGAGGTGCACGCGGCGCACAGGATGCACTTCGTGGTGTCGTCGAAGCGCTCGCGGTCCTCGGCGGTCTGCAGCCGCTCGCGCGTCGGCTCGTTGGTGTCGTTCGTGATGAGGAACGGCATCACGTCCCGGTACGCCTGGAAGAACGGCTCCATGTCGACGACCAGGTCCTTGAGGACCGTCAGGCCCTTGATGGGCTCGACCGTGATCGGCTTCTCGGGGTTGATGTCCTTGATCAGCGTCTTGCAGGCGAGGCGGTTCTTGCCGTTGATCCGCATCGCGTCCGAGCCGCAGATGCCGTGCGCGCAGGAACGGCGGAAGGTCAGCGTGCCGTCGACGTCCCACTTGATCTTGTGGAGACCGTCGAGCACACGCTCCTTCGGGTCGATCTCCAGCTGGAAGTCCTCCCAGACGGCGTCCGCGGAGACCTCGGGGTTGAAGCGGCGGATCCGGAAGGTGACCGTGATGTACGGGGAGTCGGCGAAGCCGGGCTCCGGCCGGCCGGCCTCGTCCGCCTTGTCCAGAACGGGGGTTGCCATCAGTACTTACGCTCCATCGGCTGGTAGCGGGTCTGGACGACCGGCTTGTAATCGAGACGGATGGACTCCGTGCCGTCGTCGCCCACCTCGCGGTACGCCATCGTGTGGCGCATGAAGTTGACGTCGTCGCGGTTGGGGTAGTCCTCGCGGTAGTGACCGCCGCGCGACTCCTTGCGGGCCAGCGCGGAGACCGCCATGACCTCGGCCAGGTCCAGCAGGTTGCCCAGCTCGATGGCCTCCAGCAGGTCGGTGTTGAACCGCTTGCCCTTGTCCTGGATCGAGACGTTGCGGTAGCGCTCGCGCAGCTCCGCGATCTTCTCCACGGCCGTCTTGATGGTCTGCTCGGTACGGAACACCATGACGTTGGCGTCCATCGTGTCCTGCAGCTCCCGGCGGAGCGTGGCGACCCGCTCGTTGCCCGTCGAGGTGCGCAGCCGCTCGATCTGCGAGACGACGAAACCGGCCGGGTCCTCCGGCAGGTCCGTGTAGTCCACGGTGTGGCTGTAGTCGGCGGCCGCGATGCCCGCCCGGCGGCCGAACACGTTGATGTCCAGCAGGCTGTTGGTGCCCAGGCGGTTGGCGCCGTGCACCGACACGCAGGCGACCTCGCCGGCCGCGTACAGGCCCGGGACGACCGTGGTGTTGTCGATCAGGACCTCACCCTCGACGTTCGTCGGGATGCCGCCCATGGCGTAGTGCGCGGTGGGCTGGATCGGGATCGGGTCCGTGTACGGCTCGATACCGAGGTAGGTCCGCGCGAACTCGGTGATGTCCGGGAGCTTGGCGTCCAGCTGCTCCGGCGGGAGGTGGGTGAGGTCGAGGTAGACGTGGTCGCCCTCGGGACCGCAGCCGCGGCCCTCCCGGATCTCCGTGTAGATGGAGCGCGAGACGACGTCACGGGAGGCGAGGTCCTTCATGACCGGCGCGTACTTCTCCATGAAGCGCTCGCCGTCCTTGTTGCGGAGGATGCCGCCCTCACCGCGGGCGCCCTCCGTCAGCAGGATGCCCATGCGCCAGATGCCGGTCGGGTGGAACTGGAAGAACTCCATGTCCTCCAGCGGCAGGCCGCGCCGGTAGACCGCCGCCTGTCCGTCACCGGTCAGCGTGTGGGCGTTGGACGTCACCCGGAAGAACTTGCCGGTGCCGCCGGAGGCGTAGATGACCGCCTTCGCCTGGAAGATGTGGATCTCGCCGGTGGCCAGCTCGTAGGCGACCACGCCGGACGACTTCTTGACGCCGTCGACCTCGGTGATCAGCTGGTCCAGGACGTAGAACTCGTTGAAGAACTCCACGCCCTCCTTGACGCAGTTCTGGTACAGCGTCTGGAGGATCATGTGGCCGGTGCGGTCGGCCGCGTAGCAGGAGCGGCGGACCGGCGCCTCGCCGTGGTTGCGGGAGTGACCGCCGAACCGGCGCTGGTCGATCGTGCCGTCGGGCGTCCGGTTGAACGGCAGGCCCATCTTCTCCAGGTCGAGGACGGCGTCGATGGCCTCCTTCGCCAGGATCTCGGCGGCGTCCTGGTCGACCAGGTAGTCACCGCCCTTGACCGTGTCGAAGGTGTGCCACTCCCAGTTGTCCTCCTCCACGTTGGCCAGCGCGGCGGCCATGCCGCCCTGCGCGGCGCCCGTGTGGGAGCGGGTGGGGTAGAGCTTGGTCAGGACCGCGGTGCGGCTGCGCTTGGTGGACTCGATGGCCGCGCGCATGCCCGCGCCGCCGGCGCCGACGATGACGGTGTCGTACTTGTGGATCTTCATGATTCTCGCAGCCCCGTGCCTAGCGGATGTTCGGGTCGAAGGTGAAGATCACCAGCGTGCCCAGCAGGATGGTGAACACCGTGGCGGTGTAGAGCAGGCCCTTCAGCCACAGCCGGGTGTTCGCGCGCTCCGCGTAGTCGTTGATGACCGTGCGCAGACCGTTGGCGCCGTGCAGCATCGCGAGCCAGAGCATCAGCAGGTCCCAGACCTGCCAGAAGGGGCTCGCCCAGCGGCCGGCCACGAAGGCGAAGCCGATCTTCGACACGCCGCCGTCGAGCACGAGCTGGATCAGCAGGTGGCCGAGGACCAGGACGACCAGCACGACGCCGGACAGCCGCATGAACAGCCACGCGGCCATCTCGAAGTTGCCCCGGGTGGAACGCGGGGTCTTCGCGGTGCGCCGGCGCGGGGCCTCGATGAGGGGGGCCGGGTTGTCGACGTTGAAGAGGGGGGCGCCCTCGACGGGGCCGACGCCGGCTGCGGTGGATTCAGTGGTCGACATCTGCGTCAGCTCCCGAACAGGACACGAGCGGCGTGGCCGAGAACGGGGTAAATGGCCCCGGCCATCAGGACGACCCAGACACCGACGACCGTCCAGAGCATCTGCTTCTGGTAGCGCGGGCCCTTCGACCAGAAGTCGACGGCGATGACGCGCAGGCCGTTGAGCGCGTGGAAGAGGATGGCGGCGACGAGGCCGTACTCCAGCAGCGCGACGATCGGCGTCTTGTACGTGGCTACGACCTTGTCGTAGTCCTCGGGCGAGACACGGACGAGAGCGGTGTCCAGCACGTGAACGAACAGGAAGAAGAAAATGAGGACGCCGGTGACTCGGTGAGCCACCCAGGACCACATTCCTTCCCGGCCGCGGTACAGCGTTCCAGCCGGCACGGAAGTCCCTCCGGGAGCGGGGATTGGGGCCGCGCCGGCTTGGTGTCGGTCGGGCCCGGCCGGGTACGGTCCACCGGCCCCCAGCATCGTAGCGATGCGCCGCCGCCGGGCTTACGCCGGGCCTACCGGTGTGATCAAAGTGGCACGCTTATGGGTTAGCCGGGCGGCGTCCGGGGCGGCTTGTTCGGTTATTTCCCGGATGCGGGTGCGTTCGGGCTGGCCGCTCCGCGCGGCGGGCACGCCGCCGGGTGCGGCCCGGTGCCCCTGAGCAGGTCCGCCAGACGGCCCTGCGCCAGACGCCTCAGTTGCTCGGCGGACGTCACCCGCTCGTCCTCCGGATCGTTCTTCAGGCGTGAGTAGATGCCTTCCAGCACGCGGTCCAGGCGCTCCTCGGGCGGGGTGCCGCCCAGGTGGATGACGAACACGTGTCCGAACTTGGCCTCGTAGGCGGCGTGGGCCGCGGTCAGGGCCGTGTGCGCCGCCGAGTAGGTGTCCTCGGGCAGCTCGGGGAGCGACTCGCCGGCCAGCGCGTCGGTGAGGTCCGACCTGGACAGGTCGTAGGCCGCCTCGTCGGCCGCCGCCAGCAGGGACTCCACGTCCGGGTAGGGGCGGTGGTCGGCGAGCCGCCGGGACCAGCGCGGGCTGCGCAGGCAGTGCAGGAGCAGGGCGCCGACCTCCGCGTCCGGGGCGGCGTTGAACGCGTCCAGCGGAGTGGGGAGGTGGGGCAGACGGTGGGCGGCCAGCGTGGGTCCTCGCGTCACATGTGGTGTGGCAGGGGATGCTGTGAGAGATGTGTCGTAGACGTTATCGAGGACGTTCACGATGTGTCGGTTGGTTGCCTCAATTTCACCCGAACGAGAGAGTTTCCGAGCGGTTGGATGACGCCTGAGGGGTGGAAGGGCCATAGGTTGGAGCGGTGAGCCAGCACAAGCGCAGGCCCTCGGCGCGCCAGGCGGCACGGAAGCGGGCGTTGATCGCCACGGCCTTCGTGGTGACGGTCGCTCTCGGCACCGGCATCGGCGTGTGGGCCGCCACCTCGGGCGGCGACGGCGGCGCCACGGCCGGGCGGGGCGCCCGGAGCTCCTCGGCCGGCGCGGCGGACTCCTCGCCGGCGACCCCGACGCCGACCCGCAGCTACCCCCTGTCCCAGGCCCCGCGCACCATCCCCGCCGTGCGCTCCCACACCGCCGCCCGCGGCCCCGGCTGGCGGCCGGTACGCGGCGAGCGGGTCGTGGTGAGCGACGCGGCGCTCGCGGACGAGGGACGGCTGACCGCGGGCGAGCTGGGACTGACGTACGCGGGCCAGAAGGCGGCGAACGAGGACGTCAGACCCGGTGACCTGCGGCTCGACCTCGGCGGTTCGGGCGACCCGGAGTCGTACACGATGACCGTGCGCGGCGGCGCGGTGCGGATCACCGGGCCCGGTGACGCGGGGGTCTTCTACGGCACCCGGACGCTCAAGCAGGAGGTGCGGGGCGCCGGCGGCGCGCCGGAGGGCGTCGTGAAGGACCAGCCGGCCAAGCCGGTGCGCGGCTTCATGCTGGACATCGCCCGCAAGCCCTTCACGGCCGACTGGATCGAGAGCCGGATAAAGGAACTGGGCGACCTGAAGTTCAACCAGCTCGGGCTGCACTTCTCCGACGACCAGGGGTTCCGGATCGAGTCCACCACCCACCCCGAGATCGTCTCCCGCGACCATCTGACCAAGGCCCAGGTCAAGCAGATCGTCGACCTCGCCGCCGGCCGGCACATCCAGGTGGTGCCCGAGATCGACTCGCCCGGCCACCTCGGCGCCGTCCTCGCCGCCCACCCGGACCTCCAGCTGCGTAACGCCCGGGGCGTGGCCACCAGGGGCGCCGTCGACATCTCCCAGGACGCCTCGGCGAAGATCGTCGACGACCTCCTCGACGAGTACGCCGACCTGTTCCCCGGCCCCTCCTGGAACCTCGGCGGCGACGAGTACCAGGCGCTCACCGCCGCCGACCCGCAGGCCTCCTACCCGCAGCTGGCGGACGCCGCCCGGGAGGCCTACGGCGCCTCGGGCACCGTCGCCGACCTGACCGCCAACTGGCTGAACGACCGCGCCGACACCGTCCGCGCCCACGACCGCACCCTGCGGGCCTGGAACGACGGCTTCTTCCGGGACACCTCCGTGCAGCCCGCCAAGGACCTCCAGGTCGCCTACTGGACCGGCAAGGAGATCGGCGCCCGGCCGCCGTCCGAGTACCTGAGCGCGGGACGGGACGTCATCAACTACAACGACGAGTACCTCTACTACGTCCTCGGAGAGCCCAACACCTTCGTCTATCCGACCGGGCAGCGGATCTACCAGCAGTGGACCCCGCGCGTGCTGCGCGGCACCACCGCCGTGGCCGCGCGCTACGACCCGCAGATCCTCGGCGGCTCCTTCGCCGTCTGGTGCGACCTCGCCGGCTCCCAGACCCAGGACCAGGTCGCCGCCGGCATCCGGATGCCGCTGCGGGCCGTGATCCAGAAACTCTGGGACCCCGGCACCCCGGCCCTGTCCTGGACGGACTTCACGGCCCTGGCCGGCCGGCTGGGCTGACACCCTCCGGAAGGCGCCCGGGAGGTGGACGTGCGGCGGTGCCGGGCCGTATGTTCCGCTTCCGCGCGCGGACCAGGGGAGGGCCGCGTGCCCTGCCCCGGGGGGACCGCCGTGATCTGCGCCCGCTGCCGCCACTTCGCCGCCGCGCCCGGCACCACGCTGTGCGACCGGTGCCGGGCCGCCCCGCCCGCACCCGTCGGCGTGCCGGGGCCCCGGCCGCGCTCGCCCGTGGGCCTCGGCTGGGCCGCCGCCGTGCTGCTCGGCGCGGTCGTCGCCGCCGACCTGTTCGCCCTCGCGGCGGACCTCCTGCAGTACGACGCCGTCGGCGACCTGATGGACGACGGGGCCGGCGCCGAGGCGTTCCGGCGCGCCGATCTCGCCGGCCGGCTGGTCTCTCTCGCCGCCGAGGGCCGCTCCGTCACGATGGTCGCCTGCGTGGTCGTGTACCTGTGCTGGTTCCACCGGGTGCGCGCCAACGCCGAGGTCTTCGACCCGGCCGCGCAGAGCATGGCGCGGGGCTGGGCGGTCGCCGGATGGTTCGTGCCGGTGGTGAGCCTCTGGTTCCCGCGCCGGATCACCCTCGACATCTGGCACGCCGGCGCCCCGCGGGGGACCCCCCGTACGCACCTCCTGGTCAACGCATGGTGGACGGCGTGGCTGCTCACGCTCCTCGTCGGCCGCCTGGCGGAGGCCGCCTACGACGACGCCGAGGACGCGGCCCTGGTGCACGCCGCCACCGGCGAGATGATGGTCCGGGACGCCGTCGACATCGTCGCCGCCGTCCTCGCGATCCTCGTCGTGGTGCGGCTGACCCGGATGCAGCACGAGAGGACCCGTGCGGCAGCCGTCCCGGCCGCGCGCTGACCGGTGCCCTAGGCCGCCGCAGTTGGCCGAAAACCCTTTCTCCCGCCCGCCCGGTCCGCCGGGTCCGACGTCGCTGTGACACTCCCGGGCGCTCGCACGCTGTAAGGGGAAGTGCGGGCTCCGTACAGGTCGGCGCCTTGGTACATACCGTTGTGGGAGGCGTGGGATGAGCCTGGTTGAGCTGATCGCTCAGGCCGATGAGCGCGGACTGGCCGCCAGCGGACTGGCTTGTTTGGATCGGTGCGTGCCGCTGCTCGGCGGCGACGACCTGGTGCTGCGGCCGCTGTGGACGAGCCTGGCCGACGGCTCCGGATGGAGCGCGGGCCTGGCGCAGGCCCGGGACGCCCTCGACACCGGCGAGGCCGAGGCCGAACTGCTCGCCCGCCGGATGCTCGACGGCGCGCCCGCGGACCGTGCCCCCGACGAGATGCGGCGGTGGGCCGACGCCTGTTCCGTCGCCTCGCTGCACATCCACCGGCTCCTGGACCCCGCCGAGGCCCCGGCACCGGCCGCCTCCGTCGACAGCCGCCGCGAGGGCGGCAGCGAGGACATGTCCCCGCTGGTGGCCGCCGAACTGCGCCGCCAGGTCACCGTCCTCGAACTGGTCGCCGGTCACGGCGCGGCCGGGCTGCGCCACGCCCTGGACGTCTCGACCGAGGGCCGCCGCGTGCTGCGCGCGGTGGTGTCCCGCCGGGCCCGCCAGACCGGCTGAACCGGGGCGACGGACCGGGTTCCTGTGAGCACTCTGCGAGGGTGCTGCGGCGGACTTGCGGGGGTCCTGCGCCGGTTGTCGGAACACCCCGGAACAGAGTGACGAAACCCTTGCTGACCTCGCTTTTCCCTGTGTGACAGTTCACTACGTGACAGCACAGCAGCAGACCAGGCCGCACGCCGCCACGAAACCGGCCCGCCGGGCGGCGGACGCGGTGGCCATGATGCGCGAGGGCGCACGGGTCCGGCTCGACTACTCCGCGCAGAGCCTGTGGCGGGTCGACCGGGTGATCGAGGAGATACGCCGCGAGGGCGCGCCGTACGAGGCGGTACGGGAGATGCTGCGCGGCCTCGGGTGCTACGCCGGTGAGGTGATCGTCCGTCACACCGGCGCCGAGTGGTGGTCGTCCGGCGGCGACCACTGGGTCCGCACCCCCGACGGCCGGCTCTGGGACCCCGCGGAGGAGGCCCGGCGGTGCTACGGCGGCCACGGCTCGCTGCGGCTGCTGTGCCGGGACGCGACGAGATAGCGGGCCACCGGCACCGACCGGCGGCGCCGACCGCCGCCGCCGGTGCCGTCCGCGCACCGACCGAACCGCCTCCGACCAGCTGTTCCACCGCCCGCGCGGGGCGCGGCGGAGGGTGCGTGCCGCCGCTGCCCGCGGTCGCGGGCACACCGGCCCGCGACCGCGGCCAATCCATCGTCCGACCTGCTCCGGATTACGCGTGGAAGCTGATCGTCGAGCGCGGGAGACACAACGATGGAGCGGACGCCGCGGACGGCCGTGGTGGGATCCGGAGTGGCGGGGCTGACCGCCGCGCACGTCCTCGGCCGTACTCACCACGTCACGCTGTACGAGGCCGACGACCGGCTCGGCGGCCACGCGCACACGCACGAGCTGACCTCGCCGCACGACGGGCGGGTGCACCGGGTCGACTCCGGGTTCATCGTGCACAACCGGCGCACCTATCCGCATCTGCTGCGGCTCTTCGACGAACTCGGCGTCCCCACGCAGGAGTCGGAGATGAGCATGTCGGTGCGGTGCGAGGGGTGCGGCCTGGAGTACGCGGGCGCCCGCGGCCCGGCCGGACTGTTCGCCCAGCCCCGCAACCTGCTGCGCGGCCGGTACCTGCGGCTGCTGGCCGAGGTGCCCGCCTTCCACCGCGCGGCCCGGCGGCTGCTCGCGGCGGGCGGCGAGGACACGCTCACGCTCGGCGCGTTCCTGGACCGGGAGGGCTTCTCCGGCTACTTCCGCGCCCACTTCGTGACCCC
Organism: Streptomyces sp. NPDC091282; assembly: GCF_044757385.1. Taxonomy (NCBI): domain Bacteria; kingdom Bacillati; phylum Actinomycetota; class Actinomycetes; order Kitasatosporales; family Streptomycetaceae; genus Streptomyces; species Streptomyces sp. NPDC091282. The sequence continues at coordinate 443,993 of NZ_JBIVUX010000003.1, forward strand.
GGTGGTGTCGGCCGTGTGGTCCTGCGACGCCGCGACCGCCCAGCGCTACCCGGCCGCCTACCTGTTCAGGTTCCTGGAGCACCACGGGATGCTCTCGGTGAGCGGATCGCCGGTGTGGCGCACGGTGCGCGGCGGCTCGCGCGAGTACGTCGACCGGATCGCGAAGCAGCTCCCCGAGGTCCTCACCGGCACCCCCGTACGGGCCGTACGCCGCCACGACCGGGGCGCCGAGGTGACCACCGCTGACGGGACGAGCCGGTCCTACGACGCCGTGGTGATCGCCGTCCACCCGGACCAGGCCCTGCGGCTGCTCGCCGACCCCACCGACACCGAACGCGCGGTGCTCGGCGCGCTGCCCTACACGCGCAACGAGACGCTCCTGCACACCGACACCCGGCTGCTGCCGAGGGCCGCGGGCGCCCGCGCCTCCTGGAACTACCTGATGCCGTCCTGCGCGGCCGGCGCCGACCGGGTCCGGGTCAGCTACGACATGAACCGGCTGCAACGCCTGGACGCCACCGAGACGTTCGTGGTCACCCTGGGCGGCGAGGACCGTGTCGACCCCGGCCGGGTCCTGGCCCGCATGGTCTACGAACACCCCCTCTACACGCCCGAGTCGCTGGCCGCGCAGCGCCGGCTGCCCGAACTGAACAGTTCCGTCTGCGCGTTCGCGGGCGCCTACCACGGCTGGGGATTCCACGAGGACGGCTGCCGTTCCGGCGCCGAGGCCGCCGCCGCCCTGGGAGCGCGCTGGTGAGCGCCGTACCCGCCCTCTACCCGTGCACCGTCGCCCACGTGCGCACCGCACCCCGGCGGTACGCGCTGCGGCACCGCACCTACCTGTGGCTGATCGACCCGGACCGGCCGCCCGTCCTCCCGCGCCCGCTGCGGCCGCTCGCCCGGTTCGACCCCCGCGACCACTTCACCGGCGACCGGCCGACCATCCGGGCCGCACTGGAGGACTTCCTCGCCGGGCACGGGGTGTCCCTGGACGGCGGACACGTGCTCATGCTCGGCCACGCCCGGGTCTTCGGCCACGTCTTCAACCCCCTCACGCTGTACTGGTGCCACGGCCCCGGCGGCGAGCTGCGCTGCGTGGTCGCCGAGGTGCACAACACCTACGGCGGACGGCACGGCTACCTGCTGCGCCCGGACGGGACCGGCACCGCCCGCGCCGACAAGCGGTTCTACGTCTCGCCGTTCTTCCCGGTCGACGGCGGCTACCGGATGCGGCTGCCGCCGCCGGGACAGCGGCTCGACCTGACCGTGCACCTGGACCGCGAGGGCGGCCGTGCTTTCACCGCGACGGTACGGGGAACCCGGCGGGCGGCGACCCCGGCGGCCCTGCTGCGGCTGGCCCTGCGCCGCCCCTGGTCCACGCTCGCCGTCTCGGCCGCCATCAGATTCCACGGCATCCGCCTCTACCTGCGCGGACTGCCCGTCCAGCCCCGGCCCGACCACCACCGCACCCCGGAGAAGACCACATGAGGGCAGCAGACCCCGCCCCCACCACCACCGGCGTACCCGCCGCCCGGCCGGCCCCCGGCGAACCCGCCCCGCCCGCTCCCGAAGGCCGCCCCGCCCGCCCCGACGCCGCCCGCTGGCCCGACGTCGCCCGGGTGCCCGCCTCCTCCCGGGCCCGCACCGCCATAGCCCGCGCCGTGGTCCGCCGGGCGCTGGACGGGCTGCCGCTGCGGGCGGAGTTCGCCGGTGCCGAGCCCGTCGGGCGCGGCGGGCCGCTGCTGGAGGTGCGGGACCCGGCCGCCTTCCACGCCCGCATCGGCACCGGCGGCCTGGTCGGGTTCGGCGAGTCGTACATGGCCGGCGAGTGGGACGCCCCCGACCCGGTCGCCGTCCTCACGGTGCTCGCCGCGCACGCCGCCGACCTCGTCCCGGCCCCGCTGCAACGGCTGCGCCGCCTGTGGGCGCTGCGCCACCCGCACGACGAGCGCAACACCCCCGACGGCTCCCGCGCCAACATCAGCCGCCACTACGACCTCTCCAACGACCTCTTCGCCCTCTTCCTCGACGACACGCTGACCTACTCGTCGGCCGTCTTCCGGGGCTTCCCGGCCGCCTGGGACCGGCTCGCCGCCGCCCAGCACCGCAAGATCGACCGGCTGCTCGACCTGGCCGGTGTCGGCGCGGGCACCCGGCTGCTGGAGATCGGCACCGGTTGGGGCGAACTGGCCCTGCGGGCCGCCGCCCGCGGCGCCCGGGTCACCTCGCTCACCCTCTCCCGGGAGCAGCGCGCGCTGGCCCTGGACCGGGTGCGCGCGGCGGGCCTCGGCGACCGGGTCGCCGTCGAGCTGTGCGACTACCGCGAGGCGCGCGGCACGTACGACGCCGTGGTCAGCGTGGAGATGATCGAGGCGGTCGGCGCCGAGTTCTGGCCGGTGTACTTCCGCACCCTGGACGAACGGCTGGTCCCCGGCGGCCGGGCGGCGATCCAGGCCATCACCATGCCGCACGAGCGGATGCTCGCCTCCCTGGACACCTTCACCTGGATCCACAAGTACGTCTTCCCCGGCGGCCTCATCCCCTCCACGCGGGCCGTCGAGGAGAGCGTCCGCGACCACACCGGGCTGCGCCTGACCCGCCGCGACGCGTTCGGCGGCCACTACGCCGAGACCCTGCGCCTGTGGCGGGAGCGCTTCACCGAACGCGCGGACGACGTCGCGGCACTCGGCTTCGACGAGACCTTCCGCCGCCTGTGGACCTTCTACCTCGCCTACTCCGAGGCCGGGTTCCGCGCCGGCTACCTCGACGTGCAGCAGTACCTCTTCACCAAGGAGAACCCCGCCCCATGACCAGCACCGCACCCGTCGAGGCCCCGGGCGCCGCCCACCGGCTCACCGCTCTCGCCGAGGACTTCCTGGGCGGCCCGCTGCCGGTGCGGCTGCGCGCCTGGGACGGCAGCGAGAGCGGTCCGGCCGACGCCCCCGTGGTGGTCCTGCGGTCCCGGCGCGCCCTGCGCCGCCTGCTGTGGCAGCCCGGCGAACTCGGCCTGGCGCAGGCCTACGTCACCGGCGAACTCGACATCGAGGGCGACCTCGCGCAGGGCCTGCGGACCGTGTGGGCCGCCCAGCGCGACCGGGGACTGCGCCCGCCGCGGCTCGGCCCCGCCGACCGGACCCGCGTCCTCGCCACCGCCGCCCGCCTCGGCGTGCTCGGCCCCCGCCCCGCCGCCCCCGCCGCGCAGGCCCGGCTCCGCGGCCGCCTGCACAGCCGCTCCCGCGACCGGGCCGCGATCAGCCACCACTACGACCTGTCCAACGACTTCTACGGCCTGCTCCTCGACGAGACCATGGCCTACTCCTGCGGCTACTGGACGAGCGAGGACCCCGGACACGGCCCCGCCGACGCGCAGCGGGCCAAACTGGAGCTGATCTGCCGCAAGCTCGACCTGCGGCCCGGCTCCCGGCTGCTGGACATCGGCTGCGGCTGGGGCTCGCTCACCCTGCACGCGGCCGAACACCACGGGGCCGTGGTCACCGCCGTCACGCTGGCCGCGGAACAGGCCGCGTACGTCCGCGAGCGGGTCGCCGAGCGCGGCCTGGCCGAGCGGGTGACGGTGGTGTGCCAGGACTACCGGGACATCGACGGCGGCGACTACGACGCCGTCTCCTCCGTCGAGATGGGCGAGCACGTCGGCGACGCCGAGTACCCGGCGTTCGCCGCCGCCCTGCACCGGCTCGTCCGCCCGCGCGGACGGGTCCTCGTGCAGCAGATGTCACGCGGCGCCGGCAACCCCGGCGGCGGCCCCTTCATCGAGGCGTACATCGCGCCCGACATGCACATGCGGCCGCTCGGCGAGACCGTGGCCCTCCTGGAGAGGGCGCGCCTGGAGGTCCGGCACACCGAGTCGCTGCGCGAGCACTACGCCCGCACGATCCGCGCCTGGCACCGCACCCTGGAGGACCGCTGGGCGTCGTTCGTCCGCCTCACCGGCGAGGAGACCGCACGCGTGTGGCGGCTGTACCTGGTCGGCGGGGCGCTCGCCTTCGAGGAGGGACGCATGGGCGTCGACCAGATCCTGAGCGTGCGGCCCGGTCCCGGCGGTGACAGCGCCATGCCGCTCACCCCGCACCGCTGGTACGAGGGGCTGGACCGGCCGTGACCGGATTCCCGTGGAGCGCGTTCGCCGTCAACCTGGCCTGGGGCGCCGCCGCGGCCCTCGCCGTCATGCTCGTCACCTTCGCCGTCGCGGTCCGCGCGGGCCTGCACCGGATCGTGGACGTGGCCTGGGGCGTCGGATTCGCCGCCGTCGCCGTCGCGACCCTCGCGGCCTCCGCCGGGCACGGCGACCTCGTGCGGCGGGTCCTGGTCACGGCGCTGACCGTGGTGTGGGGGCTGCGGCTGGCCGTCCACATCGCCCGCCGCGGCCGCGGTCACGGCGAGGACCCGCGCTACGAGGCGATGCTCGCCAAGGCCCCCGGCAACCGCAACGCCTACGCCTTCCGCATGGTCTACCTGCTCCAGGGCGCCCTCGTCTGGCTGGTCTCGCTGCCCGTCCAGGCCGCGCAGTACGTGCCCGGCGGGCCGTCCCCGCTCGCCTGGGCCGGGGTCGCGCTGTGGGCCCTCGGGATCGGCTTCGAGGCGGTCGGCGACGCCCAGCTCGCCCGCTTCAAGGCGGACCCCGCCAACCGCGGACGGATCATGGACCGGGGCCTGTGGTCCTGGACCCGGCACCCCAACTACTTCGGGGACTTCTGCGTCTGGTGGGGCCTGTTCCTGCTCGCCTGCGACGCGCCGCAGGCCGCCGCCGTCTCCGCGCTCTCGCCGCTCGTGATGAGCTTCCTGCTGATCGGGGGCAGCGGGAAACGGCTCCTGGAGCGCCACATGGCCGACCGGCCGGGCTTCGCCGAGTACCGCGCCCGCACCAGCGGCTTCTTCCCCCGCCCGCCGCGGCCCCCGGTCAGCGGACCCGGGGCACGCGGTGCGACACGGCGCTGAGCCTGAGCCGGGTGTGCGCGGTGTACGGGGCGGCCGACTCGCCGGCCTCGGCGGTCACCGCGCACAGGGCGGGCAGCACGGCCTGCGGGGAGACCCCCGGCCGGAGCCAGACCCGTAGCCGTACCTCCAGCCGGAGCCGGGTGCCGGGCAGCACGCGGGCCCGGCTGCGGGCGACGCCGGGGACCGTGGCCGCGCGCAGGGCGAGGGCCTCGGCCAGCGCCTGGGGACGCACGGTGCACTCCGGGGCGGCCGGCGACAGCGGGCGGGACGGGCCGCCGCGGATCCGGGTGCGGAACCAATGGGCGAGGAGCACGGTGAGGACGACCGCCGCGCCCACGGTCACGGGGGTCCACCAGCCCTCGCCGCGCTGCCGGGCCACGGCGAGCAGAGCCCGGTCGACGGCCCCGGGCGCGGGCCACCACGACGGCAGCCGCCGCCCGGCGCCGGTCCCGGTGACCGTGAGCCACCCGCCCACCGCCAGCACCGCGAGACCCGACCCGGCGAGGACACACCGGTTGACGACGGCACGGGCCCGCCACATCACAGGCCTCCTTCCAGGACGGCGTCAGGAGAGGGAGCCGGGACCGGTTCCGGTGCCTCGGGCGAGGGCTCCGGGGGGCGCCAGGCGGTGGCCGGGGTGACGCGGGCGCGTACCGCGCGGTGCCGGCGCAGGGCGCAGGACGCGAGGGCCTCCTCGGCCGCGGCCACGACGTCGGCCCGGGTCCTGGCCCGGTCGCCGTACGACAGCGTGACCCGCACGCGGACCCGGCGGCGCGCCCGGACACGTACCGCGCCGACCCCGGGCACCGCGCCCACCGCGTCCCGGACCAGGGCCTCCACGGCCGGACGGTCCACGGACGCGACGACCCGCGGCGCCGGCGCGCACACCGTGGACCGCCCGCGCAGCCCGGGGGTGACGGCGAGCACGACCGCCCACAGGCCGAGCAGCGCCGCCAGGGCGCCCAGCGCGACCACCGACGGGTCGCCCGGCCGGTGCCCCGCGAGCCAGTGCACCGCCGCGATCCGCCAGGCCGCGGCCGGACGGTGCCCGACGTGCACCAGGACCAGATCCAGGGCGAGGGCGGCGCAGGCCGCCGTGGCCACCGCGGCCTGCAGGGCGACCGGCACCCCGCGCGTCGACCACACGCGGCGCGGCGCACGGCCCTCGGGCGGCGCCGCGGACCCGGCCGGCGCCCTGTCCCGGACCGCGGCCGGCTCCAGCGCGGTGACCGTGATCCGCGGCACGGACAGGTCGAGCCCGGTCAGCTCCCGGGTCCGCCCGGCCACGTGCCGCTGCACCTCGCGGACCGTCTCGCCCAGCGGGGCCGGGTAGGGCAGCGTCACGGCGAGCGCCACCCGGGCCCGGCCGCCGCGCACGGACGCCGCGCCCGTCGCCGGCCGTGCGGCGGGCCCGTCCGCGAGCGCCTCGCCGGCCGCCCGCTCCGCGATCCTGCGCACCACCCGGTCGGCGACCGTGGTGGTGCCCCGCTGCGCGGCGGCGGTCATCGGTTCCTCCGCTCGAAGGCGTCCCGCACGTCCTGGACCGTGCCGCCGCCCTCGACCCAGCGGCCCGCCGCCCAGCCAAGGCCGCCGAGCGCGGCCACCAGCAGGAACGCGCCGAAGCCGCCGAAGTATCCGGCGAACGCCAGGGCCATTCCCGCGATCATCCCCACGAACGGTGCGCGCACGCCCGTCCACCTCCCACCGGATCCGCTGCCGTTCCTGCCGTCTGCTGCAGGGCCTAGGCCACCCGTGCCTCGGCACCTGCGGACGGCTCCTCGTCGTCGGGCAGCCGGACGTCGTTGACGGTGATGTTCACCTCGACGACCTCCAGCCCGGTGACGCGCTCCACGGCCGAGATCACGTTCTCGCGGACGTCACGGGACACGTCGGTGATGGACACGCCGTACTCGACGACCAGGTCGAGGTCGACGGCGGTCTGCCGTTCGCCCACCTCGACCTTCACGCCGCGGCCGACGTTGGGCCGGCCGCCGGGCACCCGGTCGCGGACGGCGCCGATGGTGCGGGAGAGCCCGCCGCCCATGTCGTACACGCCGGGGATCTCGCGGGCGGCGATGCCCGCCACCTTCACGACGACCAGGTCGGCGATCGAGGTCCTGCCGCGGTCGGCGGCAGGCTGGTCGGCGCCGCGGACGCCGCCCGGGAGGTCCGTGGTGCCCGCCGTCCTGTCACCCGTGCGGGGTGCGGGGGCGTCCTTGGCGGTGCTCACGGTCTGCGTGGCCATGGTCATGTCCTTCCGGTTCGGCTCGTTCCCGAAGTGCCTCTCGCAGGGTCAGACCCGCCCCGCCCGCCGCTGTGACGCACCTTTTTCCGGACGGCCGGATTCCGTGCCCGGACGCACGGAGCGCGCCGTGCGTCCGGGCAGGGCCCCGCCGCCGAAGTCGTGCGTAACGGGCACCGCGCGCGGGTGTCCAACATGCAGAGACCGGACGAGAGGAGCAGCCCAGTGGCGGGGGCCAGCAGACCGACCGCACCGCCGGACGCCGGGGCCGGCACCGACGACACGCTGCTCGCGGTCCGGGCCGCCGAGGGCGACGAGGACGCCTTCGCGGCGCTCGTGCAACGGCACGCACCCGTGCTGATCCGGCTGGCCACCCGGCTGCTGGGCACGCCCGCGGAGGCGGAGGACGCGGTGCAGGACGCCTTCCTCAGCGCCTGGCGCCGGCTGCCCGAGTTCCACGGCCAGGCGTCCTTCGGCACCTGGATGTACCGGATCGTCACCAACCGGTGCCTCAACGTGCTGCGGGCCCGCAGACCGGTGGCACCGCTGGAGGCGGCCGGCGAGGTGGCCGCCGCCGAGCACGCCACCTCGCCCGCCCGGATCACCGAGGGCCGCGACGCGGTCCGCGAACTGCGGGAGGCCCTCGGCCTGCTCTCCGCCGAACAGCGCGCCTGCTGGGTGCTGCGGGAACTGGACGGCAGGTCCTACGAGTTCATCGCGGAGGCGGTCGGCATCAGCCAGGAGGCCGTCCGCGCCCGCGTCTTCCGCGCACGCCGCTGTCTGACACAAGCCCTGGGAGCCTGGCGATGACCACCCACACCGATCCGCCCGAGGACCCCCGCGCCGGGGCCGACGACGAGGAACGGCTGCCGTGCGGACGGCTGCTGTCCGCGGTCTGGGCCGACTGGGAACGGCAGGCGGACGACCCCCACCTGGCCTCCTGCCCGCACTGCGGGCGCGCCACCGGGGAACTCGACCTGCTGGAGAGCGCCGTGCGCGGCCTGCGCGAGGAGACGCCGGACGCCTCGGCGTACGACCCCGAGCCGCTCACCCGGCGGGTCATGGAACTCGTCCGCCTCGAACTGCGACCCGGCCGCCCGCTGCCGCTCGGCGAGCCCGCCGAGGACCTGTGGATCATGGAGACGGTCGCGGCGCGCGCCCTGCGCGCGGCGGCCGAGACGGTCGACGGGGTACGCGCGGGCTCCTGCCGCGTCACGGCCGCCGGTGCCCCGGACGGCGGTGCCGTCTCCGTACGGCTCGACATCCACGCCCCCGCCGGCACCGCCCTGCCGGAGCTCGCGGAGCGGGTGCGGCAGCGGGTCCTGGAGGCAGCAGAACACCGGGTGGGCATGGACATAGCGTCCGTGGACATCCGGATCACGGACCTCGTCGCATCCCCGGCCGACGGCCGGGAAGGGAGTACGTCATGACCGCGCGCACGGCGCCCGCCGCACTCGTCGAGGACGTGGCCGGCGTGGTGGAGAACGTGCCGGGCGTCGCCTTCCTGAGGCCGGGGCTGGCCGACCGCCTGCGCTCCGCGCTGTCCGCGCCCGGCCCCGGTGCCGGCCGGACGGCGCCCGCGTCCGGGGTGCGCATGGCACCAGGACCGGACGGCACCGACGCCTGGCACGTCGACATCCAGGTGGTCACGGTGCGCCGGGCCCGCGCGCTGGACGTGGCCCGCGCGGTCCGCGCCGCCGTGCAGGAACACCTGGCGCCGCCCCTCACGGGCGGGCCGGTGCCGACGGTGACGGTGACGGTCACCGGCCAGGTCTGAACGGCCCGGCCGGGTCCGCCACCCCGGTCCTCAGGCCGGGAAGCCCAGCAGCGCGAGCGGCGCGGAGGTCGGGCTCGTGGAGCCGCCCGCCGGTTCCACGGTGACTCCCATGCCGGAGGCGCCGTCGACCCCGCCCGCCAGCAGGACGCTCTGGTCGGTGCGGCCGGGATCCATCAGGCCCGCCGACCGCATGGTGCCCGCGTCGTCGAACCACAGCTGGTAGACCTTGCCGGAGGCCGGCCTTGCCATCCCGGAGACGACGAACACCGCCCGGTCCCGGTCGTGCGAGACGACGACCGTGCCGGTGGCCCCGTCGCCGAGCGCGGCGGTCCGCGTCCTGGCGTCCGGCGCGGCGAGGACGGCGGCGATCCCGTCCGCGCCCTGCTGGGCCCGGTGCGCCTGGTCGAGGGCGTCCTCGGCCCGCTGGTGCTGCCACACCGTCGTACCGCCGAGGGCGGCGGCCACCGCCACGCACGCGGCCAGGGCCCACCGGGAGAGCAGGCGGGCCCGTACGCCCGCGGCCCGCGCGGCACGGGTCGCCGTCGCTCCGCCCGGCGTCTCCTGCCGGACCGAGGAGACCCGGCGCAGCACCTGCTCGCGCATGACCGCCGGAGGCGTCACCGTGGCGGCCAGCCCCAGCCGGGCCGCGGTCGCGGACAGCTCCTTGGTCTCCTGGACGCACGGTTCGCAGCCCGTCAGATGGCTCTCGAAGGCGCGGAGTTCGTCGTCGGACAGGGCGTGCAGGGCGTAGGCGCCCGTCATCCGGTGCAGATCGGCCGTGGCTCTCATGCCGTCACCCCCAGGCAGTCGCGCATCCGGATGAGTCCGTCCCGCAGCCGGGTCTTGACCGTGCCGAGCGGCAGCGCGAGGGCCTCCGCCACCTGCCGGTAGGTCAGCCCCCGGTAGTACGCGAGCGTGACCGCCTGCCGCTGGATCTCGGTCAGCGTGCGCAGGCAGCGCCGCACCTGCTCCCGCTCCAGCCTGGCCTCGACCTGCTCGGTGACCTCGTCGAACTCGGGAGTCCGGTCCAGCAGCGCGGCCTTGTGGTCCCGGGCCGCCGCGGCCTCCACCGAGCGGACCCGGTCGACCGCGCGGCGGTGCGCGAGGGTGAGGATCCAGTTGACGGCCGTGCCACGGTCGGGCCGGTACCGCGGAGCCGTCCGCCACACCTCGACCAGCACCTCCTGCGCGACCTCCTCGGACTGCGCCTGGTCCCGCAGGACGGCACGCACGACACCGAGGACCGGACCGGCCACGGCGTCGTAGACGGAGCCGAAGGCGTCCTCGTCGCCGAGGGCCACCCGGCCCACCAGCTCCTCCAGATCCGGCTCCGACGCTGGATTTCTGCCGATATGCACGGCTTCTCGCACAAGGCCCTCCGCGGTTGGGACATCTCCGGACGTAATCCGGTCCCCACGGGGCGGCGGATTGGTCCGGACACGATGAAACCCCAGGTATCCGCGGGCGGTGCGCAACCGGTCCGGGCGGGGCGGCACACGCCGGGCGGCGCGGCGGGCGTCCGGGAACCGGGGCCGGGAGGCCGGCCGCCGTGGGGCGCCGGTGTGCCGGCACCGGGGCAACGGCCGAGGCCGCCACCCCCCACAGGAGAGGCCCCGGCCGTCGCGCGGTACGGACCGCGCGGCGGCCCGTACTCCGTTCAGCGCCATGAGTGCGTTTTCTGTCACACCCCGGGGCGTCACGAGTTAGTTGCACTTTGTACTGGCGTGGACGCCGAGCGGTTTCACGCCGTAACGTGCCTTTCGCGTCGAGCGCGAGTGCATGATCACTGCAAGGATCGGCGGCTGCGTCACAGCCGCGACCGACCACTTACTGGGGAACGACGGGTGCTGGGGGACGACGCGGAGTTGACCGCCGCGGTGCGTGCGGCACAGGACGGGGACGAAACCGCCTTCCGCGTCGTCTATCGCGCGGTACAGCCCCGCCTGCTCGGGTACGTGCGCACACTGGTCGGCGACCCGGACGCGGAGGACGTCGCCTCCGAGGCCTGGCTGCAGATAGCCCGCGACCTCGACCGGTTCGAGGGCGACGCGGACCGGTTCCGCGGCTGGGCCGCCCGGATAGCCCGCAACCGAGCCCTCGACCACATACGGATGCGCGGCCGCCGCCCCGCGATCGGCGGCGACGAGACGGAACTGACCGGCCGCGCCGCGGAGTCGGACACCGCGGGCGAGGCCATCGAGGCGCTGACCACCGACTCCGCCCTCTCCCTCATCGCCCGGCTGCCCCAGGACCAGGCCGAGGCCGTCGTCCTGAGGGTCGTCATGGGCCTGGACGCCAAGACCGCCGCCGACACCCTCGGCAAACGCGCCGGTGCCGTCCGCACGGCGGCCCACCGCGGCCTGAAGAAACTCGCCGAACTGCTCGGCGGCGACGCGGAGCAGGCCGGCGTCGTCCTGGAGGCCCTTCCGCCCCAGAGAGAACCGAAGGATCGTGCGGTGACGTCCGCCACTGTGACGCATACGCGTTCGCGGACGCAGAAGGACATGTGATGGCCGACGAGCAGGACACGTGGCTGGACCGGGTGACGGCGGAACGTCTGCTGCGCGGTGAGTCGCTGGAAGCCGTCGACGAATCCGCCCGTGACCAGGCAAAACGCCTCGCCGGGACGCTGGAGGCGCTGGCCGCGCGAGCCGTCCCCGCCACCGACGAACTCCCCGGCGAGGAAGCCGCGCTGGCTGCCTTCCGCAAAGCGCGCGAATCCGCCGGGGACCAGTGGACCTCCGTGGCGCGGCAGCCGGACGGGCCGGTGCGGGGCTCCGACGCGGGCCTCATCCGCATCGGAGCCGGTCCGCGCCCGCTCCGGGTCCCCGCCTGGGCCCGTCCCGCGCGCTTCGCGCTGGCCGCCGTGCTGACCGCCGGCATGCTCGGCGGCGTCGCGGTGGCCGCCGGCACCGGGGTGCTGCCGTCGCCGTTCGACGGCGGTCACCCGGCGCCGGGAGCCTCCGTCTCGGCCGCGGGCACGCCCGTGCGCCCGCAGGACTCGCCCTCGACCGAGTCGCTGCTCGGCGGCGAGTCCGGCGCGCCCACCGCCGGTGCCACCCCGCACGCCCCCGTCCGGCCCTCGCCCGACCCGTCCGGCGGGACGCGGGAGCGGGCCACCGGGTCGGACAGCACCTCCGGGACCCGGTGGAACCGCGCCCTGGCCTTCTGCCGTGACGTGCAGGACGGCAAGTCCCTGGGCGCGGACCGCAGGCGGGCCCTGGAGGGGATGGCGGGCGGATCCGCCCGCGTCCACCGGTTCTGCAAGGTCCTCCTCGGCGCCGGCGCGACCGGACGCGACGGCGCCTCCGGCGCGGACAAGGGCGACGGCAAGGGTGACGGCAAGGGCGGCGGCAACGGCAACGGGCAGGGCGGCCCGGACAAGGGCGCGGGCGGCAACGGCAACGGCCAGGGCGGTGACGACGACGGCCGTCCCGGCCGCCACGGCGGCTGGGGCGGCGGCCGCCACCACCGCCAGGACGGCGCCGCCGCGCCCGCCCCGACGGCCTTCGCACCGTCGAGGCCGGACCGGACCGTCCCCGCGCCCCGCCCCGGCTACAGCGCGCTGTGACCTTTACGTACCGCTGTGACCTGCAGTTTTGAAACCCACTGAACTTTTTCCCGGCAGGGTGTGACGTTTTCGGCCGTGGCGGCGCAGTAGTGGGTGAGCCGACTGGTCATCGGCCGTTGCACAGAGCCGGGGTTCCCCCCGTACCCGTGGCTCGTGCACTCGGCGCGGGCGGGACACGTTCCCCCGGTCCCGCCCGCGCCCCCACTCCCCGTCCCGGTGCTCACCAGGAGACGACGACCTTGTCGCCGTTACGGACCTGCGCGAAGAGGGCCGACACCGCCGCCTCGTCGCGGACGTTGACGCAGCCGTGCGAGCCGCCCGCGTAGCCCCGGGCCGCGAAGTCGTACGAGTAGTGCACCGCCTGCCCTCCGCTGAAGAACATCGCGTACGGCATCGGCGAGTGGTAGAGCGTCGACACGTGGTGGAGCGACTTCCAGTAGACGTGGAAGACGCCCTCGCGGGTCGGGGTGTACTGGGCCCCGAAGCGCACCGACATCGTGGACACCGTGCGCCCGTCGATCATCCAGCGCAGCGTCCGGCTGGTCTTGTCGATGCACAGCACCCGCCCGGTCAGGCACCGCGGATCGGGCGCGGCGGCCGGCTGACCGCCCATCAGGTACAGCTCCCACTTCCCCGGCGTGTGCGTCATCCGGCGCAGCCGCTGCCAGGTCACGGCGTCGGTCTCACCCGTCCGCGGCAGTCCGCGCTTGCCCTGGAACCCCTTGACGGCCTCGGCGGTGAGGTCGTCGTACGTCCCGGTCGGCCCGTCGAAGAGCCAGGCGACCTGGCGCAGCCGGGCCTGCAGCTCCCGCACGCCGGTACCGGTGTCGCCGCGGGTGAAGACGATGTGCGGCGGGGTGGTCTCGACGGCGGACGGGGTGGCGGCGGCCGTGGCCGACGGCCGGTCCGTCGTCGTGCCGTCGGTCGCGCCGGCCGTCGGGCCGGACGGAAGCCGGATGTGGACGGGCGAGTTCCCCTTGCCGTCCGCGGTGTCCGGCGGCTGCACGGTGCAGCCGCAGAGCGCGGTGAGCGCCGCGAGGACGGCGGCCGAGGCGAGCGCCCCGACGGGCCGCCCCACGATCCCTGAGTACCCCGAGACCTTCATGCCGAGGATGCTTCCCCGCGTGACCGCCGCCGAACAACGGAGCATGGTGGGAAGTGGCGGGCGCACCGCTCCGGCGCGCCCGCGGAGGTCAGCCGCCATGGTCCGAGAGTCGGAGTCCCGACTGCCCGTCGAGCCGGTCTACGGCCCGTCGGCCCTCGCGGGCTGGAACCCCGCCGAACAGCTCGGCGACCCGGGCGCGTACCCCTTCACCAGGGGCGTCCGCCCGACGATGTACACCGGCCGCCTGTGGACCATGCGCCAGTACGCCGGCTTCGGCACCGCGGCCGAGTCCAACGCCCGCTACCGGCGGCTGACCGCCCACGGCACCACCGGCCTGTCCGTCGCCTTCGACCTGCCCACCCAGATGGGCCACGACTCCGACGCCCGGCCGGCGCACGGCGAGGTCGGCAGGGTGGGCGTGGCGATCGACTCGGTCGACGACATGCGGGTCCTGTTCGACGGGATCCCGCTGGACCGGGTGTCGACGTCGATGACGATCAACGCGCCCGCGGCCGTGCTCCTGCTGCTGTACGAGCTGGTCGCGGAGGAACAGGGCGTGGACGCCGGCCTGCTGACCGGGACCGTGCAGAACGACGTCCTCAAGGAGTACATCGCGCGGGGCACCTACATCTATCCGCCAGGACCGTCCCTGCGGCTCACCGCGGACGTCTTCCGCTACTGCCGGGCCCGGATGCCGAGGTGGAACACGATCTCGATCTCCGGCTACCACATGGCGGAGGCCGGGGCCTCGCCCGTACAGGAGATCGCCTTCACCCTCGCCGACGGCATCGCGTACGTGCAAACCGCGCTGGCCGCCGGCATGGACGTCGACGACTTCGCGCCCCGCCTGTCCTTCTTCTTCGTGGCCCGTACGACGCTCCTGGAGGAGGTCGCCAAGTTCCGCGCGGCGCGCCGGATCTGGGCCCGGGTGATGCGGAACGAGTTCGGCGCCCGCGACCCCAGGTCGATGATGCTGCGCTTCCACACCCAGACGGCGGGCGTCCAGCTGACCGCCCAGCAGCCGGAGGTGAACCTGGTCCGGGTGGCCGTCCAGGCCCTGGCCGCGGTCCTCGGCGGCACCCAGTCGCTGCACACCAACGCCTACGACGAGGCGATCGCGCTGCCGACGGACCGCAGTGCCCGGCTCGCCCTGCGCACCCAGCAGGTCCTCGCCCACGAGACCGACGTGACGGCGACGGTGGACCCCTTCGCCGGGTCCTGGGCGGTGGAGCGGATGACGGACGACGTGGAGGCGGCGGTGCTCGTCCTGATGCGCCGGATCGAGGAACTCGGCGGCGCGGTGGCCGCGATCGAGGCGGGATTCCAGAAGGCCGAGATCGAACGCAACGCCTACCGCATCGCGCGGGAGACGGAGGCGGGGGAGCGGGTGGTGGTCGGCGTCAACCGCTTCCGGACCGACGAGGAGGAGCCGTACGAACCGCTGCGCCTCGACCCGGCCGTCGAGGCCCGGCAGGCGGAACGGCTCGCGCGGCTGCGCGCCGCACGGGAGAGCCGGGCCGTCGGCTCGGCCCTGACCGCGCTGAGGAGGGCCGCCGAGGGCGACGACAACGTCCTCCCGCCGATGCGGAGGGCCCTGCGGGCCCGCGCGACGGTCGGCGAGGTGTGCGACGCGCTGCGCGAGGTCTGGGGCGTGTACGTCCCGGCCGACGCCTTCTGACCGCGGCCCCCGCCACTGTCGTACCCCCGTGCGAGACTTCTCCGCATGTTCGGTGTCATCGACCTCCCCACCTACCTGGCGGGCCTCGTCCTGATCGTGCTGCTGCCCGGCCCCAACTCGCTGTACGTGCTCTCGGTCGCCGCCCGGCAGGGCGTACGCGCCGGGTACACCGCCGCCGCGGGCGTGTGGTGCGGCGACACGGTGCTGATGACGCTGTCCGCGGCCGGTGTGGCCTCGCTGCTCCAGGCCAACGCCGTGCTCTTCGCGATCGTCAAGTACGCGGGCGCCGGCTACCTGACCTGGCTCGCCGTCGGGATGCTGCGCGCGGCCCGCTCGATGTGGCGGACCCGGCGGGAGCGCGCCGCCGAGGCCGCCGGCCAGGCGCCGGACGCGGCCGCGCAGGAGAGGCCCTACCGCCGCGCCCTGGTGATCAGCCTCTTCAACCCGAAGGCGATCCTGTTCTTCGTCGCCTTCTTCGTGCAGTTCGTCGACCCCGGGTACGCCTATCCGGCGCTGTCCTTCGTCGTCCTCGGCGCCTTCGCCCAGCTGGCCAGCTTCCTCTACCTGACCGCCCTGATATTCAGCGGCACCCGGCTGGCCGCGGCCTTCCGGCGCCGCAAGCGGCTGGCGGCGACGGCGACCTCGGCCGCGGGGGCGCTGTTCCTGGGCTTCGCGGTGAAGCTGACGCTGGCGAGCGCCTGACCGGCCGGCCCGCGGGCCCGGGACGGCGGCCCGGTGCCGCCCGCCGGGCCCGGCCTCCGGCGGTCTACGCGCCGCCCGGCGCCCCGGCACGTGCCGCGTACTCCCGCAGCCCCTCGGCGCTTTCGCCCGCCCAGCCCACGTAGCCGTCCGGGCGGACCAGGAACAGGCCGGGGCCGTACGACTCAGGGGCCGGCAGGCTCCGGAAACCCTTCACCGGCTCCGGGGCCAGCAGGGTCCAGTGCGGTCCGCGGAAGGCGTCGAACATCCGCGTCCCGTCCGCGTTGCGGCCGTCCGGCGCGCGGTCGCCCGCCCGCACCGGGCCGGGCTGCGGCCGGGTCTCCGCCGTCAGCGAGGACTCCCGGTAGCCGATGCCCAGCTGGACCGTCGCCTCGCCGCGCCGGACCTCGCCGCGGTGCACGCCCGTCGAGAGGTCCAGCATGGCGGCGGCGTTCGCGCGGCGCTCCTCCTCGTAGGTGTCCAGCAGCGCGTGGGGGGCGTCGCCCGCCAGCACCGCGGCCAGCTTCCAGCCCAGGTTGTAGCCGTCCTGGACGCTGGTGTTCAGGCCCTGGCCGCCGGCCGGCGAGTGGACGTGGGCGGCGTCTCCGGCCAGGAAGACCCGGCCCACCCGGAACCGGTCGGCCAGCGCGGCGCGGGGACGGAAGTCGGAGGCCCAGCGCACCTCGGTGACGTCGGCGGCGTCGAGGTGGCTGTACGCCGACACCAGGCGCCGCAGGCCCGCCAGGGACAGGTCGGGCTCGGTGCCCTCGGGCAGCTTGGCGCCCAGCTGGAAGTCGTCCGTGCCGGCCAGCGGGCACAGGGCCACGCCGTTGCCGTCGTCGCCGACGAAGACGTGCCAGTGGTCCCGGTCGAGGCCGCGCACCCGCAGGTCGGCCACGAGGAAGGGGCTCGGGTCGACCGACTCGCCGGTCATCCCGACGCCCACCGCCCGCCGTACGGCCGACCGTCCGCCGTCCGCCGCCACCACGTACCGCGTCCGGGCGGCGGAGCCGTCGGCGAACCGGGCGGTGACCCCCTCCGCGTCCTGCTCCAGGCCGGTCAGCGTCTGCCCGAACGCGACCCGGCCGCCCACGTCCAGCAGCCGCGCGTACAGCACTTCCTGGGTCCGCCACTGCGCGACCATCAGCGGGTCGGTGTACGGCGCGCCCTCGTCGGCGGGCACCGCGTCGAACATCGGCTGCGTCTTCAGCCGTTCGCCGTCCTTCCAGAACAGCTGCGGCGGGTAGGGGCCGCCCACCGCGCGCAGCGCCTCGCGCACCCCGAGGTCGTCGAAGACCTCCTGGGTGCGGGGCTGGATCCCCTTGCCGCGCGAGCCGGGGAACAGCTTCCCGGCCGCCTCCACGACCAGGGCGTCCACGCCGCGCCGGGCGAGGTCGATCCCGAGGGTCAGTCCGGTGGGGCCCGCGCCCACGATCAGAACGTCCATCCCACATCTCCTTAACGTCGTTAAGTGCCGTCGGCGACAAGGCTGCCCTTAACGCTGTTAAGCTGTCAAGCGTGAGTACGGAGAGACGCGCCCCCCTCGACCGCCGCCGGGTCGCCGACACGGCCCTGCGCCTGCTGAACGAGACCGGCCTGGACGGGCTGACCCTGCGGGCCATCGCCAAGGAGCTGGACGTCAAGGCACCGGCCCTGTACTGGCACTTCAAGGACAAGCAGGCGCTGCTCGACGAGATGGCGACGGAGATGTACCGCCGGATGGTCGCGGACGCCGGCGTGGACCCCTCCGGCACCTGGCAGGACCTGCTGCGCACCATGAGCGGCGGCCTGCGCGCGGCCCTGCTCGGCTACCGCGACGGCGCCAAGGTCTACAGCGGCTCACGCTTCACGGGCATCGACCACGCCCCCGAGCAGGAGGCGTACCTGCGCGTCATGACGGAGGCCGGCTTCACCCTCGCCGAGGCGGCCGTGATCGGCACGACGGTGACGTCGTACACCGTCGGCTTCGTGACGGAGGAACAGGGCGTCGAGCCGCTGCCCGGCGAACGCAGGGAGGGCTACGACATGGCGGAACGGGCCCGCCGGCTGGCCGACTTCCCCCTGTCGGCGGCGGCGGGCCGGGACCTGTTCACCGACTACGACAGCCGGTTCGGGACGGGCCTGGAGATCATCATCGCGGGCGTGGAGGCCCGCTACCGCTAGGCGCTCCCCAGGGGCGCGGGGAACTGCGCGAGCGGCCACGACGGGCCCGCAACGGCCCGACACCCGGCCCGACCCGTCGCGGGCCGCCCCGGCCTAGCGCATGGCCCTCCGGAGGGCCCGCGTCAGCACCGGCGGAAGCAGATCCACCGCCACCCGCCGCACCCGGCCGCGCCGCCGCCCGCCGTTCCCCGCCGCCGCGGGCGCCGGTGCCACCGCCTCGGGCTCCTCCGGCTCGCCGGCCGTGCTCGCGTACCGCGACTCCGGGAAGTCCGGCCCCCGCATGCCCTTCGACTTCAGCCGTACGATCCGGTGCCCCGCGGCCTCCTGCACGCTCAGATGGCAGTCGTCGCGCCCCCGCGCCATCGCGATCAGCTCCTCCTGCACCGGCCGCGGGTCTTCCCACGTCCCGTACAGCTTCTGCGTGCTGATGCAGACGGGGCGCAGCCCGCGGTTGAGCACGGCCTCCCAGGTGGCTATGGAGACGCCGGGGGTGTGCTCGGAGCGGAAGTCGTCGAGGACCACGATCCCGTCCGGCAGCAGCAGGTCCCGGGCGGTCCCTATGTCGTCGTGCACGTGCTCGTACAGGTGCGAGGCGTCGACGTGCACGAACCGGCAGGTGTCCGGCGCCACCTCGCCGCGGACGAGCGAGCTGGGGCCCTGCAGCACGCGGGGCAGCTCGTCGTGGAAGGCGAGGTAGTTCTCCTCGAAGAGCTGCCCGGTCAGCCGGGCGTAGGACTTCGTCGACTCGGCCCGGTTGGCCGCGTCCGGCGCGTCGCCCTCGAACAGGTCGCAGACCGTGAAGGTCTCGCCGGGCCGGCGGTGCCGCCCCGTGAAGATCGCGCTCTTGCCCATGTAGACGCCGACCTCCAGCAGGTCGCCGCCGACGCCGGAACCCTCCTGGCGGTCGAGGAACCAGTCGAACAGCATCTGGTCGAGCACCGGGAACCAGCCCGGGACGTCGTCGAGGCGGCGGGGCGGTCGGATCGTTTCCTGAGTGGTGGTGGCCATGCGGAGAAGGCACTCCCTCGGGACGGAGGTCTGTGGGAAACCTGCGGAAAACCTGTGCACCGCGAGGTCCCAAGGTGCCTGCCCGCCGCACCGCTCCGAAACCCACGGAGAAATGAACGGCGGGCCAACATCGCATGGTTAACGGAATATGAAATGGAAGGGAACTAGGAGTTTTTCAAGGACCTTTTCAATCTCGGTCCGAACCGGTTCTCGACCTGCCGGTTGATCAGCCAGGCCAGCCCCAGCATGGAGAGGATCGTCAGCGCCAGCGTGGCCCACGGCGGCACCCCCCAGCCCCGGTGCAGCACCCGGATCACGAACCAGCCCAGGTGCTCGTGGACCAGGTAGAACGGGTACGTGAGCGCTCCGGCCGTGGTCAGCCAGGACCAGGTCGCCCGGCGCGTCCAGCCCGCCGCCACGGCCGCCACGGCGGCGAACGCGAGGGTGATCACGGCCATCGCCACGTACGGGTTCCGGGGGCTGCCGTGGTGCCACAGGCCCTCGGTGGTCAGCCGCATCCCGAGGATCCAGGAGCACGCCACGATGCCCCACGACAGCGGCCGGCTGCCGAAGCGGTGGACCAGGTAGAGGGCCAGTCCGCCGATGAAGTACGGGGCGTACTGCGGCATCACGACCAGCTCGGTCCACGGGCCGCCTGCGGCGGTGGACAGGACGGTCGCCAGGGTCCAGACCGAGCAGAACAGCACGACCCGGCGGTAGGTGACGCCCGGCAGGACGACGGTCAGCGCGAACAGCGCGTAGAACCGCACCTCGACCCAGAGCGTCCAGCAGACGCCCAGCACGCGCGGCACGCCCATCGGCTGCTGGAGCATGGTGAGGTTGACCAGGAACTCGTCGGCGCGCACCGGGTGCACGACGGCGGGCAGCAGCACGGACGCCGCGGTGACCAGCACCAGCGCGACCCAGTAGGCGGGGTAGAGGCGGGCGACGCGGGAGCGGAAGAAGTCGCCGAGGGACCGGCCCCAGCTGCTCATGCAGATCACGAAGCCGCTGATCACGAAGAAGAACTCGACGCCGAGGCAGCCGTAGACGGCCGCCCTGTGGAGGGTCGGGAAGATCTGGCCGGGGTTCTGGTGCCAGGACTCGGAGACGGTTCCGCCGCGGCCGGTGTAGTGGTACAGGCAGACCATCAGGGCGGCCAGCAGGCGCAGGCCGTCGAGGGCCTGGAGTCGGGGGCGGGGCCGTCCGGGCGGAGCCGTGACGGCCGGGATTTTCGCAGGCGGGGGCGCCAGGGTGGTGGTCACGGGAGGCATGGTTCGGGGAGCTTACCCGGACCTGGGCAGTTAATCATCAGATCTGTTTCTCAAGACCCCGGTAAGAGGGGGGTACGAGTCCTGCACCTGGGCGAATCACAGGAATGGCTTGGTTGACAGCCCAATGATTCCCCCGTGCGTCCCGACTTGTTAACCCTATGGTCGTTTTAGCTTCCTAGTTTCTCCATCCGCCCCCTAGGTGCGGGTAAATCCATCACACGCAGCAGGCAAACCCAGGCTTCGCTTGGCAAAATCAGGAGAGCTATGACGAGGGTCCAGAACAGGCGGGCACCTGCACGCGGAGGGGATCTCGACGAGTGCCTGCACGCCTGCGCCGTGCACAGCGGCAAACTCGTCGGCAGCCTCGACCGTCGGCGCGGCGAACTCGCCGAGCAGCTGCGCAAGCTGCTCGTGGTGGTGGCAACCGAGGGCACCACCACCCCCGCGCCGGCCCCGTCCGGGGGTGCCACCGCTCTCCTCAAGCGTGCCGTCAAGGGCGCCGCGACCCCGTCCGGCGGCATCAACAACGACCTGCTGGACGCCCTGCTCGCCGTCGCCAACAAGGCTCTGGAGTGCGGCTACGGCGACGAGCTGAACCTGGCCCTGGTCATCAGCGACACCGTGCTCGCCCAGCGCAAGAACTCCCGGGCCGGCTGGCGGCTGCGCGCCCGCATCCTGGAGGGCCTGGGCGAGGAGGCCGAGGCCGTGGAGGCCTACGAGCGCTACCTCGAACTCACCAAGGACGACGGCTTCGGCGTCGCCAACCGGATCAGCGGCATGCGCCGCGCCGGAGAGCGCGAGAACGAACTCCTCGCCCTCCTCGGGCGCCAGGTGCCGGCCGCCGCCGAGTACCGGCGCGAGAGCGCCACCGCCGTCTGGGCCGAGGGCCTGGCCCTCCGGGCCGCCGGCGACTGGAAGGCCGCCGAGCCCCGCCTGGTCGGCGCCCTGCTGGCCCTCGCCGAGGACGAGGCCCCGGTCGACGACCGCCAGGAGCTGCTCAGCCAGTACCTGGACCTCAGGATCGCCGAGGGCAACGACCCCGGTCTCGCCGAGGCCGTCGCGCTCTACTCCGAGCAGCGCCGCAACCGGATGCGCGGACCGGTCGGCAACCCGACCTTCGACGGCGTGCAGTGGATCACCCTCGGCGAGTTCCGCAACCAGATCGCAGGCAAGTCGGTCTGCCTGATCGCCAACTCCGGCCGGGTGGGCGCCGGCGGCATGGGCAAGGAGATCGACGGCTACGACCTGGTCGTGCGCTTCAACTCGTACAAGATCGACCCGAAGAACACCGGCGAGCGCACCGACATCCACGTCAGCATCCACAAGCACGCCTTCAACTGGGAGCAGCCGGTGACCACCCGGCTGATCTTCGGCGGCGTCTCCGGTGACTGGAAGCACTCGCTGCGCAACAAGCTGGTGCCCGGCGCCCAGCAGTACCTCGGCGACGAGTCGCTGCGCTGGCCCATGCGCAACATCGGGCAGATCGGCCCCGAGACCTGGTCGGGCATCCCGACGTCCGGCTTCAACATGCTGTGGCTGCTGGACTTCCTGGACGTCAGCCCGACCCTGGACCTGATCGGCTTCGACTTCTACGAGAGCGGCGCCTACCGCGTGCAGGAGGCCATGAAGCTGGCCATCACCTCCGTGCACGAATACACCAGCGAGAAGGACTGGGTCATGCAGCGGGCCCAGAGCGTGAGCGACATGAGGATCTCCCTGCGATGACGACGACCTTCACCTCCGCGATACCGAACACCGACGCGAGCGCGCTCACCAAGAAGCGCCGGATCGCCTTCGCGTCCTACGTGGACGAGAACTACCTCCCCGGCTTCCTCGTCCTGCTGCGCAGCCTCGCCCTGTCCAACCCGGCCGTCTGCGAGGACTTCGTCGTGCTCTACGACGACCTGCGCCCGGCCTCCGTCGCGAAGATCCGCGCCCTGCACCCGCGCATCGTGCTCCAGCGGGTCAACGACACGCACTACGACTCCTACGTCAAGGGCGACCAGGACAACTACCTGGTCCGCAAGGCGTACTTCATCCTCGACATCTTCCGGCTGCGCGACTACGACACGGTCATCACGCTGGACACCGACATGGTGGTCCTCGGCGGTCTCGGCGAACTGCTGGAGCTGCGCGAGGGACTCGCGGCCGTGCCGCAGTTCTTCTACGGGCAGCACAAGCTCAACTCCGGCCTTCTGGTGATCCAGAAGGAGTACCTGTCCGACGAGTTCTGCGCGAAGATCGACAAGGCCGGCCGCAGCGGCGAGTACGAGCTGGACAAGCACGACCAGGGCATCCTGAACGCCGTCCTGGACGGCGACTTCGTCCGCCTCGACGCCAAGTACAACTTCGTCAAGCGGCGGCTCTCCGGCGACCTCCCGGTCCCGGAGGACACGAAGATCCTGCACTTCACCGGCCGTCACAAGCCCTGGCAGGGCGGCGAGATGGGCTACGCGCAGGCCGAGGACCGCTGGCGCGAGTTCGAGATGACCGACGCCGAGTTCCACGCGGCCTACTTCGACTCTCCCGGCGGCCTCCACCACGACCTGGTCGTGCACTTCGGCACCCCGCACGTCAAGCGCACCGGTGACGTGGAGATCGCCCGCAAGGTGGCCGCCGCGCACATCGCCTCCGGCGACTACCAGGACGCCGTCGACGTCCTCACCAGCGTCCGCATCCCGCTGGACGAGGCCTGGCCGCACGAGGTCCTCGGCCACGCGCTGATGAGCGTCTCGCGCTACGAGGAGGCCAAGACCCAGCTGCTGCTCGCCGCCGCCGCCCCCAACCGGGCCGCGACCGCCTTCTCCCGGCTCGCCCAGATGGCCTGGGTGCACGGCGACAACACCGAGGCCCTGCGGTACGCCACCGCCGGCCTCACCGTCGACCCGACCCACCGCTCCAGCCGCCTGTGGGCCCAGCGCGCGGCCGCCGTCCCCTCCCAGGAGCAGGGCAGCGCCGAGGACCAGCTGGCGCACGTCGCGTTCTACATGGACCGGCAGGGCAACGCGGGCGACAAGCTGCTCCCGGAGACCGTCCGGCTCGGCTTCGGCCCGGACACCACCTCCCGGCGCTGGCACTCGGTGCACGCCCACCGCTACTTCGACCGGGCCGCCCTGGAGCGGGTCAACGCCCGCCGGGGTCTGGTCATCGGCGGCGGCGGCCTGTTCATCCCGGACACCATGCCCAACGGCAACAGCGCCTGGCAGTGGAACGTCCCCGACGAGCACCTGCGGGCCGTCGACGTGCCGATCATGGTCTACGCGGTCGGCTTCAACGCCTTCGACGGCCAGTCCTACCGGGCCGGCCGCTTCAACGAGAGCCTGCGGCTGCTGGTCGAGAAGGCCTCCTTCTTCGGCCTGCGCAACCACGGCTCCATCGCCAAGGTCCGCGGCATGCTCCCGCCGGAGCTCCAGGACAAGGTCGTCTTCCAGCCCTGTCCCACCACGGTCATGCGCCAGCTGGTGGCCGGCTGGACCGACCCGTCCTACCGCGAGGACACGGTGCTGCTCAACGCGGCCTACGACCGCGCGGGGCTGCGCTTCGGCCACGACTACGCGCACTTCCTCGCCGAGATGGCCAAGGCCGTGCGCAAGATCGGCGCGCACACCGAGGTCAAGTGCGTGGCGCACTCGCTCGACGACGAGAAGATCGCCTTCGACCTGCGCCGCGAGCACGGCATCTCGCTGCCGGTGATCCCGATGTACGACTTCTCCAACGACGAGATCCGCGAGACGTACGCCAAGACCCGCCTGGTCATCGGCATGCGCGGACACGCGGGCATGATCCCGTTCGGGGTCGGCACGCCGATCATCTCGCTGATCTCGCACCCGAAGATGGCGTACTTCCTGAACGACATCCAGCGGCCCGAGTGGGGCGTCTCGGTGCACGAGCGGGACCTCGGCGACATCCTCACCGAGCGCGCGATCGGCATCCTCGACGACCACAGCCGGACCGTCGCCGACGTGCACGACCGCCAGCAGCAGCTGTGGAAGGTGACCGAGGACAACGCCGCCACGATCAAGAAGATCCTGGGCCGGTAAACCCGAAGGGGCGGGTCCGGAGATCCGGACCCGCCCCTTCGAGAAGCGGTTCGACAGCGCGCCCCACAGGGGCGCGGGGAACTGCGCGACCAGCCACAACGGCGCCGCAGACGAAGTGATTCGGCGCTACCGGCGGAGCTACCGCCGCACCACCCGCCGCAGATTCCGCGCCCTGCGCGCCATCCGCCGCACCGTCGCGTTGCGCGGCAGGAAGCCCAGCTGGGCCGGAACCCCGCCGGGCAGCGCGAGCGAGGTCAGGCGCTTGCGCTTGAAGTACCGGATGGTGGTGTCGTTGAGGTGCTTGGACAGATAACGCTCGGTCTCCCGGCGCAGCTGCGGATAGATCTTCGGCTGCATCGCGAAGCTCATCGCACGGAGCAGCGCGCTCAGCTCCTCGACCGTCAGCAGCGCGCGCTGCTCCTCGACGGCCTTGCGGTCGGTGAGCGAGGGCAGCAGCGCGTCCACGACGGTGACCGGGACGCGGTTGCTGTTCTCGTACGGGACGAGCTTGTCCAGCAGCGTGTCGGTGCCGACCCGGGCGGTCGGCAGGCCGTACAGCGCGGACGCGGTCAGCAGCGCGGTCGAGAAGCAGCCGACGACCAGCGCGGGGCGCATCCGCTGGTACAGCACCTCGGCGAGGACCGTGGTGTCCAGGACGGTGAGCTCGACCTTGAGCTTCTCGGCCTCCTGCTCCAGGGTCCGCGCGAAGCGGGCCGGTGCGGAGGGGTGCGGCTTGAACACGACCTTGGTGTGGCCGAGTTCGACGGCGCCCCGCAACATCCGCACGTGCAGGTCCTCCTCCTGTTCGGGGGAGAGGATGCCGAGCGCGGAGAGGTACTGGCCGAGCAGCAGGGCCGGTTCCTCGATCTGCGGCAACTCGTCGCCGCCGGGCGCGAGTTCGGCCAGCACCTTGGTGAAGGCGGCGGTCGGCACGACCTCGGCGGGGACGCCGAACTCGGTGAGCAGCATCGGCTTCAGGCCCGGCACCAGGTCCAGGTGGAGGACCCGGTCCACGCGGGTGCCGACCAGCGGGTCGATCTTGTTGCGGGTCGGGCCGTAGCTCATCAGGCCGTCGGCGTAGACCGTGACCGGGGCGCCGGTGAAGATCTGGGTGAGGCTGAGCGAGGGGTTTACCTGGATCGACTCGACGGCGAACTCGACGTCGTCGTCACCGAGCCGCCACTCGTGGCGCAGGAAGCGTTCCCACAGCGGGAAGTCCTCCAGGCGCGGGGCCCAGCCGCCCGGGTGGAACGGGAAGATCGTCTCGTTGTACGAGATCACCTCGTCGAAGCGGTCGCGCAGCCGCTCGAAGCCCGGCGCCGCGTCCAGCCCCGGGGTGGTCTCCGGGGTGGCCGCGTTGTTGCAGACCAGCAGGATGCGCCGGTCGGCCGGGCCGAAGGCGCCGGAGTCCAGGGCGGCGGCGAGGGTGGCCGTGCCGTAGAGGGTGGACGCCTGGAAGATCTGGGTGGTCACGCGGCGGCTCCCGCGGGAGCGGGACGGCGGCGCAGCCGGCGCAGCTTGGTGGCGCGCTGGAGGTCCATGGAGTCCAGGGCCTCGTCCAGCACGTCCTGCGGCATGCGCCGCAGTGCTGCGGCACTCATGGATTTCAGCTTTTTCGCCACCGCGGGCTCGAACCTTTCGATGGATCCCAGGTGATGGGAAATGATGGCGCAGTAGGTGCGGACGGCCTTCGGCAGGAGTTCCTTCGCGTCCGCGTCCTGTGCGGTT
Organism: Streptomyces sp. NPDC091282; assembly: GCF_044757385.1. Lineage (NCBI taxonomy): Bacteria > Bacillati > Actinomycetota > Actinomycetes > Kitasatosporales > Streptomycetaceae > Streptomyces > Streptomyces sp. NPDC091282. The sequence goes on from NZ_JBIVUX010000003.1 coordinate 470,234, forward strand.
TCCTCGATCACCTGGTCGAACGCGCGAATGAAATCGAGCTGACGGACGTCGCCGATCTGCGTGAGTGACGAGGCTACGCCACGCCGATAGAAGACGCCGAGCAGGTTCACCGCGGCGAAGGACTCGGCCTCCCGGTGCAGTTTCCAGATCCACGGCCGGTCCTCGGCCGTGCGCAGCCCGTCCGTGAAGTGGACGAGGCCCTTGTCCACCAGGCGGCGGTGGTAGATCCCCGCCCACGCGTACGCGTAGTCGACGGAGGTCGACCGGTCGGCCGGCAGGATCGCCTCCCGGGGGTTCAGGACGGTGTTGCGGCGGCCGACCGGAACCCGGTGCACGACCCGGGCGCGCGCCGTGCACTGCACATGGTCGGTGCGGACGAAGTCGCAGCCCAGCGACTCGATGGCGGCCACCAGGTCCGGGTAGTAGCCGGGCGCGAGCCAGTCGTCGCCGTCCAGGAAGGTGACGTACTCGCCGCGCGCTTTGTCGATGCCGGTGTTGCGCGCGGTGGCCAGCCCCCCGTTCAGCTCGTGTCTGACATGGACCGCGCCTGGCAGCTCGCGCTCTGCTCGCGCGAGAATCTCGGGTGTCCCGTCGGTCGAGCAGTCGTCGACGAGAATGAATTCGAAGTCCTCACGCGCGTTCGCGCGCAGGCTCCTCAGGGTGTCGGGCGCGTATTGCTGCACGTTGTAGAACGGCACGATGACGGAGAGCTTGACCACGTGAGGGACGTTAGAGGGGTGCCCGTCATCCGTCTTGTCTGTTGTCTTGACACCAGGTGAACGACGTGTGTCGAAGCTATGAATCAGGGCTTTTTCGAGCCTTATCCCGGGCTGATTCGCCATTCGGCGATGTGTTGTTAACCCTTTGTTGGATTCGGGTTCGGGAGATCCTTGGAATGGCTTCCTAGCGTCTGGGATGTGCCAGCAAGTGCAACGAAGACCCTGCGGGTGGCCGTCCTGGCGGACTCCGACACTCGGTGGAAGTGGGGAGCGCTCACCGCGAAGCGCCTCGTTCCCGACGAAACCGACCGTACGGAGGTCCGGCTCGACGGCTACCTCCTGCGGGGCCGTGCCACCCCCACCGCCCGCCAGCTCCAGGAGGTCGGCGTCCACGCGGACTCGCTCCGCGAAGTGACGGCCGTCGAGTTCCTGCGTGCCATGGAGCGGGGCCCCGAGGGCTCCGAGGGCACGGAGTCGTACGACGTCCTCGTCCTCTCGCTCGTCGGCGGCGGGGTGCAGGCGATGCTGCACGGACTGCGCGGCGTCTTCGCCGGCCGTGCCAAGCGGCCCGTCGTCGTCACCGGCTACGTCGGCGTCGTCTACGAGAAGCTCGCCGACGGCCTGCTGCTGCGGCACGGCGCGGACCTGGTCCTCGCCAACTCCCGCCAGGACGCGGACCGGTTCCGGGCCGTGTACGACGGGGTCGGCGCCGACTCCTCCTCGGTGACCGAGGTCGCGCTGCCGTTCCTCGGCGGCGAGCCCTACGAGGGCGAACACGAGCCCTACACCGTGGTGTTCGCGGCCCAGCCCTCGGTCCCCGAGAGCCGCAAGGACCGTGCCTACCTGCTCGACCGCCTCATCCAGCACGCCCGCCGGCACCCGGCGCGGGAGGTGCTGCTCAAGCTGCGCTCCAAGCCCGGCGAGCACACCACCCACATCGAGGAACTGCCGTACCAGAAGCTGGTCCAGGGCAAGGACGTGCCCGCCAACTTCCGCCTGGTGTACGGGCACATGGGCGAGGTGCTCGACCGCACGGACCTCCTCGTCACCGTCAGCTCGACGGCCGCCCTGGAGGCCCTGCACCGGCGGATCCCCACCGTGGTCCTCACCGACCTCGGGGTCCGCGAGACGCTCGGCAACCACCACTTCGTCGGCTCCGGCTGCCTCGCCTCCTGGGACCAGCTCGACGCCGGACACCGCCCGGTGCCCGACGCCGAGTGGGTCGCCCGGCAGGGGGTCGCCGCCGACGGCTCGTACGCCACCGCGTTCGACGCCGGCCGCGAGCGGATCGCCAAGCTGCTCGCCCGGCCCGGCGGCCTGCCGCCCCTGAACCCGTACTACACACCCGAGACCGCGCCCGGCTACCTGCCCGGCATCCTGGCCCGCCACCACCTCGGCCCCGACGGCGTACCGCTGCCCGGTGCGCCCGCCGCCGACAAGGCGCCGGGACCCGTCCGACAGATCGTGCGCCGGGCCGCACGCGGCGCCTACCGCCACGGCGTCCAGCGGGTGGCCCCCGTGATCCGACGAATGGGAGAGCTGTGAGCGACCGGATCCCGACCCAGGCGTCGTCGGCGCCTGACGGACTCGAAGGAACAGAGCCGATGCCCCACCCCGAGAAGGCCGTCGTACCCCGGGTACTGGCCGTGATCCCCGCGCGCGGCGGATCCAAGGGCGTGCCCGCGAAGAACCTGCTGCCGGTCGGCGGCGTCCCGCTGGTCGCCCGCGCCGTCCGCGAGTGCCGGGCCTCCCGCCTGGTGACCGACGTCGTCGTCTCCACGGACGACCAGGCGATCGCCGCTGCCGCCCGGTCCGCCGGCGCCGAGGTGGTGCTGCGCCCCGCCGCCATCGCCGGTGACACCGCCACCTCCGAGGCCGCCGTCCTGCACGCCATGGACGCCCACGAGGCGCTGCACGGCGCCCCGGTCGACGTGGTGCTGCTCGTGCAGTGCACCAGCCCGTTCATCATCCGCGAGGACATCGACGGCGTGGCCGGCGCGATCGTCGAGAACGGCGCCGACACCGCCCTGACCGTGGCTCCCTTCCACGGCTTCGTCTGGCGCGACGAGGTGGACGCCCCGGTGCCGGCCGGTGCCGGCGCGGCCTCGGCGGACGGCGGCTCCGCGGCCAGTGGCGGCTTCGGCGTCAACCACGACAAGTCGTTCCGCCCCCGCCGCCAGGACCGCCCGCAGGACTTCCTGGAGACCGGCGCCGCCTACGCGATGCGTGCCGGCGGCTTTCGCGAGCACCGGCACCGCTTCTTCGGCCACACCGAGCTGGTGCGCACCGACCCGGCCCGCGTGCTGGAGATCGACGACCCGCACGACCTGGCCCGCGCCCGCGCGCTGGCCGGCCTCTTCGACGCGGACCGCCCCGGTTCGCTGCCGACCGCCGACGACATCGACGCGGTCGTACTGGACTTCGACGGCACCCAGACCGACGACCGGGTGCTGATCGACGCCGATGGAAAGGAGTTCGTCTCCGTGCACCGCGGCGACGGACTCGGCATCGCCGCCCTGCGAAAGAGCGGGCTCAAGATGCTGATCCTCTCCACGGAGCAGAACCCGGTCGTCGCCGCCCGGGCCCGGAAGCTACAGATCCCGGTCCTGCACGGCATCGACCGCAAGGACCTCGCACTCAAGCAGTGGTGCGAGGAGCAGGGCATCGCTCCCGAGCGCGTGCTCTACGTCGGAAACGACGTCAATGACCTCCCGTGCTTCGCCCTCGTGGGCTGGCCCGTGGCGGTCGCGAGCGCCCACGACGTCGTACGCGGCGCCGCACGCGCGGTCACCACCGTCCCGGGTGGCGACGGCGCGATCCGAGAGATCGCCAGCTGGATCCTCGGCCCCTCTCTCGATTCCCTCCCGAAGTAAGGACACCCCACAGTCATGAGCAACTCCCGCCTGCGCCAGTTCGGTTCCCGTGAGGTCGGTCCCGGCAAGCCCGTCTACATCTGCGGCGAGATCGGCATCAACCACAACGGTGAGCTGGAGAACGCCTTCAAGCTGATCGACGTCGCCGCCGAGGCCGGCTGTGACGCCGTCAAGTTCCAGAAGCGCACCCCGGAGATCTGCACCCCGCGCGACCAGTGGGACATCGAGCGGGACACCCCCTGGGGCCGCATGACCTACATCGACTACCGCCACCGCGTGGAGTTCGGCGAGGACGAGTACCGTCAGATCGACGAGTACTGCAAGAGCAAGAACATCGCCTGGTTCGCCTCCCCGTGGGACACCGAGGCCGTCGCCTTCCTGGAGAAGTTCGACGTCCCGGCCCACAAGGTGGCCTCCGCGTCCCTGACGGACGACGAGCTGCTGAAGGCGCTGCGCGCCACCGGCCGTTCGGTCATCCTCTCCACCGGCATGTCGACCCCGAAGCAGATCCGCCACGCGGTCGAGGTCCTCGGTTCCGAGAACATCCTCATGTGCCACGCCACCTCGACGTACCCGGCGAAGGCCGACGAGCTGAACCTCCGCGTGATCAACACGCTGGAGAAGGAGTACCCGAACGTGCCGATCGGCTACTCCGGCCACGAGACGGGTCTGCAGACCACCCTCGCCGCGGTCGCGCTCGGCGCCACCTTCGTCGAGCGTCACATCACCCTCGACCGCGCCATGTGGGGCTCCGACCAGGCCGCCTCCGTGGAGCCGCAGGGCCTGACCCGTCTGGTCCGCGACATCCGCATCATCTCCGAGTCCCTCGGTGACGGCGTCAAGAAGGTCTACGACTCCGAGCTCGGCCCGATGAAGAAGCTGCGCCGCGTTCCCGGTGTCGTCGCCGAGGCGGAGATCGCCGCGGCCGCCGGCGAGCCGGTCCAGGTCTGACCCCGCCGAGAACCTGAAGTTACGTCTGTTGTGTTACGACGACGGGACGGTCGTACGTCGATGAGCCTCCGCGCCGGGAACCCCGGCCCCCACACACTCGCGTTCGTCGAGAGTCCGGTGCAGCTGCTGAACGTGCTGGAGTGGGCCCATGTCCACGCCCTGCGCGGGGCGGTGGAGCCGGTGCCGACGGTGCCCTCGCAGGGCCGTCGCGCATCGGTCGCCATAGCGGCGGCGGCACCCGGCGCGGAACTCACGATCGTCGTCCTGTCCCCGACGGACCCCATGACCCGGGGCCAGCTGCGCCGGATGGCGGACCTGGCCCGTGACGAGGGCTACCGGGTCCGCTGGGAGGAAGCACGGGGCGGCACCGCCGCTCCCTTCCACACGATCGGCGGCCTGGCGGGCTCGCTCCGCCGGGCCGACCGCATCGTGATGGGAGACCCCTTCTCCCGCTACGTGCAGCTGCTCCTGACCATCACCCGCGCCCGTGACCTGGTCGTCGTCGACGACGGCACGGCCACGATGGAGTTTGTCGCCCAGCTGGCACGCGGCGAACGCCTGGTCCGCTGGCACCGCAAGGGCGGCCGGCCGGGCGCCCGGGACCTGCTCTTCGCGCCCGTCTCCTCCTCCGCGCGCCGCCGCCTCACGCCGAGCGACCGCCGCCGGGTGGAGGTCTTCTCCTCCATGCCGGTGACCGAGACCCCGGCGGGCGTGACGGTCACCGCGAACGACTTCGGCTGGACCCGCGCCCGCTTCGGCCCGCCGCGCATCACCAAGGGCGCCGACATGGTCGGCACCTCGCTGGTGGAGACCGGCGTCGTGGACGGCGAGCGCTACCTCCAGGCCGTCCAGACCCTGGCGAAGGCGCACGGCGCGACCCGCTACTTCGCGCACCGCCGCGAGAGCACCGACAAGCTCCACCGCCTGGCCGCCGAGACGGGCCTGGAGATAGTCCGCCCGGACCTCCCCCTCGAACTGATCGCCCGCCGCGGCCCGATCGGCCGCACGATCCTGAGCTTCCCCTCCACGGTCGTCCACACCCTCCCGCTGGCCCTGGCCGGCACCGGCGTCCGCGTCGCCGTCTGCGACATCGACCCGGCCTGGCTGACGGAGAACGCCTCCCCCCGAGCCCAGGGCTTCCTCTCCGGCGTCACCGGCACGGCAAAGGACGTCCACCGCCTGACGACGGTGGCCAGTCCGGTGTAGCCGGAGGCCTCCGGCGGGGTGCGCCCCCGCCGGGGACCCGGGGTCAGGGCGCCGGGACGAAGGCGGGGTCGACGCCCAGCGCGGCCACGCCCTCGCGCACGCGACGGTCGAAGCGCCTGATCTCCGACACGAGGTCGGCCCAGCCGACGGGCGCGGACCGGAAGGCCGGCGGGCGGACGGAGCCCGCAGCCAAGCGCCGGCTGGTACGCCGGCTCGGCGACCGGGAACTGCTCCTCGGACCACATCACCCGCCCCTTGACGTGGCTGGACGGCGCAGCACGGGTTCACCAGCGGCCTGGAGAGCCTTTGAGCGCGTCGAGGAACACGGCGAAGGAGGCGGACGGGAAGGTGAGGGTGGCGGTGGGGGCCTTGGAGTCGCGGATGGATATGTGGGTGGGGCGAGTGGTGATCTCCAGGCAGTTGTTGCCGTCGCCGCCACCGGAGTAGGACGACTTCTGCCAGGTGTCGGGAGCGGTCACGGTGAGTCTCACAGTTCCTTGGCCAGTCCGTGGATGAAGTCACGGGATCGGACGGGGTCGAGCGACGCGGCTTCCACTCTACGAAAGAGCGTTCGCAGTACGCCCAGTTGAGCCTCGGAGTCGATGAGCCCGGTGCCGTCGGGATGGTCACGGACGGCGGTGTCCAGCTTGGGTACGGCACCTCCCGCAAGCATCATCGGGCTCCAGGCCCCGCCGAAGCCGTCCAGTTCGAAGGTGATGACGCGCACAGTGATGTGGTCGGCCTCGGACAGTTCCAGGACCTGGGCGAGCTGCGTTCGCGAAGTGAGGCGATCACCGACCTTGATGCGGAGCGCGGCTTCATGGACGACTGCCTCGTAGGGGAGGGGGCCGGGCCCGCCGAGCACGACCTTGCGTCGCATGCGGTGCCGCACCCGTAGCTCCAGCTCCTCCTCGGGCAGTTCGGGAATCCTCGAAGAGAACGCCGCGCGGGCGTAGTCCTCCGTCTGGAGCAGGCCCGGCACGACCAGGAACTCCACATCCCGCCGGTACGTCGCGTGGTGTTCCAGCTCGGCGAGGTCGAGGAATGACGTCGGCAGCAGTTCCCGGTACTCCTCCCACCAGCCTCGCGTGCGGTCGGTCGCCATGGTCACCAGTGCCTCGATGAGTTCGTGGTCCGAGCAGGAGTAGTTGGACGCGAGGCGGCGCAGCCGGTTCTCGCTCACCCCTGACAGGCCGGACTCGATCTGACTGATGTGCGGAGGGCTCACGCCGAGCAGTTTCGCCGCCTCCCGAGCGCTGAGGCCCGCTGCATCTCGAAGCTTGCGCAGCTCGCCGGCCAGACGCATCTGACGTGCTGTCGGTTCGGCCCTCAACGCCATCGGCCGGTCCTCTCAACACTTCGGGGAAGTCGACTCGTTCGGGTGCCAGATTACGCGACCGGGTTGCTTCGCATTAACAGTTATGTCTACCGTCGGTGACGCACTGAACACGATGCGGAAGTGCACCGCACGACCGTGCGGCGATGCCACCGTGCGTGAAATCCCCCTCAACTGACCGGAGTTGATGACGCATGCCCGAAACCTGGGACTACACGCTGTCCGTCCCGAACGACCTGAGAGCGGTCACGATCTGCCGCCGCACCCTGCGCCTGATCCTGACGATGCACGGCCTGATCGGCCTCGCCGACACCGCCGAGCTGCTCGCGGCGGAGCTGGTGTCCAACGCCGTACGGCACACGAAGGGCGCCGCCGCACTGAGGGTCCGGCGCTCCCCGGAGGGCGTCGTGTGGATCGGGGCGTGGGACGCGGATCCCGTGCCTCCGGAACCGCCGGGGTCGTTGGAGACGGTGACGGATCGCGAAGCGGGGCGGGGACTGGGGCTGGTGGCGGCGTGCGCCGACTGCTGGGGCTGGCAGCCGTCCGCGCGGTTCGGGAACCGGGGCAAGTACGTGTGGTGTGAGCTGGGGGTGGCGTGATGGTGGGGTCGACGCACGAGGCGTTGCACCGGATCTTCCAGAAGCAGCACGACGGCGCGGTGGGCGGCCCGGCCGATTCAGCTGGGGCTGCGGGGCTGGGAGTCGCTGACAGTGCGTCCGCTGGTGCTGGGACCTGATGACGGCGATCCAGTACTTCTGGCGCCACCCGCTGGCGGAGCAGGTGCGTGAGGAAGGACGCGAGGAAGGGCGGGAGGAAGGCCGCGTGCAGGAGCGGGCCGACATGGTGCTGCGGCTCCTGGAGTGGCGGGGCGTCCCGGTGGGCGACGCCGTGCGCCGGCAGGTGTACGCCTGCGGTGATCTGGACCGGCTGGAGAGCTGGGCCCAGCGGGCCATGCACGTCACGGACGCGGCGGAGCTGTTCGCCCCCGAGTGAGGGGCACAGGTGTCCTCCCGGCCGCCCGGGGAAGTCGGAGGGCGGAGGCCGCCGCGTTCGGTGGTGGCACGGGTGGAGGGTGGGTGCGGGTGCGTACCGTCGGCGTGGAGGAGGAGCTTCTGCTCGTCGACCCCGAGTCGGGGGAGCCCAAGGCGTCGGCGGCCGCGGTGCTGGCCCGGGCCGCGCTGGCGGATCCCGGGCAGGACGTGTTCGAGAAGGAGCTCTACGGGCAGATGCTGGAGTTCGCCACCCGGCCGCAGTCGGAGATGGCGGACCTCGGCCAGGAGATCGTGCGGTGCCGCAAGGAGGCCGCGCGGCTCGCCGGCGACCTCGGCTGCACCGTCGCCGCGCTCGCCAGCTCCCCGCTGCCCGTCAGCCCCTCCTTCAGCGCGAACCGCCGCTACCGGTGGATGGCCGAGCAGTACGGGATCGCCACCCGGGAACAGCTCGTCTGCGGATGTCATGTGCACGTTTCGGTGGAGTCGGACGAGGAGGGCGTCGCCGTCCTGGACCGGGTGCGGACCTGGCTGCCCGTGCTCACCGCCGTCAGCGCCAATTCACCCTTCTGGCAGGGCCGCGACTCCGGATACGCCAGCTACCGCAGCCGGGTCTGGGCCCGCTGGCCGTCCGCCGGGCCGGCCGAGCTGTTCGGGTCCGCGGAGCGCTACCACCGGCTGGTCGCGGACATGGTCGCCACCGGCGTCATCCTGGACGAGGGCATGGTCTACTTCGACGCCCGGCTCGCCCAGCGCTACCCCACCGTCGAGATCCGGGTCGCCGACGTCTGCCTGCGCGCCGGGACCGCCGTGCTCGTGGCCGCCCTGGCACGCGCGCTCGTGGAGACCGCCGCCCGGGAGTGGCGGGCCGGACGCGAACCCGTCGACCACGGCGTCGGCCCGGCCCGGATGGCCGGCTGGCGCGCCGCCCGCTCGGGCCTCGGCGGCGACCTGCTCGACCCCGTCACCCTGCGCCCCGGTCCGGCCGAGGCGGTCCTGAACGCCCTCCTGGACCACACCCGGGACGCGCTGACCGCCACCGGCGACCTGGAACTGGCCGAGGAGGGCCTGCACCGGCTGCTGCGGGACGGCACCGGCGCCGACGAACAACGCCACGTGTTCGAGGACACGGGCAGCCTGCGCGACGTCGTCACGGAGTGTGCCCGCCGTACTCAGACCTGAGCGCGGACCCGTCGCCCCGGTCCGCGCGCCCCCCTCACCCCGGCTTGCGGGCCAGGACGAAGGCGCGGGGCCATTTCTCCTCGTCCTGCGGTTCGCGGATCAGGGTGGCCGTCACCTCCAGGCCCGCCTTGACGAGCATGTCGCTCACCACGTACGCCGGGCGCCAGTGGTAGTGCAGGTCGATGCGGTGGCCGAAGCGTTCGGTGAGGTGGAGGCCGGGCCGCTCGCTCTTCTGGAACGCCAGCAGGACATGGCCGCCGGGGACCAGGGCGCGGTGGAAGCCGGCGAAGGTCGCCGGGAGGTGGGCGTCCGGCACGTGGATGATCGAGTAGAGGGCGAGGATGCCGCCGAGCGTCCCGTCCGGCAGGTCCAGGGACGTCATCGACCCCCGGTGGAAGCGCAGCGCCGGATACGCCTCGCGGGCCAGCGAGACCATGGCGGGGGAGAGGTCGACGCCGAAGGCCGGGACCCCCAGTTCGTGCAGGTGGGCGGTGATGTGGCCGGGGCCGCTGCCCAGGTCGGCCACGGGGGCGGCGCCGTTCGCCCTGACCAGCTGGGCGAACGCGCCGACCAGCGACATGTCCACGGGTCGTTCCGGGAGGCCCGGGTACGCGGCGGAGTAGTCCTTGGCGATCGCGTCGTAGGACGTACGGGTGGTTTCTATGAAGTCGGTCGTCTCCGAGTCGGTCACGCTCGCGCACGCTACCGGCCAGGCGTGGCCGGGCGTACCGAAGTGGCCGCCGCGGCCCGGTGCCCGTCCCGGACGGTGGACAGAAACGGCGTGATTGCCGTCAGGCGTGGTATCCGTGGAAGAGGAAACATAGGTTTTACCCAGCCACGTCCGAGGTCATGCCATCGCGGTCAGATTTTCTCCCCCTAACGGGCTGAACTTTTGTTGATCTCGGGGCAGTTGACCCCTCGGGCGTCCTACCCTTCAGAGGGTGAACCAATTGATGTCCCTAGAGACCGAGGCCGACCTCCCAGGGGATGTGCTCCCCGGTGTGCTCAGTGCGGAACTGCACGCCGAACTCGTAGCCTTCCGCCGCGACCTGCACATGCATCCCGAGCTGGGCAACCAGGAGTTCCGCACCACCGCCGCGATCAAGGAACGGCTGGAAAAGGCCGGTCTGCGGCCCCGGGTGCTCGCCATGGGAACCGGGCTCGTCTGTGACATCGGGCCCGAGGCCGACGGGCTGCCCGTGCTCGCCCTGCGCGCCGACATCGACGCGCTGCCCATCCCGGACATGAAGACCGAGTGCGCCTACCGCTCCACCGTGCCGGACCGGGCGCACGCCTGCGGCCACGACGTGCACACCGCCGTGGTGCTGGGCGCCGGGCTCGTCCTCGCCGAGCTGCACGAGCGGGGGCTGCTGCCGCGGCCGGTACGGCTGCTCTTCCAGCCCGCCGAGGAGGTGCTGCCCGGCGGTGCCGCCGACGCCATCGAGTCCGGCGTGCTGGACGGCGTGGGCCGGATCATCGCCGTGCACTGCGACCCGCGCGTGGACGCGGGGCGGATCGGGCTGCGCACCGGCGCCATCACCAGCGCCTGCGACCGCATCGAGGTGGCGCTGGACGGGCCCGGCGGGCACACCGCGCGGCCGCACCTCACCACCGACATGGTCACCGCGGCCGCCCGGGTCGCCGTCGACGTGCCTGCGCTCATCGCGCGGCGCGTGGACAGCCGCAGCGGGCTCGCCGTGACCTGGGGCCGGATCGAGTCCGGGCACGCGCCCAACGTCATCCCGCAGCACGCCGAGCTCTCCGGGACCGTGCGGTGCCTGGACCTGGCCGCCTGGCGGCAGGCGCCGGACGTGGTGCACGCGGCGATCGACGAGGTCGCCACCCTGCACCGGGCCAAGTCGGAGATCAACTACGTGCGCGGGGTGCCGCCGGTCGTCAACGACGCGGTCGTCACCGAACTGCTCCGGGACGCGATGACCGCCCGGCGCGGCACCGACTCGATCGAGACCACCGAGCAGAGCCTCGGCGGCGAGGACTTCTCCTGGTACCTGGAGCGGGTGCCGGGCGCGCTGGCGCGGCTCGGGGTGCGCACGCCGGGCGAGCGGACCGTACGCGACCTGCACCAGGGCGACTTCGACGCCGACGAGCACGCGATCACCGTCGGGGTCGAGCTGTTCACGGCCGCCGCCCTCATCGACGCGACCCGCTAGACCGGCGCCCTCGTCGACGCGATCCGCCGGACCGGCGCCCCGTCGACGCACGCCCCACCGGGCCGCCGCGGAACGGCCGCTCCGCCCTGGAGGAGGAGGGTGCCCGATCGGCACCCCTTCGTCCCCTTGTGTCACCCCGGCGTAACCGATGATCTCTTCTTGTAACCCGGGGTCGGCACGGTTCGATAACGGCCAGGAGAAACCCCGTTCCCCTTCCCTTCTACGCGCGTTACTGTGCGCCGAAATCGCCACCGTGGGTGGACGGTTGGGCAAGCGGGCCGGTGACGGTGCCGTGGGGACGAAGGGGTGCTTGCTGTGCGTCATATCTCGGGTCGGAGGACTCGGTTCTCCCAGACTGCGGTGACCGTTGCCGTCATCGCCCTCGCGGCCGCCGGGTGCGGCAAGTCCAGCTCGGACAGTGCCGGCGACACCAGCTCGTCCGGCAAGTACAACGGCAAGGGCATCGGTCTCGCGTACGACATCGGCGGCAAGGGCGACCAGTCCTTCAACGACGCCGCGTACTCCGGTTTCCAGAAGGCGGAGAAGGACTTCGGCATAGGCGGCCGGGACATCGAGCCCGCCGACAACGAGACCGACGCCGACAAGATCCAGCGCCTCGACGAACTCGCCAAGGCCGGCTACAACCCGATCATCGGCGTCGGCTTCGTGTACGCCCCCGCGGTCAAGGAAGTCGCCGCCAAGTACCCGAAGATCACCTTCGGCGTCATCGACGACAACGAGGTGAAGGCCGACAACGTCGTGGACATGGTGTTCGCGGCGGAGCAGTCCTCGTACCTCGCCGGCGTCGCCGCGGCGTCCGCCACCAAGAAGGACCACATCGGCTTCATCGGCGGCGTCGACGTCCCGCTCATCCACACCTTCGAGGCCGGTTTCGACCAGGGCGCCAAGTCGGTCAACCCGAAGATCAAGATCGAGTCGCAGTACCTGACCCAGACGGCCCAGGAGGGCGGCTTCTCCAGCCCCGACAAGGGCAAGGCCGCCGCGCAGGGGCAGATCGACGCCGGCGCCGACGTCATCTACCACGCGGCCGGCCTCTCCGGTCAGGGCGTGATCGAGGCCGCCGCCACCGCCAAGGTGTGGGCGATCGGCGTCGACTCGGACCAGTACGCGCAGGACGCGCTCGCCAAGTACAAGGACTACATCCTCGGCTCGGCACTGAAGAACGTCGGCGGCGCGGTCTACGACCTGGTGAAGTCGGTCCACGAGGGCAAGCCCGAGGCCGGTGTCGTCAACGGCACCCTCAAGACCGGCGGCGTCGGCTTCGCGGACACCAACCCGAAGTACAAGGCCATGACCAAGGTCGTCGCGGCCGTCGACAAGGCCAAGCAGGACATCATCGACGGCAAGGTCACCGTCAACACCAAGTGAGCACCGCCTGAGTACGGCGTGAGGCCCGGCCGGGACGTCCCGGCCGGGCCTCACGCGTTCACCGGTACCCGAAGGTCAGAGCCGGTCCGTCTCGACGCTCATCTTGTACACCTCGACGCCGGACTTCTTGGTGTCCGTGGTGCAGACACCCTTGGAGGTCTCGCCGTCGCGGGTGTTGACCCACTTGCCGTAGACGTTGAAGGTATTGCCGGTCGGGCCGATGCAGACGACCTTGACCCGGTGCGTGTCGAAGCGGGTGTCTCCCCCGGTGCACTTGCCGTAGCCGGTCGCCCGGTCCGCGGACGTCCAGGTGCTGCAGTTCGTCGACGCCATCGCGGGCGTCGCCACCCCCACCACGGCGGCGGACAGCACGATTCCGACACCCGCCGAAGCGGCCGCGAGCTTACGCAGTTTCATGATCCTCCCCAAGGATCCAAAAGGCTTCCGCAGGTGGTCTGCCTGCGGAAATGCTTGTTTCGATCATCGATCCTGCCGCAGGACCTCCGGTGAAAGATCCCTCCGTGGGCGGATCTTCCGTCCGCGTTGGACTGGTACATGACACGGGTGCGTGCGGTGGCGAAGGTTCAAAACGGTCGCATAACGCTCTGGCAATTTGGGGTTCTCTGATATGTCTACGCGCGTTACGCTGCGGCGGAACCAGCGCCTGGAATGGGCGCTTGCACGAAGGAGTCTCGTTCCATGCGCCGGGTGTCCCGTATAGCGGTTGCAGGCGTTGCAACCGCAGCTCTTGCCGTCACCGTCTCCGCCTGTGGCGGCTCGTCCACCGAGTCCACCGGCGGCAGCGCCAAGTCCAAGGGCGTCGGTCTCGCCTACGACGTCGGCGGCAAGGGTGACCAGTCCTTCAATGATGCCGCCTACGCCGGCTTCCAGAAGGCCGAGAAGGACTTCGGCGTCGGCGGCCGGGACGTGGAGCCCCAGGACGGCGAGTCCGACGCGGACAAGGTGCAGCGCCTGGAGACGCTGGCCCGCTCCGGCTACAACCCGGTCATCGGCGTCGGCTTCGCCTACGCCCCGGCCGTCAAGGAGGCCGCGGCGAAGTTCCCGAAGGTCTCCTTCGGCATCATCGACGACGACAAGACCCAGGCGTCCAACGTCGCCGACATGGTCTTCCACGAGGAGGAGTCCTCGTACCTGGCCGGCGTCGCCGCGGCCAAGGTGACCAAGAAGAACCACATCGGCTTCATCGGCGGCGTGGACGTCCCGCTGATCCACAAGTTCCAGGCGGGCTTCGTCCAGGGCGCCCAGTCGGTGAACCCGAAGATCAAGGTCGAGTCGCAGTACCTGACCCAGACGGCCCAGGAGGGCGGCTTCTCCAGCCCCGACAAGGGCGAGGCCGCCGCCGATGGCCAGATCAGCGCCGGCGCCGACGTGCTCTACGCCGCCGCCGGTCTGTCCGGCCAGGGTGTCATCAAGTCCGCCGCCGGCCACAAGGTGTGGGCCATCGGCGTGGACTCCGACCAGTACAACCAGAGCCCGCTGGCGCAGTACAAGAAGTACATCCTGACCTCGGCCCTGAAGAACGTCGAGGGTGCGGTGTACGACCTCGCCAAGTCCGTCATCAAGGACAAGAAGCCGCTGTCGGGCGTCGTCCGCGGCGCGCTGGACAACGGCGGCGTCGGCCTGGCCGACTCCAACCCGGTCTTCAAGAACAACGCCGCCATCCAGGCCGCGCTCAAGAAGGCCGAGGCGGGCATCAAGGACGGCTCGATCGTGGTCAAGACCTCCTGACCCGACGGTCATGATCATGCCGTAGGCATGGCCAAAAAGACGCTGTAATGGCAGCGTTACGGCCACGGAACGGGGTGCGGGCAGGATCTTCCTCCCGTGCCCCTGCCGTAGACCCGGATCCCTACGGGCTGCGGCGGGAAGTCCCTCGTTCGCGCGGCAGAATGCTCGGAACGGATCGAGAGTCAAAAAAGCTCGGTCAGGTCCGGGCACTATTTAAAGCAGGGGCGCTACGCGCGTAGATGGCCCCGTTCCCGAGGAGAGTGCGCCATCGACGCGTCCAGCAGCCCTCCGCTCACCGCAGAGACGACAGCCGCGGTCGAGCTGGCGGGGATCACCAAGCGATTCCCCGGAGTCGTGGCCAACCACGACATCCACCTGTCCGTCCGCAAGGGCACCGTCCATGCCCTGGTCGGTGAGAACGGCGCCGGCAAGTCGACCCTGATGAAGATCCTCTACGGCATGCAGAAGCCGGACGAGGGCACCATCACCGTCGACGGCGAGCAGGTCACCTTCTCGTCCCCGGCCGACGCCATCGCGCGCGGCATCGGCATGGTCCACCAGCACTTCATGCTCGCCGACAACCTGACCGTCCTCGAGAACGTGGTCCTCGGCAGCGAGAAGCTGTACGGCATCGGCGGCAACGCCCGCAAGAAGATCCGCGAGATCTCCGACCGGTACGGCCTCGGCATCCGCCCCGACGCCCTGGTCGAGGACCTCGGCGTCGCCGACCGCCAGCGCGTGGAGATCCTCAAGGTCCTCTACCGCGGTGCCAGGACCCTGATCCTCGACGAGCCCACCGCCGTCCTCGTCCCGCAGGAGGTCGACGCGCTCTTCGACAACCTGCGGGAGCTGAAGTCCGAGGGCCTGTCGGTCATCTTCATCTCGCACAAGCTCGGCGAGGTGCTGTCGGTGGCCGACGACATCACCGTCATCCGCCGCGGTACGACGGTCGGGACCGCGGTCCCCTCCGAGACCACCCCGCGCCAGCTCGCCGAACTGATGGTCGGCAGCGAGCTGCCCACCCCGGAGACCGCCGAGTCCACGGTCACCGACCGGCCGGTCATCACCGTCCGCGGCCTCACCGTCTACGCCGCCGGCGCCTCCCTCGGCGAACTCGGCGCGCAGCCCGAGACCGCGACCCCCGGCTCGTCCGGCGCCACGGCCGGCGCCGACGTCCTCACCGAGGCCGGCACCGCCGGCGCGGCCAAGCGGGTCCTGGACGACGTCACCTTCACCATCCACGCCGGCGAGGTCATGGGCATCGCCGGAGTCGAGGGCAACGGCCAGACCGAGCTGATCGACGCGCTGATCGGCACCCGCAACGCCGACTCGGGCACGATCGAGTTCCTCGGCGAGGACATCACCCCGTGGGCCACCCGCAAGCGCCGCCGGCAGGGCGTCGGGTACATCCCCGAGGACCGGCACCGCCAGGGCCTGCTCCTGGAGTCGCCGCTCTGGGAGAACCGCATCCTCGGCCACGTCACCGAGAAGCCCAACGCCAAGGGCTTCTGGCTGGACATCAAGGGCGCCCAGGCCGACACCCGCCGGATCGTCGAGGAGTACGACGTCCGCACCCCCGGCATCGACGTCACCGCCGCCTCCCTCTCCGGCGGCAACCAGCAGAAGCTGATCGTCGGCCGCGAGATGAGCCACCACCCGAAGTTCCTGATCGCCGCCCACCCCACCCGCGGTGTGGACGTCGGCGCGCAGGCGCAGATCTGGGACCGCATCCGGGAGGCCCGCCGTGAGGGCCTGGCCGTGCTGCTGATCTCCGCCGACCTCGACGAGCTGATCGGCCTGTCGGACACCCTGCGGGTGATCTTCGACGGAAAGCTCGTCGCCGACGCCGACCCGGCCACCATCACCCCGGAGGAGCTGGGCTCCGCCATGACCGGCGCCGCGTCCGGTCACCTGGAACACGTAGACACCGCCCCGGAAGCACACGAGGGCGCCGCTGGTCCGGAGGACGAGGCCCGATGAAGAAGTTCGACAAGGAGCGGGTGCTCCTCGCGCTGGCCGGCCCGGTCATCGCGCTCGTCCTCGCGATCGCGCTGACGTCGATCGTGCTGCTCGCCTCGAACCGCAACCCGTTCGAGCCGTACTCCCTGATGCTCCAGCAGCTGCCGTACTCGGACATCCAGGTGCTGATCGTCAACCAGGCGGCGATGTACTACATCGCGGCCATCGCGGTCGCCCTCGGCTTCCGGATGAACCTCTTCAACATCGGCGTCGACGGCCAGTACCGCCTCGCCGCCGTGATGACGGCCGTGGTCGGCGCCCACATCGGTCTCCCCGCCTTCCTGCAGATCCCGGTGCTGCTCCTGGTCGCCATGTTCACCGGCGCCTTCTGGGCCGGCATCGCGGGCGTCCTCAAGGTCACCCGAGGGGTCAGCGAGGTCGTCGCCACGATCATGCTGAACGCCATCGCCACCAGCGTCATCGGCTACGTCACCCTCGCCAACGTGTGGGGCGTGCAGGTCGGCAACAACATGACGACCGGCGACATGAAGAAGTCCGGCTGGTTCCCCGGCATCGACCTGGGCTCGGACGTCGGCGAGATCTACGGCATGGTCTTCGTCGCCATCGCCCTCGGCATCGCCTACTGGGTGGTCCTCAACCGCACCCGCTTCGGCTTCGACCTGCGCGCCACCGGCGCCTCCGAGTCCGCCGCGGCCGCCTCCGGCGTCGACGCCAAGCGCATGGTCCTGATCTCCATGCTGATCTCCGGCGCGGTCTCCGGCCTCGCGGGCCTGCCGCTGCTGCTCGGCGACACCCACACCTACAGCCTGAGCTTCCCGGCCGGCCTCGGCTTCACCGCCATCGGCATCGCCCTGCTCGGCCGCAACAACCCCGGCGGCATCGCCTTCGCCGCCCTGCTGTGGGCCTTCCTCGACAAGGCCTCGCCCGCCCTCGACTACGCGACCCCGGTGGCGTACGAGAAGGAGATCGCCACGATCATGCAGGGCCTGATCGTCTTCTCCGTGGTCATCTCCTACGAAGCCGTACGCCAGTGGGGCCTGCGCCGCCAGCAGCGCCAGGTCGGCGCGGAGCTCGCCGCGGCCGCCGCCCAGAACACCAAGAAGGAGGTGGCGGCCTGATGTCCACCGCGACCATCGCCAAGCCGCAGGCGAAGCAGCCCGGCAAGGGCGGCCGCCGAATGTCGCTCCCGGTACTCCTGCTGGTCATCGCCGGCGTACTGATCCTCACCTCGGCCGTCCGCCTGATCACCGGCGCCGACGGCATCACCTCGACCGGCCAGATGTCCACCGCGCTGCGCCTGGCCGTCCCGATCGGCCTCGCCGGTCTCGGCGGTCTGTGGGCCGAGCGCGCGGGCGTCGTCAACATCGGCCTCGAAGGCATGATGATCCTCGGCACCTGGTTCGGTGCCTGGGCCGGCTACCAGTGGGGTCCCTGGGCCGGCGTCCTGTTCGGCATCATCGGCGGCGCGCTCGGCGCCCTGCTGCACGCCGTCGCGACCGTCACCTTCAACGTCAACCACATCGTCTCCGGTGTGGCCCTGAACATCCTCGCCCTGGGCGCCACCCGCTACCTCTCGAAGTTCACCTTCGAGGACGCTCCCGGCGGCTCCTCCAAGCAGTCCCCGCCGATCGACTCGCTCGGCACGTTCAGCGTCCCGGGCCTGTCCGACTGGCTGAACACGCTCAACGAGAAGCACTGGTTCCTGATCTCGGACATCGGCGGCCTGGTCGGCGGTCTGCTCACCGACCTCTCCCCGCTGACGGTCATCGCCGTCGCCCTCGTCCCGGTCACCTGGTGGGTGCTGTGGCGCACCGCCTTCGGCCTGCGCCTGCGCTCCTGCGGCGAGAACCCGGTCGCGGCCGAGTCCCTCGGCGTCAACGTCTACAAGTACAAGTACATCGCGGTGATCATCAGCGGTGGCTTCGCCGGCCTCGGCGGCGCCTTCCTGTCGATCGTGGCCTCCAACGTCTACCTGGACGGCCAGACGGCCGGCCGCGGTTACATCGGCCTCGCCGCGATGATCTTCGGCAACTGGATGCCGGGCGGACTGGCGCTCGGCGCGGGCCTGTTCGGCTACACCGACAGCCTCAACCTGCGCGGCGGCACGGTCAACGTGCACGCGCTGATCCTGCTGCTCGCGATCCTGCTGGTGGTCGGCGCGGTCTACCTCGCCTGGCGCAAGAAGTACGTCCCGGCCGTCATCACGATCGTCATCTCGGTCCTGATGTTCATCTGGTACGCGACCACCGACGAGGTCCCGCGCCAGCTGGTGACCGCGACCCCGTACCTCGTCACCCTGCTGGTGCTCTCGCTGTCCGCGCAGTCCCTGCGGATGCCGAAGGCGGACGGCCTGCCGTACCGGAAGGGACAGGGCAAGTGACGGCCGACGCCGCCGGCTTCGACTGGGAGACCCTGCGGGCCGGGGCGCGGGCGGCCATGTCCCACGCCTACGCCCCGTACTCCGGGTTCCCGGTCGGCGCCGCCGCCCTGGTCGACGACGGCCGCACGGTCTCCGGCTGCAACGTGGAGAACGCGTCCTACGGCCTCGGCCTGTGCGCCGAGTGCGGACTGGTCTCCGAGCTGCAGCGCACCGGCGGCGGCCGGCTGACCCACTTCACCTGCGTGGACGGCACGGGCGGGCTGCTCGTCCCGTGCGGGCGGTGCCGCCAGCTGCTCTACGAGTTCGGCGGCCCCGACCTCCTGCTGGACACCCCGGCGGGCGTCCTGCCGCTCTCCGAGATGCTGCCCCAGGCCTTCGGCCCGGACCATCTCACCAAGTAACTCCCGTACGGCCCCTCCTCGCCGGGAGGGGCCGTACGGCTTCGCAATGCATCGAAGGGAACGTCATGGCCATGGACGCCATCTCCGTCATCCGCACCAAGCGGGACCGCGGTGAACTCGGCGACGACCAGATCGACTGGGTCATCGACGCGTACACACGCGGCGAGGTCGCCGACGAGCAGATGTCGTCGCTCGCGATGGCCATCCTCCTCAACGGCATGAACCGCCGCGAGATCGCCCGCTGGACCGCGGCGATGATCGCCTCCGGCGAGCGCATGGACTTCTCCTCGCTGTCCCGCCCGACCGCCGACAAGCACTCCACCGGCGGCGTCGGCGACAAGATCACCCTCCCGCTGGCCCCCCTCGTCGCGGCCTGCGGCGCGGCCGTCCCGCAGCTCTCCGGCCGCGGCCTCGGCCACACCGGCGGCACCCTGGACAAGCTGGAGTCCATCCCCGGCTGGCGCGCCCTGCTCTCCAACGAGGAGATGCTGGACGTCCTGGACACCACCGGCGCGGTGATCTGCGCGGCGGGCGACGGCCTGGCCCCCGCCGACAAGAAGCTCTACGCGCTCCGTGACGTCACCGGCACGGTCGAGGCGATCCCGCTGATCGCCTCCTCGATCATGTCCAAGAAGATCGCCGAGGGCACCGGCTCGCTCGTCCTGGACGTGAAGGTCGGCACCGGCGCCTTCATGAAGACCATCGAGGACGCCCGCGAGCTGGCCTCGACCATGGTCGGCCTCGGCACCGACCACGGCGTGCGGACGGTCGCGCTCCTCACCGACATGTCCACGCCCCTCGGCCTCACCGCGGGCAACGCCCTGGAGGTCCGCGAGTCCGTCGAGGTGCTGGCCGGCGGCGGTCCGTCCGACGTCGTGGAGCTGACCCTCGCCCTGGCCCGCGAGATGCTCGACGCGGCCGGCCTCAAGGACGCCGACCCGGCGAAGGCGCTGGCCGACGGCTCGGCGATGGACGTCTGGCGCCGGATGATCGCGGCCCAGGGCGGCGACCCGGACGCGGTCCTCCCGGTGGCGAAGGAGCAGCACGTGATCAAGGCGCCGTCGTCCGGCGTCCTGACCCGTCTCGACGCCTACGACATCGGCGTCGCCGCCTGGCGCCTGGGCGCCGGCCGTGCCCGCAAGGAGGACCCGGTGCAGGCGGGCGCGGGCGTCGAGCTGCACGCCAAGCCCGGCGACACGGTCACCGCGGGCCAGCCCCTGCTGACCCTCCACACCGACACCCCGGACCGCTTCGCGTACGCGCTCCAGTCGGTCGAGGGCTCCTACGACATCGCGGCGCCCGGCACGGAGTTCACGGCGCCCCCGGTCGTGCGGGAACGCATCGCCTGACCTGGGCCCGCGGCCGCGGGCCGCTGGTGTCACGCCTCGTACGAGTGAACGGGACCGGTGGACCTCCACCGGTCCCGTTCGGCATGCTGGGATTGGTGACGCAGCCGAAGGAGACCGCCATGAGCGCACTCACCGTGGGCCAGGACCCCGACCAGAACTGGGACGAGCTCGTCCGGTACTGGGAGGAGATGGAATGGCCCGAGGGCAGCAAGGTGGAGATCATCGAGGGGATCATCACCGTGTCACCTGCTCCCGCCGTCCGCCACAACGTGATCGCGGCCCGGGTCCATCGTCGCCTTTACTCGGTGATCCCGGAAGAGTGGGAGGTGTTCCAGACCCTGGCGATCTCCGTGCCGTCCCGGCTGGGCATGCTGATCCCGGATCTGGTGGTGACCCAACTGCCCGAGCACCCCGAGGCGGAATCCCACATCCCCGCCGCCCTCGCCGAACTCGTCGTCGAGGTCACCTCCAAGTCCAACGCCCGGCACGACCGTGTCAGCAAGCCCGCCGCCTACGCCACCGCGGGCATCCCGCTGTACCTGCTGATCGACCGCTGGGCCCCCGGCGGCCCCACCGCCACGCTCTACGGCGAACCCAAGGGAGACGTCTACCGGGTGCTCAGCGCGGTGAAGTTCGGCGACCCCATCAAGCTGCCCGAGCCCTTCGGCCTCACGATCGACACCGCCGAGTTCCCCGTCGGCTGACGGTTCCTCACCCCAGCAGCGCCGCCACGAGGACCAGTACCGGTACCGCCAGCACCGTGGAGAGCAGGATCGAGTCGCGGGCCAGTTCCTCGCCCACGCGGTAGGTGCTGGCGTAGGTGTAGAGGTTCTGGGCGGCCGGGAGGGCCGAGGTCACCGTCACGTCCAGGAGCGGGGCTCCGCGCAGGCCGAAGACCGCCGACGCCAGGGCCCAGGCGACCAGCGGCTGGCCCACCGACTTCAGCGCCACGGACAGGAACACCGGGTGCCGGTCGCGGCCCCGGCCGGGCGGGGTGCTGCCGTGCAGGGAGATGCCGAAGGCGAGCAGCACCGCCGGGACCGACATGTTCCCGATCAGGGTCAGCGGGTCCATCACCGGTCCGGGAAGGCGGACGCCGAGCGCCGCGACCAGGACACCGGCCAGGGAGCCGACGGCTATCGGGTTGCGGAGCGGGGTCAGCAGCCGCCGCCACCAGGGCCCCTTCTCGCCCATGCCCGACAGGTCGAGGACCGTCAGGGCGACCGGGGTCAGGATCACCACCTGGAAGAGCAGCACCGGAGCCACCAGCGACGCGTCGCCCAGCACGTACACGGCGATCGGGATGCCGAGGTTCCCGGAGTTGACGTAGCTGGAGCTCAGCGCGCCGATCGTGGTGCGGCCCACGCCCCAGCGCCGTACGACGCCCACCGCCACGAACGCGCCCGCCGCCGCTGCCGTGGACAGGGCCGTCACCAGGAGGCGGCTGGAGAAGACCACCGCCAGGTCGGCCCTGGCGAGGGTGGTGAACAGCAGGGCGGGCGAGGCGACGTGGAAGGCCAGCTTGGTGAGCACCTCGCGGCCGTTGACCCCGAGGTGGCCGCCGCGGCCGAGGACGTATCCCACCCCGATGACGATCGCGATGACCGCGAAGCCGCTCAGCACCCCTTGCACGGGACCTCCTCGCGCGGCGGGGGACCGAAGGGCGCTGTCCGGGATCTCGCTGATACGTGGGGCATACAGCAAACCCTCGGGGGCGGTCAGGTGCAGGTCAACGTTGTGGTCCTTGTGATCTGCGCGACGGCAGCGCGGAAACCCGGCACCCCGCCGATGAGTTGTCGCACCCGCGGCGGTCTACCGGTCCGTGGATGCCAAGACCCCCGCCGTGCTCGTGGTGCCCGGCCCCGTCACCCAGGACGCGGTGGCCGGGCTGTGCGCGCGGACGCGGGCCCTGCTGGCGGGCGGCACGGCCCGGACCGTCGTCTGCGATGTCGCCGGGATCGGGCCGCCGGGCCTTGCGGCCGTCGACCTGCTGGCCCGGCTGGAGCTGACCGCCCGCCGGGCCGGCGGACGGATACGGCTGCGCGACCCCGACCCCGCCTTACGCTCCCTGCTCCGGTTCGTCGGCCTCGGCATCCAGGTGGAGGGGGAAGCCGAAGAGCGGGAACCAGCGCTTGGTGTCGAGGAAGAAGTGGAACCCGGTCAGCCGGCCGTCTGAGATCTCCAGGACCTGGATCGACCAGGGGGTCCAGCCGCCGGTGTCCGGGTCGGGCTTGTACTGGGCGAACCCGGGCAGGCCGTTGACCTGGACCGGGAACAGCCGGGAGCCCTCGCAGGCGGAGCCGATCGTGGTCATGAAGCCCGCGATGTCCTCGTGGCCGACCAGCCACAGGTCGAACGGCGGCATCGTCATGATGGCGTCCTCGTGCAGGAGCGCCGTCAGCGCGGTCATGTCGTAGCCCTCGAACGCCGCCACGTAACGCTCCAGGAGCTTCTGCTGCTCCTCGTCGAGCGGGTCGGAGACCTCGGCGGCGGCGCCCGACTGCTGCTGCTCGGCCAGCGTGGCCCGGGCCCGCTGCAGCGCGCTGTTGACCGACGCGACGGTGGTGCCGAGCAGCTCGGCCACCTCGCCGGCCTTCCAGGCCAGCACCTCGCGCAGGATCAGCACCGCCCGCTGCTTGGGCGGCAGCTGCTGCAGCGCGGCCATGAAGGCGAGGCGGACCGACTCCTTGGCGACGGCCGCCTCCGCCGGGTCGTCCACGGTCGGCAGCACGCGCGCGTCCGGCACCGGCTCCAGCCAGGTGTTGTCGGGCCGCGGGGCGAGCGCGGCGCGGGCGAGCGGCGTCGACTCGCTGAGGTCCATCGGCCGGGCCCGCTTGTTGCCCGCGCTGAGCAGGTCCAGGCACACGTTGGTCGCGATCCGGTACAGCCACGACCGCAGGCTGGAGCGGCCCTCGAACTTGTCGTAGCTCCGCCAGGCCCGCACCAGCGTGTCCTGCACGGCGTCCTCGGCCTCGAACGAGGAGCCGAGCATCCGGTAGCAGTAGCCGGTCAGCTCGGTCCGGTACTTCTCCAGTGCGACGTCGAGTTCCGCCGTCGCCGTGCTGTCGGTCATTGCCGTCCACCCACCCCTGTGGCCGTTCCTGTTCGCGCGCCGTCGCGCTCCAGCACCTGGAAGCTACCGCAGGGGACTGACAGTGGCGCCCGGAGTGGGGAAACGTGCTGGTGAGCAGGGGTGCGCCGAAGGGGCGCCGGGGCTGTCCCCGGCGCCCCTCCCGAGGCGCGTCAGTGAGCGTGGGCCGGGATCCGGCGGCGGGCCGCCACCGTGCCCAGGACCGTGAGGGTCACCACGCCCAGGATCGCGAGCAGGCCCACGCCGACCGTCCCCGCCCAGCCGCTCGCGTGGAAGGCGAGCGCGCCCACCGTGCTGCCCGCGCTGGAGCCGATGTAGTAAGCGGACTGGTAGAGGGCGGAGGCCTGGGCCCGGCCGTGGGCGGCCGTCTTGCTGACCGCGGAGGACGCCACCGCGTGGCCCGCGAAGAAGCCCGCGGTGATCAGGACCAGGCCCAGCAGGACCAGCGGGAGCGAGTCGGCCAGGGAGAGCAGCAGACCCGCTGCCGTCGTGCCGCCGCCCAGGTAGAGGGCGCCCCGGCGGCCGAGGCGGCCGACCAGGCGTCCGGCCGTGGACGCGGAGACCGTGCCGACCAGGTAGACCAGGAAGATCGAGCCGACGATGCCCTGCGGGAGCGAGAACGGCTCCTCGGTCAGCCGGTAGCCGATCACCGTGTAGACGCCGCCGAAGACGGTCATGAACAGCGCGCCGATCGCGTACAGGCGGCGCAGCAGCGGGTTGGCGAGGTGGTCGCGGACCGTGCCGAGCAGCCGCCGCGGGTGCAGCGAGCCGGCCTTGAAGTGGCGCGGGGCGGGGAGGAGCAGCCGGAAGGCCACCGCGCAGCCGACCGCGACCAGGCCGATGGCGCCCACCGCGACCCGCCAGCCCCACTCCTGGGCGACCCAGCCGGTGATGACCCGGCCGCTCATGCCGCCGACGCTGTTGCCCGCCACGAACAGGCCGATCGCCGTGACCAGCGCCCTCGGGCGGACCTCCTCGGCCAGGTAGGCCTGCGCGGAGGCCGGCAGCCCGGCCAGCGCGGCGCCCTGGACGGCCCGCAGCACCACCAGCGCGCCCAGCGACGGCGCGAAGGGGACCAGGAGGCCCACGGTCACCGCCACCGCCAGCGACGCGGTCATGACCGTACGGCGCCCGAACCGCTCGGACAGGGCGCTCATCGGGATGACGAACAGCGCCAGACCGCCGGTCGCCGCCGCCACCGTCCAGCTCGCGTCGCTCGCGCTCACCCCGAAGCCGTCCGAGATCAGCGGCAGCAGGGCCTGCGTGGAGTAGAGGAGGGCGAAGGTCGCGACACCGGAGAGGAAGAGGGCGAAGCTCATCCGGCGGTAGCCGGGGCCGCCCGGAGCCATCCGGGAGTCGGGTGTGTCGGAGGCGGGGACGGGCGCTGCGGCGTCCATGGCGGTGGACGCCCCGGTACTGGCGGGAGACATGCCTCGAACGTACGGAGCCCCCCTTTGATCCGTCCAATGCACGGAATCGCCATAATCGTTCCCATGGAGCATCAACGGAGGTCAGCGAAGCGCCTGTCACCGGACAGTGACACAGAAGACATGACGATGTTGCTGGCGCCCCGCCTCGCGTACTTCGCCGGCGTGGCCCGGACCGAGCACGTCACCAGGGCCGCGCAGGAGATCGAGGTCCCGCAGTCCACGCTCTCGCGCGCGATGGCCCGCCTGGAGGAGGACCTCGGTGTCGACCTGTTCACCCGGCACGGCCGCACCGTCTCGCTCACCCCGGCCGGCCGCACGTTCCTCGCCTCGGTCGAACGCGCCCTCGCCGAGGTGCAGCGCGCCGCCGACGAGGTGCGCGCCGACGCCCACCCCGCCACCGGCAAGGTCGCCTTCGGCTTCCTGCACACGATGGGCGCGGAGACCGTACCGGGCCTGCTCCAGGCCTTCCGCGTGGACCATCCCGGGGTCCGCTTCGGCCTCGTCCAGAACTACGGCGAGGCCATGATCGAGAAGCTCCGCGCGGGCGAGCTGGACCTGTGCCTGACCTCGCCGGTGCCGGACGCCCCCGACCTGGTGGCCAGGCGCCTGGACGAACAGAAGCTCCGCCTGGTGGTCCCCGCCGACCACGCGCTGGCCGTCCGCAAGCGGGTCCGTCTCGCCGAGGCGGCCGACGAGACGTTCGTGACCCTGGAGCCGGGGTACGGCCTGCGCCGCATCACCGACGACCTGTGCAAGGAGGCCGGGTTCCGGCCCCGGATCGCCTTCGAGGGGGAGGAGGCGGAGACGCTGCGGGGCCTGGTGGCGGCGGGGCTCGGGGTCGCGCTGCTGCCGCCGCCCGCCTTTCCCCGCCCCGGCGTCGTGGAACTGACGGTCACGGCTCCGAGGGCGGCGCGGGAGATCGGCGTGGCCTGGCTCCGCGGCCATCCGGACACCCCGCCGGTGGCCGCCTTCAAGAAGTTCCTGCTGTCGAGGAGGGGGACGCTGCTCCCTGCCTAGGGGGGCGCCCGCCGCGCCGCGCCCCGGACCTCACCCCTTGCGGAGCGACCGCCCGAACCCCGCGGCGAGCGGCATCCGCAGGCCGATCGGCGGCGGCGCCGCCAGCGCGTCCTCCACCGGCCGCGACACCACGTGCCCGTACACCGCGCCCATGACGAAGTCCGCGGCGAGGGCGAGGACTTCGTCCCGGTGCTGGTGCAGCCCGTGCCCGTCGGAGTGCACCTCGAACCGGCACACCTCCCGGTTCGCCTTCTTGGCCCGCGCCGCCAGCTGGAACGACAGCTCCGGGTCGGTGCGTTCGTCGTTCGTGCCGTGCACGATCAGCACCCGGCGCCCCACCAGCTGCCGTACCGGCTCCTCGGGCGCCGCCACGTCCGTCTCCGGCAGCCAAGGGGCGATGGAGACCACGGAGTTCACGGCCTCGTGGCCGCCCGCGCGCAATGCCGCCCGGCCGCCCATGCCGAGCCCGACCAGGCACACCGGGACGTCGCCGTACCGCCGTACGATCTCGTCGGCGGCCCAGTTCGCGTCTGCCGCCAGATGTGCCTCGTCGCCGTTCCAGCCGCGGTAGCGGTAGTGGACGAGGTGTGCGGCCAGTCCCTCCCGGCGGCCGTCCCGGGCGAGCCGGCGTCCGAGTGCGCGGACGAAGGGCGTCGCCCAAACGGGGGACGGTCTGCGGGCGGAGACCTCCTCGCCGCCCGGGAGCAGCAGGACCGCTCCGCTCACCGTCGTCGGCTCCTGACCGACTGCTCTGCCCAGCCTGGCCGTTCGGACCGGCGTCGCTTGCTGTGCCATGACAGAACAGTGTCAGAAGAAGCGGTGTACGCGACCCGTCGGTGCGGTCACCGTTGCGTATCGACGGGAAGGGGAATGCGCAGAGTACCGGGCGATCTACGCGCGTAGGAGTTACAGTGCGGAAATGACGAGCCAGAGCATCGCGAACACCCCGACGCCGGAGCAGATCCGCCGGGCACCGAAGGTTCTGCTGCACGACCACCTCGACGGCGGCCTGCGCCCCGGCACCGTCGCCGACCTGGCCCGGGAGACCGGCTACGCCCAGCTTCCCGAGGCCGACCCCGACAAGCTCGGTCTCTGGTTCCGGGAGGCCGCCGACTCCGGCTCGCTGGAGCGGTACCTGGAGACCTTCTCGCACACCGTCGGCGTCATGCAGACCCGGGACGCCCTGGTGCGGGTCGCGCGTGAGTGCGCGGAGGACCTCGCCGAGGACGGCGTCGTCTACGCCGAGGTGCGGTACGCGCCCGAGCAGCACCTCGACCGGGGCCTCTCCCTCGAAGACGTCGTCGAGGCCGTCAACGAGGGCTTCCGGCAGGGCGAGGCGCTCGCCCGCGAGAACGGCCGCCGGATCCGGGTCGGCGCCCTGCTCACCGCCATGCGGCACGCGGCCCGCTCCCTGGAGATCGCCGAACTCGCCAACCGCTACCGGGACCTGGGCGTCGTCGGCTTCGACATCGCGGGCGCCGAGGCCGGCTTCCCGCCCACCCGGCACCTCGACGCGTTCGAGTACCTCAAGCGCGAGAACAACCACTTCACCATCCACGCCGGCGAGGCCTTCGGGCTGCCGTCCATCTGGCAGGCCCTCCAGTGGTGCGGCGCCGACCGGCTCGGGCACGGCGTGCGGATCATCGACGACATCCAGGTCCGCGAGGACGGCACGGTCGAACTCGGCCGGCTCGCCTCCTACGTCCGCGACAAGCGGATCCCGCTGGAGCTGTGCCCCAGCTCCAACCTGCAGACCGGGGCCGCCGCCTCCTACGCCGAGCACCCGATCGGGCTGCTGCGGCGGCTGCACTTCCGGGCCACCGTGAACACGGACAACCGCCTGATGTCCGGGACCAGCATGAGCCGGGAATTCGAGCACCTTGTCGAGGCGTTCGGCTGCACACTCGACGACATCCAGTGGTTCTCCGTCAATGCGATGAAATCAGCGTTCATTCCTTTCGATGAACGACTCGCCATGATCAATGACGTCATCAAGCCCGGTTATGCGGAGCTGAAATCCGAATGGCTGTTCCGGCAGACGGCCTCCACCAGCGGTTCTGCCGACCGGCAGGACTGACCGGAGGATTCGGCGGGGCCCGGAATGCGGACGCGCTCTCACCGGCCGTCCGCATTTCGGTGTTTGCGGAGGGCGGTCCGGCATGTTTACGGTCGTGGACCGCTCAGCACTTTTTTGTGATTCCCCGTCACCGTATTCCAAGGACGCATCAACGATGAAGCAGTCTGCTGCCAAGACCCTCGGTGTCGCCGCGCTCGGCGCCGCCTTCGCCGCCGCCGGCGCCGGTGCGGCCAACGCGGCCCCCGCCGTCCCGGACTCCACGCAGGCCCTGGACACCGTCACCAGGACGCTGCCGGCCGAGAACGCCGCCAAGGCCCTGCCGGGCGCCGGTGAGGCCCTCGCGCAGGGGCGGACCGCTCTCTCCGCCGGTCTCGCCGCCGCCCAGCCGGCCGCCCAGCAGGTCCTCTCCGCAGGCCCGACCAAGCCCGTCGCCGGTCTCCTCGGCGGTCTGCCCGTCCAGGGCATGCCCACCCACGGGCTGCCGGTGAACGGGATCCCGATCGGCTGACCCCTCCCCCCCCCGGGCCGGCCGGCAACGCCGTCGGGGCGCACCGGAACGCTTCGGTGCGCCCCGACGGCGTCGCCGTGCCCGGCCGTCACCAGGCGGTGGAGGCCTTCTCCTCCGAGGGGAGGAGGATCCACAGCGCGATGTAGAGCAGGAACTGTGGGCCCGGCAGCAGGCAGGACAGCAGGAAGACGACCCGCATGGTGGTCGCGGAGGTGCCGAAGCGGCGGGCCAGCGCGGCGCACACTCCGCCGATCATGCGGCCATGGGTGGGGCGGGCGAGGCTGGACATCCGCGTCTCCTTCGTGAGGGTCCGGTGCGGTGGGCGACCGGTTCGAGGCGGCCCCTGCGGCCCCTCGTCCCTTCCCAAGGTACGGAGACGAACCGGGTCGAAGCGTCGCTCTACGGAGCGATCCCGACCCTGGGAATCGTCGGGGTACGACCCTGAGCGGCGTCCTCCTGGGGGAGGGCCGCGGGCCACCGCCGGGCACCGCGCCGGCGGAACCGGGCGCGGGCCGCCGGGACCACCGCCAGATGCGCGAGGACCACACCGGCCGTGTTCAGCAGGACCGAGTCGACGTCCACCACCCGTCCCGGCACGCCGGTCTGCAGCAGGGCGATGCCGAGCGAGAGCAGCGCGCCCGCGGTCGCCGTACGGACCAGGGAGGCGAGCGGCGAGACACGGAGCCGGCCGTGCACCGCCGGGAGCAGCACGCCCAGTGGCGCGAGCAGCGCGAGGCCCTCGCCGATCCGGTGCGCCGCCTCACGCGGGCCGAGCGCCAGGTCCGCGCGGATCCCGGCGAACGGGTGCAGGTTGGGGGGCATCACCCACGGCACGTCCAGGGGCCGCAGCATCAGCCAGGCGACGAGCGCGAGATGGGCGACGAGGAGGACACCCCCTGTCGCACGGACGCGGATCGCGGCGCTGTCGCCGATGGAGCCTTGACGCTGCACGCCCCCCAAGACGCCCACCCGCACACGAACGGTTCCGGATACGGCAGTGAGGCCTCGGACACAGGCCGGTCAGGACGCGCCCCGCGAGGGCCGCGGGGAACCGCGCGACAAGCCCGCACCGGCCCGCACCCGCCGTGCGGCGGCGCCCGGGACCCCGTCGGGCGCCGAAGCGCCCCTCACCCGGAGGTGACCCCGCTGGACGGCGGCCGGTTCCCGCTCGGCGCGTTGCGCACCGCGTCCGTGCACTCGTACCGCAGCAGCGGCTCGCGTCCGGGCCCGCCCAGGATCACCGAGCCGTCGCCCTCGGCCGCCGCCGAGTCGGAGAGCGTGCACACGATCTGGCCCAGCGCGTACGACGTCAGCTGGGCCGGCGGCGTGCTCAGCCGCAGCGTGTCCTCCGGATCCCCGGGCCGGGGCCCGACGACCGACATCCCGCCGCGCACGTACGTCGTGTAGCCCGCCGCCTTCTCGGCGGCGGTGGGCGTCTCCGCGAGCTGGTCGAGGAGCCCCTGGGCGACGATCACGCGCCGCTGCGCGTCCGCCGTGCCCTCGGGCACCAGCACCTCCCGGTCCACGGTCACCAGCGAGGAGCCGCACAGCAGGAACACCTGCACCGGCACCCCGCGCGCGGACTGCGCCGGCACGTCAGGCTGCGTCATCGAGCACGGCACCCGCGAGGGCGCGCCGCCGAAGTCGGTCGGCACCTCGGTGGCCCGGATCCCGCACCCGCCGAGCGTCAGCACCAGCCCGGCGGCCCCCAGGAGTCTTCGTACGTGCATCAGGCGTCCTTCTCCGCGGCGTCCTGGCTCTCCGCGGTCAGCGTCGAGGCGTCCCGCGGCAGCCGCAGGGTGAACACCGCGCCGCCCTCGGGGGAGTTGGCGGCGGTGATCGAACCGCCGTGGATCCGGGCGTTCTCCGTCGCGATGGACAGGCCCAGGCCGCTGCCCTCGGAGCGCGGCCGGGAGGCGCTCGCCTTGTAGAACCGGTCGAAGACGTGCGGCAGCACGTCCTCGGGGATGCCGGGACCGTGGTCGCGCACCGCGATCACCAGGTCGCCGCCCTCCTCCTGGTCCATCCGCACCGACACCCGCACCGGCGAACCGCCGTGCTTGAGCGCGTTGCCGATCAGGTTGGCGAGGATCACGTCGAGGCGGCGCGGGTCGAGACGGGCGTGGATGCCGCGCTCGGCGTCCAGGTCGACCGCGTCCAGCCAGGCCCGCGCGTCGATGCACGCGGTGATCTGGTCGGCGATGTCCACGTCGTCGAGGACCAGCCGGGCCGTGCCGGCGTCGAAGCGGGTGACCTCCATCAGGTTCTCGACGAGGTCGTTGAGGCGGCGCGTCTCGCTGACGACCAGCCGGACGGCGGGCTCGATCATCGGGTCCACCGACCCGGACTCCGCCTCCAGTTCCTCCTCCAGGATCTCGGTCACGGCGGTGATCGCGGTCAGCGGCGTCCGCAGTTCATGGCTCATGTCGGCGACGAACCGGCGCGAGGCGTCGTCCCGCGCGGCCATGTCGTCGACCCGTTTCTCCAGCGCCTCGGCCGCGTCGTTGAACGTCCGTGACAGATCGGCGAGTTCGTCCGTGCCGGACACCCGCAGCCGGGTGTCCAGCTTGCCCTCGCCGAGCCGCCGGGCGGCGACGCCCAGCCGGTGCACCGGCTTCAGCACGGTCGTCGCGGCGGCCTGCGCGAGCAGCGCCGAACCGATGAGCGCGAGCCCGGTGGCGATGCCCAGCGACCACGCCAGCGAGTTGAGGTCCTTCGCCTCCGGCTCCAGCGACTTCATCATGTAGCCGGTCGGCCCGCCGCCGATCAGCCGCGTCCCGGCCACCAGGTACGGCGTGCCGTGGTCGACGACCCGCTGCCAGTACAGGTGGTAGGCCGACTTGTCGGAATCGGTCAGCTTCTGCTGCTTGTCGACGGCGTGCCGCAGCGGGCGGGGCACGTCGTCGAGCGCGAACGCGCTCAGCCCGTCCGAACTGCCGTACACCGTCTTGCCGTCGGGGTCCTGGCCGACCAGTAACACACTGAACCGCTGGCTGCTGCCCGCCATCTGCCCGGCCGTGCGCTGGAGTTCGTCCTGGGTGGGATGGACGGGCAGCGCGCCGGCCCGGTTCTGCATCTCCTGCTGGAAGTCGCGCAGCACCGCGTCCTGGGTGCGGGTGAGCACGGCCTCGCGGTTCAGCCAGTACGCGATGCCGGACGCGGACACGGCCGCGGTCAGCGCGACGAGCCCGAAGACCACCACGAGCCGCAGCCGCAGGCTGGTGAAGCGCAGCCGGGACACGGCCCCCTTGCGATCCGCGGCCCAGCCGCGCAATCCCCCTTGCCGGTCCGTCACTGAGGGGCGTCCAGGCGGTAGCCGACACCACGGACGGTACGGATCAGGGTCGGCGAGGAGGGCACGTCCTCCACCTTGGCGCGCAGCCGCTGCACGCAGGCGTCCACGAGCCGGGAGTCGCCGAGGTAGTCGTGCTCCCACACCAGCCGCAGCAACTGCTGCCGGGACAGCGCCTGCCCCGGCCGCCGGCTCAGTTCGAGCAGCAGCCGCAGCTCGGTCGGCGTCAGCTGGAGGTCCTCGCCGTTCTTCGTCACGGTCATCGCCGACCGGTCGATGACGACGTTGCCGAAAGTCGCCGAGTCGGTGGACTCGCGCTCCCCGCGGCGCAGCACGGCCCGGATCCGGGCGTCGAGCACCCGGCCCTGGACGGGTTTGACGACGTAGTCGTCGGCGCCGGACTCCAGCCCGACCACCACGTCGATGTCGTCGCTGCGCGCGGTCAGCAGGATGATCGGCAGCTGGTCCGTGCGCCGGATCCGCCGGCACACCTCGAACCCGTCGATGCCGGGCAGCATGACGTCGAGGACGATCAGATCGGGCCGCTGCTCACGCAACAGCTTCAGACCGTCCTCACCGGTCGCAGCGGTGGCCACCCGGTGCCCCTGGCGCGTCAGAGAGAGCTCCAGGGCCGTACGGATGGCGTCGTCGTCCTCGATCAGCAACAGGGAAGGCACGGGCTCATTCTGGCCCATGAGAGGCCTGTCGTACGACCTGTGCGGCTCGTAGCCGTGCGCGAACCGCACGAGCACCACCACCTGTGCATCACGTGTGGACGCTCTGTGCCGGATCCCTGTGACAGGTCTGTGACAGTCGGCGGATACGGCCGTGAAGGTGACCCGGCAGAGTTCTCGGCACGGGCAAGCGAGACCGCCCCGGCAAGCCGAACTACCGGAAGTCCACGACGGGGGGCGCGAGATGAACACGCTGATCGGTCACAGCACCAGCGCAGTGATCACGCGTCTGCACGACGTGCACCGGGGTTCCGAGAAGTCCGGTGGTGAGGGTGGTCCCTCCCGCGCGAGCGGATTCGAGCGTGGGGGAGCGCGGGGGTGCGCTCGCGGCACCGGACGTCAGCACACCGGTTACATGACGGTGGTCGAGGGCCTCACGGGGGAGGCGCACGGGGAGGACACGGGGGAGCAGCGCTCGCTGACCGAGGCGGAGTTCACCGCCTACGTCCAGGAGCGCCGCGCCTCCCTGTACGCGACCGCCTACCACCTGACCGGTGACCGCTTCGAGGCCGAGGACCTGCTGCAGAGCGCGCTGTTCTCGACGTACCGGGCCTGGGACCGGATCAGCGACAAGGCCGCCGTCGGCGGTTACCTGCGGCGCACGATGACCAACCTGCACATCAGCGCCTGGCGGCGCCGCAAGCTCAACGAGTACCCGACCGAGGAACTGCCGGAGACGCCCGGCGACACGGACGCGATGAGCGGCACCGAGCTGCGCGCGGTCCTGTGGCAGGCGCTCGCCCGGCTGCCCGAACTCCAGCGCACCATGCTGGTCCTGCGCTACTACGAGGGCCGCACGGACCCGGAGATCGCGGAGATCCTCGACATCAGTGTCGGCACGGTGAAGTCCAGCATCTGGCGGTCGCTCCGCCGGCTGCGCGAGGACGAGGTCCTCAGCTTCGGCCGTGACGAGGAGGACGCCTTCGGGGAGCTCGTCGCCTGAAGGTGAGGGGATCCGGGGGGATCCCGACGGGGAGGGCCCGGGGGGACTCACGGGGGACGCGAGTCGGGGCCCAGGGGGAAAGCGGGTCCGGGGGGACTCGCGGGGGAAAGCACGGGGGAGCTCCGCCACGGGGGACACGGGGGTGTTCGGCGGAGCGACGGGGAGCGGGACCGGAGGGCCGGGGGGTCCGTCCGGTCCCGCTTCTTCGTTTCGCCCGCGGGTGCCGCGCGGTCAGGCCGCGGCCCGGTCCCGGGTCTGCCGGCCCACCGCTGCCGCAGCCAGCCGGCCCAGCGCCTCGTCCCGGTCGCACGGGTGCGCGCCCAGCGACACCTGGCGGGCCACGATCGCCCGCTCCGCGCGCATCAGCCGCCAGCCGCGGCGCACCAGGAACGGCACCGACTTGCGGCCCTCCCTGAGGTCGCGCAGGAAGCGCCGCCGGAACGTCCGCACCGGCCCCCGGCTGAGGCAGAGCGCGTCGGCCAGCAGGCCGAGTTCCCGGCAGCGCTCCACGATCTCGGCGGCGAAGATGCCCTCCGCGATGAACAGCGGGGTGCGGCCGATGTGCAGCGGTTCCTCGCCGGTACGGGCGCTCAGCGAGATGTCGTACACCGGGACCGGCGTCGAACCCGTCGCGCAGAGCCGGGCGATGGCCTCGACGGCGATCTCCGCGTCCCAGGACTCCGGGTGGTCCCAGTCGATGTCCGAACTCTCCGCCACCAGCGGCAGCGTGGGATCGTCGCCCTCCTTGTAGAAGTCGTCGAGGCGCAGCACGGGCAGCCCGGAGCGGGCGGCGACGAGGGACTTGCCGGAGCCGGAGGGGCCGCACAGCAGCACGACACGGGCGGGGGACGGCGGATGAATGCTCACGGAACACCAGTTTGACGCATGGGGCGCCCGCTGCCGACCCCGCGGGTCGGCTTTGGAGCGTGACTCACACCTCAACTACCCTGAGTGCCCATACGCTTACCCTGAGCACTCGAAGGTGGCACCTCTCATGGCCCGAACCGCGTCCTCCCCGCATCCGACCGCTCAGCGTGCCCTGGTCGCACTCGCCACGGCGGGAGTCGCGCTCGGCGCGGGCGCCGCGACGGCCGCCGCGGCCCCCCAGCACGTCGCGGACTCCCTGGTGCGGACCGCGCCCGCCGGGCTCGGCCACGCCGACCCGACCACGGGTCTCCAGGCGCTGGGTGCCGCGCTGCCCTACGTCACGGGCTCGGTGACGGGGCTGAAGCCCAACCCGCTGGCGGGTACCGGCGTCGACCCGCTGGACAACGGGGTGGGGACGCAGGTGGCCGACTTCCAGCCGGTGTCGTCGAAGATGCTGACCGGACCGGTGGCGCAGGCGTCGTCGGTCGGGTCGCTGCCGCTGCTGGGGCAGGCGCTGGGCACCGCGGGCGGCTGACGGCCGACGGGGAACCGCGGGTCCGTGGCGGCGGACGCGCGGTTCCCCGGCCCCTGACGGGGCGGTTCGGCCGGCCTCAGTAGGAGGAGCCGGACGCGCCCAGCGCGCCCGTCGGGTGCCAGACCGTCTTCGTCTCCAGGAAGGCCGTCAGGCGCTCGGTCCCCGGGGTCGCGGTGTAATCCACAGGCTGTGGACGAAGGACCCGCTTGAGGTTGTCGGCCGCCGCGATCTCCAGCTCCTTGGCCAGCGCCTCGTCGGCGCCCGCGAGGTCGATCGCGTTGACGTCCTGGTGGGCGGCGAGCGGCGCCGCGATCTCCGCCGTACGGCCGGAGAGGACGTTGACGACTCCGCCGGGGACGTCGGAGGTGGCGAGCACCTCGGCGAGCGAGAGGGCCGGGAGCGGCGCCTTCTCGCTGGCCACGACGACCGCCGTGTTGCCGGTCGCGATCACCGGCGCGACCACGGACACCAGGCCGAGGAACGACGACTCCTGCGGGGCCAGGACGGCCACCACACCGGTCGGCTCCGGCGAGGAGAGGTTGAAGAACGGGCCCGCGACCGGGTTGCCGCCGCCGGCCACCTGGGCGATCTTGTCCGTCCAGCCCGCGTACCAGACCCAGCGGTCCACGGCCGCGTCCACGACCGCGGCGGCCTTGGACTTGCCGAGGCCCTCCGCGTCGGCGACCTCGCGCACGAACTGGTCCCGGCGGCCCTCCAGCATCTCCGCGACGCGGTACAGGACCTGGCCGCGGTTGTACGCGGTCGCCCCGGACCAGCCGCCGAAGGCCTTGCGGGCGGCGACGACCGCGTCCCGGGCGTCCTTGCGGCTCGACTGCGGCGCGTTGGCCAGCCAGTTGTTCTTCGAGTCCGTCACCTCGTACACCCGGCCGCTCTCGGAACGCGGGAACTTCCCGCCGACGTACAGCTTGTAGGTCTTGAAGACAGACAGACGCTCGTTGGTGCGATCAGACATCGAGGTATGCCTCCAGGCCGTGGCGGCCGCCCTCGCGGCCGAAGCCCGACTCCTTGTACCCGCCGAACGGCGAGGTCGGGTCGAACTTGTTGAACGTGTTGGACCAGATCACGCCCGCGCGCAGCTTGTTCGCCACGGCGAGGATCCGCGAGCCCTTCTCGGTCCAGATGCCGGCCGACAGGCCGTACTGCGTGTTGTTGGCCTTGGCGACGGCCTCGTCCGGGGTGCGGAAGGTCAGGACCGACAGGACAGGGCCGAAGATCTCGTCGCGGGCGATGGTGTGCGCCTGGGTGACGTTCGTGAACAGCGTCGGGGCGAACCAGTAGCCGGAGGAGGGGAGTTCGCAGGCCGGGGACCAGCGCTCGGCGCCCTCGGTCTCGCCCTGCTCGACGAGCGAGGTGATCCGCGCGAGCTGCTCCGCGGAGTTGATCGCGCCGATGTCGGTGTTCTTGTCCAGCGGGTCGCCGAGGCGGAGCGTGGACAGGCGGCGCTTGAGGGAGTCGAGCAGCTCGTCGTGGATCGACTCCTGGACCAGGAGCCGGGAGCCCGCGCAGCAGACCTGGCCCTGGTTGAAGAAGATCCCGGTGACGATGCCCTCGACGGCCTGGTCGATCGGCGCGTCGTCGAAGACGATGTTCGCGCCCTTGCCGCCCAGTTCGAGGGTGAGCTTCTTGCGGCTGCCCGCGACCGTGCGCGCGATCTCCTTGCCGACGGCGGTGGAGCCGGTGAACGCGACCTTGTCGACGTCCGGGTGGGCGACGAGCGCGGCGCCCGCGTCGCCGTAGCCGGGCAGGATGTTGACGACGCCCTTGGGCAGGCCCGCCTGGCGGCAAATGTCCGCGAAGAAGAGCGCGGACAGCGGAGTCGTCTCGGCGGGCTTGAGGACCACCGTGTTGCCGGTGGCGAGCGCCGGGGCGATCTTCCAGGCCAGCATCAGGAGCGGGAAGTTCCAGGGGATGACCTGGCCGGCGACGCCGAGGGGCCGCGGGTTCGCGCCGTAGCCGGCGTGGTCCAGCTTGTCGGCCCAGCCCGCGTAGTAGAAGAAGTGCGCGGCGACCAGCGGGAGGTCAGCGTCGCGGGTCTCCTTGATCGGCTTGCCGTTGTCCAGCGTCTCCAGGACGGCCAGCTCGCGGCTGCGCTCCTGGATGATGCGGGCGATGCGGAAGAGGTACTTGGCGCGCTCCGAGCCCGGCAGCGCGGACCACTTCTCGAACGCCTTGCGGGCCGCCCCGACGGCCCGGTCGACGTCCTCGGCGCCGGCCCGCGCGACCTCGGACAGCACCTCCTCGGTGCTGGGGCTGACCGTCTTGAAGACCTTCCCGTCGGCGGCGTCGGTGAACTCGCCGTCGATGAAGAGGCCGTAGGAAGGGGCGATGTCGACGACGGAGCGGGACTCGGGCGCCGGTGCGTACTCGAATGCGGTGGTCATCTTTTCCTTGGCCATGGTGATCAGTCCACCGTCACGTAGTCGGGGCCGGAGTAGCGGCCGGTGGCCAGCTTCTGACGCTGCATCAGCAGGTCGTTCAGGAGCGAGGAGGCGCCGAACCGGAACCAGTGGTTGTCCAGCCAGTCCGTGCCCGCCGTCTCGTTCACCAGGACGAGGAACTTGATCGCGTCCTTGCTGGTGCGGATGCCGCCGGCCGGCTTGACGCCGACCTGGACACCGGTCTGCGCGCGGAAGTCGCGCACGGCCTCCAGCATGAGCAGGGTGTTCGCCGGGGTCGCGTTCACCGCGACCTTGCCGGTGGAGGTCTTGATGAAGTCGGCGCCCGCGAGCATGCCGAGCCAGGAGGCCCGGCGGATGTTGTCGTACGTCGACAGCTCGCCCGTCTCGAAGATGACCTTGAGCCGGGCGGCGCCCGAGGCCTCCTTCACGGCGACGATCTCCTCGTGCACCTTGGCGTAGTTCCCCGCGAGGAACGCCCCGCGGTCGATGACCATGTCGATCTCGTCGGCACCCGCGGCCACGGCGTCCCGCACGTCGGCGAGCTTGACCGGCAGCGCGGCGCGGCCCGCCGGGAAGGCGGTGGCGACCGAGGCGACCTTGACGGACGAGCCGGCGACGGCCTCCTTGGCGGTGGCCACCATGTCGGGATAGACGCAGACGGCGGCCGTGGCGGGGGTCGTCCGGTCCGTCGGGTCCGGGTGGACCGCCTTGGCGCCGAGCGCCCGGACCTTGCCCGGGGTGTCCGCGCCTTCCAGCGTCGTCAGGTCGACCATCGAGATGGCGAGGTCGATGGCGTACGCCTTCGCGGTGGTCTTGATGGAACGGGTGCCGAGGGAGGCGGCACGCGCCTCCAGGCCGACCGCGTCGACGCCGGGCAGCCCGTGGAGGAAGCGGCGCAGCGTGCTGTCGGACGCGGTGACGTCAGCAAGTGCGTGGGGTGCGGTGGTGGGCATGGTCACCACCCGAGCATATCTACGCGCGTAGCGGCTGTACACCCCGAGGGCGCGGTTCTTCTCTCCGCGGCGCGGCGGGCACCGTGCGGCGGGCCCTCGGCGGGCCGGACCGCGCACCGGACGCACACCCCACGGCGTCCCGGCGCACACCTGAGGCACAATCGGCGGCATGACCTCGCCCCTCGTCAAGGACCGCATCTACCGCTCGCCGCAGGCGCTGGTCGGTGGCGTGCTCCTGCTCGGCATCATCGGCTGGCTCGGGATCGACGCGTTGATCCGGGGCCACGGCCGCACGCCCTGGCTCGCCCTGGCCCTCATGATCCTGATCGTGCCGCTGGTGGTGGCCTTCACGCTGCGCCCCGCGGTGTTCGCGGGCGAGGACCGGCTGCGGGTGCGCAACCCGTTCCGTGTGATCACGCTTCCGTGGGGAGAGATCGAGGTCCTGCGCTCGGGCTACTCGAACGAGGTGCTCGTCACCTCGGGCGCGAAGTACCAGCTGTGGGCGATCCCGGTCTCGCTGCGCGGCCGCAAGAGGGCGGCGGGACGGCAGGCGAAGGCGCAGGCCAAGGCGGCGTCGGACGCGCGGCGCGGCCGGACGGAGCCCACCGGGGGCGGCTACGGCGGCTTCGGCCTGGGCGGTGGCGCGTCCCGCGGCCTGCACGAGCCCGCCGAGGACTCGGGCCCGGCGCGCGCGGCCACCGACAAGGTCATGGACGACCTGCGGGAGACGCTGGAGAACCGGGGGAAGGCCGAGTCCGCGCAGGGCGAGATCACGGTGCGCTGGGCGTACGAGGTGGCCGCGCCCGCGATCGCCGGAGCCGTCCTCCTGGCGATCCTGCTGGCGACGGGCTGACCGCGGCGCGGCTCCCGGGCGGCCGCCGGACGACGGGCGGGCCCGCTCCACGGCCGCCTGCCGGTGAGGGGGCGGGCAGTGCGTGCCGGGGCGCCGTGATGATCCGGAGGCGGGCGGTGCCGGGCTGGTCGTGAGGCGCGCGGTGCCGGGTCGGCCGTCGGGCGCCAGGTCTCGTGAGGACCGTCGGGCGCCGGGTCTCGGGTCGGCGGTCGGGCTGCTCCTCGCGGGTGCGGTGCCGGGTCGGCCGTCGGGCGCCAGGTCTCGGGTCGGCGGTCGGGCGCCAGGTCTCGGGCCGGCCGTCGGGCTTGTCCCTGTGCGCCCGGTGTCGGGATTTTTCCTGAGCGCGTGGTGCCGGGCCTCCGTGACGGAGGCCCGGCACCGTTGTTTCAGCGCAGGGCCGGACGCGGGGTCAGCGGACGTCGACGTGGTCGGCCGGGGAGACCGCGGCGGCGGTCGTGGCCGTACCGGCGTAGGACCAGCGGTAGTCGCCGTCGGCGTAGGCGCGGACGGCGGTCGACAGGGTGCCGTCGGCGGCGGTGACGGCGGTCTTCAGGGTGCTCCAGGTGGCGCAGCCCGACGGCCGGAACTGGAGCCGCGCCGACTGGCCGGCCGCGGCCGCGGCGAACGAGGCGGTCGCCCAGTCGGCGTTCTGCACCGTGCCCTTGACCGTGAGGAGCTTGCCCCATTTCACCGGCTCGGGGGTGGCGTCGGCGGTCAGCCGGGTGTCGCGCTTCATGGTGAACGTGGCCGCCCGCTCCAGGAACTGGGCGTCGCCGTCGGCCGCGATCGCGTAGGCGCTGACGCTCCAGGTGCCCGCCAGCGCACTGGCGGCCGGGGCGGTGCCCGGTGCGAGGTCGAAGGTCAGGACGCAGGTGGTGGTGGCGTCGGCGGTCGGGGCGCAGTCCGTCGCCGCCGCGACCGTGCTGTCCTGGGCGGCGTACGCGCCGTGGTACAGCGTGGCGTTGATCTCCGAGAGGCCGGTCGGGTCGGTCGCGGTGACCGCGACCGAGACGGTTCTCGCGCCCGTACCGACGACCACGGGGTCACCGCTGTTGACGACGACGCCGGTGACATAGGTGTCGCCGTACTGCTCGTCCGCGTGTGCGGCCGGAACGGCGAGGGCGGACAGGGCCACGACGCCGCACGCGGCGGCGACGGCAGAGTACATGCGCATGCGAATTCCCCAAGTTGAATGCCATGGCCGGCCAATTCCCGTCAGCCGGGCCCGAATTGACGTGTGCAGCGTACTCATCGCGTGGAGATTTTGGAACGCTTTCGATGCTTGTCCCACGGCATCGGGGATTTCCCGGTAAAGAGAAGTACGGGCGAATATCGGCTGCGTCGATTCCATGGAAAACCGAAGGGAGAACTCGACCCTAATTTCAGCGGACCTGGCGGCCACCTACGCGTACCGCGCCCGGTTTTCGGCCCTGTGCGGCAGCCATGTGAACGAGGGGCAACCATTGGGTGAAGCATGCTCGGTACATTAAAGAGTGGGCAATCGTTGTCACTTGTGTCTCACTACCCTGCGGGTGCCGCACGGCGGGCGAACCAGCGTCCGAACGTGCGGCTTTCCTGACAACGGGAACCGCAGGGGTGGGGATGGATGGCGGCAAGACAGGGGGGCGCGGCCGTACCCGGCACGCGCTGTCACATAGACATATCCGCAGACGGGAGTTACCTGTGGCGGCTCACGGCCACCAATGGACGGGTCGTCGCGGTGGCGGCCCTGACGTACCGGAGCTACGAGG
This sequence comes from Streptomyces sp. NPDC091282, assembly GCF_044757385.1. Classification (NCBI taxonomy): domain Bacteria; kingdom Bacillati; phylum Actinomycetota; class Actinomycetes; order Kitasatosporales; family Streptomycetaceae; genus Streptomyces; species Streptomyces sp. NPDC091282. Next base: position 511,380 of record NZ_JBIVUX010000003.1, read on the forward strand.
AGTGCCGGACGGCGTTCGAGCGCATGTGCGCCGATGTCCTCGCATTACCCGGGGGTGTGCACCACACCTCCGAGGGCAATGGCTGGGTCTGGCGGTTGCGTGATCCGGCCGGCGGCGCGCTGGCGGTGTCGTCGCGCGCCTACGAACGGCATTCGACCTGCCAGGCCGCCTATGAGCGTTTCCGGGGCCTCCTGGTCGATATCGGGGCGGGCGGCATGATCGCCTGGGAGGACATGGACTGACGGGCGAACCCGGTCGTCCGGCCCGTTATTTCTGTGCAGGGGTCTGAACCCGCCGCGACGGTGGGTTCGGGCCCTTTTACGTTCTCCACGTCGCCGCGTTCACGTCAATCCCGGAAGTTGCCTCTCGGGGTCACCTCGTTCACTTCCGCGTGTGCCGAAGTCCATCCGGCCTCAGGAGCGTCGGCCCATGTGACGACGCGAAGAGACGAGCGACCGTGGGGTCCGGCCGACGACCCGCCGAGACGCCTGTACGCCGATCCAGGCGTCCCGGACCGGGTGTTCAGGGGCGCGCTGCGCGGCGGCGGCGCCCTGGTGCTGGCCATCATGCTGCTCGTCGGCGGCTTCCTCACCTACCGGGCCTGGCAGGCCCTGACGGTCGCGAAGTGGGCCTTCCTCACCACCGAGACCTGGGAGCCCGACGGCGGCCACTTCGGCATCGCGGCCGTCCTGGTCGGCACCGTCCTCATCGCGCTCGTCGCCATCGCGTTCGCCGTACCGCTGGCGCTCGGCACGGCGCTGTACATCTCCGAGTACGCGCCGCCGCGGCTGCGCCGCACCCTCGTCAGCATCGTCGACCTGATGGCGGCCGTGCCGTCGGTCGTCTACGGCCTGTGGGGGCTGTTCTTCTTCCAGGGGCACGTGGTCTCCCTGTCGCGCTGGATCTCCACGTACCTCGGGTGGATCCCGCTCTTCGAGGTCGACGGCGCCGACCCGCACGACCCGCTCGCCACCGCCACCGTCTACACCTCCTCCACCTTCATCGCCGGCATGGTCGTCTCCCTGATGGTCGCGCCGATCATCTGCTCGGTGATGCGCGAGGTGTTCTCGCAGGCCCCGGTCGGCGAACGGGAGGGCGCGTACGCGCTCGGCGCCAACCGCTGGGGCATGATCCGCAGCGTCGTGCTGCCCTTCGGCAAGGGCGGCGTCATCGGCGGCACCATGCTGGGCCTGGGCCGGGCGCTCGGCGAGACCATCGCCGTCTACCTGATCATCTCGCCGGTCTTCGCGATCCAGCCGCACATCCTGCAGAACGGCACCAGCTCGGTCTCCTCGCTGATCGCCCTGCGCTACGGCGAGGCGAGCGAGATCGGCATGTCGGCGCTGATGGCCGCGGGCCTCGCGCTGTTCCTGATGACCCTCGTCGTCAACTTCGTCGCGTCGTCGATCGTCGCCCGCAGCCGCTCCGGCGCGACCAGCGACTCCTGAGGAGACCCCGCCCCGATGACCGTCACCACCGCCCAGAGCCCACCCGGCGACCAGGGACCGCAGACACCGCCCGCCGAGGCGCGGGCACCGCGCACCCGGCTGCCCGCGCGCCGCACCGGACTCACCGAGTCCCGCCGCAACCTCTCCACGCTGCGCGCGACCGACGTGTACGCCATGCTCGGCGCCGCCGCCGCGGCCCTCGCGATCACCTGGGTGATGTTCGACCGGCTGCTGCCCTTCAACGGCGCCCTGGGCTTCGTCGTGATCGCCTACGCGCTCTTCCTCGGCCTGTACGCGCTGCTGGTCTCCTTCGACGAGGACGGGCCCGCGGTCCGCGACCGGGTGGCCGCCGCCGTCGTCCAGAGCCTCGGCGTCGTGATGATCGCCGTGCTGGCCTTCGTGATCGTCTACACCATCTACGAGGGCCGCGACGCGCTGCCGCACCTGAACTTCTACACCCAGTCGATGGCCGACGCGGGCCCGATCGAACCGCTCAGCGTCGGCGGCATCCTGCACGCGATCGTCGGCACCCTGTGGCAGATCTCCATCGCCCTGGTGATCTGCATCCCGACCGGGCTGGTCTGCGCGGTCTTCCTCAACGAGGTGCCGGGCGCCTTCAGCCGGTTCGTCCGCACCATCGTCGAGGCGATGACCGCGCTGCCGTCCATCGTCGCGGGCCTGTTCATCTACGCGACCTTCATCCTCGCGCTCGGCTTCGACCGCTCCGGGCTCGCCGCCGCGCTGGCGATCTCCGTGATGATGCTGCCGATCATCATCCGGGCCTCGGACGTGGTGATCCGGCTGGTCCCGGGCACGCTGCGGGAGGCGTCGTACGCGCTCGGCACCTCGCGGTGGCGCACCGTGTGGCACGTGGTGCTGCCCACCTCGCGGTCCGGACTGATGACCGCGATCATCCTGGGCACCGCCCGCGGGGTCGGGGAGACCTCGCCGGTGCTGCTGACCGCCGGCTACACCGCGGAACTCAACACCGATCCGCTGCACGACCCGATGGTGTCGCTCCCGCTGGCCACCTTCGAACTGGTCAAGTCCCCCGAGCCCACCTACATCGCGCGCGGCTTCGGCACCGCCGCGGTGCTCCTGCTGCTGGTGCTCGTCCTGTTCGTCGTCGCCCGCGTCATCGGCGGCCGCGGACCCGGGCAGCTGACCCGCCGCCAGGAACACCGCCGGGTCAAGGCGTCCCGCCGCGACACCCGGCGCTTCGCGGCCCGTGCCGTCACCGACCAGCCGTCCGTCAGACCCGCACCGACGAGGAGCACCCCGTGATACCCGCCCCTGTCCGACGCCCGCGCGCTACGCGCGTGCACCAGGCGCTGGCCGTCTGCGTCGCCCTGGTCTGCGTGCTGCTGGCGCTGCACCCGCCGGGCGCCTTCGCCGCCACCTACGTCAAGATCAGCGGATCCGGTTCGACGTGGAGCTCCAACGCCATCGAGCAGTGGCGCCGCAACGTCAAGCAGCAGGGCCTGACCGTCAACTACTCGGCGGTCGGCTCGTCGGTCGGCCGGACCCAGTTCGCCAACGGCACCTCCGACTTCGGCGTCTCGGAGATCCCCTACGGCCTCACCGAGTTCGGCACCACCGAGGCCCCGCCGCAGCGCAAGTACGCGTACATGCCGATCGTGGCCGGCGGCACGTCGTTCATGTACAACCTGAAGATCGGCGGCCGGCAGGTCACCAACCTGCGGCTGTCCGGCTCCGTCATCACCAAGATCTTCACCGGCGGACTCACCCAGTGGAACGCGCCGGAGATCAAGGCCGACAACCCCGGCCTGAACCTGCCCGCCCGCCGCATCGTCCCCGTCGTCCGCTCCGACGGCTCCGGTACGACCGCGCAGTTCAGCCTGTGGATGTCCAAGGAGTACGGCTCCCTCTGGAACGACTACTGCCGCCGGGCGGGCAAGCCCACGCCCTGCGGTCTGACGTCGTACTTCCCGGTGATCCCCGGTTCGGGCTTCGTCGCCCAGTCGCAGTCGCTCGGCGTCGCCGGCTACACCAAGCAGCCGCAGGCCGAGGGCGCCATCACCTACGTCGAGTACTCCTACGCGCGCAACGCGGGCTTCCCGGTCGCCAAGGTCCTCAACCGGGCCGGCTACTACATCGAGCCGACCGCCTCCAGCGTCGCCGTCGCACTGACCCAGGCCAGGATCAACGACGACCCGCGCTCCGCGAACTACCTCACCCAGAACCTGGACTCCGTCTACACCTACGGAGACAAGCGCACCTACCCGCTCTCCTCCTACAGCTACATGATCATCCCGACGAAGGAGGAGATGGGCTTCACCAAGGCCAAGGGCGCCACGCTGAGCACCTTCAACGACTACTTCCTCTGCGAGGGCCAGCAACTGGCGGACCGGCTCGGCTACTCGCCGCTGCCGAAGAACCTGGTGCAGGCGGCCATGGACCAGACGAAGAAGATCCCGGGCGCGGTGGCCGCGAACATCGACATCGGCACGTGCAACAACCCGACCTTCTCCGGCGGCAGGAACGTCCTGCTGGAGAACGCCCCCTACCCGCAGGCCTGCGACAAGAAGGGGTCCGACCAGTGCGCGACCGGCACCGGCGGCAACAAGACGCCCACGCAGGTCGGCAACGGCTCCGCCGCGGGCGGCTCGGGCTCCGGCGGCGGCTCCGCCTCGGGCGGCTCCGGAACCGGCGGCGGCACGGCCTCGACGGGCGGCTCGGGCACGACGGGCGGTTCGGGGGGTACGGCGACGGGCGGCTCGGCCGGCTCCGCCGCGGGCGGCACCGGCGCGGGCGGTACGACGGGCGGCGGCGTCGACCCGGACACGGGTGAGGCGCTCGGCGGCGGCCAGAACACCGGCGACACCTCGGTCGCCGCGAGCCCCGTCTCGCTCGCCTCGGACGACTCCATGGGCCTGCGCACCGCGCTGATGGCACTGTCGGCCGTGCTCCTGGTCGGCGTCGTCGTGGGCCCGCCCGTGGTCGCCCGGCTGATGGCCGGCCGGAGCCGCCGCAAGGGCGGTGCGGCATGAACACCGCACCGGACCGGCGGCCGGGGCCGCGCGTCGTCGCCGCCGTGGGAGCCCTGCTGGCCGCCCTTGCCCTGGCCCTGCTCCCGCTCCCGCCCGTCACGCCCCCCGCCGCGGCCGCGGACGGCGGGGCGGCGGACTCCGCGGTGACGGTGACGGGGAGGAAAGGCCCGTACGACGACTTCTCCCGGCTGAAGGTGACCGTCCACCAGACGAAGGACCTGCGCTCACAGGGCGTCCGGGTCAGCTGGACGGGCGGGGCTCCCACCTCGGACAACGTCTACCAGTACAACTACCTGCAGATCATGCAGTGCTGGGGCGACGACCCGGCCGGACCCAGCCGCGAGCAGTGCGAGTTCGGCAGCTCGGGCGTCGGCGACGACGTGATCAAGGGTGCCTTCTCCGGGCGGCGGATGGTCAGCGCCGATCCCGCGGCCTCCCAGGTCTACGACCCGGCGGAGACGCGATACACCGGTGCGAACGCCTTCGTTCCGTTCCAGCCCGTCGGCGGCCTCCCGGCCACCACGTCGGCCACGGACACCACCTACTTCGGCCCGCTGGACACGAACGAGCAGGTCGCCAACCGTACGTTCGCCAACGGCACCGGAGAGGTGAACTTCGAGGTGCAGGACGCCGTGGAGGCCCCGCACCTCGGATGCGGCGCCAACACCGCGCCCTCGGGCAGCGACCCGGCCCCGCGGGCGTGCTGGCTGGTCGTCGTGCCGCGCGGCACGCACGAGGCCGACGGCACGGATGTCCTGAACGCAGGCGACGGACGCACCCCCAACCTCGCCACCTCGCCGCTGTCCGCCTCCAACTGGGCCCAGCGGATGGTCGTCCCGCTCTCCTTCCAGCCGGTCGACGAGTTCTGCCCGACCGGCCAGCCGGAGCGGCCCACGGCCGGCTCCGAACTGGCGACGGACGCCGTCACGTCCTGGCAGCCGAAACTGTGCTCGGTCACGGGGAGCACCTTCGCCTTCACCCAGGGCGGGGAGGAGGTGGCCAGGAGCCAGGTGCTGAACACGACGTCCGACCAGCCGCTGCTCGGCTTCACCGTCGACCCGGTGGACCAGCGGGACGCCGCGGCGAAGGTCGTCGAGGCACCGGTCGCGGTGTCGGGAGTGGCGGTCGCGTTCTTCTTCGAGGGCCCCGACGGTGTCGTCCAGGACATGAGACTGACCCCACGGCTCGTCGCCAAGATGCTCACGCATTCCTATGTGAAGGACGTGTCCCTCCTCACGACGCCGGACCATCTGAAAGGGAATCCGAGCAGTTTCGTCGACGACAAGGAGTTCCAGGAGCTGAATCCGGGCTTTCCGCAGCTCCAGGGATCACCGAGAAGTCTGATGGTTCCGCTGCAGAGTTCCGACACGACCCGCCTGGTCTGGAACTGGCTCCAGTCCGATCCGGACGCCCGGGATTTCCTGTCCGGAAAACCGGATCCCTGGGGCACGAAGGTGAATCCCTACTTCAAGGATCTGGACCTGGCGAAGAGCACCGAGCTGACCGACTACCCGAAGGTGGACCCGACGACGCCGGTCGCCCTCGCCAACAACAGCACCCCGCCGCTGACCTACGCCCTGACCGACCTGGACCCGTACACGGCGGACCTGCACGACGGGGCCGTGCGCACCCTCCGGGGCAACAACAACCGGACCGTCGTATGGCAGCCGGGAGGCAACGGATCCCCGGCCAAGCTCGGCAACGACGTGTCCCCGCCGGGCAGGCGCGCCGTCCTGGCGCTCGTCGACACCGCGTCGGCCGAGCGCTACGGACTGAAGACGGCGGCCCTGCGCAACGCGGACGGAACCTTCGTCAAGCCCTCGGCCGGCACGCTCACGGCCGCGGTCGAGGCCATGAAGCCGTCGCCGGTGGACGCCACCGTGCTCGATCCCGACCCGGCGCGGGCCAAGGGCCAGGCCTACCCGCTGACGGCCGTCGCCTACGCCGCGGCCTCGACGAACCAGGACGCCGCGACCCGCACGGCGTACGCGAAGTTCATCAGGTACGTGGCCGGCGCGGGCCAGACCCAGGGCCTGGCGGCCGGTCAGCTTCCCTACGGCTACGCGCCGCTGCCCGCCGAGCAGCGCGCGCAGGCCGTGACCGCCGCGAACGCCCTGGAGCAGGGCGGCGCCACGGGCGGCTCCCCGTCCGGCCCGCCGGGCGACGGCGGCTCCGGTGGAGCCGGATCCGGTTCCGGTTCCGCCGCCGGAGGGGTCTCCGGCTCCACGGACGGCGGCGCAGGGACCGCGGGCACAGCCGGTGCGGGCGGCACCTCCGGCCCGTCGCGGGCGGCCGCGGCGCACGGTTCCGCGCCGCCCTCCGCGGGGCCGCAGCAGCCCGTGGCGGACAGCCGCGGCGGCGTGACCCCCGCGGAGGTCATGGGAATCGTCCGCTGGATTCTGCTCGCCGTTCTGTTCCTCGGCGGTGCGGCAGGGCTTTCGGGTCCCGTCCTGCTTCGCCTCGCCCATCGGAGAATTCCCTAGGAGGCACCTAGGAAGCCTCCCCGTAACCTTTCCCTCGTCGGGAATTGGTTGGTCACCGTACGGAATTGATGGAAGCGTATGCGGTGGCCGGCCGGCGGGTCGGCAGCACGGAAATCCGGATTCTTTTTTCGGCCTTCCGGATTCAGCTTGAACGTCCAGTCTTCGAAAACCGGAAAACAAGGGGTTCAGAAGTGAACGTCAAGTCCTACGCCAAGGTCGGCGCTGTTTTCGGTGCCGCGGCTCTCGGTCTCGGAATCCTCACCTCCCCGGCCGTCGCCGACCCGACGCCGCTCACCGACTACCGCCAGCTCGCGGGTGTCGGCTCGGACACCACGCAGTACGTGATGAACGGCCTCAGCGAGTCCTCCACGGTGACCAACGCCAGCGGCAAGATCATCGCGTCGTGGAACGCGACCGGCACGTCCACCATCAAGACCAAGGCGTCCGGCTGTGCCACCGTCGCGCGCCCCGACGGCTCGTCGGCCGGCATCAACGCGCTCAACGCCGACCTGGACGCGGGCACCCACTGCATCGACTTCGCCCGTTCCTCGCGTGGCCCGGCGGACACCAGCACCACCGACCTGACCTTCGTCCCGTTCGCCAAGGACGGTGTCACCTACGCCACCGACCTGGGCAGCACGCTGCCGACGAACCTGACCACGGCGCAGCTCGCCGCGATCTACAAGTGCACCTCCACCGAGTTCCCGAACGCGCAGCCGCTGCTGCCGCAGTCCGGCTCCGGCACCCGCTCGTTCTGGCTGCAGGCCCTGGGCCTCACCGAGTCCGACCTCGGCAGCTGCGTCAACGGCACCATCCAGGAGCACAACGGCGAGGCGATCGCCAACGCCAACCAGCTGATGCCGTACTCGATCGCCCAGTGGATCGCCCAGGGCAAGGGCCTCTCGGACGTCCCCAACCGCCGCGGCGAGTCGCGTCTGCGCAACATCAACGGCACCGCCCCGACCACCGGTTCGGGCTCGGCGATCGCGCTCAACACCGCCTTCACCCCCGCCTTCCTGCGGAACGTCTACAACGTCGTCCCGACCGCCAGCCTCACCAACAGCGTCGTCGCGCAGACCTTCGTCGGCTCCGCCTCGAAGGTCTGCTCCGACACCACCACGATCACCAAGTACGGCTTCGGCACCCTCGGCACCCTCTGCGGTGACACCACCACCAAGGCCGAGCGCTGACCCGTGCGCACCGTCTGATCCCCGCGCGACGGCCGGGCACCCTCGGGTGCCCGGCCCCACGCGCTGTTCCGGTACATCCGTCCGACCGTCCCCCGGGGGGCCAAGCAATGACCGTGCCACATCCGTTCCGAAGAGCGGCCGCCCTCGCGGCCGCCTGTGCTCTGGTGGCCCTGGGCCTGGTGGCCCTGATCACCTCACAGTCCCCGCCTGCCCGGGCGGCCTCGGTCGGTGACTTCACCCTGACGCCCGGCAGCGGCAGCCTGACCGACGCACAGCCGATCGCCGGCTCCGCCGGGTTCTCCGGCGCGTGTCCCGACGCCGCCATCGAGGACATCAACTGGAACAGCGTGCTGGCCCTGTACGTGGTCAGGCCCGACGGCACCGAGGCGGTGGCCGTGACCGGCATCACCGACCAGGCGCCCTACACCGCGGCGTCCTCGACGGTCTCGCTGGCCGCGGCGGACAATCCGGGCGTGGACGTCAGGAGCCTGTCCGACATCATCGCGGGCGACGGCACCTACGAACTGCGGCTGCGGTGCGTCGAGAACGACGACTGGTCCATCCCGCCCTCGTCGATCGTGCCGGGCGACCCGTACTGGTCCCAGAAGATCACCGTCACCGGCGACCACTGGGCGGTCGGTGAGGGCGCCACGGCCACCGGCGTCGCGCTCGCCGCCGACCCCGCCGTGGTCGCGCCCGACGGGACGTCGAAGCTCACCGCGACGCTCTCCCCCGCGGAGGCGACCGGCACCGTCGCCTTCGTGGACGGCGCCACGACCCTGGGCCAGGCCACGGTCACGGGCGGGAAGGCCGAGTTCACCACCCCGGCGCTGGCCGAGGGGACGCACGACATCGTCGCCCGGTTCACCCCGGCCAGCGCCGCCGAGTGGGGCTCCTCGGAATCCACGCCCGCCCGGGTCACCGCGCAGCTGCCGAGGTACGAGATGTACGACAAGGACTCCGGGACCCTGCTCGGCTACAACCCGCAGCTGGAGCGCGGCCAGTCGGTGAAGGTCGTCATCCGCGGGTGCGTGTCGGGAACCACGCACGCGATGGCCCTGCGCGGCAACGACGCCCGGTTCCCGGACGCCACGGCCGACGCGAGCGGCACGCTGACCTGGGACGCGCTGACCGTCCCTGACGACGCCGTGGCCGGGCCGACCAACTGGGACTACAGCCCCGACTGCACCGGCGGCGTGAACGCCGTGGGAGCGGTCGACTTCACCCTCGCCGAACCCTCCTCCGAGTCCCCCTCGGCGACCCCGTCCGACGACCCGGGCGGCGACCCCTCCGACGAGCCCACGGACGGTCCCTCCGACGGGCCGACCGACGGGTCCTCCGGTGACACGGCCGGCACCACCGGCGGCGACGGCACCTCCGGCGGATCCACCGGCGGCACCTCCGGCGGCTCGGGCACCTCCGGCGGCGGTGGCGGTCTCGCCTCCACCGGCAGCCAGATCGCGCTGTTCTCCGGCATCGGCGCCGTCGTCCTCACCGCGGCCGGCATCGGCTTCGTCCGGTACGGCCGCCGCAACGGACTGCTGACCTTCGGCGAGCCCCGGGCCTGACCGCCCCCGGCACCGCGGGCGGCGGGCCCCACCCCGCCGCCCGCGCCGCCGTGTCTCCACCACACACCTCTCCACAGGAGCGCGCCCCGTGACCGTTCTGTCCCCGCCCCCGCCGGCCCAGGCGCCGCCGGCGCCGGCGCCCGCACCCGAGCCCCGTGCGGCGGCACCGCGGGCCGAGCGACCCGGCTTCGCCTTCGCGGGGGTCGCGCTGTGCCTGCTCTCCGCCCTGCTCCTCGGCTTCGCCGCCAACCTCACGATCGTCGGGCACCTCCAGCACAGCCGCGACCAGGAGACGGCCTACGACGAGTTCCGCCGGGAGCTCGCCCTGGGCGTCGCCCCGGTGGGCCAGCGGACGTACGACGGCCTGATGCTGGAGCCGGGCGCGCCGGTCGCCCTGCTGCGCATCCCGGCGCTCGGCCTGAAGCAGGTCGTCGGCGAGAGCACCACCTCCGGTGTGCTGATGGCGGGACCTGGCCACCGCCGGGACACCCCGCTGCCAGGCCAGGCCGGCACCAGCGTGATCATGGGCCGCCAGTGGGGCTACGGCAGCCCGTTCAACCACCTGCACGAACTGCCCGTCGGCAGCGACATCCGGGTGACGACCGGTCAGGGCACCGCCACCTACCGGGTCACGGACGTCCGCCGCGAGGGCGACCCGCTGCCGCCCGTCCTCACCGCGGACCAGGGGCGGCTCACGCTCATCACCGCCGAGGGCGGGCCCTACACCCCGTCCGGCACGATCCGCGTCGACGCGGCCCTGACCAGCGCCGTCCAGCCGAGCCCGCCCCGTCCGCTGGGCCTCGGCTGGATCAGCGGCTCCGAGCAGGCCATGGGCAGCGAGGGCGCCGCCTGGCTCCCGGTCTTCCTCTGGTCGCAGGCGCTGCTGCTGGCCGCGCTGCTGACCGTGGCCGCCCACCGGGTGTGGGGCCGCTGGCAGACCTGGATCGTCGGCGCCCCCGTCCTGGCCGCCCTCGGCCTCGCCGTCTCCGGCGCCGTCACCCGCCTGCTGCCCAACCTGCTCTGAACGACGAGGAGTCCACCACCATGTCCGACACCACCGACCCGTCCGGCACCCTCGTCGACGAGATCCTGGACCCGACCCGGCGGATCACGGCCGTCGAGGCGCCCCGTCCCGGCCCGGCGGGCGCGCCGGGCAACCCGGCGACGCTGGAGGCCGACGCCGTCTCCGCCTGGTTCGGCGACCACAAGGTGCTGGAACAGGTCTCGCTGACCATGCCCGCCCGCAAGGTCACCGCGCTCATCGGCCCGTCCGGCTGCGGCAAGTCCACGTTCCTGCGGATCCTGAACCGCATGCACGAACTGGTCGGCTCCGCGTCCCTGTCCGGACGGGTGCTCCTCGACGGCGAGGACATCTACGACCGGGGCCGCCGCATCACGCACGCCCGCCGCGAGATCGGCATGGTCTTCCAGAAGCCCAACCCGTTCCCGGCGATGTCCATCTACGACAACGTCACCGCGGGACTGAAACTGGCGGGGGTCCGGGCGGGCCGCGACGACAAGGACGGGCTCGTCGAGGAGTGCCTCACCAAGGCGGGCCTGTGGAAGGAGGTCAAGGACCGGCTCCGGCAGCCCGGCGGCGCGCTCTCCGGCGGCCAGCAGCAGCGCCTGTGCATCGCGCGCTCGCTGGCGGTCCGGCCCCGGGTGCTGCTGATGGACGAGCCGTGCTCGGCCCTCGACCCGACCTCCACGCGCCGTATCGAGGAGACCATCCACGAGCTGACCGACGAGGTCACCATCGTGATCGTCACCCACAACATGCAGCAGGCGGCCCGCGTCTCCCAGCAGTGCGCCTTCTTCCTCGCCGAGCAGGGCACGCCGGGCGCGATCGTCGAACACGGCCCGACCGACGACATGTTCGGCAACCCGCAGGACCCGCGCACCACGGACTACGTGAACGGCCGCTTCGGATAGGCACCCGGCGCCGGGTCCGGCCGCGTGCCGGGCCCGCGCGGGTCCGGGTACGCCCGGGAGGCAGGCCGCGGCCCGGCGCCGCGCGGCTCACGGCGCGCTCGGCCACACCAGCAGCATGTACGCACCGCAGTACGCCGACCCGGCCACCGCGGCCGCCAGCACGAGCACCCGCGACCGCCGTGACGCGCGGGCCAGCCAGCCGGCGACGGGCAGCAGCAGCGGGAAGCCGGGCAGGAGGAAACGGGCCCGCGGGAAGTACACGCCCCCGCTGGCCACCACGATCACCAGCAGGACCGCGCCGTACACCAGCAGCGGCACCGGCTGCCGGTCCGCGACCGCGAGCCCGAACAGGACGACGGACGCCAGCACGGTCAGGCTCACCACCACCAGGAACAGCTCGGGCCGCGGCACCTGCCCGAACAGGTGCCGCAGCCACCGCACGGTCTCCGCGCCGCCGTCCAGCTCGTTGTGCCACATCCGCTGCACCGCGAAGTAGCCGTCCCAGCGGCCGAGCCTGAGCCCCACCCAGCCGACGTAGGCGCACCAGCCGAGCGGGGCCGCCAGCGCCGCCGCCAGGGCACGGGCCGAGAAGCGGGTGCGCAGCGAGAGCAGCGCGGTGACCGTGACCGCGGCGGCCACCGCGACGCCGGTCGGCCTGGTCAGCCCGGCCAGGACCGAGCCCGCCGCCGCCCACAGCCAGCGCTCGTCCAGCACCGCGTACAGCGTCCACGCGGCGAACGCCGTGAACAGCGACTCGGTGTAGCCCATCCACTGGACCAGCCCCACCGGGTACGCCGCCCACAGCACGGTCAGCAGCACCCCGACCCGCCGCCCGGCCAGCCGGTCGCCCACCGCGAACACGCCCCACGCCGCGACCAGCGACGCCACCCAGGCGATGCCCAGCCCGGTACTGGCCCGGGTGCCCGGGGTCAGCACCGCCACGGCCTTGACGAGCAGCGGGTACAGCGGGAAGAACGCGAGGTTGTTGTGGTCGAAGGCGGTCCCCAGGGCGTGCGTGTAGCCGTGGTCGGCGATCCCCAGGTACCAGCGGGAGTCCCACTGCGTGGCCAGCATCGGCCACACCCCGTGGTGCCGCCGGTGCGCCCACACGGCGAGGAACAGCAGCCCGGTGAGCCGTACCCCGAGATACGCGGCGAGCGCCGGTGCCGCCCGGCGCAGCGCGTGCCGCGGGACGGCCGCGGCGGGCAGCAGGGGCCGTCGGGAGCCCGGGATGTGTCCGCTGGGGGCGGTGTCGGGGGCGGTCGAGGACACGGCGGCGGCTCCAGACTCCGGTACGGCGGTGGCGGGCGTTACCCGACCACCGTTTCCCGGCCGCCGGGGCAGCGCGTGGAGCCCGGGTCAACTGCCGCCGGGAAATCACCCGATGGGGTGCTACGGATCCGCGTCCGAGCCGCTGGGGGAGTCCGGTGGGGCGCCCCCTCGGGTCAGATGCCGGCCGCCGCCGACAGGTCCCGCTTGATCGCGGCCAGGGTCTCGGCCGCCTCGGCGCGGGCCGCCGGAAGACCGGCGTGCGCGGCCACCGGCACGACGACCTCCAGGTAGCACTTCAGCTTCGGCTCGGTGCCGCTGGGGCGGACGACGACCCGGGCACCGGTGAGCGTGTAGCGCAGGCCGTCGGTCGGCGGGAGCCGGTCCGTGCCCAGGGTCAGGTCCTCCGCGCGGGTGACGGGCAGGCCCGCGAGGGCGGCCGGGGGGCGCTCGCGGAGCCTGCGCATGGCGTCCGCGATGACGGAGAGGTCCTCGACGCGGACCGAGAGCTGGTCGGTGGCGTGCAGGCCGTGCTCGACGGCGAGGTCGTCGAGGAGGTCGAGGAGGGTGCGGCCCTCCTCCTTGAGGACCGACGCCAGCTCGGTGATCAGGAGCGCGGCGGTGATGCCGTCCTTGTCGCGGACGCCCTCGGGGTCGACGCAGTAGCCGAGGGCCTCCTCGTAGCCGTAGCGCAGGCCGTCGACGCGGGCGATCCACTTGAAGCCGGTGAGGGTCTCCTCGTACGGCAGCCCCGCCTTCTCGGCGATCCGGCCGAGCAGGGAGGAGGAGACGATCGACTCGGCGAACACGCCGGTGGCGCCGCGCCGGACCAGGTGGGCGGCGAGCAGGGCGCCGACCTCGTCGCCGCGCAGCATGCGCCACGCGCCGCCGTCCTTGACGGCCGCGGCGCAGCGGTCGGCGTCCGGGTCGTTGGCGATGACCAGGTCCGGGTCGGTGGCGCGGGCCTGCGCGAAGGACAGGTCCATCGCGCCGGGCTCCTCCGGGTTGGGGAAGTCGACGGTCGGGAAGTCCGGGTCCGGTTCGGCCTGTTCGGCGACGAGCACCGGCGCGGGGAAGCCGGCGCGGGCGAAGGCGGCGAGGAGGGTGTCCTTGCCGACGCCGTGCATGGCCGTGTAGACGGTCCGCGCGGTGCGCGGGGAGCCGGGGGCCAGGACGGCGTCCGTACGGGCCAGGTAGGCCTCCAGGACGGCGTCGTCGAGGGTCTCCCAGCCGGCGTCGGGCCGGGGCACGTCGTGCAGGGCCGCGATCGCGTCGATCTCGGCGGCGATCTCCGCGTCGGCGGGCGGCACGATCTGGGAGCCGTCGCCGAGGTAGACCTTGTAGCCGTTGTCGCGGGGCGGGTTGTGGCTGGCGGTGACCTCCACGCCGGCGACCGCGCCCAGGTGCCGTACGGCGAACGCCAGGACCGGGGTGGGCAGCGGGCGGGGGAGGACGACGGCGCGCAGGCCGGCGCCCGTCATGACCGCCGCGGTGTCGCGGGCGAAGTCGGCGGACTTGTGCCGGGCGTCGTAGCCGACGACGACGGTCCCGCCGGCGTGGCCGTGCCGCTTGAGGTGGGCGGCGAGGCCGGCGGCGGCGCGGATGACGACGGCGCGGTTCATGCGCATCGGGCCGGCGCCGAGTTCGCCGCGCAGGCCGGCGGTGCCGAACTGGAGGGTGCCGGCGAAGCGGGCCGACAGTTCGGCGACGTCACCGGCGTCGATGAGCTTGGCCAGCTCGTCGCGGGTGTCCGGGTCGGGGTCCTCGGCCAGCCAGGTCCTGGCCCGGGCGATGAGATCGTCGTGCACGGTCGTCGTCCAACCTCTCGGTGTGTGCCCGCGGCGCGTCCGCGGCTTCGGTGGGGGTGCGCGGAGCGCCCGCGGTTCGGGGCCGGTGCGGGAAGTCTCCGTCCTCGGACCGGCGGTGCCGTCTCCTGTGCCGTACGGGGGGACGGGCGCCGGCCGCCGCGGGCGGGGACTCCCCGGCCCGGGGGCGCGGGGAACCGCGCGAACGGCCGTGACACCCCCGTCGCGGCGACGGTTACAGCCGGCCCAGTACCTGCCCGAGCAGCTCGCCCATCCGTGCCGCCGAGTCGCGGCCCGCCTGGAGGACCTCCTCGTGGTTGAGGGGCTCGCCGGTCATGCCCGCAGCCAGGTTCGTCACCAGGGAGATGCCCAGCACCTCGGCGCCCGCCTCGCGCGCGGCGATCGCTTCGAGCACCGTCGACATGCCCACCAGGTCGGCGCCGATGGCGCGGGCCATGCGGATCTCGGCCGGGGTCTCGTAGTGCGGGCCGGGGAACTGCGCGTAGACGCCCTCTTCGAGGCTGGGGTCGATCTCCTTGCACAGGGCGCGCAGGCGGGGCGAGTAGAGGTCCGTCAGGTCGACGAAGTTCGCGCCGACGATCGGGGAGGTGGCCGTCAGGTTGATGTGGTCGCTGATGAGGACCGGCTGGCCGGGTCGCATGCCCTCGCGCAGGCCGCCGCAGCCGTTGGTGAGGACGATGGTCTTGCAGCCGGCGGTGACGGCGGTGCGGACGCCGTGCGCGACGGCGGCGACACCGCGGCCCTCGTAGTAGTGCGTGCGGCCCAGGAAGACCAGTGCGCGCTTGTCACCGAAGGAGTACGAGCGGATCTTGCCGCCGTGGCCCTCGACGGCCGGCGGCGGGAAGCCCGGCAGCTCGGTGACCTGGAACTCGGCGTAGGGGGCCCCGAGGGCGTCGACGGCCGGAGCCCAGCCGGAGCCCATCACGAGGGCGACGTCGTGGGTCTCGGCGCCCGTGAGTTCGCGCAGGCGCGCGGCGGCCGCCCCGGCTGCGGCATGGGGGTCGCCCTGGATGTCGTCCGGAAGAAGAGATGCGTTCACGCGGACGAGAGTAGCCGGTCTGGGCCTACGCGCGTAGATGACTGAGCTCACGGGATGGCGATCGTTGTCTTGTCGTTTCCAACGAGCGGTGTGACGCAGATAACTTTTGCGGGGGCTGTGGGCGGTCTGTGCGGGTTGGCGGCTCAGCAGGGACGCTTGCGCAGTTCCATCACGTAGTCGTGCGGGGCGCCCGCGGACTCCGCCGCGTCGGCGATCTCGCCGAGGTAGCGGGCCGAGGGGAGGCCGCCCTCGTAGCCGTTGAGGACGTACAGCCAGGCCGCCTCCTCGCCGTCCAGCGTGTGCACGCGCACGCGTGCCCGCCGGTAGACGCCCAGGCCGACGCCCTCCCACCGGTCCAGGGACTCCTCGTCCATCGCGGCCAGGTCGTACAGGCCGACGAAGACCTGGGAGAGCGGGTCCTCGACGATCGTCGCCAGCGCGCCCTCCCAGCCCATCTGCTCGCCGCCGAAGGTCAGCCGCCATCCGTTCAGCCAGCCGGTGGCGCGGAGGGGGGAGTGCGGGGCGCGGCGGGACATCAGCCGTGCGTCGAGATTGCCGGCGTACGCGGCGTAGAGCGACGACATGGAGAGAGGGTACGGCAGCCGTCACGGCCGCCTCTCCCGTCCCGGGAACCACAGGGTGCCGCCCCCGGGCAGTAGCACCTTGAGGGGTGCGGGACAATGGAGTACGTGACTCGGATCGTGATCATCGGTGGCGGACCCGGCGGATATGAAGCGGCGCTGGCGGCCGCGCAGCTCGGCGCGGAGGTGACCGTCGTCGACTGCGACGGTCTGGGCGGTGCGTCGGTGCTGACCGACTGCGTGCCCTCGAAGACCCTCATCGCCACGGCCGAGGTGATGACCAACTTCGACTCCTCCTACGAGGAGCTGGGGATCATCGTCGCCGACGACACCCCGCCGCTGGAGCAGGCGGCCCGTGTGGTGGGTGTCGACCTGGGCAAGGTCAACCGGCGGGTGAAGCGCCTCGCGCTGGCGCAGTCGCACGACATCACGGCCTCGGTGACCCGGGCCGGCGCCCGGGTCGTGCGCGGGCGCGGCCGCCTGGAGGGCATGCAGGCCCTGGACGGGTCGCGGAAGGTCGTGGTCGCGGCCGCGGACGGCAGCGAGGAGACCCTCGTCGCGGACGCGGTGCTGATCGCGACCGGCGGGCATCCCCGTGAGCTGCCCGACGCGCAGCCGGACGGCGAGCGCATCCTGAACTGGACCCAGGTCTACGACCTCACCGAGCTGCCCGAGGAACTCGTCGTGGTCGGGTCCGGCGTGACGGGCGCCGAGTTCGCCGGCGCCTACCAGGCGCTGGGCTCCAAGGTGACGCTCGTGTCGTCCCGGGACCGCGTGCTGCCGGGCGAGGACCCGGACGCGGCCGCCGTCCTGGAGGACGTCTTCCGCCGCCGTGGCATGAACGTCATGGCGCGGTCGCGGGCCGCCGCCGTCAAGCGGGTCGGCGACCGCGTCGAGGTGACGCTCGCGGACGGCCGGGTCATCGGCGGCTCGCACTGCCTGATGGCCGTCGGCGCGATCCCGAACAGCGCCGGGCTGGGGCTGGAGGAGGCGGGCGTCAAGCTGCGCGACTCCGGGCACATCTGGACCGACAAGGTGTCGCGGACGACGGCCCCCGGCGTGTACGCCGCCGGTGACGTGACGGGCGTCTTCGCTCTGGCGTCGGTGGCCGCCATGCAGGGCCGGATCGCCATGTACCACTTCCTCGGCGACGCGGTGGCCCCGCTGAACCTGAAGACCGTCTCGTCCAACGTCTTCACCGACCCGGAGATCGCGACCGTCGGCTACACCCAGGCGGACGTGGACGCGGGCCGGATCGACGCCCGGGTCGTGAAGCTGCCGCTGCTGCGCAACCCGCGCGCGAAGATGCAGGGCATCCGGGACGGCTTCGTGAAGCTGTTCTGCCGGCCGGGCACGGAGATCGTGGTCGGCGGTGTGGTGGTCTCGCCGCGCGCCTCGGAGCTGATCCACCCCATCTCGATCGCCGTCGACAACAATCTGACGGTCGAACAGATCGCGAACGCGTTCACCGTGTACCCGTCTCTTTCGGGGTCGATCGCGGAGGTCGCGCGGCAGCTGCACACGCGGAAGATCGGCAGCGATCTCTGACGGCCACAACCGACTCCCCGCTGGTCACGGGGAGTTGTCGGGCATGCGTACGGCATAGTCGGCCGGGATAGCTCCTATACCACTTCCGACCCTGCCGTGCGAACAACTTCTGCTATTCGGCGCAAACTGCTGAAAGCAGACGGTCGTTGGGGTTACTGTCAGTTTCGTGTTCGCTGCAGAACGTCGTCAATTGATCCTCGAAATGGTGCGTGCCAACGGAGCCGTATCGCTCCGTGAGCTCGCCCGCGTCGTCCAGACCTCAGAAGTGACCGTACGGCGGGACGTGCGCGCACTGGAGGCAGAAGGACTCCTCGACCGCCGGCATGGCGGTGCGGTATTGCCGGGCGGGTTCACGCGGGAGTCCGGCTTTCCGCAGAAGTCACATCTCGCGACCGCCGAGAAGACGGCCATCGCCGATCTCGCCGCGGGTCTCGTCGAAGAGGGCGAGGCCATCGTGGTCGGGGCGGGTACCACCACCCAGGAACTCGCGCGCCGCCTGGCGCGGGTCCCCGGACTCACCGTCGTCACCAATTCCCTGCTCGTGGCGCAGGCGTTGGCCCATGCCAACCGGGTCGAGGTCGTCATGACCGGCGGCACCCTGCGCGGGTCCAACTACGCCCTCGTCGGCTCCGGCGCGGAGCAGTCCCTCCAGGGGCTGCGCGTGTCCAAGGCCTTCCTGTCGGGCAGCGGCCTGACCGCCGAGCGGGGGCTGTCCACGTCCAACATGCTCTCGGCGTCCGTCGACCGGGCGCTGGTGCAGGCCGCCGCGGAGGTGGTCGTCCTCGCCGACCACACCAAGCTCGGTACCGACACGATGTTCCAGACCGTGCCGACGGACGTCATCACCCGCCTGGTGACCGACGAGCCGCCCGCTCACGACGACCGGGCCGGCACGGAGCTCCAGGCCCTCGCCGATCAGGGGGTGCAGATCGCCGTGGCCGGGGCGTCGGGAAGCCCGGGGGGTGATCAGGTCCCGGCGCGCCAGCAACAGCATCAACAGCGTCGGGACGTCTCCCTTCCGGGGCCGCGCCGGGGTCAGGTCCCCGGAGCGGGACTGCGGTCCGCCGCGATGCTGAACGGGGAACCGCCGACGGGAAGCGAGCGCGGCCGGGTCGCCGACATGCGGCGGCGCTGAGCCGGTCCGGGCGCCGCGGCCGGTCCACCCGGGTGGGCGGGGTGCGGTCCTGGCGGGGTCGCCCGCGCGGTTCCTCCGGCGCCCTCAGGTGAGTCCACGCAACGTCAGTTCCAGCAGTCTGTCCGCCAGATCCGGGTCTCCGGGTGACTCCTCCACCGCCAGGGCGATGGCGTGGGTGAGTCGGAGCAGGTCGCCGATCCGTACGTCGGCCCGCACCGAGCCCGCTTCCTGGGCGCGGGCCAGCAGGGCCGCACCCGCCTCCTGCATCGGAGTGCCGCAGCGGGACAGGGCGGAGGCCGGCGAGGCCGACATCAGGGCCCTCGACAGGCCCCGGTAGGCCGCCGCGTGCGCGACCACCTCGTGCAGCCAGGTCAGCAGGGCCCGGCAGGGGTCGGGAGCGGACTGCAACTCCTCCGCCCTGGCCAGGAGTTCGTTCACCGCGTCCTCGAAGACCGCGCTCATCAGCGCGTGCCGGTTCGGGAAGTGGCGGTACAGGGTGCCGATGCCCACGCCCGCCCGGCGGGCCACGTCCTCCAGCGAGGCGTCGGTGCCGTGCTCGGCGAAGACGGCACGCGCCTCGGCGAGCAGCCGGTCGTGGTTGCGGCGGGCGTCGGCGCGCATGGGCCGTTCCAGAACGTCGGGTGCCCGGCGAACGGGCGGCTGCCGTTCGCCGGGCGATGCGGACCGGGGCGTCGTCAGTCCTTGATCTCGCAGATCACGGCGCCCGAGGTGAGGGACGCGCCGACCTCGGCGGCCAGACCCTTGATGGTGCCCGCCTTGTGCGCGTTCAGCGGCTGCTCCATCTTCATGGCCTCCAGGACGACGATCAGATCGCCCTCCTTGACCTCCTGGCCCTCCTCGACCGCGATCTTGACGATCGTGCCCTGCATGGGCGAGGCGAGGGTGTCACCGGAGGCGACCGGGCCGGACTTCTTCGCGGCGCGGCGCTTCGGCCGGGCACCGGCGGCGAGACCGGTACGGGCCAGGCTCATGCCCAGCGACGACGGGAGGGAGACCTCCAGACGCTTGCCGCCGACCTCGACGACGACCGTCTCGCGGCCGGCCTCCTCGTCCGCCTCGGTGTCGGCCGGGGCGGCGAAGGGCTTGATCTCGTTGACGAACTCCGTCTCGATCCAGCGGGTGTGGACCGTGAAGGGGTCTGCGGAGCCGGTCAGCTCCGGGGCGAACGCCGGGTCCCGGACGACGACCCGGTGGAACGGGATGGCCGTGGCCATGCCCTCGACCTGGAACTCGTCCAGGGCGCGCGCGGCCCGCTCCAGGGCCTCCTTGCGGGTCCGGCCGGTGACGATCAGCTTGGCCAGCAGCGAGTCCCAGGCGGGGCCGATGACCGAGCCGGCCTCCACGCCCGCGTCCAGCCGGACACCGGGGCCCGAGGGCGCGTCGAACACGGTGACGGAACCGGGGGCGGGCAGGAAGTTGCGGCCCGGGTCCTCGCCGTTGATCCGGAACTCGAACGAATGACCGCGCAGCTCGGGGTCGTCGTAGCCGAGTTCCTCGCCGTCGGCGATCCGGAACATCTCGCGGACCAGGTCGATGCCGGCGACCTCCTCGGTCACCGGGTGCTCGACCTGGAGCCGGGTGTTGACCTCCAGGAAGGAGATCGTGCCGTCCTGGCCGACCAGGAACTCACAGGTGCCGGCGCCCTCGTAGGCGGCCTCCTTGAGGATGGCCTTGGAGGCGCGGTACAGCTCCGCCATCTGGGCGTCGGACAGGAAGGGGGCCGGGGCCTCCTCCACGAGCTTCTGGTGGCGGCGCTGGAGCGAGCAGTCACGCGTGGACACGACGACCACGTTGCCGTGCTTGTCGGCCAGGCACTGGGTCTCCACGTGCCGCGGCCGGTCCAGGTAGCGCTCCACGAAGCACTCCCCGCGCCCGAAGGCGGCCACCGCCTCACGGACGGCGGAGTCGTACAGCTCCGGCACCTCTTCGAGGGTGCGGGCGACCTTCAGGCCGCGCCCGCCGCCGCCGAAGGCGGCCTTGATGGCGATCGGCAGGCCGTGTTCCTCCGCGAAGGCCACGACCTCGTCCGAGCCCGAGACCGGGTCCGGGGTGCCGGCGACCAGCGGCGCACCGGCCCGCTGGGCGATGTGCCGGGCGGCGACCTTGTCACCGAGGTCGCGGATGGCCTGCGGCGGCGGTCCGATCCACGTCAGGCCCGCGTCCAGCACGGCCTGGGCGAACTCCGCGTTCTCGGACAGGAAACCGTAGCCCGGGTGGACGGCGTCGGCCCCCGCCTCGCGTGCCGCGTTCAGGACCTTGTCGATGTCCAGGTAACTGGTGGCCGGGGTGTCACCGCCCAGGGCGAACGCCTCATCCGCGGCGCGGACATGCAGAGCGTCCCGGTCCGGATCCGCGTAGACGGCCACGCTCGCGATCCCAGCGTCCCGGCAGGCCCGGGCCACGCGGACAGCGATTTCGCCACGGTTGGCGATGAGCACCTTGCGCACGATTGAGGCTCCCTCCTTGAAACAAGCCGAGTTTAGGGAAGGCCGACACGGCACATCGACCCGTCCCCAATGGTGAGCTTGCCCACACGGAGCGTGATGCGAGGCTCGCCCGACCCGCGAAAGCCCTTGTCGCACCGAGGTACGCAGGACTCCTTCGGAAAACCCTAGCCCCGCGATGTGCTCAAGGTCTCTGTGAGAGCGTGCCGCGCCCCACAGTGTTTCTTTGTCGAGTCCCTACGAATGGCCCAACGAATCTTTGCCGACGCCCGGCCCCTTGTCCCCGGGTTTACCCGTTAGTAGCGTTCGCGATGTCTTGAACGTACTTCAAGTAACAGCGGCTCTCGGCGGGTCGTGACCGAAAGTGGGTGGGGGCCGGTGGTGCGCAGACCGGTGGCGTGGGTCGTGGCGGTCGTACTCCTGGCGGAGGCGTTCGGCGTCGCCGCGCTCAACTGGTTCATGGGAGTGGTGGTCGACCGTCAGGACATGTCCCTGGCCGGGCTCGACCCCCACCACATGTCGATGACGGCGAAGATCGGCGCCGTCGTCTTCGGCCTCTACTTCGCCCTGTGCGCCCTGGTGGCCCTGCTGGTGGCGATACGCGACCGGGCGCCCGCCGGCCTCGGCCGGATCCTGCTGATCAGCGTCGCGGTCGTGCACGGCCTGCTGGGCGCCGTGGCCTGGGGGCTGATCGGCTGGCAGGCGTTCCTGTTCATGATCCTCGTCCTCGCCCTCGTCGTGCTGCTGTTGATGACGTACGACCGTGCGGAGGGCGCCGGGGCGGCCGCGGGAGGCGGCGCGGGTCCCGGCCCTCAGGGCGACGGCACGCGGCCCGAGCCGGAACCGGAACCCGGGCCGGAACCGGAACCCGGGCCGGAACCGGAACCCGGGCCGGAACCGGAACCCGGGCCGAGGAAGGACACGCCGGCCGTCGGCCCTGTCACTCCGCCGGCGCCCACAACTCCGTGATGCCGGTGCCCAGCTCCCCGAGCAGGCGGCGCACCAGCGGCAGGCTGATGCCGATCACGTTGCCGTGGTCGCCCTCGATGCCGTCGATGAACGGCGCGCTGCGGCCGTCCAGGGTGAACGCGCCCGCCACGTAGAGGGGTTCGCCGGAGGCGACGTACGCGGCGACCTCCGCGTCGGTGGGCCGGCCGAACCGGACGACGGTGGAGGCGGTGGCCGACACGTGCCGGTTGCTCGCCGTGTCCCACACGCAGTGCCCGGTCTGCAGGGTCCCGGCCCGGCCGCGCATCGCCTGCCAGCGGGCGGTCGCCTCCGCGGCGTCCGCGGGCTTGCCGAGCGCCCGGCCGTCGAGGTCCAGCACCGAGTCGCAGCCGATCACGAGCGCGCCCTGGACGTCGGGGCGGGCGGCGACCACGGACGCCTTGGCCTCCGCGAGGGCCAGGGCCAGTTCGGCCGGGGTGGGGGCGGTGACGGCGTCCTCGTCGACACCGCTGACGATCACCTCGGGTGCCAGACCCGCCTGGCGCAGGAGATTCAGCCGGGCGGGGGACTGGGAGGCGAGGACGAGTCGGCGCATGGCGTCAGCCTAGTGGCTGCTATCGGACGCCCAGCACGATCATCAGCAGCAGCATGACCACGGCCAGGAAGACACCGAGCCGCCGGAGGGTGTGCTGCATGTCCTGCAGGTCCTTCGGCGGCTCGTCTTCGGGGTCCGACCAGAGCATGCCACCAGCGTGGCGCCCGGCCGGGCCGGGCGCCTGAGTAGCCGTACTCAGATCGGCGCCCCGGGATGCGGGGCCGGGGCTCAGCCCGGCCAGTAGGTGCGGGTCCAGGCGGTCGGGCCCGGGTGCGGGAGCCGCTGCCGGGCGATGCGGGACGGGTCGGACCAGGCGGCCCGCGCGGCCGGGCCGCCGGACGGGGCGGCCGCCGCGGCCGCCGCCCGCGCCCTGACCACCGCCAGGGCGGCGGCCAGCTCCTCCGGGGTCGGGTTGCCCCGTATGACCTTGATCGTCACAGCGGCTCCTTAGAGGGGGATGTTGCCGTGCTTCTTCGGCGGCAGGGACTCGCGCTTGGTACGGAGCTGGCGCAGGCCCCGCACGACGTGCCGACGGGTGTCCGACGGCATGACCACCGCGTCGATGTACCCGCGTTCGGCGGCCGTGTAGGGGTTGAGGAGGTGGTCCTCGTACTCCTGGATCAGGCGGGCGCGGACGGCCTCGACGTCCGCGCCGGACGCCTCCGCCTCGGCGATGGTGCGGCGGTGCAGGATGTTGACGGCGCCCTGGGCGCCCATGACGGCGATCTGGGCGGTCGGCCAGGCGAGGTTGAGGTCGGCACCCAGGTGCTTGGAGCCCATGACGTCGTAGGCGCCGCCGAAGGCCTTGCGGGTGATGACCGTGATCAGCGGGACCGTCGCCTCGGCGTACGCGTAGATCAGCTTGGCGCCGCGCCGGATGATGCCGTCGTGCTCCTGGCCGACGCCGGGGAGGAAGCCGGGGACGTCGACGAAGGTGATGACCGGGACGTTGAAGGCGTCGCAGGTGCGGACGAAGCGGGCCGCCTTCTCGCTCGCCTTGATGTCGAGGCAGCCCGCGAACTGCATCGGCTGGTTGGCGACGATGCCGACCGGGTGGCCCTCGACGCGTCCGAAGCCGGTGACGATGTTCGGCGCGAACAGGGCCTGCGTCTCGAAGAACTCGCTGTCGTCGAGAACGTGTTCGATCACCGTGTGGATGTCGTACGGCTGGTTCGCGCTGTCCGGGACCAGGGTGTCCAGCTCGCGGTCCTCGTCGGTGACCGACAGCTCGGCCTCCTCGGGGAAGACCGGGGCCTCGGAGAGGTTGTTGGACGGCAGGTACGACAGCAGCTGCTTGATGTACTCGATGGCGTCCTTCTCGTCGCCGGCCATGTGGTGGGCCACGCCGGAGAACGAGTTGTGGGTACGGGCGCCGCCCAGCTCCTCGAAGCCGACGTCCTCGCCGGTGACCGTCTTGATGACGTCCGGGCCGGTGATGAACATGTGGGACGTCTGGTCGACCATGACCGTGAAGTCGGTGATGGCCGGGGAGTACACGGCGCCGCCGGCGCAGGGCCCCACGACGAGGCTGATCTGCGGGATCACCCCGCTCGCGTGCGTGTTGCGGCGGAAGATCTCGCCGTACGCGCCGAGGGAGGCGACGCCCTCCTGGATCCGGGCGCCGCCGGAGTCGTTGATGCCGATGACCGGGCAGCCGGTCTTCAGGGCGAAGTCCATCACCTTGACGATCTTCTGGCCGTAGACCTCGCCGAGGGCGCCGCCGAAGACGGTGAAGTCCTGGGAGAAGACGGCGATCGGACGGCCGTCCACCGTGCCGTACCCGGTGACGACGCCGTCGCCGTACGGGCGGTTCTTCTCCAGGCCGAAGTCGGTGGAGCGATGGCGGGTGAACTCGTCCAGTTCGACGAAGGAGCCCTCGTCGAGAAGCAGCTCGATCCGCTCACGGGCCGTCAACTTGCCCTTGGCGTGCTGCTTTTCGACGGCACGCTCCGAACCGGCGTGTGTCGCCTCGTGGACACGGCGCTGGAGATCCGCGAGCTTCCCCGCGGTCGTGTGGATGTCGATC
Organism: Streptomyces sp. NPDC091282; assembly: GCF_044757385.1. Lineage (NCBI taxonomy): Bacteria > Bacillati > Actinomycetota > Actinomycetes > Kitasatosporales > Streptomycetaceae > Streptomyces > Streptomyces sp. NPDC091282. The sequence goes on from NZ_JBIVUX010000003.1 coordinate 536,444, forward strand.
TCTTCCGGCTCGGACATCGGGATGCGGCTCCCTGCCTGCTCAAAAGGGGGGACGGTTACTCATCCGTAGCGTAGTGGGGCACCTACCAAACGGCAGTGCGGCGTACGACACACCTAGGGTGGCTTGCATGACGCCGCGAGATGCAGCAGACGAGAACAACAATCGCTGGTCCGACCTGGACCGTCCACCGCTCGGCGCGGCGGGACTGCGCAGGTCCCTGGTGCGGGAGGGCGGCCTCTACCGCGACATCGAGGTGGTGGCGCGCACCGGCTCCACCAATTCCGACCTGGTGGCGCGGGCCGAGGCGGAGGACGCCGCCGAGGGCACCGTCCTCGTCGCCGAGGAACAGACGTCCGGACGGGGACGGCTGGACCGCAGGTGGACGGCGCCGCCCCGCTCGGGCCTGTTCTTCTCGGTGCTGCTGAGGCCGTCCGGCGTGCCGGTGGCCCGCTGGGGCTGGCTGCCGCTGCTGACCGGGGTGGCGGTGGCGACGGGCCTGGCGCGGGTGGCCGGTGTCGACACGGCCCTGAAGTGGCCCAACGACCTGCTGGTCACCGTCGGCGGCGAGGAGCGCAAGGCCGGCGGCATCCTCGCGGAGCGGGCCGGCGAGGACGCCGTGGTGGTCGGCGTCGGCATCAACGTCTCGCTCGGCGCGGCGGAGCTGCCGGTGCCGCAGGCCGGGTCGCTGGCGCTGGCCGGGGCGGTGAGCACGGACCGCGATCCGCTGCTGCGGGCCGTGCTGCGGTCGCTGGAGGACTGGTACGGCCGCTGGCGCGCGGCGGACGGCGACCCGGCGGCCAGCGGGCTCCAGGAGACCTACGCGGCCGGCTGCGCGACGCTGGGCCGGACGGTCCGGGCCGAGCTGCCGGGCGACCGGTCGCTGGTGGGCGAGGCGGTCGCCGTCGACGGCGACGGACGGCTGGTGATCGCCACGAAGGAAGGCGTCCAGGAGCCGGTGGGAGCAGGCGACATCGTCCACCTACGCCCGGCCTGACCCCGTCAGGGGCGCGACCAACTGCGCACCGCCCCACAGCCGACACCCGACCGCCGCCCCCGTCAGGGGCGCGGGGAACCGCGCGCCAAGCCCCCACCGCCCCGCAGCCGACATCCGACCGCCGCCCCTGTCAGGGGCGCGGGGAACTGCGCGCCAAGCCCCCACCATCCTGCAGCCGACATCCGACCGCCGCCCCTGTCAGGGGCGCGGGGAACTGCGCGCCAAGCCCCCACCGTCCCGCAGCCGACATCCGGCCGACGGCCCCCCGCACCCCCGACATCCGCCCACCTCACGAAGTGAGGTACCGCACACCTGCCGTAGAGTTGAGGCCGGTCGGTATGCGACCGCGGCAGATCGGAAGGGCAGCAGGCGTGACCGTCGACGACACGGGCTCCGGCGAGGGCGCGGACGCCGCCGACTCCGGCGAGGACCCGCTCGCCCTGCGCCTCGAAGGCCTGATCCTCGGTGCCGAGCGCCGCTACACCCCGTTCCAGGCGGCGCGCAGCGCCGGTGTCTCCATGGAGCTGGCGTCGAGGTTCTGGCGGGCCATGGGCTTCGCCGACATCGGGCAGGCCAAGGCGCTCACCGAGGCCGACGTGCTGGCCCTGCGCCGGCTCGCCGGTCTCGTCGAGGCGGGCCTGCTCAGCGAGGCCATGGCCGTGCAGGTGGCCCGCTCGACCGGGCAGACCACCGCCCGTCTGGCGGAGTGGCAGATGGATTCCTTCCTGGAGGGCCTGACCGAGCCCCCGGAGCCGGGCATGACCCGCACCGAGGTCACCTACCCGATCGTCGAACTGCTCCTGCCCGAGCTGGAGGAGTTCCTGGTCTACGTCTGGCGCCGGCAGCTCGCCGCGTCGGCCGGCCGGGTCGTGCAGTCGGCCGACGACGAGGAGATGGTCGACCGGCGGCTGGCCGTCGGCTTCGCCGACCTCGTCGGGTTCACCCGGCTGACCCGCCGCATGGAGGAGGAGGAACTCGGCGAACTGGTCGAGGCCTTCGAGACCACCGCCGCCGACCTGGTCGCCGCCCGCGGCGGCCGGCTCATCAAGACCCTCGGCGACGAGGTCCTGTACGCCGCCGACGACGCCGGTACGGCCGCCGACATCGCCCTGCGCCTGGTGGAGACCATGGCGCACGACGAGACGATGCCGGAGCTGCGCGTCGGCATGGCCTTCGGCACCGTGACCACCCGCATGGGCGATGTCTTCGGTACGACCGTGAACCTGGCCTCCCGGCTGACCTCCATAGCCCCGCGGGACGCCGTCCTCGTCGACTCGGCGTTCGCCGAGGAACTGATCCGCTCCGGGGAGGCGCCCGCCTCGGAGGCGGAGGCCGCCGAAGCCGCGGCCACCGCCGAGAAAGAGGGCGAGGAACCGCCGACGTACCGCTTCGCGCTCCAGCCCATGTGGCAGCGCCCGGTGCGCGGCCTGGGCGTGGTGGAGCCGTGGCTGCTCACCCGCAGGGAGGCCCCGCCGGTCACGCCGTGACCCGCGCGGCACACGCGCCCGCGGACCCTCCCTAGGGCGTGACGCACAGACCGATGATCGGGACGCACAGGCCCGGATCGGCGGGGGCGGACTGCTCGGGTGCGGGAGCGGGCGTCGCGGGAGGCGCCGTCCGGGTCGCTGTCGGGCCCGGACGCGGGGTGGCCGGGGGTGCCGGCGGGTTCGGGGACTCGGGGATCGTGGTCGTGCCCGGGGTGGCGTGCGCGGCGGGCGGGGCCGCGCCGGGCGTGGATCCGGCGGTGGGGGCCGCGGCCGGTGTGCCGCTCGCTCCGTCCCGCGGCGGGGTCGGGGAGGGGATCGTCCGGGGGATGGTGGTGGCGCTCGCGACGGTGACGGCGGCGACGGGGGCCGACGGGCCCGCACCGGTGCCCGGTGCCGGCCGCGGCACCGCCTCGGCCGCGCCGGGACCGCCGGGCGCCGGCTCGACACCCACCCGGACCAGACTCAGCGCCCCGGCGGCCAGCGCGATCCCGCCCGCGACGAGCAGGACCCGGCGGGGCCGCGGACGACGGTGCCGCCCCCGCCGCCGGTACCCGAACGCTCCCGCCCGCACGGCCCCGCCGCGCCCGCCCGCCCGCACCTCGACGGGGGCCGGTTCCGGTGCCTGCTCCGTGGACGTGGGGCCGGCATCCTCCGTCGGCCGCGTCGATGTCTCGGTCATCACGATCCCTCCCCGCTGCGCTCGCGCCCCCGATGCGCCGTGGCGAGCGCACGTTATGCGCTCCCCTGGGCGGTGCGGTGGGAGTTGGGCGGGATGTCACTCGAACGGGTTGCCGGGCCTCGGTACGGGAACCGGACGGCCGCTCTTTCCCGTTCGCGGCTCGACTGCGATGATCGGACCCAGGCTGTTAACCCGCGTTAACCGGAGGATGTGTCGTGAGCGAGGAGCGCTACGGGGAGTTCGTGCTGGTACGACGGCACGGCCAGGTCGCGGAGCTGGTGCTGGACCGGCCCAAGGCGATGAACGCGGTGTCGGCGGAGATGGCCCGCTCGATCGTGACCGCGTGCGCCGCGCTGGGCGCCGACCGGGAGGCCCGGGTGGTGGTGCTGACCTCCTCGCACGAGCGGGCGTTCTGCGTCGGCGCCGACCTCAAGGAGCGCAACTCCATGACCGACGCGGAGCTGGTCCGGGCCCGGCCGCTGTCGCGCGGCGCGTACACCGGCGTGCTGGAGCTGCCGATGCCGACCGTCGCCGCCGTGCACGGCTACGCGCTCGGCGGCGGCTTCGAGCTGGCGCTGTCCTGCGACGTGATCGTGGCCGACGGCACGGCCGTGGTGGGCCTGCCCGAGGTGTCGGTGGGCGTGATCCCGGGCGGCGGCGGCACCCAGCTGCTGCCCCGCCGGGTCGGCGCGGCCCGTGCGGCCGAGCTGATCTTCTCGGCCCGCCGGGTGGAGGCGCCGGAGGCGCACGAGCTGGGCCTGGTCGACCGGCTGGTGGCGGACGGCCGGGACCGGGAGGAGGCCCTGGCGCTGGCGGCCCGGATGGCGGCGAACTCGCCGGTGGGCCTGCGGGCGGCGAAGCGGGCGCTGCGGCTCGGGCAGGGGCTGGACCTGCGGGCGGGCCTGGAGGTCGAGGACGCCGCCTGGCGGTCGGTGGCCTTCTCGGGGGACCGAGCGGAGGGTGTCGCGGCCTTCAACGAGAAGCGCAGGCCGCAGTGGCCGGGTGAGTGAGGCGGGCGTCCGTGCCCGGCCGCGGCCCGCGTCGGGGCGGCCCGCTGCGACACCTGTTCGCCGCACCAACGTCCCGAATGCGTTAAATCCTCCCTAACCTGGAGTAATGGGTGAGGACATCCGGCTCGCCGCCGTCGTGGCGCTGGCCCAGGGCATGGCTGCGGCGCACACCCCTCAGGAGTGCTGGCACGCCGCCGCGGCCGGTGCGTGCCGGGCCCTGGACGGCAGTTTCGCCGCGCTCTCCGTCTGGGAGCGCGACCTGGGCCGGCTGCGGGTCCTCGTGAACGTCGGGCGGCGCGCCCCCGACGAGGAGGAGTTCCCGGAGGCCGAGGCCTACCCGGTGCACCAGTTCCCGGAGATCACCGAGTTCCTGCACGAGCGCTGGGCGGGCGGCGGCGGCCCCAACGCCTGGGTGGAGACGGCCGAGGGCACCGCCGCCGGCCGCCCCGGCTACTCGCACCGGCGGGTCGACGCCCTGCGCCGCAGGGGCCGCGGCTGCTGCCTGGTCGCGCCGGTGCTGCTGCACGGCAGGGCCTGGGGCGAGCTGTACATAGCCCGCGCCGTCCGGGCTCCCGTCTTCGCCCGCGGCGACGCCGACTTCGCCACCGTGCTGGCCTCCGTCGTCGCCGCCGGCATCGCCCAGACCGAGCGGCTGGAGGAGGCCCGGCGGCTGGCGTTCACCGACGCGCTCACCGGGCTCGCCAACCGCCGGGCCGTGGACGCCCACCTGGACGAGGCGATCGACCGGCACCGCGCGGACGGCACCGTGGTCAGCCTCGTCGTCTGCGACCTGAACGGCCTCAAGCGGGTCAACGACACCCAGGGTCACGCCGTCGGCGACCGTCTCCTCGAACGGTTCGGCTCGGTCCTGTCGCTGTGCGGGGCGATGCTCCCCGGCGCCCTCGCCGCACGCCTCGGCGGCGACGAGTTCTGCCTGCTGGCGGTCGGTCCGCCGGCCGACGACGTGGTCGAGGCGGCCGGCCAGCTCTGCCGCCGGGCCGGGCGGCTGGAACTGGGGGAGGGCGTGGCGTGCGGGGTGGCCTCCACCGCGGACCCGATCGGGCCGGTGCGCTCGGCCCGCCGCCTGTTCCGGCTCGCCGACGCCGCGCAGTACCGTGCCAAGGCGCTGCGCGCGGACCGGCCGGTGGTGGCCGGACGGGAGGGCCCGGACGACCCGGTCCTGCGGCTGGCCGACGCGCCGCCGCCGGAACACGCCGAGCGGCGCAGCTTCCGGGGCCGCCGGCCGTGAGCGCGGCGGTGACGGTACGGCCGCGCCCGTACGGCCGTGACCTCGACGTGACGAGGACGTAAGGGGCAACCCCGTACTCCACTAGTGACAGCTGCCGCTTTCACTGCGTACGCTCCTGAATATGGATATGCACACTGTGGTGGTGGGGACGTCCGGCGTCACCGCGTCCGACGTTCTCGCCGTGGCACGCGGCGGCGCCCGCGTCGAACTGTCGGCGGAGGCGGTCGCGGCACTCGCGGCGGCCCGCGAGATCGTGGACGCGCTGGCGGCCAAGCCCGAGCCGGTCTACGGCGTCAGCACCGGCTTCGGCGCGCTCGCGAGCCGGCACATCAGCCCGGAGCTCCGCGCCCAGCTGCAGCGCAACATCGTGCGCTCGCACGCCGCCGGCATGGGCCCGCGGGTGGAACGCGAGGTCGTACGGGCCCTGATGTTCCTGCGGCTGAAGACCCTCTGCTCCGGACACACCGGTGTGCGCCCCGAGGTCGCTCGGACCATGGCCGACGTGCTGAACGCCGGCATCACCCCGGTCGTGCACGAGTACGGCTCCCTCGGCTGCTCCGGCGACCTGGCCCCGCTGTCCCACTGCGCGCTCACGCTGATGGGCGAGGGCGACGCGGAGGGCCCGGACGGCGTCGTCCGCCCCGCCGGCGAGCTGCTCGCCGCGCACGGCATCGCGCCCGTCGAACTGCGCGAGAAGGAAGGCCTCGCGCTCCTCAACGGCACCGACGGCATGCTCGGCATGCTGGTCATGGCCCTCGCCGACCTGGACATGCTGTACAAGTCCGCCGACGTCACCGCCGCGCTGAGCCTGGAGGCGCTGCTCGGCACGGACAAGGTGCTGGCCCCCGAGCTGCACGCGATCCGCCCGCACCCCGGCCAGGGCGACAGCGCCGCCAACATGCTCGCCGTGCTCAAGGGCTCCCAGCTCACCGGGCACCACCAGGACGACGCGCCGCGCGTCCAGGACGCCTACTCGGTGCGGTGCGCCCCGCAGGTCGCAGGCGCCGGGAGGGACACGCTCGCGCACGCGCGCCTGGTCGCCGAACGGGAGCTGGCCGCGGCCGTCGACAACCCCGTGGTCCTCCCCGACGGGCGGGTCGAGTCCAACGGCAACTTCCACGGCGCGCCGGTCGCCTACGTCCTCGACTTCCTCGCCATCGCGGTCGCCGACCTCGGGTCCATCGCCGAGCGGCGCACCGACCGGCTGCTGGACAAGAACCGCAGCCACGGACTGCCGCCGTTCCTGGCGGACGACGCCGGCGTCGACTCCGGCCTGATGATCGCCCAGTACACGCAGGCGGCGCTGGTCAGCGAGCTGAAGCGGCTCGCCGTCCCGGCGTCGGCCGACTCGATCCCCTCCTCCGCGATGCAGGAGGACCACGTCTCCATGGGCTGGTCGGCGGCGCGCAAGCTGCGGACCGCCGTGGGCAACCTGGCGCGGATCATCGCCGTCGAGCTGTACGCGGCGTCCCGGGGCGTCGAGCTGCGCGAAGGGCTGACCCCTGCGCCGGCCTCCGCCGCCGTGATCGAGGCGGCGCGCGCCGCCGGGGTGCGGGGGCCCGGACCCGACCGGTTCCTGGCTCCCGACCTCGCCGCGGCGGAGGAGTTCGTGCGCGGCGGGGCACTGGTGGCGGCGGCCGAGAAGGTGACCGGGCCACTGCGCTAGACCGCCTGGTACGGGCGCGCGGAGGCTGGTCGCGCGGTTCCCCGCGTCACTTCAGCTTCGCCGACTGGGCCTTGATGACCGGGGCCGGGACCGTATAGGGCTTGCCGGACATCATCGCGCCGATGTTCATCGAGAAGTACGTCGCGAGCGTGTTGCCGTGCCGCACCACCTCCACGTGCAGCGGGCCCTTGTCGCCGTCCATGTCGGTGACCGCGGTGAACGCGACCGCTTCGTCACCGATGCCGGTGGGCTCGGTCGCCGTGACCTTCGTGACCTTCTGCTCGTCGCCGGCGGAGCCGCCGGTGAAGCCGGCCGCGCAGTCCTCGACGGCCGCCGAGAGGTCCTTCATGGCCTGCCGCGCGCCGTTCCCGTCGTACGACGACAGGTCCAGGGACGTGATGTCCAGGTCCAGCGAGTCCTTGATCGCGGCCTCGAACTTCCCGTCGGCCATGTCGTCGAGCGAGGTCGCGTCGTCGGTCGGGTCCTTCTTGTCCTCGCGGACCGTGCGGCCGATCTCCGCCGCCGCGTCGGCCGGTGCGAGGCCGGTGAGGACGTAGGCCAGCGGACGGCACTTCTCCTCGCTCGTCTTGATCCGGCTCCGGGTCGGCCCGGCCGCCCCGACGGCGTTGACCTTGTAGCCGTCCACCTCGCCCTGCGCGAGGATCCGCTGCTTCAACTCCGCGGCGCTCAGCGCCTTGACGGCGGCGGCGGGACCGGCGGACGTGGCCGGGTCCTTCGAACTCCCGTCGGAGCAGCCCGTGATGAGGGCGAGGGACAGCGCGCCGCCGACGGCGAGGGCGCACATCGGCCCGCCCGATGATCTCTTCATGACAGGACTGTCGGCCCTGGGTCAAGGACCGGTCAAGTGTTTAAAATTCCAGCCGTTCCCGGCGCACCGAATACACCACGAACCCGGCGCCGACGGCGAGGAAGAGGGTGCCGCCGACGACGTACGGCGTGGTGTCCGGGCTTCCGGTGTCGGCGAGTTGCCCGGTGTCCCCGGTCGCCTCGGTCAGCGCCCGGGCCTGCTGGGTGACCTGCGCCGTCGTCCCCTCCGACGTGCCGGTTCTCGCCGGGGTGTTCTGCGACGCGTTGGCGGACGGGACGAACCACAGCGCGCACAGGAGGGTGCCTGCGGCGGTGGCGGTCAGCAACGGGCGGCGAGCGGATGACACGGAATATCGATCCCCTTGTGGCGCTGGCGAATTGGCCGTGTGAGGCGATGTTAGTGAAAATCGCGGGTCACGGGAAAGTCACGGGAGGTTTCGGCCGTACGCTCCCGGCATGAGCACTCCAGAGACATCACGTTTTGTGCGCCTTCGCGTGGAGCTGGTCCTCGAGGTCGAGGACGCCGACGAGATCACGAAGACCGCACTGCGGCGGATCGCCGAGGATCCCGAGCTGCCCGGCGAGGAGCGTGCGCACGCCGAGACCGCTGTGACGGAGGACACCGCCGAGGCCCTCGCCTACCTCGTCGACCCGTTCGACCTGGTCGGCGAGGTGCCCGGCGTCGAACTCCAGCAGGCCTCCTGGTCCAGCGAGTACGTTTCCTACGACCCTGATTCACCGGACTGGGACCTCGACGGGGATGATGGCGAGGACGACGACGAAGAGGACCGCATCGGCTGAGCGTTCCGGGGAACCAGTGACCCCGGACGGCGACCGCCGTCCGGGGTCTCGTCGTCCTGGCAGTGCACGGACCGGCCCCCGCCGCACCGCCCGCCCCGGCGGACGTGGTGTGCCCCACACCTCCCCGGCATGTGGAACGGGATCAAGCGGCCGTAGCGTTGAAGGTTCTTGACGGGGACTCCCGGTGTGTTCGCGTACTCGGCAACGATGGAGAAGCGTGTGATGACGGACAGTAAGCGGCGCAAGGGCCTGATGGCCGCGTCCGCACTGCTCGGCGGTGTGCTGGTGCTCACGGCGTGTTCCGGCGGCGACGACAAGGCGTCCGGCGGCGGCGAGAGCTCGCAGGCCCAGTCGGACCAGGCGGCGGCGAAGAAGTCGTCCAAGGCCGACATCACGATCACACCCAAGGACGGCTCGGACAACGCGTCCATCAACAACTCCGCCGCCGTCACCGTGAGCAAGGGCACGCTCACCGGCGTGACCATGACCACCGCCGACGGCACCGCGGTCGCGGGCGCCCTGTCCGCCGACAAGACGACCTGGAAGCCCTCCGCGCAGCTGGAGCGGTCCACCACCTACAAGGTCGCCGCCGAGGCCAAGGACTCCGCCGGTCTGGTCGCCCACGAGAACGCGTCCTTCACCACGGTCTCCCCGGCCAACAGCTTCATAGGCAGCTTCACGCCGGAGGACGGCTCGACCGTCGGCGTGGGAATGCCCGTCTCGATCAACTTCGACAAGCAGATCACCGACAAGGCCGCCGTCCAGAAGGGCATCACGGTCACGTCCAGCAGCGGCCAGGAGGTCGCCTGCCACTGGTTCTCCACCCAGCGCATGGACTGCCGTCCCGACGACTACTGGAAGGAGAACTCCACCGTCACGCTGAAGCTGGCGCTCGACGGTGTGCAGGGCGCCTCCGGTGTCTACGGCGTCCAGCAGAAGACGGTCACCTTCCACATCGGCCGCAACCAGGTCTCCTACGTCGACGCCAAGACGAAGGAGATGCGGATCACCCAGGACGGCAAGACCATCAAGACCATCCCGATCTCGGCGGGTTCGCCCGAGAACAAGACGTACAACGGCGTCATGGTGATGTCCGAGAAGTTCAAGGAGACGCGCATGAACGGCGCGACCGTGGGCTTCACCGACAGCGACGGCAAGGGCGAGTACGACATCAAGGACGTGCCGCACGCCATCCGCCTCACCAGCTCCGGCACCTTCCTGCACGGCAACTACTGGGGCGCGAAGTCCATCTTCGGTGCCGTGAACACCAGCCACGGCTGCGTCGGCCTGTCCGACACCAAGGGCGCCGACGACACCAGCACGCCGGCCTACTGGATGTACAGCCACTCGATCGTCGGTGACGTGGTGGTCATCTCCAACACCGGGGACAAGACCGTCTCCCCGGACAACGGCCTCAACGGCTGGAACCTCGACTGGTCCGCCTGGAAGGCCGGTTCGGCCGTCTGACGCACAGCCGCCGCACAGCACCGCCGATGCCGCCCCCAGGGGCGGCATCGGTTTTTCCTGCGCCGGCCACAGCGTTCTCATGCTTCTCTTATTTCGGCCTTATCGAGCCATCACGGTGCGTCCCTACCTTGCCGTCATGTTCTTCACCTACCTGAGGCGCGAACTGCGCCGCCGCAGAAAGGCGGCTCTCGTCGTCGCCTCCGGCCTCGCGCTGGGCATCGCACTGGTCATCGTGGTCAACTCCGTGTCCAACGGCATGGGGAAGGCGCAGGACAAGGTCCTCCAGTCGCTGTACGGCCTGGGTACGGACATGACCGTCACCAAGGCCGCCTCGGCCTCCACGGGCGACTCCCAGCGCCCCCGCTTCAACTTCGACGCGCAGAACAACGGCTCGTCGGGCACGCAGAGCAGCGACCGCGTCATGGTGCAGGGCTTCACCACGCTCGCCTCCACCACCGTCACCAAGGTCGGCGACCAGAAGGGCGTCGCGACCGCGGTCGGCGGCCTGAACCTCAACGTGGTGAAGATCAGCGGCCAGTTCACCCGCGGCCAGTTCCAGCAGAACCCGGGTTCCGGCGGCAACGGCGGCGGATTCGGCCGCAACGGCGGCGGCAGCGGCCAGCCGCAGGGCGAGGTCCGCGGCGGCGGCGCCAACTTCGACGTCAACTCGTACACGGTCTACGGCACCGACGTCAGCCGGACGGACATCGGCCCGCTGACCTCGTCGAAGATCACCAGCGGCCGTACCTTCAAGACGACCGAGACCGACGCCAAGGTGCTGGTCGCGGACTCGGCGTTCGCCAAGGAGAAGAAGTACAAGGTCGGTTCGACCGTCACCGTCAACAAGGTCAAGTACACGATCATCGGCATCGCGACCGCCGACAGCGGTGACGCGGCGGCCAACCTGTACATGCCGCTGAAGCAGGCGCAGACGCTGGCCGACGAGAAGGACAAGGTCACCACGATCTACGTCAAGGCGACCGACTCCCAGCAGATCGCGGCCGTCAAGTCGACCATCCAGAAGAACGTCTCGGGTACCACGGTCACCACGTCCGCCGACCTCGCGGACACCGTCTCCGGCTCCCTGTCCACGGCGTCCTCGCTCGCCACCAACGTCGGCAAGTGGCTGTCCATCGCGGTGCTCGTGGCCGCGTTCCTGGTCGCCGGTCTGCTGACCTCCTCGGCGGTCTCCCGCCGGGTCCGCGAGTTCGGCACGCTGAAGGCGCTGGGCTGGAAGTCCCGCCGGGTCACCGGGCAGGTCATCGGTGAGGCCATGGTCAACGGCCTGGTCGGCGGCGCGCTCGGCATCGCGCTCGGTCTCGCGGGCGCCTACGTCGTCACCGAGATAAGCCCGACGCTGGACGCCTCGCTCGGCGGCGGCGGCGGTGGCGGCAGCGCGGTCCGCGGTCCCGGCGGCGGTGGCGGCTTCGGCGGCGGTGGCGGCGGCTTCGGCGGCGGTCCCGGCCGCCAGACCGCGAAGACCCTGGAGGTCGCCCTGACGGCACCGGTCAGCGTGACGACGATCGCGGTGGCGGTCGGCCTCGCGGTGGCCGGCGGCCTGATCGCGGGCGCGTTCGGCGGCTGGCGGGCGTCGAGGCTGCGGCCCGCGGACGCGCTGCGGCGCGTCGAGTAGCGGTCCGCACGCGGCGCCGGGGGCGGCTACCGAACCGCCCCACCCCGAACCCTCTCAGGAGTCCCCATGTACGAACTCAGAAACGTCACCAAGCTCTACTCCCGCGGCAAGGACACCGTCCGTGCCCTCGACGGCGTCGACCTCACCATCGCGGACGGCGACCGCCTGGTCATCCAGGGCCCCACCGGCGGCGGCAAGTCCACCCTCCTGCAGATGCTCGGCGGCCTGGACCGGCCGACCTCGGGCGAGGTCGTCCTGGACGGCACCGACCTGGCCAGGCTCTCCGAGACCAAGCTGACCCGGGTCCGCAGCGAGAACATCGGTTTCGTGTTCCAGTCGTTCAACCTGATCCCGACGCTCACCGCGCAGGAGAACGTCGAGACCGCCCTCGTCCCGCTCGGCGTCAAGGCGAAGGAGCGCCGCGAGCGGGCCGCCGAGGCGCTGACCTCGGTCGGCCTCGGCGAGCGCCTCGGGCACCTGCCCTCCGAGATGTCCGGCGGCCAGCAGCAGCGCGTCGCCATCGCCCGGGCCCTCGTCAAGCAGCCCAAGGTGCTGCTCGCCGACGAGCCCACCGGCAACCTCGACGAGAGCATGCGCGACGAGATCATGGACGTGCTGGAGCGCATGTGGAAGGAGCACGGGCTGACCTTCATCATGGTCACCCACGACTCCGCGATCGCGAAGAAGGCCCCGCGCCTGGCCACCATCCGCAAGGGCAAGATCACCGTCAAGGAGAACGCGGGCGCGTGAGGCGCGTCACCTGGTGGCGTCTAGCACTGAACTCCCTTGCCTGACCGCGCAGTTGCGTAACAGTGTCCGCCCCGGCGGGTAACACTTCCGCGGCCCTTCTCTTACCGGTCTCTCATCTATTGAGCCCGCTGATCACCCCCCGGCATACTCCGTGTTCCGGGGGGTCGGCGTACGTGCGTACGAGGCTTCCCTCGGCCGGGTGAACGGGGAATTCGCCCGGGACACCGTCTCCAGGGGGAGTCTTGCGCAGACAACTGAGAAGGGCTGCCGCGGCCACGGTGGCCACGGCGGCGGCCGTCGCCCTCGCCGCGGGCATGACCGGCCCGGCGTCGGCGAAGCCGGAAGGGCGCGCCCCGGCCGCCGCCGCGGCGGCCTCGGTCGCCGGCCGGCACCACGTCACCCTGATCACCGGCGACCGGATCACCCTGGACGCCAAGGGCCGGGTCGTCGGCCTGGAGCGGGCCGCGGGACGCGACCACATACCCTTCCAGATCCGCAAGGCCGGCGGGCACACCCTCGTCGTCCCCGGTGACGCCCTTCGGCTGGTCGCCTCCGGCACGCTGGACCGGCGGCTCTTCGACGTCACCGAGCTGGACAAGGCCGCGACCCGCAAGGCGCAGCGAGGCGGCCTGAAGGTCATCGTCGGCTACCGGGGCGCCGCCGGCACCGCGAGGGCCGAGGTCCGCGACGCCGGCACCCTGCGGCACAGCCTGCGCACGCTCGACGCCGACGCCGTGCAGACCCCGGTCAAGGACGCGCCGGAGCTGTGGGACGCCGTCACCGACGGGGACAGGGCCGCCTCCGGCATCGCCCACGTCTGGCTCGACGGCGTCCGCAAGGCCAGCCTCGACAAGTCCGTGCCGCAGATCGGCGCCCCCAAGGCGTGGGCGGCCGGGTACAACGGCAAGGGCGTCAAGATCGCCGTCCTGGACACCGGTGTCGACACGACCCACCCGGACCTCAAGGACCAGGTGATCGGGTCCAGGAACTTCACCGCCGCCGCCGACGCCTTCGACCACTTCGGCCACGGCACGCACGTCGCGTCCATCGCGGCCGGCACCGGCGCCAGGTCGCACGGCACGTACACCGGCGTCGCACCCGGCGCGAAGATCCTCAACGGCAAGGTCCTGGACGACACCGGCTCCGGTGACGACTCCGGCATCCTGGCCGGCATGGAGTGGGCCGCGGCCCAGGGCGCCGACGTCGTCAACCTCAGCCTGGGCGGCTACGACACCCCGCAGATCGACCCGCTGGAAGCCGAGGTGAACAAGCTCTCCGCCGAGAAGGGCATCCTGTTCGCGATCGCCGCGGGCAACGAGGGCCCCGAGTCGGTCGGTTCACCGGGCAGCGCGGCCGCCGCGCTCACCGTCGGCGCCGTCGACGGCGCCGACCGGCTCGCCGACTTCTCCTCCACAGGACCCACCGCCGAGGGCACCATCAAGCCGGACGTCACCGCGCCCGGAGTCGACATCACCGCGGCCGCCGCCAAGGGCAGCGTCATCGACCGGGAGGTCGGCGAGAACCCGCCCGGCTACCTGACCATCTCGGGCACGTCGATGGCGACCCCGCACGTCGCCGGCGCCGCCGCGATCCTGAAGCAGGAGCACCCGGACTGGGGCTACCAGCAGCTGAAGGCCGCGCTGACCGGCTCCGCCAAGGGCGGCAGGTACACGCCGTTCGAGCAGGGTGCGGGCCGGATCCAGGTCGACAGGGCCGTCAAGCAGACCGTGGTCGCCGACCCGGTGTCGGTCGACTTCGGCGTGCAGCAGTGGCCGCACTCCGACGACACCCCGGTCACCCGGCAGCTCACCTACCGCAACCTCGGCACCAAGGACGTCACCCTCGGCCTCTCGGTGAGCGGCACCGGCCCGCGGGGCGCGGCGGCCCCGGCCGGCTTCTTCAAGCTGGGCGCGGACAAGGTGACCGTCCCGGCCGGCTCCACGGCCGCCGTCGGCGTCACCGTCGACACCCGGCTGGGCGGCACCCTCGACGGCGCCTACTCGGCCTACGTCACGGCCACCGGCGACGGCCAGAGCGTCCGGACGGCCGCCGCGGTCCAGCGTGAGGTCCAGTCGTACAGCGTCACCCTCAGGCACATCGGGCGCGACGGCACCCCGGCCGGTGTCTACAGCACCGACCTGGTGGGCTCCTCGGGCCTCGGCGAGGGCCGGGACTACGCGGTGCCCGCCGACGCCTCCGGGACCGTCACGATCCGGGTGCCGAAGGGCACGTACCTGCTCGACGCCCTGATCGCCAAGGACCTCACCACCTTCGAGGGCGGTGTCGACTGGCTGGTCCAGCCCAGGCTCAGCGTCACCAGGAACCTCACCCTCACCCTCGACGCCCGCACCACCAGGGCCGCCGACATCACGGTGCCGGACGCCCGGGCCAAGCCCGGCTTCGCGACGATCGACTACATGTACGACCCGGTCGGCGTCGGGTTCGGAATCGGCCTCGACACCTTCGACAAGATCCGGATGGCGCCGCTGGGCGGCGAGGTCGCGAGCGGTCTGTTCCAGACCTGGAGCGGCCAGTTCACCAAGGGCGCCGGCGAGGAGTACGACGTCGCCACCAGCGCCCAGGTCAAGAGGATCCAGGGCGACAAGGTCCGGCACTTCAAGGCCGGCGAGTTCGCCACGGTGGTGAACAGCCTCGGCGCCGCCGCCTCCGGCAAGACCGGCGCGGTCAGCCCGTGGGGCATCGTCGGCGAGGACATGGTGATGGGCGGTTACACGGAGCAGAAGCTGCCCGGCAGCCGCACCGTCCACGTCTCCACCGTCGACGGCGCCCGGTGGGGCTTCGACTTCGCCCAGTTCAGCGGCCACGACGCCCAGGGGCTGCCGGTCGCCGACGCCTTCTACACGAGCGACCCGCAGCCCTACAAGGCCGGCCGGAGCTACCGGAACACCTTCAACAGGGCGGTCTTCGGCCCGCACCTGACCGCCGAGTTCGGCCTGTACCGCTACGGGAACCAGATCTCGGGCGTCGTCCCGCTGTTCTCCGACAGCGGCAGGCACGCCGGTTCCTCGGACTTCCTGTCGGTGAACACCACCCTGTACCGCAACGGCGCCAAGGCGGGCTCCAACAAGGACCCGCTGTTCGGCGACGGCGTCTTCACCGTGCCGTCCGCCGACGCCGAGTACCGGCTGACCACCTCGGTCATCCGCTCGGTCAAGGTCGCCGCCGCCTCCACCCGGATCGACGCGAGCTGGACCTTCCGCTCGAAGAAGGCGACCGGCCCCGCCCCGGTCCTGCTCCCGGCGTCGACCGTCCGCTTCGGCGCCGCCACCGGCTCGGACAGCCGTGTCGCGGCGGGCTCGACGGTCTCCTTCCCGGTCACCGTCGAGGGCGCCGCCGCCGGCCGCAACCTGAAGTCCCTCGCGGTCTACGTGTCGTACGACTACGGCAAGACCTGGAAGAAGCTGACGGTCGTCCACGGCAGGATCACCGTCAAGAACCCGGCCAAGGGCAAGGCCGTCTCGTTCCACGCCAAGATCGCCGACAAGAAGGGCAACAAGTCCACGCTCTCGGTCTACAACGCGTACTACGCCAAGTGAGCCGCGGCCGCTGAGCACCCCGCACGGCGAACGGCCCGCCGGAAGCCATGCTTCCGGCGGGCCGTTCCGCGCCTCGGGGGCCGGCTCAGGGCGCGGCGACGCGGGTCGCGTCCGTGCCCCAGCTGGCCAGCAGCCGCAGCGCCTGAGCCGACGCGGAGCCCGGCTCCGCGTGATACGTGACCAGTGACTGGTCCGGGTCGTCCGGCATCCGGAACGACTCGTAGCTGAGGGACAGCTCACCCACCAGCGGATGGTGCAGGCGCTTCAGGCCGTGGCTCTTCTCCTTGACGTCGTGCGTCGCCCACAGCCGCCGGAACTCCTCGCTCTTCACCGACAGCTCGCCGACCAGCGCCGAGAGCCGGGTGTCGTCGGGGAAACAGCCCGCGTCCATGCGCAGCAGACAGACGATGTCGATCGCCTTCTGCTCCCACTCGACGAAGAGATCCCGGTACTCGGGCCGCAGGAACACCAGCCGCGCCCAGTTGCGCTCCGCGGCCGGCAGCTCCGACCAGTCCCCGAAGACCGCGGCCGCCATCCCGTTCCACGCCAGGATGTCCGAGCGGCGCCCGCTGATGTACGCCGGCACGCCCTCCATCGCCTCCAGCAGCTGCCCCAGCGCCGGCCGCACCTGCTGCGGCCGCGCCGACGTCCTCTTCTTGTGCTGCTTGCCCTTGGCGAGGTGCATGAGGTGCGCGTGCTCGGCGTCGGTGAGCCGCAGCGCCCGCGCGATCGCGTCCAGCACCTCCGCCGACACGTTCCGCCCGTTGCCCTGCTCCAGGCGCGTGTAGTACGCCACCGACACCCCGGCCAGCTGCGCCAGCTCCTCGCGCCGCAGCCCCGGCACCCTGCGGTGCCGCCCGAAGTCCGGCAGCCCCACGTCGCCGGGGAGCAGCCGGGCCCGCCGGGTGCGCAGGAACTCGCTCAGCTCGGCACGCCGGTCCAGGGGCGGGGAGGCGGGGGAGGTCGGGGACTGCTCTTCCATACGTCCAGTATTCACGGTCGTACGCACGCGAACCTGACCCCGCCAGTGGTAGGCACGGCGGACGTACGCAGAGGCGGGGGCTGGGTGGCGGACGTAGCGTGGAGGAGGCTGGATGCGTGCCCGGGGAAGAAGGTGACCGGACACGACCACACCCCTAGGAGAACCCCCCTCATGACCACTGTTGCTGCTTACGCCGCGCCCGCCGCGAAGGCCCCGCTGGAGCGGACCACGATCGAGCGGCGCGCGGTCGGCGAATTCGACGTCCTCATCGACATCGAGTTCGCCGGTATCTGTCACTCCGACATCCACCAGGCCCGCGAGGGCTGGGGTACGGCGATCTTCCCGATGGTGCCCGGTCACGAGATCGCGGGCGTCGTCTCCGAGGTCGGCCCGGGTGTCACCCGCTACGCGGTGGGGGACCGCGTGGGCGTCGGCTGCATGGTCGACTCCTGCCGCGAGTGCGACAACTGCAAGGCCGGTCTCGAGCAGTACTGCACCGGCGGCGGCCCGACCTTCACCTACAACGGCGTCGGCAAGGACGGGCAGCCGACCTACGGCGGCTACTCGCAGAAGGTCGTCGTCGACGAGAACTACGTCGTCCGCATCCCGGACGGCCTCTCCCTCGACGTCGCCGCCCCGCTGCTGTGCGCCGGCATCACCACCTACTCGCCGCTGAAGCACTGGAACGCCGGTCCCGGCAAGAAGGTCGCCGTGGTGGGGCTCGGCGGTCTCGGGCACATGGGCGTCAAGATCGCCGCCGCTCTCGGCGCGGAGGTCACCGTCCTGTCCCAGTCGCTGCGCAAGAAGGACGACGGCCTGAAGCTGGGCGCCACCGACTACCGGGCGACCAGCGACCCGAAGACCTTCGAGGACCTCAAGGGCACGTTCGACATCATCCTGAACACGGTGTCGGCGCCGCTCGACTTCGACGCCTACCTGTCGCTGCTGCGCACCGACGGCGCGATGGTGAACGTCGGCATCCCGGAGGAGCCGGTGCACATCCTGCTCTCCTCCGTCTTCGGTAACCGCCGCTCCCTCAGCAGCTCCGGCATCGGCGGCATCCAGGAGACCCAGGAGATGCTGGACTTCTGCGCCGAGCACCAGCTGGGCGCGGAGATCGAACTGATCGACGCGAACCAGATCAACGAGGCGTACGAGCGGGTCGTCAACAGCGACGTCCGCTACCGCTTCGTGATCGACACGGCGACCATCTGAGTCACCGCCGCTGCCCCCGGCCGAGCAGCCGGAGCAGACAGGGGCCGCCGACCAGGGAGGTGCGCACCCACCGGGATCTCCAGCGGAGGCACCAGGGTGCGGGCCGCCGGGTCGGCGGCCGTCGGCAGGACGAGCCATCGTTTAGTAAGGCAAGGCTTACCTTAGCTGCTGTCGGGAGTACGTTGGAGAGGAGGAGGTCCCACGATGACCGTGAACCTGAACCACACCATCGTCGCCGCACACGACACCCACGCGTCGGCGAGGTTCCTGGCCGACATCCTCGGTCTCCGCGTCAGCCCGGAGTACGGCCCGTTCGTCCCGGTGGCGCTGCCCAACGGCGTGACCCTCGACTACATGGAGAGCCCCGGGGAGATCCCGCCGCAGCACTACGCCTTCCTGGTCTCCGAGGACGACTTCGACGAGATCTTCGGCCGCGTCCGGGACGCGGGCCTGGACTACTGGGCCGACCCGCACCACAGCCGGCCCGGCGAGATCAACACCAACGACGGCGGCCGCGGCACCTACTTCGACGACCCCAACGGCCACCGCCTGGAAATCCTCACCCGCCCCTACGGCAGCGGCGGCTGAGCCCTCGCCGCGCGCACCCGGTCACCCCCGCAGGCCCTTGATCCCGTCCTGCGCGGCCATCACCAGTTCGACCGCGCGGTTGTCGGCCGCCGGCTCACGCATCTGGTTGGTGACGTAGGCGATCGCCATCCGCTCGTCCGGGTCGACCCAGACCAGCGCGCCGCCCCAGCCGCCCCAGCCGAGGGCGCTGCCGAACAGGCCGTAGCCCAGGCCGTACCGGGAGGGCATGCCGAGGATCCGGTCGACACCGTCGAACTGCTCCTCCCGCGCCCTTGCGGCACCTTGCGGCGACAGCACCCGCGCTCCGCCGACCGTTCCGCCGCAGGCGAGCAGGGACTGCACGAGGGCGACGGAGCGGGCGTTGCCGAACCCGCTCGCGGCGGGGATCTGGGCGCGCCGCCACGCGAGGGAGTTGCCGTCCCGGACGCGCAGGACGGCCACACCGGCACGGGACGCGTCGCCGTCCCGGGCCCCGGCCGCGTAGTCCTCGTCCCGGCCCGGCGGCGGCACCGTGAGCGCCACCCTCCGGTCGTCCTCGCCGCCCAGCCCGATGTGGAAGTCCGCGCCCAGCGGTCCGGCCACCTCGGCCGCGAAGAACTCGCCCACGCTGAGCCCGGTGATCCGGCGCACGACCTCGCCGACGAGGAACCCCTGGGTCAGGGAGTGGTACCCGGCCGCCGTCCCCGGCTCCCACTGCGGAGCCTGCCCGGCGAGCCGCGCCGTGGCCGTCGTCCAGTCGTACAGCTCCTCCACCGGCCCCTCCCAGTCGGGCAGCCCGGCGGTGTGCGAGAGCACGTGCCGCACCAGCACGCCCGCCTTGCCCGCCGCGGCGAACTCCGGCCAGTACCGGGCCACCGGCGCGTCGGGATCCAGCTCGCCCCGGTCGATCAGGACGAGCGCGCACAGGGCCGTCATCGTCTTGGTCACGGAGTACACGTTGACGATCGTGTCCCGCTCCCACGGCACGGTCCGGCCCGCGTCGGCGAACCCGCCCCACGCGTCGACCACGGGCCGTCCGTCCACGAAGACGGCGACGGCACCTCCCACGTCCCCCTCGTCCAGCAGCCCGGAGAGCATGGTGGGCACGGCGGCGAACAACTCGTCCCAGGAGCCTCGGATCTCGGCCATGGGAGCCATTCAGCCCGTGCTGCCCGGCGGACGCAACCCCTTTCGCGGCGGCTTGCCGGCGGCGGTGGTGCGGAGCGGCGGCCCGCCGGAGCCCCGGCGGGCAGGTGATCGCGCCCGGTGCGCCGCCGTACGCGATCACCACCGGACCCTTGCGGACGGGACGCGGAATCGCCCGGGGCCCTCGCGTGTTGTGGGGAGTGGGCGCGGGAGGCCGGCGATGGACGGGCCGAACAGCCCGAGTGACCGAGCTGAGAGAAATTGGAGGGTCCGTAATGGCTGGGCAGACGCAGAGGGCCGTGCTGGCGGGCGGATGCTTCTGGGGGATGCAGGACCTGATCCGCCGGCTTCCGGGCGTGACCGGGACCCGGGTCGGGTACACCGGTGGGGACGTGCCGAACGCGACGTACCGCAACCACGGCACGCACGCGGAGGCCATCGAGATCCTCTTCGACCCGGAGAAGACCGACTACCGGGCGATCCTGGAGTTCTTCTTCCAGATCCACGACCCGAGCACCAAGAACCGCCAGGGCAACGACATCGGCCTCAGCTACCGTTCGGCGATCTACTACGTCGACGACGAGCAGAAGCGGATCGCCGAGGACACGATCGCGGACGTGGACGCGTCCGGACTGTGGCCGGGCAAGGTCGTCACCGAGGTCGAGCCGGTCGGCCCGTTCTGGGAGGCCGAGCCCGAGCACCAGGACTACCTGGAGCGCTACCCGGACGGCTACACCTGCCACTTCCCGCGCCCGGGCTGGCGTCTGCCGGCCCGCGCCGAGAGCTGACCGCGGCCGGCCCGCGCCGGGGCCGGGGGCACGTCACCACGCCCCCGGCCGCGTGCCCCGGCGCCACGATCCCCACCGTGGCGGACGGAGACGGAAGCACCCGCGGGTCCGGAACGACCCGAGGACTCGGCCGGGAGGGCGCCTGGCGGGCCGTCCTGCTGCTCGCCTTCACCGGTAAGGCGAGGGCCGGCCCTCGCCGGACGGGCGGCCGCCCGCGGTGGCTCCGCGGGCCGCGGGTCAGGCCTTCAGCCGGGCCCGGTCGCCCATCACCACGACCGGGTGAAGGCGCGGATCCAGGGTGTGCAGCAGGGTCTTCATGCCGGACTCGGGAACGGTGACACAGGCGGACGTGCCGTCACCGTGGTCCAGGTGCAGCCATATGCCGCCGCCCTTCTCCACTCCCTGCGGACGGGTCCAGTCGAACGGCGGTACGCCCTTGAGCCGGTTGTAGTCGATGGCGATGACGTAGTCGAACTGGTGGGCGGTGTCCTCGTCCACGTCCTCGTCGATCATCGACGTGAAGGCGTTGTCGTCGTACCAGTAGCGCAGGTGGCTGCCCGGATCCTCCAGCGACCCTCCCGCGTCGGTCAGGGAGAAGACGCCGACGGGACTGCGGTCGTCGTCCAGGCGGTGCGCGGTCGTCCAGCCCGCCCTGCCGTTGTGCGCGGGCCAACTGCCCTTGATCTTCCAGGCGTTGTTCTGCTTCTGGTAGAGCACGACGGTGCCCTCGTCGGAGTCCCGGCCGTCGCCGTAGACGACCACGGCCTGCTGGGCCTGGGCCGGTACGCGCTTGGACATGACGCTTCCGACGCCCGGCAGGGGCGGAGCCTTCTTCGGGGCGGGCGAGTGCGACACGGACGGGATGTTCACGCCCGGGGCGCCGACGTGACTGCTGTGGCCGCCCGGTCCGGCGCACGCCGCGGTCGCGGCCAGCACGACCGAGCAGGCGACGGCCGCGGATATGACATGACGTGCGCCACCGCGCCGCGCCGACGAGGAACTGGAGCGTATGAGAGTTGATGTCCGCATGACCGGATCCTGTGGCGGTTTGCCCCCGGCACGCATCCCGGACAGGGCATCCGGGCTAGCGCCGTGCGGCGGACGAGTTCACGGGAGGCCGACCGTGTGACACCGGCCGGCCCGACGTCCGGCGGCGGGACCCGTGGCCGCGTCACCCGCCGACCCAGCCCCGGTAGGTGTCCGCGTCAGCCGCCGACCCAGCCCCGGTAGGCGTCCGCGTCGACGTTGCCGCCGCACACGACGGTGACCACGTGCCGGCCGGCGAAACGGTCGCGGTCCTCGAGGACCGCCGCGACACCGAGCGCGGCCGACGGCTCCACGACCAGCCCGGCGTGCTCCAGGAGCATGCGCATGCTGGCGACGATCGACGCCTCCCGGACCAGGACCGCGTCGTCGGCGACCAGGAGCAGGTCGTCCAGGACGGCCTTCAGGGGACGGCGGCCCGCGACGCCGTCGGCGATGGTGCGGACCGGGCCGGTCGTGACGACGCGCCGCGCGTGCCACGAGCGGGTCATCGCCGGTGCGCCCAGCGGCTGGACGCAGATCACCTCGACCTCCGGCGCCAGGGCCTTCAGCACGTGACCGACCCCGGTGGCCAGCGCCCCGCCGCCGAGCGCGATCAGGACGGCGTCGAACGACGGTACGGCACCGGCCAGTTCCAGGCCGATGGTGGCCGCGCCCTCACAGGTCTCCACGTCCAGGCTGTCCTCCAGCAGCCGGACGCCGTCGTACCGCGCGATGGCCGCCGCGCGGTCGCGGGCCGACTCGTGGTCGCCGTCGACCAGTTCGAGCCGGGCGCCCAGCGCGCGGATCCGGTCCAGCTTGGCCGCCGTCGCCGAGCGGGACGCGACGACGGTCACGTCGAGTCCCCGGTTCCGCCCGGACCAGGCGAGGGCCTGGCCGAGGTTGCCCGCGCTGGCGCACACCACGGCCGTCGAGCCACTGGCCGCGAGGAGGCTCGCGGCCAGTTCGGTACCGCGGCCCTTGAAGCTGCGTACCGGGTTCGCCGTTTCGAGCTTGATGCTCACCGCGCATCCGAGGCCGGGCTCCAGCGCCTCGCAGCGGTAGAGCGGGGTGTCCAGGAACACCGGGTCGATCACCCGGCGAGCCGCCCGGATCCGGCCGGTGTCGAGGCGCGTCCCCTGCATGGCACGGCAGCGTAGCGCCGTCCGCCCGGCCGAGGCGTCCGCGGCGGCGGATCCCGTCCGGGACCCGGGCCGACGCTTCCCGTGTCGCTCTCCGGCCGACCGGTGGCCGTCCCCTAGGCTCTGGTCGCCGCGGAGGCCGAGAACCCGGCTCCCGAACCCGATTCCTGATCTTCACGGAGGGCAGTACGGCGGGGATCAACCGCGAACGCCTCGTCAGGACACTGACGTTCTGGCTTCGTCCCGCCTTCGCGCTGCGGGTCGTCAACCGGTTCCAGCGGATCGTCGGCTTCGACCGCTCGATGGCCCTGGCCTCCAGCGCGCTGACGACGCTGATCCCGCTCTCCATCCTGCTCGGCGCCGTCCTCGGCACCTTCGTGCACGCCGACGCCGCGGCACGGATCATCAGGCGCTACCACCTCACCGGAGCGGGTGCCACCGCCGTCAACTCCCTTTTCTCGCCCGCCGAGGGCACCAGCGCGAGCGTCGGCGTCTTCGGGGCCGTGTTCCTGGTGATCTCGGTGCTGAGTTTCGCGCGAGCGGCCCAGCGGCTCTTCGAACAGACCTGGGAACTCAAGCCGCTCAGCGTGCGCAACACCCGCAACGGCCTGTGGTGGATCCTCGGCTTCGGCGGCTACGCGGTGGTGACCGCGCTGCTCTCCGCGCCTAGCGGCGGGACCGTGCCGCGGGTGGCCGCCTCGCTGTGCGAGGTACCGGTGACCGCCGCCTTCCTGGTCTGGAGCGGCCGGATCCTGTCCGCGCGACGGATCGGCCGCCGGGACCTGCTGCCCTTCGCCGTCGCGGGCGCCGTCCTGACGGCGGCCTGCTCGACCGGCGCGAAGCTGTACATGCCGCGCCTGTTCAACTCCTCCGTCGAACGCTACGGCGTGGTCGGCGCCGTCTTCGCGATGGTCTCCGCCCTGTTCGCGGTCGCCCTCGTCCTCGTCGCGTCGGCGGCCCTGGGCCGGGAGGTACGCGACGAACTCGGCCGGATCCGCCAGGGCCACCGCCCGTCCGACCACGAGATCCGCCGCGAGTGGGACCTCGTGGTCGCCCAGGCCAGATCCCGATGGCACACGGCCCGCGAACAGGTGTCCCGGCATCGGGGCGGGGACTGAAGGTCCCGCGATCGGGTGGTGGCCGTCAGCGGGGGAGGACCACTCCGGCGCTGGCCGGTTCGAAGCTGTCGTCGCCGAGGTCGCCGAGGTCGCCGAGGTCGCCGCGGACGACGTCCTCCTCGGAGCCCGTCTCCACCGGCTCGTTGAACCGGAAGGCCGTCGCGTGCCGTTCCTCCCGCCGGGCCCGCCGGACGGAAAACGTCGAGCGGCCGGAGACCATCACCGGGCACCATGACGGTGCGAACGGCTCGCTCGGTCCGGCGGGAGGCGGACATGCACCAGCACGAGCTGATGATCAACCAGCTCGCCCAGGGACTGCGTCCTACGGCGGACGGCGTGGCATGGTTCGCCGGCCTCGCGGAGGACGACCGACGTCTTGTGCTGAGGGCTCTGGAGCAGTTCTGTGTGCAGGCCAGTGCCACGGAGGCCGACGTCCCCGAGGCCATCGCGCGCTCCGGCGTGCGTCCGACGTACTCACCGGCGGTGATGCTGACACGGTGGCGGCTGCACATGACCGGACTCCCTTCCTACGACCTTCCCAGGGCGTTCCGGCTGCTCGTCGCTCTGCTGGCCGTTGCCGACGCCCGCCGACGGGCGCGCTTCTGCGCCGACGGCTGCTCTCACGCATGGCACCACCTGGGCCCCGGCCAGGTCGGCTCCTAGGACGCGAACAGCCACTCCAGTGCGGTGAGGCTCTTGTCGACGTACCGGTGCTGTCCCGTCCCGATGCCGTGGGCCAGGTCCTCGAAGACGCCGCATCTGGCGTAGAACACGGCGCGTTCGACGAGAGCCGCCGGGTCCGCGGTGCCGGTTCGGTAGCGGTGGACGGCGGCGCGGGTGGCAGCCGGGCCGAGATCGCGGTGGAGCAGCCCGAAGTCGCGGGCCGGATCGACGACCGCCGCGTCGCTCCAGTCGACGACGCCCGTCACCGTCCACGTGACCGGGTCGACGAGGACGTGCTCGATGCCCAGATCGTTGTGGGAGAACACCGGGGTGTGGTCGTCGTCCGGCGGCGCGGCGGCCAGGAACGCCTCGACGGGCCGCCGGTGTTCCGCCGGTATCCGCCCGGCCACCGACGCGTGGTCCGCAGCGGCCTGCCGGCGCCACTCGGCGGTCGGCCGGCGGTCCGCGTCCACCAGACCGGCCAGCCGCCCGGCCGGCACCGCGTGCAGCGCGGCGAGGAAGTCGCCGAGCCCGGCCCCGATCGACGCGGCGTGCGCCGCACGTCCGTGCCGCGGCAGCTCCAGCAGCGGGACGCCCGGGAGCTTCGGGTAGGCCATGCATCCCTGCTCCGCGACCGTGAACACCGGTTCGGGGACGGGCAGCGGCGAGATGCCGGCGACGGCGGCGAGCAGGCGCGCCTCGCGGTCCACCTGGGCGCCGCGCCGTACCGGGTCGGGCTCCTTGGCGAAGCGCACGACCAGCTCGCCGTTCACCTCGTACGCCAGGTTGTCCAGGCCCTCGCCGAGCGGCACCACGGACGCGATCCGGTAGCCGGGCAACCGCCCGGCCACGATGCCGGGGACGTCCGCGGCACGGCCGCCTCTGCGACGGGACACGCGCCCACCCTACGGTTCAGAGCCGGCTGTAGGTGTCGATGTCCTCGGCGAACTCCTCGATCGTGTGCGGGGTCAGAGTCGGCCGGGTCTCACCGATGGCCGCCATGTAGTCCTCGGTGGTGGCCGCGCGCCCCTCGCGATGCGTCACCTCGTACTCGAACGCCGCCTGGGCCCCCTTGCGGGCGGCGAATTCGATGTCCGCCGGGGTGAACAGCTCGCTGGCCTGCACCAGTCGGCCGAGATCCACCGAGCTGTCCGAGGCCGTGAGATAGCGGGCCCAGATCGCCGCGCGGGCGGTGGGGTCCGGCGGCCCGATGGGGATGACGTAGTCGAACCGGCCCGGTCGCAGGAACGCCGCGTCCAGCGAACGCACCGAGTTGGTGGCGCAGGCCAGCAGCCGTGCGTCGTGCTCGCGGAAGACGGGGATCAGCTTGAGCAGCTCGTTGGTCACGCCGTGCCCCGGGTCGACCGCCTTCCCGGAGCGCACACCGGCGATCTCCTCGACCTCGTCGATGAAGAGCAGCACGGAGTCCAGCTCCGCCAGGTCCGCGAAGGCCTCCCGCAGCGCCACGGCCAGCCCCTCGTTCGTGTCGGCCGCCAGCCGGGAGGGGAACAGCTCCACGAACGGCCAGCCGAGCCGCGAGGCCACCGCCTTGGCGAAACTGGTCTTCCCGGTGCCCGGCGGCCCGAACAGGATGATCGACTTGGGCGGGACGACGCCGTAGCGGTCCGCCAGCGCCGGCTCGGTCAGCGGCAGCACGACACGGCGTTCGACGATCTCCTTCTCGCGCTCCATGCCGGCCATGGCGTCCCAGAGCCCCTCGGGCAGCATGCGGCCGCCCAGCGCGGCGAGGACGTCGGCGTTCGCGGTGCCGGGCGGTTCCTGCTTCTCGTAGTAGGTCAGGCCGGACCGCGACCGGTAGCCCGAGTTCTCCAGGGCCTTCGTCCCGGCGGCCCCGGCCGGCAGCAGCGCGCTGACATGGCGCACCCCCAGCGCCCGCAGCCGCCGTTCCAGCTCGGTGAGGAGCGCGCTGCCGATCCCGCGCTCGCGCCAGCGCGAGGCCAGCGCCACCAGCAGGATCCATCCCCGCTTGTCGGCGGCCTGGGCCACGGCCATGCCGACCAGCTGCCCGCCGACCACCGCGACCACCGCCGTCTGCCCGGCCTTCGCCGCGGCCATCACCTCGGAGACGGGGAACACCCGGTGCTCGTCGGCCTGCCGGCTCTGGTCCCAGATCTGGATGGCCTGGTCGAGATCGTCGTCGTGATAGTCACGCAGATGCCAAGCGGGCATCGCCACCACCTCACCCGGCGCGGAGTACCCATTGTCCTCTGTGCGGTGCTTCATGGCGAACCAGGTCGGCGACGGCCGAAAGTACGGTGCGACCTGCGGGCCAGGATCGTTAAGGTCCCTCACCATGGGCACGGACATCCACGGCGGGATCGAGTTCCGTCATCCCTACGCCGGGACCGAGGACTACGACGGCGAGCCGTGGGTGACCGCCATGGACCTGTGGCCGCTGTACGACGAGACCGACTACACGTCCTTCGGCCTCCTCTTCGGCGTCCGCAACCACGCGGGGTTCCGGCCGCTCGCACCCGGTCGCGGTCTTCCCGCCGACGCGTCGAGCGGCATACGCGCACAGCTCGGCCCCTGGATCGACCGGGGCGAGCTGGACGGCGTGAGCTGGATCAGCTGGGCCGAGATCGCCTCCGTCGATCCGGCGACGGCACCCGAGCACCACGTCGGCCGTGTGACCTGGCATCAGCGGTCGCAACCGTGGCTACGGCGTACCCGACTCGTCTCCCGGCCCTGGCCGCCGGACGTGCCGGCCGCCGTCGGCGTACCCCCGTGCGCCCCGGACACCACGGCGGAACGCGTCGAGTGGACCACCGGTGAACTGATCTGCGCCTACGAGCCGCTGACGGCCGGCGCCGTCCTGGGCCCACAGACACACTGGCCACACGTCTTCGCCGTCATGAAGGCCCTCGCCGACCGCTTCGGCGGCGACGGTGTCCGCCTGGTCGTGGCGTTCGACTAGGGGCAGGGTGCCGGGACCGGCTCACCGGCCGGGGTCCGTGAAGGCGTCTCGAACTCTCACGTCCGGCCTCGTTCGGAGAACCGGCCTCAGGGGAGGGACCGGCCCGGCCGGACCGAACGCGGTCACGCGGAAGCCACCACCTCGCCGGCCATGACCTCGGGCGGGTTGGGGAGCAGCGACGCGAGGTTGTCCCGTACGAAGTCCGCAGCGACCGAGATCGACTCCTCGGCACCGGCCCGGTCCCTGAAGACGCTCGTCGAGACCATCACACCGTTTCCCGCGTCGATCCAGTAGTAGGCCACGAAGCCGGACACCTGACGCATGAGCGGCACGAACCCCTCGCCCACGAGACGTGCCGCCTCGGCCGGATCGGTCACTCCTTCGTACCGCCGGACTGCTACGTACATCCCCAAGCTCCTCACGGCGTACGGGGTTCGTCCCTTGCTGGGACGAGGTATCCCGGCGGAAGCCGCCCGGCCCACGAGGCGCCCGGCAATCATCCGAAGGGCCGCCCCGGCTGATCCGAACGGCGGTTGCCTGCCCGGCCGCGTCGGCTCAGGGCACCTGCCGAGTCGTTACCGCGATCGACACCTTCCGCCCGCTGAGGGCCGGAACGGTCTGCCGGGCGGACCGGCCCTTCACCCGTCGAGGCGGGCGAGCGACTCCTCCTCGACGGGATAGGGGCGTTCCTCCGGCAGCAGGCGGGCTGCGGAGGTCAGGTCGCCGGCGCTGACGAGGGCGTGGATCTCGTGGGCGAGCGGGGTCACGTCACGGATGGCGAGGGTCCACTCGTCCGCGTAGCGTCGTGCGGCCTCGCCGGACAGGCCGAGCTGCAGGGACCGGTACGGCAGGGGCCGCAGGTGCAGGTCGCGCTCCGGGTCCCACTGCACCCGGGTCGGCGCGTGCTTCAACTGCCGCTGCCAGGTGGCCCGGTCGGGGTGGACCCCGCGGGTGTAGCTCGACAGACAGGCGTTGCGCACCGCCCAGTCGAAGCCCGCACGGCTGATCTCCACGGCCAGGACGGTCTCCTGTCCTTCCTTGGCGCCCCAGCCGCAGCGGTACATCATCCACAGGAACGACGGCTTGATCCACGTCATCCGGTCCCGCTTCCACGCACCGGGAAAGCGGCCGTCGCGGACGGCCGGGCCGCCGATCTCCGGGGAGTACGCCTGGTAGACGGTGATCGTGGATTCCGAGTGGGCCGCGCGGATCCTGCGTTGCGGTTCTTCCATGGCGTACAGGGTGCGGGCGGGCCCGTTCAGGCGGCCACCGAATTTCCGAGGGCCGTGGGTGGCCGGTTGCTCAGCCGGGCAGGGTGGCCGGGCTGCCGCCGTTCGCCTCGTAGCCCGCGACCGCCAGTGCGCGGTACAGGGCGAACTCGGCGGCCGGGTTCGCGGACAGGGTCCACGGCAGGGCTCCGACGTGTCCGTCGACGTGTATCAGCTCGGCCATGGCTTCCGACCAGCGTTCGGAGCGGACCAGGAAGAAGACCAGCAGGTGCCGGACGTGGGCGAGCATCGGGTCGTCCTCGCGGGCCGAGTGCACCGCGTGCAGGGCGCCGTGGACCGCCTTGGTGACGACCTCGCTCTGGTAGAAGCTCGCCACCAGGTTGACCTCGGGGAGGTGCTCGAAGACCGCGAACAGCGGCATCGCGGCCAGCAGCGAGCCGCGCGGAGCGCGTGCGGCGGCGGCCTCGGCGAAGGAGTACGCCGTCTCGCGCGAGCCGTGCCACTTCTCGCACCAGTAGTGCAGGGCCGCGAGGTGCGCCCCCATGTGCGCGGGCGCGCGGTCCAGGATCTTCAGCCAGAGCTGCTCGAACTCCTGCTGCGTGTACTTCAGCCCGCGGGCCACCGACAGCTCGATGACGTACGGCACCGGGTCGCCGGGGGACAGCAGCGCTGCCTGCCCGCAAGCGTCCCTGGCCTCCTCCATGATGATCCGGAAGTCGTCCGTGCCCGGCGTCGACGTCCGCCACGCCTGCTGCACCAGGAACTCCGCGTGCACGGCCGCGCCGCCCGCGTCCTTGGGCTGCTCGGCCCGCCACACCCGCAGCCACTGCCCGCCCGGCGTCTCGCTGACCCCGCCGGGGCGCTGCTGGAGCTCCAGCGCCGCCGCGCCGGCGAAGGCCTGCACCCGCTGCCAGCGCAGCTCGCCCGCGATCTCCGTGCCCGCCAGCAGCTGGGCCGCCGCGTGGTAGTCGTGCGTGCGCTGCACCACGTCCAGGACGTCGAGCAGGTCGTGGTCGGGCCCGGGCATGCGGATGTCCAGGTCCTCCTCGCGCACGAATCCGTAGTCCGCCGGGTCGGCGGCGTCCGGGTGGCTCGGGTGGACCTGCTCGATCATGCCGCGCCGCCGCCGCAGGACGGGGAGCAGCACGAAGCTCAGCAGGAGCAGCGCCATCAGGGCCCAGAGAATCGCCATGCGTCAAGCGAACCAGACGGCGCCGACAATTGGCCAACCGGTCGTCGCGGCCTGTGGACAACGAGGGGCGGAGGAACGGCGGCGGCACCTTCCCGCAGGCCGAGGTGCGCGGTACATGCCAGGGCCGCGGGCCTTCGGGACGCGTGAGCCGGGAGGTGAGCACTAGGCTCATGACCTATGAGCGACAGGCACATCAGTCAGCATTTCGAGACCCTCGCCATCCACGCGGGCAACACGGCGGACCCCCTCACCGGTGCGGTCGTACCGCCGATCTACCAGGTCTCGACCTACAAGCAGGACGGCGTCGGCGGTCTGCGCGGCGGCTACGAGTACAGCCGTAGCGCCAACCCCACCAGGACCGCCCTGGAAGAGAACCTCGCCGCGCTGGAGGGCGGCCGCCGCGGACTCGCGTTCGCGTCCGGACTGGCGGCCGAGGACGCCCTGCTGCGCACGCTGCTCAGCCCGGGCGACCACGTGGTCATCCCGAACGACGCCTACGGCGGCACGTTCCGGCTGTTCGCGAAGGTCGTCTCCCGGTGGGGCGTGGAGTGGTCGGTCGCCGACACCAGCGACCCGTCGGCCGTGCGCGCCGCGATCACCCCGCAGACCAAGGCGGTCTGGGTGGAGACCCCGTCCAACCCGCTGCTCGGCATCACCGACATCGCCGCGGTCGCGCAGGTCGCCCACGACGCGGGCGCCCGGCTCGTCGTCGACAACACCTTCGCCACGCCCTACCTCCAGCAGCCGCTCTCGCTCGGCGCGGACGTCGTCGTGCACTCGCTGACGAAGTACATGGGCGGTCACTCGGACGTGGTCGGCGGCGCGCTGATCGTGTCGGACCAGGCGCTGGGCGAGGAGCTGGCGTACCACCAGAACGCGATGGGCGCGGTCGCCGGACCGTTCGACTCGTGGCTGGTGCTGCGCGGCACCAAGACGCTCGCGGTCCGCATGGACCGGCACAGCGAGAACGCCACACGGATCGCCGACATGCTGACCCGGCACCCGCGCGTGACGCGCGTGCTGTACCCGGGCCTGCCCGACCACCCCGGTCACGAGACCGCCGCCAAGCAGATGAAGGCCTTCGGCGGCATGATCTCCTTCCAGGTCACGGGCGGCGAGGAGGCGGCGGTCGCGGTCTGCGACCGCGCCAAGGTGTTCACGCTCGGCGAGTCCCTGGGCGGTGTCGAGTCGCTGATCGAGCACCCGGGCCGGATGACCCACGCCTCGGCGGCCGGTTCCGCGCTGGAGGTGCCCGCCGACCTGGTGCGCCTGTCCGTGGGCATCGAGAACGTCGACGACCTGCTGGAGGACCTGCAGCAGGCGCTCGGCTAGGTCCCGGTCACCAGCCGACGATGGGCGGAGTCGTCGTGGACGGCGGCTGCGCCCACGGCCGGACCACCGCCGCCCACCAGATGAACGCCACCGCCGCCGCGCTCAGCAGCAGCCACAGCACGCGGCGGGCGGTGCGCCGGCGGCGCAGCAGGCGGCCGCCCCGGCGCAGCACCTCGCCGTGCAGGTCGGGCGGCACCCGCGGCGGCCGCTGGTCCATGATCCGCCGGGCGGCGGCCTCGCGTTGGACGCGGTTCACGACGGTGCCACCTTCGCTCCCATGACAGTGGGCGCCGCCTTCGCCGGCGGGTGCAGCAGGGTGGCGGTGGCCCGGTCGCAGATGGCGTGCACGCGCTCCGTGGGCAGGCCCAGCAGGGCCGCGGTCTGCTCCTCGGCGACCCCTTCGTACAGCCGCAGCACCAGGATCAGGCGTTCCTGGGCCGTCAGGACGGCGAGGGCACTGTCCGGGTGCGGGCGGGTGCGGCTCAGCGGCCCGGCGTACCGGTGCCAGACGGAGTTCGCGAAGCGCAGGGCCAGGTGCTGGCGGGCCCGGTCGTACGGGTCCTCGCCGCGCAGCCGGTCCCAGCTCGCGTACGTGTGCGCGAGCGCGAGGGCCAGCAGGCGCCGTGCGCGCGGGTTGGCGTCCGGGGCCTCCGCGGTGAGCAGGGTCGCGGCATGCAGCAGCCGGCCTGCCGCGCCCGCGACGAACGCCTCGAACTCCCGGGCCCGGCGGGCGTCCTGGAACGCCTGCCGATCTCGCACCGTACCTCCCCCTCCACGGGCCCCACCGCGTCCAGGTCCGGACGGGGGGCCGGATACGGACACGGATTCGGATGCGACCGAGGCCCGGTCTCATATGAGGCCAGGGGTGCCCCCACGTCAAGAGCCGGGCGGCACGCGCGCGTACCGGATGTCCGGCGGGACGGATCGGGACGGAAACGGGGACACCTTCGGCAGCGGCCCGGAGCCGGGACGGGACCGGGAGCCGAAGTGGCTCGGAGCGGAAGCGGAAGCGGGAGCGGGTGACGGGGCTCGGCGCGTGGTCGAGGCGCCGGGCGGGGTCAGGTGGCCGGCGGGGTGTCCGAGGCCGGCTGGACGGTCATCCGGGCGGACAGGGCGGTGTTGAAGCGCGTCAGCAGCGCGCAGAACGTCTCGCGCTCCTCCGGCTCCCAGTCACGGGTCAGCTCCGCCATCAACTGCCGCCGCGAGGACCGTACTTCGTCCAGCCGTGACAGTCCGCGCGGGGACAGCTGGAGGACCACCGCCCGTCCGTCCTCGGGGTGCGAGGTGCGCTTGACGAGCCCGGTGTCGACCAGCGGAGCCACCTGCCGGGTGACCGTGGAGGAGTCGATCCCCATGCTCGCGGCGAGCGCCTTGACCCCCATGGGGCCTTCCTTGTCCAGGCGGTTGAGCAGCAGATACGCGGCGCGGTCCATGGAGTTGCGCACCTGCCCGACGCCGCCGAGCCGGGTCTGTTCGGCACGGCGCGCGAACACCGCCACCTCGTGCTGCAGCGTGTCGAGGAGACCGGTGTCACCGACGGTCGTCATGTCCATCGACATTTCAGGTGTTGTGGGCATGGCCGGGGGCTCACTTCAGGAAGAGTGCTGGTGTGGGGGACAGAGTACGCGGACAGGGGTCGGGCCGTACCGGCGCTGCGCAAACCGGTCTCGGAGCTTGGTCACACCCAGGGCTTTGGCCTGTGAACTGCGAGACTTGAGTCATGAGCTACAGCACGGCTGACTCCTTGCGCCCTGTCACCCTCGACGACGTACGAGGCGCCCAGAAGATGCTCACGGGCGTGGCGCGGGTGACCGCGATGGAGACCAGCAGGCACCTGTCCCAGCTGGTCGGCTCCCCGGTGTACCTCAAGTGCGAGAACCTCCAGCGGACCGGTTCGTTCAAGCTGCGCGGCGCCTACGTGCGGATCGCCGGGCTGCTGCCCGAGCAGCGCGCGGCCGGGGTGGTGGCGGCCAGCGCCGGCAACCACGCGCAGGGCGTGGCCCTGGCCTCCGCGCTGCTCGGCGTGCACGCCACGGTGTTCATGCCGGTCGGCGCGCCCCTGCCCAAGATCAGCGCGACCCGGGAGTACGGCGCGGAGGTACGGCTGCACGGCCAGGTCGTCGACGAGACCCTGGCCGCCGCCCAGGAGTACGCGGCCGAGACCGGCGCGGTCTTCATCCACCCCTTTGACCACCCCGACGTCATCGCAGGTCAGGGCACGGTCGGCCTGGAGATCCTGGACCAGTGCCCGGAGGTCGGCACGATCGTCGTCGGGGTCGGCGGCGGCGGGCTCGCGGCCGGGATCGCGGTCGCGGTGAAGGCGATCAGGCCGGACGTGCGGATCATCGGCGTGCAGGCGGAGGGCGCGGCCGCCTACCCGCCCTCGCTCGCGGCCGGCCGCCCGGTCTCGGTGCACCAGCCGGTGACGATGGCCGACGGCATCAAGGTCGGACGGCCGGGCGACGTACCGTTCGCGCTGGTCGAGGAGCTGGTCGACGAGGTCCGCACGGTCGGCGAGGACCGGCTCTCCGCCGCCCTGCTGCTCTGCCTGGAGCGGGCCAAGCTGGTCGTGGAACCGGCCGGTGCGGCGCCGGTGGCGGCGCTGCTCGCCGAGCCCGGCGGCTTCGCGGGACCGGTCGTGGCGGTGCTCTCCGGCGGCAACGTCGATCCGGTGCTGATGCAGCGGGTGCTGCGGCACGGCATGTCCGCGCAGGGCCGCTACCTGGCCGTACGGCTGCGGCTGACCGACCGGCCGGGTGCCCTGGCCACGCTCCTCGCGGTGCTGTCGGGCGCCGATGCCAACGTCCTGGACATCAGCCACGTGCGGACCGACCCCCGGCTCGGGCTCTCGGAGGTGGAGGTCGAACTGCAGCTGGAGACGAAGGGCCCGGTGCACTGCACCGAGCTCGGACACGCGCTCCGCGAGGCCGGTTACACGGTCATCGACTGACCCGGGCCGCCGCTCCCGGCCACCGCCGAGCGGCCAGGGCCTGCCGACCGGGGACTGCCGGCCGGGACCGCCGCGCACCCGGCGGCTCCCGGCCGCTTCCCCCGACGGAGGAGCGGGTGAGTCGGCGAGCCGGTGAGGCCGGCCGGGTCAGATCCCGTTCATTCACTCGTTCGAGAAAATCTGTCGACGGACGCGATACATCGCGTTATGGTGTGTCGCATGGCGAGGGGGCCGCGTCCGCCTGCCGTCGTACTGGCGAAAACCATAGGCGGCCCGAAGCGCGCATACCTAGCCTTTCTCGAAGAATCCTCGACGACGTGGAGACTCATATGCCAGGCGCCATCTATGCCGAAGGCCTGGTGAAGACCTTCGGTGACGTAAGGGCTTTGGACGGCGTCGACCTCGATGTCCCCGAAGGCACCGTCCTCGGACTGCTCGGGCCGAACGGCGCCGGCAAGACCACCACCGTCCGCTGCCTGACGACCCTGCTCCGTCCCGACAGCGGCAGGGCGGTCGTCGCGGGCCTGGACGTGGCCCGGCAGCCGGACGCGGTGCGCCGCTCCATCGGCCTGTCCGGACAGTTCGCGGCGGTCGACGAATACCTGACCGGCCGCGAGAACCTGCAGATGGTGGGCCGTCTCTACCAGATGGGCGCCAAGCAGGCCAAGGCCCGTGCGGTCGAGCTGCTGGAGCAGTTCCACCTCACCGACGCCGCCGACCGCCCCGCCAAGACCTACTCCGGCGGCATGCGCCGCCGCCTCGACCTCGCGGCCGCCCTGGTCGTCTCGCCGCCCGTGATGTTCATGGACGAACCGACGACCGGCCTCGACCCGCGCAACCGCCAGCAGCTGTGGGAGGTCATCAAGCAGCTCGTCTCCGGCGGTACGACGCTGCTGCTCACCACCCAGTACCTGGAGGAGGCCGACCACCTCGCCCACGACATCGCCGTCGTCGACCACGGCCGGGTCATCGCCCAGGGCACCTCCGACCAGCTCAAGGCCCGCACCGGCGGCGAGCGCGTCGAGGTCGTGGTGCACGAGCGCGACCACATCCCGACCGCCGGCGAGGTTCTGCGCGGCTTCGGCAAGGGGGAGACCACCGTCGAGGAGCACACCCGCAAGCTCACCGTCCCCGTCACCGGCGGCGCCAAGCTGCTCGCCGAGGTCATCCGCGAGCTGGACTCCCGGGGCATCGAGATCGACGACATCGCGCTGCGCCGTCCGACCCTCGACGACGTCTTCCTGTCCCTGACCGGACACACGGCCGAGGAGAAGACCGAGGACACCGGCGAGGCGGACCGCAAGGACACCCGCAAGGACAGCCGCAAGGAGACCGTGAAGTGAGTGCCGTCAGCGACACCGTGCGGGTAGCCGCCCCGGGCAACGCCGTCACCCAGTCCTTCCGCGACTCGATGGTGGTCGCGAAACGCAACCTGATCCGGATGTCCCGGATCCCCGAGATGCTGATCTTCGGGCTCATCCAGCCCATCATGTTCGTGGTGCTGTTCACCTACGTGTTCGGCGGCTCGATCCAGGTCGGCTCCTCCACCTCCACCCAGGCCTACCGCGAGTTCCTGATGGCGGGCATCTTCGCGCAGACGGTGACCTTCGCCACCGCGGGCGCGGGCGCCGGCATCGCCGACGACATGCACAAGGGCCTCATCGACCGCTTCCGCTCGCTGCCCATGGCGCGCGGCGCGGTACTGACCGGCCGGACCATCGCCGACCTGGTGCAGACCGCGCTCACCCTGGTCGTGCTGGCCGTCGTCGCACTGATCGTCGGCTGGCGCACCCACGAGAACATCGGCAAGGTGCTCGCCGGCTTCGGCCTGCTCCTGCTGCTCGGGTACGCGTTCTCCTGGATCGGCGCGCTCATCGGCCTGTCCGTGCGCACCCCCGAGGCGGCCACCTCGGGCGGTCTGATCTGGCTGTTCCCGCTGACGTTCATCTCGAACGCGTTCGTGGACGCGAGCCACCTGCCGGCGTTCCTGCGGCACATCGCGGAGTGGAACCCCTTCAGTGCCACCGTCCAGGCCGCCCGCGAGCTGTTCGGCAACCTGCCGCCGGGCTTCAACGCGTCCAGTGCCTGGCCCATGCAGCACCCGGTGGCGGCCTCGCTGATCTGGTCGGTCGCGATCATCCTGGTCTTCCGGACGCTCGCGGTCCGCAAGTACCGCTCGGCCACCGCCTGACGGAGGAACGACGACGCCCCCGGCGTCCGTGGACGACGGGGGCGGATGTTCGTGGGGGTCAGCCGGAGTAGGGCTCGGCCTTGAGGATCTTCACCGACGCCTTCTTGCCGTTCGGCAGCTCGTACTCCGCGTCCTCGCCCACCTTGTGCCCGATGACACCGGTGCCCAGCGGGGACTGCGGCGAGTAGGTCTCGACATCGGAGCTGGCGTACTCCCGCGAGGCGAGGAGGAACGTCATGGTGTCGTCCTCGTCGCCGTCGAAGGCGATGGTCACCACCATGCCGGGCGCGACGGCGCCGTCCGTCGAGGTCGGAGCCTCGCCGACCTTGGCGTTCTCGAGAAGCTGGGTCAGCTGGCGCACACGGAGCTCCTGCTTGCCCTGCTCCTCCTTGGCCGCGTGGTACCCGCCGTTCTCGCGCAGGTCGCCCTCCTCGCGCGCGGCCGCGATCTTGGCGGCGATCTCCGTGCGCGCAGGACCAGACAGGTACTCCAGCTCGGCCTTGAGCTGGTTGTACGCCTCCTGGGTCAGCCAGGTGACGTTCTCGCTGGTCTGGGTCACAGGTGCTCCTCGTCGGTACTGGGAATACAAAGCATCGCCCTACCCAGAAGCATGTTCCTTCACGGAAGGGCGAAACCACGAGCCTAACAATTCAACGGCATAAGGGGGAGGACATAAGCCATCAGAATCATGTCAACGCAGGTCAGGACCCACGGATTGATGGCCGGTGTCAGCCGGAGTGGCAGCCCAGCAGCTCCGCGGTGGTGCCACGGGCCGTCGTACGGAGCGTGACCACCTTGTCGATCTCGGTGGCCGGACCGTTGAACCGGAAGTCCGCCCGGCCCACCTCGGAGCCGTCCGCCGCCTGGGAGCGCAAGGTGCAGTAGCCGGAGGCACCGGCGTCCTTGTGGACCTCCAGGTGCACCTGGACCGCGGAGGCCGAGGCGTCGAAGGTGACCACCTGCGCGCTGATCTCGCTCTTCACCACGTAGTGGTAGGCGAAATAGCCGACCAGGGCGAGCAGCAGGGCGCCCAGGACGGCACCGGTGATCTTGAGCTTGCGGTCGGCGGCCTCGTCCGAGGAGCGGCCGTAGCGGCCCTCGGGCAGCCGCGCACTCGCGGTACTCATGATCGTCCTCCTGGCAGGAATCCCGCCCGGACCCTGCCGGTCCCGGACCCCGGAATTATTCGCCCCCCGATTCGGTCACTATAGAAGCGCCGATCGCACCCGAAGACACCGGGGCGCCGACTTACTGAGGATTGAGTCTTGACTGACCAGCTGCGACTGATGGCCGTCCACGCCCACCCCGACGACGAGTCGAGCAAGGGCGCGGCCACCATGGCGAAGTACGTGTCCGAGGGGGTGGACGTGCTGGTCGTGACCTGCACGGGCGGGGAGCGCGGCTCCATCCTCAACCCCAAGCTGCAGGGTGACCAGTACATCGAGGAGCACATCCACGAGGTACGCAAGAAGGAGATGGACGAGGCCCGGGAGATCCTCGGCGTCAAGCAGGAGTGGCTCGGTTTCGTCGATTCGGGTCTGCCCGAGGGCGACCCGTTGCCGCCGCTCCCCGAGGGCTGCTTCGCCCTGGAGGACGTCGACAAGGCGGCCGGCGAGCTGGTCCGCAAGATCCGCGCGTTCCGCCCGCAGGTGATCACCACCTACGACGAGAACGGCGGCTACCCGCACCCCGACCACATCATGACCCACAAGATCTCGATGGTGGCCTTCGAGGGCGCGGCCGACCGCGAGAAGTACCCCGAGGGTGAATTCGGTCCGGCGTACCAGCCGCAGAAGCTCTACTACAACCAGGGCTTCAACCGCCCGCGCACCGAGGCGCTGCACGAGGCGCTGCTCGCCCGCGGCATGGAGTCGCCGTACGGGGACTGGCTCAAGCGGTGGAGCGAGATGGAGCGCACCGAGCGCACCCTGACCACGCACATCCCGTGCGCGGACTTCTTCGAGATCCGCGACAAGGCGCTCATCGCGCACGCCACGCAGATCGACCCCGACGGCGGCTGGTTCAAGGTCCCGATGGAGCTCCAGAAGGAGGTCTGGCCGACCGAGGAGTACGAGCTCGCGAAGTCGCTCGTCGATACCTCCCTCCCCGAGGACGATCTCTTTGCGGGCATCCGCGACAATGCCTGACATGAGCGCAAGCGCAAATCTGGCACTGACGCACCTCGTCCCCCTCGCCAAGGAGGTCGACGAGAACAAGGTCACCCCCGGCATCCTCGGCTTCATCGTCTTCGCGGTGATGGCCGTGGCGGTCTGGGGACTGATGAAGTCCATGACCAAGCACATGCGGAAGGTCGACTTCAAGGAGTCCCCGGACGCCAAGGCGGACCCGGGGACCACGGTGGCCGATTCCAAGAGCTGACCGGCGTCAGGACGCGTCGGGCACCGGCACTCCCATCACCTCCCGGGCGTGCCGGCTCGGCACCATGCCCAGGCGCCAGGCCTGCCAGCCGGACTCCAGGGCGATCCCGCGGTCCAGCAGCAGGCCGTACGCCGTGACGTACTCGGCCAGCTTCTCGTCGCGCAGCGGATGGGCGCCGCGGGAGAGCTGGGCCAGCTCCTCCTGGGCGACCGCCGTGCCCACCTCCACCCCGCCCGGCGCGGCGTAGGGCAGCAGGGTGCAGCGCAGGAAGCGGGCCCAGTCCTCGCCGCGGCGGTCGCCGTACGACGCGAACAGGGTCGCCGCCTCGTCGCACAGGGCCAGGGCCTGCTGGGTGCGGTTGTTGCCGGCGTCCACGACGGCCAGCTCCAGACAGGTCCAGGCCTCGCCGTGGACGACACCGATGCGCTGGAAGTCGGCGCGCGCGTCGACCAGGAGCTGACGGGCGAAACCGGAGTTGCGCAGCGAACCGGTCTGGGCGGCCCGCTGGTCCCGGGTGGCCCGGGCCGAGTGGTGGCGGGCGCAGGCCAGTCCGTACACGTCCCGCATCCGGGAGAACATCGTGCGCGAGCGCTCCAGCTCACGGACCGCCTGGTCCAGCGTGCCGGTCTCCTCCAGGGCCTGGCCCAGGTAGTAGACCGTCCAGGCCTCGCCGCGCGCGTCCTCGTTCTCCCGGTGCCGGGCGGCCGCCTGCCGCAGCGCCTCCACCGCCGGGGTCGCGTCACCGTCCACCAGCCGGGCCCGCGCCAGCTGGGTCAGCGCCCAGGCCTCGCCGCGGGCGTCCCGGGTGCGGCCGTACCGCTCCAGCGCCGCCCCCAGCTCGCGTTCCGCACGCGGTACGTCGCCCATCCGCAGCGCCAGCTGGCCGAGCTGGAAGTACGCCCACGCCTCGCCGTGCACCGAGTTGCCCTCCCGGTGCAGCACGAGCGAACGGGTGAGCAGGTCCATCGCCTCCGGCAGCCGGGCGCGGTCACGCTGCACCGCGGCCAGCGCGTGCATCGTCCAGGCCCGGTCGGTCGCCAGCTGAGGGGCCGCCTGGAGATCCAGCGCCTCCTGGAGTCTGGCCGCCGCCTCGGTGAGGTTGCCCTGGTGGTGCAGGGTGATCCCGAGGGAGCACAGGGCACGGGCCGCGCCGGCGTCGTGGTGCGCCTCCATGTAGAGGTCCACGACCGAGGTGAGGGTGGTGCGCGCCTTGTCCAGCTCGCCCAGCTGCCGGGCCGCGATACCGGTACGCCACTGCACCGAGCGCACCAGCAGGCCCTGGTCCACCGCCTGCGCCAACTCGCTGATCTCACCGAGCCGGTACAGGTCGCCGCGGAGC
Organism: Streptomyces sp. NPDC091282; assembly: GCF_044757385.1. Lineage (NCBI taxonomy): Bacteria > Bacillati > Actinomycetota > Actinomycetes > Kitasatosporales > Streptomycetaceae > Streptomyces > Streptomyces sp. NPDC091282. Next base: position 576,759 of record NZ_JBIVUX010000003.1, read on the forward strand.
AGGCAGTAGTCGCACAGGGCGCCCAGCAGGCTCTGCACGGCCGCCTGGTCGACGCCCTCCGCGTGCCGCAGCGCCGCCGTGATGAAGCTCGACTCGTCGTCCAGCCAGCGCAGCGCCTCGTCGAGGGAGGTGAAGCCGTGCGGGCTGAACCGGTCCGAGCGGGTCGACATGTTGCCGTCCACCAGCCGCAGCACGGAGTCGGCCAGCTCGCCGTAGTTGACGATCAGCCGCTCCTGGGCCGCCGTACGGTCGGCCGGCTCCTCCTCGTCGGCGAGCCGGGCCTGCGCGAAGGCACGGACCAGGTCGTGCAGCCGGTAGCGGCTGCCCCGGACGTGGTCGATCAGCCCCGCCCGCGCGAGCGCCGCCAGCTGCCGGGCCGCCTCCGCCTCGTCGGTCGCCAGCAGGGCCGCCGCGGCCGCCGCCCCGAGCGAGGCCCGGCCCGCCAGCGCCAGTCGGCGCAGCAGCCGCCGTCCCGTCTCCGACTGGTCGGTGTAGCGCAGCCACAGCACCCGCTCCACCGGCTCGACCGGCCCGTACGCGGCGAGGTCCGTCGCCAGCTGGAGCGGTGACCGCGAACCCAGCGACGAGCCCGCCACCCGCAGCGCCAGCGGCAGCCCGCCGCACAACTCCCGGATGCGCTCGGCCGACTGCGCGTCGTAGGGCCCCGACGAGTCCTCGCCCGCCGCGCCCAGCAGCTCCTCCGCGCCCGCCGCGTCCAGCGCGGTCACCGGCAGCCGGTGCACCCAGGCAGGCAGGTCCGCGGGCAGGTCCAGCGGCTCCCGGGCGGTGACCAGGACCAGGCTGTCCGACCGCTCCGGGATCAGCGTGCGCACCTGTTCGGCGTCCGAGGCGTCGTCCAGCACGATCGTCACCGGCAGCCCGGTCAGATGCTGGTGGTACAGCTCGCCGAGCCGTTTGACCTGCTGGTCGGCCGAGGAGCGCTCACGGAACAGCAGCTGTTCACGCGGCGCGCCCAGCCGGTTCAGCAGGTGCAGCAGCGCGTCCCGGGTGGGCAGCGGCGGCTCGCCGCCGGTGTCGCCGCGCAGGTCCACCACCACCGCGCCCCGGAAGTAGTCCTTCAGCTCGTGGGTGGCCCGGACGGCCAGGGCCGTACGCCCCGAGCCGGGCTCCCCGTGCAGGACCACCACGGTCGGGCGGGTCTCCGTGGTCGCCCGCGCGGCCTGCGCCCACTGCCGGATCCGCGCCAGCTCCTGGTGACGGCCGGCGAACGGGCCCTCCGGATCGGGGAGCTGGCCGAACGACTGCTGGAGCACCGTGCGCCTGCGGGCCGCCGCGCTCTTGTCCGTGCCGCGCAGCCCCGGGCCCTGCTTCTTGGGTCCCGTGGACGCGCTCAGCACCCGCTGCTGGTCGAGGAACGGGCGGATGCCGCGCACCTCCAGCGCGGTCAGCCACTGCAGACGCAGCTGCTCGGGACCGCCGGGCTGTCCCGCCTCGCCCGCCTGGTGGTGGGCGGCGGGCAGGTGGGTGCCGGCGACCTTGACGACCGTGGCGGCCGCGCCGATCACGCCGGCGGCCGCGCCCGCGCCGAGCGCCGGGCCCGCGCCGGTGCCGAAGGAGAGGTCGGCGACGGCCGCGGCGACGGCGGCGACGGCCGCCACCAGCAGGGGAGTTCCGGCGCCCTCTCTGGCGTAGCGCTGGCCGAAGCTCTGCCGGCCCGCCTCCTGCTCGTCGAGAGCGCGGGTGTAGGCGTCGTACTCCTCGGCGGCCGTCTGCGCCATCGACTCCAGGGCGCCGCGGGCCCGTGTCAGCAGCAGTTGTCCGTCGGTCCGGCCGCCGGAGCGGCGTACCTCCTCCTCCACGGCCTGGACCAGCAGCCGGTCGGCTTCCGCCCGATGGGCGTCCCGCATGTCCCGTCCCCCTCCAGCGGCAACTCTCTTGCCTAAGAGTGTCCTTGGGAGAGCGCGAAGTTGCGAGAGGGCCGGATCATCGAAGAGCGGGGACTACCGGGACACGGGCTCGCCGTGCCGGCCCTTCGACAGCGCCAGGAAGACGCACGCCGCGGCCAGGCCCGCCTCCGCGACCGCGCTGCCCACCGCCACCACCAGTTCCGTGCCGACCGGCGACGTCGTCAGGTCGAACCAGGCGTCCAGGACCGCGACCGACGCCGTCGCCGAGGCGGTCAGGCGGGCCCGGGCGTCACCGCGCAGCCCCAGCACGGCCGTGGCCGCGCAGCCGAGCGCCATCAGCACGTCCAGGCCGATCCAGGCCAGCGACCAGTTGTGCACCTCGGTCCTGGTGGGCAGCGTCAGCGCCAGCACCACCATCCACGGCACGAGCAGCACGGCGGACGATCCGAGCAGGATCAGTGCCCACCGCTTCAGCCGCCTCGTCCGCGTCATCCTCCGCGCCTTCCTCGCCGTCGCCCGCTCCAACACCCCGCCCTCCGGGCTTGTTCCGTGCGGACGCGAGCCGTGGGTCACACGGGTGCTCCGGCGTGGGCGCCCTGGCTTTGTCCGCTTCAGCACGCTGACAGTCCATCGACTGGTGCCTCTGAGGGCCGGATGCCATCGGGGAGGGCCGGCGGTGCGATGTACGCGTCCCGGCGCTGGTGGGGGTGAACGGCGAACCCAGTGGTCGGCGGCGTTCAGACCTCTCTGATGATCACCCGGCCACCGCAGAGCTTCGACCAGTCGTCGCGGTCGGAGGTCAGGACGATCACGGGTGCAGGGACGCGGAGCGCGAGCGCGGCGACGAGGGCGTCGATCGCGTACTTGTGCCCGTGCAGCCCGCCGGCGTCCCGAAGCAGCGCGACCGCGGTCAGGGAATCCTCGTGGCTGACCGACTCCACCCGCAGCCGGGAGAGAACCCACTTCAGACGCGCCAGATCGGTCTTCTCCTGCACAGCTTCAACGATGGTCAGCGCAGACACGAGGACGGGGACCCCGAGCTGCCGGGACGCCTCGATACGGGCCGCCATCCTGCGGTCGCTGCGCAGGAGAAGGGAGAGCGCTTCGGAATCCAGCACCAGCGAGCGGGCCGGCTGTTCCTTCACGCAGCGCCCCGTTCCATGCCCCCGGCGTTCTCGTCCCCGAACAGCTCACGGCGAGCGGCTTCGACCTCCTGCTCCGTGAGCGTGCCGTGTTCCTCCTCATGGGACGCCACGATCTCGGCGAGCCCGTCCATGGCGAGCTGGTGCCTGACCGCCTCGGTGATGTAACCGGACAACCCGCGGCGACCGGTTCGAGAGCGAAGCTCGCTGACCAGCTCGGCGGGCATCGACACGGAGATGTTCTCGGTGGTCCCGGCTCGGTTCGGCTTCATGGCCGAAGTGTATGACACTTTCTATTACATGGTGCGGGCCCTTCATGGTCTGCGCCTGTCGCTGCCGCACAGTCACCTTCCTGTGTGTGACTTGGGTCACCCCCGACCTCGTCGTCGGCGTGCTGTCGTCTCGGATCCGTCGAGCAGGGCGGGGGCTGGAGCTGCATTGAGCCTCCTTGGGGAGCTGCGCAGCATTGCTGCGCAACTAGCAGTGGAGCTTCTGCCCGGCATGCCGACACCCGCTTGGGTGTCGCCGTGTGCCGCTAATCTGGCGCTGAAGCGGACCGGGCAGAGGCGGTCGACGCGAAGTCGACGCCCTTGCCCAGCTTTGCGCAGTACTTCTGCGCACATACGACCGAGGGGGCTGGGCACCATGAAGGCATTCATCGAACTGCTGGGCAAGGCGATGCAGAGCACGGGAGCAACACTCCGACTGTCTCTGCTGATCTCAGTCAGTGCCGGGGCGTACTTCATCAGCCAGGTGAAGTAGGGCGAGAAGGACTTCGAGGAAGGGGCGTTCGATGATCGGGAAAGCGGCAGACCCGGCAGCAGAGGTCGCCGATCGGCTGTGGCGGGTGTACGCACCCTACCGGCGGGGCCGCAGTACGGCCGGTGACCTCGATGCGATGCTGGCGATTCTGGTGCTGGCGGACTACGCGGGGGCGGAAGGCCGACCCGAGGTCAATTTCGTGAACCGATGGAGGCGCGCCTTGGCGGAGGCGGCCGTCGGTTTCTCCCCACTGGCCGATCTGCGGGCGGCACTGCAAGAGGCGGTCCGCCGTCCAGGTTTCCCGTTGCCCTGGTCGTCCGTCCCGGAGTTCGGGGACGGACCGGACGACGCCGCCTGGATGACGGCTTTCGTCGCGGCACTGGACGAGGCCCCCGGGCTCGAAGGGACCGCGGTGGCCGACGTCTGTGAGCTGCTGCTCCAACGGCACGCGGTGGAGGGGGCGTTGCCGGGGGGAGAGTTCTATACGCCGCGTGGGCTCGCCGATCTGCTGGTCGATCTGGCTGACCCGGGTCCGGGGGACCGGATCATGGATCCGGCCTGTGGTCCTGGAAGCGTGCTCGCAGCTGCTGCCCGGCACCTTGCCGAGCGTGGGGTGATCGATGACAACTCGTTCGAGGCATACGCGGTGGATCGGGACAACGTGGGACCGGCCACGTTGAATCTCGCCCTGCACGGCGTGAGCATGCCGCAGGTGGAACCCGCTGATCCGGCGGCGCTGCTACGGAGCCGGGGCCGGGTGGACCGCGTGCTGAGCAATCCGCCGTTCAATCAACGGATCGAGGGCTGGGGGCGTGAGTGGTTCATCGCACCACCGGAGTCGAGCGGCAGCTTCGCCTGGTTGCAGCTCGCCTGGTCCCAGCTCAAGGAGGGCGGGACCGCGGCGGTCGTGATGCCTGCGCGAGCGGCCTGGGCGGGAGGCGCGGAGGCGATGATCCGCCACGAGATGGTCGCTCGGGGGGCGGTTCTCGCGGTGGTCGCGCTGCCGACGCACCTCTTCGCGGGCACCAACATCGCCGTGCACGTCTGGGTGCTCGGCCGAGGCCAGCGGTCCCGTTCGGCCTACCGGAGCGACTCCGTGATCCTCATCGACGCGCGCGGCACGGGGAGTCGGTCGTCGGAGCGGCCACGCGTGTTGTCGGGCGAGGACGTCGACCGCATCGCGGATCGCTTCCGGCTCTGGCTCGGAGGTTCGGAGGAAGTGGACGAGCCGGGGTTCTCCCGATCGGTCTCCTACGCCGAACTCATCGAGAACGCGGGCAACCTGGATCCGCGCACCTATGTCGGGACGGAGAGCGGGCTCGGCGGGACCGCGGACCTGAGCGGCATGCTGGCCGACTTCGAGCGGCGCAGCCGCGAGACGTCCGAACACGGAGTGGAACTCGCGCAGATCGCCGGTGCACAGGATCAGCTGGCGCGGGACGGCGTCGGATACCGGAGCCTGCTGCTGAAGGACGTGGTGAGCGGCGGATCAACGGCAAGCGGTCGTCCCGTGCGACTGCTTGCCGGCCCTTCGGGGAGCCTGGTGCGGGCCCAGGACTATGTGGAGATCGGTGGGATTCCCGTGGTGATGCCGAAGGACATCTCGAACATCGGCTTCATCGTGGACGGTATCAAGTACATCTCCGAGCAGCATGCCGAACGGCTCGACCGCTTCCGGTTGGGTCGGGGTGACGTCGTGGTCGCTCGCCGCGGCGATCTGGGGCGGTGTGCCGTGGTGGGTGAGGAACAGCAGGGCTGGGTCTGCGGCACCGGCTGTTTCGTGATCGTCCCTCCCGCCACCGTCGACTCCCACTACTTGGCGGCGTTCCTGCGCAGCCCCGAAGCGAAGGAGTGGCTCGACGCCCATGCGACCGGGAGCCTCGCGCTGCAGACCATCTCGCTCGACGTGCTCGGGATGCTGCCTGTTGCCCTTCCGGATCTCGACACCCAGCGGTCCATCGGGGAGGCCATGTCGAGCCTCGACGCCCATGAGCGTTTGCTGCTGGACCAGTTGGCGGCGATGCGGGACATCCGCAGCAAGGCACTGAGCAGCTTCCTGAGGGAATGAGGGGGCGACTGCCACGTTTCCCGTGGAGACCTCGGGCATCGGCTGCTGCGGGCGCTGCTCGGACCGCGCGGCCGGAGGGCGTGACCCTGTCCAAGGGTGAGCGCTGATGTGCGCCCGCACCGCCGCGGCGGCCGTCGTTTCGGCGGCCGTCCCGTTGTCCGGCATGAGTAGGGTGGCGAGCGTGAATCGACTCGGTGACGCGACCTCGCCCTATCTGCTGCAGCATGCCGACAACCCGGTCGACTGGTGGCCGTGGGGGCCGGAGGCGTTCGCGGAGGCGGAGCGGCGGGGGGTGCCGGTGCTGCTGAGTGTGGGCTATTCCGCCTGCCACTGGTGCCACGTGATGGCTCACGAATCCTTCGAGGACCGGGCCACCGCCGACTACCTCAACGAGCACTTCGTCTCCGTCAAGGTGGACCGCGAGGAGCGGCCCGACATCGACGCCGTGTACATGGAGGCCGTGCAGGCCGCCACCGGGCAGGGTGGCTGGCCGATGACCGTGTTCCTGACGCCGGATGCCGAGCCCTTCTACTTCGGTACCTACTTCCCGCCCGAGCCGCGCCACGGGATGCCGTCCTTCCGGCAGGTCCTGGAGGGCGTGCGGAGTGCCTGGGCGGACCGGCGGGAGGAGGTCGCCGAGGTCGCCGGGAAGATCGTGCGGGATCTCGCCGAGCGGGAGATCAGCCACCAGGGCACCCGGCCGCCCGGCGAGCAGGAACTCGCGCAGGCCCTGCTCGGCCTCACCCGCGAGTACGACGCGCAGCGCGGCGGGTTCGGCGGCGCTCCCAAGTTCCCGCCGTCCATGGTCGTCGAGTTCCTGCTGCGCCACCACGCAAGGACAGGCGCCGAGGGCGCCCTGCAGATGGCCGCGGACACCTGTGAGCGCATGGCCCGCGGCGGTCTCTACGACCAGCTCGGCGGCGGCTTCGCCCGGTACTCCGTCGACCGGGACTGGACCGTGCCGCACTTCGAGAAGATGCTGTACGACAACGCCCTGCTCTGCCGGGTGTACGCCCACCTGTGGCGGGCCACCGGGTCGGAGCAGGCCCGCCGGGTCGCGCTGGAGACCGCCGACTTCATGGTCCGCGAACTGCGCACCGAGGAGGGCGGGTTCGCCTCCGCCCTGGACGCCGACAGCGACGACGGGACCGGTGCGCACGTCGAGGGCGCGTACTACGTGTGGACGCCCGCGCAGTTCGACGAGATCCTCGGCGCGGACGCCGAACTCGCCGCCCGGTACTTCGGCGTGACCGCGGACGGCACCTTCGAGCACGGTCAGTCGGTCCTGCAACTCCCGCAGCAGGACGTCGTGTTCGACGCGGAGAAGGTCGAGTCGGTCAAGCGGCGGCTGCTCGCGGCGCGGGCGCTGCGGCCCGCGCCCGGCCGGGACGACAAGGTCGTCGCCGCCTGGAACGGGCTCGCCGTCGCCGCGCTCGCCGAGACCGGCGCCTACTTCGACCGGCCGGACCTGGTGGAGGCCGCGGTCGGTGCCGCGGACCTCCTGGTCCGGCTGCATCTCGACGACCACGCGCGGATCGCCCGCACCAGCAGGGACGGCCGGGCCGGCGCCAACGCGGGGGTGCTGGAGGACTACGGCGACGTCGCCGAGGGCTTCCTCGCGCTCGCGTCCGTGACCGGCGAGGGGGTCTGGCTGGAGTTCGCCGGGCTGCTCCTCGACCACGTCCTGACCGGGTTCACCGACCCGGAGACCGGTGCCCTCTACGACACCGCCTCCGACGCCGAGCGGCTCATCCGGCGCCCGCAGGACCCGACCGACAACGCCACGCCGTCCGGCTGGACCGCGGCCGCGGGCGCGCTGCTCGGCTACGCGGCCCACACCGGTTCGGAGCCCCATCGCACCGCGGCCGAACGGGCGTTGGGCGTCGTCGGGACGCTCGGGCCGCGGGTCCCGCGGTTCGTCGGCTGGGGGCTCGCGGTCGCCGAGGCGCTTCTCGACGGCCCGCGGGAGATCGCGGTCGTCGGACCTGACCGGGGGGACGGCCGCCTGGCCGCACTGCACCGCACCGCGCTGCTGGGTGTGGCCCCCGGTGCGGTGGTGGCCGTGGGGACGCCGGGGAGCGAGGAGTTCCCGTTGCTGGCCGGGCGTCCGCTCGTCGGCGACGAGGCGGCGGCGTACGTCTGCCGCAACTTCACCTGCGACGCCCCGACCACCGACCCGGAACGGCTCAGGGCCGCGCTGGGCGGCTGACGTCTCCCGGCGCTCGATGCGCCGAAACATGTCATTTATCAGAAGAGTTCGTGCTCTTCACATCATCCCCATATGATCCTCCTCGCGCTGTGACGCGTGTGACGCGTGGTCACGGCCGGGGAGCAAGTGGGGAATCGGGGGTCCCGCACAGCGGTCATCAGGCGACTTCGGGCGCCCATGACGGCCGTTGTGTGAAGATTCTGTGATTGAAGTTCGCGCATTGTGTGATCCTCGTTCACCCATGAACTCCTAGCATCGCGAGAACAGTGCCCGGTTCTGTCGCTTTTCGGACCGAGGCAGTCGTGTCATGTGGGGGGAGAACGCAACATTGTCCGAGTTCTTCGACCAGGTCTGGTCGTGGATCGTCGAGGCTGTGGGGGAAACTTCGTGGCGAGAGCTGATGCCGCTGGGGCTCGCAGGACTCTTCGTCTGGGCGCTCTGGCTGTACCGGGCGGTGCTCTCCCGCTTCGCCAAGCCGGTCGTCAACACCTTCCGTACCAGTGTCTCCGTGGTGGTCCCGGCGTACCGGGAAGACCCTGACATCCTGCTGGAGTGCCTGGAGACCTGGCTGGCCCAGGATCCGGCCGAGATCATCATCGTCCCGGACGTCGAGGACCACGAGGTGCTGCACCGGCTGTCGCTGGTGGAGGACCCGCGTGTCCGGGTGCTCGCCTTCGAACACCGAGGGAAACGTTCCGCCCTGGGGGTCGGCATACGCGCGGCCACCGGTGAGCTCCTGGTCCTGGTGGACTCCGACACCCGCTGGGAGCCGGGGCTGCTGGACGCCGTGCAGATGCCCTTCGCGGATCCCGCGGTCGGCGGCGTGGGCACCCAGCAGAACGTCTACCAGCGCACCACCAGCGTCTGGCGCCGCATAGCCGACTGGCTGGTCAACCTCCGCTACTACGACTACGTCCCCGCCATGGGCCGGGCCGGCGCCGTGGCCTGCCTGTCGGGCCGTACCGCCGCCTACCGCCGGGCCGCGGTCCTGCCGGTCCTGGAGAACCTGGAGAACGAGTTCTTCCTCGGCCGCCGCTGCGTGGCGGGCGACGACGGCCGGCTGACCTGGCTCGTGCTCGCCTCCGGCTACAGGACGGTGCACCAGTCCTCGGCGCGGGCGGTCTCCATGTTCCCGTCGTCCTTCCGGGCGTTCGTGAAGCAGCGCGTGCGCTGGAGCCGCAACTCCTACCGGTGCTACCTCACCGCGCTCTACAAGGGCTGGCTGTGGCGGGCCCCGCTGGTCACCAAGATCACCGTGCTGCAGATCCTGCTCACCCCGGTGACCATGGGCATGGCCCTCGGCTACCTGCTGCTGAGCCGCCTCGACCTCAGCCCGCGCGGCATCGCCCTCACCCTCGTCTGGCTGATGCTGGGCCGCGCGGTGCGCGGCTACTCGCACCTGCGCCGGCACCCGCAGGAGATCCTGCTGCTGCCGCTCACGGCCGTCGTGGTCATCATGATCTCGCTGCCGATCAAGCTGTACGCCTTCGTCACCATGAACAAGCAGGGCTGGCTCACCCGCAGTTCCACCAGTGTCGGAGGCGAGGGCCAGAGCGCCTCGACCCTGTCCGGCGGCGGTCAGAACCACTCCGCTCTCCAGCCGGAGGTGATCTGACGCCATGTCAGCACAGCTCACGACCCGCACCGGCCCCGGTGCCCGGCTGCGCCGGGCGGGTGCCAGAACGGCGGCGCTGCTCGGCGCCTTCGCGGCGGCGGCGACGCTGCTGCTCGGCACCTCCGCCGCGGCGCACGCCGACGGGGACGGCGACACGAAGCGGAAACTGGCCGCCGAGGACGCCGAGACGCAGGCCGCGCTGGTCGCCGACGAGGACCACCGGCTCAACCAGGTACGGGCGTTCACCTCGGTGGCACCGCTGCAGAGCACCAAGTGGACCGTGCCCTACCGGCTGGACACCGACAACGGGTACACCCTGGTGCTCACCGAGCGCAGCAACGCCTACACCATCGCCGACCTGCTGAAACTCGCCCCGCAGACCTTCGTGCGGCGCAAGGACGGCTCGTACCTGCTGACCGAGAACATCTACCTCAACGTCGGCGCCAAGCTGAAGCTGTCCAACCCGGGCGGCCTCACCCTGCGGATGGCCAGCAACCGCACCGGCTTCGTCTCCATCGTCTCCTTCGGCGGCGAACTGGCGCTCCAGGGCACCGCCCAGGCGCCGCTGAAGATCACCAGCTGGGACCCGCAGGACAACCGGGCCGACACCGACGTCCGCGACGGCCGCGCCTATGTCCGCACCATCGGCGGCCAGTTCGAGATGACCCACGCCGAACTCTCGGACCTGGGCTTCTGGAGCGGCCGCACCGGCGGGCTCAGCCTCACCGGCACCGACCGGCCGAACACCGGCTCGCTGGAGGACACCGGCCAGATCCACGGCAAGACCGCACGCGAGCGGGCCAGGGAGCAGGACGACGCGCAGGACGACGGCACCGGCAGCGGAGACGTCACCGCAATGCCCTCCGGGGAACTGACCACCCCCGACGCGCGGTTCTCCACCGGCGGTCTCTCCTACGTCTCCGGCTCCATCACCCACTCGACCATCACCGGCAACGCCTTCGGGATCTTCATCTCCAGCGCCACCGGGATCGAGATCAGCGACACGACCGTCGAGGACAGCCTGGAGGACGGTGTGGTGCTGCACCGCTTCGTCTCCAGCTCGCTGGTGCAGCGCACGGTCGCCAAGGACAACGGCGGCGACGGCTTCATCCTCTCCCGCGCCACCCAGCAGGTGCGCATCAGCGGCTCCACCGCCGAGGGCAACGGCGGCAACGGCTACACCCTCAGCGGCAAGCCGCTCGCCGACGGCCCCTCCGCCTCCGGCCAGGCCGTCGACAGCTACGGCTCCAACTCGGTCGCCAACAGCGTGGCCAAGGACAACGGCCGCTACGGCGTCGAGGTGCTGGGCGGCTTCGACGTCGGCGTGCAGAACAACCGCATCGAAGGCGGTGACATGGGGATCGTGGCCCGCCTGGAGGCGGACAAGGTGTCCATCACCGGCAACCGCCTGACCGGCCAGAACCGGCAGGGCATCTCGGTCCGCGACGGCGTCGGCGACGCCACCGTCACCGGCAACATCATCGACGGTCCCGAGACCGGCGTGTACGTGCGCGACTCGGCCGCCGAGATACGCGGCAACACCGTCCAGGACGCCACCAACCACGGGGTCAGCCTGGTCGGCGCCGTCGACGGGACGACGGTCTCCTTCAACGTGATCGGCGGGGTGGGCCCCAGCGCGCTGGATTCCGGCCGCTCCCACGGCGATACCGACATCAAGGAGAACCAGACCTTCGCCTGGTACGACACCAGTTCCTTCTGGGTCAGGGTCAAGCACTACGCGAGCCCGATGACCCTGCTGTGGACGGGCATCCTGCTGCTGATCCTGTTCTCGGCCGTCATGGGCCGGCGCAGGCGGCGCGGTCACGGGCGGGCCGGCCGGATCGTCCACCCGTACTCCGACAAGGCGCCGCTGCCCGCCCCGCCCCCGGCCGAGATCGACGTGGCGGGCCGCCGCAAGGTTCCGGTGATGAGCGAATGAGCGATCACATCCCCGACGGCGGCACCCCGGAGACCCGGCCCCCGCTGGCGCGGCGGCTGCGCCGGACCTGGGTCCTGGGCGGCGTGCCGCTGTGGGTGGCGACGGCCGCCCTGCTGGTCTCGGTGGTGGCGCTGATCGTGGCCGCCTCCGCCGGGGACGGCCCGGCCGTGGTGTACGGGGCGGGCCCCGACGCGGGCCCCACCATCCCGGTGGCCACGCCCTCGGACGACGCCGACGGTTCCGCGACCGCCTCCGCGGCCCCGGCACCGGACGGTACGGCGTCCGGCGACCCGGCGCCCGGACCCGACGCGTCCGGCACCGCCGCACCTACCGGGTCCGGAGCGGCGGGATGCCCGGCCGCCACGGTCACCGTCGGGGACGCCAAGTCCCTCGCCCAGGCACTGGACCAGGCACGGCCCGGCGACGTCATCCGGATGCGGGACGCGGTGTACGACGACCGGTTCACCGCTTCCGTCCCCGGCACCGCGGCCAGGCCGATCGTCCTGTGCGGCGGGCCCGGCGCGGTGATCGACGCCGGTGGTGTCGACGGCGGCTACGCCTTCCACCTGGACGGTGCCAGCTATTGGCGGCTGACCGGCTTCACGGTCCGCAACGGCCAGAAGGGCGTCATGGCCGACCGCGTGCACGGCGCCGTCGTCCAGGGCCTGACCGTCGAGAACATCGGCGACGAGGGCATCCACCTGCGCGACTTCAGCTCCGGCAACCTGGTCGCGGACAACACGGTCCGGGACACCGGCAGGCGCAAGGAGAAGTTCGGCGAGGGCATCTACGTCGGCTCGGCGGAGTCCAACTGGTGCACCGTCACCGACTGCAAGCCCGACAAGAGCGACGACAACGTCATCCGCGGCAACCACGTCAGCGCCACCACCGCCGAGTCCGTCGACATCAAGGAGGGCACCACGGGCGGCTCGCTCGTCGGGAACACCTTCGACGGCGCCGGGCTCAGCGGCGGGCACAACGACTCCTGGGTCGACGTCAAGGGAAACAACTGGCTGATCAAGGACAACGTCGGCCGGCACTCCCGCGAGGACGGCTTCCAGACCCACCGGATCCTCGACGGCTGGGGCACCGGGAACGTGTTCCGGGGCAACACCGCCCAGGTGGACGGCCCCGGCTACGGCTTCCACCTCGCGCCCGTCGAGGACAACAAGGTCGCCTGCGACAACAAGGTCGCCGAGGCGGCGAAGGGCCTCGCCAACACCGCCTGCTCCTCCTGACGGCGAGGGGCCCGGCACGCGACCGGGCCCCGCACGCCGGCGCGGTCCCTCTCCCTCACCCACGCGCGCCTTCGGCATGCGCGCTCTCTGCTCGGGAACCCCTCTCGGAGGCATCATGGACACTTCTCACGACGGCACCGGCACGCCCCGTCTCACCGTCATCGGCACCGGCTACCTGGGCGCCACGCACGCCGTGTGCATGGCCGCGCTCGGCTTCGACGTGCTCGGCGTCGACGTGGACCACGCGAAGATCGAGCTGCTGAGAGCCGGCCGGGTGCCGTTCTTCGAGCCAGGTCTGCCCGAACTCCTGGTCAAGGCCCAGGAATCGGGCCGCCTGCACTTCACCACCAGCCTCGCGGAGGCCGCCGAGTTCGGCGACGTCCACTTCGTCTGCGTGGGCACCCCGCAGCAGCCCGGCTCCTACGCGGCGGACCTCACCTACGTGGAGGGCGCGGTCACGGAGCTGGCCCGGCACCTGCGCCGCCGGGCCCTGGTGGTCGGCAAGTCCACGGTGCCGGTGGGCACCGCGGCCCGGCTCGCGGAGCTGGTCCGCGCCACCGCCCCGGCCGGCGACCTGGTCGAACTCGCCTGGAACCCGGAGTTCCTGCGGGAGGGCTTCGCCGTGGAGGACACCCTGCACCCCGACCGGCTGGTGTTCGGCACCGAGTCCGCGTGGGCGGAGGAGCGGCTGCGCGCCGCGTTCGCGCCGGTCATCGCCCAGGGCACGCCGGTGGTGGTCGCCGACCTGCCGACCGCCGAGCTGGTCAAGGTCGCCGCCAACTCCTTCCTGGCCACGAAGATCTCCTACATCAACGCCATGGCGGAGGTCTGCGAGGCGGCCGGCGCCGACGTGCACCTGCTGGCGGAGGCGCTGGCCTACGACGACCGGATCGGCGGCCGCTTCCTCAAGCCGGGCCTGGGCTTCGGCGGCGGCTGCCTGCCCAAGGACATCCGGGCGTTCATCCACCGCGCCGAGGAGCTGGACGTCGCCCAGGCGGTGGCGTTCCTGCGCGAGGTGGACGGGATCAACCAGCGCCGCCGGGCCCGCACCGTGGACCTGGTCCGCGAGCTGGCCGGCGGGGAACTGGCCGGCACGAGGGTGGCCGCGCTGGGCGCCGCCTTCAAGCCCGACTCGGACGACGTCCGGGACGCCCCGGCGCTGGACGTCGCCGCCGCACTGCACCGGGCCGGCGCCCAGGTGACCGTCTACGACCCGGTGGCCATGGACAACGCCCGCCGCGTGCACCCGGAGCTGACCTACGGCACCGACGTGCTCGCGACCGCCGCCGGCGCGGACGTGGTGGTGCTGCTCACCGAGTGGGCGCAGTTCCGGGAGATCGACCCGGAGGTCATGGGCGCCGTGGTGAACCGGCGCCGGGTCGTGGACGGCCGGCACGCCCTGGACCCCGCCGAGTGGCGGGCGGCCGGCTGGGAGTACCGGGCGCTGGGCCGCAGCTGACCTGCGCCGGACCTCAGGCGAACTCGGCGAGGGCGCGCTCCACGATGGCCTCCAGCTGCTCGTGGTGCGCGCCCTTCCAGTAGGCGCGGCCGCACTCGGCGCACTGCGCGAAGACGTCGTACGACTTCTGCGTGCCGCCCTTCAGCTGGTCCGCCACCTCCTCCTTGGTCGCCTTGCGCAGCAGGCCGTTGCAGGCCGTGCAGCGGGTCCAGGGGCGCAGCTCGGGGGCGAAACGGTCCAGGACGTCGCGCAGCTGCTCGTCCGGGCCGGTGCTGTACACGAAGGCGCCGGCCCACAGTTCGCGGCGGCGCAGCAGGCCGCGGTCGCGGCTGAGCAGCACGCGCTTCTCGGCCGCCGACCGGGCGGAGAGGGCCGGGTCGCCGATGTCCGTGGACTCGTAGGCGGCGTCCACGCCGAGCAGGCGCAGCCGGCGGGCGAGGGTGCCGAGGTGGACGTCGAGGAGGAAGCGGAGCGGGGCGCCCGGGACGTGCTGCGGGCGCCTTACCGCGCGTACCGCCACCGACTCGCCGGCCGCCGGGACGTGCCCGGTCGGGACCTCCCGGCCGTCCACCACCAGGGCGCCGACCTCGGTGAGCGGGACGCCCAGGGACTCGATCACGTGGCCCAGCGTGGAGACGCCGTCGACGGCGAGCGGGTGCGCGCCGCTGCGGCGGGCGTGGGGCACGAACAGGGCCAGCTCGGGGGCGACTTCGACACGGATCTCGACGGTGTTCACCTGGTCAGGATGGCACGCCGGGCGGCCGGGGCCTCAGGGTTTTTCGGCCGGCAGCCCGTGTTCGATGACGTTCAGCGCGCGGTCCACGAGGGTCTCGAACTCGGGCGCGTGGTCCTGCTCCGCCCAGTACATGGAGGTCTCCATCAGCCCGCCGACGATGGACATCGCGTAGACCCGCACCTCCAGGCTGTGCGGGTCGCGCCCGGTGCGCTCGCCGATGGCCTGGCAGAGCAGCCGGCCGGTCTCCGACATGCTCTCCATCATCCGGGAGCGCACCGCGGGCACCTCGACCATCAGGCGGGTGCGCAGCCGGGACACCGAGTGGGCGTCCTTCATGCCGAGGGCGACCGCCCGGTGCATCACGTGGCGGAGGGACTCCGGCCACGGCTCGTCGGCGGGCCGGGCGCGGAGCTCCTCCAGGATCAGCGGGTCGTACTCGTCCGTGAGGACGATGTCCTCCTTGGTCGGGAAGTACCGGAAGACGGTGGACGGCGACACCTCGGCCCGCTCGGCGATCTGCTCGATCGTCGTGGCCTCGTACCCCTGCTCCTCGACCAGCGCGTACATGGCCTCGCGGATCGCCTCGCGGGTCTTGATCTTCTTCCGCTCGCGCAGGCCGAGCCGGGGGTTGTCGGCCGGGGAGAAGGAGGTGTGCGGTGCCGTCATGCTGGTCATTGTCCGCCATGGGTGGTGGCGGGGGCCACGGTCCGGTCCTCGTTCCCGTCGGCCTGCCCCGTGGTCTTCCGGGCGGCCGGGGCGCCCGGCAGGAACGCGGCCGCCAGCAGCGCGGTGGCCAGCGCGGCGATGCCGCACACCAGCAGGACCAGGCCCATGCCGTGGACGTAGGCGGCGTCCGCGGAGGCGGCGAGCGGGGCCGAGCCGGTCTTCGCGGCGACCAGGTGGGCGGCGACCACGGACTCGCCGGCGGTGTGGCCGAGCCCGGCGGGCAGGCCGGTCACGTCGAGGCGGTCACGGAAGGTGCTCGCGAGCAGGCTGCCGAGCAGCGCGATGCCGATGGCGCCGCCGACCTGGCGGGTGGTCATCAGCAGCCCGGAACCGCTGCCGGCCCGGTCGGCGGGCAGGGCGGCGAGGGCGCCGTCCATGGCGGGGACCACGGAGAAGCCGAAGCCGAGGCCCGCGACGGACAGCCACAGCGCGGTGTAGCCGTAGCCGGAGTCCACGGTCGTACGGCTGCCGAGGATCGCGGCGAAGGCGAGGACGACCAGGCCGGTGGCGATCACCGCGCGTGATCCGAAGCGGGCGACGATCGCCTCGGCGCCCCGCGCGGCCACCAGCAGGCCGCCCATCATGGGCAGCAGCCGCAGGCCGGTGCCGAAGGCGTCGTTGCCGAGGACCGCCTGGAGGTAGGGCGGCAGCACGAACAGCAGCCCGGAGAGCACGAACATGACCAGGGTCGCGGCGAGGGTGTTGAGCAGGAAGCCGCGGTGGCCGAGGAGGCTCATGTCGAGCATGGGGCGCCCGACGCGGCGTTCGCGCAGCACCAGGCCCGTGATGAGGGCGGCGGCGGCCGCCAGCAGGACCAGGACCAGCGGGTCGCCCCAGCCGCGGTCGGGGGCCTCGATGATCGCGTAGATCAGGGCGCCCAGGCCGGTCGCGGTGAGCGCGGTGGACAGGACGTCGACCTTGGGGGAGGCGGGGTCGCGGGTCTCGGGGAGCAGGAAGACGCAGGCGGTGATGCCGATGGCGGCCATCGGGACGTTGATCAGGAAGACCGAGCCCCACCAGAAGTGGTTGAGCAGGAAACCGCCGATGATCGGGCCGAGCGGCAGGCCGAGCGCCGAGGCGGCCGAGACGATGCCGACGGCCCGGGTGCGCTCCTGCGGTCCGAACAGCGAGGGCAGCACGGACATGGCGAGCGGCATCACCAGTGCCGCGCCGACGCCCATCACCGTGCGGGCGGCGATCACCCAGTTCACGTCGTCGGCGAGGGAGCCGACCAGGGATCCCGCCAGGAAGACCACCAGGCCGGCGACGAGCATCCGGCGGCGGCCGAAGCGGTCGCCGAGGAGTCCGGCGGGGAGCATCAGCGAGGCGAAGACGACGACGTACGCGTCGGCCATCCACTGCTGCTGACTGGTGGTGGCGCCGAGGTCCCCGGCCATCGTCGGGAGCGCCACGTTGAGGATCGTCGTGTCGAAGCCGAGCACCAGCATGCTCGCGACCAGGGCGCCCAGGGCCCACCAGCGGCGGGGGTCGCGGTGGGTGTCGTCCAGTTGAGTGACAGTAGCCATGAAATGAGAGTAGCTCTCAAAATGTAGTGTCTGTCAATGGGGAGCGGATGTCAGGGCATGGAAAAAGCGGCCACGGCTCGGGAGCCGTGGCCGCTTCGGGAGCGGGAGCGGGACTACGCGTGCTGGTAGGCCACCAGGGAGATCCCCACGTAGTGGACGACGAACGCGGCCAGCGTGAAGGAGTGGAAGACCTCGTGGAAGCCGAAGTAGCGCGGTGACGGGTTCGGGCGCTTGATGCCGTAGATCACGCCGCCCGCGCTGTAGAGGAGGCCGCCGACGATCACCAGGACCAGGACCGCGATGCCGCCGGTGCGCATGAAGTCGGGCAGGTAGAAGACCGCCGCCCAGCCCATCGCTATGTAGCAGGGCGTGTACAGCCAGCGAGGGGCGCCGACCCAGAAGACCCGGAAGACGATGCCGGCCGCGGCCGCGGCCCACACGCCCCACAGCAGCCACTGGCCCTTCGAGGCCGGCAGGAGCAGCAGGGTCAGCGGGGTGTAGGTGCCCGCGATGATCAGGAAGATGTTGGCGTGGTCGAGTCTGCGCAGCACGCCGTCCATGCGCGGACTCCAGTTGCCCCGGTGGTAGAGCGCGCTCACGCCGAACAGCAGACACGCCGTCAGGACGTAGATCCCGCAGGCGACGCGGCCGCGCGGCGAGTCGGCGAGGGCGGTGAGGACGAGACCCGAGACGAGTACGGCCGGGAACATGCCCAGATGCAGCCAGCCGCGCAACTTGGGCTTGACCTGGTGCGACAGGGAGGAGAGCGCACTGGAGCCGTGGCCGGCGGCCGGCGAATCCGAGGGCGCGTCGGGGACGGGCGCAGTCATGGACCGCATCGTACCTACGGAACCGTAAGTTACGGATCAGTCCCGGCCGATGACGGTCCTGGAGTGGTCATCGTCTCACGGGCCCCGGCCCCGCTCATCCCGCCGGGCAAAAAGACCTTGAGGCGAACTCAATGTGGACGCAAAGAAGCGCAGGTCGACCCCGCGACCGTGGCCTTCCTCACGTCGCTCATCTGTGACTCCCTCTGGACAGATGGGTGATCGAGTCGGAGGATCAAATGAGTGCGGTCGGCACCGGATGAGCGGCTACGAGAAGCATCCGGGTCGCAGCCCCCACGGGGCGACAAGGTCCTCAGCGGACCAGAAGATCAAAAAATCCCTCATTTAGGAGCAATCGTGGCGCGCGACATCGCGGCTCCCACCGTCATCCCCACCAAACATCAGGAACTGATCTCGTGGGTCAACGAGATCGCCGAACTGACGCAGCCGGACAGTGTGGTCTGGTGTGACGGATCCGAGGCCGAGTACGAGCGACTGTGCGAAGAGCTCGTGGCGAAGGGCACCTTCAAGAAGCTCGACCCGATCAAGCGCCCCCACTCCTACTACGCCGCGTCCGACCCGACCGACGTCGCCCGGGTCGAGGACCGCACCTTCATCTGCTCCGAGCAGGAGAAGGACGCCGGCCCCACCAACCACTGGAAGGCCCCCGCCGAGATGCGGGCCATCTTTACCGGAGAAGGAAACAGCTTCGCGGGCGAACAGGGCCTGTTCCGCGGCGCGATGAAGGGCCGGACGATGTACGTCGTCCCGTTCTGCATGGGCCCCCTCGGCTCCCCGCTCTCCGCGATCGGCGTGGAGATCACCGACTCCGCCTACGTCGCCGCCTCCATGCGCACGATGACGCGCATGGGCCAGGCCGTCCTCGACGAACTCGGCGACGAGGGCTTCTTCGTGAAGGCCGTGCACACCCTCGGCGCCCCGCTGGAGCCCGGCCAGGCCGACGTGCCCTGGCCCTGCAACCAGACCAAGTACATCTCGCACTTCCCCGAGTCCCGCGAGATCTGGTCCTACGGCTCCGGCTACGGCGGCAACGCCCTGCTCGGCAAGAAGTGCTACGCCCTGCGCATCGCCTCCGTGATGGCGCGCGACGAGGGCTGGCTCGCCGAGCACATGCTGATCCTCAAGCTCACGCCCCCGCAGGGCGAGTCCAAGTACGTCGCCGCCGCCTTCCCGAGCGCCTGCGGCAAGACCAACCTCGCCATGCTGGAGCCCACCGTCTCCGGCTGGACCGTCGAGACCATCGGCGACGACATCGCGTGGATGCGGTTCGGCGAGGACGGCCGCCTGTACGCGATCAACCCCGAGGCCGGCTTCTTCGGCGTCGCGCCCGGCACCGGCGAGCACACCAACGCCAACGCGATGAAGACGCTGTGGGGCAACGCGGTCTTCACCAACGTGGCGCTCACCGACGACGACGACATCTGGTGGGAGGGCATGACGGAGGAGCTCCCGGCCCACCTCACCGACTGGAAGGGCAACGACTGGACCCCGGCGTCCCAGACCCCGGCCGCCCACCCCAACGCCCGCTTCACCGTCCCCGCCGCCCAGTGCCCGATCATCGCGCCGGAGTGGGAGGACCCGCGGGGCGTGCCGATCTCGGCGATCCTCTTCGGCGGCCGCCGCGCCACCGCGGTCCCGCTGGTGACCGAGTCCTTCGACTGGAACCACGGCGTGTTCCTGGGCGCCAACGTGGCCTCCGAGAAGACCGCCGCGGCCGAGGGCAAGGTCGGCGAGCTGCGCCGCGACCCGTTCGCGATGCTCCCGTTCTGCGGCTACAACATGGGCGACTACATGGCCCACTGGGTTGACGTCGCCAAGGACAAGGACCAGGCGAAGCTCCCGAAGATCTACTACGTCAACTGGTTCCGCAAGAACGACCAGGGCAAGTTCGTCTGGCCCGGTTTCGGCGAGAACTCGCGGGTCCTGAAGTGGATCGTGGAGCGGCTGGACGGCAAGGCGGAGGGTGTGGAGACGCCCATCGGCGTGCTGCCGACGCGGGAGTCCCTCGACACCGACGGGCTCGACCTGGCCGACGGCGACCTCGACTTCCTGCTCAGCGTCGACAAGGAGATCTGGCGCGAGGAGGCCGCGCTGGTCCCCGACCACCTGAACACCTTCGGCGAGCACACGCCGAAGGAGCTGTGGGACGAGTACCGGGCGCTGGTGGAGCGCCTGGGCTGAGTCCCGCTGTCCCCAAGACTCCGCGGCCGGTTCGGGATGTGCCCTGACCAGCGATCGTCACGGCCGGCCGCGGTGTGAGACCGGCGAGGCCGCGCACAACGGCGTGTGCGGCCCTCGGCCCGTCGTTCCCGTCACTTCCCGTCCGCCCCGACGGGGGCGGGGGCGGCGGGCCTTCGCCTGTGGGGGGTTGCGTGGTCGGGTGCGGCGCCGTCGTGGCCGGTCGCGCAGTTCCTCCCCCAGCCTTCGGCCGGGGGTACCCCCAGCGCCCCTGAAGGGGCGTTTCAGTTGCCCCTCTCCTCCAAGTAGCGGGTGTGTGTTTCCTGGCGTCTGGCCTCTGTGTCCCTGAGGGTTGCCGCCAGGCGTTCCGCCTCCTCCTTGAGGACGGTGAGCTGGCGCTCCAAGTGCTGCTCCGGGGGCTCCTGGCCGGGAGTGAGGCGGGTCCACCATCTCGTCCGGACGAAGCTGTCGACGGCCTCGGGGATGTCCTGCCGTACCGTCCGGGACAGCACGTGCACGCCCTCCGGGTCCTGGGCCAGCAGTTCGGCCGCCCAGCCCGGGTCCAGCAACGCGGTGAGCAGGTCGGTCAGTTCGGTGAGGCGGGCCCCGGCGGAGGCGGGCAGGCCGACCTCCGTCAGATAGGTCTCCAGTTTGCCGAAGTCGGCCCGCACCCCCTCCAACTGGGCCGACGGCGTCGGGAAGTCCGGCAGCGGCGGCCGCTCCGGCGGCGCGATCAGCGCGCCCGCGCCGTACAGACCCGCCACCACCACCGGCCAGTACGGGCCCGCCACCCCGGTGAAGGTGAGGACCAGGCCGAGGAGGCCGCCCGCCGAACCGGTGAGGTTCTTGCGGGACTCCAGGAAGCCGAGAAACCTACTGGTAGCCACGGATCTCCTCGAAGGCGCCGTCCAGGGAGCCCTGCTGGGCGTCGAAGAGGCGGCCGCCGGTCAGGTCGGCGATGTGCCGCAGCTCGGCGGGGGAGGAGTCGCCGAACAGGATCGGGAAGACCGGGATGTTGCGCCGGTCGGCCGACAGGCCGCGGTAGAAGGCGTCGAACGCGCCGGCCTTGGCGCCCGTGGTGTTCTCGCCGTCCGTCATCAGCACGATCGAGGTGAAGGTGTCCCGGTCGGTGCGCAGCCGGTCGTACGCCTTCTCCAGGGACGTGTAGATGGCCGTGTCGCCGGCGGCCCGCAGCGCGTCGGTGTCCTCGCGGATCGCGTTCAGCCCGGTGTCCGGGTCGGCCGGGTCGACGACGTGCGTGCTGACGTCCTTCACGTCCGAGCCGAAGGGCATCAGGGTGACCTCCTCGCGGTCGCGGAAGTCGCCCGTGAGGTCGGTCAGGGCCTTCTTCAGGCGGGCGAGCCGGTCGCCCTCCATCGAGCCCGAGGTGTCCAGGACGTAGACCGTGCGGGACGGCCTGCGCAGTTCGTTCTCGTACGCGGAGATCAGCCCGTCGGCCACCGACCTGCTGCCGGGGAAGGGGAGTTCGCGGCGGCGGGAGGTGTCGAGGCCGGCGGCGGGCGGCACCGAGGCGACCACCGGGCGGCGGTGCGTGGTGTCCGTGATCAGCTTCTGCACGGCCGCGGTCCGCAGGTCCTCGGTCACCCGGCGGACGTCCTCGCGGGTGCCGGCGGAGGAGGCGGCCAGCGAGGAGAACGGGTAGTCCGCGGTGATCACGCCGTCGCTGGGACGGATCACGGTGAGGCCGGGGATGCCCTTGAGGACCGACTCGTAGTTGAGCAGGGCGTCCACGTCGCCGCGCCGCCGGTAGGCGGAGGCCAGCCAGCCGGAGGAGCCCGAGGTCAGGGTCTGGCCCTTGAAGAACTTCTTCAGCCGCGGGGTCGCCTTGGCCACGTCGGCGTCGGTGAGCGCCGACTGGGCGCCGGAGAGCGCGGACGCCACCGAGACCAGCGTGGAGAAGCCGGAGTTGGAGCGGGCCGGGTCGGTCATGCCGTAGGTCAGCCTGCCGCCCTCCACGGCCTGTTCGATCTGCGACCAGGTGACGTCGGCCGGCTTCCAGCCGAGCGAGGCGACCGTGGCCGTCTTCACGCCGATCGCGACCGGGCTGGACATGACCGAGGTCTCCGAGACCACCTTCCTCGCCGCCTCCGGGCGCAGCCGCAGGTAGTCGTCGGAGGACAGCCACAGCGCGTCGTACCTCCCGTCCGCCTTGCCCTGGGCGACCAGGTCCACGGCGTCCAGGGTGCCCATGTAGGTGGGGCGGATCGTCACGCCGGTGTCCTCGCGGACCCGGTCGAGGACGGCCGTCATGTCGCTGAGTTCGGAGGAGGCCAGGACCCGCAGGGTGCCCGGCTTCGGCGCGGTGGCGTCGTCGGCGCGGTGGCTCCCCGAGGAGGTGCACCCGGTCAGCAGGGCGGCGGTGGCGAGCAGGGTCAGCAGCGGGCGTCTGTTCATGCCGGGCCGCCCTCCAGCACGCCCTTGGAGCGGCTGCGCTCCAGGTAGGCACTGGCCGACTGGAGTTCGTCCGTGAGGGACTGCACGGTGTTCGCCATCACCTCGGTCGCCTGCACCTTGTAGGTGTCGATGGCGTCGAGCGTGCGGTAGATCTGCTGGAAGGCGGCGCGCAGCGTCTCGGCGCCGACGGCCGGGTCGGCGGCGATGCGCTGGATCTCCCCGCTCTGCCCGGCGAGCATCTCGGCGTTGCCCCGGATCAGGTCCTCGGTCGTCCCGCGCAACGCGTTGACCTGCTCGATGACCTTCTTCTGGTTGTCCAGCGCGGAGGCCAGCATCACCGAGATCCGCAGCGCCGACACGGTGGTGGTCGCGGCCCGCTCGACGCCCTTGATCAGCTCGTCGTTGTTGCGGCGTACGACGTCCATCGCGAGGTAGCCCTGCGCGGACACCGCGAGCTGGGTGAGCAGGTCCTGGTGCTTCTGCCGGACCGGGAAGAGCACGTCCGCGCGGAGCGCGTCGGCCTCCTCGGGGTCGGTGCGGCGGCCGATGTGCTGCTCCACGGCGTTGTCCAGGGCCTGGGTGAGCACGACGTACTCCTGCAGCTTGCCCATGGTCTCCCAGAGCCGGACCCGCTCGGTCTGCAACGCGGCGTTGTCCCTCCGGAGTTCGTCCTGCCCGCCGCGCAGCGAGCCCACGATCTTGTTCAGCGTGCCCTGCGCGGAGGCGTACTTGGCGACGTGGTCGCGGAGCCGGTTGCCGCCGGGCAGCCGGGACAGGAACTTGCGGCCCTTGCCCGCGGGCAGGTCGCGCGGGTCCAGGTCCTCGACGACACGGCGCAGTTCGACGAGCGATCCGGCCACCTTGCCCTGGGCGTCGCCGCCCTTGTCGGGCAGGCTGCGGACGGCCCGCTCCAGCATGCGGTTGGACTGCGAGGCGGCGCTGCGCATCTCGCCGGCGCCGAGCCCGGTGATCTCGCCGACCTTGCTCGCGAACTCCGGGGAGCGCGCGTCCAGGGCGGCGAGGTCGCGGACGTACACGGAGGCCCGGTGCGCCATGTCGGTGCGGACGCCCTCGTCGACGGGCACGAGACCGCCCGCCTTCTCCCGCGGCACCGGCGCGACCGCCTCGGGCGGGGTCAGCGTGAAGACGTCCTCGCCGCTCAGCGTGGGCGGGTGCGCGCCGCCGCTCGGCCTCATCTTGTCGAAGTTGCTCACAGGATCCCCCCGTCAGCCGCGCGCCCGGCGGGCCATCTCGTGCAGCACCGCGGAGGTGGGCACGGGCGCCTGCCGGACGCCGGTCAGTGTCTGGTTGAGGTACGCGGCCCGGTCGGCGGTGGCCGTGACGAACTCGGCGGAGTCGCCCTGGGGCCGGAAGCCGTGCTTCACGGCGAGCCCCCGCAGGGTCGGATCGGTGCTGAGGAGTTCGCCGAGCCCCCGCCCGGCGTCGTCCAGCGGCACGATCGTGTGGTCGCTGTTGACCGTGGTGTCCGGGTAGAGCACCACCAGGTCGTCGGCGCCGTGCTGTTCGGCGAGCAGCGAGACGACCTGCGACTCGTACAGGCACACCAGCGGGTTGCCGGCACCGCTGATGAAGTCCCGGAAGACCGAGTCGCTGCTGGGCTGCTGGGCGCCCTGCACGCTGACGAGCTGGTGCAGCAGCGGCGCCGTCCTCGTGATGTCGGCGTCGCCCGCCACCACCCGGCCGCCGTTGGCGACGTAGGAGGTGGCGGCGAGGTAGAGGGCGCCCGAGTTGGAGGTCTCCGGGTCGGTGCTGGTGATGTACAGCGTCCCGGTCAGCTCGCCGTGCGCCGTGGCCCCCTTGAGCTGCTGCCAGGTCCGGTCGTGCCGCACGGCGTCCAGGTAGGCGGCCATCTTCAGGGTGCCCTTGCCCTTGCCGTCGAGCACGGCCAGGCCGTTGGCCGCCAGCACGTCGGCGGCGCTGCGGTGGGCGACCACCACGAGCGGCGAGTAGAAGGGCCTCGGCAGCGGCTGGCGGGCGTGGTACTTCGCGGCCAGCTGGTCGGCGGGCGCCGAACTGGACGGGAACGCGAAGTCGTAGCCCTTCAGGTCCAGGCCGTCCATGGCCCAGGACCCCGACGCCTCCGTCCGCACGGTGTAGCCCTTGGCGGCGAGGGCCTTCACCACATCGGGATCGGCGAAGAAGTCCGACTTCTCCGAACCGATCACACCACGCACGGTCTTCGTTGCCGTGCCCTTGTCGTCCCCTTGCCGGCCCGCGACGACGGCAGCCACCACGCCACCGATCAGCAGCACCGCCAGGACGATTCCCGCGATACGTCTCACGCCCCGGAGCGTGCTCGCGGAACTCCACGTTCCTGGGCGACGGGGGTGAACGGGGGGTGAATCGGACGTCCCGGATTACCACGGCGGGACGGGAGCCGGCCGACGGCGCGGCGGGAGGTGTGGCAACCCGGTCCGCGCGGGGTTGGGGCGCGCGGACCGGGGCCGTCGGAAGGGGCGGGTCGCCCGGGTCAGGCGGTGACGGTGAGTCCGGTGGCCGCCGCGTGGGCGTCCATGCGCTCCGCCGCGAGGATCGCCGCCGCCGTGTCCGCCCGGGACGCGGCGACGACCAGCGCACGGCCGGCCAGCGCGTGGGCGCGTGCGTGCAGGGGTGCCGGCCGCCCGACCGTGGCCGGCGACGCGCGGACCGGCGTACGTCCGCCCCGCAGCCTGGCC
Source organism: Streptomyces sp. NPDC091282 (assembly GCF_044757385.1). NCBI lineage: Bacteria > Bacillati > Actinomycetota > Actinomycetes > Kitasatosporales > Streptomycetaceae > Streptomyces > Streptomyces sp. NPDC091282. The sequence goes on from NZ_JBIVUX010000003.1 coordinate 602,184, forward strand.
ACCTGCTCGGCCAGCCGGGTCGCGGCGGCGTCGAGGTCCGTGGACGGCGTGAGGCCGCGCAGTTCGTCCGTGACGGCGAGCAGCGCCGCGAGATGTCCGGCGAGCTGGATGTCCAGCTCCTCCTCGCGCGTCCGGTGGGGGAAGTCGGAAGGCGTACCGGCCATCGTGCTGTGCACCGACTTGGTGCGGATCGGTTCGTACATGGGAGATGGCCTCCTGTGCTGTCAGGAAGCCATCCTAGCTTAGATCTCGTCTAAAGTTGACCCTGTTCACCGTGCGTGGACCGGCTACGGCTGCCCGTAGCCGTCCAGGAACCGGCCGATCCGGGTGACCGCGTCCCGCAGGTCGCCGACCGACGGCAGGGTCACCACCCGGAAGTGATCCGGCTCCGGCCAGTTGAAGCCGGTGCCCTGGACGACCATGATCTTCTCCTGCCGGAGCAGGTCCAGGACCATCTGCCGGTCGTCCTTGATCTTGAAGACCTGGGGGTCCAGGCGCGGGAAGAGGTAGAGGGCGCCCTTGGGCCGGACGCAGGTCACGCCCGGGATCTGGGTGAGCAGCTCGTACGCGGTGTCCACCTGCTCCTTCAGGCGGCCGCCGGGGAGCACCAGGTCGTCGATCGTCTGGCGTCCGCTGAGCGCGGCCACGACGCCGTGCTGGCCGGGCATGTTCGCGCACAGCCGCATGTTCGCCAGGATCGTCAGACCCTCGATGTAGGAGTCGGCGTGCGCGCGCGGACCGGAGATGGCCATCCAGCCGACCCGGTAGCCGGCCACCCGGTAGGCCTTGGACATGCCGTTGAAGGTGAGCGTGAGCAGGTCCGGGGCGATCGCCGCGGTCGGGGTGTGCGTGGCACCGTCGTAGAGGATCTTGTCGTAGATCTCGTCCGAGCAGACCAGCAGGTTGTGGCGGCGGGCGATGTCGGTCAGCCCGCGCAGCATCGCCTCGTCGTACACCGCGCCGGTCGGGTTGTTCGGGTTGATGATGACGATCGCCTTGGTGCGGTCGGTGACCTTGCGCTCGACGTCGGCGAGGTCGGGCATCCAGTCCGACTGCTCGTCGCAGCGGTAGTGGACCGCGGTGCCGCCGGAGAGCGAGACGGCCGCCGTCCACAGGGGGTAGTCCGGTGCCGGTACGAGGACCTCGTCGCCGTCGTCCAGCAGGCCCTGCATCGCCATCACGATCAGCTCGGAGACGCCGTTGCCGATGTAGACGTGCTCGACGTCGGTCTCGATGCCGAGGGTCTGGTTGTGCATGACGACCGCGCGCCGGGCCGCCAGCAGGCCCTTGGCGTCCCCGTAGCCGTGCGCCGAGGAGACGTTGCGGAGGATGTCCTCCAGGATCTCCGGCGGGCAGTCGAAGCCGAAGGCGGCCGGGTTGCCGGTGTTGAGCTTGAGGATGCGGTGTCCCGCCGCCTCTAGCCGCATCGCCTCCTCGAGAACCGGGCCCCGGATCTCGTAACAGACGTTGGCGAGCTTGGTCGACTGGATCACCTGCATGCCGGTGAGCTTACGGTGCGGTAACGCTCGTTGCGTCGTGTTTTCCACCACGTGAGACACGGAGCGTCGCGCGCGGGGCGCCGACGGTTTGGCCTGTTATCGCCGGTAGCTGTCTCGTCGGCCCCTTCCCTCCTAGAATCCGCGTCCATGCCGAGACCTGCCGACGAAGCGACCGGACCCGCCAGCCTCTACCACTCCGAGGGCGGACCGGCCCCCGCGTACGAGGAGTTCGGGGATCCGGCGTCCGCGCACGGCTGGCTCAACGCCTACGACGAGACGCGCGAGCTGCCCCGGATCTCCGCCGGCGTTCCCGAGCAGCCGGGACCGGGCCGGGCGGAGCGGCGGCGGGCCGCCCGCGACACGCCGGGCCGGCGGTCGAAGCGGGTCGTGGTCGCCGTCGGCGCGCTGGGCGCCGCCTCCGTGGCGGCCCTGATCGCCGGTCTCGCCGTGCTGCCCGCCTCCTCGCCCGCTCCCGCCGCGTCGCCCGACGGCGCGCGGGACGGCCGCGGCGACGCGCGGCCCGCGGCGGACGGGACACCGGCCGGCACACCGGACGAGGCGGGTCCGAGCGGATCCTCGGCCACGCAGGCCACGGCACCGGCGGCTCCGGTCGTGGCCGCGTCGACGGCCGCCGGAACCACGGCGCCGGTCAGCGCCCCGCCGTCCGCCGACGCGCCCGCGCACACCAGCGCCCCGCCGTCGCCCGCACCCTCCCGCCCCGCCGTCGCCACGCCCTCGGTGACGCAGGCGCCCACGCCGTCCACCGGGGGCGGCTGGTCCTGGCGGCCGGGGCACGGGCACGGCGGGGGCGGCGGCCACCACCGCTGAGCGGCGGGCCGTTTTCCGGCCACGTCCCGTTCGCCGCGCGATCGGTGCGACGGGCCGACCAGAAGCGGTGATTCACCGTCATCCCGGTCGGAAGGCCCCGGCAGGTCCGGCCGGAAACTGCGTGTTGTCCCCTCATCCTCCTGTGCTGAAAATGTGCATGACAATAATGCGGGTGACCGGAAGATCTCCGGTCACCCTCGTCGTATAGAGGGGACCCCCACATGAACAAGCCTCTCGTCGCCGCGCTCGCCTCCCTGGCCATCACCGGGATGGGCGTGGCACCGGCGGTCGCCGCACCCGCGGCCAAGGCCGACGCGCCGCCGAAGGCGGCCGCCGCGGTGACCGTCACCTTCGCCGGCACCGTCTCGCTCAGCAACTGCTCCGGCTCCGTCATACGCTTCCCGAACTCCGCGGACAGCGACCCGGCGCTCGTGCTCACCAACGGCCACTGCCTGGAGACCGGGTTCCCCGACCCCGGCGAGGTCATCACCAACCAGTCCTCCAGCCGGACCTTCGGCCTGCTGAACTCCGCGGGCACCAAGGTCGCCACGCTCCGCGCCAACCGGGTCGTCTACTCGACGATGACCGACACGGACGTCACGATCTACCGCACCACCACGACGTACGCGGCGATCAAGAGCTCCTACGGCATCAGCCCGCTGACCGTCAGCAGCGCGCACCCCGTCGCCGGCACCGCCATCAAGGTCGTCTCCGGCTACTGGAAGACGATCTACAGCTGCAACATCGACGGGTTCGTGTACCGCCTGAAGGAGGGCGACTGGACCTGGAAGGACTCGGTCCGCTACACCTCCGCCTGCGACACGATCGGCGGCACCTCGGGTTCGCCGGTGGTCGACACCGCCACCGGGCAGGTCGTCGCCGTCAACAACACCGGCAACGAGGACGGGCAGCGCTGCACGGTCGACAACCCGTGCGAGGTGGACGCGAACGGGAACGTCACGGTCCGGCAGGGCATCAACTACGCGGAGGAGACGTACATCATCCCGGCGTGCTTCACGACGGGGAACGTGCTCAACCTGAACGCGAGCGGGTGCACGCTGCCGAAGCCGTGACGTTCCGCGAGGGCGGCTAGGGAGTCCGGCGGACGGCCCGTCCGGCCAGTACGTCCGTCCTGTGGCCGTCCTCCATCACGAAGCGGCCGTCGATCAGGACGTGCGGGATGCCCGTCGGGAGTCTGCGCGGGTTCTCGAACGTCGAGCCCGCCGCCACCGTCGCCGGGTCGAAGAGCACGAGGTCGGCCCGGTGGCCCTCGCGGACGAGTCCGCGGTCCGGCAGGCGCAGCCGGGCCGCGGGGCGCCCGGTGAGGTGGGCGACGCACTCCTCCAGGGTGAGGACTCCCAACTCCCGTACGTAGTGGCCGAGGTAGTGCGGGAAGGTGCCCCAGGCGCGCGGGTGGGGCTTGCTGCCCTGGAGGATGCCGTCCGAGCCGCCGGTGTGGACGCGGTGGCGCATGATCGCGCGGACGTTCTCCTCGTGGCCGACGTGCTGGAGGATGGAAGTGGCCAGCCGGTCCGCCAGCAGCAGGCGGCGGGCCGTGGCCCACGGAGGCTCGCCGCGCCGCCGCGCCGACTCCTCGACCGTACGGCCCACGAAGTCCGCCAGCGCCGGATCGGCCACGCCGGAGATCTCGATCGTGTCCCACTCGATGGGCACGCCGTGGCAGCCGTCCGAGCCGACCGACTCCAGGTGGTGGCGGATCCGCTCGGCCGTCCCGTCGTCCGCGAGCCGGTCCAGGACCGCGTCGGGGCCGCCCTCGTTCGCCCAGCTCGGCAGCATCGCCGCCAGGGTCGTGCTGCCCGGGGTGTAGGGGTAGGTGTCCAGCGTGATGTCGGCGCCGTCCGCGAGGGCCCGGTCCAGCAGCGCGAGCAGCTCGGGCGCCCGGCCCCGGTTCACGCCGAAGTTCATCGTGGCGTGCGCCAGGTGCAGGGAGCAGCCCGCCTCCCGGGTCAGCGCCACCATCTCCCGGTACGCCTCCAGGGCGCCCGCCCCGTAGGAGCGGTGGTGCGGGCAGTAGTAGCCGCCGTAGGACGCCACCACCCGGCACAGCTCGGCCAGTTCGGTGTCCGGGGCGTACATGCCGGGCGTGTAGGTGAGACCGGAGGACATGCCGACCGCGCCCTGTTCCATGCCCTCGGCCACCAGCCGGCGCATCCGCTCCAGCTCGGCCGGGGTCGCGGCGCGGTCCTCCCAGCCGACGGCCAGCGCGCGGACCGTGCCCTGGGGGATCAGATAGGCCGCGTTGACGGCGATGCCCCGGTCCAGCCGGTCCAGGTACTCGCCGACCGAGCGCCAGTCGAAGTCGACGTCGTCGCCGTGGCCGTTCCAGCCGGTGATGGCCCGGCGCACCTCGGCGAGGGTGCGGTCGTCGACGGGGGCGTACGACAGCCCGTCCTGGCCCAGCACCTCCAGGGTGACCCCCTGTGCGGCCTTGGCGCTGTGGTCGGGGTCGCGCAGCAGCGCCAGGTCGCTGTGGGCGTGCATGTCGATGAAGCCGGGGGAGAGGACCAGGCCCTCGGCGTCCAGCTCGCGCACCGCGCGCGGGCGCTGGCAGCCCGCCGCCGCGGCCTCCTTGACGACGGCGGTGATCCGGCCGTCGTCGACGACCACGTCCGCACGGTAGGAGGGCGCGCCGCTGCCGTCGACGACGTCGGCGTCCCGGATGACCAGATCCTCCACGACCCCTCCTAGAAGAACGTGCGGACGTAGTCGACGACCGTACCGTCCGCCTCGGCGACCGGGATCAGCTGCCACTTGTCGAACGACGTGCACGGGTGCGAGAGACCCAGGCCCACCCAGTCGCCGACCTGGAGGTCGGCCTCGGGGGTGGTGGCGAGCCAGGCGTGCTGGTCGGACAGGCCGGTGACCGTCACCCCGGTCGCCGGGCGCTCGGTGCCGTCCCGGCGGATCGCCCGCGCGGAGGGGAGGTCCAGGTCGTAGGCCGCGTCCCGCTTGCCCGCGTTGGCGAAGGCCTGCTCCGCCGAGGGCCGGGAGACGATCTGCGCCCACAGCCGGAAGGCCGGCTCCAGCGCGCCCTCCTCGGGGACGCGGTTGAACGGGGTGACCTCGCGGTAGCGGCCCTCGTCGTGCGAGACGTAGGCGCCGGACCGCAGCAGCTTCAGCACCGGCAGGGAGAGCGCGGGGATGCCGGCGAAGACGTCGGCGACCGCGTCGAACCAGGCGCTGCCGCCCGCGCTGACCACGATCTCGTCGGTGCCGGCGAAGTACCCGGCCGCGTCGAGGTCCACGGCGAGCCCGACGAGCCGGCGCAGGTAGGCGTGCACCCGCTCGGGGTCGGCCTGCGGGACCTCGCCCTCGTACCCGGCGACGCCCACCAGCCGCAGCGTCTCCGCGGCGGCCACCGCGTCCGCGACCGCCACGCACTCCGCCTCGCCGCGCACGCCGGTCCTGGCGCCCTCGCCTGCGGCCAGCTCCACGACGACGTCGACGGGCCGGGAGCCGGTCCCCTTCAGCGCCGCGTCCATCAGCTCCGCGCCGCGCACGGAGTCGACGTAGCAGACGAAGCGGAACTCCGCGTCGCGCTCCAGCTCGGCGGCGATCCAGCGCAGCGCCGGGGCGTCCACCAGCTCGTTCGCGAGGAAGATCCGGCGGGTGCCGAAGGCGCGGGCCACCCGTACCTGGTGCGGGACGGCGAGCGTGATGCCCCACGCGCCGTGCTCGATCTGGCGCCGGAAGAGCTGCGGTGCCATGGAGGTCTTGCCGTGCGGGGCGAAGACCAGGCCGTGCCGTGCGGTGTACGTCTCCATCAGCGCGAGATTGTGCTCCAGGCGCTCGGCGGAGAGGGCCAGCACGGGCGTGGCGAAGCCGTCCGTGAAGAGGTTGCGGCGCTGGGCGGTCAGCTCGCCGACCGTCAGGCCGTCGGCGTCCGGCGGGAGGCCCTTGAAGCGGTGGTCGACGCGTTCCTCGGCGAGTCGGGCGAGCGCGTCGGTGCCGGTGTCGAAGGACACGGAAGCCTCCCTGATCCAGTCGGTTGCATTCTCTGCAACGTCCATTGCGTATATCGCTTACCGCTGTCTAACATCCACGCCAACGCCGGGTCAATGGAGCCCGCAGCGACCCGATACGACGAGGAGCCACGACCATCGTGAAGGCCACGGATCCCGTTGACGCCGCGGACGCTGCTGACGCCGCTGACGTCGTGGCCGGCGTGGACGTCGTCGCGCTCGGCGAGTCCATGGTCACGTTCCTGCCCACCCGGCCGGGACGCCTCGCCGACGTGCCGTCCTTCGACCGGGCGATCGGCGGCGCGGAGTCCAACGTGGCGTGCGCGCTGGCCGCCGCCGGCCACGCCGTGCGGTGGGTCAGCAGGGCCGGCACGGACGGGTTCGGCGACCACCTCGTCGAGACGGTGGCCTCCTACGGCGTCGACGTCCGGCACGTGGAACGGGATCCGGCGCGGCCGACGGGGGTCTACTTCCGTACCGCCGGGGACCGGGCGACGGACGCGCACGAGGTCGCCTACTACCGGGCCGGGTCGGCCGCGTCCGCGATGTCGGCACGCACGGTGGACCTGGCGGCCGTACGGGCGGGGCGGGTGCTGCACCTGTCCGGGATCACGGCCGCGCTGTCCGGCGGCTGCCTGGACCTGCTGCGGGAGCTGACGGCTCCCGCGGCGGACCGGCCGGTGCTGTCCTTCGACGTCAACTACCGGCGCGGACTGTGGGGTTCGGGCGAGGGACCGGAGGTCCTGCTGGAACTGGCGCGCCGCGCCGACATCGTGTTCGTCGGAGAGGACGAGGCCGAGGAGGCCTGGGGGGTGACGGGCGGCCCCGGGGCGGTCCGCGCGCTGCTGCCGGAACCGCGGGTGCTGGTCGTCAAGCAAGGGGCCGCGGGAGCGGTGGCGTTCGTCTCCGGCGAGGGCGAGGGCGAGGGCGCGGGCGAAGGCGTAGGCGAGGGTGAAGGTGCGGGAGCGGTGTCGTGGGCGCCGGTCGCGGCCGGCGGCGCGGCCGCGGACCGCCACGCACCCGCGCGCGTGCCGACACCGGTGCGTGAGATCCCGGCCGCCTCCGCCTCCGCGTCCGCGTCCGCGGGGACCTTCGAACCCGCCCCCGTCGTCGACGTCGTCGCCCCCGTCGGTGCCGGGGACGCCTTCGCCGCCGGGTTCCTCTCCGGGATCCTGCGCGGCCTGCCGCTGCGGCGGACGCTGCGGCTCGGCCACCTCTTCGCCGCCGCCGCCCTGACCGCCTCCGCCGACCTCGCCCCGCCGCCCGCCCGCGACACCGCCGACCGGCTGACCGTCCTGGACACCGGCCGGTGGGAGAGACTTCGACTCGGCCCCGGCTGGACCGAAGCCGACCCGGCCGAAGAGGAGGTACGCACCCCATGAGCCAGACCGTCGACCGCGCGCTCAGCATCCTGCCGCTGCTCGCCGAGGGGCCCGCCGACCTCGGCCGGGTCGCCGAGCGCCTCGGCGTCCACAAGTCGACCGCGCTGCGGCTGCTGCGCACCCTCCACGAACACGGGCTCGTCTACCGCCAGTCCGACCAGCGCTACCGCCTGGGCGCCCGGCTCTTCGCGCTCGCCCAGGAGGCCATGGAGAACCTCGACATCCGCGAGATCGCCCACCCCCACCTGGCCCGGCTCAACGAGGCCTGCGGGCACACCGTGCACCTCGCGGTGTTCGAGGAGGGCGAGGTCCTGTACATCGACAAGGTCGAGAGCCGCTACCCGGTGCGCATGTACTCCCGGATCGGCAAACCGGTGGCCATCACCGTGGCCGCCGTCGCCAAGCTGCTCCTGGCCGACCTGCCCGAGCCCGAGCGGCGGGCCCTCGCCGACAAGCTCGACTACCCCATGTACACGGCCCGTTCGACACCGAACGCGGAGGCCTTCCGCAAGGAGCTGGCCAAGGTGCGCGAACAGGGCTGGGCCACCGACCTCGGTGGCCACGAGGAGTCCATCAACTGCGTCGCGGCCCCCATCCGCGGCGCCGACGGCCGGGTCGTCGCCGCGATGTCGGTCTCCGCGCCCAACGTCGTCGTCACCGCCGACGAACTCCTCACCCTGCTCCCGCAGGTGCGCCGTACCGCGGACGCGATCAGCGGCGAGTACTCCGGCAGAACCCCGATCAAGGAAGCCCCCTAAGGAAACCCCCTGATGACCGAGAAGACCGCCCTCACCCCCTCGACCCACACCACCCCGCCCGCCAAGTTCTCCCACGGCGTGCGCAAGGGCAACATCCTCCAGGTCGCCGGCCAGGTCGGCTTCCTGCCCGCCGAGGAGGGCAAGCCCCCGACCCCGGCGGGCCCGACGCTGCGCGAGCAGACCCTCCAGACCCTCGCCAACGTCAAGGCGATCCTGGAGGAGGGCGGCGCCTCCTGGGACGACGTCATGATGATCCGCGTCTACCTGACGGACGTCGACCACTTCGCCGAGATGAACGGCATCTACAACACCTACTTCGAGGAGCAGGGCCTCACCGCCCCGCCCGCCGCCCGCACGACCGTCTACGTCGGGCTGCCCGCGGGCCTCCTCATCGAGATCGACGCCCTCGCCGTCCTCGACGCCTGATCCCCGGCGCGATCTCCGCGCCGCCCGCACACCGCACACCGGTCACGGTACGGCGCCCGCCCCGGGCGCCGTACCGCGATCCCCCCTGCCCGAAAGCACGATGTTCCTACGAAGAGGACCCCCATGCCGTCCCTGCCTCTCGCCGCTCCCGCACCCGCCGCGCCACCCCACACCGGAGGCCTGCTCCTCCTCCTCGACGGCACCGCCGGTCTCCTCACCGTCGCCGCCATCGGCATCGCCCTGCTGCTCTTCCTCATCATCAAGGCGCGGCTGCAGCCCTTCGTCGCCCTGCTCGCCGTCTCCATAGCCGTCGGCCTGCTGGCCGGTCTCTCGGTCACCGAACTCTTCGGCACCGTCCAGCGCTCGGACGCCGTCTCCACCATCGAGTCCGGCATGGGCGGCATCCTCGGCCACGTCGCGATCATCATCGGTCTTGGCACCATGCTCGGCGCGATCCTCGAAGTCAGCGGCGGGGCCGAGGTGCTGGCCGGACGGCTCCTCGGCTTCTTCGGGGAGAAGCGGGCGCCGCTCGCCATGGGCCTGACCGGACTCATCTTCGGCATCCCGGTCTTCTTCGACGTCGGCATCTTCGTGCTGGCCCCGCTCGTCTACGCGGCCGCCAAGCGCGGCGGCAGGTCGATCCTGCTGTACTGCCTCCCGCTGCTCGCCGGTCTGTCCATGACCCACGCCTTCCTGCCTCCGCACCCCGGGCCGGTGGCGGCCGCCGCCCTGCTCCACGTCGACCTCGGCTGGGTCATCCTCATGGGCGTCGTCTGCGGCGTCCCCGCGGTGCTGGCCGCCTGGGCGTACTCGGCCTGGATCGGCCGCCGGATCTTCGTCGCCGTACCGCAGGACATGGTCGAGGCGGCCGACGAGGCCAGGCAGGCCGTGCTGGCCGAGCAGCGGGCGTCCGGCGTCGAGCCGCAGGAGAAGCCCGTCGCGCTCGGCACGGTCCTCGCCATCATCGGCACGCCCCTGGTCCTGATCCTCGCCGCGACCTTCTCCTCCATCGCGCTCGACCCCTCCACCGGCCGCTCGGTGATCGAGTTCTTCGGTACGCCGATGGTCGCCCTCACCATCGCGCTGGTGCTCGCCTACTACCTGCTGGGCATCCGGCGCGGCTGGTCCCGCAAGTCCCTGGAGACGGTGTCCACCGCGTCCCTCAAGCCGGTCGGCAACATCCTGCTGGTGGTCGGCGCCGGCGGGATCTTCGGCGCCGTGCTGAAGGCGAGCGGGGTCGCCCAGGCCCTGTCCGACACCTTCCACGGCGTGGGCCTGCCGGTGATCGTGCTCTCGTACCTGATCTCCGTGGTGCTGCGGGTCGCGCAGGGCTCGGCGACGGTGGCGATCGTGACCACGGCCGGCATCGTCGCCCCGCTGCTGAGCGAGGGCCACCACTCCCAGGCCTTCGTCGCCCTGGTCATCATGGCCGTCTCGGCGGGCTCCATCTTCGCCTCGCACGTCAACGACGGCGGCTTCTGGATGGTCGCCAAGTACTTCGGCATCAGCGAGCGCGACACGCTGAAGACCTGGACCGTGCTGGAGACGGTCCTCTCGGTGGCCGGGTTCGCGGTCGCGGCGGTGCTCAGCCTGTTCGTGTAGGCGTCTGATAACGAAGTCGGGGCTGGCTGTGTCCGGCACAGGTTCTTGGACCATACTGCCCGCTGTGGAGCAGCGCATAGGAGCCAACAGCCAGCCCCTGGAAGGCGCCGGATTCGACCCGGCCTTCATCCCCGGGCTCACCTCGCCCGTGTCCGCCGGCCCGGCGGACGCCGAGGCGGAGGCCGCCGGGGCGGAGAAGGCCGAGGACGTGCAGGACACGGCCGAACCGGCGTCCGCGGCCGGGGACGTGACCGGTGACCGGGCCGCGAAGGACGGCGCCACGGCGGACGAGGACGACGAGGAGGAGGCCGCCGGCGGTCCCCGCTTCGAGGCCTCCGACCGGCGCGCCCGGATAGTGGCCGACCGCCAGGGCGTACGCCTCGCCCTCGACGAGGAGAACTGCGAGTTCCGCTGGGACGAGATCGGCGCGATCGAGACCGAGGCACCGCGCTTCGGGAAGCGGTTCACGATCACCGTCCACACGCCGGAGCGCCGCTGGTACCCCATCGAGATCGAGGCGACGTCCCGGTCCCGCTTCAAGGAGTGGGAGGACGACCTGGACGCCGTCCTGGACGCGTACTTCGAGGACGGCGAGGAAGCGGCGGACGCCCCGGAGCCGGAGGAGAAGACGGAAGCCGACGCCGAGACCGAGGCCGACACCGAGACCGGTGCCGGGGCCGGAGACCGGGTCGAGGACGAGGTCCGCGACGAGAAGTAGTCCGGCACGGGCGGGCGGCCCCGGCCTCTGTTCCGTGGCCGCCTAGGGCGTGTTGCGAAAGTCCCGCCTGCCGCGCGACGCCATGCACGCACTCTCGCCGCACCGGGCGAAAGCCCAAGTACATCCAGTACGAGGACTTCCGCCCGGCACGCCGAGAGCACGCACCTGACGCCGCGCGGCCCGCCCTCCGGGCGAACGACGGGACTTTCGCAACACGCCCTAGCCGCAGTACTGGGCCTCCTTGCCGATCGACCGGTACATGCAGTCCGCGTTCTCCAGCAACTGGAACACCGCGTCCCGGTTCCTGGAGGTCTCCCGTTCGATCACCTCGTCGGGCGGATAGAACCCGCCCGACGAACTGGACGTCGGGTACATCTCGAACGTGAAGTCGAAGATCTTCTGGGTGCCCCAGAGATAGTCGTCGATCGATCCGTCCGTGATGTACAGGTCGCTGGACTGCTCCGGCGTGTAGCCGTTGCTGGCCGCCATCTTGCGCCCCACGGCCTTGAAGGCGGCCGCGTCGTCCGCGGTCATCCCGGTCGCGGTGTCGGCCGTCGTGTACCCGTAGGGCCACAGCACCAGTTCGCTGTACGTGTGGAAGTCGATCCCGGCCTTGATCTGCTGCTTGCCGCCGACGACCCGGCCGCGCACGAAGTCGGCGACGACCTTCACCTCGGGCGCCGACTCGGCGGCCGCGCCCCGGTAGGTCTCCGCGGAGGTGCTGCCCGAGGACCCGCCGCAGCAGCCCCACTTGTGGTTCCAGTTCCGGTTCAGGTCCGTACCGACGTACGAGGAGCCGGAGTTGGGCTGCCGGTTCTTGCGCCACGACCGGTAGGAGCCGGTGGCGATGTCGTACTCGCCGCCGTCCGGGTTGAGGTCCGGCACGATCCAGATCTCCCGGCTGTCGACGATGTTCCGCACCCGGGAGTCGGTGGCGTACCCCGCGCCCAGTTCGCGCAGCAGGTACAGCGCCATCTCCACCGTGAGGTGCTCGCGCGCGTGCTGGTGGAAGGTGAGGAGGACCTCGGGCTCGTTCTCGTCCGTCGCCACGTTGTCGCTGACCTTGACGGCGACGATGTCCCGGCCCTGGTACGACCTGCCGATCACCCGTTTGCTCATGATGGCGGGGTAGGCGGCGATGCGCTGGTCGATCTCGGCGTTCGCCTCCGCGTAGTTGTGGTACTTCGCGTCGGCCGTCGGGAAGTCGAACAGGCGCAGTCCGTCGGCGGCGGTGGACCGGTCGGGGGCCGCGCCGAGCGGGGTGACCTCGTAGCCGAGGCGCTTCAGTGCGGCGATCTGCGAGGCCCGTCCGGAGACGACCACCGTCTCCTCGTCGGCCTCGTCCACGGTGACGCCGGTCCGCTGGATGGCCGCGCGGGTCACGGGGGTGGTGCTCCGGTGGATCTCGTACTGCCGGACGTCGTCGGCGGAGGACGGCGCCGGGCGCGCGCCGTCCGCGGCCGCGTGGCCGCCCGCCGCCGAGACGGGGGCCGCGAGGGCGAGGGCCAGCAGGGCGCCGAGTACGGCGGTCCGGCCGCGGCTGCCGGAGCCGCGCATGCGAAGTCGCATGAAGTCTCCTGGGGGAGGTGGGGGTGGTTCAGTGCGACGTATCTGTGCAGTTGTCGTGCGGACGCTGTGCGGGTGCCGCTCATCGTCCAAGGAATGACATGAACAGGTCAAGATGGTAAAACCGGCCGTGGGACCGGCCGCGCCGAAAAGCCGCGCAGTTTACGCCTTTACCCCTGACCGCAGGAGACCCCCACCGAAGTGCACCCGCCCGCGTGACACCGGGGTGCGCGTCACCCGTCCGGCGGGAGACCGTGGACACACGGACGGACGCACGGCCGGGACGGGGTCGGCCGGTCGCGGGCGGACCGGCGCGCCGCCGGGGCCGGGCCGTGGCACCCGGCTCGCCGCCGGGTGTCGCCCGGCGCTGACGCACAGGAGACCCGATGAGCACCAGCACGAGCGCGCGCACCGGCGCGCCCCAGGGGCGCTTCGACCACCGGATGGCCGTGTACGGCTCGCACGACGCGTTCGTCGCGGCCGCGCTGCCCTTCCTCGCCGAGGGCCTCGCCGCGCCCGGTGAGCCCCCGCCGGTCGCGATCGCCGCCCCCGGGCTGCTGGCCGCCCTGCGGGACGCGCTCGGCCCCGACGCGAAGGAGGTCGGGTTCGTCGACCACACCGACTGGTACACCGGGACCGCCGCCAACGCCGTGGCCCAGGGCGCCGGATTCCTCGCCGCGCACGCCGGGCCCGGCGGCCGCATCCACCTCGTCATGGAGCCCGACTGGGCGGGCCGGGCCGGGCGTTCGGCGCGCGAGAGCGCCGAGTGGATCCGCTACGAGTCGCTCGCCAACCTGCTGTTCGCGCCGTTCGCCACCACCGTCCTGTGCGCGTACGACACCCGGACGGCGGGAGCGGCCGTCGTGGACGCGGCCCGCCGCGCCCACCCGGGCAGCGGCGTGTACGAACAGCCGCCGGTGCTGGTGCGCGAGCTGGACGCCGTACCGCTGGCGCCGCCGCCGCGGACGGTCGTCCGGCTGGCGGCCGCGGAGTCGGTGGGCGCCTGGTCGCGGGAGCAGGGGCTGGCGGCCGCGGACGCGGAGCTGTTCGCGCGGGCCGTCGCGGCGGCCGCCGCCGCCCACGGGCCGGTCGTCGACTTCGTCGCCTGGGGCGAGGCGCCCGCCTGCGTCTGCGAGCTGCGGCTGTGCCGGGCGGTCGCGGACCCGCTCGCCGGGTTCGTGCCGCCGGCGGACGGCGAGCCCGAGCCCGGGCACGGACTGTGGTTCACCCGGCAGGTGTGCGCGTACGTCGACGTGCGGGACGGCGCGGCCGGGGACGGGGCGAGGATCAGGATCCAGTACGGGTGAACGGGGCGTGCCGTGCGGGCCGCGGCGATGGGGGGCGTCGCGGCCCGCACGCGGGGACGGGAGCGGCGTGGTGGGATCCCGTCCCCGGCGGGGCCGCGCATCGGTGCGGCCCCGCGCCTGTCGGAGGAGTTACGGCAGTGCGTGGACGTGCGCTCCGACCGAGTTGGACCAGGCGTTGCCCGAGGACGCGTCCCAGTTCGTCGACCAGGTCATCGCGCCGCGCAGGTCGGGATAGGCCTTCGACGGCTTGAACGAACCGCAGTTGGTGAGCTTGGTCAGGCAGTCCAGGGCGTTGTTGACCACCGTCGGCGAGACGTAGCCGCCGCCCGCCGCGCTGGTCGACGCCGGCAGGCCCAGACCCACCTGGGAGGGGCTGAGCCCGCCCTGGAGCTGGATGCAGGCCAGCGCGGTGAGGAAGTCCACCGAGCCCTGGCTGTACACCTTGCCGTCGCAGCCCAGCATGGAACCGCTGTTGTAGTACTGCATGTTGACGACCGTGAGGATGTCCTTGACGTTCAGGGCCGTCTGGAAGTACCCGTTGGACGTCGACTGCATGTCGATCGTCTGCGGGGCCATCGTGATGATCAGCGACGAGCCGGCCTTGGACGACAGCGAGCGCAGCGCCTGCGACATGTAGGTCGCGTTGATGCCGTTCTCCAGGTCGATGTCGACGCCGTCGAAGCCGTACGTCTGCATCAGCGAGTAGACCGAGTTGGCGAAGTTCGTCGCGGAGGACGAGTCGCTCACCGAGATGGTGCCGTTCTGGCCGCCGATCGAGATGACGACCTTCTTGCCGGCCGCCTGCTTGGCCTTGATGTCGGCCTTGAACTGGTCGACCGAGTACCCGCCGAGCCCGGCCGAGTCGAGGCTGAAGCTGACCGCGCCCGGCGTGCCGGTCGCGTCCGCGAAGGCGACGGCGATGATGTCGTAGGAGGAGGGCACGTCGGAGATCTTCTGGACGGTCGCGCCGTTGTTGAAGTTCTGCCAGTAGCCCGTCACCGCGTGCTTGGGCAGCGTGCCGCCGCCGTTGCCGCCGGAGGCCGTCGTGGTCGCCGTCACCGCCGACGACTTGCCGGACTCACCCGCCGAGTTGGTCGCCGTGACCTGGAAGGAGTACGACGTCGAGGCGGCCAGGCCGGTGACCGTGGCCGAGGCGCCGGTGACCGCGGTGACCTTGGTGCCGTTGCGGTAGACGTTGTAACCGGTCGCGCCCGACACCGCGTTCCACGACAGCGACGCGGAGGACGAGGTGGTGCCGGAGACGGCGAGGCCGGCCGGGGTCGCGGGGACGGTCGGGGCCGGGTCGGAACCGCCGCCGCCGTCGGGGCCGAAGACCGAGAAGTCGTCGGCGTAGTAGGCGGCCTGGCCGTACCAGCCGTGCGTCCAGACCGTCACCGAGGTGGTCGAGGCGCCCGTGGTGAAGGTCGTCGACAGCTGCGTCCAGGCCGTGTTCGGGGTCCAGGTCGACACGTCCGTGGTGCCGGTGCCGGTGACGCCGAGGTAGGTGTAGGAACCCTGGACCCACGCGCTCAGCGTGTAGGTGGAGTTGGCCTTCACCGCCACCGTCTGGCTGCACTGGGCGTAGTCCTGCCCGGCCGGGGTCGCCTTCAGGGCGGCGGCGCCGGAGTGGACGGGGGAGGAGACGGTGGTGCCGCTGGCCCCGGAGCAGGTCCAGTTGGCGAGGGCCGACTCGAAGCCGGCGTTCTTCACGTTGTTGACGTCGGCCGCGGCGGCCGGGGAGGAGGCCAGGCCTGCCATCGCGAGTGCCGTGGCGAGCGCGGCCACGGCAGACCAGGTTCGGATACCTCGCTGTCCGGCATGCCGGGACACGAGTCGGGGGATGAGTCTGGGCATGACAATCAAGGTGGTCCAGACCAATTCACGTGTCAATAGGTCCAGACCAAATTCCCTCGCGCCGCTGACCGGATCAGACCCCGGACATATGCTCAACCTGTCCCGATTTGGCGCACCTTGTATGGTCACGGATCCCAGACAGCTGGACAAACGCTGTTCTCCGGCCACAGAGGCGTGGTTACAGTGCTGAGGTAGTCACGCAATGAAGTCGTCCCGGCTCATTGGAGTAACACCGGTGGGCCGCCGGGGTGTGAAGAGCGGGGAGCTGCGCGTGCCAACTGCCATTGCCGTGACCAGCGCCGACATGGCGCTGCCGGTGCAGGACGAGCGGACCGTGCCCGCGGTCGTGCTCCGGGACCTGGACCGGCGCCCCCTCGACCAGACCCTCGCCGAGGTCACGGCCCTCCTCGAACAGCACGGACACATGATCGTCGTCTGCTCCGCCGCCGTGCCCGACGCCGTCACGCGGCGCCTGCACACCCTGCGCGGCCTGCTGGAGAGCGACCGGATCGCCCTGTTCCGGCCCGACCTGCCGCCCCTCGGCATCGCCGTACTGGCCCGCCAGCTGCGGCAGTTGGCCTCCTGCGACCTCAGCCCCGGCGTCCTCGCCTCGGCCGGCCGGCTGCTCACCCACTACATCCACTCCGGCGCCGTCCTCGGCTCGGTCGCCAAGCTGGACCGGGTCCCGGTCACCCTCAAGGCGCACGCCAAGTCCTGGATGCCCGGCACCCAGTTCGCGGTCGTCGCCCATCCCGTCCCGCAACTGGTCCGGGTCGGCCCGGACACGACCCTGACCGGACCCGAGTTCAGCACCTGGATGCTGGTCGCCCGCGGCCAGCTGCAGTCCGAGTGGATCGGCGATCTCGCCAAGTCCTGGGGCTCGTACGGGCTGCGTGAGACGCCGCTGCCGGCCGAGTCCTCCCTCTGGTGGGGCACCGGCCGGATGATCGAGTTCACCAGCTACCTCGCCGACCTGTCGGTCCTCTACCAACTGGTCACCTCGGTACGGCAGACCAGCTGCCACTGGTGCGGCATCGACGTCATCGGCGACCGCTGCGTCTTCTGCTCCGCCACCCCGCCCGACTACGACCCGCCCGCGCACCGCGCGCTGGAACACCGGACGGCGCCCGCCTGACCCGTACCACCCACCGATCGGTTCCCCACTTCCCCGCTTCCCCGATGAGGTCGCACGGTCCATGAACTCCCGTCAGCGCCGCGGCGTGATACTCCTGATCCTGTCGGTGATCTGCGCGCTCGGCGCGTTCGCCGGCGTGCTCTCGGTCATCGACAACGCGAAGTCCGAGGTCGGCCCCAAGGTCACCGCGTACAAGGTCCGGTCGGACGTCAAGCCGTACACGACACTGAGCGCCGACCAGTTCCAGAAGGTCGAGATGCCCGAGCGGTGGCTGTCCGCCAACGCCGTCACCAGCCTCGGCGCGATCCAGGGCAAGATCGCGGTCACCACCCTGAAGAAGGGCTCCCTGCTCCAGTCCGACATGATCGTGGACCAGCCCGCCCTGAAGGCCGGCGAGCAGGAGGTCGCGATCATGATCGACGCGGCCACCGGAGTGGCCGGCAAGATCACCCCCGGCTCGCTGGTCAACGTCTACGCCACCTTCCAGGGCAAGCAGCAGAGCGACCCCGACCAGTCGAAGATCGTCGTGACCAACGCCCGGGTCCTGGACGTCGGCGCCCAGCTCAGCTACGTCGACCCGGACAACCGCAACCAGCAGCCCAGCGACGCCGTCCCCATCACCTTCGCGCTGTCCACGCTCGACGCCCAGCGCCTCACCTACGCGGAGTCCTTCGCCCAGCGGGTCCGGCTCGCCCTGGTCGCGCCCGGCACGACCACCACGGTGCCGGACAAGGACCGCACCTACGAACTCGCGACGGACAAGTGAGAGGCGCCTCGCATGCCCATCAGGATCCTCCCCGCCGTCGGTGACGCGGACGCCGTCCGCTCCCTCATGTCCCTGCTCAGCCAGCTCCCGGACTGCGAACCGCTGCCGCCCGTCGTCGACTCCACCCAACTCGTCGACACCCTGGCCCGGTTCGCCGCCGAGTCCGTCGACGAACTCCCCGAGGTCGTCGTCGTCCACGAACGCATCGGCCCGGTCCCGGCGCTGGAACTGATCCGCGAGGTCGCCCTGCGCTTCCCGGCGGTCGGCGTCGTCCTCGTCACCACCGACACCAGCCCCGGCCTGTTCGCCGCCGCGATGGACTCCGGCGCCCGCGGCCTGGTCGGGCTCCCCATGAGCTACGAGGAACTGGCCGGCCGCGTCCAGGCGGTCGCCCAGTGGTCCACCGGCGTACGGCGCCATCTCGGCCACGGCGCCGACGCGTTCGCCGGCGTCGGCGGGACCGTCGTCACCGTCAGCGGAGCCAAGGGCGGCACCGGCGCGACCCTGGTGGCGATCCAGGTCGCCCTCGCCGCGCAGGCCTCCGGCCACTCCACCGCCCTGGTCGACCTCGACCTCCAGACCGGGGACGTCGCCTCCTACCTGGACGTCCAGTTCCGCCGCTCGGTCGCCGACCTGGCCGCCGTGGGCGACATCTCGCCCCGGGTGATGGCCGAGGCCGTCTTCCGGCACGACTCCGGGCTCGCCCTGCTCCTCGCGCCCGCCGAGGGCGAGCGCGGTGAGGAGGTCACCGACCGGGCCGCCCGCCAGATCCTCAGCGCCCTGCGCTCCCGCTACGAGATCGTGGTCGTCGACTGCGGAGCCCAGCTCGGCGGCGCGGGCGCGGCGGCCGTGGAGACCGCCGACCTGGCCCTCCTGGTCACCACGCCCGACGTGGTCGCCGTACGCGCCGCCAAGCGGACGGTGCGGATGTGGGACCGGCTGCAGATCCGCAAGGCCGAGGAGACGACGGTGGTGGTCAACCGGCACACCAGGGGGACCGAGATCCAGCCGCCGCTGATCCAGCGGATCACCGGCACCGCGCTGGCCGGGACGGCGATCCCCGCCAACTTCAAGGAACTCCAGGGCGCGGTCGACGCGGGGCGCATGCACGAACTGGACGCCCGGAGCACGGTGAAGCAGGCGCTGTGGGCCCTGGCGGGCGAGCTGGGCCTGGTCCGCACGGCGGAGGGCACGGTGCCGCGCCGGACCGCGGCCCGGGCCCGCGGCGGGGAGCGGGCGGCGGTCGGATTCCGGCGACGGAAGGAGCTGCCGTGAGGATGCGCGGGGCGGGCCGTGGGACGGGTGCGGGTGTGTGGGGGCCGAGCGCGCAGTTCCCCGCGCCCCTTGGGCGCGCTTCAGCGGGGTGCGTCCTTGCCAGGCCCCGCGGGGAAGCGCCCAGAAGGGGCGCGGGGAACTGCGCGACCCGCCCCCACCGGCCCGCACCCGGCCCACGACCCACCGGCTCCCCCCGCGACCGCGGCCAGGTCTCCATAGAGCTCCTCGGCATGACCCCGATCATCATCCTCACCCTGGTGCTCATGTGGCAGGCCGTCCTCGTCGGCTACGCCTTCACGCTCGCCGGGAACGCCGCCGACGAGGGCGTGCGGGCCGGCACGGCGGTCCCGCCGGGACAACGGTTCGCCGCCTGTCAGCGCGCCGCCCTGGAGGACCTCTCCGGCTCCTGGCGCCAGGGCGCCGAGGTGAGACAGTGCGGCGGCACCGGCATGGTGACCGCGGACGTCTACCTGCGCGTCCCGGTCCTCTTCCCCGGCTCGATCGACTTCCCCGTCACGGTGCACGGCCACGCCGGCACCGTGGAGGAGGTGAAGCAGTGACGCACCGCGGACGGCACGACAGGGGCCAAGTGGCCGTCGAGTACCTCGGGTTCATCCCCGTCCTGCTCATCGTCGGCCTGGCCGGCATCCAGCTCGGCGCCGTCGCCTACGCCGCCGAACAGGCCGGAACGGCGGCCCGCGCCGGCGCCAGAGCCGCCTCGCTGCGGCAGGACGTCGGCGCCGCCTGCTCCGCCGCGGCCGGCCTCGGCGTGAGCTGCGCGACCTCCGGCGGCGGCGACACCGTCACCGTCACCGCCACCGTCCACATCCCGAAGATCCTCTGGGCGGACCTCGGCAACGCCACCAAGTCCGCCACGATGCCCGTCGACCACTGAACGAGGAGCACGGCAACCATGAGCCTGCGGGCACGGATCAACTCCCCCGAGGAGCACGGCAGCCGGGGTGAGGACGGCCATCTGGTCTCCTCCTACCGGGCCAAGCTCCTGGAGGAGATCGACCTCGCGGAGATGAGCGCGCTGGCCGCCGCCGAGCGCCGGGCCCGCCTGGAACGCGTCCTCGGGCACATCATCAGCCGCGAGGGCCCGGTGCTGTCGACCGCCGAACGCTCCCAGCTGATCCGCCGGGTCGTCGACGAGGCCCTCGGCCTCGGCATCCTGGAGCCGCTCCTCGAAGACGCGTCGATCACCGAGATCATGGTCAACGGCGCCGACGCGATCTTCGTCGAGCGCGGCGGCCGGGTGGAGCAGCTGCCGCTGCGGTTCGCCTCCGCGGACCAGCTGATGCAGACCATCGAGCGGATCGTCTCCACCGTCAACCGCCGCGTGGACGAGTCCAATCCGATGGTGGACGCCCGCCTGCCCTCCGGCGAACGCGTCAACGTGATCATCCCGCCGCTCTCCCTGACCGGCCCCGTCCTCACCATCCGCCGCTTCCCGCGCTCCTTCACCCTCCAGGAGCTGATCGGCTTCGGCTCGCTGGACGAGCACATGGTGTACCTGCTGGCCGGCCTGGTGCAGGCGAAGTTCAACATCATCGTCTCCGGCGCCACCGGCACCGGGAAGACCACCCTGCTCAACGCCCTCTCCGGGCTGATCCCGGCCCACGAACGCATCATCACCATCGAGGACTCCGCCGAACTCCAGCTCCAGCAGTCGCACGTGGTCCGGCTGGAGTCCCGCCCGGCGAACGTCGAGGGCAAGGGCCAGGTCACCATCCGCGACCTGGTCCGCAACTCGCTGCGGATGCGCCCCGACCGGATCGTGGTCGGCGAGGTCCGCGGCGGCGAGTCCCTGGACATGCTCCAGGCCATGTCCACCGGCCACGACGGCTCGCTCGCCACCGTCCACGCCAACAGCGCCGAGGACGCCCTGACCCGGCTCCAGACGCTGGCCTCCATGTCGGACGTCGAGGTCCCCTTCATCGCCCTGCACGACCAGATCAACAGCGCGGTCGAGGTCATCGTCCAGCTGACCCGGTTCGCGGACGGCGCCCGCCGGATCACCGAGATCGCCGTACTGGACAGCCACGGCAGCGAGCCCTACCGGCTGGCGACGACGGCCCGCTTCGAGGCCCGGCCCATGACCCACGACGGCCATGTGCACGGCGCCTTCCGGTACTTCCCGCTCCCGCGCCGCACCGCCGACCGCCTCTACATGGCGGGCCAGCCGATCCCGCAGGCCTTCGGCGTGGCCCAGCACGTCGAGCAGCTCACCACCCGAGAAGCGAGGTAGGCCATGACCCTCCACGACCTCGTCGTCCTCACCACCGGCGTCACCCTGCTGACCTGCCTGCTGGCCGTGGTGGGCCTGCACACCTGGGCCTCCGGCCGGGCCCAGCGCGCCGCCCTGGTGGACCGGCTCTCCTACACCGGCCAGGCCCCGCCCGCCGGCCGCCGGCGCCGCTTCCGCACCCTGGACCGGCGGCTGCGCGGCACGGGGCTCGGCAGGCGGCTGGAACTCCGGCTCGCGGCGACCGGCCTGGACGTGACGCCCGGCGAGTTCTTCGTCTACATGCTCGCCGTCGTGGTGGCCCTCTGGCTCGTCGGCCAGGCCGCCCTGGCCCCCTTCTTCGGCCCGATCGCCGGCCTCCTCGGAGTCTTCGCCGCCGTGCAGTTCCTCAACTGGCAGCGCCAGAAGCGCATCGAGCGCTTCATCGCCCAACTCCCTGAACTCGCCCGCATCCTGGCCAACGCCACCCAGGCCGGTCTCGCCCTGCGCACCGCGATCGGCATGGCGGCGGAGGAGCTGGAGGCCCCGGCCGGCCAGGAACTCGGCAAGGTCGCCGACCAGTTGGCGATCGGCCACTCCATGGAGGACGCGCTCGGCGAACTCGCCGAACGGCTGCCCTCCCGCGAACTGGTCGTCCTGGTCACCACCCTCGTGCTCTCCAACCGGGCGGGCGGCCAGGTCGTCTCCGCCCTGCGCAACCTCACCGAGACCCTGGAGGAGCGCAAGGAGACCCGGCGCGAGATCCGCACCCAGCTCTCCCAGGTGACGATGACGTCGTACGCCGTGCCCGCGCTCGGCATCGGCGCGCTGTTCCTGATGAACGGGGTCAAGGGCGACACGCTGGACCGCATGACCGGCACCGCCCTCGGACAGGCCGCGGTCCTGGTCGCGTTCGGCCTGTACATCGTGGGCTTCGTCCTCATCCGCCGTCTCAGCCGCATCGACGTATAGGGGCCCGCGACCATGGCACTGCTTCTGGCCCTCCTGATGGCCCTCGGCGTCTGGGGCGTCTTCGCCGGCGTCCGGATGTACCGCGCGGACGCGAAACTCCCCTCAGACCTCGCGATAGCCCTGGAGGTCGGCGCCACCCGCACCGGCGCCGCCAACTCCCTCATCGACCGGATGGGCATGCGCTACGCCCCGGCCGTGCTGCGGCTGATGGGCCCGCGCACGGTCGCCAAGTACCGCCGCAGGATCGACCTCGCGGGCAACCCCGGCGGCCTGACCATCGACCGGTACGCGGCCCGCCGCGCGGTCTACGGCGCGCTGGGCGCCGTCGGCTTCCTGGTCTTCCTCCTGCGCGGCCAGTGGCTGGTGGCCGTCCTGCTCCTGCTCTTCGGCGCGTTCTGGACGGAGGTCGGCATCTGGTCGGCGATGCGGATCCGCAAGGACGTCATCGAACGCACCCTGCCCGACTTCCTCGACGTCCTCGCGGTGGTGGTGAGCGCCGGCCTCGGCTTCCGGCAGGCCCTGGACCGGGTCTCCTCGCACTACGAGGGCCCCTGGGCGGACGAACTGCGCATCACCCTGCGCCAGCTGGACCTCGGCATGAGCCGCCGCCAGGCCTTCGCCGAACTCCGCCGCCGCAACGACTCCGAACAGGTGGCGAGGTTCGTCACGGCGCTGCAGCAGGGCGAGGAACTGGGCGCGCCGATCGTCGAGACCCTGGTCGCCCTGGCCAAGGACATGCGCCGCACGGACGCCCAGAACGCCCGCCGCAAGGCGGCCCGCGCGGTGCCGAGGGCCACGCTGATGATCACCACGTTCATGGTCCCGGCCACCATGCTGCTGCTGGCCGCCGGCCTGCTGCTGGGCTCCGGGGTCGACTTCGGGTCGGTCACGGGGAAGTAGCCGGGGGAGGGGGTGAGGGCGATGACCGTACGGGAGGACGACGGCAAGGTCGAGATCCGGGCGCTGCGCGCGATGGGCCGCCAGGTCTTCGGCTTCCGCCTCGCGATGATCGCCGTGGCCGCCCCCGCCGCCCTCCTCAACGCCACCCCCGGCCTCGGCACCCGCCTGGTCGGCTCGGCGGTGGTCGTCACCTTCATGGCCTCCTACGTCCTCTTCCGTGACTGGCAGCGCTTCGGCCCGCTGCTCCTGCGCCACCCCGGCCTGCTGGCCGTCGACACCCTCTTCGGCTCCTTCCTCCTGGTGTCCGCCGGCCCCGACACGACCCTCGCCTACGTCAGCGTCTGCACCCCGCTGCTGGCCGGCCTCCTCTACAGCTGGCGCGGGGCGGCGGTCTTCGCCTCGCTGCAGTCCGTGATCCTCCTGGTCGTGGAGGAGACGCTGGAGCGCCACACCGGCGTGGCGGACTACCTCCTGCTGCCCGGCCTGTGCGTGATCACCGGCGCGATGGGCTCCGCCCTGCGCACCCTGATGCTCCGATTCGGCACCGCCTCCGAGGCCCTCACCGAGACCCGCGCCCGGCTGGCCGCCGCGGAGGCGGTGAGCGCCGAACGCGCCCGCCTGGCCCGCGAGATGCACGACTCGGTGACCAAGACCCTCTACGGCGTCGCACTGATCGCCGACGGTCTCGCGGAGTCGGCCGCCGCGTCCCCGGACCGCCTGGACCCGGCGCTGATCCGGCAGCAGGCGGAGCGCGTCGCGGACGCGGCCCGCGAGGCGGCCAAGGAGTCCCGGGGCCTGCTGGCGGACCTGCGGACCGCGACGGACGCCGGCACGTCCGACGTACTGACGGAACTCCGTTCCCTGGCGGACGACTTCACCACCCGTACGGCGCTCCCCGCCGTCTACGAGGGTCCCGCCGGCCCCTTCGCCCTCGCCCCCGCCGCCCGCCGCCAGGTGCTGGGCATCACGGCGGAGGCTCTGGAGAACGCCTACCGCCACGCACGGGCGACGAAGGTCGGCGTGCGGGCCCAGACCACACCCACCCACCTGGTGGTCACCGTCCGGGACGACGGCCGGGGTCTGCCCCCGGGCACGAGCCTCGAAGACCTCAGCCGCGGCGGCCACTTCGGCCTGCTCGGCATGACGGAACGCGCCGCGGCGATCGGCGCGCGGCTGCGGCTGACCACCGACGGGGGCACCGAGGTCCGACTGGAGGTACCGCTGACATGACGAAGCAGGGAGGAGGCCCCCCGATGCCGCACCACCCCTTCGCGGAGCGCGAGGAGCCGCCGCCCCCGCCCCTGCGCGTCCTGGTGGCCGACGACAACCCGGTGATCCGCGCGGGTCTGACGGCGGTCCTCGGCGCGCAGGAGGACCTCACGGTGGTGGCGGAGGCCGAGGACGGCCGCGCGGCCTGGGAGGCGGCCCTGCGCGTCCGTCCCGACGTGGTCCTGCTCGACGTCCGCATGCCCGGCGTCGACGGCATGTCCGCGCTGCCGCACCTGGTGCGGCTGGCCCCGGTCATGATGCTGACGTACAGCGACGAGACGGAGATCGTGCAGGAGGCGGTGCGCCTGGGCGCGGCCGGCTACCTGGTCCACGGCGAATTCACGACAGCACAGCTCGCGCAGGCGGTACGGGACGTGGGCGGCGGCCGTCCGCACTTCACACCGACCGCGACGAACGCGTTGCTGGCCCATATCAGAGAGCCTGCAACTGCACACGCAAAGTCCGAACTTCCAGCCCTCCCAACACATTTTCTCCCCAAAGGCCTTTCGCGACTGCAATCTCCTGTGGGACAGTCATCGAAGTCCCGGTTTCAACTGAGCAGCAGGGAGGCGGAGATCATGGACCTCATCGCGTCCGGCATGACCAACCAGCAGATCGCCGCCGTCTGCTTCATCAGCGAGAAGACGGTCAAGAACCACATCAACCGCATCTTCGCCAAGCTCCACACCACCACCCGCGCCCGGGCGACGGCCAAGTGGCTGGGGGTGGCGGGAGAATGAACAGGGTGAACTGGGTCCGGATTTGGGTCCTGGGACCCTCCACGGACGGGTATGTTCCGCCGTACGGTGCGAGGATCGGAACCGAACCCGGAGGGGAGCACCATGAGCGACCGGATGCTGAGGATGCTTGTCGCGCTGCAGCGCCGCGCCGACGACCGGGGGCAGACCGCGGTCGAGTACCTGGGGATCATCGCGGTGGTGGTGGCGATCGTGCTGGCGGTCACGGGTACCAGCATCGGCCAGACGATCCTCACCAAGATCACCGCGCAGATCAACAAGATCGTGTGATGCGTCCGCGCCGTTACGGCGACTCAGGGCAGGCCTTCCCGATCTACATCACGGTAGTGGGAGGCCTGCTCTTTCTCGCGTTCGCCTACTTCGCGGTCGGCCAGGCGGCGGTGAACCGGAACAGCGCCCAGACCGCCGCCGACTCGGCGGCCCTCGCGGCGGCCATCGACGCCCGCAGGCAACTCACCGACCAGTGGCTGCTGGACGTGCTCGACCCGACCAAGTGGCAGGACGTCTTCGAGGGCAACGCCCCGGTCTCCGGCTCGTGCCTGCGTGCCGACCAACTCCTGTCACAGAACGACGCCACCGCTTTGGCCTGCAACGCGGTAGGCCCGCTGCGCTACGAGGTCGGGGCACGGACCAACAGGCCCGTGGGGGACTCCGTCGTACCCGGCACCGAGAACATGAAGGCGCAGGCGCGGGCCACGGCCGTGATCGAGCCGCTCTGCACGTTCGTCGCCCCGGCACCGTCTCCGACCCCCTCACCGGACCCCTCGCCGGACCCCTCCGCCAGCCCCTCCCCGGGCGACGACGGGCCGCTGCCCGAACTCACCTGCCGGGGCCGCGGCGTCTGGGACCTGGATCCGCGCCACCTCACGGATCTCCCCAAGCCCGAAGACCTCTTCGACGTCCATCTGGCCGACTGACAAGCGAATCGACGAGTGAGGAAGGAAGGGGATCCATGGACATTCGGTTCACTGCGAGGGCTCGCAGGGGGACGGTCGCGTTGGCCGTGACGGTCGGTCTGGCCCTCGGTGTGGCCGGATGCGGCGGCGGAGGCGACGACAAGGCGGACAAGCCCCGGACGACCGCCTCCGCATCCAAGGACGGCGGATCGGACCCGAGTGCGCAGGAGGGGCAGTCCCAGGCACCGCTCGCCGAACTCAGGGGCACGGACGGCCTGCTGCTCCAGATCACCTCCGCCCAACGGGACTCGGGCGGGTTCGTCACGGTCAACGGCACCCTCAAGAACGACGGTTCGGGCTCCGTCGTGATCCCCGCGCAGGTCAGCGGCGACGAAACGGAGATCACCAGGCACGGCTTCTCGTTCGGCGGGGCCACGCTGGTCGACTCCAAGGGCAAGAAGCGCTACTACGTCCTGCGGGACACGGACGGCCGACCGCTCACCAGTATCGGCATCACCAACGTCGACGCCGGCCAGACCGTCCCCGTCTTCATGCAGTTCCCCGCCCCGCCCGCCGACACCACCGAGGTCACCCTCCAACTCCCCACCTTCTCCAGCGGCACGATCCAGATCTCCGGGTGAGGGCGAAGTGACCACATCACGCCTGCCCCTGACCCTGGGCGCCGCGACGCTCCTGCTGGTCGCCAACCTGCACGGCGCGACCACCGCCCGCGCGGACGGCGGCGACCCGAGCGTCCCGCCGGGCACCGAGCCCTCCGCCTCCGCACCCGTGAAGATCGACCCCACGGACCCCGACCTCAAACTCCCCGAAGGCGCCACCCTCGCGGATCCCAAGGTCCTGGACATCAAGTCGGTCGTCGAGGACCAGAGCGGCGACGAGCGCCGCGAGGACACCAACGCGGACGTGACGTTCGCCCTCCAGGCCGAGGTGCTGTTCGGCAAGGACAGCTCCAAGCTGAGCGCGGCGGCGAAGGCCCGCATCGACACGATCGCCCAGGAGGTCAGGAAGCAGAACGCCACCCAGGTGCGCGTCTTCGGCTTCACCGACAACCTGGGCTCCTCGGCCCACGGCGACGTCCTCTCCCGCCAGCGCGCCAACGCCGTGCAGAGCGTCCTCGACCAGGACCTGAACGACCCGAACATCACCTTCGACGTCCGCGGCTACGGCGAGCAGTACCCGATCGCCGACAACTCCACGGAGGAGGGCCGCAAGAAGAACCGCCGGGTGGAGGTGACGTTCCCGAGGACGGGGGAGTGAGCGGAGACGCCGGCGGCGCGGCTACTCCGCCTCGACCGACACCCGCGCCCCCGCGACCAGCCCCCATCCCGCCATCGCCCCGGCCTCGGCCTCCAGCACGTGCCGTGAGCGGAGCCGGGGCAGGCCGAGGAGGCCCGGGCGCATGGTGCGGACGGCGATGACGGTCAGGCGCCGGTCCAGATAGGCCACATCGATCGGCATCCGCATCCGGAACGTGTGGATGCTGCCGGCGGGGGAGAGCAGGAGCGCCCCGTCGAGCGAATCACGGCCCAACAGGCCCCTGGTGCGGGCGCGGTAGGACGCGGCGATCTCCAGCGGGACGGTGACCGGGTCCCCGCCGCCGTGGATGACCAGCCGTCCTCGCCCGTCGCGCCAGCGCTTCATGTCCTGCCTCTCGTCCGTCTCGCAGGGTCCCCCGAAGCGACCGTATCCACAACACGGACGGGTGATGCTCGCGGTCGGACGCGCATGCGCACGACGGCCCGTGGATAGCGTGGAAGTCCCACGTAACGAGGCATCCACATGGCTGAGCGCCTGAAGGTCGACGGAACGGAACTCGGACGTCTCTTCAAAGACTTGAAGAGGGCCCAGGAGTCGTTCACGGCCCTGCAGAGGGTATTGCGCGTCCCGGGCGTCGACGGCCTGGGGACGGACGCCCTGGACAAGGCCTGTGACCGCTTCCAGGAGGACTGGCGGTACGGGGCCGGGGAGATCGCCGAACAGATCGGCCGGCTCACGGACATCACGAAGAAGGCCAGGGACGACTTCCACGAGGTGGACGTGGCCCTGCAGAGGGCGCTGGACAAGGCGAGGCGGAAGAGCGCGGACACGTGACGGTCGCCCCTCCCTACCCGCACCTCGGCTTCGACCCCGCCCCCGGCAGCACGGATCTGGTGCGCGACCTCCACCGCAGGCTGTCCGGCTGCGCGAAGGAGATGGAGAAGGCGCACGCCAAGGTCGGCAAGCTCATGGACGGCAGCTACTGGGAAGGCGACGCGGCCGTCGCGTTCCGCGAGCAGCTGGAGGGCGGTCCGCTGCCGCTCAACCTGAAGAACGGCGCGCACTCCGTCGACGCGGCCGCGAGACAACTGGACCTGTGGGCCGGGGAACTCGGGGAGTTCCAGCGGCGCGCGAGGCGACTCGACGGCGAGGCCGAGGCCGCCAGGGCGGCGCTGCGGCGTGCCCAGGACCACGAGGGTCCGGCGTCGGACCGGTCGGACACCAGGGTCGCCGCGGCGCAAGACGACCTGGACGGCGTGCTGAAGCGGGCCCGCGGTCTGGCGGCCGAGCACGAGGCGACCGCCCGCGAGCGGGCCCGGCACATCGGCGCGGCCTCGCGCAGGCTGGCGCCGCACGAGCCGGACACGTGGGACCGGTTCACGGACTGGCTGGGGGACAACCTCCCGGACATCCTCAGCGCGTGCGCCGCCGTACTGGGCGTGATCGCGCTGCTCGGCCTGACGGCGGTCGCCCCGTGGATGCTGTTCCTGGCGGCCGGCGTCCTCAGCGGCATGGCCTTCGGCCTGCGTGTCAGCGACCCCGAAGTCCTGGCCTCCCTGAAGGACGGCTTCACCAAGGGGGAACTGGACCTCGACTTCTGGGGCAACGCGCTCGGCACGGCGGGCGACTTCCTGGGGATGCTGCCGGGGCTCGGGGCGGTGGCCAAGGGAGCCATGAAGGCTCCCGAGCTGATGTCCGCGACGGCCGCGGTGGCCCGCGACACGGACGAGGTGCTGACCCTCGGGGAGAAGATCGCCGCGGCCGGCGTCAGGGCGGGGACCTCGATCAGGACGGTGGGCGTCTCGATCAGGACGGAGGCCGCCGCGGCAGAGGGCGCCGTGAGCGTCCTGTCTCACCCGAGGGTGTTCGGCGGGCGACTGGCTCCGCTCGTCGAGAAGATCGACAAGCCGGCCACGGTCCTGGGAGCCGGGACCGCCGTTTATGGCGTGACCAGCAGCTTTGCTGACACTCTGGACAATGACGCGGCCAAGACGGTCACGAGCCTCCTCGACGGACCCAGGACCCTCGGCGTCGATGCCCCGGCGACCATGGGCGCGCTCCACTTCCTGCTGCGCGGCGCAGGTGAATCGACATGAGCGGTGCTCCGTACGTGATCGATGACTCGGCCCGGAGCGAGGATGCCGATCTCTGGTTCGCCCTGCCGCCAGGATTTGTCCCGCTGCCCCTGCAGGAGCTGACGACCGTCGGCCGGGATCCGGAGGAGGCGACGGCACAGCCGGCGGCTCTCGGCCCCGTTCTCCGGCTGGCCCAACTGCTCCTGGAGGCCGGTGCGGTCCACTGTTGTCTGGGTCTGCATTCCGACGACGAGGGCGGTGGCGGACCGCTGCTGTCGCTCTTCACGCTGGCCTGGCGCGACACCCGCTGGGCCCCGCGCAGTGTCCTGGCGGCCCGCGCCGTCTGCGGAGCAGCGGACAACGCGGACCATGTCGAGATCCTGGATCTGCCCTGCGGCCCGGGTTCACTGATGGAGACGCGTGTGGCCGCGCCACAGGAACTCGGGCCAGCGGTTGCGTGCCGACTGCTCCAGATCACGGCGTACATTCCCTGCGCAGACGGGAGACGCATCGCCGTCCTGTCCCTGGCCACGACACACACGGAGCAGGCGAGCCACTATCGCGCCCTGCTCACCGACATCGCCGGTACGGTCAGTTTCGAGAATCCACTTCCGGACGTATCCAGTGGCGTACCCGACAAGGACTGAGATGCCTCCCACGCAGCACCCCACGGCCTGGGACGACCCCGCTACCCGACGCGCCTGGGCAAAGCTGATCATCAGCGCGTTCCTGGGGCAGATCGTGTGGCCGGCCGTATGGCTGGGCCTGCTGGCCGGGTATGTGATCATGTCGATCACCTGGACGCTGTGGCTGTTCTTCGTGCCCCTGCTCTACTCGTTCTACCGCGCGTTTCTCCAACCGGCTTACATCTCCTGGGCCTTCCGTACGCGACGGCTGCTGCGTGCCTATCCGTGGCAGGTGTTCGAGAAACCGGAGAGCGGCATCGGGAAGATCCCCGGAGCGACCGCCGGGGATGTCTGGCTGAAGTTCCCCGATCCTGAGCGGCCCGGCGAGACGACGCCGCTGATTCTGAAGGTGCACATCCGGTCCATGTGGTGGAGGCGGCGCCTCGGGCGTGGCTACGCGTCTCCGAAGACCGCGCAGGCCGGCCAGGTGTTGTTCGCCGGGGACCCTCGTTTTGCCGCCGTCATCGCGGTTCCCGGCCCGCGGCGCCTGTACGTGATCCTCCGGCAGCCGACGGACGGGCGGGGCCATGTCGATCCCGGTGCGGCCAGTCCCGCCGCCCTCGAACGGGCCCGACGTGCGGGAGTGCGCCTCCCCGACCCGCAGTCGGCCCTGCCGTGACCTGCGTCTTCGGCGAACGTTGTTGCGACACCCCCACCCCCGGGTACACCCCACCCCATGACCACACTAGGCGCCGTGTTCCGCCCCCAGTTGCCCCCCGAGCGGCTTCGGGACGTCGTCCGGGTCGGGGAGGACGTCGGGCTCGAGGAGTTGTGGCTGTGGGAGGACTGTTTCCGGGAGGGTGGGATCTCCACCGCTGCCGCCGCCCTCGCCTGGTCGGAGCGGATGCGGATCGGTGTCGGGCTGCTCCCCGTGCCGTTGCGGAACGTCGCCGTCACCGCGATGGAGACCGCCGCGCTGCACCGGATGTTCCCGGGCCGCGCGATCCTCGGCGTCGGCCACGGCGTGCAGGACTGGATGGGGCAGGTCGGCGCCCGTGCCGAGTCCCCGCTGACCCTGCTCCACGAGCATCTCGACGCCCTGCGCGCCCTGTTGCGCGGTGAGCGGCTCACCGTCGACGGGCGCTACGTCCGGCTCGACGACGTCGCCCTCGACTGGCCGCCCGCCGGGCCCGTCCCGGTCTTCGCCGGCGCCGAGGGCCCCCGTACCCTCCGCCTCTCCGGCGCCGCCGCGGACGGGACCGTGCTGACCTCCTCCACCTCGCCAGACGGCGTCCGCCGGGCCCGGCGGATCGTCGAGGAGGGGCGGGCGGCCGCCGGGCGGGACGCGGCCGAGCCGCACGAGGTCGTCGTCTATCTCCTGACCGCCACCGGGCCCGGCGCGGCCGCCCGGCTCCGTGCCGAACTCGCCGCCGAGGGGCGGGAGTCGGTGCCCGGAATCGGCGTCGCCGGTGACGCAGGCGCCGTCGCGGAGGCCGTGCGGCGGCTCGCCGAGGCCGGTGCCGACACCGTCGTCCTCCAGCCCACCGGGGACGAACCCGACCCCGAGGGCTTCGTGAGGTTCACCGCCGAGGAGGTCCGGCCGCTGGTGCCGTGAGCCGGCCGGTCACACGGTCCCGGTGGGCGCCGCCCGGGGGTGGTCGCCCGTGGCCCCGTCGATCAGCTCCCGCAGGATGTCGAGGTGCCCGGCGTGCCGCGCGGTCTCCTCGATCATGTGGACCAGCACCCAGCGCAGGGAGACCTCGTGGTCCCGCCAGCCGGGCCGGCCCAGCGCGTCCAGCGGCCGTCCGGTGATCACCGCGTCGGCCGCGGCGCGGGCACGGCCGTAGAAGTCGAGGATCTGCCGGGTCGTCTCGCCGGGGCCGACCGTCAGGTCGTCGTCCGTGTAGGGGTCGAACCAGAGGGGCTCGACCTCGCCGCCGAAGCTCGCCACGAACCAGCCGTACTCCACCGACGCCAGATGCTTCACCAGCCCCAGCAGGTTCGTCCCGGACGGGGTCATCGGCCGGCGCAGCTGTTCGTCGTCCAGGCCCTCCAGCTTCCACAGCACCGCGTCCCGGTGCCGGTCCAGGCTTGTGTGCAGGATGTCCTTCTCGCCGGCGGTGTACACGCTCTCGCTCGTCGTCATGGTGGGCGAAATTATCAGCGGGCACCGACACTCCGCTGGGATCATGCGGACCATGGGAGAGCAGACGCACCGCAGCTTCGAGGACCTCGTCGCCGAGGGCGCCGCCGTGCCCACCGAGGGCTGGGACTTCTCCTGGTTCGAGGGCCGGGCCACCGAGGCGCGTCCCTCCTGGGGCTATGCGCGCGCCGCCGGCGGACGGCTGGCCGGTGCCACCGCCGCGCTGGACATCCAGACCGGCGGCGGAGAGGTCCTGGACCTCGCCCTCGGCACCCTGGAGGGCGCCGGCACCCTGGAGGGCGCCGGCACCGCCCGCGGGCCCCGGCTCCTGGCCGCCACCGAGGGCTGGCCGCCGAACGTCCGCAAGGCGGGCGCACTGCTGGGCGCGCGCGGTGTCGTGGTCGTCGCCGCAGCCGAGGACGCCCCGCTGCCGTTCGCCGACGAGACCTTCGACCTGGTGCTCAGCCGGCATCCGGTGCGCGCGCACTGGCCGGAGATCGCGCGCGTGCTGCGGCCCGGCGGCACCTATTTCGCGCAGCACGTCGGACCCGCCAGCGTCTTCGAGCTGGTGGAGTACTTCCTCGGGCCGCAGCCGGAGGCGGTCCGCGGCGCGCGGGACCCGGGCCGGGAGCGCGAGGAGGCGGAGGCGGCCGGACTGGAGGTCGTGAGCCTGCGGGCCGAACGGCTGCGGATGGAGTTCCACGACATCGCCGCCGTCGTGCACTTCCTGCGCAAGGTCGTGTGGATGGTCCCCGGCTTCACGGTCGAGGAGTACGAGCCGCGGCTCCGCTCCCTGCACCGGCGGATCGAGGCCGAGGGACCCTTCGTCGCGCACAGCACGAGGCACCTCTTCGACGCCCGCAAGCCGGAGCGCCGGCGCTGATCCACCGGCCTTGCAATGCCAGGTGCCGAAGAATGGCCAAGAACTGCCGTTCGAGTCCACGGGCCCGCGCGGGCCGTCCGGGAGGCCCGGAAGATCGGCTCCGGGCATGTCGGGACACTACGCACCCAATCGGGTCAAGTTGTTCACTACTTCTGCGATCTGCGCATACGCGAACATCGGACCCTCATGTTCATCCTCCGTTTCCACAGCGTTTTCACATCGTTACCGCCGGCGGCCCGCATCACCCCACCGGCTCACGTAAGTTCAGCTCAAGGTAATTCGCGTGAGCAAAGCTGCGCGGGCGGCACCGCGCAGTGGAGGGGGCTGCGCGGTGCCGGAACGCCCCGCGGGGTCCCGTCAAGCCGCCGTTCGCGGCCGGGGTAGCCCGTCGGAGGGACGGGGGGAGCAACTCGCCGAGGCGGCCCCAAGACGGCCCAAACCCTCTTGATCTCCCCGAATGCCGCCAGTTTTCCTGGGATTCCGCCGTGAATCGGCCACGCGAGGCCCCGGAATCCAGCGTTTCCGAGCCCTTCCGGTGTCGCCGTTCGACTGCGGAGAGTAGTTGTGGCACGCCGATGCACGCAGCATCACTTACAAAGGGTTATGGTGGAAACCCCCCCTCGGGCCGGTCCGTCTCCCCCCCACGGACCGGCCCGTTTTATGTCCCGGGTCTTCACCCGCCTCTCGCACGCCCTCCGCGCGGCGCTCCGGACGAGGCGCCGAGTCCCGCCCGGCCGGCCCGGCTGCGCCCGGCGGCCGCCCCGCGACCCGGCCCCCAACCCCCTTGCGCGCCAGCCCCCTCGGCGCTCCCCTCCACTTCCGGAGGGGTAGGCTTCGGCCGCGGAACCCCGCAGCGAGACACGAGGGGCGGACTCAAGTGAACCTGCGCGACAAGCTGCGCGGCCTGCTCGTCAGGCTCTACGCACGCCGGGTGGAAGGTCACCTGGACCACGCTCAGGTGCCCAAGCACATCGGCGTCATCATGGACGGCAACCGCCGCTGGGCGAAGGCCGCCGGATCCAGCACCGTGCACGGCCACCGGGCCGGCGCCGAGAAGATCGAGGAGTTCCTCGGCTGGTGCTCCGAGACCGACGTCGAGGTCGTCACCCTCTGGCTGCTCTCCACGGACAACTTCGACCGCGCCAAGGAAGAGCTGGTCCCGCTCCTCGGCATCATCGAGGACGTCGTGCGCACCCTCGCCGCCGACGGCCGCTGGCGGGTCCACCACGTCGGCACCCCCGACCTGCTGCCCTCCGCGATGCAGAACGCGCTCAAGGAGGCCGAGGAGGCCACCGCGCACGTCGACGGAATACTGGTCAACGTCGCCATCGGCTACGGCGGCCGCCAGGAGATCGCCGACGCCGTCCGCTCGATGATCCTCGACGCCCACGACAAGGGCGTCGCGATGGAGGACCTCGCCGACTCCGTCACCGTCGACGCGATCGGCCGGCACCTCTACACCGGTGCCCAGCCCGACCCGGACCTGGTGATCCGCACCAGCGGGGAGCAGCGGCTGTCCGGATTCATGCTGTGGCAGACGGCGCACGCCGAGTACTACTTCTGCGAGGTCTTCTGGCCCGCGTTCCGCAAGGTCGACTTCCTCCGCGCCCTGCGGGACTACGCGGCCCGCCACCGCCGCTACGGCGGGTGACGTCACCGTGACGGCGGACCGGGACCCGGCACACGACACCCGTCACCGCCGCCACGCTGGATGACCCCCTGGCTACGGTGGATGACCCCACCGCGCTCATGAGGCGTGAATCACCCATTTCGGGGCGTCAGTAACACGGAGTTCACCTGCGCGTCGTTGCAGACCGTGGCATGGCGGCGCATGTTCGAGGGCATAACGCAAGCAGGTCGATGCCCGAACCACGGGCATCGGATCTCAGCGGGCGACTCGGGGTCGTCCGCCCGGGAGGCCCTTTGCACCAGCCCGACCGTGCGGTCACGGCACGGAAGAAGCAGCGGGGGGCCGGTTTTCGGCCCGTGCAGGGCGGCCGTCAACCGGTCCAGCTCCTCTTCGTCGCTCCCCGACCTCATCCGAGGGGGTACGTCCTTCCGTGGTGACCAGCACAACGCGCCGCAAGTCCGACCGGCGCACCTACGTTCTCGACACCAGCGTCCTGCTGGCCGACCCGAACGCCATGACCCGCTTCGACGAGCACGAGGTCGTGCTTCCGATCGTGGTGGTCACGGAACTGGAGGCCAAACGGCACCATCCGGAACTCGGCTACTTCGCCCGGCAGGCCCTGCGCCTGCTCGACGACTACCGGGTCCGGCACGGCCGTCTGGACGCTCCGATCCCGATCGGGGACCTCGGCGGCACCATCCGTGTCGAGCTCAATCACTCGGACCCCAGCGTGCTGCCCAGCGGCTACCGCCTGGGGGACAACGACTCCCGCATCCTCGCGGTGGCCCGCAACCTCCAGGCCGAGGGATACGACGTCACCGTCGTGTCGAAGGACCTCCCGCTCAGGATCAAGGCGTCCTCGGTCGGCCTGCTGGCCGAGGAGTACCGCGCCGAGCTCGCCATCACGGGCGCCTCGGGCTGGACCGGCATGTCCGAACTGACGCTCCCCGGCGAACAGGTGGACATCCTCTTCGAGGAAGGGCACGTGTACGTCCCGGAGGCCTCCGACCTCCCCGTGCACACGGGCCTGACCATCCAGTCCGAGCGCGGCAAGGCACTCGGCCGGGTGACGGCCGACGGCAACGTCCGTGTGGTGCGCGGCGATCGGGAGGCGTTCGGCATCAAGGGCCGCAGCGCCGAGCAGCGCATCGCGCTCGATCTGCTGCTCGACCCGGACGTCGGGATCGTGTCGATGGGCGGCCGGGCCGGCACCGGCAAGTCGGCGCTGGCGCTGTGCGCGGGTCTGGAGGCGGTCCTGGAGCGCCGCCAGCACAAGAAGGTGATGGTCTTCCGTCCGCTGTACGCGGTCGGCGGGCAGGAGCTCGGCTATCTGCCGGGCTCCGAGTCCGAGAAGATGAGCCCCTGGGCGCAGGCGGTCTTCGACACCCTCTCGGCGGTCACCAGCCGTGACGTCATCGAGGAGGTCACCGCGCGCGGGATGCTGGAGGTGCTGCCGCTCACCCACATCCGCGGCCGCTCCCTGCACGACGCGTTCGTGATCGTCGACGAGGCCCAGTCGCTGGAACGGAACGTCCTGCTGACCGTTCTGTCCCGGATCGGCGCGAATTCGAGGGTGGTGCTGACCCACGACGTGGCCCAGCGGGACAACCTGCGGGTCGGGCGGTACGACGGTGTCGTCGCCGTGGTGGAGAAGCTGAAGGGCCATCCGCTGTTCGCGCACGTCACCCTCACCCGGTCCGAGAGGTCCCAGATTGCCGCCCTTGTGACCGAAATGCTGGAGGACGGGCCCCTGTGACCTCTCTGATCCCCGTGTCCAACTTGGGCTGATAACCCACTCGTTGGCGCCGTCCGGTAAAGGCGAAGAGCCTAGCCGGGCGGCGCCTTCGTGCGTGGGGGTTTCCTGAAATCCCCAGGGGGAAACGGGATGTGAGCTTTCACACGCAACTCGGAATTGCCACCCGGCGTCGGGTTACGGCAGAGTCTCATTCCTGTCAGGCCCCGCATACGACACACCTGTACCCCTGGGGGTACCCCCGCACTTTAGGTAGTGGGGGAGGTACGGCAACACAGAAGCACCAGTGCTAATTCCATAGCGACGTCGTATGCCGCCCGAGCACCACACGGCGTTCCCCAGCGGGGAGCCGCTCGTCGGGCCCGTGCCTCCCGTGACCCCGCAGTTGGGAGGCCAGCGTCAGGGGAACGATTGCGTCCGCCAGGGTCACCGAAGCGGGCGATGCTGGAAGGAAACCGTGTGAGCCGGATTTCGGTCCGGGGATTCGCAGTGGCCTCGGCCACCGCGGTCACCGCCGTCGGAAGCGTTGTCGGTGTTGCCTCGGGCAGCGTCGCACAGCCCAACGACGCTGAGGCGACGGCAGCCGACACCACGCTGCTCGCGGAGATCCCCGCGGGACAGCAGGCGACGGTGCAGACCGCGTCCCTGACGCAGCAGGCCGACGCCGTGGCCATCCAGGCCGACGCGAGTGCCAAGAAGGACGCCGAGCAGGCGGCCCGAGTGGCGGCGGCCAAGGCCGCGACCGCCAAGAAGGCCGAGGCCGAGCAGGCGGCGAAGGAAGCCAAGGAGCGCGCCGAGGCGAAGAAGGCGGCCAGCCGCTCCTCCGTCACCTTCGCGGTGCAGAGCTCGTACTCCGTGTCGCAGATCCAGGCGATGGCGCAGCAGATGGTCGCCGGCGGCCAGTTCCAGTGCTTCAGCAACATCGTGAGCCACGAGTCCGGCTGGAACTACCGGGCGGTCAACGCCTCCTCCGGTGCCTACGGCCTCTTCCAGGCTCTGCCCGGTTCGAAGATGTCCTCCGTGGGCGCCGACTGGCAGACCAACCCGGCCACCCAGATCAAGTGGGGCCTGAACTACATGAACTCCCGGTACGGCAGCCCCTGCGAGGCCTGGTCGTTCTGGCAGGCGAACAGCTGGTACTAGAGGCCGTTCGGCTTCTCTCAACCTTCGACAGCCCCTCCCCGTCCTACGGGGAGGGGCTGTCGCCCTGTACGGTCGGACCGAACGACTCCAGGGGTGAGTGGTGAGGAGCACCCGGAGACACGGGGAAAGAGAGCGGATCATGTCGCGAGTGCCCGAGTGGCTCGGCAGGCTCGGCGCCGGACTGAGCGAGATGGGCGAGCGGTTGGACGAACGCCGCGCCGAGGTGGAGCGCGAACGCGCCGAACCGGAGCCGCCGGCGGTGCCCGCGCAGACCTCTCCGGCTCCGGTTCCCGCCCCGGCGGCCGCCGCCCCCAAGGCCGTACGCAAGCCCGCACCCCGCCCCGAACCCGTCACGGCCATCCCGTGGGGCGTACGGGTCGCCGCCGAGGCCGGCTGGCGGCTGCTGGTGCTGGCCGGCACCGTCTGGGTGCTGATGCGGGTCATCAGCGCCGTCCAACTCGTGGTGTTCGCCTTCGTCATAGCGCTGCTGATCACCGCCCTGCTCCAGCCCACGGTCGCCCGGCTGTGCCGTTACGGCATGCCGCGCGGCCCGGCCACCGCGCTCACCGCCATCTCCGGCTTCGTGGTGATCGGCCTGATGGGCTGGTTCGTGACCTGGCAGGTCATGGAGAACATCGACACGCTCTCCGACCAGGTCCAGAACGGCATCGACGACCTGCGCAACTGGCTGCTGAAGAGCCCGTTCCACGTCACCGACAAGCAGATCAACCAGATCGCCAAGAACCTCCGCGAGGCGATCGGCGCCAACACCGACCAGATCACCTCCTTCGGCCTGGAGGGCGTCCAGGTCGTCGTCGAGGCCCTGACCGGCATCCTGCTGGTCTTCTTCTCCACGCTCTTCCTGCTCTACGACGGCGCGCGCATCTGGCAGTGGTTCCTCAAGCTGGTCCCCGCCGCCGCCCGCGACGGCGTGGCCGGCGCCGGCCCGCGCGCCTGGCGCACGCTCACCGCCTACGTCCGCGGCACGGTCCTGGTCGCGCTCATCGACGCCATCTTCATCGGCCTGGGCATCTACTTCCTGGACGTCCCGATGGCCGTCCCGCTGGCCGTGTTCATCTTCCTGTTCTCGTTCATCCCGCTGGTCGGCGCGGTCGCCTCGGGCGCGCTCGCGGTGGTGGTCGCGCTCGTCACCCAGGGCGTCTTCACGGCGGTCATGACGCTCGTCGTCGTCCTCGCGGTGCAGCAGATCGAGGGCCACATCCTGCAGCCGTTCATCCTCGGCCGCGCGGTCCGCGTCCACCCGCTCGCGGTGGTCCTCACGGTCGCGGCCGGCGGCCTGGTGGCCGGCATCGGCGGCGCGGTGGTGGCCGTACCGCTGGTGGCGGTGACCAACACGGTGGTCGGCTATCTGCGCCAGTACTCGGACGAGCGGTACGAGGGCGAGGAGGAGCAGCCCGAAGCGGACCGCCCGGCGGCCGAGGACGCCGTGCCCGCCGAGACCGTGCCCGCAAGAGCCGAGGACCCCGCCCACACGGAGTGAGCGGGGTCCACGGGACGGGGCCGGCTACTCGAACTCGGCGAGCACGGCTTCCGCGTCCAGCGTCACGCCGACGGCCTCGACCACCGAGGCGATCTTGAACGCCTCCTGGATCACCTCGCGGTCGACGCCGGCCTTGCGCAGCACCTGCTCGTGCGAGTCCAGGCACATCCCGCAGCCGTTGATCGCGGACACCGCGAACGACCACAGTTCGAAGTCGACCTTGTCGACGCCCGGGTTGCCGATGACGTTCATCCGCAGCCCGGCGCGCAGGGTGCCGTACTCGTGGTCGGAGAGCAGGTGGCGGGTGCGGTAGAAGACGTTGTTCATCGCCATCACCGCGGCCGCGGACCTGGCGGCCCGGTACGCCTCCGGCGTCAGGTTCGCCTTCGCCTCGGGCGCCAGCTCGCGCAGCACGATCGGGGAGCGGGAGGCGATGGCGGTCGCCAGCACCGTGCCCCACAACTGCTGCGTCGGCAGCTCGGAGTTGCCGATGACCGAGCCCAGGTTCAGCTTCAGGTCCTTGGCGTGGTCCGGGACCGCGGACTTGAGGGAGTCGAGCGACACCTCACTCACCGGCCAGCAGCGCGACCGGGTCCAGCGTCTCGTCGCCCTTGCTCCAGTTGCACGGGCAGAGCTCGTCCGTCTGGAGGGCGTCCAGGACCCGCAGGACCTCCTTGGGGTTACGGCCCACCGAGCCCGCGGTCACCATGGAGAACTGGATCTCGTTGTTCTGGTCGACGATGAACACGGCACGCTTGGCGAAGCCGTCCTCGCCCTCGATGCCGAGGTCGCGCATCAGCTCGTGCTTCGAGTCGGCCATCATCGGGAACGGCAGCTCGCGCAGGTCGTCGTGGTCCTTGCGCCAGGCGTGGTGGACGAACTCCGAGTCACCGGAGAAGCCGAGGACCTGCGCGTCGCGGTCGGCGAACTCCTCGTTCAGCTTGCCGAACGCGGCGATCTCGGTCGGGCACACGAAGGTGAAGTCCTTGGGCCACGCGAAGACCACCTTCCAACCCTGGTAGGTCTTGTGGGTGATCGTCTCGAACTCCCTGCCCTTCTCCAGCGAGACGCAGGCGGTCAGTTCGAACTCGGGGAACTTGTCACCGACAGTGAGCACACGCTCTCCTTGCAGCGCGGAAGCACCCCGGATCGCGGGGTCGCCTCCGATGGGTTGGACGCCGCCGATGGTGGCACAAGGTGCATTGATTCTTGAAATAGCTACACTCGGTCGGGTTGATCGGAGGTGGCTATCAGTGGCTGTGGGTAATCCCCTGGGGGGCGGTGCGGGCGTGGGGGGCAAGCGCCGTCAGCCCAGCCTCGCCCAGCTGCGCGCCTTCGCCGCCGTCGCCGAACACCTCCACTTCCGGGACGCGGCCGCCGCGATGGGCATGAGCCAGCCCGCGCTGTCCGGCGCCGTCTCCGCGCTGGAGGAGACGCTCGGCGTCACCCTCCTGGAGCGCACCACCCGCAAGGTGCTGCTCTCGCCCGCCGGTGAGCGGCTGGCGGTGCGGGCCGCGGCCGTCCTGGAGGAGGTGCGGGCGCTGCTGGCGGAGGCCGAGTCGGTGCGGGCGCCGTTCACCGGCGCGCTGCGGCTCGGCGTCATCCCGACCGTCGCGCCGTACCTGCTGCCCACCGTGCTGCGGTTGGTCCACGACCGGTACCCGGACCTCGACCTCCAGGTCCACGAGGAGCAGACCACAAGCCTGCTGGACGGGCTGACCGCCGGCCGCCTGGACCTGCTGCTCCTCGCCGTCCCCCTTGCCATCCCCGGTGTCGTGGAACTCCCGCTGTACGACGAGGACTTCGTGCTCGTCACACCGCTGGACGAGCCGCTCGGCGGGCGGGCCGGCATCGCGCGCGAGGCGCTGCGGGAGCTGAACCTGCTGCTCCTGGACGAGGGGCACTGCCTGCGCGACCAGG
The DNA here is from genome assembly GCF_044757385.1 of Streptomyces sp. NPDC091282. Lineage (NCBI taxonomy): Bacteria > Bacillati > Actinomycetota > Actinomycetes > Kitasatosporales > Streptomycetaceae > Streptomyces > Streptomyces sp. NPDC091282. Next base: position 643,257 of record NZ_JBIVUX010000003.1, read on the forward strand.
CCCTGGACATCTGCCGGGAGGCCGGCCGGGAACTCAGAGGAGCCGGACGCGGTGCCTCGGCCAAGGGCGGCGGGCGGCGGGAGGGCGCGCCGGTCACCACCACGGCCGCGGGCCTTGCCACCCTCGTCCAGCTGGTGGCCGGCGGCCTCGGCTGCACCCTGCTGCCGCGCACCGCCGTCCAGGTGGAGACCAGCCGCAGCGACCGGCTGCTCACCGGCGTCTTCGCCGACCCCGCCCCGAGCCGCCGGATCGCCCTCGCGATGCGGGCCGGGGCAGCGCGCGGCGCCGAGTACCGGGAGCTGGCGGACGCGTTGCGCGAAGCGCTGCGGCCGCTGCCCGTCCGGGTACTCGGCGCCGGTGCGTAGACCTCCCGGCCGCTACTCCGTACGCAGCCCGTCCGGGCGCATCAGGCGCAGCAGCGGCGGCAGGCTCAGCAGCGTCACCGCGAGGACGACGGCCGCGCCGAAGCCGGTCATCGCCAGCACGCCGGGCCAGTCCACGCTCACCGTGGAGCCGACCATCTTCAGCAGCACCGAGCCCAGCGTCAGCCCGACCACTCCGGCCAGCAGCAGCCCGAGCCCGACCGGGATCGCGGTCTGCCACAGCACCGACAGGCTCAGCGTGCGCCGCCGGGTGCCGAAGGCGACCAGCGCCGACAGCAGCTTCTTGCGCTCGCGCAACTGCTCCAGCTGACCGACCAGCAGGCTCGCGCCGATCAGCGCCAGGACGGCGGCGGCGCCGACGAACAGCCCGGTGCGGATCGAGTCGAACTGCCCGCTGCGCTCGAACGAGGTCAGCGTCTGCGCCTGCATGAGCGGGTCGAGCCGGGCCGCCGTGTTGATCACGTACTCGTTGGCGTCCCGCACTCCGGAGTCGACCGAGAGGTAGACCACGCCCCGCACCGCGGTGCTGGCACCGGCCGGCAGCGCGCCCGGGGTGAGCAGGAAGCCGCCGCGCTCGTAACCGGTGGGGTCCTCACGCGTCCCGGCCTGCTTCAGTGCGGCCGGTACCGTCCAGCGGACCGGAGCGCCGTCGGTGTCGCCGCTGTAGGAGGGGTTGAGGTAGAGCGTCCTGCCGTGCTTCTCGGCGGCCTTCAGCAGGTCCTGCGTCTGGGAGTCGCTCTCGGAGCCCGTCACCTGGAACGCGTCGCCGTCGTGGCAGGACGGCAGGTGCGCGACCTCCCGCAGCGAGGCGCAATCGCCCACGCTCACCTGGGTGGTCTGCTTCGGTTCCTTCTTCAGGTCGCCGGCCTCGCCGTCGGCGATCGAGACGACCTTCCGGACCCCCTTGGTGCCGCTCATCGCGCCGGCCACCTCGGGCACCGCGACACCGCTGGGCACCTGGACCTCCATCTGGGCGCGGTTGAGGTCGTTCCTCGTCTGCTTGGTGTAGTCGGCCTCGACGCCCGAGAAGAGCATCTGGAGGGCGATCGCGCCGGCCACCGCCACCGCGATGCCGTTGACCAGCCGGGCCGCCGTACCGCTGCTCAACTGGAGCCGGCGGACGGCCAGCTGCCAGGCCACCGCGCCCCGGCCGAGCCGAGCCACGACCGACTCGACGACCCAGGGCAGCAGCGCCGTGACGCCGACCAGGAGCAGCAGCACACCGCCGGTGACCTGGTACTGGTTGAAGTCGCCGCCGCCGCGGCCCTGCCCGATCATCGGGAGGAGCGCCACCAGGCCGGCCACCGGGAGCAGCAGCCGCCACCACAGCCGCCGCCGCCGGGGCTTCGCCGTGCGCACCACGCCGAGCGGCTCGATGACCACGCCGCGCAGCGTGAACAGCGTCACCAGCACGGCCGCCGCCGGGACGGCCACCGCCACCAGCGCGGCCAGCAGCGGCGAGGGGTTGAGGTAGCTCGGGAACACGCTGGTGCCGAACACCTCGGCGGTGCCCGCGAACTGCCGGCCCAGCAGGAAGAAGCCGACGCCGAAGACCAGGCCGAGCAGCGCGCCCGCCATCGCCTCGCCGGCCGCGATCCGCCGTACCATCCGGCCGTCCGAGCCGACCAGCCGCAGCGCGGCCAGCCGCCGGTCACGGCGCTCGCCGCCGAAGCGGACCGCCGCCGCGACGAACACGGCGACCGGCATCAGCAGCACCACGAACACCACGAGGACCAGCAGGGTGAGGACCGGGTCGCTCTCCGCGTCCGGTGACCTGGGGCTGCCGAAGTGGTCGAGCCGGGCCACGTTGGGCGGGTCGATGTGGGCGGCGAGGCGGTCGGAGCCCGCGTAGTAGGCGAGTTCCTGCGAGCCGGTCAGTCCGCTCTCGGCGATGGTGGCGGTGATCCGGTACGGCAGCCGGGCGCGCAGCAGGGTTCCGTCGGAGGAGTCCAGCAGCCGCCTCAGCGCGGGCGAGACGGCCATCTCGCCCGTGGCCGGGTAGCGGGTGAGCCCGGGCGGCACCGGTGCCTTCGCGCCCTCCCGCTGGATCAGCCGGCCGCGGATGTCGCGGCCCTGGTACGGGGTGTCGATGTCCGCGATGACGAACGTCTTCTCGCTCGGCTTCACGGGGTGGTAGACGTACGTGTAGTCCGCCCGTGCGACGTCCCGCTGGTGGCGTACGGCCAGCGCGCTCGGGATGGCCGTGGTGAGCAGCAGCAGCGCCACCCCCAGACCCACGCCGATGGCGGTCAGCGTGGCCCGGAACCAGCCCTCGCGTCCGCCTCCGAAGGCGAACCGGACCCCCAGGGCCAGGTCCCTCCACCACTGCCTGACGTTCATACCGCCCGCTCCATGTCCCGGGACTTGCCGTCGCGTACGACGATCTCGCGGTCCGAGTAGGCGGCCACCCGGGCTTCGTGCGTGACGAGGACGACGGCCGCGTTGGTGGAGCGGGCCGCGTCGGTCAGCAGCTCCATGACGCGCTCGCCGTTGAGGGAGTCGAGCGCGCCGGTCGGCTCGTCGGCGAAGAGCACCCGGGGCTCGGTCACCAGCGCACGGGCCACCGCGACCCGCTGCCCCTGGCCGCCGGAGACCTCGCCGGGCCGCTTGCGGCCCAGGTCGTCGACCTCCAGCTTCTGCATCCAGCCGAGCGCCTTGCGCTCGGCCTCCTTGCGGGAGGTGCCGTTCAGCCGCAGCGGCAGCGCCACGTTCTCCACGCAGGTCAGCTCGGGCACCAGCTGGCCGAACTGGAAGACGAACCCGAACTCGCTGCGGCGCAGGGCGCTGCGTTCGGTGTCGCTCATGGTGGCCATCTCGCGTCCGGCGTAGACGATCGAGCCGGAGTCGGGCGGCACGATGCCGGCGAGGCAGTGCAGCAGGGTCGACTTGCCGGAGCCGGACGGCCCCATCACGGCGACGACCTCGCCCGGATGTATCGAGAACCCGGCCCCGTCGAGGGCGAGGGTGGGACCGTAGGCCTTGTGCAGGTCCTCGGCCGCGAGCAGCGAACCGGCGGGAGCGGTCACTTGGTCACCTCCGTGCGGAGCTTGTCGAGACGGGCGGCGGTCAGTTCCAGCCAGCGCAGGTCCGCCTCCAGGTGGAAGAGGGCGTGGTCGCAGACGAGCTGGTCGGCGAGGTCGCCGCGGCGCTTGCGGTCGGTCAGGATCCGCATGCTGCGCAGGTGCTCGGAGCGCTGGCGGTCGAGGATGTCACCGGCCTCGCGGTGCGTGAGCAGGGCGAGCACGACCTTGGTGTACAGGGTCGACTGGAGGTACTCCTCCGGCTTCTCCGGAGTCGCCAGCCACTTCTCGACGTCGGTGACGCCCGCGTCGGTGATGGCGTACCGCTTGCGCTCGGGGCCGCCGCCGGCCTCGATGCCGTCGACTTCCACGAGCCCGTTCTTCAGCAGGCGGGACATCGTCGAGTAGACCTGGCCGTAGTGGAGCGGCCGGTCGTGACCGAACTTCTCGTCGAAGGCCCGCTTGAGGTCGTAACCGTGGCGCGGGCCGGACTCCAGGAGCCCCAGGAGGGTGTGACCGATGGACATGAGCGGAACTCTACACACGGTGTATACCCACCATGTATACGCACAGTGTGTAGATCATGGCGGGGTGTGCGAACGCCCAGTTGGGAGCCGATTGTCACGGTTGTGCGACAGCCCGGTGCCGGGGATTCGCGGCCGGGGCCGCCGCGGGGGGTGCGCGGTGGTTCAGGCGGGCGGGGACTCCGGGGCGGAGCCGCCCGGCGGGCGGCCGCGGCGGGGGAGGGGGCCCGTCTCGCGCGGGAGCCGGCCCGCCTCCGCGAGGGCGCGCCGCAGCAGGAACTCGATCTGCGCGTTGGCCGACCGCAGCTCGTCCCCGGCCCACCGGGCCAGCGCGTCGTACACGGACGGGTCCAGCCGCAGCAGCACCTGCTTGCGCTGCTGCGGCCGGCGCCGCGGCGCCTGTTCGGGCGAGTCGGTCACTGGTACAGCGTCCCGGTGTTGAGCACCGGCTGCGGGGCCCGGTCCCCGCACAGCACCACCATCAGGTTGGACACCATCGCCGCCTTGCGCTCCTCGTCCAGTTCCACGATGCCCTGCTCGGCGATCCGCGCGAGCGCCGCCTCGACCATGCCCACCGCGCCGTCCACGATCTGCCGCCGCGCGGCCACCACCGCGCCGGCCTGCTGCCGCTGGAGCATCGCCGAGGCGATCTCGGGAGCGTACGCGAGGTGCGTGAACCGCGACTCCACGACCCGCACCCCGGCCGCCTCCACGCGCGCCTGGAGCTCGACGGCCAGCTTCTCGGTGATCTCCTCGGCGTTGCCGCGCAGCGAGAGGCCGCCCTCGTCGTGGGCGTCGTACGGGTACTCGATGGCGATGTGCCGGACGGCGGTCTCGGTCTGCGTGGACACGAACTCCGTGAAGTCGTCGACCTCGAAGACGGCCTGGGCGGTGTCCTGGACCTTCCAGACGACGACCGCGGCGAGTTCGATCGGGTTGCCGTAGGCGTCGTTGACCTTGAGGACGGCGGTCTCGTGGTTGCGGACCCGGGTGGAGATCTTGGTGCGCGAGGTGAAGGGGTTGACCCAGCGCAGTCCGTCCTGCCGGATCGTGCCCCGGTACCGCCCGAAGAGCTGGACGACCCGCGCCTCGCCCGGCGCCACCGTGTTCAGGCCGCGCATCGCGATGACGGAGGCGAGGAGGACGACGACGCCTCCGGCCGCGAAACCGGGGTTCACGGACGCGGCGACGAACAGCGCGGCGGCGGCGATCAGCCCCACCAGGCCCAGCAGCAGGGCGAGTCCGCCGCCGATGCTGTGCGCGACGGACTCCCGCACGCGCGGGGCCGGCATCTCGGGTACGTCGGCGGTCGCCGACGGGTCGTGGACGGACATGGTCTCCCCCTGGGGTGACGGGCTGCGGCACGGACGTGCTCTGTCTAGCTTCGTTCTATCCAAGTGATATCACTTTATTCGTCCAGGCAACCCTCGGTGCCTCCCGCTCGTCGGTTCCGTTGGAGCGGGGTGCTGATTGTCACGTCCGTAAAGGGTGGATCGTCTGCTCTTTGTCATAGAGAGCGGTGTTAGCTTTCGGAGCTGACCTGAGCCACGTACTTGTGTGATGCCCGTACACACGTGTGACAGCCGAGACGAAGCGGAGCAGACGGACTCATGGGACGAGCGGAAGAGAGAAAAGCGCGACAGCGCGGCGGCCGCCGCGCCGCGCCCGGACGCCGCTCGTCGCCGCCGGCCGCACCCGGGACGCCCGAGATACTCGAGTCGCCCGGCGGCACCACGAGGACCGTCCGGGCCCCGCAGGCCGAGGGCGGCACCCGCGCGGAGCGCCGCAAGGCCGCGGCCAAGGGCGGCTCCGCCAAGGACGGCAAGGCCGCCAAGGGCCGCATACGCCGGCTCTTCACCTGGAAGAAGGTGCTCGGCACCTTCCTCGGCCTGTGCCTGCTCGGCATCGGCGGCTTCATCGTGCTGTACATGATGGTGTCGGTCCCCGCGGGCAACTCCCTCGCGCAGACGCAGAGCAACGTCTACAAGTACAGCGACGGCTCGGTCCTGGCCCGCAAGGGCACCGTCAACCGCGAGATCGTGGACCTGTCCAAGGTCCCGAAGGACGTCCAGCACACCTTCGTCGCCGCGGAGAACAAGTCCTTCTACAGCGACAACGGCATCGACCTGAAGGGCATGGCCCGCGGCCTGTACAACACGGCGCGGGGCCGCGGCACCCAGGGCGGTTCGACGATCACCCAGCAGTACGTCAAGAACTACTACCTGGACCAGAACCAGACCGTCACGCGCAAGCTGAAGGAACTGGTCATCTCCCTGAAGGTGGACCGCGAGAAGTCCAAGGACGAGATCCTCGCGGGCTACATCAACACCAGCTACTACGGCCGGGGCGCCTACGGCATCCAGGCCGCCGCCCAGGCCTACTACCGCGTCGACGCCCAGGACCTCACGGTCCAGCAGGGCGCCTATCTGGCCGCGCTGCTCCAGGCGCCGAGCCAGTACGACTGGGCGGTGGCGGGTCCCATCGGCAAGAGGCTGGTGCAGGACCGCTGGAACTACACCCTGAACAACATGGTCGGCCAGGGCTGGCTGGACAAGACCAAGCGCGACACCATGAAGTTCCCGGTACCGAAGGAGCCGAAGGCCGCCTCAGGACTGGAGGGCCAGAAGGGCTACCTGGTCGACCTGGCCAACACCCAGCTGGAGAACCAGCTGATGAAGAAGCAGGGCCTCACCCGCTCCGAGGCGGAGGCCCAGGTCGTGGACCAGGGCTGGACGATCACCCTCAACATCGACCCGAAGCGGCAGGCCAAGCTGGAGGCGGCCGTCCAGGGCCAGCTCACCGGCAAGCTCGACGGCAAGAAGCGGACGGTCGACAAGAACGTCCAGGCAGGCGCCGTCTCCGTGGACCCGAAGACGGGCAAGATCGTCGCCCTGTACGGCGGCATCGACTACTACAAGCACTACACGAACAACGCCACCCGCGCCGACTACCAGCCGGCGTCGACCTTCAAGCCGATCATCCTCGCCGCGGCACTGGACCAGGACGCCAAGACCCAGGACGGCAAGGAGATCAACGCCAACACGGTCTACGACGGCACCAGCGGCCGTCCGGTCAAGGGCAGCGACATCGCCTTCTCGCCGCCGAACGAGGACGACGCCGACTACGGCGACATCACCGTGCAGACGGCGATGAACAAGTCCGTCAACTCGGTGTTCGCGCAGATGGGCGTCGACGTCGGCATGAAGAACGTGATGAAGGTCGCCGACGACCTCGGCCTGGACACCACGAACCTGCCGGCGGTGCCCGCGCAGACCCTCGGCTCCATGGGCGCGAGCCCGCTGGAGATGGCCGGGGTGTACGCCACCCTCGACAACCACGGCAAGAAGGTCACCCCGACCATCCTCGCGTCGGCGGAGAAGACCGGCCGCACGGTCGATCCGCCGAATCCGATCGGCGACCCGGTGATCAGCGAGAGCGCCGCCGACCAGGTGACCTCGGTCCTGACCGGCGTGGTCGACGACGGTACGGCCAAGGTGTCGGTCGCCCAGAACCCGCTGCGCAAGGGCCAGCAGGTGGCCGGCAAGACGGGTACCTCCGACAACAACAAGTCGGCCTGGTTCACCGGCTACACGCCCGACCTGGTGACGTCGGTGGGGCTGTTCGGCGAGGACTACAAGAAGCACAGCCAGGTGTCCCTCACCGGCGCCACCGGTCTGATCCCCGGCACCGGCCGCATCAACGGCGGCGGGTACCCGGCGCAGATCTGGGCGACGTACACCTTCGGCGTCACGAAGAAGCAGAAGTTCGAGCTGAACACCGACCTGGGCGCGGCCGTCCAGCCGACCGAGTCCCCGTCGAAGTCCGCGCCGCCGTCCGAGACGCCGTCCGAGACGCCGAGCCAGACGCCGACCAAGTCCGCGCCGCCGTCGGACACACCGTCGAACTCGCCGAGCCAGAGCGCGACGACGTCGGCGCCGCCGTCCAACTCGCCGTCCAACTCGCCGAGCCAGAGCCCGACGGGCGGCATCACGGACAATCCGCTGGACCCGGCCGCGGACGACTTCCAGTAGTCGTCCGGGCGGTCCGGTGGCGGCCGTCGACGCACGTTCCCCGCGTCCCCCGAGGAGCGCAACCTCCTGGGGGCGCGGCCTGAACCCCTGCGGCGCTATCGGTTCAGCTCGAACCAGACGACCTTGCCGGTGCTCAGCCGGGTCGCTCCCCACCGTCTGGCCAGTCTGTTGACGAGGTACAGGCCCCGGCCGCCCTCGTCGGTCGCCCGCGCCTGCCGCAGCCGCGGCAGCTGCGGCACGTCGTCGCCGACCTCGCAGCGCAGCACGTCGGTCCGCAGCAACCGCAGGGTCACCGGCCGGGACGCGTACCGCACCGCGTTCGTCACGACCTCGCTGACCAGCAGCTCCACGGAGTCCGTCAGCTCCTCCAGGCCCCAGCGCGCCAGCGCCCGCCGGGCCAGCCGCCGGGCCCGGCCCGGCGCCGCGTCCTCCGGCTCCAGGAACCAGTACGCCACGTCGCTCGGCGCGATCCCGTCGAACCGGGCCGCGAGCAGCGCGATGTCGTCGTCGCGGTCACCGGGCCCGAGCATGTCGAGCACCTCGTCGCACAGCGCTTCGAGCGGCGGCGGATGATCCGGGCCGGTCAGCTGCGCGGTCGCGGCTAGCTTCTCGCGCAGCTGCTCTATACCGGTCCACACGTCCCGCAGCCGGGACTCCACGAGACCGTCGGTGTACAGCAGCAGCGTCGCCCCGGCCGGCGCGTCCAGCTCGACGGCCTCGAAGTCGACCCCGCCGACCCCGATCGGCGCCCCCGGCGGCACCCGCAGCACCTCGGCGTGACCGCCCAGGTGCAGCAGGACCGGCGGCGGATGACCGGCGTTGGCGATGGTGATGCGGTGCGACACCGGGTCGTACACCGCGTACAGGCAGGTCGCCATCCGGTCGGTGCCCAGCCGCTGCGCCTGCTCGTCCAGGTGGTGCAGGACCTCCTGCGGCGGCAGGTCCAGGCCCGCCAGCGTCTGCGCGGTGGTCCGCAGCTGCCCCATGATGGCCGCCGAGGTCATCGAGTGGCCCATGACGTCGCCCACGACCAGCGCCACCCGGCTGCCCGGCAGCGGGATCGCGTCGTACCAGTCGCCGCCGACCCGCGCGGTCTCGGCGGCCGGCAGGTAGCGCGAGGCCAGCCGCACGCCGGTGGCGCTCGGCAGGTGCTCGGGCAGCATGGTCCGCTGCAGTTCGTCGGCGATGTAGGCCTCCCGGCCGTACAGCACCGCCTTGTCGATGCCGAGCGCGCTGTGCGTGGCCAGTTGGGCGGCGACCAGCAGATCGTCCGCCTCGAAGGCGAGCCGCTCCGGGCGGCGCAGGAACACCGCCGCGCCGATCACCCGGCGCCGGCCGCGCAGCGGGGCGAGGATCGCGTGCTGTCCGCCGGGGACCAGCGCGTCGGCGCCCTCGCCGAGGAGTTCGGGCAGCGCGGAGCGCGCCGCGGGGGAGTCGGCGAAAACCGGCCGCACACCCCGCAGCACCTCGTTCAGAGCGCCGCCCGGCCGTACCTCGCACAGCTCCGCGGTGAGCGCGGACAGGCCGATGTCGGCCGGTTCCGGCTCCGGGGCGGGCAGCGGCGGGAAGCCGTCGGTGTCCCGTTCCTCCGGGATCCGGTCGGTACGGCGCAGCCGCAGCACCACCGGGCCGACCGGCCGCTCGTCGCCGACCGGCAGCGGGTCGCGCAGATAGACCAGGATCGCGTCCGAGAAGGTCGGCACGGTCGCCCGGCACAGCCCCATCACGATCTCGTCCAGGTCGATGCCCCGGGCGATGCGGCGGGTCGCGGCTCCCACGAAGCGCAGCCGGTCGCCGTCCCGGCGCATCGGCATCGGCCGGCCGGGCGGCAGCCCGCGTCCGGTGCGGCGCTCGGCGGAGCCCGCGCCCGTCACCCGCTCCTGCTCGGCGCCGGGCTGCGGCGGGATCCCCTCCGCGGTGGGGCGGGGCCGGTGCGGGTCGGGCTCAGCGCTGGTGGGCTGGGCGTGCTCGGGGCCGTTGACGGAGTGCTCCTCGGACGTGCTGGTACCGGGGCCGGTGGGCGTCTCGCCCGCGCGGGCCTGTGCCGGTAAGGCGGTGGCGCCGGACGGGCGGGGCTGTGCCTGCGGTGGCGGTTGCGGGGTACGCAGGAGCGCCCCGCGGGCCTGAGCGGGGTCGGCGCCCGGCTGGGGGCGCTCGTAAGAGGTGGGGTGCTCCGTCACGCGTGTCGCATCCGTCCGTCCGGGGCTGCGCGCCGGGCGCGCAGGTGGTCCCGCCGAGACTCCGATACCCGGATTACGTGCCCCGGGAACGGAATTCCGGCGCGGCCGCAGGCTGTTCCCGTGCCGCCGGCGAACGATCTGGGGGCCACGCCCCGCTCGCCGGTGCCGCCCTCGTACCCCTCGCTCACGTCCTGCCGCCCCTCGGTGACGTTCGGTCAAGCCCGGACATCCTCCGGGAGTTGTGCTCAGCGCGCCCTTGCGGAGGACGATCCTACGGTTGTGTACCGGGGGCGCATCAAGGGTCTCATGTGGACACGTGCGCGGGCGTACGGTCCCAGTCCTCCGGCAGCGACGGTACCGCCCAGGACGGGTCCGGGCGCCAGTGCTGCCAGCCGTCCGAGAACGGGGCCTCCCAGGCCCGGACGGCGGCCACCGCGGACAGGCCCGCCGCCCGCACCCGTTCGGCCGTCTGTGCGTCCATCAGGCCGTCCCGCTGCGCCTGGGCGAACTCGTCCTCGTCGAGCCAGCGCCAACTGCGGTCCGGGTGCACGGAGATGTCGAGGAAGTGGTCCTCGGAGTCGACTCCGCCGTCCCAACGGGCCAGCGGCTGTTCGAGGTTGACGTACCAGTTCTTGAACTGCCAGCCCGGCTCCCAGAACAGCCACACCGACCAGGGCAGACCGGGCCTGGCCAGCTTCAGCACGCCGGTGCCGAACCAGTGGCCGCGCCGGACGGTGCGCGGCTTGGTGTAGCGGGACTCCAGCGGCTCCTCGGCGACCGACGTGCCGTCGGCGAAGACGGGCCGGACGCACTCGGTGCCGGGGGCCAGCCAGACGGCCAGCAGCTCCTCGTCGTCGCGGACGACGGTGACGGGGCGCGCGATGTGGAAACCCTGCCCGGCGTTCTCCCGGTACCGCCACAGGATCTGGCTCCCCGGGGCCCAGAACCCGGCTCCGCCGCCGGCCGCACCGCCCGTCTCCCCGCGCGTCACGCGTCTCACCGCTCCACCGTCTGCCATGCACAGATATTAGGTGCCATGGGCATACGACGCTGCGGTGGACGTCACGGTTCTGGCCGGGCGGCGCGAAACGTTCGCACGCGGTTACGGCCGCGTCATCCGCAGGACATCCAGTGCCTCGTCCAGCTGCGCGAGGGTCAGATCGCCCTTTTCGACGTACCCGCCCTCGATGACCACCTGGCGGATCGTCTTGCGCTCCGCCAGCGCCTTCTTGGCCACCTTGGCGGCCTCCTCGTACCCGATGTACTTGTTCAGCGGCGTGACCACGGACGGGGAGGACTCGGCGTACTCGCGGGCCCGCTCCCGGTGCGCGGTGATGCCGTCCACGGTCCGGTCGGCGAGCAGCCGCGTGACGTTGGCGAGCAGCCGGACGGACTCCAGCACGTTCTTGCCGATGACCGGAAGCATCACGTTCAGCTCGAAGTTGCCGGCAGCCCCGGCCACCGCGATGGTCTGGTCGTTCCCGATGACCTGCGCGGACACCATCAGGACGGCCTCCGGGATCACCGGGTTGACCTTGCCCGGCATGATCGAGGACCCCGGCTGCAGATCCGGCAGCGCGATCTCGGCGAGCCCGGTGCGCGGCCCCGAGGACATCCACCGCAGGTCGTTGGCGATCTTCGTCAGGCCGACCGCGATCGTCCGCAGCTGCCCGCTGGTCTCCACGATCCCGTCCCGCGCGCCCTGCGCCTCGAAGTGGTCGCGGGCCTCGGTGAACGGCAGCCCGGTGACCCGCGCGACCTCCTCGATCACCGCGGCGGCGAACCCGGGCGGGGTGTTGATCCCGGTGCCCACCGCCGTCCCGCCGAGCGGCAGTTCGGCCAGCCGGGGCAGCGAGGCCCGCAGCCGCTCCACGCCGTACCGCACCTGCGCCGCGTACCCGCCGAACTCCTGTCCCAGGGTCACCGGCGTGGCGTCCATCAGGTGGGTCCGCCCGGACTTCACGACGTCGGCGAACTCGGCCGACTTGCGCTCCAGGGACGCGGCGAGGTGCTCCAGGGCCGGGATCAGGTCCCGCGTGACGGCGGCGGTGGCGGCGATGTGGAGGGACGAGGGGAACACGTCGTTCGACGACTGCGAGGCGTTGACGTGGTCGTTGGGATGCACCTCGCGCCCGAGCCGCTCGGTCGCCAGCGTCGCGAGGACCTCGTTGGTGTTCATGTTCGACGAGGTGCCCGACCCGGTCTGGAACACGTCCACCGGGAACTGCTCGTCCCACGTCCCCTCGGCGACCTCCCCCGCCGCGTCCTGGATCGCCCGGGCCATGTCCTCGTCGATCACCCCCAGCTCGGCGTTCACCTTGGCCGCCGCGCCCTTGATCCGGGCCAGCGCCTCGATGTGCGCGCGCTCGATCCGCTGCCCGGAGACCGGGAAGTTCTCGACGGCCCGCTGGGTCTGGGCCCGCCACTTGGCGTGCGCCGGGACCCGGACCTCGCCCATGGAGTCGTGTTCGATGCGGTAGTCGCTCATGCAGGTATCAGCGATCGGGGTGACGCGGTTGTTCCGGTCTGCTGCATTGGCACCACCGACGTCACCGGGTCGGGGGACTGCGTCCTCCCTCGCCGAGCCGGACATCACGGATAAGTGTGACTATCTGCCCAAGGTGACCGGCGACTCCCGCCGGCGCCACGGCTGGCAGGAGGACCGACCGATGAACTTCACTCCCAAGGGTCTGCTCGGCGCCATCGCGGCGGTGTCCATAGGCACGGCGACCCTGCTGGGCGCGGGAGCCGGAACGGCGGCCGCCAGCGGCGGCTCGCACCGTGCCCACTGCGACCGCGCCGAGCGGCCGGTCTGGAGTGGCGATCCCAGCCGCAACATCACCGCCCGCGGCTGCAGCGTGCCGTCCCCGGGCGGGAAGCGCTGGTACCGCGTCGAGGTCGACACCCTCGTGGAGCGCCGGCACAAGACGGACTACGCGGACAGCCCGGTCACGGGAACCGCGACGAAGCACGACAGGACCGTGCGGTGCATGGGCTTCACCAAGTCCGGCGCCACGGTGAACTGGTTCGGCTGCATGCCCTACTGACCGCCGGGTCCCGGGAACGGGACGGCCGAGTGCGGCGGGGGCCCGACGTGCCGCCGCCGCACTCCGGGAACTACGCCAGGCCGGGACCGCGCACCGGGATGGTCGTGAACGTCGGGGCCGGGGCCGGGTCCTGGAAGAAGTCGTTGCCCTTGTCGTCCACCACGACGAACGCCGGGAAGTCCTCGACCTCGATCTTCCAGACCGCCTCCATGCCGAGTTCCTCGTACTCGACGACCTCGACCTTCTTGATGCAGTCCTGCGCGAGCCGCGCCGCCGGGCCGCCGATGGAGCCGAGGTAGAAGCCGCCGTGCGCCTCGCACGCGTCGGTGACCTGCTTGCTGCGGTTGCCCTTGGCGAGCATCACCTTGGAGCCGCCCGCCGCCTGGAACTGCTCCACGTAGGAGTCCATACGGCCGGCCGTGGTGGGACCGAAGGAGCCGGAGGCGTATCCCTCGGGAGTCTTGGCAGGACCGGCGTAGTACACCGGGTGGTCCTTCAGGTACTGCGGCATCTCCTCGCCCGCGTCCAGCCGCTCCTTGATCTTGGCGTGCGCGATGTCGCGGGCGACGACCAGCGGGCCGGTGAGCGAGAGCCGGGTCTTGACCGGGTACTTCGTCAGCTCGGCGAGGACCGTGTCCATCGGCTGGTTCAGGTCGATCTTCACCACGTCCGCCGACTCGTCCAGGTGCTCGTCGGTGGTCTCCGGCAGGAACCGCGCCGGGTCGGTCTCCAGCTGCTCCAGGAAGACGCCCTCGGCGGTGATCTTCGCGACGGCCTGCCGGTCCGCGGAGCAGGACACGGCGATGGCGACCGGGCAGGACGCGCCGTGCCGGGGCAGCCGGACCACGCGCACGTCGTGGCAGAAGTACTTGCCGCCGAACTGCGCGCCGATCCCGATCCGCTGCGTCAGCTCGAAGACCTTCTGCTCCAGGTCCTTGTCCCGGAAGCCGTGGCCGAGCGGCGAGCCCTCGGCCGGGATCTCGTCCAGATAGTGCGCGGAGGCGTACTTCGCGGTCTTCAGCGCGTACTCGGCGCTGGTGCCGCCGACGACGATGGCCAGGTGGTACGGCGGGCAGGCGGCCGTGCCGAGCGAGCGGATCTTCTCCTCCAGGAACTTCATCATGGAGGCCTCGTTCAGGACGGCCTTCGTCTCCTGGTAGAGGAACGACTTGTTGGCCGAGCCGCCGCCCTTGGCCATGAAGAGGAACTTGTAGGCGCCGCCGTCGGTCGCGTACAGCTCGATCTGGGCCGGCAGGTTGGAGCCGGTGTTCTTCTCCTCCCACATGGTGAGCGGAGCCATCTGCGAGTAGCGCAGGTTGAGGTTCAGGTAGGCGTCGTAGATGCCGCGGCTCAGCGCCGCCTCGTCGCCGCCCTCGGTCAGCACGTTCTGTCCGCGCTTGCCCATGACGATCGCGGTGCCGGTGTCCTGGCACATGGGCAGCACGCCGGCCGCCGCGATGTTCGCGTTCTTCAGCAGGTCGAGCGCGACGAACTTGTCGTTGGCCGAGGCCTCCGGGTCGTCGACGATCCGGCGGAGCTGGGCCAGGTGGGCGGGGCGCAGGTAGTGCTGGATGTCGTGGATCGCCTCTTCCGCCAGCTTGCGCAGCGCCTCCGGCTCCACCGTGAGGAACGTCCGCCCGTCCGGCCCCTCGACGGTGGACACGCCCTCGGAGGTCACCAGCCGGTACGGCGTGGTGTCCTCGCCCTGGGGAAGCAGATCGGTATACGCGAACTCAGGCATCTCAGCCCATTCCTCACTCTGACGGACGGCTGCCCGTCGACGTCGGCGGGCGCTGTCCAGCGTAGAACCTGCCTCGGACCGGGAGCCTGTGAGGTAAGGCTCAGTTCGACACGCCCGAGGTCGTCCACACCCCGAGGGCCTGTCTGGCAATTCCCGTCTGCCGCGCGACGCCATGCACGCACTCTCGCCGCACCGGGCGCAGACCCGAGTACGGCCAGTACGCGGGTCCACGCCCGGCACGCCGAGAGCACGCACCTGACGCCGCGCGGCCGCCCTCCGGGCGACGACGGGAATTGCCAGACAGGCCCTAGTCGCGATCTATCGCGTTTCGGTACCCTGCTGCCGTGGACCTTCAGAAGCAGACCCCGCAGGAGCGCGCCGGGACGCCGGTCGCCGAGCTGCGCGCCTCGGACGCCGACCGTGACCGCATCGCCGACATCCTGCGGGAGGCCCTCGCCGAGGGGCGCCTGACCGCCGACGAGCACGCCGAGCGCGTGGAAGGCGTGCTGAGCGCCAAGACGGTGGGCGAGCTGGAGGTGTTCATACGGGACCTGCCGGCGGCCCACGCCCGTCCGGCCGCCGCGGGCTACACGCCGGTACCGCCCCGGCCGACGCCCGGCGCGATCCCCGTCGAGCCGGACAGCAACGTGGTGGCCGTCTTCAGCAGCGCCCGCCGCCGGGGCCGCTGGCGGGCGGGCCGCCGGCTGCACGCCTACGCGGTCTTCGGCTCCGTCGAGCTTGACCTCACCGAGGCGATCTTCGAGTACCAGCAGGTCGTCATCAGGGCGTTCTCGGTCTTCGGCGACGTCCAGATCCGCGTCCCGGAGAACGTGTCGCTGCGCGGCACCGGCGGCGGCGTGCTCGGCAACTTCGAGGCGGACACCCGCGACTCGGTGGACGCCGACGCGCCGGTCGTCTACGTCGAGGGATGGGCCGTGCTCGGCAACGTGGAGGCGCGGCCCAAGCGCGGGAAGTTCATCGAGGACATCCTCGACCGGGTCCAGGACAAGGTCGACAGGAAGTTGCGCAAACACCTGGACCGTTGACGGACGCGAATCGCGGCCGGGCCGAAGGCGCCCGGGGTCGTGAACAGGCCGCGGCGCGGCGGCCGTTGGGGACGCTGTGCATAGGCCCGCGCACAGCGGGTAGGCCTTGCTGCATCGTCTCTCGCTCGCGAAGCCGTCGTCAGGAGTAGACCGTGCTGCAACCGCCGCATTCGTCCCTGCAGGTAGCTGCCGTGCCGGCCCAGCGGGTGCCAGTGCGGGACAGGGACCAAGACGCACCCTGGCACACCGAGGCGGTGTGCCGGCGCGACGAGGCTGGCCTGTTCTTCGCACCGTCCAAGGAGCCCACCGCCGCCCGGCTGTCCCGCGAGGAGGCGGCCAAGCGGGTCTGCGCCCGCTGTCCGGTGATGGTCGAGTGCCGCGAACACGCGCTGCTCCAGCCCGAGCCGTACGGCGTCTGGGGCGGCCTCACCGCGGCGGAGCGCCGCGTGGTGCTGGCCCGGCGCAGGCGCCGCGACATGGAGCTGAAGAAGGCGGCGCGAGCGACGGCGGCGAACCGCATAGCGCAGGCGGGCTGACGAAAAGGCGCCCTCTCCGCACAGAGGGCGCCCTTTTGACGGGCCCGAGGAGCGGCGCCCCTCAGGGGCGCGGGGCCAAAGGCGTCACTTCGCCCGGTCGAAGTCCACCGAGCTGTACGCCCGCAGCTTGCGCAGCCGGTGCTCGGAGTCGATCTTCCGGACCGTGCCCGACTTCGACCGCATCACGATCGACTCGGTCAGCGCGGTCTCCGAGCGGTAGCGCACACCGCGCAGCAGCTCGCCGTCGGTGATCCCGGTGGCGACGAAGAACACGTTCTCCCCGGTCACCAGGTCCTCGGTGGTCAGCACCCGGTCCAGGTCGTGCCCGGCGTCGAGGGCCCGCTGCCGCTCCTCGTCGTCCTTGGGCCACAGCTTGCCCTGGATGGTCCCGCCCAGGCACTTCACGGCGCACGCCGAGATGATGCCCTCGGGCGTGCCGCCGATCCCGAGCAGCATGTCGACGCCGGTGCCCTCGCGGAGCGCGTAGATCGACCCGGCGACGTCACCGTCGGAGATCAGCTTGATGCGGGCGCCGGCCTCGCGGATCTCCTGGATGATCCCTTCGTGCCGCGGCCGGTCGAGGATGACGACGGTCACGTCCTCCGGGGCGGCCCGCTTCGCCTTGGCCACGCGCCGGATGTTGACCGAGACCGGCGCGTCGATGTCGACGAAGTCCGCCGCGTCCGGGCCGGTGACCAGCTTGTCCATGTAGAAGACGGCGGACGGGTCGAACATGGCGCCGCGCTCGGCGGCGGCCAGCACGGCGATCGCGTTGGGCATGCCCTTGGCGGTCAGCGTGGTCCCGTCGATCGGGTCGACGGCGATGTCGACCTCGGGCCCGGTCCCGTCGCCGATGCGCTCTCCGTTGAAGAGCATCGGGGCCTCGTCCTTCTCACCCTCGCCGATGACGACCACGCCGTTCATCGACACGGTGGAGACGAGGGTCCGCATCGCGCGAACCGCGGCGCCGTCGGCGCCGTTCTTGTCGCCGCGGCCCACCCAGCGGCCGGCGGCCAGCGCGGCGGCTTCGGTCACGCGGACGAGTTCCAGGGCGAGGTTGCGGTCGGGGGCCTCGGAGGGGACATCGAGTTCGGACGGCAAGTGATGATGCTCGGTCATCGGAGCGCACCTTTCTGATACGACGACGGCCGGATGAGGGTTCCCGTCGACTCTATCCCCAGGCCGACAAAATGAGCAGGGGACCCCACGGATGAGCGCGACGGGCACCTGCGACGATAGAGGGCGTGGCAGGTACGAACGGCAAGCAGAAGACGGTCCGGGACATGATCCTCTCCCTGGCCCTGATCGGCCTCGCGGCGGGCTTCATCTACCTGCTCGTCCCGCATGACGATCACGCTCCCGACATCCAGCGGGTCGACTACCGGGTCGAGCTGCTGACGGCCCGGCGGGCGGCGGCCTACCCGGTGGCGGCGCCGGAGGGCCTGCCCGCCGACTGGAAGGCCACCTCGGTCCGCTTCCAGGGCGAGGACGGCGACCGCTGGCACCTCGGCTACCAGACCCCCGACGGTCAGTACGTCCAGATCGAGCAGTCGACTCAGAAGCCCGCCGACTTCATCACGGACGCCAGCCAGGGCGCGACCGCCACGAAGCGCACCGAGACGATCGGCGACCGCACGTGGACGCACTACGCCGGCGGCCGCTACGAGGCGCTGGTGCTGGAGAACACGCCCGGCTCCACGACGGTGGTGGCCGGCACCGCCTCCTTCACCCAGCTGACGAAGATGGCCGCCGCGCTGAAGATGTCCTGACCCGCCGTCGCGACCGACGCGAGAGGCCCCCGGCGACGGTGCCGGGGGCCTCTCACGCGTGCGGGGCTGCTCAGACGGTCGTGACGACGTCGTCGTAGGCCAGGCGCGGGGAGCGCGGGAACCAGGCGTCCTCGCCCGGCTTGCCGATGTTGACGACCATCAGCGGGGTGTGGTCGTCGTCCAGGAACTCCTTCTGGACGCCCGCGAAGTCGAGGCCGGTCATCGGACCGGCGGCGAGACCGGCGGCGCGGACGCCGACGATGAAGTACGCGGCCTGGAGGGCGGCGTTCAGGGCGGCGTTCTTCTCGCGCACCGCGCGGTCGCCGAAGACGGCGTCCTTGGCCTGCGGGAAGTGCGGGAAGAGCTGCGGCAGCTCCTCGTGGAACTCGTTGTCCGCGGCGAGGATCGCGACCAGCGGGGCGGTGGCGGTCTTCTTCTGGTTGCCCTCGGCCATGTGCTGCACCAGGCGCTCGCGGGCCTCGGCGGAGCGGACCAGGACCACCCGCAGGGGCGACTGGTTCATGGAGGTCGGGCCGTACTTGACCAGGTCGTAGATCGCCTGGACCTGCTCGTCGGTCACCTGCTCGTCGGTGAAGGTGTTGGCGGTGCGGGCCTCGCGGAACAGCAGGTCCTGGGCGGCGGCGTCGAGAACGAGAGACATGATGTCGAACTTCCTGAAGATCGCGATCCGTGCAATCCGGACCGCGGTCCGGATAGGCTGACGGCACCGACCATACGCCGTGAAGGTTCAACTTTCAACGACGGTCGGAATCCGGTGGTCCGCCCCACCGCCGCGGCCCGCTCACACCACCGGACTCACTCCTCCTCCGCGTCGCCCGCCGCCTCCTCTTCCTCCTCGGCGAGCGCCGCGTCCAGCCGGGCCCGCGCCCCCTCCAGCCACCGCCGGCACACCCGGGCCAGCTCCTCGCCCCGCTCCCACAGCGCGAGGGACTCCTCAAGACTCGTCCCGCCGGCCTCCAGCCGCCGCACCGTCTCGATCAGTTCGTCCCGCGCCTGCTCGTACGAGAGGGCGGCCTCATCCGTCCTGCTGCTCATGCACTGACCTTTCTCGATCGACTGGTACGGCCCGGCGTCAGCCGTCGGCCCGCACCGTGAACTCGCCCTCGGCGACCCGCGCCCGCAACGCCTCGCCCGGCCCGACGTCCGCCGGATCCCGCACCACCCGGCCGTCGTCCTTCTGCAGCACGGCGTACCCGCGCCGCAGCGTGGCCGCGGGGGAGAGGGCCACCACGCGCGCGTGCGTGTGCGTCAGCTCGGAGTCGGCGCGGTCGAGCAGATGCCCGAGGGTGCGCCGCTCCCGGTCCACCAGCGAGGCGACATGATCGGCCCGCTCGTCGACCATCCGGTGCGGATCCTCCATCACCGGCCGCGCCAGCGCGTGCGCCAGCCCCCGCTCCTCCCGCGCCACCAGCCCGTCCACCGACCGCCGGGCCCGGTCCCGCAGCATCCGCACCCGCTCCAGCTCCTCCCCGACGTCCGGCACGACCTTCTTGGCGGCGTCGGTCGGAGTGGAGGCCCGCAGGTCGGCGACGTAGTCGAGGAGCGGGGTGTCGGGCTCGTGCCCGATCGCGGACACGACCGGCGTACGGCACCCGGCGACCGCCCGCACCAGCTGCTCGTCGGAGAACGGCAGCAGATCCTCCACGCTGCCACCGCCGCGCGCCACGATGATGACGTCGACCTCCGGAAGCGCGTCCAGCTCCTTCACCGCCTGCACGACCTGCGGCACGGCGTGCACGCCCTGCACCGGCACGTTCCGCACCTCGAAGCGCACCGCGGGCCACCGGTGCCGGGCGTTCTCCAGCACGTCCCGCTCGGCGGCCGAGGCCCGCCCGCACACCAGCCCGATCAGCTGCGGCAGGAACGGCAGCGGCTTCTTCCGCCCGGCGGCGAACAGCCCCTCGGCGGCCAGCGCCTTCTTCAGCGCCTCCAGCCGCGCCAGCAGCTCCCCGACCCCGACCGGCCTGATCTCCGCCGCCCGCAACGACAGCTGCCCCCGCGGCGCGTACCACTCCGGTTTCGCGTGCACGACGACCCGCGCACCCTCCCCGACCACATCGGCGACGGCGTCGAACACCTGCCGGTAACAGGTGACGGCGATCGAGATGTCGTACGACGGATCCCGCAGCGTCAAGAACACCACGCCCGCACCCGGCCGCCGGGAGAGCTGGGTGATCTGCCCCTCGACCCACACGGCACCGAGCCGGTCGATCCACCCGCCGATCAGCCGGGACACCTCGCCGACGGGCAGCGGCGTTTCGACAGACGTGTTCAAAGCCATGCGCCGAGCGTAACGGCGCCCACCGACAGCCCCGTCACCCCGCGAACCGGCGCTGCGCGGCCGCCGTCAGCAGCCCCGCCGCCAGCCACACCGCGCCCACCGCCTGCGCCGCCCCGGACGCCGCCACGATCACCGCGACCGTGACCGCCGCGCCCGCCACCGGCACCACCGCGTGCCGCCACCAGCGCACCTCGCCGCCCGCGCGGCGCACCACGAACCAGCTCACCACGCTCGCGTGCAGCAGCGTGAACGCCGACAGCGCCCCGATGTCCACCACCGACACCAGCTTGTCCATGCCGTCGCCCCGCCGGGCCGCCCACACCGCCGCCACCAGCGTGACCACCGCCGCACACAGCAGCGCGGCCCGCGGCACCCCGCCGCTCGTCCCGGCCAGCGCGCGCGGCAGCCGCCGCTCCCGCGCCATCGCGAACAGCAGCCGGCCGGCCGCCGCCTGCCCGGCCAGCGCGGCGAACGCCGCCCCGATCGCCTTGCTGACGGCGACGAGATCGTGCAGCCACCTGCCCACCGACGCGTCCACGGCGTCGTAGAAGGCCGGCCCCTGCCGGACCGGATCGGCCGCCAGCTGCGCGGACGTCGTCGGATCGAGCAGCGCCACCAGGTAGGACTGCGCCACGAACAGCACACCGGCCAGCGCCAGACAGCACAGCACCGCCCGCGCGACCTGCTCCGAACCGCCCGTGACCTCCTCGGCGAACGAGGCGATCGCGTCGAAGCCGAGATACGACAGGACGGCGACCGACACCGCGCCCGCCACCGCGCCCGGCGCGAACGCCCCCTGCGTGCCGTCCCCGGTGAACGGCGACCACACCCCGCGCTGCGCGCCGTCGCGGGCGAGCACCACGAGCGCCGAGACCACGAACACCAGCAGCACGACGATCTCCAGGGCGAGCACCAGGAAGCCGATGACGGCGGCCGCGCGCACCCCCTTCAGGTTCAGCAGGGTCGTGACGAGCACGGCCAGCGCCGTCCACACCCACCGGGGCACCTCCGGCACCAGCGCGTTCATCGCGATCCCGGAGAACAGGTAGGCCACGGCCGGGATCAGCAGGTAGTCCAGCATCACCATCCAGCCCGCGACGAACCCCGCCTCCCTCCCGAGCGCCACGCGCGCGTAGGCGAAGACCGAGCCCGCCTGCGGGACGACCCGGACCATCTGCGCGTAGCTGAACGCGGTGAACGCCATCGCGACCGTGGCCACGACGTACACGAGGGCCACCGCGCCGTGCGAGGTGGCGTCCAGCGTGCCGAAGACGCCGACCGGTGCCATCGGGGCGATGAACAGCAGCCCGTAGACCACCAGGTCCCGGAAGCCGAGAGAGCGCCGCAGCCGGTGCCGCTCGCCCGCTCCGGGCTGCGGCGCCGTCGCCGTACCGGTCTCGGACATCAGTGCCTCCCGCGGACGTGCGCCGCACCCTGCTCCGGTCTTCGGCCAGTCTTACCGGGACCGTCACCGGGACGCGATCTCTGAGCCCCCGAACGCGGCCTTACGATGGGTGCCATGACTGCTTCGCCTGGCCGCCGTGTCCTGCTCGCCGCCCCCCGTGGCTACTGCGCGGGTGTGGACCGCGCCGTGATCGCCGTCGAGAAAGCCCTGGAACAGTACGGGGCCCCGATCTACGTCCGGCACGAGATCGTGCACAACAAGTACGTCGTGCAGACCCTGGAGAAGAAGGGCGCGATCTTCGTCGAGCGGACCGAGGAGGTCCCGGAGGGGAACATCGTGATGTTCTCCGCGCACGGCGTCGCCCCCATCGTCCACGAGGAGGCCCGGCGCGGCCGCCTCGCCTCCATCGACGCGACCTGCCCGCTCGTCACCAAGGTCCACAAGGAAGCCGTCCGGTTCGCCGACGAGGACTACGACATCCTCCTGATCGGCCACGAGGGCCACGAGGAGGTCATCGGCACCTCCGGCGAGGCCCCCGACCACATCCAGCTCGTCGACGGCCCGGCGGACGTGGCCAAGGTCGAGGTCCGCGACGAGTCCAAGGTCGTCTGGCTCTCCCAGACCACGCTCTCCGTCGACGAGACGATGGAGACGGTCGACGCGCTCAAGGAGAAGTTCCCGCAGCTGATCTCGCCGCCGAGCGACGACATCTGCTACGCCACCCAGAACCGCCAGCTCGCCGTCAAGCAGATGGGCGCCGAGGCCGACCTGGTCATCGTGGTCGGCTCCCGCAACTCCTCCAACTCCAAGCGGCTCGTGGAGGTCGCCAAGCTGGCCGGTTCCCGCGCCGCCCACCTGGTCGACTTCGCCGCCGAGATCGACGAGGCCTGGCTGGACGGGGTCACCACGGTCGGCGTCACCTCCGGCGCCTCGGTGCCCGAGGTACTGGTCGAGGAGGTCCTGGAGTGGCTCGCCGAGCGCGGCTACGGCGACGTGGAGATCGTCAAGGCGGCCGAGGAGTCCATCACCTTCTCGCTGCCCAAGGAACTCCGCCGTGACCTGCGCGAGGAGGCGGCCGCCCTGGTCGCCGAGCGCGGCGGCAGCGGCGCCGGCGCGTGAGCGGCGCTCGTACGACGGTGTGACCGCGCGACGGTCCGGCGTCGTGACGGTCAGTGGACCCACGTAACGTGGAGCCATGCAGATCTTCGGCGTGGACATCGGCGGTTCCGGGATCAAGGGCGCTCCCGTGGACCTGGACAAGGGCGACCTGGCCCAGGAGCGCTGCAAGGTGCTCACCCCGCACCCGGCGACGCCCGACGGCGTCGCCGACGGGGTCAAGCAGGTCATCGACCACTTCGGCTGGACCGGCCCGGTCGGGCTCACCTTCCCCGGGGTGATCAGTGACGGCACGCACATCCGCACGGCGGCCAACGTCGACAAGAGCTGGATCGACACCGACGCCCGCACGCTCTTCAGCGACCGGCTCGGCGGCCTGCCGGTGACCGTGGTCAACGACGCGGACGCGGCGGGCGTGGCCGAGATGAAGTTCGGCGCGGGCCGGGACCGCAAGGGCGTGGTCATCCTGCTCACCTTCGGCACCGGCATCGGCAGCGCCCTGTTCACCGAGGGCGAGCTGGTCCCCAACACCGAGCTGGGCCACCTGGAGCTGGACGGCCACGACGCCGAGAAGAAGGCGTCCAGCAAGGCCAAGGAGGACCACGACCTCACCTGGGAGCACTGGGCCCGCCGGGTCACCAAGTACCTCGCCCACGTCGAGATGCTGTTCACCCCGGA
The DNA here is from genome assembly GCF_044757385.1 of Streptomyces sp. NPDC091282. NCBI lineage: Bacteria > Bacillati > Actinomycetota > Actinomycetes > Kitasatosporales > Streptomycetaceae > Streptomyces > Streptomyces sp. NPDC091282. The sequence goes on from NZ_JBIVUX010000003.1 coordinate 667,035, forward strand.
GCTGTTCATCATCGGCGGCGGCGTCAGCCGCAAGGCCGACAAGTTCCTGCCCCTCATCGAGGGCATCAGGGCCGAGATCGTCCCGGCCCAGCTGCAGAACAACGCGGGGATCGTGGGCGCGGCGATGCGCGCGTCCGACCACGCCAGGTAGCCGCGGACGGCCCGCGGGGAGCCGGGTGACGGCCCGGGGACGGCCCGCGGGTCAGCCCCGGCGTCTCCGCCGGATCAGCCGGATCCGGCGTACGACGACGATCGCCCCGGCGACCAGCGTGCCGCCGTAGAGCCAGCCGGCCTGCGTGGACAGGGCCGTCACCAGGCCCATCACACCGCCCAGGAAGCCGCCGCCGCCGTCGTCGGAGACGGTCAGCAGGCCGGCGGCGAACGCGATCGGGACGACGACGGGGGCGGTCAGCAGATCGCTCCCGCGCACCCACAGCGCGGTCAGCGCGCACACCGGCAGGGACAGCACGCCGTAGACGGTCAGGGACGCCCCGAACAGCAGGTCGTCCAGGAAGCCGAGCAGGAACATCGCGGTGGCGCAGAACAGGCCGCCGCCCAGACCGGTGAGCCGCGGGCCGGTCGCCGCGGCCACCGGCGCCGGGCGGCCGCCGCGCGGGGCAGGCCGGCGTTCGGCCGGGGCCGGCCGCCGTCCCGCCTGCGGCGGCACGGGTGGTCGGGGGGCGCCACGGCGTTGTCCGTGCTGTCGGGGACGGGTCCTGTGATGCTCCACCGGACCAACTTAGGTCGGTTAATGTGCCGAATCGCAGACCAGACACGCCGAAACCAAGCCGAAGAGCGGACCGTGTCCAGGTGTTCGACGCGGCCGCCGGCCCGGGCCGGTGAACCCCGTAAACTGGTGGATCGGCCGGCCCGCCGGCACAGGCCGCCTCCGGCTCACTCACCCACTCACTACGGGAAGTCGCAACGTGTCGCTCACGATCGGAATCGTCGGCCTGCCCAACGTCGGCAAGTCGACCCTGTTCAACGCCCTGACCAAGAACGACGTGCTCGCGGCCAACTACCCGTTCGCCACGATCGAGCCCAACGTGGGTGTGGTCGGCGTCCCCGACGCCCGCCTGGCCAAGCTGTCCGAGATCTTCTCCTCGCAGCGGATCCTCCCGGCGACGGTCGACTTCGTCGACATCGCGGGCATCGTGCGCGGCGCCTCCGAGGGCGAGGGCCTGGGCAACAAGTTCCTCGCGAACATCCGTGAGTCCGACGCGATCTGCCAGGTCATCCGGGCCTTCAAGGACGAGAACGTCGTCCACGTCGACGGCAAGGTCTCGCCGAAGGACGACATCGAGACGATCAACACCGAGCTGATCCTCGCCGACCTCCAGACGATCGAGAAGGTCCTGCCGCGTCTCCAGAAGGAGTCGCGGATCAAGAAGGACGTGGCGCCGAAGGTCAAGGCCGTCGAGGAGGCCAAGGAGATCCTGGAGAAGGGCGATACCCTGTTCTCCCAGGGCCTCCTCCAGGGCTCGGAGCGCGCCGAGCTCCTGCACGACCTGCACCTGCTGACCACCAAGCCCTTCCTCTACGTCTTCAACGTCGACGAGGACGAGCTGACCGACGACACCTTCAAGGCCGAGCAGCGTGCCCTGGTCGCCCCGGCCGAGGCGATCTTCCTCAACGCCAAGCTGGAGGCGGACCTCGCCGAGCTGGACGAGGAGGACGCCCTGGAGCTGCTGGAGTCGGTCGGCGCCGAGGAGCCCGGCCTCGCGACCCTGGCCCGCGTCGGCTTCAACACCCTGGGCCTGCAGACCTACCTCACGGCCGGTCCCAAGGAGTCCCGCGCCTGGACCATCAAGAAGGGCGCCACGGCCCCGGAGGCGGCCGGCGTCATCCACACGGACTTCCAGAAGGGCTTCATCAAAGCCGAGGTCATCTCCTTCGACGACCTGGTCGAGACCGGCTCGGTCACCGAGGCCCGCGCGAAGGGCAAGGCGCGCATGGAGGGCAAGGAGTACGTGATGCAGGACGGGGATGTGGTGGAGTTCCGGTTCAACGTGTGACCGGACGGCCACCGTCCGGCGGTCAGAGGGGCCGAGTTCGCCGGAACTCGGCCCCTCTGCCTTTCCGCGGCGGCTCGACGCCGACTCCTAGTCGCTCCGCGGCGGGGTGAGTCCGTCGAGGTCCAGGCCGATCTCGAAAGGCACCGGGCGCTTCAGCGTGCCCCGGAAGATACCGGCGGGCGCGTAGACGCCGGTCGGCTCGTCGAGTTCGTAGACGTGGACGACGGGAGCGCCGCTTTCGTCCTCGATGCACCAGTAGTGCGGGATGCCGGCCTCGGCGTACTTGCGGAGCTTGACCGTGCGGTCCCGGTGCGCGGACTCGGGCGACACCGCCTCCACGACGAGCTTCACGTCTTCCGGGGCGTACCAGGTGCGGTCGGGATCGTAGGGGAGGTCTGTCAGCAGGAGGTCCGGCTCGGGGCGGTTGCGGGCGTCGAGGCGGATCGTCATCTCCCGCTCGACCTCGATGCCCGTCGGTGCCTGCGCCATGAGTGCGGTGGTCAGCGCGGTGACGAGACGGCCGTGCCACGACCGCTGAGGGGACATCATGAAGACGAGGGCTCCGTCGATCAGCTCGGTGTGGCGTGGTGCTTCCGGGAGGTGGTCCAAGTCCTCCGCGTACCAGCCTTCCGCGCGAGGCGGGCGCATCCAGTCGGGCAGTGCGGTCATGGCTCAACCGTAGCGACTCGGGGTGGTCCGGGCCACGAGATCGCGGACGGTGGAGCCACCCTCCTGTCCCCACCCGCCGGAGCCTCTGCCGCCCGTGCTGATTCTGTGCTGACTTGACCCGGCCCAAATGACGTTTTCGCAGGTGGGATTGGCTGTCCCGGACGTTCCGGTTCAACGTGTGACCGGCTGAGGTGCCGGCACAGGGTCCGACCCCCTCGGGGTCGGACCCTTGGAATTTCCCGCGCCGGGACCGTCCTGGACGTCCACGACTCGGGAGCCGGGCGGATGCGGTCCGTGGCACTTTTCCTACTCGTTTGACACACTCGATGTATGGGTGAGACGACGTACGGCATCGGGGAAGGCCCGGCGACGCGGGTGAGCCTGTCGCTGCCGGAGGGGACCGCGGAGGCGATCCGTGCGCGGGTGGGCAAGCGGGAGTTCTCCGCGTTCATCGCCGAGGCGGTCGAGCGTGAGCTGCGCGGGCAGATCCTGGACGAGTACCTGGCCGACTACGAGAGCCGTAAGGGCCCGGTCTCCGAGCCGGCTCGGCAGCGGGCGCGGCAGGTCTTCGACGAGGTGTTCGCCGAGGAGGCCGAGTGGCCCGCCGCAGGCTGAGTCACGAAGGGACGCTGGTCCTCGACAGCGAGGGGCTCTCGAAGCTGCTCGCGGACGACGAGCAGGTGGTGGCTCTGATCGCCGAGGCGCGCTCGCGCGGCATGGACGTCGTGATCAGTGCGCTCACCATCATCGAGGTCGCCCACGCCCGCACGAACACGTCCCGCCTGAACTGGGTGCTCTCCGGGCTGCGAGTGGTCCCGGTCGGTGACGAGGAGGCGAGGGCGGCCTCGCTGTTGCTGACGCATGCGGGGTTGCACGGGCACAAATACGCGATCGACGCGGCCGTCGCCGAGGCCGCGCTGCGACAGCACCGCCCCGTGGTCATGCTGACTTCCGATATTGACGACATGGCCAAACTGCGCGGCGAGCGGGTCCGGCTCGTGGCGGTGTGATCCATCCGGCACGCAGCTCACCGCTCCCACCGGTTGTCGCACCGCCCCTCTGACGTGTCACACGTCAATGTGCCCCAACTCATCTATGACCAGTCAGGATTCGTCATGGCCGCCGTCCGCCGCGGCGTCGGAGCGTGGGGCATTCCGACGGCCCACTCGTGAGATCTTTGCTCATGCGGACGGCCGGTGTATGCCATCGGACACGAGGCGGGTGGATCGACATCATGGGGGCGCTGTGGCCGGCGAAGGCGATCACCAACGGCTTGATCTCGATGTCATCGAGAGCATGGGCCGGGGACTGAGCAGCATCAAGAAGGCGTTCGACGGGATCGGGAAACTCGAGAACTACTCGGACGACTTCGGTGACGAGCATCTCGCCGACAAGTTCAAGGACTTCGCCGACAACTGGGAGATCAGCAGAGAGAAGCTGACCGGGGAGGTCGACGCGCTGGCGAGTATCGCGAAGGCGGCTGCGAAAGCCTACGAAGACATCGACCACCAGCTGGCCGAGGCCGTCCGAAGCTCCCAGGATCCGACGGGAAAGGGGGAGTAGGCCGTGGGAGGCAGGCCACGCGACTGGCATCCGGTGGCGGAGAGCGACCCGATTCCCGGAGACCCCGACCGGCTGGCGTCGTTGGGCAGGACTCTGCGCAAGACGGCCGAGGAACTCGAGCGCCAGATCAAGAACCTCAAGGCAGTTGCCGAGGTCGACGCCTGGGACAGCAAGGCGGGAAAGGAGTTCCGGGAGAAGGCGACAGGCAACGTCAAGAAGCTGGAGGCCGCTCTCAGGCGGTACGACACCGCGGCGACGGCCATCGGCTCTACTGTGGTCGAGGAGGGCGGTGGCTACGAGGACAAGCTGCACGCCGGCCCCCGGAATTACGCCTCGGATCTCAACCGTGCCCAGGAGATCGCCGACGCTGCCCTCAAAGACGGCCAGGATGCCGAGGAGCGCAGGGGAGCCGCGCAGAGAAGCCTGGACGGTCTGTCCGGCAGGGGGCACAAGAAAGAAGACGCCGACAAGGACCGTCAGGACTACGAGTCGAAGCGGGATGCGGCGAAGGACGAGATCGAGGCCGCCCGCGAGAAAATCAACCAGGCCAAGAGGATCCGTGATGACGCGGCCAGGCGCGCGGCCGACTCCGTCGACGCCATCATCAACCACGACTCCCTGAAAGACGGCTTCTGGGACACGCTGGTCAAGGACATCGCCGACATCACATCCTGGGTTGCCACGGTCTGCGGCATCCTGTCCCTCGTTGTCGGCTGGATCCCGGTGATCGGACAGGCGCTGGCCGGTGTCCTGGGCGCGATTGCGATGATCGCGACCCTCATCAACTTCATCGCGACCTTCGTCCAAGTGCTGCAGGGAAACGCGGAGTGGATGGACCTGGGCATGGCCGCCCTCGGGTTCTTGATGATGGGGGTCGGCAAGGGTTTCTCCAAGATCGCTGGAAAGTTCGCCAAGGGTGCGGTGGGCAAGCTGGGCAGGGCTGGGGCTGCGCGCACCGCCCGTCAGGTAGGCCGGGCCAACAGGAACCTTCGGCGGCTGTCCGGGAAGCGGTTCGAGCTGGACAAGGGTGATGTCTGGAATTCCCTCAAGGAGCCCTTCACCGAGCCGTTCTCCAAGGGGGTCTGGAGTGACAACCTCAAGGCTCTGAAGCCCGGAAGCGGGAACTACGACCAGGCGTTGAATGAGTTCCGCGCGCGAGGCGGCGGAAGCCTGCTCAAGGGAATTCCCAAGTCCTTTTCGATGGCTGATCCGGGTGTGGCGTCCGACCTCAAGTCGGTCAAGATGGGAACGGCGGCGCTGGGGGGACAATTTGACACCAACGCGCTGAATCGGATCTCGCGAACCGCCAGTCGCATGTCGGTCGTCGGAGCCGGCATTACGCTGGGCGGGCTGGGCCTGGACGGAAACCTCGACCCGCTCCTGGGCTGAGCGGACGACCATGCTCCGCTGGAAGGGAGAGACGTGACCGCATCCAGCGACGGTGCCCCGCTGGCAGAAACCTTCGAGTGTGTCTTCGAATTTCAGCCCGGCTGGATCGACCTGACGCTTCAGGAAGGCACGAAGGCAGAGGCCAAGGCCCTGGCCACCGAGGTGGTGAACCACCTCAACCCACTCGGCCTGGAGATCGAGAAGAGCGCGGTCTTCGACGACATGGTCGAACGGGCCGTGAGCCTGAACACTGATGTGCCGGTCCTCGCGGCGGCGTACTACACGGAGACGGGAGAGGCACTCGCCGGCCTCATGGTCGAGGGCTACGGCGATGAGGGCGTTCCCCGGCCCACCGCCGAGGAGGTCACCCCCCTTCTGCTGGAGTGGGGGAATGCCCGGGTCACCGGTGAGCCGCAGATCGCCCGCCTCGATCTGGCCGCCGGACCCGCGATCCGGGTCCAGTCCATGCTGGAAGTGAAGCGCAGGCTCGGATTCGGCCGGAAGCTCACCGAATTCATTCGCTACGCCGTCTTTCCGCCTGGCATGGCGACCTTGGTCGTTGTCACGGTGACGTGGGAGAAGATCGCGCGTACGGAAGAGATCACGGAGTTGACCGACGAGGCCGTGCGGTCCATGCGGATCACTCTGCTCTCCACAGGGGGCCTGACGACCCCGGCCGACGGAGGGGGCGAATGAAGACGGCAGAGCAGTTCTCCTCGCCGCCCCAGGACTACCGGGTCGTCGTGCCGGACGGCTGGTTTCAGCTCCCGCTCGATCCACCGGACGACCGCGACCGTGCCATCGTGGCCCTCGCGGACCTGACGTTCCGTGGTGTGGACAACGCGCCGCACCTCAAGAAGCAGCTCATGCGGGACATCCAGCGGAAGGCGAAGGACGCCTACAAGATCGGGGGCACCGAGCTGTATCTGTCCACGCTCTCCGTGGGCCCGGTACCGCTTGCTTCCTCACTGCTGGTCAGTGTCCCGGCACCGGATCAGTGGCCGCGCACCTCCGACGCCGGAGAGCTCGCGGAGCACCTGGCCGGCGGTGACCTGGGCGGGTGCGGCGAGGTGGGAGTGGCGCAGCTTCCGGCGGCCGGCACGGCGGTACGGTCCCGGCGCAGAGAAGACGGGGATCCTCGGACGCAACTCGGCAACACCATGCCTACGACGACCGTCACGTACTACGTACCGATTCCCGCGAGTGAGCGGTGGCTGATGCTGACCTTCTCCACTCCGGTCGATCCGCTCGCGGATCAGATGGTGGAGCTGTTCGACACTGTGGCCCGGACGTTGCACTGGGAGTAGACGACGAGCGGCCGAGACGCACTGGTTCTGGCCGGTGGGTCCGGTTCTGGGAGGGGCGGACGGGTGGGGCGGGGTGAGCGGGATGCGGTGGCTCGGGGGGTGCGGCTGGTCGAGGCGGCGCAGGCGGTGGCCGGCGATCACGGCAGGGCCGTCGAGGCGGTGCGGGCGGCGCTGAGCCCGATCCAGGACGCGGCGGTGCGGCGGGAGCTCGGTGCCATACCCGTCGCCCGGCTCCAGGACGTCACCGAGGGCCGCCTGCGGCTCGGGCACGTGGAGAAGAGCGGCCTGCGCACGGTGGGCGATGTCCTCGACGCGGGCCCCTACCGGCTGCGGCAGATTCCCGGAGTGGGGCAGCGCACCGTCGACCAGATGCTCGCCGCGGCCCGCCGGCTCTCCGAGGCCGTGCACGAGACGGTGGCCGTCCACATCGACGTGGACCGGCCGGAGCCGAGCACGACCGCGCTCGTCAGGGCGCTGCAGGTCCTGGTGGAAGCGGGACCGGACGCCCGGCGCGCGCTGGACCGGGCCACGGCCCTGTCGGAACGGCTCGGGCCGCTGCTGGCCGACGCGAGACCCGCCGCCGGGCGTCTCAGGATGCTGCTGGCCGGCCCGGAGAAGCGGGCGCGTGCCCTGGCGGCGGTCGAGGAGATCCGTTCCCTGGCCGACGAGGCGGAACGCGCGGGTCTGCCCGAGCTGCTCGCCCAGGCCTCGGTGGACCTGCTGCGCGGACCCTCGTCCGACGTCGCCGCCTGGGTGGACTTCGAACTCCGCTCCGCCGACTACTACGGCCTGCTCGCCGAGATCTCCGGCCGGTCGCCCGACACGGCCGCCGCCGAGGGCTTCCTGCCGGAGGAGATCGCCGAGCGGGTGCGGACCCAGCACCTCGACGACTCGCACCGCCGGGTCTCCCTGCGCGGATACCAGGCGTTCGGCGCCCGGTTCGCGCTCGCCCAGCGCAAGGTCGTACTCGGCGACGAGATGGGTCTGGGGAAGACCATCCAGGCGATCGCCGTCCTGGCCCACCTGGCCGCCGAGGGCCGCAGCCACTTCATGGTCGTCTGCCCGGCGAGCGTCCTCGTGAACTGGACCCGGGAGATCGAGGCCCGCAGCGCCCTGAAGGTCACGGTGCTGCACGGACCCGACCGGCACGACGCCTTCGCCGACTGGCGGGAGCGGGGCGGAGTCGGGGTGACCACGTTCGACGCGCTGCGCGGCTTCCCGGCGCCCGCCGAGGGCGAGGTCGGGCTGCTGGTCGTGGACGAGGCGCACACCGTGAAGAACCCGGCGGCCAAGCGGTCCCGGTCGGTCGCGCAGTGGGTGGAGCGCTGCGACCGCAGCCTCTTCATGACCGGTACGCCCATGGAGAACCGGGTCGTGGAGTTCCGCAACCTGGTCCGGATGCTCGACCGAGGGGTCGCGGACGCCCTGGGCGAGCGGGACGCCCTGGCGGGATCGGTCGCCTTCCGCAAGGCCGTCGCCCCGGTCTACCTGAGGCGCAACCAGGAGGACGTCCTGACGGAACTCCCCAGCCTGCAGCGCACCGACGAGTGGGAGGAGCTGAGCGCCTCGGACGAGGAGGCGTACCGCGAGGCCGTGCGCGCGGGCAACTTCATGGCGATGCGCAGGGCCGCGTACACGCGCCCGGAGAAGTCGGCCAAACTGGACCGGCTCCGCGAGATCGTCCAGGAGGCCGGCGAGACCGGGCAGAAGACGGTCGTCTTCTCCTACTTCAAGGACGTGCTGGCGGTGGTGCAGGCGGCGCTCGTCGCCCGATCCGCCGCCGGTGCCCCGGTGTTCGGTCCGCTCACCGGGAGCGTGGCGGCGGGACGCAGGCAGCAGATCGTCGACGACTTCGCCGGGGTCCAGGGACCGGCCGTGCTGCTGGCGCAGATCCAGGCGGGCGGTGTCGGCCTCAACATGCAGGCCGCCTCCGTCGTCGTCATCTGCGAACCGCAGATCAAGCCGACCGTCGAGCACCAGGCGATCGCCCGCGCCCACCGCATGGGCCAGGTCAGGCCGGTCCGGGTGCACCGGCTGCTCGCCACCGGGGGCGTGGATGAACGCCTGGTGAAGATGTTGGAGGAGAAGACCCGCCTGTTCGACGCCTACGCGCGCCGCAGTGCCGTGGCCGAGTCCACCCCGGACGCGGTCGACGTGTCGGACACCGAGCTGGCCCGCCGGATCGTCGAGGAGGAACAGGCACGCCTGGGCATGGCGGACGAGAAGGTCGCGGCGGCGGAGTGAACGCGGTGGAGTGAGCGTGGCGGGGGCCGCCGCCCGCGGGGGCGGCCCCCCCCACGCCGGGCGCCGACCCGCCTCGCCCACCCGGTGCGCGCCCGTCCGGCATTCCGGTCGGCCGGGAGTTTCACAGGGGCTTTGGGGTCTTCTGTGCGCTGGTCCGCCGATTCGCGCGGGGGGCCGGGGGAGGGGGCGGTGGGGTCGGCCGGTGCGGGTCCGGCGGCTCCGCCGGTGCCGGGGCCGGGTGTGGCGCGGCCCGCCGGGCCGGTGGGACCGTCGGCGTGGTCGAGGCCGTGACCTGGCGATCGAGGCCGGTGGGCCGGTGCGGCGGGGCCTGCCGGGCCCGCTCCGACCGGTGCGAGGGCGCTCAGCCGACGCTGCGTCAACGCCCGTCGAGCGTGGTCATGTTGACCCTGTGAAGCCCGAAAGGGTGAACTCTGATACTGGAGTTGACGGTGATAGCATTCCGCCGTCTGCGACCTTGATCCACTTTTGCTCAGACCCTGCGGGCGAACGCGGTGAGCCCTCCGCATCCATCAGCCATGCAGTCCCCCGGACGGGTTGCGGATCCTTGCGAGGCGTCCCCGTCGACGCCTACATGCCACGCGCCGGGAAAGGTTTCCATGACTCAAGACGTGCTTCTTTGGTGCCTGGTTGCGATAGCGGCGATAGCCATAGCCGCAGTCGTCGCACTCATGCTCCGCAGCAGAGCCCTGGGGAGGAGGAAGAGGGAGTCCGAGGCCGCGCTGGAGGCGCGCCTGCGGTACGCCCAGGGAGAACTGGACCGGGCGCAGGTCGACCTGGTCAAGCTGCGGGACGAGCAGGACGGTGTCATCCGCGAGGCCGAGCAGGCCGCGGAGGAGAACACCAAGGCGGTCCTCAAGGGCGCGGCCCGCTTCCTGCAGAGCCTCGCGGCCGAACAGACCACCCTGCTGGACGGCGTCCAGCGTGAGTACGGCGGCCACGCGGTCCTGTCCGACCTGATGGACATCACCCACGCCAACGCCCAGATGGCCCGCAAGGCGCAGGGCATCGCGGTCATGTGCGGCGCGCCGCTGGGCCGCCGCAACCAGCCCGCCAGCGTGTACGACGTCGTACGCAGCGCCCAGGGCCAGATCCGCAACTTCCAGCGGGTCGAGATCATGCAGCCGAGCGGCATCGCGCTGAAGGCCTCCGCCGTGGCGCCGGTCGCCCTGGCCGTCGCCGAACTCCTCGACAACGCTGCCAGCTTCTCGCAGGCGGACGCGCCGATCGAGGTCACGTTCCGCCAGGTCCAGAAGAACCTGTGCATCGTCATCGACGACGCCGGTGTCGGCATGGGCGACGAGGACCGGCAGCGGGCGACCGCCCTGCTCTCCGGCGAGAACGTCGCCCGGCTGTCCCAGCTGGGCACCCAGCCGAAGTTCGGCTTCCCGGTGATCGGCCTGATCGCCCGTCAGCACGGTTTCACGGTGGATGTCACCGGCGTCTCCCGGTACGGCGGCGTGCGCGCCGTCGTCCTGCTGCCCGAGGAGCTGTGGACCATGGACGAGACCCTGCCGCCGGCCTCCGAGGCCCCCGTGAGCAGCATCCGGCCGGTGGAGACCGGCAAGCCGGCGCGCACGGCGGGCGGCCTGCCGAAGCGCGGCTCGCGCATGTCGCCCACCGGTGTGCCGGCCGGCACGGAGCAGGCGCCCCGGCGCAGCGTCCGGCGCGGCCCCGGCAGCCTGGCCGCCCTGCAGCGCGGTACGCAGACCGCGCGGGACACGGCCTCCTTTGACGCCCCGCAGCCCGGAGGGTCCGAAAACGCATGAGTACGCCAGACCTGTCCTGGATGGTCCAGGACATCGTGGACAACGTGCCGAGGGCACGGCACGCCGTGGTGCTGTCCGCGGACGGCATACCGCGCGGGTCCACGGACGGACTGACCGGCCAGGACGTGCGCACCATCTCCGCCGCCATGGCGGGCATGCAGTCGCTCAGCCGGGCCACCGCCCACTTCGCCGGACCGTCGCAGGACCGGCGGTGGATCCAGACCGTGATCGAGTTCCAGCACGGCTGGGTGTTCCTGATCGGGGCCGGGCAGGGCGCCTACCTGGCGGCCGCCGCTGAGCCCGACGTCGACATGGAGCAGCTCTCGTTCCGTATGAACCGGCTGGTCTCGCGGCTGGGCAACAACCTCACGGCCCCGCCGCGGGTGACCGCGGGCGACCCGGCCGAGGACGGCCACGGACCCTCGGCACAGCGGGACGGCGAGGGCGGGTCGGTCTTCGTCCTCGCGGAACTGGACAAGGCGGTGGCCTCGGTGCCGGGCGCCCTGCACGCCCTGCTGCTCGGCGCGGACGGTCTGCCGCGCGGCGCGAGCGCGGGGATCGGCAGGAACCTCGCCGACACCATCTCGGCCGCCATGACCGGCATCCACGCCTACAGCCGGGCGACCGCGCCGTTCGCGGGCGGGCAGCAGGACGACGAATGGATCCAGACGGTCATCGAGTTCGAGCACGGCTGGGTGTTCCTGATCGCGGCCGGTGAGGGTGCCTTCCTCGCCGCGGCCGCCGAACACGGCTGCGACATCGAGGAGTTCACCGTACGTCTGAGCGACACGATGCCCGCGCTCGTCGCGGGGACGGGCGCTCGGGGAGGGAGGACGGGCGATGCATGACGACGACCTGGACGGCGAGCTGGAGCTGACGGCCCCGTTAGTCCCCCTCTTCGTCATCGCGCAGGGGCGCGCACTGCCGCGCGACAGCGAGTACGAGCACACCACCATCATCACGGCCCAGGACGGCGCGCAGGCGACGGCCCGCACGCTGGCCCCGGAAGCCCGTACGGTGCTGGAACTGATCGAGGTCGGCTTCCTGTCGGTGGCCGAGGTCGCCGCGCACACGCAACTGCCCCTGGGCATCATCCGCATCCTGCTGGCGCAGATGGCCGAGGACGGCCTGATCCACGTGCGGAATCCGGTGCCCCACGCCGAACGCCACGACCCCGTCCTGCTCACCGCCGTGCTCGACGGCCTGATGCGAATTCGAACCGGAGCGTAAATCCCGTGTATCTGGATCCCGACGTCTCCCGCTCCGTGAAGGTCCTGGTCGTGGGCCACTTCGCGGTCGGGAAGACCACATACATCGGAAGTGTCTCCGAGATAGAGCCGCTGCAGACCGAGGAGGAGATCACCGAGGCCAGCGAGGGCCTCGACGACCTCTCCGAGACGCCGGACAAGACGACCACGACCGTGGCGATGGACTTCGGGCGTCTGACCCTCAGCGAGGACCTGGTCCTCTACATCTTCGGAACCCCCGGCCAGGAGCGGTTCAAGCAGATGTGGGAGGGGCTGTCCCGGGGTGCGCTGGGCGCGCTGGTCCTGGTGGACCCCGACCGGCTGGAGGAGACGTTCCCGGTCCTGGACCTGGTCGAGGCGTTCGGCCTGCCCTACGTCATCGGCGTCAACACCTTCGACGGGAAGAGCCAGTTCCCGCTGACCGAGGTGTGCGAGGCACTCAACATCTCCGAGGAGACCCCGGTCATCGACTGCGACGTCCGTGACCAGGACTCCTCGATGCAGGCACTCATCACGCTCGTGAAGCACCTCTTGTCCTCACTCGGCTAGGAGCCAGCATGCAACAGCCCTACGACCCCGCCGGGATACCGGCCGGTTGCCCCGCGCACGGCAACGTTCCGCTGCACGGGACGGAGTTCGGCTCCGACCCCGAGAGCACCTACACCCGGCTGCGCTCCCAGGGGCCGAGCGCCCCGGTGGAGATCGCGCCGGGCGTCGACGTCGAGCTGGTGACCAGCTACGACGCCGGCCTGTACATCCTGCAGAACCCGACCCTGTTCGTGCGCGACTCGCGCCGCTGGAACGCCCTGAACGAGGGCCGGGTGCCCGCGGACAGCCCGGCGCTGCCCATGATGGGCTACCGTCCCAACGCCCTGTTCAGCGACGGCGCGGCGCACGCCCGGCTGCGGCAGGCGGTCACGGACAGCCTGGCCACCGTGGACCAGGGCCGGCTCGTGCGGCTGACCCAGCAGTCGGCCGACTACCTGATCAGCCGGTTCAGCTCCGACGCGCTCGGCCAGGCCGAGCTGATGTCCGCCTACGCCCAGCCGCTGCCCCTGCTGGTCTTCGGCGACCTCTTCGGCTGCCCGCCCGAGATCGGTGACCGGGTCATCGCCGGCATCACCGGCATCTTCCAGGGCACCCCGGGTGCCGACGAGACCCTGGGCGGCGCGCTGGCCGAGCTGATCGCCCTCAAGCGCCGGGAGCCCGGCGAGGACCTCACCACCCGGCTGATGGTGCACTCCGCCCGGCTGACCGACGAGGAGGTGCTGCACCAGCTGGTGACCCTGCTCTCCGGCGGGACCGCGCCGCTGTCCGCCGCGATCGGCACCAGCACCGCGCTGTACCTCAACGACGACTGGCCGACCGGCCTGCCGGTCGAGGACGCGGTCGTGAAGACGCTGTGGAACTACGCGCCGATCGCCAACTACGCGGGCCACTACCCCACCCAGGACGTCGAACTCGGCGACCGGACCCTGCGGGCGGGCGACCCGGTGCTGATCTCCTTCGCGGCCGCGAACACCGACCCGCGGCTGACCGAGCACCGCGAGAAGCTCAGCTCCAAGGCCCACCTGGCCTTCGGCGCCGGCCCGCACGCCTGCCCGGCCAAGGACCCGGCGTTCATGATCGCGGCCACCGCCGTGGAGTCCCTGCTCAACCGGCTGCCCGACGTCGAGATGCGCGTCCCGTTCAAGGACCTGGCCTGGGTGCCGACGCCGTGGAGCCGTTCGCTGGTGACCGTGCCCATCCGCTACACCCCGCGCACCGTGCCGCCCGCGGCCGGCGCCAGGCCCGTGGCACCGGCCCCCGCCGTGACGGCGCAGTCGGCCGCCTACGCGCAGCAGGCCCAGGCCGGCCGTCCGTCGCACGCCGCGCCGCGCCCGAAGGGCGGTCTGTTCAGCCGCTTCCGTGCCTGGGTGAATGGCGAGTGACGTAAGTAACCCTACGAAAGCACTGTGTTATTGGATGCTTCAATCATTCCGCGGGTACGGATGGCGGCTGGCAGAAAGGAGCCGTCATCGTGGGGAGTGTCACGACTCCGTCAGTGGACCGTCGGGCCGTCATCTCCCTGTTCTCCCGTCTTCGGACGGCTGAAGGACAGGCCGATCCCTTCCCTATCTACGCAGAACTCAGGGCGCGCGGCGCGGTCAGCCCCGCGCCCTGGGGTGGTCACCTCGTGACCAGTTACGGCACCTGCGACCAGGTACTGCGCAACGGCGCCTGGCTCGAACCGGACACCGCGTGGCGGGAGCGGCAGGGTGCGCGCACCCGCTGGAGCGCTCCCTCCTCCCGGGAGATCAGCCGCACGCTGCCCGCGCTCAACCCGCCGGAGCACACCCGGGTGCGCCGGTCGGCGGGCAGCTTCGACCGCTCCACCGTCGACCGGATCGGCCGCCGGGTCGACCAGGTGGTCGAACGGCTCCTCGACACGCTGCACGAGCGCCTGCGCGAGGGGGAGGCCGACTTCGCGGCGCTGGTGAGCGACGAGCTGCCGGTGGCCACCATCGGCGACTGGCTCGGGCTGCCGAGCGCGGACTGGCCCCGTCTGCGCGAACTGACCCACGACCAGGTCTTCACCCAGGAACTGCTGCCGAACGCCAGCCAGCTGGCCCGTTCGGACGCCGCCATGGCCGAGCTGCGCGCCTACTTCCTCGACCTCGTGCGGGAGCGGCGGGGGCGTCCCGGCGACGATCCCGTCTCCCGGTGGATCCGCACCTGGGACGAGCTGGAGCCGGACCGCGACAAGGCCGACGAGGCGGTCTACTTCCTCGCCCTGTTCGTCCTGCTGGCGGCCCTGGAGACGACCGCGACCCTGCTGTCGACCATGACCCTCCTGCTGGTCGAGGACCCGGACCGCTGGGGTCTGCTCGCCGAACACCCGGACCTCGTGCCCGCGTTCGTCGAGGAGACCCTGCGCCACGACCCGCCGACCCACGTGATCAGCCGGGTCGCCTCCGCGGACTGTCTCCTGGAGGACACCGAGGTCCGCGCCGGCGAGATGGTCCACCTCATGGTGGGTGCCGCCCACCGCGACCCGGCCCGGTTCTCCGGTCCCGACTCCTTCGACCCGCGGCGCCGGCCGTCCCACCTGGCCTTCAGCGGAGGCATCCACTACTGCCTGGGCGCCCCGCTCGCCCGGCTGGAGGCGCAGGCCCTGCTGCGCCACATGATCGCCCGTCTGCCCCGGCTCACCCTGGTCCGCCGTCCCGCGATGGCGTCCCGGGTGGCGTTCAGGCGCCTGTTGAACCTGGATGTATCACTGACATGAACTCGCCAATAATATCCGCCACCGTACCGATGCCCGACGCCGCCCCTGAGCACGCCCGGCCGTCGGGTCCCGAGCCCGCGCCCGCGCCCCTGTCGCTCACCCGGTCCGGCCCCGTCCTCCACGTCCGGCTCGATCCGGCCACCCGGGACGACGTCCTGGGCGCCGCCACCGTGGACGCGCTCATCGCCGTCCTCGACGGCCTGCACGACCAGCCCGACATCCGCATCCTGGTGCTCTCCTCGCTGGGCGAGGACTTCTGCCTGGGCGCCGACCGCGGGGAGTTCCAGGACGCCCTGGCCGCCGATCCGACCGGGACCTCGGTGCGGCGGATCGCGGACAAGGCCCAGCGGCTGTGCCAGGCCCTGGAGAACACCCACGCCGTCACCGTCGCCCGGCTGCACGGCAGGGTCGTCGGCGCGGGCCTCGCCCTCGCCGCCTACTGCGACCTGCGCGCGGGAGCGGACAGCTGCCGGTTCCGCATGCCGGAGGTCGGCCTCGGACTCGCCCCCGCCTGGGGCGGCGCCATGGGCCGCCTGGTCGCCGAGGCCGGTGCCTCCCGGATCCGCGAACTCATGCTCACCTGCGACGAATTCGACGCCGACACGGCCCACCGCCTCGGCCTCCTGCACAAGGTCGCCCCGCTCGACGGGCTGGACGACGCCGTCGCGGCCTGGACCAGACCCCTCGCCCGGCGATCGCCCCAGGCGCTCGTCCTGACCAAACGCATGCTCACCGGCTACGCGAAGGCGGCCCGTACGGCCGACACCGCCCTGCTCGACGCCCACCTGTTCGCCGCCCAGCTCACCCAGCCCCGCACCGCCACCTAGCGAAGGACACCGGCACAGGACGTCAGCCAGGGACGTGCGCCCCGGTGCGGAGTGCGGCCGTCCGCCGGGGCGGCCGGTCGCCCCGGACTCCGCGACCCGGCCCCGCGGAGCCTCACCGGACGGCGGCCAGCGCGCTGCCGGCCGCCGCCAGGACCGTACGGGTCTGGTGGGCGACCTGCCGGCGCACCGGCACCCGGCGCAGCCGCAAGGTCCGCTCGAAGTCCGCGGACCACGCGGTGAACAGGTCGTCCAGGTCGCGGTGGAGACCCGGCGCGGCCGGGTCGTCCGCCGCCGCGAGCAGCCGCAGCAGCAGGCCCGCGGCGCGCAGCGGCTGGCGCCGGGCCACCACGTCCAGCGCGCAGACCTGGGCCGTCGTCAGCCCGCCGGGATCGCCGTCCGCCTGCCGGGCGAGCGGCTCCCAGGAGCCGGCGACCAGGTCGTAGAGACCGTCGGCCATCCACTCCAGCACGCGTCTGGGCGCGCTGTCCCGGGCCGGCGGCAGGAAGGGCCGCGCCTTGTCGAGGACGGCGGTCACCTGGCGTCCGCCGTCCCGCACCAGCGCGGACAGCTCGCGCAGTACCGCGCCGGCCGCCGGATGCGGGGCCGGGTCGTCGGCCAGGCCGGTCGCCCACATCGGGACCTCGACGATCGCCGTGACCCCGCCGTACCGTCCGGGCGCGCACCACGTCGACGCGCCGATGTTCTCCGACCCGGCCGCCAGCCGGGCGGTGTCCCGCGGCGGCGGCAGGACGTAGACGCCCGGGTCCGGGTTCTCCCAGTACAGGGCGTCGAACGTGCCGCGCTGGAGCGGGATGCCGAGCAGCGCGGCGGAGTCCTGGAACGCCGCGCCGAACCGGGGCAGGGGTCGGGTCAGCTGGGCCCAGGTGCCGCCCGCCTCGACGCTGTGCAGCGAGCACTGCAGGAACGGCCGTACGTCCTCGATGACGTCGAACAGCGCCTGGCTCTCCGGGAGCCGGCGGGACTCGATGGGTGCCCACTCGGGCTGTTCGGCGGCGACCGGACGGAAGGCCGCGCGGTAGTAGTCGGCCGGGGTGTGGTCACGGCGGGCCGTCGCCGCCTCGATGCCCTCGCTCAGCGCCGCGCCGTCCGGGTCGAGGCACAGGACGATGTCCCAGGTGACCTGGGACAGGTCGGTCGCCGCAGCCTCGCGCGCCCGCGGCCCGGTGGGACCGTGCAGGAGGCGCTTTGCCAGGGCGATCGCGGTCGAGCCGCCGACCGGCTCGTCGGGGTGCGGCCGGGCGACCACCAGGACGTGACGCGGACCGTGTCCCACGGACAGCATCAGGAGCGGGCGGCCGGCCCGGGACATGCCGATCCGGCGCAGCCGGCCGGCCCCGGGGAACCGGGAGACCAGCCGCTGCGCCGCGTCGGCGACCTCCGCGACCGTGAGGCAGCGGTCCGGCGTCGGCACCCGTCAGCTGCCGCCGTTGCCACCGCTGTCGCCGGTGGTCTCCTTCTTGTCCAGCGGCCGTATCTCGATCTTGTTCGGCATGCCAGCTCCTCCCGACGGTGGCCGTGGCGTGCTGTGACGACGTCCTCTTGCCACCGTTCGCCCTACCGGTAACCCTTGTCAACGCCCTTGATGCGCAGGCGAGTTGAGATTCAGGAGATTGGCGCGAAAATGACCGTACCCGCGATGCGGCGGCCTCGGATCAAGCCGGAGCACCGGGCCTACCGGACCGTCGACGGCCATGTGCGGATCGGCAGCGTCGTGCACGGCATCGGCGCCGAGGTCAAGGATCCCGACGGCTGGGTGTGGACCCTGGTCGAGGCGATGGACGGCACCCGGAGCGCCGCGGACCTCGTCGCCGAGGTCGGCCGCCGCCATCCGGGACTGCGGCTCCCTGACCCGGACATCGCCCAGGCCGTCACGGACCTCACCGCCGCCGGGTACGTGGAGGACGCCGGCGCCGCGCCGCCCGCGGAACTGTCCGATCGCGAACGCGAACGGTACGGCCGGGGCATGACCCTGCTGCGCTGGATGGACCTCCGGCCACGGGAGAGCGCCTGGGAGCCGCAACTGCTGCTGCGCAGGGCCCGGGTGCTGCTGGTCGGCGTCGGCGGCACCGGCGGGGCCGCCGCGCGCGACCTGGTGGCCTCCGGGGTGGGCCGGCTGCACTGCGTGGAACCCGACGTCGTCGAGCTGTCCAACCTCAACCGGCAGACCCTCTTCGGCGAGCGCGACCTCGGCACCCCGAAGATCGACGCCGCGCTGGCGGCCCTGCGCGCCCTGAACTCGGACGCGACGGTCACCGGCGAACGCCGCGAGGTGCGCGGGCCCGCGGACCTGAGCGAACTGCTGGCGAACGGTGCGGAAGGCGCCCGGTACGACGTGCTGCTGCTGGCCGCCGACCGCCCCGCGGTGATCCGCAGGTGGGCCAACGAGGTCTGCCTGGCCACCGGCACGGCGTGGGCGGAGGCCGGGTACCGCGGCCCGCTGGTGAGCGTCGGGGTCTTCAGACCCGGCCGGGGCGCGTGCTGGGAGTGCCTGCGCGCCGCCGAGGCCGAGCGGCGCGATCTGCGGCTCGCGCCCGGCCAGGACGAGGAGGCCGCCTCACCCCGCATGCCGTGGAACCCCGTCAACGCGGTGACCGCCGGCCTGTCCGGCAGCCTGCTGGCCCATGCCGCGCTGATGCTGCTGTGCGGGATCCCGCCCGTCGGACCCGGATGCCGGTTCGGTCTCAACCTCATGCTGCCGGGCGACCCCGTCATGCAGCGCGCGGTGCGCCGCCCCGACTGTCCCGCCTGCGGCGCCGCCCCGACGCCCGGGGAGTCCGCGTGAGAGGGACCGCGGCGAAGGACCGGCCCCTGATCGAGCCGTCGGCCCGGGTCCTGCTGCACGACCTCGGGATCCGGCGGGACCGCGACGAGTGGATCGTGGGTCGTATGGCCACCCGGACCTTCGTCGCCCTGCCCGCGGCCGGCGCCCGAGCGGTGGAGCTCCTCGGCCGCGGCGTGAGCGTGGCCGGTACCGCGGACCGGCTGCGCGCGGAGACCGGCGAGGAACTCGACGTCGAGGACTTCGTGCGGGACCTGGCCGCGCTGGGGTTCGTGGCGCGGATCGGGGACCGTCCGGTGCCGGACGCCGTACCGGCGCGGGCGTCCCTGCCGTGGCTGCGTCCGGGCGCGGTCCGGTTCGTCCTGCACCCGGCGCTCGCGGTGCTCGCCGTCCTGCTGCCGCCGGCCGCCGCGGGGATCCTGGTCCGCCGTCCCGACCTGGTGCCCTGCTACCGCGACCTGCTGTGGAGCCCGCACGGCAGCCTGGTCCTGGTCACCGGGGCGGCGGTGGGGTGGGCGCTGCTGTTCGCCCACGAGCTGGCCCACCTGGTCACCGCGCGGGCCGCGGGCGTGCCGGGGCGGATGCGGCTGGGCACCCGGCTGCAGTTCCTCGTCATGCAGACCGACATCAGCGGCATCGAACTCGCCCCCCGCCGCCACCGGCTGACGGCCTACCTGGCGGGCATCGCCCTCAACCTGTCGGTCGCCTCGGCCCTGGTGCCGGTCCTCGCCCTCACGGACACGGCGACGACGCTGCACCGGGTGCTGGCCGCGGTCCTGCTGCTGGCCCTGCTGCCGCTGCCCTTCCAGTGCATGGTGTTCACGCGCACGGACCTCTACTTCGTCCTCCAGGACGTCACCGGCTGCCGGAACCTGTACGGCGACGGCCTCGCCTACGCCCGCCACCGGCTGCGGCGGCTGCTGCGCGTCCGGCGCTCCGCCGGGACCGCCGACCCGAGCGCCGGGCTGCCTCCGCACGAGCGGCGCGCCGTCCGCCTCTACAGCGTCGTGCTGGTGGCCGGCACGGCGGCCTGCCTGGCGTTCATGGCCGCCGTCACCCTGCCCGCCGACCTCACCCTGCTGATCAGGGCGGCCCGGGGGCTGGGCCCCGGCCATGGCCTCGCGCGCAACGCCGACTCGGCTGCCGTGCTGATCGTCCTGGGCGGAGTCAACGTCCTGTGGCTGGTCACCCACTGGCGCAACCGCCGCAGGCGCTCCGCGTGAGGGGGGGCGGATGTGCGGTCGTCGATTCGCCGCGGGCCGGTGGGGGCTTGTCGCGCAGTTCCCCGCGCCCCCAAGAAGGCGGGCCCACCTGTTCTGGCTCAAGGGGCGCGGGGAACTGCGCGAACGGCCCCCACCGGCCCGCAGCCACCCGACGACCGCCCATCCGTCCCCCCCGGAGGGCTACGCCGACTCGCGCAGTCGTAGTTCCGCCCCCACCGTCAGCTCGTCGGGGCGCAGGGGGCCGGCCCCGGTCAGGAGCCGGGCCGTCTGCTCGACGGCGAGGGCGCCGAGGCGGCGGGTGTCCAGGGCCACCGTGGTCAGCGCCGGCTCGACCAGGCTGCCGAGGCCCAGGCCGTCGAAGCCGAGCACGGCCAGGTCGCCGGGGACCCGGCGGCCGAGCCGGCGGGCGGCCCGCAACGCGCCGATGGCGATGATGTCGTTGAACGTGAACACGGCGGTCAGGTGCGGATGCCGGGCGAGGAGTTCCTGGAGCGCGCGCTCCCCGCCCTCCACGCTCTGGTCGGCGCGGGCCACCGAACCGGAGTCCAGCGCGCACGCGGACATCGCGGTGTCGAACCACTCGTGCCGGATGCTCGGCTCGGAGCGCTCGGCGTGGTCCAGCATGCCGATGTGCCGGTGCCCGGCCTGGGTCAGGTGGCGTATCGCGGTGTGCACGCCCGCCTCGCCGTCGATCCGGATCGAGCTGAACCGCTCGGTGGGACGCTTGCGGTCGATGAGCACGACGGGCAGCCCGCGGGTGAGCCGCGCGATCTCGTCCTCGGCCAGGCTCAGGTAGCCCACCACGGCGTCCACCTGGGAGGCGATCACCTCCAGGGTGCCCCGCTCCTCCTCGACGCGGTCACCGGTGTCGTACACCACGACGTGCCAGCCGCGGCCCCGGGCCGCGTCCAGCGCGGCGGCGGCGACCTCGGTGAAGAACGGGTTGAGCAGGTCGGGGATCACCAGTCCGACGCTGACCGTGTCCTGCTTCACCAGCCCCCGGGCGAACCGGCTGGGCCGGTAGCCGAGCGCGAGGGCGGCGTCCAGGACGCGCTGCTTGGTGGAGACGCCGATCTCGCCCTTGTCGTTGAGCGCGCGTGACACGGTCTGCCGGGACACTCCCGCGGCTTCGGCCACATCGTCGATCGTCACCCTGCGGGGTCCGGTCCCCGACGGCGCCATCACTCACCTCCGTGCAGTTGCCGACGCGGCCGCGTCGCAGGGACACCGAGTATGCCGGGTCCGACGTTTTGAGTCTTGACACTCCGGCGGGCCGAAGTTCAGACTCCCAATCACTTCCCGTTACCGCTCCCGTGAGCGCTCACGTTACCGCTCACGGAACCTGATTCCAACCAGAAGGCATCCGCCTCCAGGTGTCAACGTCGACCCGCCTGCCGACCCTCGCCAGGCGATCTCTGGAACGGAAGACATGACCAGCACAGTCACTCGCACCCGCCTCGCCGTCGCGGTCGCCACGGCCGGCATCGTCGTACTCGCCGGGTGTTCCTCGTCCGGTTCGCCGGACAAGGCGTCCGCCTCGTCCTGCGCACCCGCGAAGGGCAAGGTCACCCTCCAGTACTGGAACACCGTCCCGGGCATGGACAAGGTCGTCGCGCTGTGGAACAAGCAGCACCCGGACGTCCAGGTGGAGACCAAGAACATCTCCAACGACCAGTACGGCACCCTCGGCAACGCGCTCAAGGCGGACAAGGCGCCGGACCTGGCCCAGGTCGGCTACGACGAGCTGCCCAACCTGCGCACCCAGAACGCCTTCGTGGACGCCTCCGCCTGCAAGGCGGCCACCGCGGCCAAGTCGAAGTTCGTGCCGTGGACCTGGTCGCAGACCAGCTTCGGCGGCACCGGTGTGTTCGCCCTCCCGCAGGACACCGGCCCGATGGCCCTGTTCGTGCGCACCGACATCTTCAAGAAGTACGACGTCGCCGTCCCCACCACCTGGGACGAGTACGCGACGGCCGCCGAGAAGCTGCACAAGGCGGACCCCAAGCTCGACATCACGTTCTTCGACCCGAACAACGCCGAGTGGTTCAACGGCCTGCTCTGGCAGAACAGCGCCGAGATGTACGGCTACTCCGGCGGCAAGTGGCAGGTCAGCGTCGAGTCGGACAAGAGCAGGCAGGTCGCCGAGTACTGGCAGAAGCTGATCTCCGGCAAGCTGGTGCGCACCGACCTCGCCAACGGGTCCACGCAGATGTACGCGGCGTACCAGAAGGACCAGGTCGCCAGCTACGTCGGCGCCGCCTGGGGCTACAGCATGTTCCGCGACAACCTGCCCAAGCAGGCGGGCAAGTGGTCGATCGTCCCGATGCCGACCTGGGGCAGCGGAGGCGCCTCCGGTGACTGGGGCGGCTCGACCGTCGCGTTCATGAAGGGCAGCAAGCACCTCTACGAGTCGGTCGAGTTCAACACCTGGCTGAACAGCGACCCGCAGGCGCTGGCCATGGAGAACGAGCTGGGCGGTCTCTACCCGGCGGCGAACGACGGGCTGAAGCTGCCGGCGCTGTCCAAGGGTGTGCCGTACTACGGCAACGAGAAGATCTTCGACGTGTTCGCCGACTCGTCCAAGAAGATCGACACCAGCTTCAGCTGGGGTCCCACCCAGAAGACCGTGAACCTCGCGCTCCAGGACGCGATGGCCAAGGCCGCCGCCGGTGACGGCACCCTGACCGACGCGCTCGCCGCCGCCCAGGCCGCCGCGCTGAAGTCGATGAAGGACCAGGCCATCCCGGCCGAGGCGGGCAAGTGACCGCCGTATGACCGACATCGCGACCCGCCCGAGCCGCGCGGTGCCGCCGTCCGGGAGCCGCCGTCGTCGTGACGGCGGCGGCCCCCGCCTGGGCACCGTCGCCGCCTTCGTCACCCCGTTCTTCCTGCCGTTCCTGCTCTTCTACCTGGTTCCGGTCTGCTACGCGCTGTGGCAGAGCTTCCGGGTGGTGCGCCGCAGCGGCGGGCAGTACGGCACCTCGTACACGGCCTTCGGCGGCTTCGAGCAGTACGTCCAGGTCTTCCAGAACCACGAGTTCTGGTCCAGCATCGGCCGCATCGGCCTGTTCGGCATCGTGCAGGTGCCGGTCATGCTGTTCGTCGCCCTGATCATCGCGCTGCTCCTGGACACCCCGCTGCTGCGGGCCAAGGGGTTCTTCCGGATCGTCGCGTTCATGCCGTACGCGGTGCCCGGCGTGATCGCCGCGATCATGTGGTCGTACCTCTACTCACCGCAGCTCAGCCCGGTCGTCGACCTGCTGAACGGCGTCGGGCTGCACCCCGACTTCCTCGGCCCCGGTGCCGTGCTGTGGTCCGCGGCGAACGTCTCCACCTGGCTGTGGACCGGCTACAACATGCTGATCATGTTCTCGGCGCTCCAGTCGATCCCGCAGGAGCTCTACGAGGCCGCCAAGCTCGACGGCGCCTCCAACTGGACGATCGCCTGGCGCGTCAAGGTCCCGATCATCGCCCCGTCGATCGTCCTGACGACGGTGTTCTCGATCATCGGCACCCTCCAGCTGTACGCCGAACCGGCCGTGCTGCGCCAGATCTCCTCGAACATCTCCAGCACGTTCACCCCGAACATGCTCGCCTACACGGTGGCCTCCGGGAACAACTACCAGCAGGCAGCCGCCATTTCCGTCGTCATCGCCGTCATCACCTTCGTCTTGAGCTTCGGGTTCATGCGACTGACCTCGAAGAAGGCCGGACTGTGAGCAACCACCCCTCCGTGAGCAAAGAGAGCCGCGTCAGCCGGACCGCCGTCATGGGCCTGATGCTGCTGCTGGCCGTGTACTTCCTGCTGCCGGTCTACTTCCTGGTCGTCGCCGCGACCAAGCCGCAGGGCGACCTCGCCACCACCAACGGCCTGGCGTTCTCGCACTTCAACCTCTTCGACAACCTGCACGTCCTGTTCACCCGCAGCGACGGCATCTTCGGCCGCTGGGCCCTGAACACCGTGATCTACGCGGTGCTGGGCGCGGCCGTCGGCACCCTGATCTCCGCGCTGTGCGGCTACGCGCTCGCCAAGTTCAGCTTCCGCGGCCGGGAGTTCCTGTTCTCCGTCATCCTCGGCGGCGTCCTGGTGCCCACCACCGCGCTGGCCCTGCCGCTGTTCCTGCTGTTCTCCGCGACCGGGCTGGTCAACACCTACTTCGCGGTGTTGCTGCCCAGCATCGTCAGCCCCTTCGGCGTCTACCTCGCGCGGATCTTCGCCAACGCGGCGGTCCCGCAGGAACTCCTGGAGTCGGCGCGGCTGGACGGCGCGGGCGAGTTCCGGACGTTCTTCTCGGTGGCGTTCCGGCTGATGACACCGGCCCTGGTGACCATCTTCCTGTTCCAGTTCGTGGCCATCTGGAACAACTTCTTCCTGCCGATGGTGATGCTGCAGAAGGAGTCCCTGTTCCCGATCACGCTCGGGCTGTACGAGTGGAACGGCCAGACCGCCCGCGCCCCGCTCCTCCAGCAGTCCGTGATCACCGGCTCGCTGGTCTCCATCGTGCCCGTGATCATCGTCTTCATCCTGCTCCAGCGCTTCTGGCGGACCGGCCTCGCCGCCGGCTCCCTCAAGTGACCACCCGGAAGGTGCCCCCCGTCATGCCCGACTCCGCCGTCTTCGTGCCCCACTTCCACTGGGACCGCGAGTGGTACGAGCCGTTCCAGGTGTTCCGGCACCGCCTCGTCACGGCCCTCGACACCGTGCTGGCCACCGCCGACGCCGACCCGGACTTCCGGTTCACCGTCGACGGGCAGATGGCCGCCGTCGAGGACTACCTGGAGATGCGCCCGGAGAACCGCGACCGGGTCGCCGCCCTGGTCCGCGAGGGCCGGCTGGCCGTCGGGCCCTGGCTGATCCTGCTCGACGAGTTCCTGTGCACCGGCGAGACCATCGTCCGCAACCTCCGGATGGGCTGGGCGGCGGCGGAGCGCCTCGGCGGGGCCATGCCCATCGGCTACCTCCCCGACATGTTCGGCCACGTCGCGCAGATGCCGCAGATCCTGGCGCGGGCCGGCATCGCGCACGCGGCCCTGTGGCGCGGGGTGCCCGGCTCGGTCGGCGGCCACGCCTTCCGCTGGCGCGCCCCCGACGGCTCCGAGGTGCGCACCGAGTTCCTCTTCGACGGGTACGACAACGGCCTCGACGTCCTGCTGGTGCCCGGCCGGATCCGGGAGGCGCTCGCCGAGTACGCCGAACAGACCGCCGGACGCTGGGGCGGCGACCCGCTGCTCGCCATGGCCGGCACCGACCACAACGCACCCCACCCGGACCTCGCCGACTGGCTGCGCAAGGCCTCCGGCGAGCAGCGGCCGATCACCGTCGCCACCCTCGACGAGTACCTGCGCGGGCACGTCCGCGACGAGGTGAGCGCCGTCGTCACCGGTGAACTCCGCAGCCACGTGCGCGGCAACATCCTGCCGGGCGTGCTCTCCGTGCGGCTCGGGCTCAAGCAGCGGATGGCGCTCGCCGAGCGGACCGTCGACCACGCCGAGCGGATGAACGCGCTGTGGTCCCGGCGCGACGAGTCGCACTTCCTCGACCTCGCCTGGCACAAGATCATCGAGTCGACCGCGCACGACTCGGTGGTCGGCTCCGGCACCGACGAGACCTGCGACCAGGTCGCCGCCCGCCTCGCCGAGGCCGCGCAGACCGCGCGGGCGGTCCGGGACGCGGCCCTCGCCGAGCGCGCCGCCCTGGTGCCGAGCGACGCGCACCTGGTCGCCAACCCGCTGCCCGTGCCCCGTACCGCCCTGGTCGAGGTGGACGTCGTCGCCGCCCCGGACGGCCGGGACCTGGTCGCGACCACCGCCGACGGCACGGTCCACCCCGTCCAGCGGATCTCCGAGGCGCCGACCGTCCTCAGCGACGAACGCCTCGACGCCTCGCAGCTGGAGCGGGTACTGCGCCGCATCCACCGCCGCGAGCTGTTCGGCCTGCTCATCGACCGCTACGACCTCACCCCGAACTCCCTGGTCTTCCACCTCGCCGAGGCGCCGGCAGGCGCCTTCGACCTGATGACGCTGCGCGGCGAGGTCGCCGCCGCGGCGGCCGCGCACCCGGGGGAGTGGCGGGTGCTGACCCTGGCCGAGGCCCGGACCACCGCCCTGGCCGCCGTGCCCGTGCCGCCCGCGGGCCTCGCCGCCTTCCGGGTCGGTCCGGCCGGCCGTTCCGCCGCCCCGGCCGTGCCGCCGGTGACGGCGACGGCGGACCGCCTCGCCAACGGCCTGGTCGAGGTCACCGTGGCCGCCGACGGCACCCTGGAGGTGACCGGCGCCGACGGCACCGTCCTGACCGGCGTGGGCCGCCTGGCCGACGGCGGCGACCGCGGCGACAGCTACAACTACGCGCCCCCGGCGCACGACGTCCTGGTGTCCGAGCCGTCCCGGGTCGGCGTCGAACTTCTCGACCGCGGCCCGCTGCGGGCCAGGCTCCGCGTCACCCGCGTCTACGACTGGCCGGCCGCGCTCGCCGCCGGGGACCGCGACCGGCGCGCCGCGGACACCGTCGCGACGCCCGTGGACATGGAGGTCGAGGTCCGCGCCGGCGAGCCGTTCGTCCGGATCTCCACCGCGTTCCTCAACGGCAGCGCCGACCACCGGCTGCGCCTGCACGTGCCGCTGCCCGCACCCGTCACCGTCTCCGCGTCGGCCGGGCAGTTCGCCGTCACCGAGCGCGGGCTGACCGCCGAGGGCGGCTGGGGCGAGTACCCGCTGCCGACCTTCCCGGCCGGCTCCTTCGTGTCGGCTGGCCCGGCCACCGTCCTGCTCGACCACACCACCGAGTACGAACTCGTCGACGACGGCCGCGCCCTCGCCCTGACCCTGCTGCGCGCCATCGGCTCGATCAGCGTCAACATCCACCCGCTGCGCGACGAACCCGCGGCGAGCGAGATCCCCGTCCCGGGTGCCCAGGACCTGGGCATGCGCATCGAGAACCGGATCGCCGTGCTGCCCTCGGCGGGCGGCTGGCGGGACGCGGACGCGGTCGCGCTCGCCG
Organism: Streptomyces sp. NPDC091282; assembly: GCF_044757385.1. Taxonomy (NCBI): domain Bacteria; kingdom Bacillati; phylum Actinomycetota; class Actinomycetes; order Kitasatosporales; family Streptomycetaceae; genus Streptomyces; species Streptomyces sp. NPDC091282. The sequence continues at coordinate 694,371 of NZ_JBIVUX010000003.1, forward strand.
AGGAGTTCCGGGCCGGCGTCCTGGTCGCCCGCGGCACCGCGCCCGGCGGCGGCCCGCTGCCCCCGGACGCCACCGGACTGCGGGTCGAGGGCCGGGACGTCGAGGTCTCCGCCATCCGCCGGATCACCGACCCCGAGCACGGGCCCGGCACCGAGGTACGGCTGGCGGCGCTGCGGGACACCGCGTCGGAGGTCCGGGTGACCGGCGACTTCACCGAGGCCACCACCGTCGACCTGCTCGGCCGGCCGGCCGGCGCCGAGCCGGTCACCGAGGACGGGCTCACGCTCGCCCTCGGACCCTGGGAGATCCGCACCGTCGTCCTCCGCTAGCGGCACCACACCCCCTCACGCAGAAAGTTGTGAACCCTTGCCCTCCGAGCACTCCGCGTACGTATCGGACACCGCCCCCTGGCGTGGCGCCCTGCGCCCGGCCCGCTCGTGGCTGCACTCCGACGCCCCCGCCCTCTCGCTGAACGGAGACTGGCGCTTCCGGCTGTCGCCGACCGCGGCCGTCGCCGAGGACTTCGCGGCCGCCGGCTTCGACGACGACGGCTGGGAGGGCATACCGGTGCCCGCGCACTGGGTGCTGGAGGGCGACGGCGCCTGGGGCCGGCCGATCTACACCAACATCCAGTTCCCGTTCCCGATCGACCCGCCGCACGTCCCCGACGAGAACCCCACCGGCGACTACCGCCGCCGCTTCGGCCTCCCCGGCGGCTGGTCGGACGCCGAGCGGGTGCTGCTGCGCTTCGACGGCGTCGAGTCGCTGTTCAAGGTGTGGGTGAACGGCGTCGAGATCGGCAGCGCGAGCGGCAGCAGGCTGGCCCACGAGTTCGACGTGACGTCCGCGGTCCGCCCCGGGGAGGACAACGTCGTCGCCGTCCGGGTGCACCAGTGGTCGGCGGCCAGCTACCTGGAGGACCAGGACCAGTGGTGGCTGCCCGGCATCTTCCGGGACGTCACCCTGCTCGCCCGCCCGGCCGGCGGCATCGAGGACGTCTGGCTGCGGACGGGGTACGACGACGGGCGCGGCCGGATCGAGGCGGAGATCACCGCCGACCCGGGCGCCTTCCCCGTCACCCTGCGCGTCCCCGAACTGGGCGTCGAGCAGGTCTGGCGGACCGCGTCCGACGTGGCGCCCGTCGAGGTCGCCGCCGTGCGGCCGTGGTCGGCCGAAGAGCCCTGCCTGTACGACGCCACCGTCTCCTCGGCCGCCGAGACCGTCACCCTGCGGGTGGGTTTCCGCACCGTCGAGATCCGCGGCGACCGCTTCCTGGTCAACGGCCGCCGGGTGGTCTTCCACGGCATGAACCGGCACGAGGCCCACCCCGAGCGCGGCCGGGTCTTCGACGAGGCGCACGCCCGCGAGGACCTGGCCCGGATGAAGCGGTTCAACGTGAACGCCATCCGCACCAGCCACTACCCGCCGCACCCCCGGCTGCTGGACCTGGCCGACGAACTCGGCTTCTGGGTCGTCCTCGAATGCGACCTGGAGACCCACGGCTTCGACAACGACGGCGACTGGACCGGCAACCCGACCGACGACCCGGCCTGGCGCGCGGCCTGCCTGGACCGCATCGAGCGGACCGTGGAACGCGACAAGAACCACCCCGGCGTCGTGATGTGGTCGCTCGGCAACGAGGCCGGGACCGGCGTCAACCTCGCCGCCATGGCGGCCTGGACGCACGCCCGCGACCCCGAGCGCCCCGTGCACTACGAGGGCGACTACACCGGCGACTACACCGACGTGTACTCCCGGATGTACGCGACGGTGCCGGAGGCCGAGCAGATCGGCACCGACGGCTCCGACGCCCCGCTGCTGGGCTGCACCCCGGCCCAGGGCGCCCGCCAGCGCACCAAGCCGTTCCTGCTGTGCGAGTACGCCCACGCGATGGGCAACGGGCCCGGCGCGCTCGACCAGTACGAGGAACTCGTCCACCGCCACCCCCGGCTGCACGGCGGGTTCGTCTGGGAGTGGCGCGACCACGGCATCCTGGCCAGGACCGCCGACGGCACGCCGTACTACGCCTACGGCGGCGACTTCGGCGAGGTCGTGCACGACGGCAACTTCGTCATGGACGGCATGGTGCTCAGCGACGACGTGCCGACGCCGGGCCTGCACGAGTTCAAGGCGGTCGTCCAGCCGATCCGGTTCGCCTTCGACGGCGACCGGCTCGCCGTCACCAACCTGCGGCACTCGGCGGACACCGCCGACCTCGCCTTCCGCTGGCGCGTCGAGCACGACGGCACCGTCGTGGCCTCCGGCGACCTGGAGGTCGCACCGGTGGCCGCGGGCGAGTCGGCGCGGGTGCCGCTGCCGGCCGTCCCGGTCGCGCCGGACGCCGAGACCTGGCTGACAATCGAGGCGGTGCTGGCGGCCGAGACCGCCTGGGCGCCCGCGGGACACGAGGTGGCCACCGCCCAGCAGGACCGCTCGGTGCGGCGGCCCGTGCCCGCCGGCCGGCGCCTGACCGGCTGGCTGCCGGACGAGGGCACGTTCGCCCTCGGCATCGCCGAGTTCACCGGCGGCTCCCTGACCCGGCTCGCCGGGCGCGCCGTGACCGGTCCGCGCCTGGAGCTGTTCCGGGCGCCGACCGACAACGACGAGGGCACCTCGGACCGGCTGGAGGGCAGCGACGACGCCCTGCCGGAGGTCTCCAGCGCCCAGCTGTGGCGCCGCGACGGACTCGACCGGCTGACCACGCGGCGGATCGCGGTGGCCCGCACCGCAAACGCCCTGCGCACCGTCGACCGGGTCTCCGCCGCGCACTCCGCGCTGTCGGTGACGGTGGAGTCGGTGTGGTCCGTCGAGGACGGCGAGCTGGAACTGCGCGTGGAGATCGAGCCCGCCCGCGGCTGGCGGACGGTGTGGCCGCGGGTCGGCGTGCGCTTCGAACTGCCCGACGGGACCGCCCCGGTGGACGGCGCCGACTGGTTCGGCCTCGGCCCGCACGAGTCGTACCCGGACAGCCTCCGCGCGGCCCGCACCGGCCGCTTCTCCGCCGCCGTCGAGGACCTCGCGGCCGGCTACGCCCGCCCGCAGGAGACCGGCCACCGCTCCGGGCTGCGCCGGCTCACGCTGACCAGCGCCGGCACGGAGGTGCTGCACCTGACGGCGCTGCCCGACACCCGGGGACGGCGCCCCGGCTTCACCCTGGCCCGGCACACCCCCCAGCAGCTCGCCCGCGCCGCCCATCCCCACGAGCTCCCGGAGTCCGCCACCAGCCACCTGATCATCGACGCGGCCCAGCACGGACTCGGCTCCCGGGCCTGCGGCCCTGACGTGTGGCCGGAGTTCGCCCTGCGCCCCGAGGCCCGCACGCTCCGGCTGCGCATCACCGGCAGCGCCCCGCACGCGAGGTGACGCCCCGTCCGCACACGGCGACCGCCGTGTGCGGACGTCCGGCCCGCGGCGGCGGTCAGCCGGCCGGCGTCGGGTCCGTGACCCAGCCCGCCGTCAGGACCAGGCGGCTGTCGCGGTGCACGGCGAGGAAGCCGAACGGGCGGTCGAAGACGGTCCGTACGACGGTCGACTCGTGCCCGTACCGCGGCGGACCGCCGCCCGGCGCCGCCAGTACGGCCGTCACCGCGGCGGCCCGGAAGCCCAGCGGTCCGAACTCCGCGACCGCGGACTGCCCGGCCGCACCGACGGCCAGCGGCGCCGCGCTGATGCCGGGGAAGTGGCCCTCGCGGGTGCCGGCGGCCGTCGAGAGGCCGAACAGGCCGTGCAGGTGCAGCAGATCGTGGTCCGCGCGCACCTGGAACCCGACGGTCGTCACGTCCAGCCGCACCGGGTCCGGGGTCGCCGACGGCTGCCGCTCCACGGTCACGCCGGGCCCCGCCTGCCCGTACGGGAGCGCGCCGCCGCTCGTCACCGGCAGCGCGCGCTCCAGGACGGCTATCCCGGTCCGCAGCACCTGTCCGGGCGCCATCCCCTCCTCGCCGAGCAGCAGATGCACGTCGAGGGCGTTGCCGCCGGGCACCTTCACCGTGGTGACGTGTCCGTCCGGGCCCGCGGTCACCCCGATCCGGTCCGTGCGCACGCTGCTGCGGCGCAGGCCGGCCAGGGTACGGCCCTGCCAGGGTCCGGTGCCGGGCCGCAGCACGGTCTCCTCGAACGGCTGCCGCCAGTCGGTGTGCAGGGCCAGCGCGGTCGCCAGCACCATGCGCGCGCCCTCGGTCAGCGTGACCGGCATCCGGTCGACCAGCCCCTCGGTGCGCCGGGCCGCCCAGGCGTCCAGGGCCTCCTGGGAGGCCGCGGGATCGGCGCCGAGCACCCCGTGCGCGTCGGCGGGCAGTCCGGCCGCCCACGGCTCGCGCAGCTCCAGCGCGCGGTCGGTCCACAGTCCCAGGGCCGCCCCGACACCGTGCATCGAGGCGAGCCCGGCCAGTAACTCCCGTGCACCGGCCGCGGCCTGGTCGGGCGGCAGGCCGACCGCGCGGGTCAGTTCGTCCCGGGCGGTGCCTTCCGCGCCGTCGGCGAGGAAGGCCAGCAGCGGCCAGACGCCGGCGGCCGAGAAGACCGTGCCCCCTCTGGTCCGCTGCGCCCACGCCGCGGTGAGCGCGTTGACGGCGCCGACGGTCTCGTTCATTCGTCGTCCTCCCAGGAGTACTCGGCCGGTGGCGGCAGGGACCGGCCCGGACGCTGACGTGCGCGCCCGCGGCGCCCGCCCTCGTTCCGCCCCCGTTCGCGGCGCGCTTACGATGCGCGCAGTCGTACGTCAGTTCAGCCGTCCGTCACACGCGGCCAGACGCCCCCTCAGGAAGCACGGTACCGGTGTCCATACCTCCGCCCCCCGGCCCCCAGCAGCCGCAAGGGCCCTACCAGCCGCCCCAGGCGGGCCCGGCGCAGTACCCGCAGTACCCGCAGCCGCAGTACCCGCAGGGGCCCTACGGGCCGCAGCTGCCCTACCCGTCGCCGTACCAGCCCTGGGGGGAGGGCTACGGCCCCTACACCCTGCCGGCGCCCGTCAACGGCCTCGCCATCGCCTCCCTCGTGCTCGGGCTGCTGTGCTGCCTGCCGGGGGTCGGGCTGGTGCTGGGACTGGTCGCCCTGGGACAGATCCGCAGGCGCGGTGAGCGCGGCAGGGCGATGGCGGTCGTCGGGTCGCTGCTCTCCGCGGTCGGGCTCGCCCTGTGGGTGGCGGCGCTCGCGACCGGCGGCGCCGGCGACTTCTGGAAGGGCGTCAAGGAAGGCGCGAGCGAGAGCTCCAGCCTGTCGCTGTCCACCGGCGACTGCTTCGACACCCCCGGCGGCACCCTCACCGGCGACCTGGTCAGCCACGTCACGCACGTCGCCTGCGACGACCCGCACGACGCCGAGGTCTTCGCCACCTACGACCTGAAGGGCACCGGCTACCCGGGCGACGACGCGTCCGGCGCCTCCGCGGACCGCCGCTGCTACGCCCTGGAGGACACCTACGCCTTCGACCTGTGGGCCGTCCCCGACGACGTCGCCGTGTACTACTTCACGCCCAGCGAGGACAGTTGGGCCACCGGCGACCGCAGCGTGGTCTGCGCCTTCGGCAGCGCCACGAAGGGCAGGAAGCTCACCAGCTCCTACCACGCGGACGCCGACTCCTACGCCCCCGAGCAGGTCGCCTACCTGAAGGCCGCGCACCTGCTGAACGCCGCCCTGGACACCGCGCCGGACTCCGCGTACGTCGAGGACGACCTGCCCGGCAACAAGGCGTGGGCGGGCCGGGTGTCCACGGCGCTCGGCAAGCAGGCGGCGATGCTGCGCTCGTACGAGTGGTCCGCGCGGACCGAGCAGCCGGTCCGCGCCCTCGCCGCCGGCCTGGACAAGGCGCGCGCCGAGTGGGCCGAGGCCGCGAAGGCACCGGATGCCGACACCTTCTACGTGCACTACGACAAGGGGTACAAACTGATCGATCCGCACCGTGCGGTGACGGTACGCGATGCTCTGGGCCTCTTCACGGTCCCGCCCGCCTACGAGGACGGGGGCGGCGACTCCGGGGGCGAGGGAAGTGGCTCCGGCATGCAGGTGTGATCACGGCCATAGCGGGGAGAAAGTGCCTGCGTAAAGCGTTCCCCGGCCGCATGTCATCACATCGAGTGATTCTCTGGCCTTTGCTTGCATGGCGGAACCCACGGTTGCCAGGCTGTTGCTGTCTGTACAACCTGATGGGAGCGGCCAGTGACTTTCGGTGAACAGCCGGCGTATCTGCGTGTCGCGGGTGATCTCCGCAAGAAGATCGCCGACGGTTCGCTGCCCCCGCACACCCGGCTGCCCTCCCAGGCCCGCATCCGCGAGGAGTACGGCGTCTCCGACACCGTCGCCCTGGAGGCCCGCAAGGTGCTGATGGCCGAGGGGCTGGTCGAGGGCCGCTCCGGCTCCGGCACCTACGTGCGGGAGCGGCCGGTGCCCCGGCGGGTGGCCCGCTCCGGGTTCCGCCCGGTCGGCGGCGCCACCCCGTTCCGGCAGGAGCAGTCGGAGGCGGCCGCGCGCGGCACCTGGGAGTCCAGCAGCGAGCAGGCCGTGGCCGGTGCCGTGATCGCCGACCGGCTCGGCATCCAGACCGGTGACCGGGTGATGCGCACCCGCTACCTGTTCCGGGACGCGGGCGAGCCGATGATGCTCTCCACCTCCTGGGAGCCCCTCGCCGTCACCGGCCGCACCCCCGTGATGCTGCCCGAGGAGGGCCCCCTGGGCGGCATGGGCGTGGTCGAGCGGATGCGGGCCATCGACGTCATCGTGGACAACGTCACCGAGGAGGTCGGCGCCCGCCCCGGCCTCGCCGAGGAACTGCTCACCCTGGGCGGCGTCCCCGGCCACGTGGTCCTGGTGATCCAGCGGACGTACTACGCCTCCGGCCGCGCGGTGGAGACCGCGGACGTCGTCATCCCGGCCGACCGCTACCGCGCCGCGTACCACCTGCCCGTGAAGTAGCGCACACCCTCGCGGTAGTTGACGACTTCACCGTCTCTGTCGGGATCCTGACCCGGCCGACGCGATCCGGCCGTTCTCCCAGGTGGTCCGGCCTCTCCACGGCATGCCCGCGACGCGGGACACCGCCTCTGCGCACGGCGCACTCGTCATCGTGCGCCCCCGCCGTTCTGGCTGGTTGCGTACCTCTTTGTGAAAAGGCGTATTCGCTGCGTGAAGGTTAGGCGTACGCTCGGGCATATGCGGAGTGCGGTTTCCTTGGCTGGGCGGGGACTTGCGGGAGCCGGGAGAGACGGAGGGGCGCGATGACGGAAGGCACGGTCTCTCTCCCGTGGCTCGTCATACGGCAGGACGACAACGGCAATCGCTACCGGGTCGGCCGGTACGCGACCCGTGCCGAGGCGCAGAAGATCGCCGACAGCCTCGACGACCGCGGGCACAAGCAGCTCTACTGGGTCGAGCGCATCGGCTTCGCCAACGGCAGCGGGGACGCCACGCGCAACTGAGGCCCGCACCGCCTCCCCGTAGGCTCCGGGTCATGAGTGAACGGATCGTGGTGGTCGCGGCCGCCCTGCTCGACGCCGGCCGCCTGCTCGCCGCCCGCCGCAGCGCGCCCCCGGACCTGGCCGGCCGCTGGGAGCTGCCCGGCGGCAAGGTGGAGCCCGGCGAGAGCCCCGAAGCCGCCCTGGTGCGCGAACTTGGCGAGGAGTTGGGCGTGGCCGCCGAGGCCGTGGCCCGGGTGCCGGGGGAGTGGCCGCTGCGGGAGCCGTACGTCCTGCGGGTGTGGGCCGCCCGCCTGCACCCCGCCTCCGCCGCCCCCGAACCCCTCCAGGACCACGACGACCTGCGCTGGCTGACCCGGGACGAACTCTGGGACGTGGACTGGCTCGACCAGGACGTACCGGCCGTGCGCGAGGTGGCCGGCCTGTTGGAGGCGGCGCGGAACACCGCCGGATAGGGGCGTGCGGCCGGCCGCCGCGCGCCCGCGGCGGCCCGGTGTCCGCGGCTCCCCGCCCCTCGGGGCGCTCGCCCGCCGGCGTAAGCCGTTCGTGCCACAGTGCACCCTCCCGCGCGGTACTGGCCCCCAGTAATCGGGTATGTGCCCATTAACCCCATGAAACCGGACAGGTCCGGGCTCGTCACCGGGGAAGCGACTGGGAAGTGATCGGTGTGATCGACACCGAAGGTGGCACTGTCGAGTGGACCTTTCCCGCGGAACCGGGTGCCGTGCGCACGGCCCGGACCGCGGTCCGTGACCAACTGACCGGCTGGGGCCTGGGCACCCTCGCCGACATCACCGCCCTGCTGGTCAGCGAGCTGGTCACCAACTCGCTGAGACACGCCACCGGCCCCATCGGCGTCCGCCTGGTCCGCCCCGCCGACCTCGCCGATACCCTCCGGGTGGAGGTCTCCGACCCGCTCCCGGACCCGCCCCGCGAGCGCGCCGCCGGCCCCGACGACGAGAGCGGCCGCGGCCTCCAACTGGTCGCCGGGTCCTCGCGGAGCTGGGGAACCCGGCCCGGCGGCACCGGCAAGACCGTCTGGTTCGAGCTGGCGGTCCCCGGGACGGCGTGAACGGGGTGTACACGCAGTGCTACGTCGTCCACTCTCGGGAGTGGCCGGAGAACGGGTGCCGGAACGGGTGGTTCGAGGGCGTGTTCCCTGGTTAGAAGACTGGAAGTGTTGTCACGGCCCGGTCCGGAAATCGTCGGGACCGTGCTGTGATCGTGAACACCGTGTCAGGCGGCGCCGTAGTGCTGGATACTGCGGGCAGCCGCCTCCGGTGACCGGTGCCGGATGCGGTGAGCTGGAGGGGACGGTTCGCGTGAGCGAGATACCAGCTGAGGCCACGGAGTCCGAGGACCCGTCGGACGGCGCGAGGGCAGGGACCGCGGAGGCGACCGCGGCCCCGGGCGACGCCGTGTGGCAGAGCAGCCCACCCGGCTCGATCTACGACTACATCAAGGTCGCCTCGTTCTCCATCGGCGCCGGCGGCCTGGTCGACCAGTGGAGCCTGCGTGCCGAGCAGCTCTTCGGCATCTCCGCCGAGCGTGCCGTCGGCATGGATCCCATCGAGGCGTTCGTCGACGCGGACCTGCGCGAACACGGCCAGCGGAAGATGGCCGAGATCCTGGACGGACGGGAGTGGACCGGCGTGGTCCCCTTCCGGATGCCCGACACGGCGGACGGCGAGCGCGGCGAGGAGGGCCTCGCCGAGGTCTACGTCATGCCCACCCGCACCGCCGAGGGCGAGAACGCCGCCGTCTGCATAGTGGTCGACGTCCGCACCCTGCGCAGCATCGAGACCGACCTCGCCGCCTCGCAGTCGATATTCGGTCAATCTCCGTTCGGCTTCCTGCTGATCGACCCCGACCTGCGGATCCGCCGCGCCAACGTGCGGTTCTCCTCGATCTTCGGCGGCACCCCCGACGACCACCGCGGCAAGGGCGTCCACGACTACCTGCCGCGCTCGGAGGCCGACCGGGTCGCGGCCACCCTGCGACGGGTCCTGGAGACCGGCAACTCCATCACGGACATGCACGTCACGGGCTTCGTGCCGGGCTCCGAGGAGCGCCGGCACTGGTCCATCAACCTCTACCGGGTGCACAGCGGCACCGGCCGTCCCATCGGCATCGCCTGGCTCGGCCTGGACATCACCGCCCGCCGTGCCGCCGCCCGCGAGGCCGCCGCGGCCCGGCGGAATCTCGCCCTCCTCAACGAGGCGGGCGCCCGCATCGGCAACTCCCTTGACCTGGAGACCACCGCCCGCGAACTCCTCGACGTGGTCGTGCCCGGCTTCTGCGACCTCGCCACCGTCGACCTCTACCAGGGCCTGCTCGCGGGCGACGAGCGGCCGCCCGGCCACTCCGACGGGAGCGCGGAGCTGCGCCGGGTCGCGTTCGCCAGCGCGGTCTCCGACGCGCCCTTCGTGGGCGGCGGCGCCCCCGTCGCCGTCGGCGCGGTCCACCACTACCCCTTCAACTCGCCGTGCGCGGACGCCCTGCGCACCGCCCGCCCGCAGCACGTGCCGGCCGAGGAGGGCGGGCTCGTCCAGTCCACCCTCGCCGTGCCGATGGTCGCCCACGACACGGTCGTCGGCCTCGCCCAGTTCGCCCGCACCAAGGGCAGCGAGCCGTTCGGCGACCGCGACCGCGATCTGGCCGTCGAACTGGCCGCACGCGCCGCGGTCTGCATCGACAACGCGCGCCTGTACCGCCGTGAGCACGAACGCGCGTTGATACTGCAACGGTCCCTGCTGCCGCCCGGCGACCCCGAGGCGTCCGGCCTGGACATCGCCTGCCGCTACCTGCCGGGCAACGCGGCGACCGAGGTCGGCGGCGACTGGTTCGACGTCATCGAACTCCCCGGCCACCGCACGGCGCTGGTGGTCGGCGACGTCATGGGCCGCGGCCTGCGCGCCGCCGTCGCCATGGGCGAACTGCGCACCGCCGTGCGCACGCTGGCCCTGCTCGACCTCGAACCGGCCGAGGTCCTCTCGGCGCTGGACGAGATCGCCCGCGGCCTCGGCACCCCCGGCGGGGTCCAGCAGGCCACCCGGACGGGCCGCCAGCCCCGCGACGCCGACCTCTCCGAGGTCTACCTGGCCACCTGCGTGTACGCGGTCTACGACTCCGTCACCCGGCGCTGCACGTTCGCCAACGCCGGCCACCTGCCGCCGGTCCTGGTGGAACCGGGCGAGGACGCGCTGATGCTCGACGTGCCGCCCGGCATGCCGCTCGGCGTCGGCGGCGAGCCCTTCGAGGAGGTCGAGGTCGAACTCCCCGAGGGCGCGCTCCTCGCCCTCTACACGGACGGTCTCGTCGAGTCCCGCGACCATCCCCTGGACGAGGGGCTCCAGGCGTTCGTCGGAGCCCTCACCGACCCCTCGCAGCCCCTCGAGGACGTCTGCGACCACGTCCTGAACACCCTCGACACGCACCACGGCGAGGACGACATCGCGCTGCTGATGGCACGTGTCCAGGGGCTGCCCGCGGAGTCGGTCGGCGACTGGACGCTGCCGCGCGAGCCGCGCAGCGTGGGCCGCGCCCGGGAGTACGCGCGCGGCCGGCTGCTCGGCTGGGACCTGGAGCCGCTGGTCGACACGGCCGAGCTACTGGTCAGCGAGCTGGTCACCAACGCGCTGCGGTACGGCGAGGGGGAGATACGGCTACGGCTGCTGCTCGACCGGACGCTGGTGTGCGAGGTGTGGGACTCCGGCCTGGTCCAGCCGCGGCGGCGGCGCGCCCGTGACACCGACGAGGGCGGGCGGGGGCTTCAGCTGGTCGGGCTGCTGAGTGCGGCGTGGGGCTCGCGGCGGACGCCCCGCGGGAAGACGGTGTGGTTCGAACTCCCCCTCCCGGACGGCGAAACAGGCCTCACCGACCCGGCGGAGGCCCTGCTGAGCCTGTTCTGACCACACGGGTCGCCCGCGAGTGGTCACGGTCTGTTCGCGGGTGCGCCGCCGCGGGGGCTGTTCGCGCAGTTCCCCGCGCCCCTTCAGGGGGGTGCCTCGCCCCGGTCCACGGGTGCAGGGCCATGGGGGTTGCTCGCGCAGTTCCCCGCGCCCCTGACGGGGCGCCCCGTCAGGGGCGCGGGGAACTGCGCGAGCGGCCACGATGGTGCCGCACCGTTGGGACGACCGTCACCCCCGTCAGGGGCGCGGGGAACTGCGCGAGCGGCCACGACGGTGCTGCACCGTTGGGACGACCGGAACCCCCCTCAGGGGCGCGGGGAACCCGCGTGGACGACCCCGGCGGGCGTCCGGTGGTCGGTCGGGTGGGCGTCAGCCCAGTCGCACCCGTGTCTCGGGGCCGCCGAACGTCACCACCGGCCCCCCGTCCCCCTCCTCGCCGAGCAGCACACCCCCGAGTACCGCGCCCGCGAGCCCGCTCTCATGGGTCGCCTCCCCGGCGTACGGGTTGCCGTGAGCGCGTACGTCCCGCTCCGCCAGCTCCCGGGCCCGCCGCGCCAGGCGGTCCGCGTCCGAGGGCGCCGCCCGCCGCGCCTCCGCCAGCAGCGCCCGCGCCTCCGCCCCCACCGCCCCCCGGTGCACCCCCACGAAGTCGTCCGCCGCCCCCAGCGCGCTCCGCGCCACCAGCTCCGCCCCGGCGGCGATCACCCCCGACCGGCCGCCCCCGGCGCCCTCCACCGCCCGCACCACCCGGCGCAGCGCGTCCAGCGTGTCGTACGGGCCGCCGGTGAGCTCCTCGCGCACCGCGGCCAGCACGGTGTCGGCGTGGGACAGGCGGGACGCCGAGGCGGTCCCCCGGACGCCCGCCAGTTCGGCCTCCGCCCCGGTGAGCGCGGCCGGCAGCAGCCCCGCCGCCCCGCGCAGGTCCGCCGCGAGCCGGGTCACCCCGCCCAGCAGCACCCCGGCCTGTGCCACCGCCCCCTCGGCGGCGCGCACCTGACGGCGCGCCCCCTCGCCGTCGCCCGAGTCGGCGTCCCGGCGGGCCCGGTTGAGCCGCCCGGTCGCGAACACCAGCCGGTCCTTGGCCTGTTCGACGTACCCCACCACGGAGCCGACGGCCCCGTTCCCGTACCGTCCGGCGGCCTGGGCCAGCGCGTCCGCCACCCCGGCCGTCCGCGCGGCCAGTTCCCGGAACCGCCTCTCGGCCACCGCCAGCGCGTCCCCCGCGTCCCACGCCGCGTCGAACCCCTCCGCCGCCGCGTCCAGTTGCCGCCCCGCCTCCGCGCACCGCCCCACCACCCCGGCCAGCGCCTGCCGCCGGGCGGCGCCGTCCGCGGGTATCCCCTCCTCGTACCGCCGCCATATCGCGAACGCGGCGGACAGCTCGGCCCGGGCCGCCCGCACCGCCTGTGCCACGTCCTCGCCGCCGTCGACGTATCCGAGCGCCTCGCGGCTGGTGCGCACGCAGTCGTCGGCGAGGACCAGCGCGGCGCGGGCCTGCCGCTCGACGTCGGCGGGCGAGGGCACCGGCGGGACGACGGGGACGATGCCGGGCGTGGTCCGGGTGCGGGACCGCCGTACCCGCCGCACGTACCCGTAGCCGCCGAGCGCACCGGCGGCGGCCACCGCCACCAGCGGCATGACGTAGTCGGAGCCGGCCGCCCCGTCCGCCCGGGCCGCGGCGACCGGCTCGCGCGCCGCCGCGGGAACCGGATCTTCGGCGTGGGTCGTCATCAACGGCAACACCAGCCAGACCGCCCCGGTCACCCCGCCCAGCACGGCGTGCCCCACCCGCACCCCTATGTGGCCGGTGGCGTGCCTCGGACGGCCCCGGATCAAGGATGACGTCACATTCCGGAGCGTATGGGCAGCAGACCGGCACCGCGACCGGGGCGAGGACGGCCGGGCGACGACGACGGGAGGACGGCCGATGGCGACGGAATCCGGACCGGTACGGCAGGAGGAGGCCCCGGAGGGCGGTGAGGGCGCGTCGCCGGCGCCCGGCGTCCGCAGGAGGAGCGTCCGGATCCGCCGGCTCAGGCGGATCGTGATCGCCGCCGTCCTGGTCCTGGTCCTGCCTCTCCTCACCGCCGAGACCGCCCTCCGCGTCAACTACACCGGCGACCCGCGACCCGGCACCGGCACCCGCGGCAAGGACGCCCTCTGGCTCGGCCACGCCTGGGTCGACGGCCGCAGGACCGACGCCGACGTCACCGCCCTCGCCGCCCGGCTCGCGGACACCGGCATACGCGACCTCTACGTCCATGCCGGACCACTGGAACACAACGGCACGCTGCCCAGATCGGACTACCCCAAGGCCCGTTGGCTGATAACGGCCGTGCATCGAAAACTGCCCGGCGTCCGCGTCCAGGCCTGGCTCGGCGACGAGATCGCCCCCGAGAAGCCGGACGCCATGCATCTGGAGATGCCGGGGACGCGGGCCGCCGTCGTCGCCTCCGCCCGGCAGGTGATCGCCGCCGGCTTCGACGGGGTCCACTTCGACCTGGAGCCGATGCACTCCGGTGACCGCGACTTCCTGGCCCTCCTGGACGCGCTGCGGCCGGTCACCCCGCTGCTGTCCGTCGCCGCACACCAGATCGACCCGCTCCCCGCCTTTCACTCCTTCTGGGGTACTGTCACCGGCCATCCCAAATGGTGGTCACAGGAGTATTTCGGGCAGGTCGCGCGCCGCGTGGACCAGATCGCGGTGATGTCGTACGACACGATGCAGCCGCTGCCGAGCCTGTACGGCGGATACGTCGCGCAGCAGACCAGCCTCGCGCTGGAGGTCACCCCGCCGGGCACCGACCTGCTGATGGGTCTGCCCTTCTACCACGAGAACCGCTTCGGGCACTGGGCGCACGCGGAGACCGTGCCGGCCGCCGTGCGAGGGGTTCGGCTGGGACTGTCCCGCACGGACGCGGATCGCGCTACCTTCGGCGTCGCCCTCTACGTCGACTTCGCCGCCACCGAGGATGACTGGACCTCTTATCGGAAGGACTGGGTCCGTACGTCATGACAACCGCTCGTGCCCACCTCACCCGTGACGACCTCGCCCCGCTCGCCCGCGAGGCGCTCGGCCGTGCCCCCGCCACCGTCACCCGGCTGCGCGGTGGCTCCAAGAAAGGCGTCTACCGGCTCGCCCTGGACAACGGCAGGACGGCGATCGCCTACGTCTGGTCCCCGCAGGAGGACTACTGGGGTCCCGCCGACGCCGACATCCGCGACCCGTTCGCGCACGCCTCCGGGCTCGGTCTCTTCCTGTCGGCCCACGACCGGCTGACCGAGCTGGGCGTGCGCACCCCGCGACTGCTGTTCGCCGACGAGGAGGCCGAGCACCTGCCGGTGTTCGCGGCGGTCGTCGAGGACGTCCGCGGCGGCAGCCTGGAGACGCTGCTGCGCAGCGATCCCGGCGCGGCCCGGGTGCCGCTGGCCCGGCTGGCCGGCACGCTCGGCGTGCTCCGTGAGTGCACCGCCCCCGGATACGGCAAGGCCGCCCTGGTCGAGGAGGGCGGCAAGCCGCTCGGCAGCTCCTGCGAGCAGGTCGTCGCGGACCGCGCCGTGCGCGACGTCGAGGAACTGGCCGGGCGCGACCCCCGGGTGCGGGAGGTCGCCCGGCCGCTGGCGGAGCGGATCCGGGAGCTGCACGACGTGGTGCGGCCGCGCGACAGCGCCTCCCTGGTGCACGGCGAACTCGGCCCGGACCACGTCCTGGTGACCGAGGAGGGCGATCCCGCGCTCATCGACATCGAAGGCCTCATGTACTTCGACGCCGAATGGGAGCACGTCTTCCTGAGGCTGCGCTTCGGGCCCGCCTACGACGTGCTGCGCACCGCCGAGCTGGACGAGGACCGGATGGCGCTGTACCGGCTGGCGATGCACCTCAACCTGGTCGCCGGGCCGCTCAGGCTGCTGGACGGCGACTTCCCGGACCGCGAACCGATGCGGGACATCGCCGAGTCCAACCTCCGGCAGGTGCTCAGCCTCCTGCGGGACGCCTCCTGATCTTCGAGCCGAGCCACACCAGCGGGTCGTACTTGCGGTCCACGGCCCGCTCCTTCAGCGGGATCAGCGCGTTGTCGGTGATGTGGATGCCCTCGGGGCACACCTCCGTGCAGCACTTGGTGATGTTGCAGTAGCCGAGGCCGTGTTCGTCCTGGGCCGTGCGCTTGCGGTCCAGGCCGGACGCCTCGGCCGCGTCCAGCGGGTGCATGTCCAGCTCGGCGACCCGCATCAGGAAGCGCGGCCCGGCGAACGCCGTCTTGTTCTCCTCGTGGTCGCGCACCACGTGGCAGGTGTCCTGGCACAGGAAGCACTCGATGCACTTGCGGAACTCCTGCGAGCGGTCCACGTCCTCCTGGAACATCCGGTACTCGCCGGGGCCCACTCCGGCGGGCGGCACGAACGCCGGGACCTCCCTGGCCTTCTGGTAGTTGAAGCCGACGTCCGTGACCAGGTCGCGGATGACCGGGAAGGCCCGCAGCGGGGTGACCGTGAGGGTCTCGTCCCGTTCGAAGACGGACATCCGGGTCATGCACATCAGGCGCGGGCGGCCGTTGATCTCCGCCGAGCACGAACCGCACTTGCCCGCCTTGCAGTTCCAGCGGACCGCCAGGTCGTTGGCCTGGGTGGCCTGGATGCGGTGGATGATGTCCAGGACCACCTCGCCCTCGTTCACCTCGACGTCGAAGTCCTCCAGGCCGCCGTCCTCGGCGTCGCCCCGCCAGACCCTGAAACGGGCCGTGTAGCCGCTCATTCGTACAGCTCCTCTTCGGCGAGGTACTTGACCAGCTCCTCCTTCTCGAAGAGGGCGAGCAGGTCGGCGCGGATGGGTTCGGTGGTCTCACGGACGAGCTCGATGCGGCCGCTCTCCGGGTCGGCGGCCTCCGGGCCGTGCGCCGGGCCGGCCGGCCGGCAGAGCAGGTTGATCCGGCGCCAGCGGCGGTCCATCGTCGGGTGGTCCTCGCGGGTGTGGCCGCCGCGGGACTCGGTGCGTTCCAGGGCCGCCCGCGCCACGCATTCGCTGACCAGCAGCATGTTCCGCAGGTCCAGGGCCAGGTGCCAGCCCGGGTTGAACTGGCGGTGGCCCTCCACCCCGGCCCGGCGGGCCCGGACCCGCAGCGCGGCGAGCCGCTCCAGGGCCTGCTCCATCTCGCCCTCCCGGCGGATGATGCCGACCAGGTCGTTCATGGCCTGCTGGAGCTCCTGGTGGAGGGTGTACGGGTTCTCCGGCGGGCCGGCGTCCGGATCCTGGCCCTCGGCCGAGAACGGCCGCAGCGCCTCGGCCGCCGCCGCGTCGACCTGCTCGTCGTCCACGCGCGGGCGGGCGCCGGGGCCCGCCGCGTGGTCGGCCGCGTGCCAGCCCGCCCGGCGCCCGAACACCAGCAGGTCGGACAGGGAGTTGCCGCCGAGCCGGTTGGAGCCGTGCATCCCGCCGGCCACCTCGCCGGCCGCGAACAGTCCGGGCACCCCGCGCGCGGCCGCCGTGTCGGAGTCCACCGCGATCCCGCCCATCACGTAGTGACAGGTCGGCCCGACCTCCATCGCCTCCGCGGTGATGTCGACGTCCGCCAGCTCCTTGAACTGGTGGTACATGGAGGGCAGCCGGCGCCGGATCACCTCGGCCGGCATCCGGGTCGACACGTCCAGGAAGACCCCGCCGTGCGGGGAGCCGCGGCCCGCCTTCACCTCGGAGTTGATGGCGCGGGCCACCTCGTCGCGGGGCAGCAGTTCGGGCGGACGCCGGTTGTGGTCCGGGTCCTCGTACCAGCGGTCGCCCTCCTCCTCGGACTCGGCGTACTTCTCCTTGAAGACGTCCGGGACGTAGTCGAACATGAACCGCTTGCCCTCGGAGTTGCGCAGCACCCCGCCGTCGCCGCGCACCGACTCCGTGACCAGGATCCCCTTCACCGACGGCGGCCAGACCATGCCGGTCGGGTGGAACTGCACGAACTCCATGTTGAGCAGCGGCGCCCCGGCCAGCAGGGCGAGCGCGTGCCCGTCGCCGGTGTACTCCCAGGAGTTCGACGTCACCTTGAAGGACTTGCCGATGCCGCCGGTCGCGACCACCACGGAGGGCGCTTCGAGGACGAAGAAACGGCCGGTCTCCCGCTCGTAGGCGAAGACGCCGGAAACGCGCGAGCCGTCCTTGAGGATCCGGGTGACCGTGCACTCCTGGAACACCTTCAGCCGGGACTCGTAGTCGCCGGTCTCCTCGCGGTCCTCCTGCTGGAGCGAGACGATCTTCTGCTGGAGGGTCCGGATCAGTTCGAGGCCGGTGCGGTCGCCGACGTGCGCCAGACGCGGGTACTCGTGGCCGCCGAAGTTGCGCTGGGAGATCCTGCCGTCCTTCGTGCGGTCGAACAGGGCGCCCCAGGTCTCCAGCTCCCAGACCCGGTCCGGGGCCTCCTTGGCGTGCAGTTCGGCCATCCGCCACTGGTTGAGGAACTTGCCGCCGCGCAGGGTGTCGCGGAAGTGGACCTGCCAGTTGTCGTGCTCGTTGGCGTTGGCCATGGCCGCCGCGATGCCGCCCTCGGCCATCACCGTGTGCGCCTTGCCGAACAGCGACTTGCAGATCACCGCCGTGCGGGCACCCCGCTCGCGGGCCTCGATCGCGGCGCGCAGTCCGGCGCCGCCGGCTCCGACGACCACGACGTCCCACTGCTGCCGCTCCACCGCTGCCATCAGAAGGCCCCACTCACTAGAAGAATCGCGGATCGTCGAAGACACCGGACGCGAGCAGGTAGACGTAGAAGTCGGCGAGCGCCACGCTCACCAACGACGCCCAGGCGAGCTGCATGTGCCGGTTGTTGAGCTTGCCGACGAACTGCCACGCCTTGTAGCGCACGGGGTGCTGGGAGAAGTGCTTGAGTTTCCCGCCGACGATGTGCCGGCAGGAGTGGCAGGAGAGCGTGTACGCCCAGATCAGCACGATGTTGGCCAGGAAGACCAGGGTGCCCAGCCCCATGTGGCCCCAGTTCTCGTGGGAGTCGCGGAAGGACAGCACCGTGTCGTAGGTCAGCACGCAGGCGACCAGCAGGGCGAAGTAGAAGAAGTACCGGTGCAGGTTCTGCAGGATCAGCGGGAAGCGGGTCTCACCGGAGTACTTCGCGTGCGGTTCGGCCACCGCGCAGGCCGGCGGGGACGCCCAGAAGCTGCGGTAGTACGCCTTGCGGTAGTAGTAGCAGGTCAGCCGGAAGCCCAGCGGGAAGACCAGGATGATGATCGCCGGGGAGACCGCCCACCAGCCGCCGAACAGGTCGGCGTTGGGGCCCGAGGGCATGGCCTTGCAGTTCTCGGCCAGACAGGGCGAGTAGAACGGCGAGACGTACGGCGCCGCGTAGTAGTCGGCGTTCGCGAAGGCCCGCCACGTCGAGTAGACGATGAACGCGAACAGACCGGCCGCGGTGACGGCGGGCGCCAGCCACCAGCGGTCGGTCCGCAGGTGCGGGGCGGAGATCGCGGCGCGCGTACGGGCGCGTACGCCGCCGCTGTTCGGATGTGGTTCCGTACCAGTGGCCAATGGATGACTCCGGTCGGTTCGGGGGCGGGGCCTGCGGGCAGCACGCCTGTCGGCGGGGCCGGAACGCCTCCTACGGGGCGCGCCGGTCGCGGGCGCCGAGACCCTCGTCGTCCGTGTCCGTCCACAGGTTGATGTCGTAGGGGTCGTCGGAGATGGTGACGAGTTCGGGGCGCTTGACCGGGGCGCGGGTGCTGGCCGCCTCCCGCAGCAGCGCGACGCTCTCGCGCAGGTGATCGGCGTCGGCGCGGACGCGGCGCATCTCCAGCCCGCTGCGCCCGAGCTGCTGCTCCAGGCGGCCGACGGACCGGTTCAGGTCGTCCAGACAGCGCTGTACTGACGTCAGGTCGTCGTGCACGGACATGACGTGACCTCACTTCCGCGGACTTCGGTGTCCAAGGCGGCAACGTTCATGCGCCTGCGAGTGTTGCGCGTCACACCTGCCGGTGTGAAGGCGTGTGCAGGGATTGGCGGATTGCACACCCGCGGCGCGCGCCCGCTCACGCTCCGGGCGCGCCGGGACGGACGCCGCGGCGGTGTCGCCGGGCCGTCCCGCGCGGGCGGGCGTTGGGCCGCACGGGTGGGCTTTGGCGGCGCCCGCGGCCGTGTCGTGGCCGCCCGGCGGACCCCGTCCCTTTCAGTGGGTCCGTACTTCTGACGTACATGTGATCAACTCCTAAATACCCCCAAAGGTGAACAGACCCCACCCGTGTCACCGGGCCTCCCGGAGGTAGCAGAGATGTCCCACCACGGCGTCGGACCCAGGCCTGGCCGCAGTGCGGTCACGCGTTCCGTCACGTTCCTGGCCGCCGGCGCGCTCGCCGTGCCCCTCCTCGCGGGCTGCGGCTCCGACGACGAGGGGAGCAAGCCGCTGGCGGGGCAGGACGTCGCGGCGGCCGCCCGGGACGCGGTCGCCGAGGGCGGCACCCTGAAGTGGGCCGTGGACGCCGTACCGGAGACGCTCAACACCTTCCAGGCCGACGCCGACGCCGGCACCACCCGGGTCGCCCAGGCCGTCCTGCCGTCGATGTTCACCGTCGACGCCACCGGCCGCGCGGTCCGCGACCCCGACTACCTGGAGTCCGCGAAGGTCATCGAGACCGAGCCGCGCCAGGTCGTCCTCTACAAGCTCAACCAGCAGGCCGTCTGGAGCGACGGCCGGGAGATCGGCGCGGCCGACTTCGCCGCCCAGTGGCGCGCCCTGTCCGGCAAGGACTCCGCCTACTGGACCGCCCGCAACGCCGGCTACGACCGCATCGCCAAGATCGAGCGCGGCGCCAACGACCTGGAGGTCCGGGTCACCTTCGAGCGGCCCTACACCGACTGGAAGTCGCTGTTCTCGCCGCTCTACCCCAAGGAGGTCATGGGCACCCCGGACGCCTTCAACGACGGCGCCCGGCGCAAGCTCGCCCTCTCCGCCGGCCCCTTCAAGGTCGACAAGGTCGACACCGCCAAGAAGGACGTGGTCCTCACCCGCAACCCGCGCTGGTGGGGCCGCCCGGCCAAGCTCGACGAGATCGACCTGCACGCCGTGGACCGGGACAAGCGCGCCACCGCGCTCGCCGCCGGCACGGTCGACGTCGCCGACATCGACGCCTCCGAGGCCCAGCGGATCACCAGCGCCGGACGCGACCAGGGCAGCGGCGGCGCTCCGCTGCAGGGCGCGGGGAAGACCTCCGCGAAGAAGCTGCGCTCCCTGGCCCTGACCCTCGGCATGGACGGCAAGCACCTGCCCAAGGGGCCCAAGAAGCTCCGCAAGAGCATCTCGAAGTGGCTGGACGAGCAGCAGGAGCTGCGGGACGTCCAGGTCCGCAAGTCCCTGGAGCCGGCCTACACGCAGCTCGCCCTGAACGGCTCCGAGGGCCCCCTCGCCGACGAGCGGGTGCGCCGGGCCGTGGCACGCGCCCTCGACCGGCAGACCCTCGCCAAGCTGGTGCTCACCCCGCTCGGGCTGCCCGCGGTGCCGGTCGGCAGCCACGTCGCCCTGTCCGGGCAGGCCGCCTACGCGGACGGCAGCGGGACGCTCGGCGGCCTCGACACCCACGAGGCGCAGGCCCTGCTCGCCGACGCGGGCTGGGTGGCCGGCGGACCGGTCAAGGCCGCGGACAAGGCGGCCGGCGCGCAGACCGGGAACGGCGACAAGGCCGGCAAGGGCGACAAGGACGACGAGTCCGGGGACGGCGGGAGCGACGGGCAGTACATCGTCGGGGAGGACGACAAGAGCCCCGAGTCGCCCGACGGCAAGGACACCCGCGACCACCAGAAGGACCACGCCCACGGGGCTCCCGGGGCCTACGCGCCCAAGGGCACGGCCGCCCCCCAGGGGCCGCAGGCCGCGGCGGCGCCGCTGGCCAAGGACGGCCAGGCGCTGAGCCTGCGGTTCGTGCTGCCGTCGGGACCGGGGTCGCAGACGCTCCAGGAGGTCGCCGAGCGGATCCGGCAGATGCTCACCGCCGTCGGCATCCAGTCCGAGATCACCAAGGTCTCCGACGAGAGCTACTTCAAGGACCACATCGCGTCCGGCCAGTACGACCTGGCCCTGTACTCGTGGCCGTCGTCGGCGTTCCCGGCGACCGACGCGCGGCCGATCTACGCCAAGCCCGTACCGGCCGCCGACGGGTCGCTGAACGTCGAGCAGAACTACACCCGGGTCGGCACCGACCAGGTCGACCAGCTCTTCGACCAGGCGCTCGGCACGCTGGACGAGGACGAGGCGGACGGGCTGCTGCGGAAGGCGGACTCCCGGATCTGGGCGGCGGCCGGCTCGCTGCCGCTCTACCAGCGGCCGCAGATCGTCGGGGCCAGGAAGGACCTGGTGAACGTCGGCGCCTTCGGTTTCCAGACGCCCGTGTACCAGGACATGGGATTCCTGAAGAAGGGCGCCAAGCCGTCGCAGAGCCCGGCCGCGAAGTAGGCGCGGCGGGGCTCCGCCCGCTCCCGGGGGCGGCCTGGCGAGCCGCTGCTGGTTCGTGCCCGTACCATGGGGTGAGGCCGTGGCGTGTTCAGCCCGGCAGGGTCCGCGTAACACCGAAGTACGCGCCGGCCTTCCTCAACTCCGGGAGATAAGCCTTCATGGCCACGCGCCACGACATCCGCAACGTCGCCATCGTCGCCCACGTCGACCACGGCAAGACGACCCTGGTCGACGCCATGCTGAAGCAGGCCGGCGCCTTCGCCGCGCACGCCGCAGAGTCGCTCGACGACCGCATGATGGACTCGAACGATCTGGAGCGTGAGAAGGGCATCACGATCCTGGCCAAGAACACGGCCGTGAAGTACCACCCGAAGGACGGTGGTGACGTCGTCACCATCAACATCATCGACACCCCGGGCCACGCCGACTTCGGTGGCGAGGTCGAGCGCGGTCTGTCGATGGTGGACGCGGTCGTGCTGCTCGTGGACGCGTCCGAGGGCCCGCTGCCCCAGACCCGCTTCGTGCTGCGCAAGGCCCTCCAGGCCAAGCTGCCCGTCATCCTGTGCATCAACAAGACGGACCGCCCCGACTCGCGCATCGACGAGGTCGTCAACGAGACCTACGACCTCTTCCTCGACCTCGACGCCGACGAGGACCAGATCGAGTTCCCCATCGTCTACGCCTGCGCGCGTGACGGCGTGGCCTCGCTCACCAAGCCGGAGAACGGCACGGTCCCGCAGGACAGCGACAGCCTGGAGCCGTTCTTCTCCACGATCCTGTCCCACGTCCCGGCTCCCGAGTTCGACGAGACGGCCCCGCTCCAGGCGCACGTCACCAACCTGGACGCCGACAACTTCCTCGGCCGTATCGCGCTGCTCCGGGTCGAGCAGGGCGAGCTGCGCAAGGGCCAGACCGTCACCTGGATCAAGCGTGACGGCACGATGTCCAACGTCCGCATCACCGAGCTGCTGATGACCGAGGCGCTCACCCGCAAGCCCGCCGAGGTGGCGGGGCCGGGCGACATCTGCGCGGTCGCCGGTATCCCGGACATCATGATCGGCGAGACCCTCGCCGACACCGAGAACCCGGTCCCGCTGCCGCTGATCACGGTCGACGAGCCCGCGATCTCGATGACCATCGGCACCAACACCTCGCCGCTGGTCGGCCGTGGCGGCACCGGCAAGGGCGCCGACGCGAAGTCGGCCGTCAAGGACCGCAAGGTCACCGCCCGCCAGGTCAAGGACCGCCTGGACCGTGAGCTGATCGGTAACGTCTCGCTGCGCGTGCTGGACACCGAGCGTCCGGACGCCTGGGAGGTCCAGGGCCGTGGTGAGCTGGCCCTCGCCATCCTGGTCGAGCAGATGCGCCGTGAGGGCTTCGAGCTGACCATCGGCAAGCCGCAGGTCGTCACCCAGGTCATCGACGGCAAGGTGCACGAGCCGGTCGAGCGCATGACGATCGACGTCCCCGAGGAGCACATGGGCGCGGTCACGCAGCTCATGGGCGTCCGCAAGGGCCGGATGGACAACATGTCCAACCACGGCTCCGGCTGGGTCCGGCTGGAGTTCGTCGTCCCGTCCCGCGGCCTCATCGGCTTCCGTACCGAGTTCCTGACCAACACGCGCGGCACCGGTATCGCCCACTCCATCCACGAGGGCCACGAGCCGTGGTTCGGCGTCCTGACGACCCGTAACAACGGTTCGCTCGTCGCCGACCGCTCCGGCGCCGTCACCGCGTTCGCGATGACGAACCTCCAGGAGCGCGGCGTGCTGTTCACCGACCCCGGCACCGAGGTGTACGAGGGCATGATCGTCGGCGAGAACTCGCGCTCCGACGACATGGACGTGAACATCACCAAGGAGAAGAAGCTCACGAACATGCGGTCGTCGTCGGCCGACTCGTTCGAGGCGATCGTCCCGCCGCGCAAGCTCTCCCTGGAGCAGTCGCTGGAGTTCTGCCGTGACGACGAGTGCGTCGAGGTGACCCCGGAGGCCGTTCGCATCCGCAAGGTCGTGCTCGACCAGAAGGAGCGCGGCCGCACCGCCAGCCGCGCCAAGCACGGCTGATCGCAGGACACCGAAGCCCGGGTGCCCCCATCATGGGGGCACCCGGGCTTTTTGCAACCCTTTTTCCGAGGACGGCGAAGGAGCGGTGTTCGGCCAGTGTCCGAAATGCGGAGATCCTCGCCCGATAGCCATGTAACAAGTCCGTTTCGCGGCCTTCTCCCGTCGAACAGTTTGTCCATTTTTCGGAAGAAGTTGGCATCAGCTGTGACTGAATTGAGATTTAAAGACAGTGGTCGACACCTGGCGCATGGCAGATAGTTAGCCGCGTACCGCTCGGGTCAATGGGTCTCGCGCTGTGGGGACAGCGCCGACTCACGAGCACCAGGGGGCGTCTGACCCTCCGTCAGGGGTGTCGGAGGGAAGACAGATGCCCTCTCCAGTTGGTGAACACGTGAAGTCATGAGGAGGGGTCCCATGTGCAGTGTCACAAGCACCAGGTGGGTTCCATCGTCGTCCGTTCCCGAATGCCCTTGTTCGTCCGGCGGCTGGTTCTGAGGAACCGGCCGGCCGCGTAGCGCCGTCGCTCGCCTACGCGCGTCCGGCTGTGGGTTTCCCGGAAGCCCCGGGAAGACCTGACACGCCTTCGGATCCTGCCCCCCGCGGCCGTGCTCCCCCATGCCGGTCGCCGGTTCGGCGCACCCAGACCTGTGAATTGGACGAACTGTGACCAGTCCTACGGACATTGAGGGTGGCGGAAGGCCGGCCGTCATCGACGGCGGGCCGCAGCCCGACACCAAGACCGAGGCCAAGAAGCTGGAAGGCCGCTCTCCCGGCCAGCTGATGTGGATGCGCTTCAAGCGCGACCGCACCGGCGTGCTCTCGGCCTACGTCGTGGGCTTCTTCTTCCTGATCGCCGTGCTCGCGCCGCTCATCTCGATGCTGTACGGCAAGAACCCGTACACCGTGTACGCGGACGAGCGTCCCGAACTCTTCGACAGCGCGGGCGTGCCGGTGCAGCCCAACGGCGGCATCAGCAGCGACTTCTGGTTCGGCCTCGAACCGGGCAACGGCTACGACGTGTTCACCAAGCTCATCTACGGCATCCGCACCTCGCTGACCATCTCCGTGGTGGTGACGCTCGCGACGGTGCTGACCGGCATCCTGCTCGGCGTCGCGGCCGGCTACCTCGGCGGGAAGACGGACTACTGGATCGGGCGGGTCATCGACTTCCTGCTCGCCTTCCCGGCCCAGCTGTTCTTCATCGCCAGCATGCCGGTGGTGGTCTCGCTCTTCGTCAGCCCGCGCGACGAGACGCCCATCTACGTACGGGTGCTGGCCCTGATCCTGGTGCAGTGGTTCCTCGGCTGGATGGGCCTCGCCCGCATCCTCCGCGGTACCTCACTCGCCCTGCGGGAACGCGAGTTCATCGAGGCGGCCCGAGTCAGCGGGGCCTCGCCCTGGCGGATCATCCGCAAGGAGATCCTGCCGAACGTCGTCACCCCGATCCTCGTCCAGGCGACCTACATGCTGCCGGGGTTCGTGACCGCGGAGGCGGGCCTGTCCTACCTCGGCGTGGGCATCGTCGAACCCACCCCGGACTGGGGCCAGATGTTCGCCAAGGCGTCCACCGAGCTCGTCCAGGTGAACGACATCACCTACATGTTCTTCCCCGGTGTCTCGATGATCATCTTCATCGTGGCCTTCAACCTGCTCGGGGACTCGGTCCGTGACGCCTTCGATCCGAAGACGGCTCGCTGACCGACGCAGGGTGGGCGTCCGAGCCCGAAATACCGCACGGCATATCCCGTTGTGTACCGGTGACACCAGAGATAGGTGGAAATTCAGTGATGAGTAGGGGCGGACGCCAGGCGTACTCGGCGCTCTCAGTGCTCGCGGCCGGAGCTCTCGTGCTCACGGGTTGCAGCAAGGGGGGCAGCGATACCGGCGGCGACGACAAGAAGCAGGACCAGAAGAATGCCCAGGCGCAGCAGGCGTCCATCAAGTTCGGCGACGCGTCGGACTCGACAGGCCCTGCGGCCGAGGTGCCGGGAGCGAAGACCGGCGGCAAGCTCGAGGTGCTCCAGCGCGACTCCTACGCGCACCTCGACCCGGGCCAGATCTACGTCTCCGACGAGGGCTCGCTCGCCACGCTGATCCACAGAGGCCTGACCGGGTACAAGTCGACCGACGACAAGGGCGTGGGCCACGAGGTCGTCGGTGACCTGGCCACCGACTCCGGCACCACCACCGACGGCGGCAAGACCTGGAAGTACACCCTCAAGGACGGCATCAAGTTCGCCGACGGCACGCCGATCACCTCGGCGGACTTCCGGCAGACCTACGAGCGGCTGTTCGCGCCGTTCATCAACCAGGGCCCCACCTACCTCCAGCAGTGGCTGGCGGACACCGCGGGCGCCGACTACCGCAAGCTGCTGCCGGACGGTCCGTACAAGGGCAAGCACCTGCCGGACAGCGTCCTGGAGACGCCGGACGCGAAGACCATCGTCTTCCACTTCAAGTCGCCCCACCCCGACCTCCCGTACGCGCTGGCCATGGCCGGCTACGCGGTGGTGTCGAAGAAGGGTGACACGCAGGCGAAGTACGACAAGAACCCGGTCACGAGCGGCCCGTACAAGATCCAGTCGTTCAAGTCCGGCAAGTCGATGGTCCTCGTCAAGAACACCAACTGGGACCCGAAGACCGACCCCATCCGTCACCAGTACCTGGACGAGATGGACTTCACGTTCAACCAGCAGTTCGAGACGTCCACCAAGGCGCTCCTCGCGGACAGCGGTACCGACCAGACCGGCATCAGCTTCAACAACCAGGTCGACGCGGGCAACCTGTCGAAGGTCCTCGCCGACTCGACCCTCAAGGGCCGCACGGTCTCCGGCTACCAGCCGTACGTGGGCCAGATCAACATCAACCAGTCGCACGCGCCCCTCAAGGACAAGAAGGTCCGCGAGGCCATCGCGTACGCGCTGCCGGTCTCCCCGATCGTGCGCGCCTACGGCGGCAACGCGGCCATGGAGGTCGCCGGCGGTCTGATCTCCCCGACCGTCAGCGGCTACGACGCCTCCTTCGACCCGTGGGGCAAGAAGAAGAACCCCGGCGGTGACCAGGCCAAGGCCAAGAAGCTGCTGCAGGAGGCCGGCAAGGTCGGCATGAAGCTCACCTACGGCTACCAGAACACGCCGGAGGGCCAGCAGATCTCCACGGCCATCGCCGCGGCCCTGCAGAAGGCCGGCTTCAACGTCCAGCGCCAGGACATCCCGGCCGAGACGTACTACGACAACATCGGCAAGGTCAACAACAACTACGACATCTACTCGTCCGCCTGGGGCGCCGACTGGCCGTCGTCCTCGACCGTGATCCCGCCGCTGTACGACGGCCGCGCGATCGCCGACGGCTCGCCGAACTACTCGCACATCAACGACGACCACGTCAACAGCGAGATCGACCGCATCAACAAGATCACCGACCCGGCCAAGTCCGCGGCCGAGTGGGAGAAGCTCGACCAGTACATCGTGAAGGACGCCATCAACGTCGTCCCGACCACGTACTACAAGCAGACCCAGATCGCCGGTTCCAAGGTCGGCGGCCTCGTCTACGACAACGTCATCGGCGGCATCGACCCGCGTCGCCTGTACATCAAGTAACCACTGCCGTAGGCCCGGTACCCGGTACGTCCGTCCACTCCCCGCGGGTGGCGGCGTGCCGGGTACCGCCCGGCCCGTTGACGTCTGAGAGCTGCCCCCTCATGCTGCGCTTCCTCGTCCGCCGGACCCTCAGTGCGATCGTCATCCTCTTCCTGCTGAGCATCGTCACGTACCTGCTGTTCTTCGGCGTGCCCCGCGACCCGGCGCTGCTGATGTGCGGAAAGACGTGCAACCCGACGGCCATCGCCAACATCCATCATGTGCTCGGCCTGGACAAGTCCATTCCCGAGCAGTACGGGATCTTCCTGCACAACCTGGTGCTGGGGAGCAACCAGTTCGACCAGGGGCCCTGCCCCGCCCCCTGCTTCGGGTACTCGTACCACACCAACGACCTGGTCTGGCAGACGCTTCTGGACCGGCTGCCCACCACCGTCTCCCTCACGCTGGGCGGTGCGTTCTTCTTCCTGCTCATCGGGCTTGGCACGGGACTCGCGGCCGCCTGGAAGCGCGGCACGCTGATCGACAAGACGGCGACCGCCGGTGCGATGGTGCTCAGCTCCATGCAGATCTACTTCCTGGGCCCGCTCGCCCTGGCCATCCTCGTCTACCAGACCCACTGGTTCGACAAGCCGGCGTACAACAACTTCACCGACGACCCGGTCTCCTGGTTCGGCGGCCTGATCATCCCCTGGGTGGTGCTCTCCACGATCTTCGCCGCGCAGTACACCCGTATGGCGCGCTCGTCGATGATCGAACAGCTCCAGGAGGAGCACGTGCGCACGGCCCGCGCGAAGGGGATGTCCCGGCGGTACGTCTTCTTCCGGTACGCCGGACGCGGCTCGCTGATCCCGATCGTCACCATCTTCGGCATCGACCTGGGCGCCCTGCTCGGCGGTGCCATCATCACCGAGTACACCTTCGGCCTGCCGGGCCTCGGCCAGCTCGCCGTGCAGTCCGTGTTCTTCAGCGACCTTCCGCTGCTGCTGGGCGTGATGCTCTTCTCGGCCAGCATGATCCTTCTGTTCAACATCATCGTCGACGCGGCGTACGCGTTCATCGACCCGCGCATCCGGCTGGCCTAGCCGGGTAAGAGGAGAACCGTCGTGACCACTTTGACCAAGGACGCCGGCGCCCCCGCTCCGGCCGACGCGGGCGCCTTCCTCTCCGTGCGGGACCTGTACGTCAGTTTCCGTACCGAGGACGGTGTCGTCCGGGCCGTGGACGGGCTGTCGTTCGACGTGCAGCGCGGCAGGACGCTCGGCATCGTCGGCGAGTCGGGCTCCGGCAAGTCCGTCACCAACCTCACCATCCTCGGCCTGCACAACCCGCAGTTCACCACCGTCGAGGGTGAGATCGTGCTGGACGGCAAGGAGCTGACCACCGCCAGGGAATCCGAGATGGAGAAACTGCGCGGCAACAAGGTCGCCATGATCTTCCAGGACCCGCTCACCGCGCTGTCGCCGTACTACACGGTCGGCCGTCAGATCGCCGAGCCGTTCATGAAGCACAAGGGCGCCTCGAAGAAGGCGGCCTGGGACCGGGCCGTGGACATGCTCGCCAAGGTGGGCATCCCCAACCCGGCGGCACGGGCGAAGGACTACCCGCACCAGTTCTCCGGCGGTATGCGCCAGCGCGCGATGATCGCGATGGCCCTGGTCTGCGACCCCGACCTGCTGATCGCCGACGAGCCGACCACCGCTCTGGACGTGACGGTCCAGGCCCAAATCCTGGACCTCCTCAAGGACCTGCAGCAGGAGTTCGGATCGGGCATCGTCTTCATCACCCACGACCTCGGCGTGATCGCGGACATGGCCGACGACATCATGGTGATGTACGCGGGCAGCGCGGTGGAACGCGGCACGGTGGACGAGGTCCTGCGGGCACCTCAGCACCCGTACACCTGGGGCCTGCTGAACTCCATGCCCCGCCTGGACTCCGACCTCGGCACCCCGCTGAGCCCGATCCCCGGCACCCCGCCCTCGCTGCTGAACCCGCCGTCCGGCTGCCGCTTCCACCCGCGGTGCACCTTCCAGGACCGGGTCGGCGGCGCCCGCTGCGTCACCGAACGCCCGCTGCTGGCCCCCGACCGCGCCTCGGCCTGCCACCTCACGGCGGAGCAGAAGCAGACCATCTTCATCGAAGAGATCAAGCCCCGACTGGGCTAGGAGACGACACGTCATGACCCAGGACACGATCCTTCCGGCCCAGCGCGAGGCCGCCGTCGGAGAACCTCTGCTGGAGGTCTCCGGGCTGACCAAGTACTTCCCGGTCAAGGGCGGCTTCCCGATCCGGCGGACGGTCGGGCACGTCCAGGCCGTGGACGGCATCGACCTGACCGTCCGGGTGGGGGAGAGCTTCGGGCTGGTCGGCGAGTCCGGCTGCGGCAAGTCGACCACCGGCCGGCTGGTCACCCGGCTGCTGGAGCCGACCGACGGCACGATCACGTACCGCGGAACGGAGATCGGCCACGCCTCGCGCAAGCAGCTGGCGCCGATCCGGTCCGAGATCCAGATGATCTTCCAGGACCCGTACTCGTCGCTGAACCCGCGGCAGACGGTCGGAAAGATCATTTCCGGCCCGATGGAGATCAACGGCATCAACCCGCCGGGCGGCCGGGAGAAGCGGGTCCGCGAACTCCTGGAGATCGTCGGCCTGAACCCGGAGCACTTCAACCGCTTCCCGCACGAGTTCTCCGGCGGCCAGCGCCAGCGCATCGGCGTCGCCCGCGCCCTCGCCCTGGAGCCGAAGCTGATCGTCGCCGACGAGCCGGTCTCGGCGCTCGACGTCTCGATCCAGGCCCAGGTCGTGAACCTCCTCCAGGAGGTCCAGCGGGAACTGGGCATCGCCTTCCTCTTCATCGCCCACGACCTCGCGATCGTGCGGCACTTCTCGCAGCGCGTGGCCGTGATGTACCTCGGCAAGATCATCGAGGTCGGTGACCGGGAGTCCATCTACAACCGCCCCCGCCACCCCTACACCCACGCCCTGCTCTCGGCGGTGCCGGAGGTCGACCTCTCGGCCGACCGGAGCGCGGCGGGCCGAGAGCGGATCCGGCTGGCCGGCGACGTCCCGTCCCCGATCAACCCGCCGTCCGGCTGCCGCTTCCGCACCCGCTGCTGGAAGGCGACGGACAAGTGCGCGACCGAGGAGCCGCCGCTGGTCCAGATCTCCGGCAACCGGGCGGGCCACCTGACGGCCTGCCACTTCCCGGAGGAGCCGACCACCGAGGCCAGGGACGAGGACATCGTCCTGGACCCGGCGCTGGTGGCGCTGGAGGAGGAGAACTAGGCCGGCTGTGCGACGGTGATGATCTCGGGGCTCGTCGAGGTGAGCGGGCCCCGGGACCAGTCGCCGTACTGCTCGGTGATCCGCAGGCCGGCGTCGGCGAGGAAGCCGGCGAGGGACTCCGGGCCGAGGAAACGCAGCGTGGCGCGGCACACCCGGGGCTCGGGCCACGGGGCGCCGTCGTAGGTCTCGGTGAAGGTCACCCGTTCCCCGGCCGGGGGGCCCTCGACCTCGTGCCAGACCCGGATCGCCCGGCCGTCCGCGTCGGTGACGTCGTACACGCGGTCCGGCGTCCACCTCTCCCAGGCGCGCGCGCCGGGATTGCGGGTCTCGAAGACGAACCGGCCGGCGGGGGTCAGGGCCCGCCGCACGGCGGCCAGCGCGGTGCGCACCTCCTCGTCGCCCAGCAGCACCTGGAAGGCGTGACCGGTCATCACGACCAGGTCGAAGCCGGCGCCGTCCCAGAGCCGGGTCCGCAGATCGCCGAGGATCCACTCGACGCCCGGTTCGGCCCGCCGCCCCTGCACGAGCATCGCGGCCGCCGGATCGAGCCCGGCCAGCCGCCCCTCGTGCCCGGCCTCCCGGGCCCGCCGCAGCAGCCGCCCGGTGCCGCAGCCGACGTCGAGCACGGAGCCGGCGGCCATGACGAGATCCAGGTAGAAGTCGTCACCCGGCCCCCACGGGTTGAGTCTGTCGTACAGCGCGGCGAGTGAAAGATCCGCGAACGAGTGATCGACCACCGCGGCAGTCTGTCACATGATGTTGAACGGAGGGTCAGGAAAGGGTTTCTTCTTGACCTTCTGTCAACTCATCTTCAAGCCACGCGATTTGAGCGCGTCGAGGAACGGGGCGAAGACGGCGGCGGGGAAGGTGAGGGTGACGCCGGCGGGGGTGGACTTGGAGTCGCGGACGGATATGCGGGTGGGGCCGTGGGCGATCTCGACGCAGGCGTTGCCGTCACCGCCGCCGGAGTAGGACGACTTGCGCCAGGTACCGAGGTCGGTCATGAGCGCCTCACAGCTCCTTCGTCAGCCTGTGGATGAAGTCACGCGACCGCCCGGGGTCGAGTGATGCCGACTCCAATCTACGGAAATGCGTTCGGAAGACGCCGAGTTGCGCTTCGGAGTCGACGAAGCCCGTACCGTGGGGGCCGTCGCGGACGACGGTGTCCAATCTCGGGACGGCTCCACCGGCGTACACCATGGCGGCACCCACGTCGATGAGGTGTTCCAGGGTGAAGGGGATCACGCGGACCGTCGTGCTCTCGGCTCCGGAGAGCTCTAGGACCTGGGCGAGTTGGGATCGCGAGGCGGCCCGGCTGCCCACCATCATGCGAAGCGCCGCCTCATGGATCACGGCCTGGTAGGGCATGGGATGTGCCCTCTCCGGGATGACCCGCCTCTGCATCCGGTGCCGGACACGCAGCTCCCTCTCCTCGTCGGAGAGTTGGGGGACGCGGGACGAGAAGAGCGCTCGGGCGTAGTCCTCGGTCTGGAGAAGCCCGGGGATGAACAGGAACTCCACATCCCACCGGTAGGAGGCGTGGTACTCCAGTTCTGACAGGTCGAGGAATGGCGAAGGCAGGCTTCCTCGGTATTCCTCCCACCATCCCTGCGTCCGATCGGTGGCCATCTCGGCGAGGGCGTCGACCAACTCCTGGTCCGTACAGGCGTAGTGAGCCGCGATGCGGCGCAGGCGAGTCTCGCTGACGCCGGCGAGACCGGCCTCAAGCTGACTCACCTGGGCGGAGTCCGTGCCCAGCAGTTCCGCGGCGTCACGACCTCTGAGTCCAGCGGCCTCGCGAAGTTTGCGGAGCTCGGCGCCCAGTCGCTGCTGCCGTGCGGTGGCCTGCTGCCTGCGTGGCATGGCCTCCCCCTCCATCCCGGCTGCTGTGAGCCGGTGACTCGTTCGAGGGTCAGATTATGGCAATGGCTTGCGTGGTACCAAAATTGGCCCCTACTGTCGGTGACGCAACGCACACGCAGTGGAAGTGCACCGCGCCCTCCCGTGCGGCGATGCCACCGTGCGTGAAATCCCCTTCAACCGACCGGAGTCGATGCCGTATGCCCGAAACCTGGGACTATACGCTGTACATCCCCAACGATCTGAGAGCGGTCACGATCTCTCGTCGGACCCTGCGTCTGATCCTGACGATGCACGGACTCATCGGCCTCGTCGACACGGCGGAACTGCTCGCGGCGGAGCTGGTCTCCAATGCCGTGCGGCACACGAAGGGGCCGGCGGCGCTCAGAGCGCGGCTTTCCCCGGACGGCGTCGTGTGGATCGGGGCATGGGACACGGACCCCGTGCCCCCCGAGCCGCCGGGTTCGTCGGAGACGGTGGCGGGTCTCGAAGAGGTGGGACGGGGGCTGGGGCTGGTGGGGGCGTGTGCCGACTCCTGGGGCTGGCAGCCGTCCGGCCGGTTCGGGCAACGGGGCAAGTACGTGTGGTGCGAGTTGGGGGTGGCGTGATGGTGGGGTCGTCGCACGAGGCGTTGCACCGGATCTTCCAGAAGGATCCGGGGTTGCTGACGCACGCGTTGCAGCGGGTGCTGGGGGTGCCGTTTCCGGAGCCGCGGGAGATCGTGGCGATGAACGTGGACCTGACGGAGATCGAGCCGGTCGAGCGCCGGGTGGACACGTTGTTGCGGGCGGAGACGGACGAGGGGACGTATCTCCTCGTGGTCGAGTCCCAGGGGAAGGCGGACGAGCGGAAGCGGGGGAGCTGGCCGTACTACCTGTCGTACCTGTACGAGAAGTACCGGTGCGAGCCGGTGCTCATCGTGATCACGCAGAGCAGCGCGACGGCGCGGTGGGCGGCGCGGCCGATTCAGCTGGGGTTGCGGGGGTGGGAGTCGCTGACGGTGCGTCCGCTGGTGCTGGGGCCGGACAACGTGCCGGTGATCGCGGATGTGAGGGACGCCGAGAGCGACGTACCCCTTGCGGTACTTTCGGCGATGACGCATGGGCGGGGCAGGCAGGCCCCGGCCATACTGGAATCGCTGGCAGCCGCCCTGAAAACCATCGACCGTGACAGCGCAGCGGTCTTCGTGCAGTTCGTCGACTCGTGCCTGGTCGATCCCCAGGCCAAGCAGATGTGGAGGGACCTGATGACGGCGATCCAGTACTTCTGGCGACACCCGCTGGCGGAGCAGGTGCGTGAGGAAGGCCGTGAGGAAGGTCGTGAGGAGGGCCGGCTGCAGGAGCGCGCCGAGATGGTTCTGCGGCTCCTGGAATGGCGTGGGCTCACGGTGACGGAGTCCGTGCGGGAGAGGGTGCATGCCTGCACCGACCTGGACAGGCTCGAAGCCTTGGCCCAGCGCGCTGTGCATGTCACCGATGCCGCCGAGCTCTTCGGCGAGGAGTGACCGTCAGGACCCGAGGCATGAGGAAGGCCCGCACCGGGGAAGGTGCGGGCCTTCGCTCCCCTGGAGCGGACGTTCGGGGCTCGGGTCAATGGGCCGGAGAAGGTCCGTTCCGCAGGCGGCGGCTGACGAAAGGGGTGTGTCAGGCCGCTGCCTCAGGGTCCTTGGAGAGGCGCGGGGCGGGAATCATGTCCCGGACCTCAGGGTAGTGGCACGCGGTCAGGTGGCCGGGCTTGTTGCCCTCGGCCTGGACCAGCGGCGGTGCCTCCGACGCGCACTTGTCCGTCGCCTTCCAGCAGCGGGTGCGGAAGCGGCAGCCGGACGGCGGGTTGATCGGGGACGGGACGTCGCCGACCAGACGGATCCGCTCGCGCGGCACCTCGTCCACCGTCGCCTCGGGCACGGCGGACAGCAGGGCCCGGGTGTAGGGGTGGCGCGGGTTGTCGTACAGGTCCTCGCGGTCGGCGATCTCGACGATCTTGCCGAGGTACATCACCGCGACGCGCTGCGAGAAGTGCCGCACGATCGCGAGGTCGTGGGCGATGAAGACGAACGCGATGCCCAGTTCCTTCTGAACCTTCTGGAGGAGGTTCACGACCTGGGCCTGGATCGAGACGTCGAGGGCCGAGACCGGCTCGTCGGCGACGATCAGCTTCGGCTCAAGGGCGAGCGCGCGGGCGACGCCGATGCGCTGGCGCTGGCCGCCGGAGAACTCGTGCGGGAAGCGGTTGAAGTGCTCCGGGTTCAGGCCGACGATCTCCAGCAGCTCACGCACGCGGTTCTCGCGCCCGCCGGGCGGGTTGATTCCGTTGATCTCCATCGGGCCCGCGATGATCTTGCCGACCGTCTGACGGGGGTTGAGGGAAGCGTACGGGTCCTGGAAGATCATCTGGATCTCGGAGCGGACCGGCGCCAGCTGTCGTCGCCCGGCGTGGGTGATGTCCTGGCCGCGGTAGGAGATCTTGCCGCTCGTCGGCTCCAGCAGGCGGGTGATCAGCCGGCCGGTGGTCGACTTGCCGCAGCCGGACTCGCCGACCAGGCCCAGGCTCTCGCCCTCGGCGACCTGGAAGTCCAGACCGTCCACGGCCTGCACCGCGCCGACGGTCCGCTTGATCGGGAAGCCGCCCTTGATCGGGAAGTGTTTGGTCAGCCCGGAGACGTCCAGGAGGGGGGTGGTGTTGCTCATGGTCGTGAAATCCCGTCTCGTGTCCGTCACTTGTGGCCGGTGGCGGCGTAGTCGGCGAAGAGTTCGTCGCGCTGGCTCAGCTCCAGGTGGCAGGCGGACCCACGGCCCTCCACCACGTCGAGGAGCGGGCGCTCGCTGGAGCACCGTCCGCCGGGCACCTTCTCCGCGAACGCGCAGCGCGGGTGGAAGCGGCAGCCGGTCGGCGGGTTGAGGAGCGACGGCGGCGAACCGGGGATCGGCGACAAGGGGACGTCGACCGGTCCGTCCAGGCTCGGCATGGAGTTGAGCAGGCCCAGCGTGTACGGGTGCCGCGGCGCGCCGAGCACCTGCTTCTTGGTGCCGCGCTCCACGCACCGGCCGCCGTACATCACCAGCACGTCGTCCGCGATGTCGGCGATGACACCGAGGTCGTGGGTGATGAAGATGATCGCCGTGCCGAACTCCTGCTGGAGGTCCTTCAGCAGGTCCATGATCTGCGCCTGGACGGTCACGTCGAGCGCCGTGGTGGGCTCGTCGGCGATCAGCAGCTCGGGGTCGCAGACCAGGGCCATCGCGATCATCGCGCGCTGGCGCATACCGCCGGAGAACTGGTGCGGGTAGTCGTCCACCCGGACGTCGGGCTGCGGGATGCCGACCCGGCGCAGCATCTCGATCGCGCGCGCCCGCGCCTCCCTCTTGGAGACACCGGTGTGCTTGCGGTAGGTCTCCGCGATCTGGGTGCCGATGGTGTGGTACGGCGACAGCGAGGCCAGCGCGTCCTGGAAGATCATCGACATCTTGTTGCCGCGCAGCTTCTCCATCTCCCGCTCGGAGGCCGTGAGCAGCTCCCGGCCGTCGAGCAGGATCTCGCCGTCGATCTGGGTGCGGGCGGGGTCGTGCAGACCCAGGATCGTCAGGTTGGTGACGGACTTGCCGGAGCCCGACTCGCCCACGATGCCGAGTGTCTGGCCCTTGACGAGGTCGAAGCTGAGCCCGTCGACGGCCTTGACGATGCCGTCCTCGGTGGAGAAGTGGACTTTGAGGTCCTTGACGGAGAGGAACGGCTGCTGATCGGTGCTCGTCACGGTGACGCTCCTGGGGGGTGATGCGAGAGGTCGGGGGTGGGGCGGAGGTCAGGCGAGCCGGATCCGCGGGTCGATGAGGGCGTAGACGGCGTCCACGATGATGTTGAAGACCACGATCGCGCCGGCCGCCAGCAGGGTGACACCGAGCAGCATAGGCAGATCGCTCTTCTCGACGGAGTCGACCGCGAGACGGCCCACGCCCTGGAGGCTGAAGGTGTACTCGGTGATCATCGCGCCGCCGATGAGGGTGGCGAGGTCGATGCCGAAGATCGTGACGATCGGGCCCATGGCGCCGCGCCAGGCGAAGCGGAAGAAGACGTTCCGTCGGGTCAGGCCCTTGGCGCGCGCGGTGCGGACGTAGTCCTCGCTGAGCGTCTCGACCAGCTGGGAGCGCGTCATACGGGTGTAGTTCGCGGTCCAGATGAGCGCCAGCACCAGCCACGGCAGCAGCAGGCCGGAAGCCCATTCGATCGGGTTCTCGGTGAGCGGCGTGTACGACGGGTTGTCCAGGATGCCGAGCTTGGCGACCAGGAAGTACATCGCGACGTAGCCGACGAAGTAGATCTGGAGCGAGGAGGCCACCAGCGAGGCCGAGCTGGCCACCTTGTCCTGCCACTTGCCCTGCTTGACGGCGGCGAGCATGCCGGTGCCGATGCCGAAGATCAGGAAGACGACGGCCGAGCCGAAGGCCAGCGAGAGGGTCAGCGGGAGCCGGTCCATGATCGTGCCGAGGACGGGCTCGCGGTTGGCGAACGAGTAGCCGAGGCAGGGAGCCTCGCAGTGTCCGAAGCCCGCGAAGTCGCGGCCGACGAAGACACCCTTGAGCCATTCCCAGTACTGCACCGGGACCGGGTGGTCGATGCCCAGGTTCTTCCGGATCTGGGCCAGCATGTCGGGCGTGCAGTTCTTGCCGCAGGACATGGTGGCGGGGTCACGCGGAATGGCATAGAAGAGCCAGAAAGTGACGGCGCTGATGATCAACAGGATGATCAGCGCGCCGAGAACTCGGCGGACAAGGAAGCGGAACATGGGGCCGTGACTTTCCGGACGGGGCGCCGTCGCCGGGGGTAGAGGGGGGTGGGCCGCAGGGGCGGCCAGGATCCTGGCCGCCCCCCCGGGTCTGACGTGCTTACTTCTTGGCGTACAGCTTCGTGAGCGCGATGCAGGTGTTGCCCGCGTCGTACACGACGTTGCCGATCTTGGATCCGTACATCCAGTTACGGATGGAGTGGTAGTCCGGGACCACCGCGGAGAGCTCCATGATCTGCTTGTCGACGGCGCCCCAGGCCTTGTTGGCCGCCTCGGGGTCGGTGAGCTTCGCGGCGGCGTCGATGGCCTTGTTCACGCTCGGGTCGTTCAGCTGGGCGTAGTTGCTCCGGCCGTCGCCGATGTTCTTGCCGCTCCAGCACGGGTAGAAGACCGAGTAGCCGTTCGGCCAGTCCGGGCTCCAGCCGGCCGCGAACAGGTCGTACTCGTTGTCGATCTTGCCGATCTGGGTGTAGAAGGTCGTCTTGTCGATCTGCTTGTTGACGACCTCGAAGCCGGCCTCTTCCAGGGCGTTCTTGATCGCCACGGCCTGCTTCACGGCGTTGTCGGACTGCTGGTACGCGATGACCAGCTTGTAGCCCTCCTTGCCGGCTTCCTTCAGCAGGGACTTGGCCTTGGCCGCGTTGCCGCCCGGCTTCGTGGTCACGCCGTACAGGTCGAACTTCTTGTAGCCGGGGGTCACCGGGCTGAGGATCGTGGTGGCCAGCTCGCTGGTCGAGCGGCCGCCGCGGATGGTCTGCAGCTGCTGGTGCGGCCACGCCCAGTTGATCGCCTGGCGGACCTTGAGGTCCTTGACGCGGGTCATGTTGATCGGCCAGTAGTACGTGACCGTGTCGACCTGGGTGAGGACGCGCTGCTTCAGCTTGGCGTTCGTGAGGACCTGGGCGATGCGCTCGGCCGCGACCTCGTTGAAGATCGACATCGAGTACTGGTCGTTGCCCTTGTCCGCGATGTAGCGGTCCGTGGAGGCGACCGGCTGGAAGCCGAACTGGAAGACGAACTTGTCCGGGTAGGCGTTGCGGATCGGGTCCGTGGCCGCGTCCCAGTGCTCGTTGCGCGAGTAGGTCAGCGACTTGCCGACGCTACGGCTCTCGATCTTGTAGGGGCCCAGGGAGTACGGACGCTTGTCGTACGCCTCCTTGGTGTCGTGCTTCTTCGGCACCAGGCCGTAACCCGGCATGGCCAGCGTGTAGTTGAAGTCACCGCGGGCCTCGTTCAGGGTGAACGTGATCGTCCGGCCGGAGACCTCGATCGAGGCGAGCTTCTTGCCGCTGTAGGGGCCCTTGTACTTGTCGCCGCCGACCAGCCACTGCTGGACGTAGCGGGGACCCTCGGTGACGAAGGTGGCGAAGAGGCGCTCGAAGGAGTGGCGGACGTCGTCCATGGACAGCTCGGAGCCGTCCTCCCACTTGATGCCTTCCTTGATCGTGAACGACCAGGTCTTGCCGCCGTCCTTCACGGTGCCGGCGTCGGTCGCGACGTCGCCGACGAGCGTGGCGCCGCCCTTGTCGTCGATCTTGTAGCCGGTCAGACCGCGCAGGATCGGGCGGGTGATGGCGCCCTCGGTGGAGACGTAGATCTGGGCCGGGTCCAGGTGGTCCATGTCGAACTGGTCGAGCGAGTAGATGGTCCCGCCCTTGACCGCACCCGCGACCTCGGGGGCCGGACCGGTCGAGTCGGCCTTGGTGCCGACCGGGATGTTCATGGTCTTCGCGTTGGAGACGGAGGGGACCGTGGACGCGTTCTTGTTCCCGTCACCGCTGCTGCAGGCGCTCAACACGGTGGTGGACGC
This sequence comes from Streptomyces sp. NPDC091282, assembly GCF_044757385.1. NCBI lineage: Bacteria > Bacillati > Actinomycetota > Actinomycetes > Kitasatosporales > Streptomycetaceae > Streptomyces > Streptomyces sp. NPDC091282. The sequence continues at coordinate 733,524 of NZ_JBIVUX010000003.1, forward strand.
CGCGGCCACACCGGTCGCGATGAGGAAGTTTCTACGAGAAAAAGACATGTCGAGCCTGCCTGTAGGGGTCAATTCGGAACGGTCGGTACCAGCCGGACGTCGTTGAACCGGGCCGGATGGAGCTGGAGGGCTACCGCTTGGACTTCGGGTCGAGCGCGTCGCGCACGGAGTCACCGAGCAGGTTGAACGCGAGGACGAAGATCACCATCGAAAGGCCCGGGAAGAGCATGAAGGTGAAGTCCTGCGAGTAGAACTGGGCACCTCGCCCGATCATGACGCCCCAGTCCGGGGTCGGATCGGTGATGCCGACGCCGAGGAAGGCCAGACCGGCCTCGGCGGTCACGTAGGCCGGCAGCATGAGGGTGGACTGGATGATGATCGGAGTCCACAGGTTGGGCAGAAGCTCCTTGAACACGATCCGCATCGGAGACGCGCCCGTGACCTTGGCCGCTTCGACGAACTCCCGCTCGCGCAGGCCGAGTACCTGGCCGCGCAGCAGACGGGCGATGGACGCCCAGCCGAAGGCGGACAGCACGACGATCAGCGAGACGGCGATCAGCCAGGTCGGCACGTTGTCGTCGGGGGCGACGAACAGGCCGTAGACGACCGGCATGAAGGCGATGAAGAACAGGGTCGACGGGAACGACAGGACGATGTCGATGATCCGGCTGACCAGGTAGTCGGTCTTGCCGCCCAGGTAGCCGGCCGTGACGCCGATCACGACGCCCGCCACGCAGGTCAGGATGGTCGCGGCGACGGCGATGCCGAGCGAGGTCCGGATGCCGTAGAGCAGGAACGTGAAGACGTCCCGGCCCAGCTGCGGCTCGATGCCGAACCAGAACTCCGAGCTCATGCCGCCGTTCGGGCCCGCCGGGTACGAGAAGGCGTCCAGCAGCTCGGGGCGGTCACTGGCGTACGTCGTGTACGGGTTCTTGCCGTACAGCTTCGCTATCAGCGGGGCCGCTATCGCGATCGCGAAGAAGAAGATCACGACGTAAGCGGATATAACGCCCGTCCGGTCGCGCTTGAAGCGCTTCCAGGCAAGGCGGCCCGGCGACCTGCTCTCGCTGCCCTTCGAGCCGTCCGAAGCGTTCGACTTCTTCTCGGTCTCGTCGGTCACCTCGAGCGGGGCAGCCGCGGATGGAGTTGGGGGGGTCATGGTGCTCCTGGCCCAAGGGAGGGTCTGAGTGACTCCGCAGGGCGCTCCCCTACGGGCTATGCCGGACTTTTTCAACGCAATTCATTCACGGTCAATAAAATCTCGGTCGGCTTGGGTTTCTCTTTGCCTTCTTTGCCTGTACTTGACCATTCCGTAGCTACGCGGGTAGCACCTCGTGATCGATCCGTGCTTTAGTTCGGGCCAATCGGGCCAAACGGGCAATGAGTTCGTTATGCGGACGCTGATGTGCCGAAATCCGTACATCGACGGGTTGGAATCCAACGTTTCGGCATCGTTGCGCGGAGATCCATTGCGCCCTTCGGTCAAGATCCTCAAGCGGCTCCCGGGGGCATCCGCAATCGGGTGACGTGTCCCCCTAAAGGTCGGCGTGGAGGGTCCGGGGGGCCGCCGTTCGGGGCAGTGGGTGAGCGGTATCTACCGATTGAGTCGATATTGACCGGTAGTGCACCAATCACTGATCACCCTTCACGGAGGAGGCACGCCATGCGCTCAGCCACGCACGCCCGATGGGCGGCCTGCGCGGTGGTGACGGCAGTCGCCGCCACGGCCTGCGGCGGCGGCAACGGCGGTGGAGGCGGCGGCGGTGGCAGCGGCGTGCTCAGCTCCTCCTGGGGCGACCCCCAGAACCCCCTGGAGCCGGCCAACACCAACGAGGTCCAGGGCGGCAAGGTCCTCGACATGATCTTCCGGGGTCTGAAGAAGTACGACCCGAAGACCGGCAAGGCCCAGGACATGCTCGCCCAGAAGATCGACACCAGTGACTCGCAGAACTACACGATCACCCTCAAGGACGGCTGGACCTTCTCCAACGGCGAGAAGATCACCGCCCGCTCCTTCGTCGACGCCTGGAACTACGGGGCGAGCCTCAAGAACAACCAGAAGAACGCCTACTTCTTCGGCTACATCGAGGGGTACGACAAGGTCCACCCCGACAGCGGCGGCCAGAGCGCCGACGCGCTCTCCGGCCTGAAGGCCGTCGACGACAAGACCTTCACCGTCAAGCTGAACCAGAAGTTCTCCAGCTTCCCCGACACCCTCGGCTACGCGGCCTTCGCCCCGCTGCCCCGGACCTTCTTCACCGACCACGCCGGCTGGCTGAAACAGCCGGTCGGCAACGGGCCGTACACCATCGAGTCGTACACCAAGGGATCGCAGATGTCCCTGAAGAAGTGGGACGGCTACCCCGGTGCGGACAAGGCGCGCAACGATGGAGTGACGCTCAAGGTCTACACCGACAGCGACACCGCCTACACCGACCTGATCGCCGGCAACCTCGACCTGGTCGACGACATTCCGGCCGCCCAGCTGAAGAACGTCAAGAGCGACCTCGGCGGCCGCTACATCAACACCCCGGCCGGCATCATCCAGACACTCGCCTTCCCCTACTACGACAGCGCCTGGAACAAGAACGGGTCCGAGAAGGTCCGCACCGGGCTGTCCATGGCCATCAACCGGAAGCAGATCACCGACACCATCTTCCAGAACACCCGCACCCCGGCCACCGACTGGACCTCCCCGGTGCTCGGCGCGGCGGGCGGCTTCAAGGAAGGGCTGTGCGGGAGCGCCTGCGACTACGACCCGGCGCAGGCCAAGAAGCTGATCCAGGAGGGCGGGGGGCTGCCCGGCGGACAGCTCAAGATCACGTACAACGCCGACACCGGCTCGCACCGGACCTGGGTGGACGCCGTGTGCAACTCCATCAACAACGCGCTCGGCAACGACAAGGCGTGCGTCGGGAACCCGGTCGGCACCTTCGCCGACTTCCGCAACCAGATCGGCCAGCACAAGATGACCGGGCCGTTCCGCGCGGGCTGGCAGATGGACTACCCGCTCATCCAGAACTTCCTCCAGCCGCTGTACTACACCAACGCCTCCTCCAACGACGGCAAGTGGTCCAACAAGGACTTCGACAAGCTCGTCGACCAGGCCAACGCCGAGACCGACACCGCCAAGGCCGTCTCCACCTTCCAGAAGGCCGAGGGGGTGGTCCGCGACAACATGGCCGCCATTCCGCTCTGGTACCAGAACGGCAGCGCCGGCTACTCCGAGCGGCTCTCGAACGTGGCCCTCAACCCGTTCAGCGTCCCGGTGTACAACGAGATCAAGGTCAGCTGACCCGGCATGGGGCGCTACGTCGTCCGGCGGCTGCTCCAGATGATCCCGGTGTTCGTCGGGGCCACGCTGCTGATCTTCCTGATGGTCAACGTCATGGGCGACCCGATCGCCGGACTGTGCGGGGAGCGGGCCTGCGACCCGGCGACCGCCGCCCAGCTGAAGAGGGAGTTCGGACTCGACAAGCCGGTGTGGCAGCAATACCTCACCTACATGGGGAACGTCTTCACCGGCGACTTCGGTACGGCGTTCAACGGGCAGCCGGTCACCGAGCTGATGTCCACCGCGTTCCCGGTCACCATCCGGCTGACGATCGTGGCCATCGTCCTGGAGGTCGTCGTCGGCATCACGCTCGGCGTACTGACCGGCCTGCGGCGCGGACGGCCCGTCGACACCGGGGTGCTGCTGGCGACCCTGGTCGTCATCTCCGTACCGACCTTCGTCACCGGCCTGCTGCTCCAGCTGCTGCTGGGCGTGGAATGGCGCTGGATCAAGCCGTCCGTCTCACCGGAGGCCACCTTCGGCGAGCTGATCGTGCCGGGGCTCGTCCTCGCCTCCGTGTCGCTCGCCTACGTCACCCGGCTGACCCGCACCTCCATCGCCGAGAACAAGCGGAGCGACTACGTCCGTACGGCGATCGCCAAAGGGCTGCCCAGGCACCGGGTCATCACCCGGCACCTGCTGCGCAACTCCCTCATCCCGGTCGTCACCTTCATCGGCACCGACATCGGCGCCCTCATGGGCGGTGCCATCGTCACCGAGCGGATCTTCAACATCCACGGCGTCGGCTACCAGCTGTACCAGGGGATCCTCCGCCAGAACACCCAGACGGTGGTGGGCTTCGTGACGGTGCTGGTCCTGGTGTTCCTGGTGGCCAACCTGCTGGTGGACCTGCTCTACGCCGTACTCGACCCGAGGATCCGCTATGCCTGAGCAGCCGTACGAACAGGAGGGGGCCATCGCGGGCACGGGCATGGGCGGGGCGATGGACCTGGCGGCGAGCGAGGCGCAGACGCTGGAGCGGACGCCCGGCGGCCCGCCGGGCACCGGCCCGTCGGAGGAGGCACGTTCCCTCTGGTCCGACGCCTGGCGGGACCTGCGCCGCAACCCGGTCTTCGTCGTCTCCGCCCTCGTCATCCTCTTTCTCGTCGTCATCTCCCTGTGGCCGTCCCTGATCGCCTCCGGCTCCCCCCTCACGTGCGACCTCGCCAAGTCCCAGGACGGCGCCGGGCCGGGCGCGCCCTTCGGGTACGACGGACAGGGCTGCAACGTCTACACCCGCACCGTCTACGGCGCCCGCGCCTCCGTCACCGTCGGCGTCTGCGCCACGCTCGGGGTCGCGCTGCTCGGGTCGGTGCTCGGCGGACTGGCCGGCTTCTTCGGCGGGTTCTGGGACTCGCTGCTCTCCCGGGTCACCGACGTCTTCTTCGCGATCCCGGTCGTCCTCGGCGGTCTCGTCCTCCTGTCCGTGGTGACCAGCAACACCGTCTGGCCGGTCATCGGGTTCATGGTGCTGCTGGGCTGGCCGCAGATCTCCCGGATCGCCCGCGGCTCGGTGATCACCGCCAAGCAGAACGACTACGTCCAGGCCGCCCGCGCCCTCGGCGCCTCCAACTCCCGGATCCTGCTGCGCCACATCGCGCCCAACGCGGTGGCCCCGGTGATCGTGGTGGCCACCATCGCGCTCGGCACGTACATCGCCCTGGAGGCGACCCTGTCCTACCTCGGCGTCGGCCTGAAACCGCCGAGCGTCTCCTGGGGCATCGACATCTCCGCGGCCTCGCCCTACATCCGCAACGCCCCGCACGCGCTGCTGTGGCCCTCCGGTGCCCTCGCGCTCACCGTCCTGGCCTTCATCATGCTCGGCGACGCGGTGCGCGACGCCCTCGACCCGAAGCTGAGGTGAGCGCCGCCGTGCTGCTCGAAGTGCGCGACCTGCACGTGGAGTTCCGGACCCGGGACGGGATCGCGAAGGCGGTCAACGGGGTCTTCTACGCCGTCGACGCCGGCGAGACGCTGGCCGTCCTCGGGGAGTCCGGCTCCGGGAAGTCGGTCACGGCCCAGGCGGTGATGGGGATCCTGGACGTGCCGCCGGGGCGGATCGGCGGCGGCGAGATCCTCTTCCAGGGGCAGGACCTGCTGAAGCTCAAGGAGGAGGAGCGGCGCAGGATCCGCGGCGCCGGGATGGCCATGATCTTCCAGGACGCGCTGTCGGCGCTCAACCCGGTGCTCAGCGTGGGCGACCAGCTCGGCGAGATGTTCGTCGTGCACCGGGGGATGTCCCGCAAGGACGCGCGGGCCAGGTCGGTCGAGCTGATGGACCGGGTGCGGATCCCGGGCGCCGCCCAGCGGGTGCGGGACTATCCGCACCAGTTCTCCGGGGGCATGCGCCAGCGCATCATGATCGCGATGGCGCTGGCCCTGGAGCCGGCGCTCGTCATCGCCGACGAACCGACCACGGCGCTGGACGTCACCGTCCAGGCCCAGGTCATGGATCTGCTGGCGGAGTTGCAGCGCGAGTACCGCATGGGACTGATCCTGATCACCCACGACCTGGGCGTGGTCGCGGACGTCGCCGACCGGATCGCCGTGATGTACGCGGGACGGATCGTCGAGTCCGCGCCGGTGCACGACATCTACAAGGCGCCCGCGCATCCGTACACGCGCGGGCTCCTCGACTCCATCCCGCGCCTGGACCAGAAGGGCCAGGAGCTCTACGCCATCAAGGGCCTGCCGCCCAACCTCATGAACATCCCTCCGGGCTGCGCCTTCAGCCCGCGCTGCCCGATGGCCCGGGACGTGTGCCGCACCGACGAGCCACCGCTGTACGAGGTGGACCGGCACCGGGGCAGCGCCTGCCACTTCTGGAGGGAGTGCCTCGATGGCCGACACGACGGTTGATCCGATCCTCGAAGTGAGCGGACTGGTCAAGCACTACCCGTTGACCCAGGGCATCTTGATCAAGAAACAGATCGGTGCCGTCAAGGCCGTCGACGGTGTCGACTTCGTGCTCGGCAGGGGGGAGACCCTCGGCATCGTCGGGGAGTCCGGCTGCGGCAAGTCGACGGTCGCCAAGATGCTGGTCAACCTGGAGCGGCCGACGGCCGGGCTGATCAAGTACAGGGGCGAGGACATCACCAGGCTGAGCGGGCGGGCGCTGAAGGCGGTCCGGCGCAACATCCAGATGGTCTTCCAGGACCCGTACACCTCCCTCAACCCCCGGATGACCGTGGGCGACATCATCGGCGAGCCGTACGAGATCCACCCCGAGGCGGCTCCCAAGGGCGACCGGCGCAAACGGGTCCGGGAGCTCCTGGACGTCGTCGGTCTCAACCCCGAGTACATCAACCGCTATCCGCACCAGTTCTCCGGCGGCCAGCGGCAGCGGATCGGGATCGCGCGGGGGCTGGCGCTGCGGCCCGAGGTGATCGTCGCGGACGAACCCGTGTCCGCGCTGGACGTCTCCGTGCAGGCCCAGGTGATCAACCTGCTCGACCGGCTCCAGAACGACTTCGACCTGAGTTACGTCTTCATCGCGCACGACCTGTCGATCGTCCGGCACATCTCGGACCGGGTCGGGGTGATGTACCTCGGCCGGATCGTGGAGATCGGCAGGGACGAGGAGATCTACGAGCATCCGACCCACCCGTACACCCAGGCCCTGCTCTCCGCGGTACCGGTGCCCGACCCGGAAGCGAGGGAGCGCCGGGAGCGGATCATCCTGAGCGGGGACGTGCCGTCGCCGACGAACATCCCGTCGGGGTGCCGGTTCCGCACGCGGTGCTGGAAGGCCGAGGAGCGGTGCGTGGTGGAGGTGCCGGTGCTGGCGGTGCCCGCGGTGTTCCGCTCGGTGCCGGGTCCGGCGGCGCACGACTCGGCCTGTCACTTCGCGGAGGAGAAGCAGGTGGTGCCGCCCGAGGAGCCGGCCGGGGAAGCACCGGACGGCCGTGCCGACGGGGGTGCATAGCGGGAGATATCCGGGACAATCGCGTTAACACACAGGCAACTTCGCCGACCCGGTCCCGATATACGGACGCGGCACTGTAATCAGCGTACGGCCGTGCGGGTGCCGTAAACGGGCCGGGACGCGCCATGTCGTCCCGGCCCGTTGCCCCTTTTTACGCCTGAACCGGCGCCGCTCTCGCGGATCTGGCCGGTGCTTCGTCGTGGTTCCTCGATTATTGGCTGCGGTGCTCTGTGGAGCGCTGTTGCTCAGCCGAGTCCAAGAGCGCGCCGGAGGAAGTCCAGCTGGAGCAGCAGCAGGTTCTCCGCGACCTGTTCCTGCGGGGTCATGTGGGTCACGCCGGACAGCGGGAGCACCTCGTGCGGGCGGCCCGCGGCCAGCAGGGCGCTGGACAGGCGCAGCGAGTGGGCCACCACCACGTTGTCGTCCGCCAGCCCATGGATGATCATCATCGGCCGGTGCGGCTCGGCCGCGTCGACCAGGCCCGCGTCGTCGATCACCGAGTTGCGCCGGTACACCTCCGGCTGCTCGCCCGGGTCGCCGAGGTAGCGCTCCTGGTAGTGGGTGTCGTACAGGCGCAGGTCGGTCACCGGGGCGCCCACCACCGCCGCGTGGAAGACGTCCGGGCGGCGCAGGGCCGCGAGCGCGGCGAGGTAGCCGCCGAAGGACCAGCCCCGGATCGCCACCTTGGACAGGTCGAGCGGGAAGTCGGCGGCGAGCGCCCGGAGGGCGTCGACCTGGTCCTCCAGGACGGTCGCGGCGACGTCGTCCTTGATGGCCTTCTCCCAGGCCGGCGAGCGGCCGGGGGTGCCCCGCCCGTCGGCGACCACGACGGCGAAGCCCTGGTCGGCGAACCACTGGGAGGTGAGGTGGGCGTTGTGGGCGGCGACCACGCGCTGGCCGTGCGGACCGCCGTAGGGGTCGAGCAGAACCGGAAGGGGAGTGTCCCCGTGGTAGTCCCGTGGCATAAGCACGGCGCACGGAATTCGGCGTGCGCCCCCCTCGGTGAGGGTCACGCGCGGGGACAAACCGGGATCTTCGGCGTGCGACGTGACAGTTGCCAGATGTTTTCCGTCACGGAGCACCTGGACGCGCGCGCCCGGAGTGTCCAGCGCCGTGGAGACCAGAACGGTCACGCCTCCGGCGCGCACGGCCGTGTGCACGCCGGGCTCCTGCGACACGCGCTCCACGCCGAGTTCGTTGACGCGGTAGACGTGTACCTCGCCGATCTCGGGGGACTCGGCCTCCTCGCCCGCGGACGCGGAGACCAGCACGTCGTCGGCGGTCACGTCGAGAACCGCACGGATGTGCAACTGCGCACCCGTGAGGGGGCGTTCGCCCACCGCGAGGACCCGGGCGCCGCCCTCGTCGGCGATCCGGACCAGGTGTCCCGAAGGGCTCCAGCAGGGCACTCCACCGAACAGTTCAAGCCATGTTGGATCTTCGTCGGCGTGCACCATCCGGGTCGCGCCGGAGGCCGGGTCGACCGCGAGGAACAGCTGGCTGCGCTGGTCCCGCGCCTGCACGAGCAGCAGCGGAGCACCCGCTTCTGACCAGTGCACATGCGCCACGTACGGGTAGCGTGCGCGGTCCCAGGAGACCTCCGTGCGCCCCCCTTCGAGGTCGTAGGCGAACAGCCGTACCTCGGCGTTGTCGGTGCCCGCGGCCGGGTAGGCGACATGATGTGGCTCACGCCCGGGGTGGGCGGGGTCGGCGATCCACCACCGCCGTACCGGCGTGTCGTCCACGCGGGCCACGAGCAGCCGGTCGGACCGCGGCGACCACCAGAAGCCGCGCGAACGCCCCATCTCCTCGGCCGCGATGAACTCGGCCGATCCGTAGGTGACCTGTTCCGACTCCGGTTCCGCCAGGGCCCGGTCGTCCTCGCCGTCGGCGCCCACGACCCGCAGGGCGCCCTCAGTGACGTACGCGATCAGGCGGCCGTCGGGGGAGGGGCGCGGGTCGATCACCGGTCCGGGGACCGTGAGTTCACGCGTCGTGCCGGACCTCGGCTCCGCCGTGAAAAGCCGCCCTGACAAGGCGAAAGCCGCCAGCTCAAGGGCCGCGTCGCAGGCGTAGCCGACGATGCCGGCACCGCCCTCGCGGCTGCGTTCGCGGCGGGCCCGTTCCTGTGCCGAGAGGTGCTCGTCGGCACCGCCGAGCAGGGTGCGCGGGTCGGCCGCCAGGCGCTCCTCACCACTCGGAACGTCCAGGATCCACAGGGAGTTGGCCCGGTCCGTACCGGATCCGGAGCGCAGGAACGCCACCCGGGAGCCGTCGGGGGCCACGGTGAACGCGCGCGGCGCGCCGAGCGTGAAACGCTGGGTGCGGGCGTGCCGGCGGGGGAATGAGACAGCCTCGGTCTTCATGCCCTGACCATATTGGCCATGCGCCCCCTTGTGCGGCCGTGCGCCGAGCGATGCGCGAGCACGCATAGTTATGATCACTACCGCTGAGTGGGTATGAACCTGCTGGCTTGCGCATGGATGTGCTGTACCGATCTACAACCCCCATACCCGAACCCCCCGCGTCCCTGGGATCTTTGGAGGTGAGCCGCCGTGGCACTCTCGATTTCGGCGGTAGTGCTGCTGGCGATCGTCGTCTTCTTGCTGATCAAGAAGTCGGGTCTGAAGGGCGGGCATGCGGTCGTCTGCATGCTGCTCGGTTTCTATCTCGCCTCCTCGACCATCGCGCCGACGATCAGCGATCTGACGACGAACGTCGCCAGCATGATCGGCAGCATCAAGTTCTGACCCCCGCCGCCGTCCGGCCCGGTCGGCCTCGTCGACCGGGGCTGCGTGGCGTCACCGGTGGCGTTTCGTAGGCTGGGCACATGACGGAACCGCCCGCCCGGCCGCTACCCGCCCGGCGTCTGCTGCTGGTGCACGCGCACCCGGACGACGAGTCGATCAACAACGGCGCCACCATGGCCCGCTACGCGCGCGAGGGTGCCCAGGTGACCCTTGTCACCTGCACCCTCGGCGAGGGCGGCGAGGTCATCCCGCCCCGGCTGCGGCACCTGACCGGTCCCGCGCTCGGCGAGCACCGCCGGGGCGAGCTGGTCGCCGCCATGCGCGAGCTGGGCGTCGGTGACGTCCGGCTGCTCGGCGGCCCCGGCCGCTACCGGGACTCCGGCATGATGGGCACCGCCGACAACGAGGACCCGCACTGCTTCTGGCAGGCCGACGTCGACGAGGCGGCCGGACTCCTGGCCGAGGTGATCCTGGAGACCCGCCCCCAGGTCGTCGTCACCTATGACGACAACGGCGGGTACGGCCATCCGGACCACATCCAGGCCCACCGCGTCGCCGTACGGGCCGTCGAGCTGGCCGCCGACGCCGGCCACCGTGTCGCCAAGGTCTACTGGAACCGCGTCCCGCGCGCGGTCGCCGAGGCCGCCTTCGCCCGGCTCCACGACGACCTGCCCGGCCTCCCGTTCGAGAAGGCCGCCACCCTCGACGACGTGCCGGGCGTGGTCGACGACGGCCGGATCACCACCGCGATCGACGGCACGGCGTACGCCGGCGCGAAGACCGCCGCGATGGCGGCCCACGCCACCCAGATCGAGATGGCACCGCACGGCGCCCCCTGCTTCGCGCTCTCCAACGAACTGGCGCAGCCCGTGTTCACCACCGAGTACTACGAGTTGGCGGGCGCGGAACCGGGCGCCGGGCGCGAGAGCGATCTCTTCGCCGGTCTCGGCCTGCCCGTCCAGGAGGCGTCATGAGTTCCGCCGGACGCGGCTCGATGCTCGCGCAACCGTTGCAGTTCCCCTCCGTCGGACGGTTCGCCGCCCTGCTCGGGCTGGCCGTGCTCGGCGTGGCCGTCGGCGTCGCCGGGGCCCTCGTCCAGGCCGCCTGGTTCCCCGGCGGCCTGCTGCTCGCCCTCGCCGGTGCCGCCGGGCTGTTCGTCGGCGGAGCGCGCGCGCTGGGCAGCCGCTCGGGGGCCGTGGCGCCCGCGTTCGGCTGGGTCGTCGCCGTCATCTTCCTCACCGCCAGCAGACCCGAGGGCGACTTCCTGTTCGGCGCGGGAGGCGGTTCCTACCTCTTCCTGCTCGGCGGTATGGCGCTGGCTGTGATCTGCGCCACTATAGGTTTGGGGCGGCAACCCGACGCGGATCCCGCCCGACTTGGCAAGTGACGTACCACTTCGCCGTACGGCGCGCGTGCGAGTCCGGTGTGGGTTTCCCCAGCGGTCATGGGATAAGCGCCAGAAGTGGCCAGTATGGTGGTGCGCGCCGCCGAGCCGCCCGCAGCAAGGTCGTACGGGCGGTGGAGCCAACCGGGAGAACCTGCCTTGAGTCGTGAAACTGACACTCCTTCCTCCGGGCCCGACGGGCACGGGGGAGCCGCTTACCCCTCGGGCACGCCGCCGTACGGGACCCCCATGGCTTCCGACGACGGGACGGGCGCCGGCCGGCCGGCCGCGCAGCCGGAGGAACGAAGGACCGAGACCACGCTGACGACCCGGATCCGGATCAACATCCCCGGATCCCGGCCGATTCCGCCGGTGGTCGTCCGCACCCCCGTCACCGACGCCGACGCCGGCGCCGGTGAGGAGACGGGCACGCACGCGCAGCCGACGGGCGCCGCCCCGTCCGCCGGCGGCGTCGAGCCGCCCGCCGAGACCGCGCCGCCCGCGCCCGGTCCCGGCGAGAAGCAGAGCGACTGGTTCGCGCCGCGCAAGTCCGGTCCCGCCAAGGGCGGTCAGCGAGGCGGCGCCGCCAACGGCGCGGGCGCGCCCGGCGGTTCGCCGGCCGCGCCGCCCACCGCCCCGGCCGCACCCGGCACCCCCGGTGCCCCCGGTGCCCCGCGGACGAACGGCGGCCGTCCCGGCGGTGTCGTCGGCTCGATGAGCGTGCCCGGCACGTCCCGGCCCGGCTCCACCAACGGCGCCGGGCTGCCCACGGGCGCCACCGGCGGCCCGGTGGCCCCCGGCCACGGCGGCGGCACCGGATCCTTCGACGTGACCGAGGCGCTCGCCGCGGGCCCGCTCGGCGGCCCCCGCGGCGGCGCGAGCGGCCCCGGCGAGCCCCGGCGGGACGAACTGCCCTACTTCTCCGAGAACGACGGCCAGAACGGCGCCCAGACCGGTTCCGGCACGCCCGGCGGCGGCCCGGCCGGCCCCGGCGGCCCGAGCGGCTTCAACGGCACCGGCCGTCCCGGCGGTGCCGGCGGCCCGCAGGGCCCGGCGGGCCCCACCGGCGGCCCGGTCACCGGGGACGGCCCGTTCATCCCGCCGGTCACCGGCGGCGCGGCCCCGGCCGGCGGCGAGCCGTTCGGCGCGCCGGGCGGCCCGGCCGGTCCCGGCACCCGCCCCGGCGGCCCCGCGGGCCGTTCCGCCCAGGCCGGACCCGGCGTGCGCACCGCCCCCGCCGGTTCCGGCCTCGGCCCCGGCGGCGGCCTGAGCGACGACACCGCGATCCTCACCCCGCAGAAGCCCGCCCCCGAACCGGGCATGCCCGGCTACGGATCTCCGGCGGACAACGTCTCCGGACACACCGTCACCAGCGGTATCCCGGTCGTGCCGCCGGGCGTGAACTCCCCGTTCGCGCCGGGCGCCCCGGGCGACGGACCGCAGCCGCACACGCCTCCGAAGCTGCCCACGCCGGTCACGCCGCCGCCGGCCCAGACCAAGGCCAAGGCGAAGGCGAAGAAGAAGCGCGGCAAACTGCCGCTGCTCGTCGGCGTCGTGGTGGTCGCGGGCCTCGGCGCCTACGGTGCCGGGCTCCTGATGAACCACTCCGACGTGCCCAAGGGCACCACGGTGCTCGGCGTCGACATCGGCGGCGGCACCCGGGACGACGCCGTCAAGAAGCTCACCGACGCGTTCGGCCCGCGGGTGAACAAGCCGCTGAAGCTGTCGGTCGACGGCAAGGCCGTCGCCCTGCCGCCGTCCCAGGCGGGCCTGCAGTTCGACATGCAGGCCACCGTCGACGAGGCCGCCAAGAGCGACTACAACCCGGTCTCCGTGATCGGTTCCCTGTTCGGGCAGAAGCGGGTCGTCGACCCGAGCATGCCCACCGACGAGGAGAAGCTCCAGGCCGCCCTCAAGGGCCTGGGCAGCGGCTCGGGTTCGGCCACCGAGGGCACGATCAAGTTCACCGGCGGCAAGGCCGTCGCGGTCTACGGCAAGGCCGGCAAGGGCATCGACGCGGCCGGCTCCACGAAGGCCGTCGAGCAGGCGTACGAGTCGATGGTGGAGACGGGCACCGCCTCCGCGGTCTCCGTCCCGACGGCCACCGTGCAGCCGACGGTCTCCAATGCCGAGGTCGACCGCGAGATGAAGGACTTCGCTCAGCCGGCGATGTCCGCCAACGTCATCGTGCGCACGGACGCGGTGCACAGCATCCCGTTCGGCGCGGTGTCGCTGCCGAAGATCCTCGGTTTCAAGGCCGTCGGCGGCAAGCTGGTGGAGACGTACGACCTCGACGCCCTCAAGAAGGCGTACGGCGCCACCTTCGACGGCGTGCTGATCACCCGCGGCACCGGGCAGAAGACCGCCGTCACCCCGCAGGACGTGGCCTCCGCGCTGCGCAAGGCGCTGGTCGGCAAGACCACGGCCGAGCGGGTCGGGGTCATCGCGACCGACCCGAGCTGAGTCCGGCCCGAAGAAAGGGGCGCCCGGTGCACACCGGGCGCCCCTTCTTCGTGTGTCACGCCCGGCGGATGACATCTGTCATACGGCACTGTGGACGGTCGGCACTGCTCCAGGACCCGGCCCGGCCGTCAGCATGGAGACATGACAACGACAGCGGCGACCACCGCCACCGACACCCCGGTGGTGGTCGGGTTCGACCAGGTGAGCAAGACGTACGGGAAGGTGCGGGCCGTCGACGGGCTCACGTTGCGGCTGCACCCGGGGGAGACCGTGGCCCTGCTCGGGCCGAACGGCGCGGGCAAGTCGACCACGCTCGACCTGCTGCTCGGCCTCAAGCAGGCCGACACCGGCGCGGTGACCGTGTTCGGCACGAGCCCGCGGGAGGCCATCGTCGCCGGCCGGGTGGGCGCGATGCTGCAGAGCGGCGGCCTGATGGACGAGGTCACGGTCGCCGAACTCGTGCAGCTCGCCTGCCGGCTGCACCCCAAGCCCTACAAGGTCAGCGACGTCCTCGCCCGCGCGGGCATCTCGCAGATCGCCGACCGCAAGGTCAACAAGCTCTCCGGCGGCCAGTCCCAGCGCGTCCGGTTCGCGCTCGCGACCGCCGGCGACAGCGACCTGATCGTCCTGGACGAGCCGACCACCGGCATGGACGTCTCGGCCCGCCAGGCGTTCTGGGCCACCATGCGCGACCAGGCCGACCAGGGCCGTACCGTCCTGTTCGCCACCCACTACCTCGAAGAGGCCGACGCCATCGCCGACCGGGTGCTGGTGCTGCACCGCGGGCGGCTGCTGGCCGACGGGACCGCCGCCGAGATCAAGGCGAAGGCGGGCGCGCGGCGGATCTCCTTCGACCTGGAGGGCGACATCGACGAGGCGCCGCTGCGGGCGCTGCCCTTCCTGACGGCCGTCGACATCTCCGGCCAGACGATCCGCATCCAGTCCACCGACGCCGACGCCACCGTCCACGCGCTCTACGGCCTCGGTGTCTACCCGCACAACCTCGAAGTCGCCGGGCTCGGTCTGGAGCAGGCCTTCGTCGCCATCACGGAGGCCGAGGAGGCCAAGGAGGCCACGCAGTCATGAACGCGCTGATCAAGCTGGAGCTCGCGCGGGCCCTGCGCAACCGCAAGTTCCTGTTCTTCTCGGTGATCTACCCGTCGATCATCTTCCTGCTGGTCGCCAGCCAGGGCGACACCAGCCAGACCGTCGACGACACGGGGCTCTCGGTGGCGGCCTACGTCATGGTCTCCATGGCCTCCTTCGGCGCCCTGACCGCCGTCCTGATGGGCAACAGCGAGCGCATCGCCAAGGAGCGGGAGAGCGGCTGGGTGCGGCAGCTGCGCCTGACCACCCTGCCCGGCCGTGGCTACGTCCTCGCCAAGACCGCCAGCGCCGCCGTGGTCAGCCTGCCGTCCATCGTGGTCGTCTTCGTGATCGCCGCGACGGTGAAGGACGTACGGCTGGACGCCTGGCAGTGGCTCGCGCTCACCGGCGCCATCTGGGCCGGCAGCCTGGTCTTCGCCGCGCTCGGCGTGGCCATCGGCTACCTGGCCTCCGGGGACGCGGTCCGCCCGATCACGATGATCACCTACTTCGGCCTGTCGATCCTCGGCGGCCTGTGGTGGCCCTCCTCGTCCTTCCCGACCTGGCTCCAGGACATCGCGAAGTGGCTGCCCACGCACGCGTACGCTGCACTGGGACGGGCCATCGAGCAGAGCCAGGCCCCGAAAACCCAGGACATCGCCATCCTCGTCGTCTTCTTCGCCCTGTTCGTCGGCGGCGCGGCCTGGCTGTACCGGAAGGACACGCTGAAGGCGTGAGCACGATGACGGAAGGCCCCTGGCCCGACGAGCGGACGCGCGGGGACCGGCTGGTGCGCATCGGCCAGCCGCCCCGCAGCCGGGGCGAGGCAGTGCGCAAGATGGTGTGGGTCCTGCCATGGCTGATCTATCTCGCCTCCCCGGCGCAGGACCTGGCCGCCGGCCACCACGGCAGCGCGGCCACCGCGGCCGGCTGGGCGGGCCTGGCGGCCTTCGTCGGCATCTACCTGGCCATCGTCTTCCGCTCCATGGGCCGCCCCTTCCGGGGCTGGATCGTCGACGCGGCGATCGCCGTCGAGGGGGCGCTCGCGATCGCCCTGGCCTTCGGCCTCGGCGGCTCCTGGTTCGGTCTGTTCGTGTACGTCTCCGTGATGTGCGGGGTGACCTTCCCGCTGCGGATCGCCTACTGGACGATCCCGCTGAACACCGCGGCCATGATGCTGGCGGGCTGGTACCACCACGACCTGGACGAGGCCTGGGGCCTGTTCCTGGTGGTGCTCCTGATCGGCTACTCCATGATCGGCGTACGGCAACTGGTCGCCACCACGATCGAGTTGCGCAAGGCCCGTGCCACCGTCGCCCAACTGGCCGCCAACGAGGAGCGGTTGCGCCTCGCCCGGGACCTGCACGACCTGCTGGGCCACTCGCTCTCCCTCATCACCCTGAAGAGCGAGCTGGCGGGACGGATGCTGCCCGGCCACCCCGACAAGGCGGCCCAGCAGGTCTCCGACATCGAACAGGTCAGCCGGCAGGCCCTGGTGGACGTCCGGGAGGCCGTCTCCGGATACCGGCGCCCCCGGCTCGCCGCCGAACTCGCGGGCGCCCAGGTGGCCCTGACCGCGGCCGCCGTCACCGCCGAGGTGCCGGCCGAGCCGGACCTCACCGGAGTGCCGGAGGAGGGCGAGGCGGCCCTGGCGTGGGCGCTGCGCGAGGCGGTCACCAACGTCGTACGGCACAGCGGCGCGAGCGCCTGCACGGTGGAGGTACTGCGCCGTCAGACCCTGGACGGCCCGGTCCTCGAACTCTCCGTGGAGGACAACGGCTCGGGCGGCTCGGGCACGGGCCCCGGCAACGGTCTCACCGGGCTCACCGAGCGGCTGGAGAAGGCCGGCGGCACGCTGGAGGCGGGCCGTGCGAAGCGGGGTTTCCGGCTGGTCGCCCGGGTCCCGCTCGGCACCGGAGGGGCCGTAGGATCCGGGGCATGAGCAGCACGATCAAGGTCCTCCTCGCCGAGGACCAGTCGATGGTCCGTGAGGCGCTCGCCGCCCTGCTGGGCCTGGAGGACGACATCGAGGTCGTGGCCCAGGTCGCGCGCGGCGACGAGGTGCTGGCGGCCGCACGGCAGCACGCCGTCGACGTCGCCCTGCTCGACATCGAGATGCCGGGCTGTACGGGCATCGAGGCGGCGGCCCGGCTGCACAAGGCGCTGCCGGCCGTGAAGCTGGTCGTGCTGACCACCTTCGGGCGGCCCGGCTACCTGCGCAGCGCGATGGAGGCGGGCGCCGACGCGTTCCTGGTCAAGGACGCCCCCGCCGCCCAGCTCGCCGCGGCGGTCCGCAAGGTCCTGGCAGGCGAGCGCGTCATCGATCCCACGCTGGCGGCGGCGGCCCTCGCGGAGGGCGCAAACCCCCTCACCGACCGCGAGCGGGAGGTCCTGCGCGCGGCCGCCGACGGCTCCACGAACGCCGAACTGGCCGCGGCCCTGCACCTTTCGCAGGGGACGGTGCGCAACTACCTCTCGACGGCCATCCAGAAGCTGGCGGTCCGCAACCGGGCCGAGGCGGTCCGCATCGCGCGGGAGAAGGGCTGGCTGTAGCGGACCGGCGGGCCCGCGCGGAAGGGGCGCGCGGGGCAGGTCAGTTCAGCCGGGCGCGGGCCGCCCGTGCCTCGCCCCGCACCTTCTCCGCCGCGCTCTCGTCGACCGCGTCGATCAGCCCGGCGTACTCGTCCAGTTCGTCGGCGCCGTCCGTGAAGTCGCCCCGCTGCACCAGCAGCCGGGCCCGGTCGTAGCGCAGCCTGGCCGGGTGCGCGGGCATGAGCAGGGACAGGTCCACCGCCCACAGGCCCACGTCCGACCGCTCGGGCCGGGCCGCCGCCCAGGCCCGCACGTTGTTCAGGATCCGGCGCAGGACGTCCAGCGGATCGGCCGGTTCCAGCATCGCCGGCTCCAGCGGCACCCCCGTCGCCCCCTCCACCAGCGTCCGCGCGTCCGCCCCGCTCAGCACCCGCCCGCCGGCGAACGGATCGGCCAGCACCTGCTCCTCGGCCGGCCCGAAACCGACCACGAAGTGCCCCGGCAGCGCGACCCCGTGCACCGGTGCCCCGGCCCGCCGGGTGACCTCCAGCCAGACCACGGACAGCAGGATCGGCAGCCCGCGCCGCCGCCGCAGCACCTCGTGCAGCAGCGAGGACTCCAGGCGACGGTAGTCGGAGGCGGTGCCGTGGAAGCCGGTCCGGTCGCCCAGCAGGCGGTGGGCCGCGGTGGCCCAGGCGAGCGGTCCGCCCGGCCGGTACGGCAGCTGCCCGGCCAGCCGGTCCAGTTCCATCTGGGCCGCGTCGAGGCCGGCCTCGTCCAGCGAGCCGTCGGCCGCCGCGCCCAGCAGCAGGCACAGCGTCGCCAGGTCGGGCCGCTCGGAGCGCACCTCCTCGCCGAACCGGCGGCCGATGTCGGCGGCCCGTTCCGGTGCCGGCGGTCGCAGTCGCGCGCGCGGTGCCGGATCCGGATCTGGAACAGAGGGGTGCATAGCTCTTTCGTGCCCTTCCGGGACGTCCCGTACCGCGGCGGCCTCAGCGGCCGTCCGCTCCCGGCGCCCTGTAGTGGTGGTACGCGTGGTGCGCGCCGAACCCCAGCCCGGTGTACAGCGCCCGCGCTCCCGTGTTGTCCGTCTCCACCTGGAGCCAGGCCGCCGAGGCGCCCTCCTCCAGTGCCCGCCGGGCGAGCGCGGCCATGACCTCGCGGGCCAGCCCCCGGCGGCGCAGCGCCGGATCGACCTCGACGGCGGCGAAACCGGCCCACCGGCCGTCCACCACCAGCCGCCCGATGGCCGCCGGGGCGCCCTCGCCGCGAACGGTCGCGAACCACACGGACGGCCCCGCGGTCAGCACCCGCAGCGCGACCTCGCTGACGCCCTTGCGCTGGTAGCGCGCCAGCCAGGCCTCGTCGGCCGACCGGGAGAGCAGCACACCGGCGCCCTCGGCCCGGTCCGCCACCGGCGCCAGGCTCCCGGTCCACAGCTCGGCGCTCACCTCACGCACCCAGCCGCGCCGTTCCAGCTCCGCGCCGAGCAGCTCCTGGGTGCCCTCGGCGCCGGTCGCGGTCTGCACGTACGCGGGCAGCCCACGGTCGCCGTACCACCGCCGTACGGCGTCCAGGGCGGCGTCGAGCGGCAGCCCCGGATCGCCCGTCGGCAGCGCGCTGTTCGCCCGCCGGGTGAACCCTCCGGAGGCCCGCAGCTCCCACGCGCCGAGCGGCTCGCTCTCCAGCGCCGGCCAGCCGCGCGAGGCGACACGCGCGAGTTCGCGGTACGTCGCCGCCGGTCCCCGGCGGCGCGCCGGGGCGGCCGGCACCACCTTGGCGGCCACCAGCGCGGACGCGGGTATCCGGACGATTTCGCCGTCCCGCCGCGTGATCGTCAGCGTGCCGTCGTCGTCCCATGATGTGAGAACACCCACCGTGTCGGTGAACTTCTCCCCGACGGGGCCATTTCCGGCCAAACGGCGCACGGAGACCCGTTTGCCCACGTCAGCAGCGGTGATACGGACCTCGAAGCGTCCTGCGGCCGAGATTTCCACTGGTCAGTTCACCCCTCCTGTTCGGATCATGCCCGAGAACGGAGATACTAGGGGCGGGCATCGACGACGCCGCGCTCCCGCGCGCCAGGCGGCGGAGCCTACCGAGGCCCGCCGGCGCCCAATCGAGGAGGAACGACAGCGTGACCTACGTCATCGCGCAGCCTTGTGTCGACGTGAAGGACAAGGCGTGCATCGAGGAGTGCCCGGTCGACTGCATCTACGAGGGCCAGCGGTCCTTGTACATCCATCCGGACGAATGCGTTGACTGTGGTGCCTGTGAGCCGGTCTGCCCGGTCGAGGCGATCTTCTACGAGGACGACACTCCGGAGGAGTGGAAGGACTACTACAAGGCCAACGTCGAGTTCTTCGACGAGCTCGGCTCCCCCGGCGGCGCCAGCAAGCTGGGCCTCATCGAGCGCGACCACCCCTTCGTCGCCGCGCTGCCCCCGCAGGCCGAGTAGCCGTACGGCGGCCCGCCGCACCACCGTGCCGCCTCGGTCCCGTACGGCCTGATCGCACCCGATCGGCGCCTGCGGGACCGAGGCGTTTGCCGTGCCGGTCGCAGGACCGGCCGTACCGAAGAAAGTGAGCCCGTGACCGTGTCCGCAGTCTCCGACCGCCTGCCCACCTTCCCCTGGGACAAGCTGGAGCCGTACAAGAAGACGGCAGCGGCGCACCCGGACGGCATCGTCGACCTCTCCGTCGGTACCCCGGTGGACCCGGTCCCCGACCTGATCCAGAAGGCCCTGATCGACGCGGCGGACTCGCCCGGCTATCCGACGGTCTGGGGCACCCCGGCGCTGCGCGACGCGATCACCGGCTGGGTCGGGCGCCGCCTGGGCGCCCGTGACGTCACCCACCGCCACGTCCTGCCGATCGTCGGCTCCAAGGAACTCGTCGCCTGGCTCCCCACCCAGCTCGGCCTCGGCCCCGGCGACAAGGTCGCCTACCCGCGCCTGGCCTACCCCACGTACGAGGTCGGCGCCCGGCTGGCCCGCGCCGAGTACGAGGTCTACGAGGACCCGCGCGAGCTGGACCCGGCGAACCTGAAGCTCCTGTGGCTGAACTCGCCGTCCAACCCGACGGGCCGGGTCCTCTCCGCGTCCGAGCTGACGGAGATCGTGGCCTGGGCCCGCGCCCACGGCGTCCTGGTCTTCTCGGACGAGTGCTACCTCGAACTGGGCTGGGAGGCCGACCCGGTCTCGGTCCTGCACCCGGACGTGAACGGCGGCTCCTACGAGGGCATCGTGGCCGTCCACTCGCTGTCCAAGCGGTCCAACCTGGCGGGCTACCGCGCGGCCTTCCTGGCCGGCGACCCGGCGGTGCTCGGCCCGCTCCTGGAGATCCGCAAGCACGGCGGCATGATGACCTCGGCGCCCACGCAGGCGGCGGTGGTGGCGGCCCTGTCCGACGACACCCACGTCCAGGAGCAGCGGGAGCGCTACGCGGCCCGCCGCACCCTCCTGCGCGAGGCACTGGTGGCGCACGGCTTCCGGGTCGAGCACAGCGAGGCGAGCCTCTATCTGTGGTCGACGCGGGACGAGCCCTGCTGGCAGACGGTGGCCCACCTCGCCGAACTCGGCATCCTGGTGGCACCGGGCGACTTCTACGGCGAGGCGGGCGGGACCTTCGTACGCGTGGCCCTGACGGCGACGGACGAGCGTGTCCGGGCGGCGGTGGCCCGCCTGTCCTAGGGCGTGTTGCGAAAGTCCCGCCTGCCGCGCGACGCCATGCACGCACTCTCGCCGCACCGGGCGAAAGCCCAAGTACATCCAGTACGAGGACTTCCGCCCGGCACGCCGAGAGCACGCACCTGACGCCGCGCGGCCCGCCCTCCGGGCGAACGACGGGACTTTCGCAACACGCCCTAGGGCGGTGCACCGACGGCACACGAAGAGCAGGGCCCCGGGGCGAACCCCGGGGCCCTGCGCGTACAGCGTCGGGTCAGCCGCCGATCGGCAGGCCCTTGACCGGCAGCCCGCCCTTGGTGAGGCCCTGCGCCGGGAGCCCGCCCTTGGTGAGGCCCTGCGCCGGCAGGCCGCCCTTGGTGAGGCCCTGCGTGGGCAGCCCGCCCTTGGTCGCCGTGGCCGCCGTCTCGCCGAGCAGGCCGCCCGCCGAGCCCGCCGCGTCACCGGCGGCGTGCTGCACCACCGGCGCCGCCACCTTGACGGCCTTGCCGCCGGTCCTGCCCGCGGCCGGCAGCGCCGACTCGACCGTCCGGCCGCCGGTGTGGCCGACGGTCCCGGTCACGTTCTGCGCCGCGCTGTCGGCGGTGTTGCCGACGCTCGCTCCGTCCAGGGCGCTCAGGCCGCCCAGGTTCGGAGTGGCGGCCGGCAGGCTCGGGGCCGCGCCGGCGGAGCCGGCCGCACCGACCCCGGCGGCCGCTCCCGCTGCGACGAGCAGCGCGGCACGGGCGATCCGGCGGGTCAGGGGGAGGGACATGATGCTCCATTCGACGGGAGGGAACACGATCGCCGTGACTACCGCTCGAAGCCCGCGAAGGTTGCGGAGGCCCCAGGTAAAGAATTGATAACGCATCGCATTATCGGGTGTGGATAAAAACGGGCAAAGAGTCCCGGTGGCGGAACCCCTCCCGAGGCCCGCAGAATCCTTACGTCCCCGTGCTGCCAACGGCGGGCGGGCAGGCGTGAGCGGCCGTTCGGAAACCCGGGTGCGCCGAGAGCGCGAAGCGTCCCGGCCGACCCGCCGGAGGGAAACGCCGAACTACTGTCCGGTCACGATCCGCACCGACCCGGCGGACTTCTCCGCTCCGCCCGTGCCCTGCGGACCGGGCGCCGGCTGCCACCGGCTGTCCGTGCTCCCGGCCGACCACTCCTGGCCCGCGTACGACACCCGCTGGATGTGCAGCGCCGAGGAGTTGGCCACCGCCCAGTGCGCCAGCTGCCAGCCGCGCTCGCTCTCGGTGCGCCCGGACCTGTCCTTCTTCTGGCCCTCCGGCACCGGAACGGTCACGGTCCGCCCGTGCGCCGTCGAGGTCACGCTCGGCGTCGGTGTCGGCGAACTCGCGGACGTGCCGTTCACCTCCGCGCCGGCCTCCTCGACCGCGTCCCGCCCGAAGTCCCGCACCAGCGCGGTCCGGACCGCGTCCGGGCCCGTCGCCGTCGCCTCGGTGACGGCCGCCGGACGCCCGTCGCAGGTCAGCGTGGCCGCCGCCTGCCCGGTCAGGGCCGCGGCGAGCAGCGTGGCGTCGTTCTCGTGCTTGGCGTACGCCTCCGGGAAGCCGCTGCGCTGCACGCGCTGCGCGGCCACCGTCAGCGGCAGGGTCCGGTAGTCGCGCACCTTGGCCAGGTGCGCGTAGAACATGCCCGCCGCGTACGCCGGGTCCAGGATCTGCTTCTCGGTGCCCCAGCCCTGCGAGGGCCGCTGCTGGAACAGGCCCAGCGAATCCCGGTCGCCGTGCTCGATGTTGCGCAGCCCCGACTCCTGGATGGCGGTCGCCAGCGCGATGGCCACCGCCCGCTCGGGCATGCCGCGCCCGGTGCCGACGGCGGCGATCGTCGCCGCGTTCACCGCCTGCTCGGGCGTGAAGTCGTACGACTGGCGGTCGCTTCGGCCCGAGACGACCTTGCAGCCCTCGGCGCCACCGCCGCCCGTGACGTACTGGACGACCAGGTACGCCGCGACGGCACACAGGATGAGCAAACCCGACATGAAACGCAGGGCACGGCGGCGACGCGTGGGGCGGGTGGGGGACGGCTCTGGCACGCGTACAACATACTGGAGAGTACGAGCGGCTCAACCCCCCGTCGCCAAGCCTGTGAAACCCCTCTCAGCCGTGCCGCGCTAGGGTCGGGGCCATGGCCGACACCTCCCTTGACCTCACGCTGGACGCGGCCGCGCTGACCGCGCGGCTCGTCGACTTCCCCTCGGAGAGCGGCACCGAGAAGCCGCTCGCCGACGCGATCGAGGCCGCGCTGCGCGCCCTGCCGCACCTGACGGTCGACCGGTACGGCAACAACGTGATCGCCCGGACGGACCTCGGCCGTGCCGAGCGCGTGATCCTGGCCGGCCACATCGACACCGTCCCGATCGCGGACAACGTGCCGTCCCGGCTGGACGAGGACGGCGTGCTGTGGGGCTGCGGCACCTGCGACATGAAGTCCGGCGTCGCCGTCCAGCTGCGCATCGCGGCCACCGTCCCCGCCCCGAACCGCGACCTGACCTTCGTCTTCTACGACAACGAGGAGGTCGCCGCCCACCTCAACGGCCTCCGGCACGTCGCCGAGGCGCACCCCGAGTGGCTGGCCGGCGACTTCGCGGTCCTGCTGGAGCCGTCCGACGGCGAGGTCGAGGGCGGCTGCCAGGGCACCCTGCGGGTCCTGCTGAGGACGACCGGCGAGCGGGCCCACTCCGCGCGCTCCTGGATGGGCTCCAACGCGATCCACGCGGCCGCCCCGGTCCTCGCCCGGCTCGCCGCCTACGAGCCGCGCCGGCCGGTCATCGACGGCCTGGAGTACCGCGAGGGCCTCAACGCCGTCGGCATCTCGGGCGGGGTGGCCGGCAACGTGATTCCCGACGCGTGCGTGGTCACCGTGAACTTCCGCTACGCCCCGGACCGTTCCGAGGAGGAGGCGCTCGCGCACGTCCGCGAGGTCTTCGCCGGCTGCGGCGTGGCCGAGTTCGTCGTGGACGACCACAGCCCCGGCGCGCTGCCCGGCCTCTCGCACCCGGCCGCGGCGGCCTTCATCGAGGCGGTCGGCGGCACCCCGATGCCCAAGTTCGGCTGGACCGACGTCTCCCGCTTCTCCGCCCTCGGCATCCCGGCGGTCAACTACGGACCGGGCAATCCGCACTTGGCGCACAAGAAGGATGAAAAGGTCGAAACGGGGAAGATCCTGGCGGGCGAGGAGCGGCTGCGCGCCTGGCTGACCCGCTGAGCCACACGGGGGCGCTGCGCACCGGACATGCCGACGTCCCGCGCCGGTAACCCGGGTGGATCTACGCTGGGGCGGATACACCTGCAAGCGGAGGGAGCGCACATATGGCTACCGGGAACCCCGAGGGGAAGAAGGTGCCGCCGGACGAGCAGCGCCTGGGACCGGTCCTCCGACGGCGCGGTCAGGTGACCGCGAGCACGACGGACCAGCGGCTGCTGGACGCGGGCGGTCCCTCCGACTGGGTCCACACGGACCCGTGGCGGGTGCTGCGCATCCAGTCGGAGTTCATCGAGGGCTTCGGCACGCTCGCCGAACTCCCGGCCGCGATCAGCGTGTTCGGCTCGGCGCGGACGCCTGCGGACTCGCCGGAGTACGACGCGGGCGTGCGGCTGGGCCGCGGCCTGGTCGAGGCCGGCTGGGCGGTCATCACCGGCGGCGGCCCCGGCGCCATGGAGGCGGCCAACAAGGGCGCCCTGGAGGCGGGCGGCGTCTCGGTCGGCCTCGGCATCGAGCTGCCCTTCGAGCAGGGCCTGAACCCCTACGTCGACATCGGCCTGAACTTCCGCTACTTCTTCGTGCGGAAAATGATGTTCGTCAAGTACGCGCAGGGCTTCGTGGTGCTGCCCGGCGGCCTCGGCACCCTCGACGAACTCTTCGAGGCGCTCACCCTCGTCCAGACCCAGAAGGTGACCCGCTTCCCGATCGTGCTGTTCGGCAGCGCGTACTGGGGCGGCCTGGTGGACTGGCTGCGCACCACCCTGGTCGCCCAGGGCAAGGCGAGCGAGAAGGACCTGCTCCTGTTCCACGTGACCGACGACGTGGACGAAGCGGTCGCCCTGGTCTCCAAGGAAGCGGCCCGCTAGCACCGGCCGGACCGGTCCGCGCGCACCCGCGCGGGCCGACCCGCGGGCCGCGGGACTCTTCCGCAAGGCGCTCTAGGCCAGGCCCCGCCGGGCCACCGCCGGCGGGCGGTGGCCCGCGATCGACGCGACCATGTCGAGCACCTGACGGGTCTCCGCCACCTCGTGCACGCGGTACACCTGCGCGCCCAGCCACGCCGACACCGCCGTCGTCGCCAGCGTGCCGATCACGCGCTCCTTCACCGGCCGGTCCAGCGTCTCGCCCACGAAGTCCTTGTTGGACAGGGAGACCAGCACCGGCCACCCGGTCGCGACCATCTCGTCCAGCCGCCGCGTCGCCTCCAGGCTGTGCCGCGTGTTCTTCCCGAAGTCGTGCCCGGGATCGATCATCACCGACTCCCGCGGCACCCCCAGCGCGACGGCCCGCTCGGCGAGCCCCAGGGTCACCCGCAGCACGTCCGCCATCACGTCGTCGTAGGCCACCCGGTGCGGCCGGGTCCGCGGCCGCGCCCCGCCCGCGTGCGTGCACACCAGCCCCACCCGGTACCGCGCGGCGACCTCCGCGAGCCCCGGGTCGACCCCGCCCCACGCGTCGTTCAGCACGTCCGCACCGGCCTCGCAGACGGCCTCGCCGACCGACGCCCGCCAGGTGTCCACGCTGATCACGACGTCCGGGAACCGCCTGCGCACCTCCGCGACGAACCCGACGGTCCGCCGCGCCTCCTCCTCGGCCGTGACCTCCTCGCCCGGCCCGGCCTTCACGCCGCCGATGTCGACGATCGCGGCTCCCTCGGCGACCGCCTGCTCCACGCGCGCGAGCGCGGGCTCGTCGAGGAAGGTCGCCCCCTGGTCGTAGAAGGAGTCCGGTGTCCGGTTCACGATGGCCATGATCACCGGTTCGTGCGGCGCGAATTCCCGCCTGCCCAGCCTGAGCATCGCCTGTGACCTCTCGTAGTGAGTCCCTCGGTACGACCGCCTGCGCCCCTGACTGTCAGACTCGCATGGCACGATCGGACACAGACACATTCGTCACCGAGCACACTAGGCGCACTCGGCACCACGAGTACGCACCGAGCTTCACCGAGCCTGGGGGCCACCGCGATGGTTATGTTCCTGTTCCTGGTCGTCGCGCTCGCGGTCGTGGTCGCCGCGGTCACGCTCGCCGTGGTGAGCGGCGGGGAGAGCGCCCCGCTGACCGAGGTGGCGCCCGAGCGCCTCCAGGACCCGCTGCCCCCGGACCGCCCGGTCGACCGCGCCGACGTGGAGAGCCTGCGCTTCCCGCTCGCCCCGCGCGGCTACCGGATGGCCGACGTCGACGACGCGCTCAGCCGCCTCGGCGCCGAACTCGCCGAACGCGACGCCCGGATCGCCGACCTGGAGTCCACGCTCGCCGGTGCCCGGACCGCGCCGCACCCCGGGCACACCTCGCTGGACAAGCCCGCGCCGGAGGACCGGCCGTGACCGACCCGACCGACCCGACCGACCCGACCGACCCCACCGCCGCGGCCGGAGCGGCCGTGGCCGGGCCGGACGGCAGGCTGCGCTGCCCCTGGGCGCTGTCCGCCGAGGACTACGTGGCCTACCACGACGAGGAGTGGGGCCGCCCGGTCCACGGCGACGACGCCCTGTACGAACGCCTCAGCCTGGAGGCCTTCCAGTCCGGCCTGTCCTGGATCACGATCCTGCGCCGCCGCCCCGGCTTCCGGGCCGCCTTCGCCGGCTTCCGCATCGAGAAGGTCGCCGCCTTCACCGACGAGGACCGGGAACGGCTGCTGGCCGACCCCGGGATCATCCGCAACCGCGCCAAGGTCGACGCCACGATGGCCAACGCGAAGGTGCTGGCCGACTGGGCGCCCGGTGAACTGGACGAGCTGATCTGGTCGTTCGCCCCGGACCCCGGTGCGTACCCGGTGCCGGGCAGCACCGCCGACGTCCCGGCGGTGACCGCCGAGTCGACGGCCCTGTCCAAGACCCTGAAGAAGCGGGGCCTGCGCTTCGTCGGCCCGACGACGGCGTACGCCCTGATGCAGGCGTGCGGCCTGGTCGACGACCACCTGGCGGCGTGCTCCAGCAGACGCGCCCGATAACGGCACCCGGGAAGGAACCGCGCGGCCCGCGCCCGCGGTTCCCGCGGACCGTCACCGTCCCAGGTACTTCGGCTTCTCCTTGTTCACGAACGCCTGCACGGCGATCCCGTGGTCCTCGGAGGCACCGGCCCGCGCCTGCAGCTCGTCCTCCTTGTCGAGGGTCTCGTCCAGGGAGTGCGTGAGCCCGTAGGCGACGGCCTCCTTCAGCGCCGCGTACGCCGCCGTCGGCCCCTCCGTCAGCTTCCGCGCGATCTTCTCGCCCTCGGCCCGCAGCTCGGCGGACGGTACGACCTTGTTCGCGATGCCCAGCTCGTACGCGTCCTGCGCGCTGATGCTCCGCGGGAACAGCAGCAGGTCGGAGGCCCGGCCAGGACCCACCACCCGCGGCAGCGTCCACGAGACCCCGGAGTCCGCGGTCAGCGCGACCCCGGCGAACGAGGTGTTGAAGGCGGCGGTGTCGGCGACCACGCGGTAGTCCGCGGCCAGCGCGAACCCGAGGCCGGCACCGGCGGCGACGCCGTTCACCGCGGCCACCACCGGCTTCGGCGCCCCGGCCAGCGCCCGGACGATCGGGTTGTAGTGCTCCCGGACCGTCGTCATCGTCTGCCCCGCGCCCGTCTCCCGGTCGGACGCGAGCAGCGTGATGTGTTCCTTGAGGTCCTGGCCCACGCAGAACGCCCGGTCCCCTGCGGCGGTCAGCAGGATCGCGCGGACCGCCGGGTCGGCGGCCGCTTCCCGCGCGACGTCCCTGAGCGCCGCCTTCGTCGCGATGTTCAGCGCGTTCATCGCCTCGGGGCGGTTCAGCGTGATCGTCGCGAGTCCGTCGCCCACCTCGTAGAGCACGGTGTCGGTCATGGTGCGTCCCCTCCGTCGTCTGCGTCGTCGCGGCCCGCGTACCGCTCGGTACGCCGGCGTCCGAAGGACAGCATGGCGGAGATCATCGCCCCGGGACCGGACCCGTCGTGTGACCTGCGTCAAAGAAAAAAGGAGCCTACTCGGTCGGCGTAAGGACGCGGGGTGGCGCAGTATCGCAGTCACATCGCCGAATTGGGTGGTTTTGCTCGCGCGCGTTGCCCAAGCGATGCCGACTGATGTTGGTCATCGGGTCCTGAGATGCGGGATAATGGCCTGGAAGCAATGTGTTCGATGCCGGTGCCGCGTGTCCCGCCAGGATCGCGCGTGCCCTCGTGGGCCGTCGGCAGACGATGAGCTGTTTTCAGGAAGGGGAACCAGCATGGCGGCCATGAAGCCGCGGACGGGTGATGGCCCGCTCGAGGTGACCAAGGAGGGGCGGGGCATCGTCATGCGCGTTCCGCTCGAAGGCGGCGGTCGGCTCGTCGTCGAGCTGACCCCTGACGAGGCCGCGGCGCTCGCCGACGCCCTCAAGAACGTCGTCGTCTGAGGCGTCAGCGACCATACCCTTTCGGCCGCCCCGGCATCGTATGCGGTGCCGGGGCGCTGCCGTACCCCCGGTCCTTCCCCGGCGGGATCAGCGCTTGACGGCGCAGAGCAGGCCGTCGCCCACCGGCAGCAGCGACGGCAGCAGCTCCGGGCTCTCCCGCACCGTGCGCAGCAGCTCGCGCAGCCGCAGCACCTCGGTCGGCTGCGGACCCGAGTCGACCGTCCGGCCGTTGGCGAAGACGCCCTCGAAGACCACCAGGCCACCCGGCCTCAGCAGGCGCAACGATTCAGCGAGATAGTCGGAGTACTCCTGCCGGTCGCCGTCGCAGAAGACCAGGTCGTACCCCGCGTCCGCGAGCCGGGGGAGCACGTCGAGGGCGCGGCCCGGGATGAAACGGGCCCGGTTGCTGGCGAAGCCGCAGGCGCGGAAGGCCTGCCGGGCGAACTGCTGGTGATCCGGCTCCGGGTCGACGGTGGTCAGCACCCCGTCCGCGCGCATCCCGTGCAGCAGATGCATCCCCGACACCCCGCACCCGGTGCCGATCTCGGCGACGGCCTTGGCGTCCACGGAGGCGGCGAGCAGTCGCAGCGCGGCACCCGTGCCGGGCGACACCGAGCGCAGCCCCGCGTCGCGGGCCCGGTCCCGGGCCCAGCGCAGTGCCTCGTCCTCGGCGACAAAGGCGTCGGCGAACGCCCAGCTCGTCTGCCGGTTGCCGGTAATGACCCTCTCCTGTCCCCGTGGTTGCCTGGGCGTGACTGTATCCGTTGGTGCCGGGAACCTGCTGATGGGACCAGGCGTTTAGAGGGATGGAAGACAGGGCGGGGGGACACGAATGGATCACGACGACGGGACGGTGGCCGACCAGCCGCAGGTGCGGCAGGACGAGCCGTACGAGCCGAGATCAAATTCTCGTAAAACCGCTTATCCGGTGCTAACGGGCGAGGTGGCTATGGTAGGGGCTCCACTGGACACCACCAGAGCCGACAGGGGAGGTGCGGCCGTACCCGGGGATCGGGGAGGAGTGCTTCGGCGCTTCCTCGGATCGGCGGGCAGGCCGAAATCCGTGAACGACACCGCTGCTGACCCCAGCCACGCCGATGTGCTCGCCCCGGGCGAGGACCGGACCGCGACCTTCTCCACCGACGCGGACGGGCAGGCATGGACTCCGCCCACGTGGGAGGAGATCGTCAGCACGCACAGCGGCCGCGTCTACCGCCTGGCCTACCGTCTGACCGGCAACCAGCACGACGCCGAGGACCTCACCCAGGAGGTCTTCGTCCGCGTCTTCCGCTCCCTGTCGACCTACTCGCCGGGCACCTTCGAGGGCTGGCTGCACCGCATCACGACCAACCTCTTCCTCGACATGGTCCGCCGCAAGCAGCGCATCCGCTTCGACGCCCTCGGCGACGACGCGGCCGAGCGCCTGCCCAGCCGCGAGCCCACCCCGTCCCAGGCCTTCAACGACGCGCACTTCGACGCCGACGTGCAGCAGGCCCTGGACACCCTCGCGCCCGAGTTCCGCGCCGCCGTCGTCCTGTGCGACATCGAGGGTCTGTCGTACGAGGAGATCGCCGCGACCCTCGGCGTCAAGCTCGGCACGGTCCGCTCCCGGATCCACCGCGGCCGCTCCCAGCTGCGCAAGGCCCTCGCGCACCGCTCCCCGGAGGCCCGCAGGGCCGAGCGCCGCTCCTTCGTTCCCCGTGTTCCCGCACTGGGGGGAGGGGGCGCGTCCGCGTGAGTGGTTCACGACCCAAACCCGCCGAGCCGCAGCTCGCCGAGCAGCACCTGGGAGACCGGCTCTCCGCCCTGGTGGACGGAGAACTCGGCCACGAGTCGCGTGAGCGCGTCCTGGCCCACCTGGCCACCTGTGCCAGGTGCAAGGCCGAGGCGGACGCCCAGCGCGCCCTGAAGAACGTCTTCGCCGAGGCCGCCCCACCGCCGCCCTCCGAGAGCTTCCTGGCTCGCCTCCAGGGGCTGCCCGGGGGCGGCGACGGCGACGGTTCGCCGTTCGGCGGAGCGGGCCTGCCCGGACGCCGGTCCGACGGCGGGGTCTTCGGCCTCGGCCAGGAGGACCGCTTCGAGTTCGGCTACGTCCCGGCCCACCCGCACGACCCGGCCGTGACCGCGGGCCGCGGCTTCCGGATCCATCCCGTCGGCCGCCCGGACGCCGAGCGCTCCGCCTCGCGCGGCATGCGGTTCGCGTTCGCCGCCGCCGGCGCGGTCTCGCTGGCCGCCGTCGCGCTCGGCGGGGTCACCGCCGGACTGCCCGGCTCCCCGGCCGCCGACGCCCGCGGCGGCAGCGGCGGCGGCAGCGTCGCCCCGGCCGGTACGGCGGGCGCGAGTACCGCGGGCGCCGCCGACGCGCAGCGCCGCCGCTCGCTCACCCCGCTGCTGTCCTCCGGCGCGCTGGCCGGCTCCGCCACCACCGCGGCGCCCACCTCGGTCTCCGCGCCGCTGCTGCCCGGAGTGCCCGCCCCGGGCGCCGGCGAGAAGACGCTGCGGGAGCTGACCGCGCCCGTGCTGGCCGGCGCGGCCGCCGTCTCCCCGCTGATACGGCCGCTGACCGCCGGTCCGCCGCCCGCCCTCACCTCGTGGACCGGCACCCCGGAGGCGACCGGCGCCGCCCTGCTCGCCGCGCCCGTCACCGACACGGCCTCCGCTCCGCCCTCCCGCGCGGCCCGCTGACCAACGGCCGGACAGGAACTGACGGAAACGTCACAGGCCGGACCGCATTCGTGCCCGGACTAGGCAAACAACCTGGAAAACCGGTCGTACACGCACAGCCGGACACCTCGGGACGGTACCGGTCGGACAGGTCGGCCGGGTACCGTGGACCCGGCCCGGACCACGGAACACCGCACCAGCGACCGGAGGGCCGAGGACCGAGGACATCGCAAGGAGCTTCAGGTGTTCAATGACATAGGACCACTAGAGCTGGCGACCATCGTCGTGCTCGCCGTGCTCGTCTTCGGTCCGGACAAGCTCCCGAAGGTCATCCAGGACGTGATGCGGACCATCCGCAAGATCCGGGAGTTCTCGGAGAGCGCCAAGGCGGACATCCGCCAGGAGCTGGGACCGGAGTTCAAGGACTTCGAGTTCGAGGACCTCAACCCCAAGAACTTCGTCCGCAAGCACCTGGACAGCGAGGAGCTGGGTCTCAAGGAGATCCGCAACGGCTTCGACCTGAAGAAGGAGATGGCCGAGGTCACGGACGCGGTGCACGGCCGCGAGTCGGACTCCTCCTCGTCCGCGGGCACGGGTTCGGGTTCGGGTACGACAGGTGGCCGCATCGACATGTCCAAGAAGCCCGAGGACCCCGGCAAGGACGACCGTCCGCCGTTCGACGCGGACGCCACCTGAGCCGTACGGCCCCTTCGCCCGCGTGGCGCACGTGACGCGTTTCATACCGTGTGCGCGCCGTGCGCGGCCTGATCCCGCCGCCCGCGCGACCCACGCGACGGGCGGTTTCGCTGCTGGTCCCAGCGGTGTGGCTATGCTGCCGAGTTGTTGTGCGGACCGGACGAGTGCGCCCGAAGGGGGGCGGGCCGCCCCGGACCGACGAGAACTAGGAGGCGTCCGGGCAGATGGAGACGACAAGTCGGGTGGGCGAACAGACGCCGGCCGCGGAGAACGGACAGCAGGTCCTCTCCGCCCGGCGCACGGTCGACGGCTACCTGCAGGCGCCCTTCCCCTGGTACGGCCTCGACGAGGCGTTCACGGGGCCGCGCTGGCTGATGCAGGTGGGAGTGGCGGCCGACGGCGCCGTGGAGCACGGGTCGATCGGGCACGGGGACGAGCCGTCGGTGCGCAACGAGCACCTGGCCGCGTCCGTCGGTGAACCCAGGGAGAAGTTCGCGGTGGTCGTGACCGTCGCGGCGAATCCGTCCCGCAGGAGCGCCGACGGGACGGGGCTGCTGGAGGCCACGTCGGTCTCCTCGGCCGCCTGGCTGGCCGGGGTCGGGCTGCTCTCCTTCACCTGGCCGGGCCAGATGGACCACAGCCTGCGGGACGACTGGCTGGACCAGCAGACCGAGACGGCGTGGGAGCTGGCCGACGAACTGAGCGGGCCGGAGTGGTCCACGCTGTCGCTTCCGGTGGACGGGGTGGCCACGCCCTTCCACTACCGGGAGTCGGAGTTCGGCTGGGTGCTCGCCGGGTCCACGGCGCAGGGCGTGCACGTGGGGGCCTACGGCCGGGGGATGTCGGCGTACGGCCTCGGATTCGCGGTGATCAAGGACGTCGCCGAGTACGCGTGAGGAAAGGGGCGCCGATGGTTCGTGGCGCCCCTTCGCCTCGGGGGTGCGGTGCGGGTGCGTCGCGGCCGTTCGCGCGGTTCCCCGCGCCCCCGAGGAGGGCCGGGGGGCCCGGCCCTAGAACTTGTTGCGCGGGGTGATGCCCAGGGAGAGGCCCGAGAGGCCCCGCTGCCGTCCGCCGAGCTTGCCCGCGATGCCGCGCAGGGCCGCGCCCGCCGGGCTCTCCGGGTCGGTCAGCACGACCGGCCGGCCCTCGTCGCCGCCCTCGCGCAGGCGGACGTCGATCGGGATGCTGCCGAGGACCGGGACGTTCGCGCCCGTCGTGCGGGTGAGGCCGTCGGCGACCGCCTGGCCGCCGCCGGTGCCGAAGACGTCGACCATCTCGCCGCAGTGCGGGCAGGGCAGGCCCGACATGTTCTCGACCACGCCGACGATCTTCTGGTGGGTCTGCACCGCGATGGAGCCCGCCCGCTCGGCGACCTCCGCGGCCGCCTGCTGAGGCGTCGTCACGACCAGGATCTCGGCGTTCGGGACCAGCTGGGCGACCGAGATGGCGATGTCACCGGTGCCGGGCGGCAGGTCGAGCAGCAGGACGTCGAGGTCGCCCCAGTACACGTCCGCGAGGAACTGCTGGAGGGCGCGGTGCAGCATCGGGCCGCGCCAGACCACCGGGGCGTTGCCCGGGGTGAACATGCCGATCGAGATGACCTTCACGCCGTTCGCCGACGGCGGCATGATCATGTTCTCGACCTGGGTGGGACGGCCGTCCGCGCCGAGCATGCGCGGCACCGAGTGGCCGTAGATGTCGGCGTCGACGACACCGACCTTCAGACCGTCGGCGGCCATCGCGGCGGCGAGGTTGACCGTCACCGAGGACTTGCCGACACCGCCCTTGCCGGAGGCGACCGCGTAGACACGGGTGAGGCTGCCGGGCTTGGCGAAGGGCACCTCGCGCTCGGTCTGGCCGCCGCGCAGCGCCGAGGCCAGCTCCTTGCGCTGCTCGTCGCTCATCACGTCCAGGGTCACGTCGACCCGGGTGACGCCGTCGACCCCCGAGACCGCGTCGGTGACGCGCTGGGTGATCGTGTCCCGCATGGGGCAGCCGGAGACCGTCAGGTACACGGTGACCGCGACCGCGCCGTCCTCCCCGATCTCCACCGATTTGACCATCCCCAGTTCGGTGATGGGTCGGTTGATCTCCGGGTCGTTCACCGTCGCCAGTGCCTCGCGCACCGCGTCTTCGCTAGCCATAAGGACGATGGTACGGCGACGCGCACGGCCCCTATAACGCCCCTCACCGGTCGTCTACGTCACGCCCCGCCGACCGTTCTGCCGGGAATACGCCGCGCGCGCCGTCCCCGTTCTGCCGCTCGTCCATGTCCCGCAGCAGGTCCTGGAGCTCGGAGCGGATCCAGTCCCGGGTCGCCACCTCGCCCAGGCCCATGCGCAGCGCGGCGATCTCCCGGGTCAGGTACTCGGTGTCGGCGATGGACCGCTCGTTCTGCTTGCGGTCCTGTTCGAGGTTGACCCGGTCGCGGTCGTCCTGCCGGTTCTGCGCGAGCAGGATCAGCGGGGCCGCGTAGGAGGCCTGGAGGGACAGGGCCAGGGTCAGGAAGATGAACGGGTACTCGTCGAACCGCAGTCCGCCGGGCGCCGAGATGTTCCACAGCACCCAGACGATGATCACGAACGTCATCCAGACGATGAACCGTCCGGTGCCCAGGAAGCGCGCGATGCGCTCGGAGAGCCGGCCGAAGGCCTCCGGGTCCCACTCGGGCACGATCCGCCGCCTGGGCGGCCGCGGCTGGTCCATACGGACCCCGCGCGGCCGGGTGGCCGCGGTGGCGCCCGACGGTGTGCGCTCCCGTGCGCCCTCGCGGTCAGGCGCCATGGGCCCCCGCCTCCTTCTCCGGCGCCGGTTCGTCCTCGTCGAGGTGGAACTCGGTCTCCCGCCAGTCGTCGGGCAGCATGTGGTCCAGGACGTCGTCCACGGTCACCGCGCCCAGCAGCGACCCCGTCTCGTCGACCACGGGCGCCGCGACCATGTCGTACGTGGCGAAGAACCCGGCGATGATCGGCAGCGTGGCCTCGGGGTCGAGCGGCTGCAGGTCGTCGTCGAGCAGCGAGCTGACCAGGGTGTACGGCGGGTCGCGCAGCAGGCGCTGGAAGTGGACGGCGCCCAGGTACTTGCCGGTCGGGGTCTCGTCGGGCGGCCGGCAGACGTAGACCTGGGCGGCGAGGGCCGGGGACAGGTCGGGGTTGCGGACCCGGGCCAGGGCGTCGGCGACGGTGGAGTCGGGCCGCATCACGATCGGCTCGGTCGTCATCAGTCCGCCGGCCGTGTGCTCCTCGTACGACATCAGCCGCCGCATCTCGGCCGCGTCCGCCGGCTGCATCAGGCTCAGCAGCCGTTCCTTGTCCTCCTCGGGGAGGTCGGCGAGCAGGTCGGCCGCGTCGTCCGGGTCCATGGCCTCCAGGACGTCCGCCGCCCGTTCCTCCTTCAGCTTGCCGAGGATCTCGATCTGGTCGTCCTCGGGCAGCTCTTCGAGCACGTCGGCCAGGCGGTCGTCGTCCAGGGCGGCGGCCACCTCGGCGCGGCGCTTGGCGGACAGATGGTGCAGGACGTTGGCGAGGTCGGCGGGGCGCAGCTGCTCGAAGGTGGCGAGCAGGCTCTCCGCGCCCTGGCCGTGCTCCTCCAGCGAGAACCCGGTGACCTGCGACCACTCGACGGTCAGCGACTCTCCCCGGGTGCGCCGGAAGGTGCCGGTGCGGCCCTTGCGGACGAAGACGCGGTCGACCTCCCACTCCCGGCGGGCCGACCGCTGCTGGGCGCCCAGGTCCAGGACGGTGACCTCCTCGCCGGTGTCCGCCAGCCGGACCCGGCGGTCGAGGAGTTCACCGAAGACCAGGCGCTCGGTGGGCCGCTGCTCGAAGCGCCGGACGTTGAGCACGCCGGTGGTGATGACCTGGCCGGACTCGATGCTCGTGACCCGGGTCATGGGCAGGAAGATGCGGCGCCGGGTGGAGAGTTCGACGACCAGGCCGAGCAGCCGCGGGGGCTTGCGGCCGACGCGCAGGATGACGACGAGGTCCCTGACGCGTCCCACCTGGTCGCCGTTGGGGTCGAAGACGGCGATGCCGGCGAGGTGCGAGACGAAGATCCGGGGAGTCCCGCCTGCCATGGTTCCGCCTCCTTGTCCCGCCGACGTTCCCGTTGGCCGCTTTCCTGTGTCTTTCGCCTGCTCGGTGGGGTTCAGGCTAGCCCGTACCGATCGGATACGCCCTG
The DNA here is from genome assembly GCF_044757385.1 of Streptomyces sp. NPDC091282. Classification (NCBI taxonomy): domain Bacteria; kingdom Bacillati; phylum Actinomycetota; class Actinomycetes; order Kitasatosporales; family Streptomycetaceae; genus Streptomyces; species Streptomyces sp. NPDC091282. Next base: position 769,781 of record NZ_JBIVUX010000003.1, read on the forward strand.
GTGAGCGGTCCGGACGGACTGGCTCCGCCGGGCGGCCGGGGCACCGGTACGCTGCGGTACGCCGTGCCGGACCCGTCAGAAAGGTGGCCCCGTCGGTGACCGCGATTGCTCCGGGCCCAGGCCGTACCCGCCGCGCCGCACTGGTGACCGCGATGTGCGCGCTGGCCCTCCTCACCGGGTGCAGCGAGGATCCGGACGCGGGTACGAACGGGGTGGGCAAGCTGGCCCCCGACGTCATCCAGACGAAGACCCGCGCGGCGGCCGCCTCGGTGGCGACGGTGCGGCTGGCCGGGACGGTGGTCACCAGCGGCCGTACCTACGAACTGGACATGCGGCTGAACGCGGACGGCGGTGACGGGTCGGTCACCTCCAAGGGCTCGACCTTCCATCTGCTCCGGGTGGGCGAGACGCTGTACCTGCAGGCCGACGCCGACTTCTGGAACCACGCCGACGGGAGCGACACGAGCGCGGCCGGCACGCTCGACGGCAAGTACGTGAAGGTCCCGCAGGGCGACCCGTCGTACAAGAAGTTCAGCGGCTTCACGGACAAGGACCTGCTGCTGTCCGGCCTGCTGACCCTGCACGGTTCGCTCTCGGCCGCCGGTCACCACGAGCAGTCGGGCACCCCGACCATCCGCATCGCAGGCGACGGCGGTTCCGGCGGCACGCTGGACGTCTCGCTGAAGGGCAAGCCGTATCCGCTGCGTCTGGAGCGCGCCGGCGGAGCGGGCACCCTCACCTTCACCGACTGGGGCCGGTCCTTCAGCGTCACCGAGCCGGAGAAGGGCGACACGGTCGACTACGGCAAGCAGCTGCCGACGTCGTGACGGCGACACGGCGAGGGGCTACCCGCGCCGTCCGCGCCGGGCGAGGAGCTTCGGCAGGGCGGCCGGGACCGGGTTCCTGGTCGTGGCCGGGGACGGCAGCGGCGGCGCCGCCAGGCTGCCGGTCGGCAGCGGCTGCGTCGCTCCCGTCGGGCGCAGCAGCAGCACCCGGCACTCCCGCGCCCAGCGGTCCGTCATGGCCTCGCCGTCGGGTGCGTTGAGGCGCTTGCCCTTCAGCTCCGCCACCGCCGCGTCCCACTCGGGCGAGCCGGCGGACAGTTCCGTCACCGCCGCCGTCCAGACGACCAGCAGGCCGCCCTTGTCCTTGCTGCGGACGGTCACCTCGGCCGAGCCGCCGTCGGCCAGTCCGGGCAACGGCTGCTCACTGCCGTCACCGACCAGGCACACGGCTCCGTCGGCCCAGGCGTGCCACACCGCGCGCGCGGCCGCCTCCCCGGCGCCGCGGACCCAGACGAGGCCGGACTTCTTGGTGGCCTCCTCGACGAGGGCCCGGTCGAGCAGCTGACGTGTCATGCGCCCAGCCTAGAGCCAGCCGTTGCGCTTCAGGGTGCGGTGGATGCCGAGGCAGATGACCATCGTGATGCCCATGATCACCGGGTAGCCGAACCGCCAGTGCGTCTCGGGCATGTACTTGAAGTTCATGCCGTACACGCCGCACACCATGGTCGGTACGGCGATGATGGCGGCCCAGGACGTGATCTTCCGCATGTCCTCGTTCTGCGCCACCGACGCCTGGGCGAGGTTGGCCTGGAGGATGGAGTTGAGGAGTTCGTCGAAGCCGACGACCTGCTCCTGGACGCGGGCGAGGTGGTCCGCGACGTCCCGGAAGTACTTCTGGATGTCGGGGTCGACCAGCCGCATCGGGCGCTCGCTCAGCAGCTGCATGGGGCGCAGCAGCGGCGACACCGCACGCTTGAACTCCAGCACCTCGCGCTTGAGTTGGTAGATGCGCGCGGAGTCCACACCGCGCGAGACGCCGCCCCGGCGGCCGGGCGTGAAGACCTCGGTCTCCACCTCGTCGATGTCGTCCTGCACGGCGTCGGCGACCGCGACGTACCCGTCGACGACATGGTCGGCGATGGCGTGCAGCACGGCCGAGGGGCCCTTGGCGAGCAGCTCGGGGTCGTCCTGGAGGCGGTGCCGCAGCGCGCGCAGCGAGCCCTGTCCGCCGTGCCGGACGGTGATGAAGAAGTCCCGGCCGGTGAAGCACATGACCTCGCCGGTCTCCACGACCTCGCTGTTGGCGGTGAGCTGGTCGTGCTCGACGTAGTGGATGGTCTTGAAGACCGTGAACAGGGAGTCGTCGTAGCGCTCCAGCTTGGGGCGCTGGTGGGCCTGGACGGCGTCCTCCACGGCCAGCGGGTGCAGCCCGAACTCACTGGCGATGCCCGCGAATTCGGCCTCCGTCGGCTCGTGCAGGCCGATCCACACGAACCCGCCGTCGCGGCGCACCTGGCGCATCGCCTCCTGCGGGCTCAGCGGGCGCGGCGTCTCCATGCGCGCGCCGTCCCGGTAGACCGCGCAGTCGACGACGGCCGACGGCGTGGCGGGGTCGCGGGTGGTGTCGTACGCGCCGGTGTCGGCACGCAGGCTCTTGCGCTGGGAGGGGCGGGTCGGGCGGACCACGGCACGGAGGTCGCGGATCATCGACATGGGCAGGCTCCTTCGCGACAAGCAGCGGAAGACCGCGGCGAACGGGTGGAACTACCCGGAATGGGGACGTCCTGACTGCGGATGTTTGGCACGTCCACAAAGCGGGGAGCACCGCACCGTTGCGGTGGCGACTTCGCTACTGATTCGGATCAGACGAACGGATCCAGACAGGCCCGGACGGACCGGTCAAAGGGATCAGGAAAGCGAAAGCGAAAACACAGTGCTCTTCCGAACGACAACGCGAACGTGAAGGCGGCAGCCGACCAGTAGACGGAATCAGCGGGCGGAAGAGCGAGTGGTACTGCACGGGTGACTTCGATCCATGACAGCCCCACCTCCTCCAGCCGGTCCCTCGTAAGGGAGTTCTCGTGGCGTCGGGGCCTGACCGCGACGCTCTGCGTGCTGCCCCGAACCGCCGCGGCCAGAGTAGCAGCAGCCCTTGGTGTCAAGGCGCTGCTTTGCCCGGTACTGACGAGTTCTATGCTCACGGCATGGCTGAAGTTCTTCCTCTGGTCGAGGCCCGGTTGACCACCGCGCTGGGCGAACCGGACGCGCGCGCGGCGGTCACCTTCCTCGGTACGGACCGCATCGAGGTGCTCCGTTTCCAGGAGGATCTGCGGGGCGAGCACGTCCTGCGCTACGCCACGCTCGGCATGTCGGCCCACCCCATGACCGACCCCACCGCGACGCTCGCCGACCCCGTCCAGGGGCCGCGCGCCGAACTGGTCCTGTCGGTCCGTGCGGGTCTTGCCGACACCGACAAGGTGCTGCGCGCGCTCGCCGTCCTGGCCGCGTCCCCGCAGGTGGAGGGTCTGATCGTGGCGCCCGGCGCGTCCCTGGACGTCGGCGGCCCGCTCTGGCCCGGCGCGCCCTTCACCTCGGTCCTGGTCGGCGAGCCGGGCGGACTCGTCGAGGACCTGGTGCTGGACGCGCCGCTCGATCCCGTGCGGTTCCTGCCGCTGCTGCCGATGACCCCGAACGAGGCGGCCTGGAAACGCGTGCACGGCGCCCAGGCCCTCCAGGAGCGCTGGCTCGCGGGCGGCACGGACCTCCGGGATCCGCACCGCGTCTCGGTCCCGCTGGACTGACGCGCCGGGGTGAGCAAGCTCACCAAGAGGCCTTTCGGACCGGTCAGTTGGCGAAGACGCCGACGCCGTCCTCGGTGGCGTGCGAGGGCTGCGCCCGCGCCGCCTCGTGCGTGAGCGCGTTCCGCCGTACGAGGACCACCGCCGCGCCCAGCACGGCGGTGACCGCCGCCACCACGAACGGGACGTGGACGTCGGTCCACTCCTCGATCTTCGGCGCGAAGTAGGGCGCGGCCGCGGCGGCGAACCAGCGGACGAAGTTGTAGCCCGCGCTCGCCACCGGCCGCGGCGCGTTCGACACGCCGAGGGCCAGTTCGGTGTAGACGGTGTTGTTCACGCCGATGAACGCGCCGGACAGGATCGTGCAGACGATCGCGGCGGTGTGGCCGCCGTAGCCGAGCACCACCACGTCGGCGGCGAGCAGCACCAGGGAGCCTCCGAGCACCTTCGGCGAGCCGAAGCGGCGCTGCATGCGCGGGGCGGCCACCACCGAGAAGAGCGCCAGCAGCACACCCCAGGCGAAGAACACGGCACCCGAGCGGTACGGGGTCATGTCCAGGACGAACGGGGTGAAGGCCAGCACGGTGAAGAACGTGTAGTTGTAGAAGAACGCCGAGGCGGCGACGGAGGCCAGACCGCCGTGGCCGAGCGCCCTGACCGGGTCGAGGACCGAGGTCCTGCGCGCGGGCTTCGGCTGCTCCTTGAGGAACGCGGCGATGCACAGGAAGCCGACCGCCATCAGGGTGGCCGTGCCGAAGAACGGGTAGCGCCAGCTGATGTTGCCGAGCACGGCTCCCAGGAGCGGGCCGCAGGCCATGCCGAGGCCGAGCGCGGACTCGTAGAGCAGGATCGCCGCCGCGCTGCCGCCGGCCGCCGCGCCCACGATGACCGCGAGGGCGGTCGAGACGAACAGGGCGTTGCCGAGGCCCCAGCCTGCCCGGAAGCCGACCAGCTGGCCGACGGTGTCGGAGGTGCCGGCGAGGCCGGCGAAGACCACCACGAAGGCGAGGCCGAGCAGCAGCGTGCGGCGGCCGCCGATCCGGCTGGAGACGAAGCCGGTGAGCAGCATCGCCACGGCGGTGATCAGGAAGTACGACGTGAAGAGCAGCGAGACCTGGCTGGTGGTGGCGTCCAGGCCCTTGGCTATCGAGGGCAGGATCGGATCCACGAGTCCGATGCCCATGAAGGCGACGACGGACGCGCCCGCCGTCGCCCATACGGCCTTCGGCTGCCGCAGGATGCTGCCCGTTCCCGTCTCGAACGGGTCTGCCGGCCCTGTCATGCGCTTCCTCCGTCGCTGTCGTCCGGTCGCCGCTGCTCGCGCAGATGTAGTTGGCTTTTACACATAGTAAGTTAGGGCAGCTAATTAATGCAACATACATCTAACTCCGTCCGGTGACCGCTTCCGCCCGGACGGGTGATCGTCCTTGACGTGGGGGATCCGGGGTAGGACCGTGGGGCCCTATGAGGGGCGAACCCAGTTGCCCGAAGTGTGGTGGCCGGGTCAGGGCTCCCGGTCTCTTCGCCGACACCTGGCAGTGCGATGCGCACGGGACCGTGCATCCGGTACAGCCCGTGATCCCGCCCAGCGTCGAGGCCCTCGGTGTCGTGGTGCACCGCACCCAGGTGCCGGTGTGGATGCCCTGGCCGCTGCCGGTCGGCTGGCTGTTCACGGGCGTGGCCTGTGCCGGTGACGACCGCAGCGGCGGCCGCGCGAGCGCCGTCGCCTGCTCCGGACCCGCGCCGCTCGGCGGCATAGGGGAGATGATCCTGGTCGCCGAGGAGCTGGGAGTCGGTCTCGGCGCGCGGTACGCGGGCGTCGACGGACCGGACCCCGGGCCGACGATGGACGTGGAGAAGCCGCCGCAGGCGAAGGTGCTCGCCGCCGGACGGCCGACGCCGCTGTGGCACGTGTCGGGGGCCCCGGCCGACCGGGCGGTCTTCGCGGGCGAGGCCCGCGGGATGTGGCTCTGGGCGGTGGTCTGGCCCGAGCAGACCGGGCTGCTGATGTACGACGAGCTGGTGCTCACGGACCTGCGGGACGCGGGCGCCGAGGTGGACCTGGTGCCGTGCGGCGCGCTGTCGCCACGGCTGCTGGAGCCCTAGGCTCCCGTTCCCCGGCGGATCGGTTCGGCGAGGTGCCGTCGGCGTGCCGGGGCGGGTCCCGGACGGGCCCCGGCACGCCGCGGCCGACGGGTGCCTGTGAGCTTCCTGTACGGGGCGCCGGCGCCGTTCGGGTGTGACAGGGCATCCGGCGCCGCCCGTTATCCTTGACGCGTCCCTTCCGTCCCGTCCCGCCTGGAGTCCGTGTCGTGCGCATCGATCTGCACTGCCACTCCACCGCGTCCGACGGTACGGACAGCCCGGCCGAGCTGGTCCGCAACGCGGCCGCCGCCGGACTGGACGTCGTCGCGCTGACCGACCACGACACCACCCGGGGCCACGCGCAGGCCGTCGCCGCGCTGCCCGAGGGGCTCACCCTGGTCACCGGGGCGGAGTTGTCCTGCCGTCTCGACGGCGTCTCCCTGCACATGCTGGCCTACCTCTTCGACCCCGAGGAGCCCGACCTGCTCGCCGAGCGCGAGCTGGTCCGGGACGACCGGGTGCCGCGGGCCCAGGGCATGGTCGCCAAGCTGAACGAGCTGGGCGTGCCGGTCACCTGGGAGCAGGTGCGGCGGATCGCCGGCGACGGTTCCGTGGGACGGCCGCACGTCGCCTCCGCGCTCGTCGAGGCCGGTGTCGTGCCGACCGTGAGCGACGCCTTCACGCAGGAGTGGCTGGCCGACGGCGGCCGGGCCTTCGTGGAGAAGCACGAGACGGACCCCTTCACGGCGATCCGGCTGGTCAAGCAGGCCGGCGGAGTGTGCGTGTTCGCGCATCCGGCGGCCGCCAAGCGCGGGCGCACGGTGCCCGAGCGGGCGATCGCCGAGATGGCCGCGGCCGGCCTCGACGGCATCGAGGTCGACCACATGGACCACGACGCCGAGACCCGGGTCCGGCTGCGCGGGCTGGCCGCGGAGCTGGGGCTGCTGGTCACCGGCTCCTCGGACTACCACGGCAGCCGCAAGACGGTGGCGCTGGGCGAGTACACGACCGACCCCGAGGTGTACGGGGAGATCACGCGCCGGTCCACCGGTGCGTTCCCCGTCCCGGGGACCGGCGGACGCTGAGGCCCGCCCCCCTCCCCGACCGACTTCCCGCGCCCCCGCCGGGCCCGCCCGCTCCCCGGGCCGTGCCCGTCCGCGCGCGGTGACTCCCACCGGCCTGCGGCACGACCGCGCGCAGCGCCGCCCTACGCACAAGGCTCACGCATGTTCGACGTCGCCGTCTTCGGCTCCCTCTTCCTGACCCTCTTCGTCATCATGGATCCCCCCGGGATCACCCCGATCTTCCTGGCCCTCACCTCCGGCCGGCCCGCCAAGGTGCAGCGCCGGATGGCCTTCCAGGCCGTCTGCGTGGCGGGCGGCGTGATCACCGTCTTCGGGCTCCTCGGCCACCAGATCCTCGACTACCTGCACGTCTCCGTGCCCGCGCTGATGATCGCCGGCGGGCTGCTGCTCCTGCTGATCGCGCTCGACCTGCTCACCGGCAAGAACGACGAGCCGAAGCAGACCAAGGACGTCAATGTGGCGCTGGTGCCGCTGGGCATGCCGCTGCTGGCGGGGCCGGGCGCGATCGTGTCCGTCATCCTCGCGGTGCAGAAGGCGGACAGCTTCTCCTCCCAGGTCTCCGTGTGGGTCGCGATCCTCGCCATCCATGTCGTGCTGTGGCTGGTGATGCGCTACTCGCTGCTGATCATCCGGGTCATCAAGGACGGCGGTGTGGTCCTGGTGACGCGGCTCGCGGGCATGATGCTCTCCGCGATCGCCGTGCAGCAGATCATCAACGGCGTCACCCAGGTGATCAAGGGCGCGTAGCCGGGCCGGAGGCGGAACGCGGAACCCCCGTACGGCGTCGTGCCGTACGGGGGTTCCGAAGACTGTGCGGTGCTCCGCGCGTCAGTGAGTCGTCGTCCGTCGTCGTGTCTCGTCGTGTCGTGTCGTGTTACGCAGTCTGGTTCTCGGCCGGTCGGATCCACAGGCGCTGCCCGACGGCGGCGGCCTGCTGGACGATCCTGTTGACGGAGGCGGCGTCCACGACGGTGCAGTCCACGGTGGTGCCGTCGACTTCGTCCAGTCGCCTGATTTCGAAGCGCATGAGCCTCTCCCTTCGTCGCGTGTTCCTTCCAGTCAACGACTTGCGTGTTACAAACATTCCCTACGCTAAAGAAAATTTTCGAACGCCTAATTACCGACCGGTAAGAGTCCTTCGGGAGACTGACCGGGACCGGTTGTGTTCGCAGCGTGACCGCCGGGACAATGGAGGCGATGAACGACGACCTCGCCGCCCTCAAGGCCCGCATCGATCGCACGAACGAGCTGCTCACCCGCATGCTTGCCGAAGTGGCGAAGACGCCTTCGACGCACGCGATCTTCGTCGACGCGGGTTACCTCTACGCGGCCACGGGCCGGCTCGTCGCCGGGACGGAGGACCGCCGCGCCTTCGACCTCGACGCCGAGGGGCTTATCGAGGCGCTCATCGACAAGGCGCGCCAGATCTTCGCGGACAGCCGCCTGCTGCGCGTCTACTGGTACGACGGCGCCCGCCGCCGCATCCACACCGCCGAGCAGCAGACCATCGCCGAGCTGCCCGACGTCAAGGTCCGGCTCGGCAACCTCAACGCCAACAACCAGCAGAAGGGCGTCGACTCCCTGATCCGTACGGACCTGGAATCGCTCGCCCGGCACCGCGCCATCAGCGACGCGGCCCTGCTCGGCGGCGACGAGGACCTGGTCTCCGCGGTCGAGGCGGCCCAGGGCTACGGCGCCCGCGTCCATCTGTGGGGCATCGAGGCGCCGGAGGGCCGCAACCAGGCCGAGCCGCTGCTCTGGGAGGTCGACAGCCAGCGCACCCTCGACCTGGAGTTCTTCAAGCCGTACGTGTCCCGGCGCACCGCGCACGCCTACGAGGCGGGCGGGGCCCGGCCCAGCCGGGAGGACGTCCGGTTCGTCGGCGCGCAGATCGCCGCGAAGTGGCTGTCCTCCCGGGGCAGCGAGGCACTCGTCGAGCTGCTGCCCGGCCATCCCTACCTGCCGGGCCCGGTCGACCAGGACCTCCTCGTGGAGGCCGAGGGCCTGCTCCAGTACTCCCTGCGCGGCCAGGCCGACCTGCGCCGGGCCCTGCGGGACGGCTTCTGGGAGCACCTCCAGACGCAGTACTAGGCGCCCATGCCGTCGAAAAGCGCGCGCAGGAGGCGGTCGACGTACGTGTGGGTCAGGGGTTCCTGGGTGATGAGGAAGCGGAAGTAGAGCGGGCCGGAGAGGACGGCCATGGCCAGGTCCAGGTCGAAGGCGGGGGACAGCTCGCCCCGGTCCCGGGCTTTCCGCAGCCGGGCGACGGTCTTGTCGGTCTGCGGGGTGATGAAGCGCTCGTTGAGCTCGGCGGCGAGGCGGGGGTCGTGCTGGGCCTCGCCGATCAGGGCCCGGTACAGCGGTCCGAAAGGCGGGTTGCCCAGCAGGTCGACGGCCGCGTGGATCTGGGTGCGCAGGTCGGCGACGACGTCTCCGGTATCGGGGTAGTCGAGGTCGGGTTCGTTCAGGTGGAGCAGGGAGTCGAGGAGCAGCGCGCCCTTGGACGGCCACCTGCGGTAGATGGTGTGCTTGCCCGCGCCGGCCCGGGCCGCGACCGCCTCGATGCTGAGCTTCGCGTAGCCGATCTCCCGGCCGACTTCCAGGGCGGTCCGCATGATGGCCTCGGTACGGGCGGAGCCGCGGGGGGAGTCGGTCATGACCCCCATGCTAACGGCACGGCACGTGCCGTACTTGACGAACTCCCGGAGGGTGCACTTTGCTGTGGACGGAACGGCACGGCACGTGCCGTTCCTGTGTGAGCCGCACCGGCAGGGAGAGCGCATGGATGCTGAAGTGATTGTCGTCGGCGCCGGCCCGACCGGGCTGACGCTGGCCTGCGAACTGCGCCTGGCCGGGGTGCACACCCTGGTGCTGGAGCAGCGGGCCGTCCGTGGGAACACCCCGAAGGCGGGCGGCATCGGGGGACAGATCCTCGAACTGCTGCGCCACCGCGGCTTGTTGGAACGGTTCGAGGCCGCCTGCCCCGGCCCGTCCCCGGCCCCGAGGTTCCCGTTCGGCGGCATCCACCTCGACCTGACGGGGCTCGCCGACCCTCCGCTGCGCGCCCTGCCCCTCCCGCAGCAGCGCTTGGAGGAACTGCTGGACGAACGCGCCGCCGAACTCGGGGCCGAGGTCCGCCGCGGGCACCGGGTGACCGGCGTTCGGCAGGACGGGAGGAGCGTCAGCGCCGAGGTTCTCGGCCCGGAAGGGCCGTACCGGGTGGACGCCGCCTACCTGGTGGGCTGTGACGGCGCCCGCAGCCCCGTCCGGGACGGAGCCGGCATCGCCTTCCCCGGCACCTCCTATCCGGAGGTCAACCGGCTGGCCCAGGTCATCCTCCCTGACACGGTGACCGTGCACGGCAACGGCGACCTCGACGTCCCCCGTCTCGGCGCGGTCCGCGGCGGCTTCACCCGGACGGAGCGCGGCCTCCTCGGGGTCGGCGCGTCGCCCGGCTCGCCCGTGGTCTCCCTCTACACCGTCGAGGAGGAGGCCGACGAGTACGACGACGACACCCCGATGACCCCAGCCGAACTCCAGGACAGCCTGTACCGCGTCCTCGGCGCGGGGATCCCCGTGCGCGAGGCGGTCCGGTTGTCGCGGTTCACCTTCAAGGCGCGGCACGCCGAGCAGTACCGGAAAGGGCGGATCCTGCTGGCCGGTGACGCCGCCCACCTCTTCCCGGCCACCGGCGTGGCGATCAACGCGGGCATGCTCGACGCCGTCAACCTGGCCTGGAAACTGGCCGTCGCCCTCCATGGCCAGGCCCCCGACGGCCTGCTGGACAGCTATCACGACGAACGGCACTCCGCCAACGACCGCACCATGCTCCACGCCCGGGCCCAGGTGGCGCTGCGCCGCGGAACCGACCCCGCCGCCGAAGCGCTCCGCGAGGTCGTCCAGGAATTGCTCACCGACGAACAGCCGCTGCGCCGCACCGCGGCACTCGTCGCCGGAGCCGACGTCCGCCACCCGGTGCCGGGGCCGCCCGGGCACCACCCGATGGCCGGAGGGTTCCTCCCCGGCCCCGCCGCGTCCGCCGACCCGGCGACGGCGGGTGGGGGCGGCCTCATGCCCACCGCGCGGCCCGTCCTCCTGGACCTCGCCGACCGCCCGGACCTCCGCCGCGCGGCAGCGGACTGGGGCTCCCGCGTCGACGTCCGCACCACCGCCACCTCGGACCGCACCGCCGACGCCGTCCTGGTCCGCCCGGACGCGCACGTCGCCTGGGCCGCGGCCGTCGGGGAACCCACCGACAGCGCCGCCCCGGCCCTGCGCGCGGCGCTCGCCCACTGGTTCGGCGCCCCCGACGTGCCCGAACGCCCCGACCACGCCTGACCCCGCCCCGAGAGGAAACCACCACCGATGCCACCCGCACCCGCCGACCCGACCGTGCTCCACCCGATGCCCGACCAGACCCGGGTCGTGCTGCTCCGGCCGCTGGTGACATCCCCCCTGATCGAGGTGGGGGAGTTCACCTACTACGACGACCCGACGGACCCGACCGCCTTCGAGTCCCGCAACGTCCTCTACCACTACGGGCCCGAGAAACTCGTCATCGGGAGGTTCTGCGCACTCGCCGAGGGCGTGCGGTTCCTCATGAACGGCGCCAACCACCGGATGGACGGCCCCTCGACGTTCCCCTTCCCGATCATGGGAGGCTCCTGGGCCGACCACTTCGACCTCCTCACCGGCCTGCCAGGGCGCGGTGACACCATCATCGGCAACGACGTCTGGCTCGGTTACGGGGCCGTGGTGATGCCCGGGGTACGGATCGGGCACGGGGCGATCGTCGCCGCCGGCTCCGTGGTCGTCGACGACGTGCCCGACTACGGCGTCGTCGGCGGCAACCCCGCCCGGCTGCTGCGACGCCGCCACGACGACGCCGACGTCGACCGCCTGCTGGCCCTGGCCTGGTGGGACTGGCCCCTGCCGCACCTCACCGCCCACCTGCGCACGGTCATGTCCGGCACCGTCGACGAACTGGAGGCCGCGGCGCCCGGCCGCGAGCCCCTCCCCCTCACCCTCCCGGCACCGGACGGAGCGTCATGACGAGCAGGTTCATGGAGTTGGTCGTCGACTGCCACGACCCCGAGCGGCTCGCAGCCTTCTGGTGCGCGGCCCTGGACTTCCAGGTGATCGAACGGCGCGAGGACAAGGTCGAGATCGCCTCCTGGGAGCCGACCGTCGAGGCGGTCCGGGTCCGGCAGATGCCACCCACCCTGCTGTTCATCCGGGTGCCCGAGGGCCGCAGGGGCAAGAACCGGCTCCACCTCGACATCACCCCGATCGACGCCTCCACCGACCAGGAGGTGGCCAGGCTGCAGGCCCTCGGCGCCACCACCGCGGACGTGGGCCAGGGGCCGGGCCGCAACTGGGTGGTGATGGCGGACCCCGAGGGCAACGAGTTCTGCGTCCTGCGCAGCCTGGCGCCCCCGGGCCACCCCTCCGCAGACCCCGGGAGCGGCGCCGGCACGTCACCCTCGCCACCGCGGCCCACCTCTTCGTGACACCGGCTCCGTCCGCGCCCGCTGAGCATCAGTCAACGACACACCCGGACCAACGATCCGATGATCTGAGAGAAAGGCCCCGGCCCGGGTGACGCCCCCGGTGCGGTTCCGGTCGGCGGGTGCGCTAGCCGGCGGTCCGCCGCCGGTCGTCCGTGCCGTCCCAGAAGTCGGCGATCGCCACGGCGGTGGGGGCGGGGCGGTCGGTGTTGGGGGAGTGGTCGGCACCGTCGACGACCGTCCGGTGCGCGCGCAGCCGTAGCGCCATGTCGTCCAGCAGCGGCAGCGGCCAGGTGTCGTCCCGCGCCCCCGACAGCACGTGGAACGGCAGCGGCACCGCGGCGAGTTCCTCGACGCGGTCCGGCTCGGTGCACAACTGGCGCCCGGCCGCGAGGAGTTGGGCAGGCTTGTTGCCCAGCCAGCGGCGCCGCAGATCCGCCTGGTCCGCGCGGCCGCCCTCGTCCGGCTCCGTCAGCTCCTCCGGCGCCTCCATGGCCTGCATGGCCTCCCACACCTCGGCCATCGGCAGCACCGCCAGCGCGTCCCGCAGCAGCTTCACCCGCTGCTGCTGCGGCACGGAGATCTGCGCCGGACCCGAGGACATCAGCGTCAGCGAACGGAAGGGCGTGTGGTCGAGCAGGACGGCCGCGCGCGCGATCTGGCCGCCGAGGGAGTGCCCCAGCAGATGCACGGGCCCGCCGTCGCTCACCGCGGCCGACTGCGCGAGCACGTCACGCGCCAACTCCTCCTGGGCGTAGGCCGATTCGTCGTCGGCAGGGCCGTCCGACTCGAACTGGCCGCGTCCGTCGACGGCGACGGTCCGGTAGCCCCGCGCACCCAGTGCCTCGTGCAGGAAGGTGAAGTCCTCCTTGCTGCCGGTGTATCCGGGCAGCAGCAGCGCGGTCCCTCCGGGCTCGGCCCCGGCGGCCGCGGGAGAGTCGACGACGGCGAACTCACCGCGTGCGGTGGCGAGCGCGTACGCGCGGGCACCGGCGGGCGGGGCGAAGGTGCGAGGCCTGCTCATGGGGAGAGGTTATCCGGCGGTCGTCGGGCCGGCAGCGGGGCCGGGAACGCCGAACGGCCCGGCCCACACGGGGTGGGCCGGGCCGTTCGGTGAGGTGCTCAGGCCTCCGGTGCCGCCGTGGCGGCCTTCCGGGTCCTGCGGGCCTTCGGCTTCGCCTCCGCCTCGACGGCGTCGGCCGGGCCGACCGCCTCGACGGACTCGGCCGCCTTGCGGGTGGTACGGCGCCTCGGCTTGGCCTCCGGCTCCTCGCTGGCCTGCGCCGGGATGCCCGCAGCGGTGGCGGCGGCTGCCGCCTTGCGGGTCCGACGCGGCTTGGCCTCGGTGGCCTCAGCGGTGTCCGCCACCGCGGGGGCGGCTGCTGCCGTCTTGCGGGTGCGGCGGGGCTTGGCCTCGGTGGCTTCGGCGGTGTCGACGGCCGCTTCGGCGGCTGCTGCCGTCTTGCGGGTCCGGCGCGGCTTGGCCTCGGTGGCCTCGGCGGTGTCCGCCACCGTCTCGGCGGCGGCCGCCGTCTTCCGAGTGCGGCGCGGCTTGGCCTCGGTGGCCTCCGCGGTGTCGACGGCCGCTTCCGCGGCGGCTGCCGTCTTGCGGGTGCGGCGCGGCTTGGCCGGCTCGGTGTCGGCCGCGGCCTCGGTCACCGCGGGGGCGGTGGCCGCGGTCTTGCGGGTGCGGCGGGGCTTGGCCTCGGTGGCTTCGGCGGTGTCGACGGCCGCTTCGGCGGCGGCTGCCGTCTTGCGGGTGCGACGCGGCTTGGCCTCGGTGGCCTCGGCGGTGTCCGCCACCGTCTCGGCGGCGGCTGCCGCCTTGCGGGTGCGGCGCGGCTTCGGCTCCTCCGCGACCACGGGTTCGGCCGCGGTCACGGCTGCCTCGGCCGGCTCGGCGGCCTTGCGGGTACGGCGGCGGACCGGCGTCACCGGGGCCTCGACGGTCTCGACGGCCCGGACGGGCTCCGGCGCGGACTCCGTGACCTCGGCGGCCGGCGTCACCGCGGCCTCCGCGGCCTTGCGGGTACGGCGGCGACGCGGCTTCTCCGCGGCGACGGACTCCGCCACGGCCTCCACGGCCTCCACCACGGCCTCGACGGTCTCCACGACCGTCTCGGGCGTCACGGCCCGCGGCGCGGCGGCGGCCACCGGCTCGCCCGACGCCCCGCCGCGCGTACGACGACGGCGGCGCGGGGTGCGGGTGCCCGCGGGCTCCGACGCCGTGACGGACTCGGCGGCGGTCGGCGCGGACTCGGCGGACGGCGTCGAGGACGGCGTACCGGCCGCCTGGTCCAGGGAGGTGCCCGAGCGGGTGCGACGACGGCGGCGCGGGCTGCGGGCCGGACGCTCCCGCTCCTCCGAGCGGGCCTCGGCACGGTCGCCCCGGCCACCGCGACCGCGGCCACCGCGGCCGCCGGTCTCGCCCAGGTCCTCCACCTCTTCCGCGTCGAGCCCGGCGCGGGTGCGCTCCGACCGCGGCAGGACACCCTTGGTGCCCGCCGGGATCTTCAGCTCCTCGAAGAAGTGCGGGGAGGTCGAGTACGTCTCCACCGGCTCGTGGAAGCCGAGCTCCAGCGCCTTGTTGATGAGCTGCCAGCGCGGGATGTCGTCCCAGTCGACGAAGGTGATCGCCGTACCCGAGTTGCCCGCGCGGCCGGTACGGCCGACCCGGTGCAGGAAGGTCTTCTCGTCCTCGGGGGACTGGTAGTTGATGACGTGGGTGACGCCCTCGACGTCGATGCCGCGCGCGGCCACGTCGGTGCAGACGAGGACATCCACCTTGCCGTTGCGGAACGCGCGCAGCGCCTGCTCGCGGGCGCCCTGGCCCAGGTCGCCGTGGACGGCGCCGGAGGCGAAGCCGCGGCGCTGGAGCTGCTCGGCGATGTCGGCGGCGGTGCGCTTGGTCCGGCAGAAGATCATCGCCAGTCCGCGGCCCTCGGCCTGGAGGATCCGGGCGACCATCTCCGGCTTGTCCATGGAGTGCGCGCGGTAGACGAACTGCGCGATGTTCGCGACGGTGGCGCCCGTGTCGTCCGGCGCGGCGGCGCGGATGTGGGTGGGCTGGCTCATGTACCGGCGGGCGAGGCCGATGACCGCGCCCGGCATGGTCGCCGAGAACAGCATGGTCTGGCGCTTGGCCGGAAGCATGTTGATGATCTTCTCGACGTCGGGCAGGAAGCCCAGGTCGAGCATCTCGTCGGCCTCGTCCAGGACGAGCGACTTGATGTGCTTCAGGTTCAGCTTCTTCTGGCCCGCGAGGTCGAGGAGCCGGCCCGGGGTGCCGACGACCACGTCGACGCCCTTCTTCAGGGCCTCGACCTGCGGCTCGTAGGCCCGGCCGCCGTAGATGGCGAGCACGCGCACGTTACGGACCTTGCCGGCGGTGAGCAGGTCGTTGGTGACCTGGGTGCACAGCTCGCGCGTGGGGACGACGACGAGCGCCTGCGGGGCGTCGGTGAGGGCCTCGGGGGCCGCGCGGCCCGCCTCCACGTCGGCGGGGACGGTCACGCGCTCCAGGAGCGGCAGACCGAAGCCGAGGGTCTTGCCCGTGCCGGTCTTGGCCTGGCCGATGACGTCGGTGCCGGACAGGGCGACCGGGAGTGTCATCTCCTGGATGGGGAAGGGGTTGATGATGCCGACGGCTTCCAGGGCCTCGGCGGTCTCGGGAAGGATCCCGAGTTCTCGAAACGTCGTAGTCAGGGTGCTGCCTCTTCTGTGTATCGCGGTCCGAGGCGAGCGCGGGGGTCTTTGACGGACCGTGCCGGGGGACGTCGGCTGCCTTACGAGCGGGCCTGTGGGGCACGCCGTATGACACGGGACCTCTGCCGACGCTCTAGCGCTCGTACCGCTGAGGTGTCCCTCCGGTCGTCGTACGCGATGTGCCGTACGCGCCGGGAGGGCTGTCGGGTCGGAGCCGATCGGGCCACCGACCGGGCATCCTCATACGTGCGGCCTGTCGAGGTACGTCCGAATGCGACGGCGTACCAGCAGGCGCATTACCACCATACCCCGGAATCGTGCACATGTGATGGCCGATTCGGTCACGTCGTGGTAGTCACAGTGGCTGACCAGCGGCTTCCCGCTCACTTGTCCGGGCTTTCCGGGGGCTTTCCTCGGGGTTCCCGGGGGTTCCCGGAGGCGGCGGGCGGGCTATTGTGCGCTTCATGACGAGCTCTGACAAGCCTGAGACCGCCTCCGCCGAACCGACCGGTGTCGCCGCCCAGGACTGGGCGCGGGCGGCCGCGGACCCGCAGTACCGTGCCGCGGTCGTGGACCTGCTCGGCGCCCTCGCGTACGGCGAGCTCGCGGCGTTCGAGCGTCTCGCGGAGGACGCCAAGCTGGCGCCCTCGCTGGCGGACAAGGCCGAGCTGGCGAAGATGGCGTCCTCGGAGTTCCAGCACTTCGAGCGGTTGCGGAACCGGCTGACGGAGATCGGCGAGGACGCGACCCAGGCGATGGAGCCGTTCGTCGCCGCCCTGGACGGCTTCCACCGTCAGACGGCGCCCTCGGACTGGCTGGAGGGCCTGGTCAAGGCGTACGTGGGCGACTCGATCGCCAGTGACTTCTACCGCGAGGTCGCGGCCCGCCTGGATTCGGACACGCGTGAACTGGTGCTGGCCGTGCTGGACGACACCGGGCACGCCGGCTTCGCCGTGGACCGGGTGCGGGCGGCCATCGACGCCGATCCGCGGGTCGGGGGCCGGCTGGCGCTGTGGGCGCGGCGGCTGATGGGCGAGGCGCTGTCGCAGTCCCAGCGCGTGGTCGCCGACCGGGACGCGCTGTCGACCATGCTGGTGGGCGGGGTGGCCGACGGCTTCGACCTCGCCGAGGTCGGGCGGATGTTCTCGCGGATCACCGAGGCCCACACGAAGCGGATGGCGGCGCTGGGGCTGGCCGCCTAGTACCCGGAACCCGGAGTCGCGCGACCGCGGCCAAAGGCGGGCGGTCGCGCGGCGTTCCGGGGCGGTGGATCCCGTGGCGGCGGCGCTCGGCGCTACGCCGGGATCGATCGTCGGCGCAGGTGGCGGCCGGCCGGGCGGAGCAGCAGCGACAGGGACGCCGCCGCGACGATCGCGGCGCCCAGCAGACTCACCAGGACCGTGCCGGGACCGAGTGCGCTGTGCGTGACGAAGTCGCCGAAGAGGGCACCCGCGACGCCCGTGCAGAACACCAGCGGACGGGCCGGAAGGCGATGGGCGAGACGCCCGGCGGCGGCCCACGACAGGGCCACGCCGAGCAGTGCGGATCCAAGGACTTCCAGCAGCATCACGAGGGTCCCTCCCACGGCCGGCCGGTGCTTCACGGTCGTAGGCGGTCATACCCGTGACCTGCGGAATGCAATCCTCCCCTGTGGGTGACTTGTGCGCCGGATGTGGAGGGCGGACACGACGGAGGGGCCCGGCGGACGTGTGTCCGCCGGGCCCCTCCGCGCTGCTGTGGCTAGACCGCGCTGAAGCCCACCTTGCGCACCGTCGGCTCGCCGAGCTCGATGTACGCCAGGCGGTCCGTCGGGACCAGCACCTTGCGGCCGCGCTCGTCCTCCAGGGACAGCACCTGCGACTTGCCGGCCAGGGCGTCGGCGACGAGGCGCTCGACCTCCTCGGCGTTCAGACCGCTCTCCAGCACGATCTCGCGGGGCGCGTGCTGCACGCCGATCTTGACCTCCACGGCTATGTCCCTCCGACGGTCAGTGAAGTGCGCGACCTTCCGCGCCGTACGCAGCACACATTAGCCCGGTGAGGGGACGTACACGCTGTGGGCGGGCACGCCAGGAGCGAACACCGAACGGGAATGCCGTCCCCGCGGGAGCCGCGACCGCCTCAGTGGTGGTCGATGCCGTGCAGCGGGAACCCGGCGATGCCCCGCCAGGCCAGCGACGCCAGCAGCTGCACCGCCTGGTCGCGCGGCACGCTCCGGTCGCTGTGCAGCCAGGAGCGCGCCACCACCTGGGCGAGGCCGCCGAGGCCGGAGGCCAGCAGCATCGACTCGGCACGCGAGAGGCCGGTGTCCTCCGCGATCACCTCGCAGATCGCCTCGGCGCACTCGGTGGTGACCTTGTCGACGCGCTCCCGCACCGCGGGCTCGTTGGTCAGGTCGGACTCGAAGACGAGCCGGAAGGCGCCGCCGTCGTCCTCGACGTACGCGAAGTAGGCGTCCATGGTCGCCCGCACGCGCTGCTTGTTGTCGGTCGTCGAGGCGAGCGCGCCGCGCACCGCGTGGATCAGGGCGTCGCAGTGCTGGTCCAGCAGGGCCAGGTAGAGATCGAGCTTGCCCGGGAAGTGCTGGTAGAGCACCGGCTTGCTGACTCCCGCGCGCTCGGCGATGTCGTCCATCGCCGCCGCGTGGTACCCCTGCGCGACGAAGACTTCCTGGGCGGCGCCCAGCAACTGGTTCCGACGGGCACGGCGCGGCAGGCGCGTGCCCCGCGGGCGCGCCGCCTCTGTCTGCTCGATGGCTGTCACGCCGCCTCCCAAAATCGTCCACGTGCGGATTACGCCGCTCGGCCATCGTACTTTTCGGTAACCGTGCTGTGCGCGGTGCGAGCGCAGAATTTCACGTACCGGACGGCGGCGAAAGCCGCACCGGGAAATGCGGACGGACCGAGCCGCCCCGCCGGAGCCCGCGCGGTCAGCGGTAGTCGTCCTCGTCGAGGGAGACCACGCGCGCCTGTTCGATGAGGTCGGCCTCGTTCGCGCGGTCCTCGGCCACTCCGGTGAGCGGGTCGTCACGGGACGGCGCGACATCCGTCTGCTGCTCCGCTGCGTCGCCCTCCGGCGCCTCGACGTCGATCTCCGGGGCGTCCTGCGCCTCGGGCTGCAGGTCGTCGAGCACGTCGGGGTCGGTGGGTTCATAGGCCATGGTGGGCTCCCTTCCATCGAATGTCCCTGGCAGAAGCAGGGCGGCCAGGAACGGGTGCCCTCTTATCGAGCGTAGGAGACACCGGATGCGGACGCTATGCAATGGACGGCCTGCCGCACGGTCCGCGTCGCCGGACGCCGGGGCCGGCCCGAGGGCCGCGCGACCGCGGCTCGCCCGGCCGGTTCTGTGACGGCGAACACACGAATCACGGTGTGATCGTCTCGTAACATTGGCGCATGTCTTCGACCGAGCTGCCGTCCGTGCCGCCGACCAGCGTGCTCCCCGAGGCGGCGGCCGTCAGGATCGCAGAGGGCGAGCGGCTGCGGTCGGTGGGGCTGCCCGGGGTCACCCTCAGCATCCGGTCCAGGCCGTCCGCGCGCGCGGGTCTGCCGCCCGCGCTGTACGTCCACGGACTGGGCGGCTCCTCGCAGAACTGGTCGGACCTGATGCAGCGGCTCGAAGACGTCGTGGACGGCGAGGCGGTCGACCTGCCCGGCTTCGGCGACTCCCCGCCACCGGACGACGGCGACTACTCGGTCACCGGGCACGCGCGCGCGATCATCCGCTACCTGGACGCGTTCGGCCGCGGTCCCGTCCACCTCTTCGGCAACTCGCTCGGCGGCGCGGTCAGCACCCGGGTCGCCGCCGTACGCCCCGACCTGGTCCGCACGCTGACGCTCGTCTCACCTGCCCTGCCCGAACTGCGCGTGCAGCGCACGGCCGTGCCGACGGTGCTGCTCGGCCTGCCCGGCGTCGCCGGACTGCTCACCCGCACGACCGGCAAGTGGACCGCCGAACAGCGGGTGCGCGGCGTGCTGGCGCTCTGCTACGGCGACCCCGGCCGGGTCTCGCCCGAGGCGTTCGAGCACGCGGTGCAGGAGCTGGAGCGGCGGCTGCGGCTGCCGTACTTCTGGGACGCGATGGCGCGCTCCGCGCGCGGGATCGTCAACGCCTACACGCTGGGCGGGCAGCACGGGCTCTGGCGGCAGGCCGAGCGCGTCCTCGCCCCGACCCTGCTGATCTACGGCGGCCGCGACCAGCTGGTCGGCTACCGCATGGCCCCGAAGGCCGCGCGCACCTTCCGCAACGCCCGGCTGCTGTCGATGCCGGACGCCGGGCACGTGGCGATGATGGAGTACCCGGAGACGGTGGCTGGGGCCTTCCGCGAACTCCTCGCGGACACCGACGAGCGGGGCGCCGGCGACGGCGCGCCGGGCGCGAGGGGCTGAGGACCGAGTGGGACGCCACAGCCGCCGCGGACCGGCACCCAAGGGCGAGGCCGCGGACACCAGCGGCATAGAAGCGGCACGGAACACGGACCCGGGCACGGCCGGACGCGACGGCGCCGTCCGGGTGCCCCGCCCGGCCCAGGACCTTCCGCCCGGCTTCACGCGCCGCCGGGACGGCACGCCCCCGGGAGGCTCCCCGCGACCGCCCGACGGCACCCCCGCGCGCGGGACGCCACGCCTCGGCGACGGAACGCCCGCGCGCGGAGTGCCCCGGCCGTCCGACGGCACCCCGGCGCACGGGGTGCCGCGCTTCGGCGACGGGACGCCCGCCCGCGGTGTGCCCCGGGTCCGGGGCGGCCATCCCGAACAGCGTGAGGCGGGCGGCGGCTGGGGCCAGGTGGGCGGACCGGCCGCCGCCGGGCCGGCGGTACCGCGGCAGCGGCGGGACGTGCCCGGAGGGCCGCGGCAGGAGTACGTCGACGCCTTCACCGAGGACGTCGACGTCTTCACGCCGCTCCCCGGCGCCCGCCGCGCGAGGACGTCCGCACCCTCCACGGGCCCGGCCGCGGGCCCGCACACCTCCGCGCTCGCCTCCGAGCCGTACGGCTCCGACGACCGCGACGGCTCCGACGGCGACGGCGGCGACCCGGCGTCCGCCGCTGAACCCGCGCAGCCCAGGGGCGGCAAGGGGCGCGCCCTCACCGGCGTCGCGGCCGCCGCCGTCACCACCGTGCTCGCGGTGATCGTCGCCGGGCAGGTCGCCGACGGCCGCGACGGCTCCGCGGGCTCCCGCGCGGCCGCCGGCGAGACACGGACCACCGACGGCCCCGCCTCGCGCGGCGACGGCCGTACGACGCCGTCCGTCTCCGCCTCGCCCCACGTCGCGGCGCTCTCCTACGAGCAGGCGATGGGCGAGAAGTACCCGCTCGGCGCCGAGCTGACCGGGTCCGGGAAGTTCGACGCCGTGCCCGGCACCGCCAAGGCACCCGGCACGGGACGGAAGTACACCTACCGCGTCGACGTGGAGCGGGGACTGGGCCTGGACGGCGAACTGTTCGCCGCGGCCGTGCAGAAGACGCTGAACGACGAGCGCAGCTGGGCCCACGACGGCGCCCGCACCTTCGCGCGGGTCTCCTCCGGGCGCCCCGACTTCGTGATCACCCTGGCCAGTCCGGGAACCACCGCCAAGTGGTGCGCGAAGTCCGGTCTTGACACGACCGAGGACAACGTGTCGTGCGACTCCGCCTCCACCGAACGCGTCATGATCAACGCCTACCGGTGGGCCCAGGGCAGCAGGACGTACGGTGACAAGATCCACGCCTACCGGCAGATGCTGATCAATCACGAGGTCGGCCACCGGCTCGGCTACGGCCATGTGACCTGCGACAAGGACGGCGAACTCGCGCCGGTCATGCAGCAGCAGACCAAGTTCCTCGACCACGACGGCATCCACTGTCTGCCCAACGCCTGGCCGTTCCCCAAGAGTTGACAGGTGGCTCATACGTCACATTGACATGGGCAGAAAGTTCATACATATTTCTGGGCATGTCGTCCCTTCACGCCTCCGCGCGCGCCGCCATCGAGCTGGCGCTCATCGGCGTGACCGCGCTCTGCGTGGCCGACATCCACTGTCGCTGACCTTCGCCCCCGGGCGTTCGCGTCGCGATCTCTCCTTTCCGCCGTGACCGTGTCACGGCTTTCTCGACGGCCTGACGCCCGGGCGGACGTGTGTTCACTTCCGTCTCACTCCTCGTCAATCTGTCTCACCGATCGAGACACGCCTTCCGAGAGGTCGTCATTCCGATGCGTCAACCGTCCGCCGTAACGCGCCGCATGGCCGTGGCATCCGTCAGCCTGGTCGTGGCAGCGGGCGCCGTCTCCTGCGGCCCGAAGGACAACGATGCCAAGGCCTCCGGTGGCGACTCCGCGCCGCACAAGGGCGGCACGCTCACGGTCCTGAACTCCGACCCGCAGTCGGACTTCGACCCCGCCCGCCTGTACACCTCCGGCGGCGGCAACGTGCCCTCCCTGGTCTTCCGCACGCTCACCACCCGCAACCGCGCGAACGGCGCGGCCGGCTCCAAGGTCGTCCCCGACCTGGCCACCGACACCGGGCGCCCGAGCCAGAACGCGACCGTGTGGACGTACACCCTGAAGAAGGGCCTCAAGTTCGAGGACGGGACGCCGATCACGTCCGCCGACATCAAGTACGGCATCGAGCGCTCCTTCGCCCCCGAACTCTCCGGCGGCGCGCCCTACCTGAGGGACTGGCTGGCGGGCGCCGCCGGCTACCAGGGGCCGTACAAGGACAAGAAGGGCCTCTCGGCGATCGAGACGCCGGACAGCCGCACGATCGTCTTCCACCTGAACAAGCCCGAGGGCGAGTTCCCTTACCTGGCCACGCAGACGCAGTTCACGCCCGTTCCGAAGGCCAAGGACACCGGCACCAGGTACGAGGAGCACCCGGTCTCGTCCGGCCCCTACAAGGTCGTGAAGAACGAGAACGACGGCGAGCACCTGGTGCTGGAGCGGAACACGAACTGGTCCGCCGCCGTCGACGACCAGCGCAAGGCCTACCCGGACCGGATCGACGTGAAGTCCGGGCTCGACTCCTCGGTGATCAACCAGCGGCTGTCGGCGTCCCAGGGCACGGACGCCGCCGCCGTCACCACGGACACCAACCTCGGCCCGGCCGAACTGGCCAAGGTCACCGGCGACAAGGAACTCGCCTCACGCGTCGGCACCGGGCACTTCGGCTACACCAACTACATAGCCTTCAACCCGAAGGTCAAGCCGTTCGACAACGCCAAGGTGCGCCAGGCGATCTCGTACGCGATCGACCGCTCCTCCGTGGTCAACGCGGCGGGCGGCAGCGCGCTGGCCGAGCCCGCCACCACCTACCTGCCCGACCAGAAGTCCTTCGGCCACACGCCCTACGACCTCTTCCCCGCGGGCGACACCGGCAACGCGGCCAAGGCCAAGGAACTGCTGAAGGAGGCCGGCTACCCGAAGGGCCTCACCGTCACGCTGACCCACGACAACGCCCAGAACTTCAGGACCAGCCCCGAGATCGCGACCGCCGTCCAGGACGCTCTCAAGAAGGCCGGCATCACGGTCAAGCTCCAGGGCCTGGAGGACAACACCTACTCCGACACGATCCACGACGTGAAGACCGAGCCGGGCTTCTTCCTCGCCGCGTGGGGTGCCGACTGGCCCTCCGGCGGCCCCTTCCTCGCCCCGATCTTCGACGGCCGGCAGATCGTCAAGGACGGCGCCAACTTCAACTCGGCCCAGCTCGACGACGCATCGGTCAACGCCGAGATCGACGCGATCAACAAGCTGACCGATCTCGACGCCGCCGCCCAGCGATGGGGCGCCCTGGACAAGAAGATCGGTGCGCAGGCCCTGACCGTGCCGCTGTTCCACCCGGTCTACAAGCGGCTGGTCGGCAAGGACATCAAGAACGTCGTGATCAGCGACTGGACCGGCGTCCTGGACATCTCCCAGGTCGCGGTGAAGTAACGCCGTGAGCGAGGCACTTCTCGCCGCCCAGGCCCCCGAGGCGCCCGCCTCGGGGGCCTCGGGGGCCCGTCAGTTCTGGCGGCGGCTGCGCACCCGGCGCGCCGCCCTCGTCGCGGCCGGCGTCGTCGCGCTGCTCGTCCTGGTCGCCCTCGCGGCGCCGCTGCTCACCGCCATCGAGGGCCAGGACCCCACCACCTACCACCCGTCCCTCGTCGACTCCGCGCGCGGGGGCGTCCCGATCGGCTCCTTCGGCGGCGTCAGCGGCGACCACTGGCTCGGCGTCGAACCGCAGACCGGGCGCGACCTGTTCGCGCGGCTGGTGTACGGGGCCCGGGTCTCCCTGGGCGTCGCGCTGGCCGCGACCACCGTGCAGGTCGTCCTCGGTGTCGTCGTGGGCGTCACGGCCGCGCTCGGCAACCGCTGGGTCGATCAACTGCTCAGCCGGGTCACCGACATCATCGTCGCCATGCCGCTGATCATCATGGCGCTGGCGCTGCTGGCCGTCGTGCCCGCGGGCTTCCCGCGGCCGGTCCTCGTCTCGCTCATCATCGGGTTCGTCGCCTGGGGCACCATCGGCAAGATCAGCCGGGCCGCGACGCTCTCCCTGAAGAACCTCGACTACGTGGCCGCCGCGCGGCTCAGCGGCTGGAGCACCTGGCGGATCGCCCGCCGGGAACTCCTGCCCGGCCTCGCCGCGCCCGTCATCACCTACGCCGCGCTCATGGTGCCCGCCAACATCTCCATCGAGGCCTCGCTGTCCTTCCTCGGCGTGGGCGTCAAGCCCCCGACCCCGTCCTGGGGACAGATGCTGACCTCGGCCGACATCTGGTACCAGGCGGCCCCGCAGTACCTGCTGCTGCCGGCCGGCGCCCTGTTCGTGACCGTGCTCGCGCTCACCGTGCTCGGCGACGGCATCCGCACGGCCCTCGACCCGCGCTCGGCCTCCCGGCTGCGCGTCGGCACGGGCCGCAAGCAGGAGGCGAAGGCGCCCGGCACGACGGAGACGGCGAAGGCGGCCACCGCGAAGGAGACCTCGTCATGACCGGCTTCGCCGGATTCGCGCTGCGCCGTGCCGTCGGCGCGGTGATCACCCTGCTGGCCATCTCGGTGATCGTCTACGTCGTCTTCTACGTCACCCCGGGCAACGTCGCGCAGATCACCTGCGGCCCGCGCTGCTCGCCGGAACAGGTGCACCAGGTCTCCCAGCAGCTCCGGCTCGACGACCCGCTGTACCTGCGGTACTGGCACTTCCTGGTAGGCGTCTTCGCCGGCCAGGACTTCTCCACCGGCACGTCCGTCGCGCACTGCTCGGCACCCTGCCTCGGCCTCTCCTACCAGAGCGACCAGCAGGTCACCCGGATCATCCTGACCAAGCTGCCGGTCAGCCTGTCCCTGGTGATCGGCGCCATGGTGCTCTGGCTGGTCCTCGGGGTCGGCACCGGCATCCTCTCCGCCTGGCGGCGCGGCCGGTTCACCGAACGCGCCCTGACCGGACTCACCCTGGCGGGCATGTCGACGCCGGTCTTCGTGATCGGGCTCGTCCTGATGATCGTGGTCTGCGGCCAGCTGGAACTGCTGCCGTTCCCGGAGTACGTCCCCTTCTCGGACGACCCCGAGCAGTGGGCCTGGAACCTGCTGCTGCCGTGGTTCACCCTCGCGCTCGCCGAGGCGGCCTACTTCGCGCGCATGACACGGGCGTCGATGCTGGAGACGCTCGCCGAGGACCACATCAGGACCTTCCGGGCGTACGGCGTGGGCGAACGGTCCATCGTCGGCCGGCACGCCCTGCGCGGCGCCCTGGCACCGATCATCGCCCTGAACGCCAACGACTTCGGCAGCGCCGTGGGCGGCGCCGTCCTCATCGAGACCCTCTTCGGCCTCCCCGGCATCGGCCAGGAACTCGTCCACGCGGTCACCGTGGTCGACCTGCCCGTCGTCGTCGGCATGGTCCTGGTCATCGGTTTCTTCGTGGTCCTCGCCAACGCCGTCGCGGACGTGCTGTACGCGGTGGCCGACCGACGGGTGGTACTGACGTGAGTCTGGTCCGAGTCACCGATCTGACCGTCGAGTTCGGCGACCTGCGGGCCGTCGACGGACTCTCCTTCGACCTGGCCGCGGGCGGCGCCCTGGCGTTGGTCGGCGAGTCCGGCTCCGGCAAGTCCACCGTCGCCTCCGCCCTGCTCGGGCTGCACCGCGGCACGGGCGCGCGGGTCGGCGGCACGATCGAGGTCGCCGGCACCGACGTGCAGGCGGCCTCCGAGGAGGAACTGCGCCGGCTGCGCGGCGCCAGGGCCGCGATGGTCTTCCAGGACCCGCTGTCCTCCCTCGACCCGTACTACGCGATCGGCGACCAGATCGCCGAGGTGTACCGCGTGCACACGCGCGTGTCACGACGGGCCGCACGCGCGCGTGCCGTGGAGGTCCTGGACCGGGTGGGCATCCCGGACGCGCCGCGCCGGTCCCGGTCCCGTCCGCACGAGTTCAGCGGCGGCATGCGCCAGCGCGCGCTGATCGCCATGGCGCTGGCCTGCGAGCCCGGCCTGCTGATCGCCGACGAGCCCACCACCGCCCTCGACGTCACCGTGCAGGCCCAGATCCTCGACCTGCTGCACACCCTGCGCGAGGAGACCGGCATGGGCCTGCTGCTCGTCACCCACGACGTGGGCGTCGCCGCCGAGAGCGTCGAGGAGGTGCTGGTCATGCGGCACGGACGCGTCGTCGAACAGGGCCCGGTCGCCGCCGTGCTCGGCTCGCCCGCGCAGCCGTACACCCGCGAACTGCTCTCCGCCGTCCCGCGCGTGGACGCGGTGCGCGCGCCCTCGCAGGCGTCCGGGGAGGTGGTGCTGGAGGCGTCCGGGCTGCGGCGCGAGTTCGGCCGCGGCAAGGCGGCGTTCGCGGCCGTGGACGACGTGTCGCTGACCGTCCGCAGGGGCGAGACCCTCGGCATCGTCGGCGAGAGCGGCAGCGGCAAGACGACGCTCGGCCGGATGCTGGTCGGACTGCTGGAGCCGACGGCCGGCGAGATCCGGTACGACGGACACGCGCGCGCGGGCGTGCGGCCGGACGTCCAGATGGTGTTCCAGGACCCGGTGTCCTCCCTCAACCCGCGGCGCAGCGTCGGCGAGTCGATAGCCGACCCGCTGCGCGCGCGGGGCGAACGGGACCGGACCGCCGTCCGGCGGCGGGTGATCGAACTGCTGGAGCGCGTGGGGCTCGATGGGGCGCACTACGAGCGCTATCCGCACGAGTTCAGCGGTGGTCAGCGCCAGCGCGTGGGCATCGCGCGGGCGCTCGCGGCCGACCCGCGCGTCATCGTCTGCGACGAGCCGGTCTCCGCGCTGGACGTCACCACCCAGGCCCAGGTCGTCGCCCTGCTCGGCGAGCTGCAGCGGGAACTCGGCCTGGCGCTGGTCTTCGTCGCGCACGACCTCGCGGTGGTCCGGCAGGTCAGCGACCGGGTCGCGGTGATGCGCCGCGGCCGGATCGTCGAGGCGGGCCCCGCCGACGAGGTCTACGACAGCCCGCGGGACCCCTACACCCGGCAACTCCTGGCCGCCGTACCGGCCCTCGACCCGGAGGTGGCCGCCCGGCGCCGGACGGCCCGGCGGGAACTGGCGTCGGCGTGACGTTTCAGCAGCTCGCGCGCGCCCTCCCGAGGTGACGTTTCGCTGCCGCCTGATCTCTTAGCGCGACCGAACGCGTCCCGCACGGGAAAGTTACGACCGTTCACCCCTTTTGGTGGCGCGATGGACAACCGTCCATCGCGCCACCGCCTTGTCCGCATACGTTCGTCCCGCTGCGAGCCGCCGGAGCAACGGTGGCTCCCCACACGGGAGATCGATCGGGGGTGCACACGTGCGCATCGGACTGCTTACGGAGGGTGGTTATCCGTATGTGAGCGGTGACGCCAGACTCTGGTGCGACCGGCTCGTGCGCGGGCTCGGGCAGCACGAGTTCGACCTCTACGCGCTCAGCCGCAGCAGGCGACAGGAGGACGAGGGCCGGCTGCCGCTGCCGCCGCACGTCAGCCGGGTGCGGACGGCCCCCCTGTGGACCGCCGAGCAGGACGGGCCCGCGTACGGCCGGCGTGCGCGCCGGCGCTTCGTCGAGAGCTACGGGGAGCTGGCGGCCGTCCTGTGCGCCGGTTCCGGCGTCGGCGGCCCTGCCGGGTCCGGGTCCGACGGCGCGCAGGACGCGGACGCCTCGGACGGCCCGGACGGCTCCGGTCGTATGGCGGACCGTTTCGGCAGCGCGCTCTACGGACTCGCCGAACTCGCCCGCGACGAGGGCGGACTGGCCGGCGCGCTCCGCTCCGACAGCGCGGTGCGCACGCTGGAGCACGCCTGCCGAACGCCCGGCGCGCCCGCGGCGGCGCGCGCGGCGCGCGTGCCGGACCTGCTCGCCGTCGCCGCCCACCTCGAACGCGCCCTGCGCCCCCTCTCGCTGGACTGGTACGGCGACGACGGACTCGGCGCCGCCGACCTCTGCCACGCCACCGCAGGCGGCCCCGCCGCCCTGCCCGGCCTGCTCGCCCGGCACTTCAGCGACGTGCCGCTGCTGGTCACCGAGTACGGGGTGCCGCTGCGCGCCCACTACCTCGCCGCCGGCCCCGAGACGGCCGGCCCGGCCGTGCGCACCCTGCTCGCCGCCTTCCACGGCCGGCTCGCCGCCGAGGTCTACGGCCGCGCCGCGATCATCACCCCCGGCAACGCGCACACCCGCCGCTGGCAGGAGCGCTGCGGTGCCGACCGCTCCCGGATCCGCACCGTCCACCCGGGACTGGAGGCGGGCCGCTTCACCGAGGTCGGCGAGGCCCCGGACCGGGCCGACCCGGACACCCTCGTGTGGGTCGGCCGCACGGAGCCCGCCAAGGACCTGGTGTCACTGCTGCACGCCTTCGCGGAGGTCCGCAAGGAGGAGCCCAAGGCGCGGCTGCGGGTCGTGGGCGCCCCGTCGGGACCGGAGGGCCTGGCCTACCTCGGTCACTGCAAGGCGCTCGCCGCCCAGCTCTTCCCGGACGAGGCGGACGGAGCGCACGCCGTCGGCGACAACCCGGTCGCCTTCGAGGAGATCGGCGGACCGGAGGCGCCGACCCTCGCCGACGCCTACGCGTCCGGATCGGTCGTCGTCCTCTCCAGCGTCGTCGAGGGCTTCCCGGTCGGCCTCGCCGAGGCGATGCTCTGCGCCCGCGCGACCGTGTCCACCGACGTCGGTGCCGTGGTGGAGGTCATCGGCGGCACCGGCCTCGTCGTCCCGCCGCGCAACCCGCGGGCGCTCGCGGAGGCGTGCGTGGCGCTGCTGCGCGACCCCGAGCGCCGTGAGCGCCTCGGAGCCGCCGCGCGTGCCCGAGCGCTCGAACTGTTCACCGTCGAGCAGAACATCGCGGCATTTCACGGCATTTACCTGGAGATCGTCTCGCACTGCCCGGTGCGCCGGGTCGTCCTCGACGAGGCGGGTGAGCCGCTGCCGTTCGCCGCTCCCGCCGAGGCCCACGTACCCGGCCGCTGGACCGGCCCGACGACCCGCGTCGCCGGCCGGGGCGGACCCGGCTGGGCCCTGGGCGTCCCGCCGAGACCGGCCCCGGTGCGGGCCACCCCGGTCACGGCCCCGGAGGCCGCCCGGTGAACGGCGACGAGGGCGGCGCCGTGCACGGCGGACCGGGCGGCCAGGACCGGCCGGGCCGCCCCGGCGGGGCCGACGCCTGGGACGCGCGCTCGGAGGAATGGCTCCTGGACCCGGCGGACGAGGGTCAGGACGGCACGCCGTCCCGGACCGGGTCCGCGAGGACGGCCGCGACCGCCGCGCGGACCCGTACCCGGACCACCACGGCCGGCCGCGCGCCCGCCCCGCGCCGCGGCGCCGCCGACCCCGTGAAAGCCCTGCTGCACCGCCACCGCGCACTGTGCGAGCAGGCCGTCGACCCGCTGGAGATCGCGGCCGGGCTCGAAGCACACGGCGTCACCGACCGGACCGCCGCCCGCTTCCGCCACCGTGACGTCTTCTCCCTCGCCGAGGAGCTGTACGCGCGCGTGCCCCGCGACGGCGACGGCGACCGGCAGCCGCCCGCTCAGCCACCGCCGCCCGCGCCCCGCGTCCGCGCCGGCCGGATCCTGCTCCCGCTCCTGCCGGGCACGGTCGGCGCCGCGGTGGTGACCGGCGTACGGCTCACCGGGGGCCGCCCGCGCCTCCTGACGGCCGCCGTCGGCCTGCTCGCCGTCGCCCTGGCCGTGCGCGCGGCCCTGCGCCACGGTGCGCTCGCCGCGCCCGCCCCCCTCCGGCACCTCGCGCCCGGCACCCGTGCGTGGACCTGCTGGCTCCTCGCCTACGCCCTCCTCGGCAACGGCCTCCTGCGTGCCGTCCTGGACGGCGGCCCCGACGGCCTGCCCACCGGCGCCGCGCACGGCCCCTGGCCGGTGACCACCGCGCCCGTCCTCGCCCTCGCCCTGGCCCTCGCCCCGGCCGCCTGGAGCGTCCACCTCCTGACCGCCGCCGCCCGCCGCAGGCTCGCGGCCAGCCGGGGCCTGGCGGAGTTCGCCGGTGCCGTGCGGCCGCTGCTGCTCGGCACGTCCGCCCTCTGCCTGGGCGCCCTCACCGCCCTGCTCGCCCTGTGCGCGGCCGTCCTGGACGAACCGGCCGGCTACCCGGAGGCCCTCACCCTCGGCGCCCTCCTGCTGCTCGCCCGCCTGCTCGCCGTCCACCGCGTGCCCCAGGGCACCGCCCTCGCCCTCGCCGCCGCCGGCGAAGCGGCCGCCGTCGGCCTGGTCCTGGCCGGCCGGCTCCCCGGCTGCGCCTTCCTGGCGAGCCCCGTCGACGCCCTGACCGGCGCCTGGGGCACGGGCGGTGTCCCCGCGCTCGTCTGCGGCGCAGCGGCCCTGGTCCTGCTGGTCCGGGCGACCCGCACCCTCACCCGGGCCCCGGCCCACGCGCCGCCGGGAGACCCGCGGTGAGACGAACCCCCTTCCGCTTCGCCCGCCCCGTCCCGCCGCGGCGGCAGGCGCCCGGCACCCCGCCGGAGAAAACCGCACCACCCCCTGAAGGAGACCGCCAGATGACCACCTCCCGACCCGGACCCGGAGCGTCCGGAACCACCGGAGTCGCCGGAGCGCACACCCCGGGAGCCACGCGATGAGGGTTCTGCTGATCGGAGCCAACGGATACCTCGGACGCTTCGTCGCCGACCGGCTGCTCGCCGATCCGGCGGTCCAGCTCACCGCACTCGGCCGCGGCGACGACGCCGACGTCCGCTTCGACCTCGCCACCGGCAGCCCGGGTGCCCTCACCCGCTTCCTCGACGCGGTCCACCCGGGCGTCATCGTGAACTGCGCCGGCGCCACCCGCGGCGGGGCCCGGGAACTCACCCGGCACAACACCGTCGCCGTCGCCACCATCTGCGAGGCCCTGCGCCGCAGCGGCTGCGGCGCCCGCCTGGTGCAGGTCGGCTGCAGCGCGGAGTACGGCCCGAGCCAGCCCGGCTCCTCCACGGCCGAGGACGCCGTACCCCGCCCCGGCGGCCCGTACGGCGTCAGCAAGCTCGCCGCCACCGAACTGGTCCTCGGCTCCGGCCTGGACGCCGTCGTCCTGCGGGTCTTCTCGCCCGCCGGACCCGGCACCCCGGCCGGCTCCCCGCTGGGCCGGCTCGCCGAGGCCATGCGCCGCGCCATGCAGTCCGGCGACGGCGAACTCAAACTCGGCGGCCTCGGCGTGCAGCGCGACTTCGTCGACGTGCGCGACGTGGCCCGCGCCGTCCACGCGGCCTCGCTCTCCGCCGCCCAGGGCGTCATCAACATCGGCTCCGGCCGCGCCGTCCGCCTCCGCGACGCCGCCGCCGTCCTCGCCCGGGTCGCCGGATACGGCGGTGCCCTGCACGAACTCGACGGCCCGCCCGGCCCGCTGCGCAGCCCCATCGGCCACCCCCGGCTGGACCCCGACCACACGGCCCCGGTCGCCTATCCGTACCCGGACGGCTGCGGCAGCTGGCAGCAGGCCGACGTGCGCTGCGCCCGCGACCGGCTCGGCTGGCGTCCCCGTATCAACCTCGAGGAGTCCCTCGCGGACATCTGGATGGAGGCGGCGTGCCGCATCTGACCGGCACCAGGCCGGGCGCCGCGCCCACCGGCGTCCGGACCGCCCTCGGCGTCCCGGGCTACGCCCACCCCCTCCTCGCCCCGGCGCAGTGGGCCGAACTCACCCGCCCGGGCACCCCCCTGCACTGGGTCGTCCTGAACGTGGCGAACGGACCCGGCAGCCGCCCCGACCCGCACTGCCTGGAAGCGGCAGGCCGGCTCCGCAACGCGGGCGTCCGCGTCCTCGGCCGCCTGGACGCCACCTACGGCGCCCGTCCCCACGGCGACCTGGTCCAGGACGCCCGCCGCTACCACGACTGGTACCGCGTCGACGGCTTCCTGCTGGAGCGCTGCCCCGGCGAACGCACGGCGCTCCCCGGCATCCGCCGCGCGGTCGCCACGCTCCGCACCATCGGTGACCGGCCCCACATCGTCCTCGGCCACGGCACCCACCCCCATCCGGGCCACGCGGAGAACGCCGACCAACTGGTCACCTTCGCCGGTTCGTGGGGCGACTACCGCTGGTCGCACGTCGCCGAGTGGACCGCGGACTATCCGCCGGACCGCTTCTGCCACTTCGTGCACGGCGTGCCCCGCGGCCACCTCGACGAGGCGCTGCGCATCGCCCGCTGGCAGGGCGCCTCGACCATCTACTTCACCGACCGCACCGACCACGGCGGCCGCGTGGACCCCTGGGAGAACATGCCCGGCTACTGGGACGACATCGTCTCGCGGGTCGGGACGGGTGTCTCGGAATGAAGAAGGGCGTGGCAGTGTTACACGGAGAACAACTGTAGTGATTGACCGATCAACGGAGTCCCCGTGTCGCTGCCACCCCTGGTCGAGCCAGCCTCTGAGCTCACCGTAGACGAGGTCCGCAGGTACTCCCGCCACCTGATCATCCCGGACGTCGGGATGGACGGGCAGAAGCGGCTGAAGAACGCCAAGGTGCTCTGTGTGGGCGCCGGCGGGCTGGGTTCGCCGGCGCTGATGTACCTCGCCGCGGCCGGTGTCGGCACCCTCGGCATCGTGGAGTTCGACGAGGTCGACGAGTCGAACCTGCAGCGTCAGATCATCCACAGTCAGGCCGACATCGGCCGCTCCAAGGCCGAGTCCGCCCGTGACTCCGTCCTCGGCATCAACCCGTACGTGAACGTGGTCCTGCACGAAGAGCGGCTCGAGGCCGAGAACGTGATGGACATCTTCAGCCAGTACGACCTGATCGTCGACGGCACGGACAACTTCGCCACCCGCTACCTGGTCAACGACGCCTGCGTGCTGCTCGACAAGCCGTACGTATGGGGTTCGATCTACCGCTTCGACGGCCAGGCGTCGGTCTTCTGGTCCGAGCACGGTCCCTGCTACCGCTGCCTCTACCCGGAGCCCCCGCCGCCGGGCATGGTCCCCTCCTGCGCCGAGGGCGGCGTGCTGGGCGTGCTGTGCGCGTCCATCGGCTCCATCCAGGTCACCGAGGCCATCAAGCTCCTCACCGGCACCGGCGAGCCCCTCGTCGGCCGACTGATGATCTACGACGCCCTGGAGATGCAGTACCGCCAGGTCAAGGTCCGCAAGGACCCGAACTGCGCGGTCTGCGGCGAGAACCCGACCGTCACCGAGCTCATCGACTACGAGGCATTCTGCGGCGTCGTCTCCGAGGAGGCCCAGCAGGCGGCCGCCGGTTCGACGATCACTCCCAAGCAGCTCAAGGAGTGGATCGACGACGGCGAGAACATCGAGATCATCGACGTCCGCGAGCCGAACGAGTACGAGATCGTCTCCATCCCGGGCGCCAAGCTGATCCCGAAGAACGAGTTCCTCATGGGCACCGCCCTGGGGGGCCTGCCCCAGGACAAGAAGATCGTCCTGCACTGCAAGACGGGTGTCCGCAGCGCGGAGGTCCTCGCGGTCCTGAAGTCCGCGGGCTTCGCGGACGCCGTGCACGTGGGCGGCGGCGTGATCGGCTGGGTCAACCAGATCGAGCCGGACAAGCCGGTCTACTGACCGAGGTCCCGGCGGGCGGGGGTTCCGGGTGCGGCAGGCACCCGGAACCCCCGCCTCCGTCATGAGCAGACCTTGCCGTCCTCGGGGACCGTGCCCGCCAGCAGGTAGGCGTTCACCGTCGAGTCCACGCAGTCGCTGCCGCTGCCGTACGCGCCGTGGCCCTCGCCCTTCCAGGTCAGCTCGACGCCGACCCCCTTGCCCAGTTCGTCGGCCATCCGCCGCGCCCCCTCGTACGGGGTCGCCGGGTCGCCCGTGTTGCCCACCAGCAGGATCGGCGCCGCACCCGGCGCGCTCACCTGCGGGGTGTCGTACTGCCCGGCCACCGGCCAGTCGTGGCACCAGCCGGCCGTGTCCCAGCCCAGGAAGTCGCCGAACACGGGCGAGATCCTCTCGAAGTCGGGCAGCAGCTTCTTCGCCTGGGCGGGAGTGGGCCGCTGCCTGTCGTCCAGGCACGATAT
Organism: Streptomyces sp. NPDC091282; assembly: GCF_044757385.1. NCBI lineage: Bacteria > Bacillati > Actinomycetota > Actinomycetes > Kitasatosporales > Streptomycetaceae > Streptomyces > Streptomyces sp. NPDC091282. The sequence continues at coordinate 804,178 of NZ_JBIVUX010000003.1, forward strand.
GACCCGCTGGGAGTGCCCGGTCGTGCCGTAGTGCCCCGAGGAGTCGCGTTCGTTGTACCGGTCCGCGAGGGACAGCAGCTCCGAGCCGTCGCCGTCCTCGGCCGCCCGCAGCGCGCCGGTCAGCGTCGGCCAGCCGTCCTGGCTGTAGAGCGGCAGGACGATGCCGGTGACCGCGAGGGCCTGGGTCAGCTTGCGCCCTGAGGACGTCGGGAGCGGGTCCGTGTCGAGCTTCCTCAGCAGGTCCGCGATCTTCCGTGAACCCCGCTCGGGGTCCTGGCCGGTGGACCTGAGGTAGTCGTCCAGCGCCCGCTGGAAGCCCTCGGCCTGGTTCTTCGCGTGGCCGACCGTGTCCGCGGCCGGGTCGACCACGGCGTCCAGGATCAGCCGCCCCACCTTCTTCGGGAACAGGTGGGCGTAGACGCCGCCGAGTTCGGTGCCGTACGAGATGCCGAAGTAGTGCATCTCGGTGTCGCCGAGCACCTGGCGCATCAGATCCATGTCCCGGGCCGTGTCGGTCGTCGAGACGTGCGCGATCAGCTCGCCGGCCGCCGCCCGGCAGCCCTTGCCGAAGTCGGCGGCGTCCTGGAAGTACGCCGTCTCCTCCGCCGGCGTGTCCGGAGTGGCGTCGATGGACTCGGCGGACCGCAGGTCCTTGTCGCTGCGGCACCGGATCCCCTCGCTGGCGCCGACGCCGCGCGGATCCCAGCTGACCAGGTCGTACCGCTGGCGCAGGGCGGCGGCCGTACCTGCGTAGTACGGCATCATCGAGACGCCCGAGCCGCCGGGACCGCCGAAGTTGAACAGCAGCGAGCCGATCCGCTTGCCCGGACCTCCGGTCGCCTTCGCCCGGATCAGTGCCAGCCCGATCGTCTTCCCGTCCGGCCTGGACCAGTCGAGTGGCACCTTGAGCGTCGCGCACCGCCACTCGTCGCCGGGCGCGGCGGCGTCCGAAGTGGCCGCGCAGCGGTGCCAGTCGAGCTTCTGGGAGGTCAGGGCGGCGGGCAGTACGGCGGGGACGGAGGCGGCGGACGACGGAGGAGCGGACGGTGTCCGCCCCTTGTCCCCGGCCCCGTCGGACGATCCGCCGCCGCATCCGGCCACGAGCAACCCGGCGGCCACAGCGGCCGCCCACCGTACGGAACGCGCCATGCGCGCACACCCCCCTCACAGGCTCTCCGCAGGATCGTCGCGGAAAGCGGTCAGGTCATAGTAGGCGGATCCAGCGAGGCCCGTCGCGGCCTGTGGAAAACCTTCTGACCTGCGGTTTCGCAGCTCGGTGCGGTCAGGTGCAGACGCTGCCGGCCTTCGGTGTCCGCCCCTGCAGCAGGTAGTCGTTCACGGTGGACTGCACGCACTTGTTCTTGCTGTCGTAGGCCCCGTGCCCCTGCCCCTTGTACGTCAGCTCGATCCCGACGCCCTTCCCCAGCGACTCCACCATCTTCCGCGCGCCCTCGTACGGCGTGGCCGGGTCGCCGGTGTTGCCCACGACCAGGATCGGCGCCGACCCGGGCGCGCTGACGTCGGGATGGTCGGCGGCGCCCGGCACCGCCCAGTCGGTGCAGCTGACCATGCCCCAGGCGAGGTAGTCGCCGAACAGCGGGGAGGCGGCGCGGAATTCGGGCAGTTTCTGCAGCACGTAGTCGGCGGTGTAGCGGGGCTTCTCGTCGGCGCAGTTGATGGCGATGTTCGCCGCCGTGATGTTGCTGTACTCGCCGTTCTGGCTGCGGCCGTTCATGGAGTCGGACAGCAGCATCAGGATCTTCCCGTCGCCGTCGTACGCCTCTTCGAGTCCTTCGGTGAGGTACTCCCAGAAGTCCTTGGAGTACAGGGACTGCGCGATGCCGTTGGTGGCGGCGGTCTGGGTCAGCTGGCGGGGGAGGATCCCGGGGATCGGCTTCTTGTCGAGGTCCGCGAGGAGCTTGGCGATACGGTTCTTCACGTCCTGCGGGGTGTCTCCGATCGGGCACTCCGTCACCTTGGACGTACAGTCCTCGGCAAAGTTGTCGAGCGCGAGCTGGAAGCCCTTGGCCTGTCCCAGCGAGCTCTGCTCGGGGTCCTGGGTGGGGTCGATGACGCCGTCGAGGACGGCCCGGCCCACCTTCTTCGGGAACAGGTGGGCGTAGACGCCGCCGAGTTCGGTGCCGTAGGAGATGCCGAAGTAGTGCAGCTGCCGGTCGCCGAGGACCTGCCGCATCAGGTCCATGTCGCGGGCCGCGTCGGTGGTGCGCACGTGCGGGAGGACGGTCTTGGAGTTCTTCTCGCAGGCGGCGTTGAACTGCTTGGTGCGGTTGATGAGCTGGGTGCGCTCGGCCCTGGTCTCGGGCGTCGCGTCCTGCTGGAAGTAGTCGTCGAGCTGTTCGTCGTTCTCGCACTCGACCGGGTCGCTGCGGCCGACCCCGCGCGGGTCGAAGCTGACGAGGTCGTAGCGGGTGCGCAGGGCGGCGTAGTCCTCGCCGAACGCGGGCAGCGTGGTGACGCCGCTGCCGCCGGGGCCGCCGAAGTTGAAGATCAGGGAGCCGATCCTGTCGTCCGCGGCGCCGCTGGCCTTGGCGCGGATCAGCGCGAGGCCGATGGTGGCGCCCTTCGGCTTCGACCAGTCCAGCGGCGCCTTCATGGTCGCGCACTGCCAGGCCCCGCCGCCGGGCAGCGGCGAGGGGATGCCGCCACCGCCCTCGGCCTCGTCGGGGGCCGGGCAGGCCTTCCAGTCCAGCTTCTGCGTCGTCAGATCCCCGCTCCCGGCGCCGTCGCTGCATCCGGCCGTCAGGCAGGACAGCACCAGGGCGGTCGTCAGGGCAGCGGCACGGATCCGGATGGGCTTCGGCATGCTCCCATCCTGAGGTCGCGGGCGGTCACGCGCGCGGGGCGCGGGCCGTACGAGGTACGCCCCCGGAACGGCGGTGCCGCATCCCGCGAGAGCCGGGGCGGCCGGCGATCCGCCGGCGTGGCTCGGGACGCGGCAACTCGGCCCAGGGCCTGTTTGACAATTCCCGTCGTCGCCCGGAGGGCGGCCGCGCGGCGTCAGGTGCGTGCTCTCGGCGTGCCGGGCGTGGACCCTCGTACTGGATGTACTTGGGTCTGCGCCCGGTGCGGCGAGAGTGCGTGCATGGCGTCGCGCGGCAGACGGGAATTGTCAGACAGGCCCTAGAGCGCTCCCTTGCGGGACAGGTGGTTGAAGGCCAGCCAGCCGGGCAGGACCGGCAGCCACAGGGTCAGCAGCCGGTACAGCAGGACGGCGGGGGCCGCGACCTCCTTGGGGAGACCGACGGCGATCAGGCCGACGGTCAGGGTCGCCTCGACCGCGCCGACACCGCCCGGGGTCGGAGCCGCGGACCCGAGCGCGTTCCCGGCGAGGAAGACGACCGCGACGCTGGCGATGCTGAGCGAGGTGCCCTCGTCGCCGAAGGCGCGGATGGAGGCGTCCAGGCACATCACGAAGCAGGCGGTCAGCAGCAGCATGCCGCCGATGCCGGTGACGAGCTTCTGCGGCCGCTGCAGCACGTCCAGCATGCGCGGGACGACGCCGGCGAAGAGCGACCGCACGCGCGTGGAGACGAATTTCCGCAGGAACGGCACCGAGGTCACCACGAGCACCAGGACGGCGACGGTCAGCAGGCCCGCGATGACGGTGCGGGACGGAGACAGCGACGGGGTCTTCTCGGTGCCGGTCAGATAGCCGAAGGACAGCAGCATCAGGATGTGACAGCCGAGCCCGAACAGCTGCGAGGCCCCGACGCTCGCCACCGCGAGCCCAGGGCGCACCCCGGCGCGCTGCAGGAAGCGCGTGTTGAGGGCGACCCCGCCGACCGCAGCGGGCGCCACGATCTTCACGAACGACCCGGCGACCTGCGCCGCCGCGGTCCGCACGAACGGCACCCGCTCGGGCACGAATCCGAGCAGCGCCATCGCGGCGGCCACGTAGCTCAGCGCCGAGAACAGCACCGCGGCGATCACCCAGCCCCACTGGGCGTTGGCGATCAGCGGTCCGAACTCGATGTGGGTGAGCTGGGTCAGCAGGTAGTACGCGCCGATCGCGCCGGCGAAGACGCTGATCAGCGTGCGCGGCCGGACCCGCTCCAGGCGGGCCGGCTCGACGGGTGCCTGCGGCCTGATCCGCAGCACCTGGTGCCGGATCTGGGTGAGCAGGTCCTCCTCGCGGGCCTCTTCCAGCGCGTCGTCCAGGGCCCGCTTCTCGGCCCGCTGCTCGGCGCGGACCGTCTTCTTGTCGGGCTTCTCGGCCTCCTCGGCGCGGGCCTGCTTGGCCTGCCGGGACGCCTCCAGCACCGCGTCGCGTTCGCGCTGGGCGCGTTCCCGGGCGAGTCTTCGCAGCGTCGCGCGCGTGGAGCGGGTGAGCGCGATCGGCTGGAGCATCGGCAGGCAGTCGGCGACGGCGTCGGGCCCGAGGACGCCGACCGCCGAGGCCACCGCGCGCTCGGCACCGACCCGCAGGCCGAGCGTGGTGACCAGCTGGGCGACGTCCATCCGCAGCAGCAGTTCGCCGGCCGCGATCTCGCCGCCGCGCAGGTCCGTGAGGATCACCTTGCCGGAACGATCCACCAGGATGGCGTCACCCGCGAGCCTGCGGTGCGCGATCCGGCGCGACTGGAGCGCCTGCACCTGGTGCCAGGTGTTGCGCAGCAGGTCGTCGGTGATCTCCTCGTCGGCCAGCGAGTCGAGGGTGCGGCCGCCGGTGTGCTCGTAGACGAGCATCACGGCGTCCGGGCCCAGCTCGGAGGTGGCGATCAGCTTGGGCGCGTTGGCGCCGGCCGCGATCGCCGCGTACGCCAGCAGCGCCTCCTGCTCCAGCGCCTGGCGCAGCGACTGCAGGCTGGAGCGGGTCGCGAAGCCGCGCAGCGTCAGGTTGCGCCACGCGCGGTAGAAGAAGCCCTGGGCCTGCTGTTCCCGGTCGACGACCGTGACGTCCAGCGGCGGGCCGTCCTCCAGGGTGACGAAGTAGCGCCGGCCCCGGTCGCCGTTCTCGCTGTCCAGGGTCTCCTCGCGGGCCGCGCCGACCGGGTGGAAGCCGACGTGCCTCAGGCCCGCCAGCAGGGTCCGGCCGGTCGGGCGCACGTTGGGCGAGCCGACCGCGTAGAGCGTGCCGTAGGCGACGGTCCAGCCGATCAGCACCGTCAGGATGATCGAGAACGGTGTCGTGTAGCCGGTGACCAGCATGGAGAACGCGTCGAGCGTCAGCACGATCCACAGGACCGCGCGCCATCTGGGCCGCCGGGACATGCCGACGGCCGTCATGTAGGCGATGACGGGCGCGAGGTAGCCGTGCACCGGATCGGTGAGGGCGTGCACGTCACCGGGGGAGGGCTGGGTGAGCGCCTCCTGGATCGAGCCCGGCGCGGCCCGGGCGACCCACAGGTCGGTGGCGAGGGTCACACCGTGGGCGAGGACGGCCGCGAGCACGCCGTCGGCGATGCGCAGCCCGTCCCGCTTGATCAGCCGCTCGATGGCGAACGCGACCGGCACCAGCAGGATCGCGATGCTGGACGCCAGCCCGGCGATCTTGATCAGCAGGTCGGGCGCCTGCCCGGTGCCCTTGTTGATGTCCTGTTCGAGCCCGGAGGTGGTGCCGTGCGCGAACGCGGCGATGCCGAGCAGCACGGCGACGGCGAGCACGCCGACCAGCAGACGCATGAGGTCGGAGGGGCGGTGCACGCGCGCGGGGAGCAGCGGTTCGTCGCCCTCCACCTCGTCGGTGTGGATGTCGTCCGGCACGTGTTCCGCCTCGGAGACGTCGGGGGCGGCGTCGGGTTCGACGGCGGGCTTCGGGTGTCCGGTGTCCGGTTCCGCGGCGTGCGGGCCGGCGGAGTCAGACGGTGCGGTGCCCGGTCGCCCGGCGTCCGGGCGTGCGCCGGCGGCAGGGCTGCCCGCCGCTCCGTCGGGGTGCACGCCCTGCTGCTCGGTCGTCTCTTCTTGATCTCGTATCACCAGTCACCGCCCGCACGATGGTGGCATGCCCCACCGACACACGAGGGCATCAGGGTGCAGATGCGGGGGCGCACAGTCTGCCCCAAGCGTCGCACGGGGGCGAGGCGGAGAGCCGTCGCGGGCCGTGCCCGGTTGTCGGTGGGGTGCGGCAGGATGGGACGAATGAGCGAGCAGAGCCTTCCCGAGGACACCCGAGAGGGGTACGCGGACGAGCTGCCCGAGTACGCCGAGCGGGTCCTGGAGGTGGCCGAGGGGATCCCGCCCGGGCGCGTGATGACGTACGGCGACGTCGCGGAGTGGCTGGAGGAGGGAGGGCCCCGCCAGGTGGGACGGGTGATGGCCCTCTACGGCGGTTCCGTGCCCTGGTGGCGGGTGGTGCGCGCCGACGGGGTGCTGCTGCCGGGGCACGAGCTGACCGCCCTGGACCACTACCGCGTGGAGGGCACCGCGCTGAAGGAGGCGAGCAGGGCCGCTCAGGGCCACCTGCCGCGGCTCGACATGAAGCGGGCGCGGTGGGACGGCGGCGCGGACTCGGGGGCTCACACCTGACAGCTTCCGCCATCCGGGGCCCTTGGGGGGAACCTGTGGCCCGTTCGAGGGACACGCGGGACGTCCGTGGCATGACGTACGTTCGTGGGACGGGGGGCGCACGAGCCACGCGTGCCGTCCGGGGCGGACGGGGACAACGTGCCGCCCGAGGCGGACGGGAACAATCGGAAGCCCTGCTTCCGACCGGTTTCTCGGCGTAGCGTCGGCTGCGCGAGTCCCGCTCACCCCACGGCCCCCGCACTGCCCGCGCGACCGCGAGCCAACCAGCACACCCACCAGGACCGGCGAACCACGTGAGCTCCTCTTCCTCCACCAGGCGCCTGTCGCACCTCCCGGTACGACAGGGGACCCGTGGCGCCTACCGGCTGGTGCGGACTCCCGTGGCCGCTTCGGATCCCCCTCCACTGGACGCCGCGCAGCGCGCCGTGGTTGACCACGCGGCCGGCCCGCTGCTCGTCCTCGCGGGCCCCGGCACCGGGAAGACCACCACGCTCGTGGAGTCGGTGGCCGCCCGGATCGCCCGCGGCGGCGACCCCGAACGGATCCTGGTGCTGACCTTCAGCCGCAAGGCGGCCGTCGAACTGCGCGACCGCATGGCCCTGCGCGTCGGCACGGCCGGCGCACCCCGGGCGACCACCTTCCACTCGTACTGCTACGCCCTGGTCCGCGCCCACCAGGACAGCGGCCTGTTCGTCGACCCGCTGCGGCTGCTCTCCGGCCCCGAGCAGGACGTCACCGTCCGCGAGCTGCTGGCCGGCCAGGCCGAGCTGGAGCGGCTCGGCCTCGACCCGGTGCGCTGGCCCGACGACCTGCGCGCCTGCCTGACCACCCGCGGTTTCGCCGACGAGGTCCGCGCGGTTCTCGCCCGCAGCCGCGAACTGGGCCTGGACCCGGCCGCCCTGGACGCCTTCGCCGGCCGCATCGGCCGACCGGACTGGCGGGCCGCGGCCGCCTTCCTCGCCGAGTACCTCGACGTCCTCGACCTCCAGGGCGTCCTGGACTACGCCGAACTCGTGCACCGCGCGGTACTGCTCGCCCGGCGCCCCGAGGTCGCCCTGGACCTGGCCGGCCGCTACGACGCCGTGTTCGTGGACGAGTACCAGGACACCGACCCCGCCCAGGTGCGGCTCCTGCACGCGCTGGCCGGCGGCGGCCGCACGCTGGTCGCGTTCGGCGACCCGGACCAGTCGATCTACACGTTCCGGGGCGCCGACGTGAACGGCATCCTCGACTTCCCGTCCGCCTTCCCGCGCGCGGACGGGAGCCCCGCCCCGGTCGCGGTGCTGCGCACCGCCCGCCGCTCCGGCGCCGGCCTGCTGGCCGCGACCCGCCTGCTGACCCGGCGGATGCCGCTGACCCGGCTGCCCGGCGACACGGTGCGCGCCCACCGCGAACCGGCCCCCACGCGCGAGGGCGGCTCCGTCGAGGTCTACACGTACCCGACGCCCGGCACCGAGCTGGACAACGTCGCCGACATCCTGCGGCGCGCGCACCTGGAGGACGGCGTGCGCTGGAGCGACATGGCCGTCCTGGTGCGCGCCGGAGCCGGCACCATCCCGACGGTCCGCCGCGCCCTGACCGCGGCGGGCGTCCCCCTGGACATCGACGGCGACGACGTTCCGCTGCGCCACGAACCGGCGGTGGCGCCCCTGCTGACGGCGCTCCGGGCGGTGGCACAGGCGGAGGCGGCGCACGACCCGGACCAGGACGCCTGCTGGCTCCCCACCGAGACCGCCCTCACCCTGCTCGCCTCCCCGCTCGCCGGCATGGACGCCGCCGACCTGCGCCGCCTCGGCCGCGCCCTGCGCGACGAGGAACGCGCGGCCGGCAACGCGCTGCCGCCGCCCTCGGACGACCTGCTCGCCCGGGCCCTCGCCGAACCCGGACGGCTGGCCGTCCACGACCCCGGGTACGCGCGCGGGGCGCAGCGGCTCGGCGCGCTGCTCGGGAAGGCCCGGGAGCGCCTGGCGGGCGGCGGCACGGCCGAGGAGGCGCTGTGGGACCTGTGGAACGGCACACCCTGGCCCTCGCGGCTGGAGCGCGCCGCCCGGCGCGGCGGCGCCGCCGGCCGCAACGCCGACCGTGACCTGGACGCCGTCTGCGCGCTGTTCGCCACCGCCGCCCGCGCCGAGGAGCGCGGCGGCGGCCGGGGCACGCTGAACTTCCTGGCCGAGATCGAGGCCGAGGACATCGCCGCCGACACCCTCGCCGGGCGGGCGGTCCGCCCCGACGCCGTCCGCCTGCTGACCGCGCACCGCTCCAAGGGCCTGGAGTGGCGCCTGGTCGTCGTGGCCGGCGTCCAGGAAGGCCTGTGGCCGGACCTGCGCCGCCGCGGCTCGCTGCTGGAGGCCGACCGCATCGGCCGCGACGGCCTGGCCGAGCCCCTCACCCCGGGCGCGCTCCTCGCCGAGGAGCGCCGCCTGTTCTACGTCGCCGCCACGCGCGCGCGTGATCGCCTCGTCGTCACCGCGGTGAAGGCCCCCGCGGACGACGGCGACCAGCCCTCCCGGTTCCTCACCGAGCTGGGCGTCACGCCGCAGGACGTCACCGGACGGCCCCGCCGCCCGCTCTCCGTGGCCGCGCTCGTCGCCGAGCTGCGCGCGACCACGGTCGACCCGCGCGCGTCCGCCACGCTCCGGGAGGCCGCCGCCCGGCGCCTGGCCCGGCTGGCCGCGCTCGCCGACGAGGACGGCCGCCCGCTGGTGCCCTCCGCCCACCCCTACCGCTGGTGGGGCATGTTCGAACCGACCGAGAGCAAGGTGCCGCTGCGCGACCGCGACCAGCCCGTCGTGCTCTCCGGCAGCGCCCTCGACCAGCTCGCCAACACCTGCGCCCTGCAGTGGTTCCTCGGCCGGGAGGTGAAGGCGGACGCGCCCGCCACCACCGCCCAGGGCTTCGGCAACGTCGTGCACGTCCTGGCCGACGAGGTCGCCTCCGGACGCACCCCGGCCGACCTCGCGGTCCTCATGGAACGCCTGGACTCGGTGTGGAACGCGCTCGCCTTCGACGCCCCCTGGAAGTCGGAGCAGGAGAAGGGCAACGCGCGCGCTGCGCTCGAACGCTTCCTGAAGTGGCACGTCCTGGACCGCACCGCGCGCACGCCCGTGGCCAGCGAGCAGGACTTCGACGTCAGCCTCGAAGCCGGCGACTACGAGGTCCGCATCCGCGGCCAGATGGACCGGGTGGAGACGGACGGCGAGGGCCGCGCCTACGTCGTCGACTTCAAGACCGGCAAGCAGGCCCCGAGCGCCGCCGAGGTGGCCCGCCATCCCCAGCTGGCCGTCTACCAGCTCGCGGTCCGCGAGGGCGCCGTGGACGACGCCTTCGACGGCGTGCGCCCCGAGGCAGGCGGCGCCGAGCTGGTCCACCTGCGCCAGGGCGCCGCCCGGCGCGACGGCGGCGAGACCCTGCCCAAGGTGCAGGCCCAGGAACCGCTGGAGGGGGAGTGGGTCGGCGACCTGCTGGCCACCGCCGCCGGCAAGGTCCTCGACGAACGCTTCACGCCGACCACCGGCCAGCACTGCACGCACTGCGCCTTCCGCGCGTCGTGCAGCGCCCGGCCCGAGGGACGGCACGTGGTGGAGTGAGCGCCGGTTCCCCGATTGTCAGTGCCCGCCGTTAGCCTTTTCCGTCATGTCCGCCCTCATCACCGACCCCGAGCAGCTCAAAGAGCTCCTCGGCATCCCGTTCACCCCGGAGCAGACGGCCTGCATCACCGCGCCGCCCGCCCCGCAGGTGATCGTGGCCGGAGCCGGATCGGGCAAGACGACGGTGATGGCGGCCCGCGTGGTCTGGCTGGTCGGCACCGGGCAGGTGGCCCCGGAACAGGTCCTCGGGCTGACCTTCACCAACAAGGCCGCCGGCGAACTCGCCGAACGCGTCCGCACGGCGCTGGTCAGGGCGGGCGTCACCGACCCGGACGTCATCGATCCGGACCGTCCGCCCGGCGAGCCGGTCATCTCGACGTACCACGCCTTCGCGGGCCGCCTGCTGGCCGACCACGGCCTGCGCATCGGCCTGGAGCCCTCCTCACGGCTGCTCGCCGACGCGACCCGCTTCCAGCTCGCCGCGCGCGTGCTGCGCGAGGCACCCGGCCCCTACCCGTCCCTCACCCGCTCCTTCGCCGACCTGGTCGGCGACCTGCTCGCCCTCGACTCCGAACTCTCCGAGCACCTGGTGCGCGCCGAGGACCTGCGCGCCTGGGACGCCGGACTGCTCGACACCCTCGCGTCCGTCAAACTCGGCAACGCCGACCTGCGCAAGGTCCCCGAGACCGCCGCCGCCCGCCGCGAGCTGGCCGAACTGGTCCTGCGCTACCGCACCGCCAAACGCGAGCGGGACCTCCTCGACTTCGGCGACCAGATCGCGCTGTCCGCCGCACTTGCCGGCATCCCCGACGTGGGCCGGCTGCTGCGCGAGGAGTTCCGGATCGTCCTCCTCGACGAGTACCAGGACACCTCGGTGGCCCAGCGGGTCCTCCTCGCCGGTCTGTTCGGCGCGGGCACCGGCCACCCCGTCACCGCCGTCGGCGACCCCTGCCAGGCCATCTACGGCTGGCGCGGCGCCTCCGTCGCCAACCTCGACGACTTCCCCGAGCACTTCGCGCACGCCGACGGGAGCCCCGCCACCCGCCAGGCGCTCAGCGAGAACCGCCGCAGCGGCGGCCGCCTCCTCGACCTCGCCAACTGCCTCGCCGAGCCGCTGCGCGCCCTGCACGCGGGCGTCGCGGCCCTGCGGCCCGCCCCGGGCGCGGAGCGCGACGGCACGGTCCGCTGCGCCCTGCTGCCCACCCACGCCGACGAGATGGACTGGATCGCCGAGTCCGTCGCCCACCTCGTCCGCACCGGCACCGCACCCGGCGAGATCGCCGTCCTGTGCCGTACGGCCACGGACTTCGCGGAGATCCAGGGCGTGCTCGTCGCCCGGGACGTCCCGGTCGAGGTGGTCGGCCTCTCCGGGCTGCTGCACCTGCCCGAGGTCGCCGACCTCGTCGCCGTCTGCGAGGTGCTCCAGGACCCCGGAGCCAACGCCTCCCTGGTCCGGCTGCTGACCGGACCGCGCTGGCGCATCGGCCCCCGTGACCTCGCCCTCCTGGGCCGCCGCGCCCGGCTGCTGGTCTCCCACGCGCGCGTGGGGGACGCCGACGACCCGGACCGCAGGCTCGCTGAGGCCGTCGAAGGGGTCGACCCGGCCGAGGTGATATCGCTCGCGGACGCCCTGGACACCTTCCTCGAACTGCCGCTCGACGCCGAGCGGCCGGACGACGGCCTGCCGTTCTCACCGGACGCGCGCGTGCGCTTCGCCCGCCTGGCCACCGAACTGCGCGAACTGCGCCGCTCCCTGTCCGACCCGCTGATGGACGTCCTGCACCGGGTCCTCGCGGTCACCGGCCTTGAGGTGGAGCTGTCCGCCTCCCCGCACGCGCTGGCCGCCCGCCGCCGCGAGACGCTCTCCAACTTCCTGGACGTCGCCGCCTCCTTCGCGTCCGGCGACCAGGAGGCGACCCTGCTCGCCTTCCTCGGCTTCCTGCGCACCGCCGCCCAGTACGAGAAGGGCCTCGACAACGCCCTGCCCGGCGGCGAGAACACCGTCAAGGTGCTGACCGCGCACCGGTCCAAGGGCCTGGAATGGGATGTCGTCGTCGTTCCCGGCCTGGTCAAGGGCACCTTCCCGAGCGGGCAGGGCCGCGAGAAGTGGACCGCCCAGGCCAAGGTGCTCCCGCACGCCCTGCGCGGCGACAGCGACACCCTGCCCGACGTCGAGGCCTGGGACTCGCGCGGCATGAAGGCCTTCCACGAGGCGATGAAGGACCACCAGCACACCGAGGAGCTCCGCCTCGGCTACGTCACCTTCACCCGCCCCCGCTCCCTGCTGCTCGGCTCCGGCCACTGGTGGGGCCCCAGCCAGAAGAGGCCGCGCGGCCCCTCCGACTTCCTCCAAGCGCTGTACGACCACTGCGCCGCCGGGTACGGCGAGATCGAGGCCTGGGCCGACGAACCGGAGGAGGACGAGGAGAACCCGGCCCTGCACACGGCCGGCGACGACCAGGTGTGGCCGCTGCCCCTCGACGAGGCCGCCCTCGCCCGCCGCCGGGCCGCCGCCGAGACCGTCCTCGCGCACCTGGACGCGCTCACGGCGCAGCAGGACGGCCGCCCGGCGGCCGGTCACGACCCCGCCGGGCACGAGGACCCGGACTGGCCCCCGCCGCCCGACGACGAGGAACCCGACCCCTACGAGGACGACGTCCCGGACCAGGACGCCGCCGACTGGGAGTCCCTGAGCGCCGACCGCCCCGTGCTCCCGCACCAGGCCACGCCCGCCGGACGCCCGCCCACGGCCCCGCCGGAGCGGACCCGCAGCCCGGAACCGCGCAGCGCCCCCGAGGAGAGCGGCGTCACCCCCGAGGAGGCCCGTGCCATCGCCTCCTGGGACCGGGACCTCGACGCCCTCACCGGCGAGCTGCTGCGCGCCCGCCGCGGCGTCACCGACGTACCCCTGCCGGCGACGCTCTCCGCCACCCAGCTGATGCGGCTGGCCGAGGACCCGGACGGGCTCGCGCAGGAACTCGCGCGCCCCATGCCGCGCCCTCCGCAACCGGCCGCACGCCGGGGCACCCGCTTCCACGCATGGGTCGAGACCCGCTTCGAAGAGCTGACCCTGCCCATGCTGGAACCCGACGAGCTGCCCGGAAGCGACGCCGAGATCGCCGACGAACGCGACCTCGAAGCCCTCAAGGAGGCCTTCGAACGCACCGAGTACGCCCGCCGCACGCCCTACCGCGTGGAGGCTCCCTTCCAGCTGGCCCTCGCCGGGCGGATCGTCCGCGGCCGGATCGACGCCGTCTACCGCACCGGGCACGGCGACGGGGCGACGTACGAGATCGTCGACTGGAAGACCAGCCGGACCCGTCCCGCCGACCCGCTCCAGCTGGCGGTCTACCGGATCGGCTGGGCCGAGCAGCAGGGCGTGCCTCCCGAGTCGGTGACCGCCGCCTTCGTCCACGTCCGCACCGGCGAGGTCGAACGGCCGGAGGGCCTGCCGGACCGGGCGGCCCTGGAAAGACTGATCGCCGGACGGGCGGCCGGGCGGGCCGAGTGTGACGAACCGCCCGCCGAGGAAGCCGGCGCGGGCCGATAGGCTCGTGACCATGAGCCAGACCCCGGACAGCGCCGTCCGCGCGTACATCGAGCAGCACGGTGCCGCCTTCCTCGACGACCTCGCCGAGTGGCTGCGCATCCCCTCCGTGTCGGCCCAGCCCGAACACGACGCCGATGTCCGCCGCAGCGCCGACTGGCTCGCCGCCGAACTGGCCAGAACCGGCTTCCCGACCGCCGAGGTCTGGGAGACACCGGGCGCACCGGCCGTCTTCGCCGAATGGCCCGCGGGCGACCCCGAGGCACCCACCGTCCTCGTCTACGGCCACCACGACGTGCAGCCCGCCGCCCGCGAGGACGGCTGGGACAGCGACCCCTTCGAGCCGGTCGTCCGGGAGAACCGCCTGTACGCGCGCGGTGCCGCCGACGACAAGGGCCAGGTGTTCTTCCACACACTCGGCGTCCGGGCCCACCTCGCCGCCACCGGCCGCACCGCGCCCGCCGTCCACCTGAAGCTGCTCGTCGAGGGCGAGGAGGAGTCCGGCTCCCCCCACTTCCGCGCGCTCGTGGAGGAACACGCGGACCGGCTCGCCGCGGACGTCGTGATCGTCTCCGACACCGGCATGTGGTCCGAGGACACCCCCACGGTGTGCACCGGGATGCGCGGGCTCGTCGAGTGCGGGATCGTCCTGCACGGTCCCGACCAGGACATCCACTCCGGCGCCTTCGGAGGCGCCGTCCCCAACCCCGCCACCGTCGTGGCCCGCCTGGTCGCCGCGCTGCACGACGAGCACGCGCGCGTGGCGATCCCCGGCTTCTACGACGGCGTCATGGAACTCGACGCCCACGAGCGGCGGCTCTGGGCCGAGCTGCCGTTCGACGAGGACGGCTGGCTGCGCGAGGCGCATTCCCACGCCACCGAGGGCGAGGCCGGGCACACCACCCTGGAGCGCGTCTGGGCCCGGCCCACCGCCGAGGTCAACGGCATCGGCGGCGGCTACCAGGGCCCCGGCAGCAAGACGATCGTCCCGTCCTCGGCCATGGCCAAGCTGTCGTTCCGGCTGGTCGCGGGCCAGGAGCCGGACCACATCGAGAAGGCCGTCCGCGCCTGGGCCACCGAGCGGATCCCCGCCGGGATCCGCGCCGAGATCACCTTCCTGCCGGCCACCCGCCCCTGTCTGACCCCGCTCGACCACCCGGCCCTGCAGTCGCTGGTCCGCGCCATGGGCCGCGCCTTCGAAGGACCGGTCAGGTTCACACGTTCGGGTGGCTCGGGACCGGCCGCGGACCTCCAGGACGTCCTCGGCGCACCCGTTCTGTTCCTGGGCATCTCGGTGCCCTCGGACGGCTGGCACGCCCCGAACGAGAAGGTTGAGCTGGACCTTCTCCTCAAGGGCGTCGAGACCAGCGCCTACCTGTGGGGTGACCTGGCCGAGAACTGGCGCCGTGCCCCCTGACCCGTCCGCGCCGTCCGGAGCGGTGGCGCGCGCGGGGCACACTGGAAGGACCGCCCCGCCCGCCCCGTACCCGCCCGACCCGGTCTCCTCCCGCCCTTCGTCCCGCTGAACCGCCCGCTGAAACATCCGTTGCACTGGGGGAGTTGGAAGCACCCGTGACCACCTGGACCGACCACACCGCCGACCGACCCATCTCGCTCACCGCCCCGAGCGGCATCGACCGCGCAGCCCACCACCGGCTCGACGAGGCCTGGCTCGCGGCGGCGTGGAGCCACCCCGACACCCGCTGTTTCGTGGTCTCCGGCGGCCAGGTCCTCATCGACGAGACGTCCGACGGCCGTACCGAGCTCGTCATGACCCCCTCCTTCGAGGCCCCGCTCACCGAGGCGCACCGCTACTTCCTGGGCACCGACGAGGACGGCGTCAGCTACTTCGCGCTCCAGAAGGACGCGCTGCCCGGCCGTATCGACCAGTCCGCGCGCCCGGCCGGCCTGCGCGAGGCCGGCCTGCTGCTGTCGCCGCGGGACGCGGGCCTGATGGTGCACGCGGTGGGCCTGGAGAACTGGCAGCGCACCCACCGCTTCTGCTCCCGGTGCGGCGAGCGCACGGTGATCGCCGCGTCCGGTCACATCCGCCGGTGCCCCGCCTGCGGCGCCGAGCACTACCCGCGCACCGACCCGGCCGTGATCATGGCGGTGACCGACGAGGACGACCGCATCCTGCTCGGCCGCCAGGTGCACTGGCCCGAGGGCCGCTTCTCGACCCTCGCGGGCTTCGTGGAGCCCGGCGAGTCCATCGAGCAGGCCGTGCGCCGGGAGGTCTTCGAGGAGGCCGGAGTCGCCGTCGGCCCCGTCGAGTACGTCGCCAGCCAGCCCTGGCCGTTCCCGTCCAGCCTGATGCTCGGCTTCATGGCCCGCGCGACGTCGACCGAGATCAACGTCGACGGCGACGAGATCCACGAGGCCCGCTGGTTCTCCCGCGACGAGCTGGGCGAGGCCTTCGACTCCGGCGAGGTGCTGCCGCCGTACGGGATCTCCATCGCGGCCCGCCTGATCGAGATGTGGTACGGCAAGCCGCTGCCGACGAGGAGCTTCGTCTGAGACGGCGGACCGGCCGATGACCGACACCCACGACACCTACTGGAACCACAACGTCCACTACCACCCGGTGGTGCTGGACGCGGTGCCGGACGGCTGCCGTTCCGCCCTGGACGTCGGCTGCGGCGACGGCCTGCTGGCCGCCGGGCTCGCGACCAGGGCGGCGTCGGTGACCGGCGTGGACCGGTCACCGGAGATGATCCGGCACGCCAGGAAACGGGACGTCCCGCGGAACGTCACCTTCCTGGAGGGCGACTTCCTCGACGGCGCGCTCCTCACCGAGGGCGGCTACGACTTCGTCAGCGCGGTCGCCGTCGTCCACCACGTCCCCTTCGACGACGCGATCGGCCGGCTGACGGGGCTGGTCGCGCCCGGCGGGCGGCTGGTCGTCGTCGGCATGGCCCACGACCGCGGCCTCCTGGACCGGGTGATCGGCGGATGCGCGCTCGCCGGGGCCGGAGCACTGCGTGCGCGCGGCCGCCGCACCGGACAGGGACCCTCCGGCATGCCCGTCGAGAATCCGATCATGAACTGGAGAGAGGTCCGGCGGGCCACCGCGCACCTGCTTCCCGGCCGCCGGTACCGGCGCCGGCTGCTGTGGCGCTACACCCTCGTGTGGGACAAGCCGGGCGGCGCACACGAAGACGGCCCCTGACCGAAGCCGGGGGCCGCCTGGTAAGGCGCACGAGGGCACCGCGTGGAACGCGCGGGGCGCTTACGCGCTGATCTTCTGCTTGACCTGGGCCAGCGAAGGGTTCGTCAGCGTCGAGCCGTCGGCGAAGAGCACCGTCGGGACCGTCTGGTTCCCGCCGTTCGCCTTCTCCACGAACGCGGCCGAATCGGGGTCCTGCTCGATGTTGATCTCGGTGTACGCGATGCCCTCGCGGTCCATCTGGCTCTTCAGCCGACGGCAGTAGCCGCACCACGTGGTGCTGTACATCGTCACAGTGCCCTGCATCTCGCTCGCGCTCCTTCGGCAGGTCGGGAAAATCGTGCAGGACTGGAACGTACGCGGCCCGCCCGTCATTCCCGCACCCCCCGCCCGCCCCGCGTGACGCCCGCCGCATAAGTACGACTGCGAGGGGCCGCCTGTGGACAACTCGCACGGCGGTCTCCGGCGACCTGGCAGCATGGCCGTGTGACACCAGCAACGCACTCCTCCCTCTTCCCGCAGGTTCCGGACTCCGCGGACGCGGTGCTCGACGGGCTCGACCCCGAGCAGCGCGAAGTGGCGACCGCCCTGCACGGGCCGGTGTGCGTGCTGGCCGGAGCCGGGACCGGCAAGACCCGGGCGATCACCCACCGGATCGCCTACGGGGTGCGGGCCGGCATCCTCCAGCCGTCCAGCGTGCTCGCCGTCACCTTCACCAACCGCGCCGCCGGGGAGATGCGCGGCCGGCTGCGCCAGCTCGGCGCCCAGGGCGTGCAGGCCCGCACCTTCCACTCGGCCGCGCTGCGCCAGCTCCAGTTCTTCTGGCCGAAAGCCATCGGCGGCTCGCTGCCGCGGATCGTCGACCGCAAGATCCAGCTGGTCGCCGACGCGGCCGCCGCCTGCCGCATCCGGCTGGACCGGGGCGAGCTGCGTGACATCACCGGCGAGATCGAATGGTCCAAGGTCACCCAGACCGTCCCCGCCGACTACCCGCCCGCCGCCGCGAAGGCGGGCCGCGAATCCCCCCGCGACCCCGCCGAGATCGCCCAGATCTACTCGGTCTACGAAGACCTCAAGCGGGACCGCGGGGTCATCGACTTCGAGGACGTCCTGCTGCTCACTGTCGCCGTGCTGCAGGACCGGCACGACATCGCCGACCAGGTCCGCGCGCAGTACCAGCACTTCGTCGTCGACGAGTACCAGGACGTCAGCCCCCTCCAGCAGCGCCTGCTGGAACTGTGGCTCGGCGACCGGGACAGCCTGTGCGTGGTCGGCGACGCCAGCCAGACCATCTACTCGTTCACAGGCGCAACTCCCGACCATCTGCTCGACTTCCGCACCCGCCACCCCGGGGCCACCGTCGTCAAGCTGGTCCGCGACTACCGCTCCACCCCCCAGGTCGTCCACCTCGCCAACGGCCTGCTGGCCCAGGCCCGCGGCCGCGCCGCCGACCACCGCCTGGAACTGGTCTCCCAGCGTCCCGCGGGACCCGAGCCCGTCCACACCGAGTACACCGACGAGCCCGCCGAGGCGGAGGGCGCGGCGCGCCGGATCCGGGAGCTGGTCGCCGCCGGGGTCCCGGCCGCCGAGATCGCCGTCCTGTTCCGCACCAACTCCCAGTCCGAGATCTACGAGCAGGCCCTCGCCGACGCCGGCGTGCCCTACCAGCTGCGCGGCGCCGAGCGGTTCTTCGACCGGCCCGAGGTGCGCAAGGCGGGAGTCGCCCTGCGTGCCGCGGCCCGCTTCGGCGGCAACGACGCGCTGCTCGACGACACCGTCGACCTGCCCTCCCAGGTGCGCGCGGTCCTCTCCGGGGAGGGCTGGACGACCGAACCGCCGGCCGGCTCCGGCGCCGTCCGGGAGCGCTGGGAGTCACTGGCCGCCCTGGTCAACCTGGCGCGGGACGTGGCCGCCGCCCGGCCCGCCGCCACCCTCGCCGACTTCGTCGCGGAACTCGACGAGCGCGCGGGCGCCCAGCACGCCCCGACCGTCCAGGGCGTCACCCTCGCCTCCCTGCACTCGGCGAAGGGCCTGGAGTGGGACGTCGTCTTCCTGGTGGGTGTCGCCGAGGGGATGATGCCGATCACCTATGCGAAGACCGACGAACAGATCGAGGAGGAACGCCGGCTCCTCTATGTGGGTGTGACCCGCGCGCGGGAGCGGCTCCATCTCTCCTGGTCCCTCTCCCGCACCCCCGGAGGCCGCCCCGGCCGCAGGCCCAGCCGCTTCCTCGACGGGCTGCGCCCCGGCTCCACCGGCACCGTCGGCCGCGGCGCGGGCGCGGGCATCGGGGGAGTCGAACGCGGGGCCGGTGCCGGCCCCGTGGCCGCGCCCCGGCGCGCGAGCCGCACCCCCGCCCGCTGCCGGGTCTGCGGCCGCACCCTCACCGACGCGGGCGAGATGAAGCTGATGCGCTGCGACGACTGCCCGTCCGACATGGACGAGGGTCTCTACGAGCGGCTGCGGGAGTGGCGTGCGTACCAGGCCCGGCTCAGCGGCCAGCCCGCCTTCTGCGTCTTCACCGACAGGACCCTGATGGCGATCGCGGAGAACGCCCCGGACGACGACCGCGAGCTGGCCCGGATCCCCGGTGTCGGCATGCGCAAGCTCAACCGTTACGGCGCCGATGTTCTGGCCATCTGCGCAGGTCGGCAGCCCGGCGGAGCCGTGGAGGGTGACTGATGCCAACTCGTCGAAAAAATAGTTTGCGCATGCCCCGGCAATCCCCATAGGTTCTAGGCACGGAAGCGGCGGCCTTCTCGAAGGCCCGGTTCCGTGTTGTACTTGCATATCCGAGCGGACTGGTTCGTCCCAGTCCCCCGAAGACGCCGAGAGGAGGCGAGTCCAGTGATCAGCATCAAGACCACCATCAGCGCGGCCAAAATGACCGATCTCTCGGCCGTCTCCGCGTGCATGCTCGGCGTCTCGAACCTGGGCACCGGTCTGTCCGGCATTCCCGCCGTGCGTCCGGCGTCCTCCTCCGTCTCTCTCGCGGGCCTTCCCGTCCGTGAGCGCGACGAGCGACCGACCGAGGCACTGGAAGCAGTAGTGGCACGGGCCCAGGCCTATGCCTTTACGGCAGCCGGTGCCGGAAGCCGGAAGCAGACGACGCAGCACCACCTGATGTGGGCCTTCCGTGGGCCAGAACCCTGGAGTGATCCAGCCTGATTCGATCAGGCCGGCGCCTTCAGGGCCGCGGAACCCCACCCGGGATCCGCGGCCCTTCTGTTTGTCCCCGTCACAGGGACGAACGGCGAAGGAGCCTCGGGCACGAGCAGCACCCGGTACCAGCCGCCAACCGGTCCCACCCGACCGGCACGACCAGACGAGGAACAACAGCCGTGCAACTCGAAGCGCACGCCCCGTCCGTACCGCCTTCCCAAACGAACCCGCCGCCCGGCTCCACGGAGGACTCCGCCTTGATCCCCCTCACCGCGCTCACTGCGCTCGACGACGCCATCGAGAACCTCGGCGTACCCGTCCCCTGCCGTTCGTACGACCCGGAGGTCTTCTTCGCGGAGTCGCCGGCGGACGTCGAGTACGCCAAGTCCCTCTGCCGCACCTGCCCGCTGATCGAGGCCTGCCTCGCCGGCGCCAAGGAGCGGCGTGAGCCCTGGGGCGTCTGGGGTGGCGAGCTGTTCGTCCAGGGTGTCGTCGTCGCTCGCAAGCGGCCGCGTGGCCGCCCGCGCAAGAACCCGGTCTCGGCATGAACATCCACGGAACGATCGACCGTCCCCTCACGCACGATCCCAAGAAGCAGGCCCCGATGAAGCCGTCCACCAGCGAGCCCGCCGGCTCCGCGATCCCAGACTTCACTCCCGCCGGTACGACCACCGGTTCGCGTCAGAACAGGACCCGCGAAATGCAACTCATCCCAGAAGCCCTGGCTCGTGCGCATATGCACGAGCGACTGCACGAGGCCGAGCGGGAAAGCCGGGCCGTGCGCCTGGCGACCGCCCGCCGGATGCAGCGCCGGGCCGAGCGCGCCTCGATGCGCGCCCGCCGTGCGCTCGCCATGGCCGTCATGCAGTGATCCCGAACACCTGAAGCGGTGGCCTCCCGGCTGAGGGAGGCGAAAGCTTCCCGCGGGGGCCGGTCCGGCCGAACGGACCGGCCCCCGCGGTGCGTTGTCCCCGCCGAACCGCGCGCCGCGGAGCGGTCGTCCCGCGCTGCCGCCTCGCCCGGCCGTCCCGCTACTGGACCTCGACGGCCGCCTCCGCCGCCTCCGCCGCTTCGGCGTCCGAGGCGCCGTCGGCTTCCGCGTCCTGCGTTTCCCCGTCCTGCGTTTCCATGGCCTCTTCGAGGACGAAGCCGGGCAGCCAGCCCTCCAGTTCCTCCCGCAGCCGCACCGTCGCGCCCAGCTGGCACAGCACGCCGATGGTGCTCAGCGTCACCCGGTGTATCAGCAGGTAGGCGGGCGGCAGGTTGAGCTGCTTGCCGAGCTGGTAGGCGGGATTGCGGGGGTCGGCGATACGGGCCGCCTGGCTGCGCATCCAGTTCCGGGTGAAGGTGAACTCCTCTACCTGCGCCGGCTCGATGATCGGCAGCAGGTAGTCCAGGACCGCTTCGGGGTCCAGCTCGATGGAGTCCTTGACGAAGCCCTCGGCGCGCAGCAGTTCGTAGACCGCCTCGGCGTCGCCGTCCAGCGTCATCCGCAGGGAGTCGCCGATCGGAGCGGGCAGGCCGCCCGCGAGACGGTCGACGGTGCCGAAGTCCAGCACGCCCAGCAGCCACTCCTCCTCGTCCTTGGGCCCGCCGGGCAGCAGGCGGAAGTTGCCCGGGTGCGGGTCGGCGTGCAGCAGGCCGGTGCGGGCCGGGCCCGAGAACAGGAACCGCGCCAGGAGCTGACCGGCCCGGTCGCGCTGCTCCTGGGTGCCCTCCGAGATGATCTCCGAGAGCGGTATCCCGTCGATCCACTCCGTGATCAGGATCTGCTCGCACTGGTGGACCACCGCCGGGACCACCACGTCCGGGTCGTCCGCGAACTCCTCCGCGTGCGCCGTCTGGGCCTGGGCCTCCAGGGCGTAGTCCAGCTCCTCGGAGACCCGGTCACGCAACTCGGTGATCAGGGGCTTGATGTCCATGCCCGGGATCAGCGGACCCAGCAGACGGGCAAAGCGGCTCAATTGCCCCAGGTCGGACAGTAGTGCCTCGCCGGCTCCCGGGTACTGCACCTTGACCGCGACCACCCGGCCGTCGTGCCACACCGCCCGGTGCACCTGTCCGATCGAGGCCGCCGCCGCGGGCTTCTCCTCGAACTCCAGGAACAGCTCCCGCCAGTCCTCGCCGAGCCGCTCGGCGAGCACCGCGTGCATCGTGGCGGCCGGCATCGGCGGGGCGGCCTCCTGGAGCCGGGTGAGGGCCGCCCGGTAGGGGCCGGCGACCTCCTCGGGCAGGGCGGACTCGAAGACGGACAGGGCCTGCCCGAACTTCATCGCCCCGCCCTTCAACTCGCCCAGGACCTTGAAGAGTTGCTCCGCGGTCCGTTGCTGCAGTTCGCGGCCGACGATCTCCGCCGACTCACCCACGATGCGCTTGCCCAGACCCCAGGTCGCCCGGCCGGCGATGCCGAGCGGGAGCGCGGCGAGCTTGGCGGTCCGGGTGACCGCTTTCCGGGGAAGATCAGACATGCGCCCTCCAAGTCCCAGTCGGCCGCGCGGCGTCCGTGCGCTCGCCGCGCTCCGCCGACGGCCGTTGCACCACCATTGTCGCGTGCCGTGCCCCGTCGGTTGATGCGTGCTCCCCCTTAGCTTTCTCCGCCGAGCCGCACGGGCATGCGGGATGCGGCCGGACCGGCCGCGCCCGCCAGTGCAGAGCCGGCACGGACGCCTCCCAGCGCACTCCCGTACCGGACGGCGACTCCCCGTCGAGGAAGGCCAGGGTGTGCGCGGCGGCCAGTCCCGCCACGGCCGTGGCCAGGGTCAGGTCGCAGGCCCCCGCCCGGCGGGGCCGCCCGGACCGCCACTGGGCGACCAGGCGAGGCCAGGCCGGGTCCCGGTCCGTGCGGTGCTCGTGCAGACAGCGCGCGCAGCCGGTCCCGCCGGGCAGCACGAGCGGGCCGACGACCCCGGTGCCCTCCACGACTCCCGTGTAGAGGTGAGGTGTCCCGGCGGCCATGAGCGGTTCGGCGGCCTCCGCGTCCGGGGCATGCACCAGGACGTCGTCACGCGGGGCGATGACCACCAGGGACAGGCCGGGCTCCGGCCCGTCCGGGGCCTGGCGGCGCGGCGGGCGGTCCGGGGCGGCCCGGCGGACCGCTCGGCGGGCGGCCGCGTCGCGCCGCTCGCCGACCGACTCCGCGGGCAGGCCGCCCGGCGCCACGTCCCACGGCCGGACCCGGCCCACGTCCCGCACGTCGACCTCGCCGACGCCCGCGCCCGACAGCAGCGCGGCCAGCGTGACGCCGACCCGGCCCGCGCCCCGCACCTGCACGCGCAGGGCGCGCCGGGCCGCCAGCCGGTCGAGCGCGCCGCCCGGATCCGGAGTGAGCAGGGACAGCGACGCGAGATCGGGACCGAGCCGGTCCAGGACCTCCGGTCTGGCGCGCAGCGCCGCCGCGGCCGGTCCGCCGCCGTGCGCGTCCTCGACGAGCCCGGCCCGGGACAGCCGCTCCACCAGCGCGTCGACATGTCCGTCCGGAAGATCCATGCGGCGCCCCTCGGCACGCAGCAGCGGCAGCCCGCGGGCGCCGTCGAGCAGGTCGAGGAAGCCGCCGGTCGCGATGTCCATCGGCCCGAGGGTCATCGCGTGCGCCGGGGTCATCCCGAACTGCACGGTGTCGAGGTCGCGCCAGCCGCGCCGGAGCGCGGTCTTCACCCGTGGATGCATGACAGTCCCCCGTGGCTGCCGAAAGGTCGTGGAAGATCCCGTCCGCCGGTGGAGCCGGTCACGCTCCGCCCGACGACTGCCAGCATGCCCGCCCCGGCCGGCGGACGCCGAAAGTTGTCCACAGGTGGTGAGTATTCGTCGTACAAATCAGACGCATGGTGGGGGATCGGCGTCGAACCGTCCCGGACCCGGGACTTCCCTGGTGTGCAGCGGGTAACGTCGGGGCGTGCCCGCCGACCCACTGCACCGCGCCGGAAAACCACCGCGCAGCCTGACGAGTCAGCCGCCCAGCGGCCTGGGGGTGAGCGCGATCGAGGTGCGCAGGAGCGCCCGGCGCCGCCGGACGGTCTCCGCGTACCGCGAGGGCGATCGCACCGTCGTGCTGATCCCCGCCCGGATGTCCGAGGCGGAGGAGAAACGCTGGGTCACGGTCATGCTCAACAAGCTCGCCGCCCAGGAGAGCAAGCGGGTGCTGGGCGACGCCGAGCTGTCCGAGCGCGCCGAGCGGCTGTCGGCCCAGTACTTCGACGGCCGGGCCCGCCCCGCATCGGTGCGCTGGGTCACCAACCAGAACACCCGCTGGGGCTCCTGCACCCCCGCCGAGGGCAGCATCCGCCTCTCGCACCGGCTGCAGGGCATGCCCGAGTACGTCGTCGACTACGTGCTCTGCCACGAACTGGCGCATCTGCTGGTGCCCGGCCACGGCCCGGACTTCTGGCGGCTCCTGGAGGCGTATCCGCGGACCGAGCGGGCCCGCGGCTACCTCGAAGGCGTGGTCGCCGCCGACCGGCTGCCCCATCCGCCCGGCGCCCGCGACGAGTGACCCGCCCCGCGGCACGCCCCCGTGACCGAGGGGTCCGGTTGTGTACCGGGTCTGTACCGACGTCCGCCGATGTCCGGGTTAGCCGTTAGCCTGGCGCGACGCACTCGCATTCGGGATGGGGGACGGTCGTAGCGTATGGCCAGGGAATTCCAACGCGGCCACAAGGCCAGGATCAGTGACCTGACGGCGGGCACGGATCTGTACGTAGGTGTGCAGATCGCCGGGCCCGGACTGTCCTTCGACATCAGCTGCTTCGGCCTGGACGCCGACGAACGGCTCTCGGACGACCGGTACTTCGTCTTCTTCAACCAGCCGAAGTCACCCGAGGAGTCCATCCAGCTGCTGGGTGCGCAGGCCGGCGACACGGAGTCCTTCCGGGTCACGCTGGACCGGATCCCGCCGCAGATCCAGAAGCTGGCCTTCACGGCGACCCTCGACGGCGCCGGGCAGATGTCGCAGGTCGGACCCGGATACCTCCGGATCGTCGCGGGCGGCGAAGAGGTGGCCCGCTACTCCTTCGACGGTTCGGAGTTCTCCACCGAACGCGCCGTGATGCTCGGCGACTTCTACCTCAAGGACGTCTGGCGTTTCGCCGCCGTCGGCCAGGGCTTCGACGGCGGTCTCGAGGCGCTGCTGAAGAACTTCGGCGGCGAGGTGATGGAGGAGGAGGCGCCCGCCGCGCCCGAGCCGCAGCCGTCGCAGGCCGGGTCCGCGCCCGGTTTCGCGCCGCCCGCGTTCGCCGCCCCGGCCGCGCCCGCCCCGGCCCCGGCACCTCCCGCGCCCGCGCCCCAGGGCTTCACCCCGCCCCCGGCGCCGGGGCCCACGCCGGTCCCGAACGTGCACGGCGCGCCCACCGTCATCGCCCCGCTGGCCCCGCCCGGCCCCGGCACCGTGCCGCCTCCGGCCCCGGCCCCCGCGCCGTACGGCCGCCCGCCCGCCCCGAACGCGCCGATGCCGCCCGGCTACGGCCAGCCCCCCGGCCCCCCGCAGCCCCCGGCCCCGCTGCCCGGGTACCCGCAGCCGCCGCAGGCCCCGGGCCCGCCTCCGGGCTACGGCCAGCAGCCGCCGTTCGGGCAGGTCCCCGGCCAGCAGACCTACGGGGTGCCGCAGGGTGCTCCCGCGGGCGGCGCCGGTGTGGGCGCGGCCCTCCAGAAGTTCAAGGAGACGCCCACCGGGCAGCGCTGGACCCCGCAGAACAGCAAGCTCATCCGTGTCGACCTGGGCATGGGCGGCCAGCCCGTGCTGGCCCGGCAGGGCAGCATGGTGCTCTACCAGGGCAAGGTGGACTTCAGCTACAAGGGCGCCGGATTCGCCGGCCGGATCGTGGGCAACGCCACCGGCCAGGAGATGCAGCTGATGCGCTGCACCGGCCAGGGCCAGGTGTTCTTCGCCGAGAACTCCACGAACGTGCACCCCATCGAGCTCCAGGGGGACGCGATCTGCGTCTCCGCCGAGAGCGTCCTCGCCTTCGACGAGAGCCTGCAGTACGAGGTCCGCCGGATCGAGGGCCACGGCATCCCCGGCGGCGCGCTGTTCACGATGCAGTTCCAGGGCACCGGCACGATCGTCGTCAAGACGCACGGCACGCCCGTCGTGCTCCCCGTGACGCCGACCACGTTCGCCGACTGCAACGCCGTGGTCGCCTGGTCGGCGGCCTCCCAGGTGATCGTCTCCAGCCAGGTCCGGATGCGCCGCAACGCCTATCCGGGCGACACCGGCGAGAGCGTGAACCTGCAGTTCCGGGGCGCCCCCGGCAACTTCATCGTGGTCCAGCCGTACGAGGTCTGAGGGAGCCCGTCATGAACCAGCCGCTCGCGGGCTACGCCCCCGCACCCGTCACCGCCCGCATGGAGAACCACGGCGACCACATGCTGAAGGTCGCCATGCAGACCGGCAGCGACCTCCTCGCGCGCGTGGGGTCGATGGTCGCCTACGAGGGCTTCGTCCAGTACGAGCCCAACCCGCCGGCCGTCCGCCAGATCGCCCGGGACTGGATGACCGGCGAGGGCGCTCCCCTGATGAAGTGCTCCGGCGACGGCCTGCTCTACCTGGCCGACTACGGCGCGAACGTCGTCGTCATCAACCTCGACGGCGACGGGATCTCCGTCAACGCCACCAACCTGCTCGCCTTCGACGCGCATCTGACGTGGGGAGTCGAGCGGGTCAAGGGGCTCGCGAAGTTCGCCGGGCAGGGTCTGTGGAACACCAAGATCTCCGGGCAGGGCTGGGTCGCGCTGACCTCCCGGGGCAAGCCGATCGTCGTCGACTGCGGCGGCGGCGAGGACGAGACGTACGTCGACCCGGACGCGCTGGTCGCCTGGTCGCCCAACCTCAAGGTGAAGGGCAAGCGCAGCTTCAAGGCGCAGTCCCTGATCGGCCGGGGCAGCGGCGAGGCCTACCAGATGGCCTTCTCCGGGCAGGGCATCGTCGTCGTCCAGCCCAGCGAGGACAGCACCGACCGCCTTCGTTTCCGGGGCTGAGGGGGAGCCAGACCATCATGCAGAGCCCGCTTTTCGCCTTCAACGACTCCCAGGCCCAGGACCGCTACAGCCTGCAGAACAAGCAGATGCTGCGGGTCGTCCTGGAGGGCCACGACGACGTCCTCGCCCGCAAGGGCACCATGGTCGCCTACCAGGGTCTCGTCGAGTTCGACGCCGAGTACCAGGGCCGCGGCCAGGCACGCGCGCGTGCGTACACCGGCGAGGGACTGGACCTGATGCGCTGCCACGGGCAGGGCACGGTCTACCTGGCCAACCTCGCCCAGCACGTCCACGTGGTGGACGTGGAACCGGACGGGCTGACCGTGGACAGCGGCTACGTCCTCGCCATGGACTCCTCGCTGCACCACGAGGTGGTGGCGGTGGACAGCCTCTACGGCATCTCCGGCTCCGGGAAGTACCAGCTCAACATCACCGGCCACGGCAAGGTCGCGCTGATGACCTCGGGCGCGCCGCTGCTGATGCAGGTCACCCCCGACAAGTACGTGAACTGCGACGCCGACGCGATCGTCGCCTGGTCCACCGGGCTGCGCGTCCAGATGCAGGCCCAGACGCATTCCTCGGGCGTGTGGCGGCGCCGCGGCAACACCGGGGAGGGCTGGGAGCTGAGCTTCATGGGAAGTGGCTTCGCGTTGGTCCAGCCGAGTGAACTGCTCCCGCCGCAGGGCGCCCAGATCGGTCAGGGTCTCGCCGCCCAGTTCGGGATGGGGCAGCAGGGCGCGCGCGGAATGAACCAGGGCAACGTCTGGAGCTGACGGCCCACGGCTGAGGGGCGCCCGCATCGGCGGACGCCCCTCACCCCTGTCCCCGCGTGTGCCTCACAGCCGGGCGCGGGCCGCTTCCAGCAGGTGTACGACCGACTCGTCGGCGACGTCCGCGACCTCGTCGTAGGCGAACCAGCGGACGTCGAGGGACTCGTCGCTGACCGCGTGCGCGGCGCCCGGCGGGGCCACGGCCGCGTACTGGACGTCGAAGTGCCAGTGGCACGGCGCGGGAATCGCGTGCCGGTCCAGGCGCACCGGGCCGCCCGGCAGCAGGGTCAGGCCGGGGATCCCGGACTCCTCGGTCGCCTCCCGCAGCGCCGCCGCGGCCAGCGTGGCGTCGCCCGGCTCGCAGTGGCCGCCCATCTGCAGCCACATCCGCAGCTTCTTGTGCAGGGTCAGCAGCACCCGGCCGTGCTCGGGGTCGACGACCACCGCGCTCGCCGTGACATGGCCGGCGTGACACGCCTTCCACAGACCGTCCGGGTGTGCCGCGAGATGGTCCAGATAGGCCTGGCGCAGCTCGTCCTGGCCCTCGTACTCCTTCAGGACGAGGACCGCGTCGTCGTACAGGTTCACTCGGTGCCGTCGCCCTCTGCCTCGTCGTCCTTCTTGCGCGCGTCCGGCTTGTGCAGGTCCGGCTTCTGAGCCGCCTCGCCGAGCATCTTGTCCAGCTCGGAGAAGTCCAGCTGCTCGCGGTGCACGAAACCGTCCGGGTCGTCCAGGTCGCCGGCGGTCGGCAGCATGTCCGGGTGCGCCCACAGGCCGTCCCGGCCGTCCACACCGCGCGCGTCGGTCAGCGACGCCCACAGGCGGGAGGCGTCGCGCAGCCGGCGCGGGCGCAGCTCCAGGCCGATCAGCGTCGCGAACGTCTGCTCCGCGGGACCGCCCGTGGCCCGGCGCCGGCGCAGGGTCTCGCGCAGCGCGTCGGCGGACGACAGGCGCGGCTTGGCCGCCGCGTGGACCACCGCGTCGACCCAGCCCTCGACGAGGGCCAGCGCGGTCTCCAGGCGCGCCAGGGCCGCCTTCTGCTCGGGTGTGTCCTCGGGCTGGAACATGCCCTGCTGGAGCGCGTCCTGCAGCTGCTCGGGGTTCTGCGGGTCGAACTGGCCGACCACGTCCTCCAGCTTGGCCGTGTCGACCTTGATCCCGCGCGCGTACCCGTCGACCGCGCCGAACAGGTGCGAGCGCAGCCACGGCACGTGCGCGAACAGGCGCTGGTGGGCCGCCTCGCGCAGCGCGAGATACAGCCGCACCTCCTCCTTGGGCACGCCGAGGTCCTTGCCAAACGCCTCGATGTTCGCCGGGAGCAGCGCGGCCCGGCCGACCGGGCCGAGCGGCAGGCCGATGTCGGTGGAGCCGACGACCTCGCCAGCGAGCACGCCGACGGCCTGGCCGATCTGCGTGCCGAACATGGCGCCGCCCATCGAGCGCATCATGCCGATCAGCGGGCCGGCCATGGCCTGCATCTCCTCCGGCAGCACGTCGCCCATCGCGGCGCCGACCCGCTCGGCGACCGGGTCGACCAGCTCCTGCCAGGCGGGCAGCGTCGCCTCGACCCACTCCGCGCGCGACCACGCCACGGCCGAGCCGGACCCCGACGGCAGCGACGTCGCGTCGTCCAGCCACAGGTCGGCGAGGCGGACCGCCTCCTCGACCGCCGTGCGGTCCGAGGGGCCCACGCTCGCGTCCTTGACACCGTCGGAGGTGCCCTGGGAGACCGTCTGGCGGGCGATCTGCTTGGCCATGTCCCAGTTCACCGGGCCGCCCTCGTACGAGAGCATCTGGCCCAGCTGCTGGAAGGCCGCGCCCAGGTCGGTGGGGTTCAGCGAACCGAACATGGCGGCGAACGGATTGTCGGCGCCCGGGGCGCCGGGGCCGCCGGCCCCCGGTGTGCCGAAACCGAACGGGTTGGCCGGTCCCAGCCCACCACCGCTCTGCTGGTCCTTCTTCTTGCCCTCGTCGCCGTCTTCCGGCTCCTCCGGCGGAAGGCCGAAACCGAATGGGGTGTCACTCACGGGAATCCTCGGCTGGTAAGGCCACCGGTTCTCTCCCGGCGGCGCGGCTGCCCGACAACACCACCCAGCGTAGACACCCCGGCCCGATCGGGCCTCGGTGCTTCGCCGACAGTCGGCCTGCGGCAGGATGGATGCCACCTGGTACGTACGCGTCACTCACGCTCGTACTGAAGACAACCGCTGGAGACGCCCGGTGAGTTCCCCAGATCCGCAGGTTCGCGCAGCGCGAAACCCGTCAACCCCTGCCGCCGTGCGCGGGCCCGTCGTCGCCGTCACCGGCGCCGCGACCGGGGTCGGCGCGCTGCTCACCGAGCGGCTGGCCGCGTCCGGGGAGATCAAGCAGGTCATCGCCATCGACGAGCGGCGCGGGGAGTGCGCGGACGCCCAGTGGCACATCCTCGACGTACGGGATCCGGCCATCGCGGACAAGCTCCGCGGGGCCGACGTGGTGGTGCATCTCGCACTCGACCTGGATCTGGAGACGGATCCCGCCGCCCGAACGGCCTACAACGTGCGGGGGACGCAGACCGTGCTCACCGCGGCCGCCGCCGCCGGGGTGCACCGCGTGGTGCTCTGCACCTCCGCGATGGTCTACGGCGCGCTCCCGGACAACGAGCTGCCGCTGGCGGAGGACGCGGAGCTGCGCGCCACCGCGGAGGCCACCGGCGTCGGCGACCTCCTGGAGATCGAGCGGCTCGCGCGCCGGGCGCCCCGCGCGCACCCCGGCCTCAATGTGACCGTCGTGCGCCCCGCGGTGCTCGTCGGAGGCACCGACACCGCGCTGACCAGGTACTTCGAGTCGCCCCGCCTGCTCGTCGTCGCCGGTTCGCGGCCGGCCTGGCAGTTCTGCCACGTCGAGGACCTGTGCAGCGCGCTGGAGTGCGCCGTGCTGGAGCAGGTCGACGGGGAACTCGCGGTCGGCTGCGACGGCTGGCTGGAGCAGGAGGAGGTCGAGGAGCTCAGCGGGATCCGGCGGATGGAGCTGCCGTCGGCGGTGGCGCTCGGCGCCGCGGCCCGGCTGCACCGGATCGGGCTGACGCCGTCGCCCGCGGGTGACCTCGCCTACACGATGTACCCGTGGGTGGTGAGCGGCAGCAGGCTGCACGACGCCGGCTGGCGGCCGGCGTGGACGAACGAGGAGGTGCTCGCCGAGCTGCTGGAGGAGGCGGCCGGGCGGCACACGGTGGCCGGCCGGCGACTCGGCCGCAAGGACGCGACGGCCGCGGGCGCGGCGGGCGCGACGGTCGCGCTGCTGGGCGCGGCGGCCGTGGTGCGGCGGGCCAGGAAGGCCCGGCGGCGGATCTGACCCCGGCCCGCCGGGGGCCCTCAGTCGTAGGAGTCTCCAAACGCACCCGCGCGCGTGCCGTTGGTCGGGCGCATTCCGTGTCGTCCCGCGCGTGCGGCACGATGGGGGTATGGCTGCTGTGAACGATCATCCCGGTGAACTGGGTGCCGACGATCCCGTCAAGCTGATCGGGATCCGGGAGAGCGCGCTGTCCGTGGACGAGGTCTTCGCGGCCGTCGGGGACGACGCGGCCGGCGGCGTCGCGCTCTTCGTGGGGACCGTGCGCAACCACGACGGGGGCGCCGACGTGGACGCGCTCGGCTATTCGTGTCATCCCAGTGCCGAGAGCGAGATGCGGCGGATCGCCGAGAAGGTCGTCGCCGAGTATCCGGTGCGGGCGCTGGCCGCGGTCCACCGGGTGGGCGACCTGCGGGTGGGTGATCTCGCCGTGGTCGTCGGCGTGTCGTGTCCGCATCGCGGGGATGCCTTCGAAGCCTGTCGGAAGCTGATCGACGACATCAAGCACGAAGTGCCCATCTGGAAGCACCAGACGTTCTCGGACGGCACGGAGGAATGGGTCGGCGCCTGCTGAGAACACCTGTCCGGGCTCCGGTTGCGTAACCGTACCCCCCGCGTGAGCGTTGTCAGAGCGGATGATTAATCTGCTGATCAGTCAGTCGCGGACGGTCATAGGGGTTGGGAGGTCGGCATGGGGGCGCTTGTCTGGCTGCTGATTCCGCTTGTCGCCGCGGTCGTGGCCGGTCTGTGGGGAAGCTGGGCCAACCGGACCAGGAGGACGCGGAGCGACGGGCCCGAACTCGACGGGTACGCGCGGTTCCGCGAGGCGATGGAGCGGTCCCACTCCGGCGGCTGAGCCGGCCTCGACGGGTGGCCCTGACGGTGCGCTGACAGACGCGTCCCGTACTGTCTTTGCATGCCACGCCGCACCGCGACGATGCTCGCCTCCACTCTGATGCTGATCGCGCTCCTGTGCGCCGGAGTGCTCATCAACGTGCCGTACTCGGAGATGTCCCCCGGCCCGACCGTGAACACGCTCGGGGACCACGGCGGCGAGCCGGTGCTGCAGATCTCCGGTCACAAGACCTACGCGACCTCCGGGCACCTGAACATGACGACGGTGCGGGTGACCAGTGCCGACTACAAGATGAACCTCGTGGAGGCCGTCTACGGCTGGCTCTCCCACGACACCAAGGTCGTGCCGCACGACACGCTCTACCCGGACGGCAAGACCGAGCAGCAGTCCACCCAGGAGAACGCCGAGGAGTTCAGCGAGTCCCAGGAGAGCGCGAAGGTCGCCGCCCTGAAGGAACTGGGCGTCCCGGTGAAGTCCTGGGTCATCGTCTCGACGGTCCTCAAGGACTCGCCCGCCGAGGGCAGGCTGCACGCCGGTGACGTCATCGAGGACGTCGACGGCACGGCGGTGAAGCAGCCCGCCGACGTCGCCACGCTGGTGACCAAGCACAAGCCCGGCGAGGACGTCGTCTTCACGGTCGTACCCGCCAAGGAGCAGGCCGCCGCCGAGAAGGCGAAGAAGACGGCCACCAGGACCGAGAAGATCACCGTGCGGACGACCGCCTCCACCGACGCCGGCGAGAAGCGGGCCATCGTCGGGATCTCGGCCGGGACCGACCACACGTTCCCGTTCTCCGTCGACATCAAGCTCGCCGACGTCGGCGGACCGAGCGCCGGCCTGATGTTCGCGCTCGGCATCTACGACAAGCTCACCCCGGGCAGCCTCACCGGCGGCAAGTTCGTCGCCGGCACCGGCACCATCGCCGACGACGGGACGGTCGGCCCGATCGGCGGCATCTCCCTGAAGACCATCGGGGCCCGTGACAAGGGCGCGCAGTACTTCCTGACCCCGGCCGACAACTGCGCCGAGGCGGCCAAGGACACGCCGAGCGGGCTCACCCTGGTCAAGGTCAAGACGATCGACGACGCCCTCGGCGCCCTCAAGGACATCCGCGCCGGGGACACCGGCGCCCTGCCGAAGTGCAGCGCCAAGGGCTGACGCCGCAAAGAGGCCCTGAGGACCCGGGGGCGCCCCTCCTGACGAGGGGCGCCCCCGGCGTCGTGCGGGGCGCCCCCGGCGTCGTGCGCGGGCCGCGTACGGCGGCTCAGTCCGCGAACGTGGCCCTCAGCGCCTCCGCCAGACCCGGAACCAGGTCGGGTCCGGTGAGGACCTCGGTCGGCGAGTCCTTCTCGCGCAGCCGGACCGCCGCGTCGCGGGAGCCGTCCCGCAGCACGGCGACCGTCATCCGGACCTCCTGGCGGTCGGGGTGCTGGGCCACCCACGAGGCCAGCCTGCCCTCGCTCAGCCCCTCCGGGACCTGCTTCTCGGCGGACGGCGGCAGCATCAGCCGCTCCACCGTGAGCGCGCAGCCGACCACCGCGTCCGGCCAGGCGATGGTGCCCAGGAACTCGTCCAGCGCCTTGTCCGTCGGCACCTCGTCCTGCTCGATCGGGGTCAGGCCGGTGGTCGCGGACTCGTCCTCCAGACCGAGCTGGGCGGCCAGAGCCGGTTCCTGGGTGCGCAGCCGCGCGGTGTCGACGAGGGCGAAGAGGCGAGCGGGCTGGTCCCAGCCGAGGCCGGAGGCGTACTCGTCGATCTCGAGTACGGCCCGGGTGAGCGGGTTCGCT
Organism: Streptomyces sp. NPDC091282; assembly: GCF_044757385.1. Classification (NCBI taxonomy): domain Bacteria; kingdom Bacillati; phylum Actinomycetota; class Actinomycetes; order Kitasatosporales; family Streptomycetaceae; genus Streptomyces; species Streptomyces sp. NPDC091282. The sequence continues at coordinate 837,838 of NZ_JBIVUX010000003.1, forward strand.
GCCATGGGAGTGTTGGACATGGTCACAATCCTGCCTCGTTCATGGCCGGAATCGGGAACCGAGTAAGTCGTGAGTAAGTTGCATAGGTGTGCCCCCACGATCACGGGGGGCCACGTCGGGTCCGCGGACAAGGGGGCCTGACGCGACAACAGCGGACAAACAGCGAACTTCGAGGTGCGCACCTTGGCTTTCCAGATGCCGGACCGCGGCGGAGGCCCGACGGGGCCGCGGATGAGAGCGGGCCGCCCGTCCCGGCGCGTCCGGACCCTGCTCATGACCCTGGGCGTCCTTGCCGTGCTCGGCATGGCGTTCACCATGTTCGCGGGCTTCTGGACGGACTGGCTCTGGTACCGGTCGGTGCACTACTCCTCGGTGTTCACCACCACCCTGTGGACGAAGATCGGCCTGTTCTTCGTCTTCGGGCTGCTGATGGCCGCCGCGGTGGGCTTCAACATCTGGCTCGCGCACCGGCTCAGGCCGCCGCTGAGCGCCATGTCGATGGAGCAGCAGAGCCTGGACCGCTACCGGATGGGCATCGCGCCGTACAAGCGCTGGCTGCTGCTCGCGGTCACCGCACTGGTCGGGCTGATCGCCGGTGCCTCCGCGGCCGGTCAGTGGCGTACCTGGCTGATGTGGGTCAACGGCGTGCCCTTCCACCAGAAGGACCCGCAGTTCCACCTCGACGTCTCCTTCTACGCCTTCGACCTGCCCTGGTACCGGTTCCTGCTGGGCTTCGGCTTCGCCACCGCGATCCTCTCGCTGATCGCCGCCGCGCTCACCCACTACCTGTACGGCGGGCTTCGGGTCACCAGCCCCGGCGCGCGCGCCACCGGTGCCGCGACCGGTCACCTCTCGGTGCTGCTCGGCCTCTTCGTCGCGCTCAAGGCGGTCGCCTACTGGCTCGACCGCTACGGACTGGCGGTGAAGTCCAGCGACTTCAAGGCCACCGGCAACTGGACGGGCCTCAGGTACGTCGACGCGAACGCGTACCTGCCGGCCAAGACGATCCTGTTCTGCATCGCCGTCATCTGCGCGCTGCTGTTCTTCGCCACCCTGTGGCGGCGCACCTGGCAACTGCCCGTCATCGGCTTCGGCCTGATGGTCCTGTCGGCGATCCTCATCGGCGGCCTCTATCCGGCGATCGTCCAGAAGTTCCAGGTCCAGCCCAACGAGCAGGCCAAGGAAGCCCCGTACGTCCAGAAGAACCTCAAGGCGACCCGCGAGGCGTACGGCATCGACGACACCAAGGTCACCGAGTACAAGGGCACCAGCACGACGACGGACAAGACCAAGCTCCGGGACGACGTCGACAGCACGGCGAGCATCCGGATCATGGACCCGAACATCGTGTCGCCGACGTTCCAGCAACTCCAGCAGATGCGGAACTACTACGCGTTCCCCACCAATCTGGACGTGGACCGCTACACCAAGGACGGCAAGGTCCAGGACACCGTCATCGGTCTGCGTGAGCTGAACCTGGCCGGCATCCCGAAGAACAACTGGATCAACGACCACTTCCGCTACACCCACGGCTACGGCGTGGTCGCCGCCAAGGGCACCGAGGCCGACGACCAGGGCCAGCCGGTCTTCACCGAGTCCGACCTGCCGTCCCAGGGCGACCTGGGCACGTACGAACAGCGCGTCTACTACGGCGAGAAGACCAACACCTACTCGATCGTCGGCGGTCCCCAGAAGGAGATCGACTACTCCGACGACAACGGTGAGAAGCTCACCAGCTACGCGGGCAAGAGCGGGGTCAGTCTCTCCAGCCCGATCAACCGGGCCGCGTACGCGGTGGCGTTCAACGAGCCGCAGATCCTGTACTCGGGCGCGATCGGCGAGGGCTCGCGGATCCTGTACAACCGCACGCCCAAGGAGCGGGTCGAGGCGGTCGCCCCGTGGCTGACCATCGACGGCGACGCCTACCCGGCGGTGGTGGACGGCCGCATCCAGTGGATCGTCGACGCCTACACGACGTCCAACGGCTATCCCTACGCCTCGCGCACGACCCTCGGCGACACCACCGCCGACTCGCTGACCGCGACCAACAACTCGCGGGCGGTGGTGGCCCAGCAGAACCAGGTCAACTACATCCGCAACTCGGTGAAGGCGACCGTGGACGCGTACTCCGGCCAGGTCAAGCTCTACCAGTGGGACACCGAGGACCCGGTGCTGAAGACCTGGATGAAGGCCTTCCCGGGCACCGTGCAGCCCAGGAACGCCATCTCGCAGGACCTGATGGACCACCTCCGGTACCCGCAGGACCTGTTCAAGGTGCAGCGCGAACTGCTCACCCGCTACCACGTGACGGACGCCCAGACGTTCCTGACCGGCAGCGAGGTGTGGCAGGTGCCCGACGACCCGACCAACAAGTCGGGCGACGCGGTGCCGCCGTACTACCTGAGCATGAAGATGCCGGACCAGAGCGCGCAGACGTTCTCGCTCTCGACCACGTTCACGCCCAACGGCCGGGACAACCTCAGCGCGTTCATGTCGGTGGACTCCGAGGCCGGTTCGAAGGACTACGGCAAGATCAGAATCCTGAAACTGCCGACGAGTACGACGGTCGACGGACCCAAACAGGTCCAGAGCAAGTTCAACTCCGAACAGGAGATCGCGGCCGCCATCAAACTCCTGAAGGGCGGCGACTCCGAGGTCGAGTACGGCAATCTGCTGACCGTGCCGCTGGACGGGGGCCTGCTCTACGCGGAGCCGGTCTACGTCCGCGGTGCCGGCGTCAAGTACCCCTTGCTGCGCAAGGTGCTGGTCACCTACGAGGGCAAGACCGTCTTCGAGAACACCCTCGGGGAGGCCCTCGACAAGGTCTTCGGGTCGGGCGGCACCGACACCGGGTCCTCGGACACCGGATCCTCCGACACCGGATCCTCCGACACCGGGACGACCAGTCCGCCGGAGTCCTCCAACCCGACGGTCCGGCAGGCGCTCGACGACGCCCAGAAGGCCTTCGAGGCGGGCCAGGAGGCCATGAAGAAGGGCGACTGGACGGCGTACGGCAAGGCGCAGGACCAGCTCCAGGACGCGCTCAGGCGCGCCGAGGAGGCGCAGTCCAAGGCGGGCGGGACCGGCGGCGGCGCCTCGCCGAGCGGCAGCCCGAGCCCGGGTGCCGACGCGAGCCCGACCCCGAGCGGTGGCTCAGGACCGGGCGGATGATCAGGACCGCCCCGCGCCGTGGTACGGTTTCACCACAACGGCGCGGGGTGGAGCAGCTCGGTAGCTCGCTGGGCTCATAACCCAGAGGTCGCAGGTTCAAATCCTGTCCCCGCTACTGAAGTCGAAGGCCCGGATCCTTTTGGATCCGGGCCTTCGTGGTGTGCGGACGCGCGGTAGGCCGCGCCCGGTCCCGCGGTTGCCGGTGACCGGACGGGCGGCGAACGCATGTACCGGTGCGCGCGACCGCCGCGCCGCGGTGGGGAGTTGGGCCGGATGTGTTTGACTTGTCGTTCTGTGGGCATGTCGACAAAACGCTGAAGTGACCTCACGGGTTGCGCTATACCGGATGTACCCAGGTTGCAGGTGGTGCGACGATGGACGTTATGGGGGACAAGGCAACTCTGTTCGAGACAGGGCGATTTGTGCAGCCTTCGGGCGAGGAGCCGACCCGCGACGAGGCCGTTGAGGCCGCTGAGGAGGCACGTCACCGGCTCCACGCCGAAGCCGGTGACGTGGAGTCGATGAGTGTCCTCGGCGCGCTGCTGCTGCGCCGCGGCGACCTCGACGGGGCCGAGCCGCAGTTGCGTGCCGCCACGGCCGCCGGCGACCGGGCCGCCGCCAACAACCTGGGTGTCCTGCTGCACCAGCGCGGCTATCCCGACGAGGCCGCCGGGTGGTGGCGGATCGCCGCCGTGGCCGGTTCCGCGCCGGCCGCCCACGCGCTCGGCCGCCACCACCGCGAGCGCGGGGACGAACCCGCCGCCGAGTACTGGCTGCGCCAGTCCGCCGAGCAGGGCCACCCGCTCGGCGCCTACGCGCTCGCCGACCTGCTGGAGCACCGCGGCGACGCGCACGCCGGCCACTGGATGCGGGCCGCCGCCGAGCGCGGGCACCGCGAGGCCGCCTACCGGCTGGCGCGGGCGCTGGACCGCGGCGCGGGCGACGGGGAGAGCGGGGCCGAGGCCGGTACCGGCGCCGAGAGCGCCGCCGCGGCCGCCGAGGCCGAGCAGTGGTACCGGCAGGCCGCCGCCCGCGGCCACCGGCGGGCCGCGCTGCACCTCGGGGCGATCCTGGAGCGGCGCGGCGACCTGAAGGAGGCCGGACGCTGGTACCTGACCTCCGCCAAGGACGGCGAGGCCCGCGCCGCCTGCGCGCTCGGCTTCCTGCTGCGCGACGCCGGGGACACCGAGAGCGCCGCCGTGTGGTGGCTGCGGGCCGCCCAGGACGGCGACGGCAACGCCGCCAACGCCCTGGGCGCGCTGCACGCCGAGCGCGGCGAGACACAGACCGCCGAGCGCTGGTACCGGGCGGCGATGGACGCGGGCGACGACAACGGGGCGTACAACCTCGCCCTGCTCTGCGCCGAGCAGGGGCGGACTGCGCAGGCCGAGCAGTGGTACCGCCGGGCCGCCTACGCCGGACACCGGGAGGCGGCCAACGCGCTCGCCGTCCTGCTGCTCCAGGTCGGCGACACCGCCGGTGCCGAGCCGTGGTTCTCCAAGGCCGCCGAGGCCGGCAGCGTGGACGCCGCGTTCAACCTCGGGATCCTGTACGCGGGGCGGGGCGAGGACCGCGTGGCGCTGCGCTGCTACGAGCAGGCGGCCGCCGCCGGGCACACCGAGGCCGCACTCCAGGTCGGCATCGCCCGGCTGCGGGAGGGCGACGAGGCGGCCGCCGAGCGGCACCTGCGGTGCGCCGCGGGCGGCGGCAGCGCCGAGGGCGCCTACCGGCTCGCGGCCGTGCTCGACGCGCGGCGGCCGAAGGTCTCCGAGCACGAGCTGGGCGAGCCGTCGGTGCACACCAAGAGCGAGTGCGAGGAGTGGTACGAGCGGGCCGCCTCGCAGGGGCACCGGCGCGCCCAGGTGCGAGTCGGGATGCTCGCCGCCGGCCGCGGGGACGTGGTGGAGGCCGCGCGGTGGTACCGGACGGCGGCCGAGGCCGGGTCGCGCAACGGCGCGTTCAACCTGGGGCTGCTGCTGGCCCGGGAGGGCAGCGAGCCCGAGGCCGCCGTGTGGTGGCAGCGGGCCGCCGACGCGGGGCACGGGCGGGCGGCGTTGCGGCTGGCCCTGGTCTACGCGCGTCGTGGCGAGCTGGCCGAGGGGCAGCGGTGGGCGGACCGGGCGGTGGCGCTGGGACCGGCCGAGGTCAGTGAGCGGGCCGGGCGGCTGCGGGACGCGCTGCGCGAGGAGCTGTCCGCCTGACCCGCCTCTTTTCGCAGGCCAGGCGGGGTGCCGGTAATGGATTTGCTTCTTCTCGCGTGCCTCACGTAATGTTCTGTTCATCGACGCGGGGTGGAGCAGCTCGGTAGCTCGCTGGGCTCATAACCCAGAGGTCGCAGGTTCAAATCCTGTCCCCGCTACTGAAGGCCGAGGGCCGGAATCCGGAAACGGGTTCCGGCCCTCGGTGTTTCCCGGACATGGCGTGTTTCCCGGACATGGCTCTTCCCGGCAGGGGCTCTTCCCGGCAGGGGGCCACGGCAGCGAGAGCCGACACGAAGGCCCCGGCACCACGAGGGTGCCGGGGCCTTCGGGAACGTTTCTCAGGCGCTGGCCGCGCAGTCCGGGCACAGGCCGCGGTACGTCACCTCGACGTCGGAGACCGTGAAGCCGAAGCGCTCCGAGGCGGGAAGGTCGGCCATCGGGTTGCCGGTCGGGTGGACGTCCCGGATCGAGCCGCAGCGCGCGCAGACCAGGTGGTGGTGCGGCTGGTGCGCGTTCGGGTCGTACCGCTTGGCGCGCCTGTCCGTCGAGACTTCCAGGACCTCGCCCAGCGAGACCAGCTCGCCCAGCGTGTTGTAGACGGTCGCCCGGGAGATCTCCGGCAGCTTGACGACGGCCCTGGCGTGGACCTCGTCGGCCGTCAGGTGGACGTGTTCGCCGTCGAGGACCTCGGCCACGACGCGTCGCTGCGCGGTCATCCGCCATCCGCGTCCACGCAGCCGATCCAGAAGGTCACTCATGGCATCCAGCCTAACAGCAGGCCGACCATTTCCCGAACGGGTGTGACTTTGGAGTGGGGCTCGAATTGGACTGAGTCCAATACCGGAGCGGCTGATGGACGGGCGGCGGCGGGGGTGTCAGGCGGGTTGCGGCGCGCGGGCACCGACCCAGCAGCGGATGATGTCGCGGACCGAGACGATGCCGGCCGGTTCGCCGCCGTCCAGCACGATCAGGTGGCGGAAGCCGCCGTGGGCCATCGCCCGCGCCGCCTCCTCCAGGGTCCAGGTCGGGGCGGCGAACACGACGTCGTTGGTGGTGTGGGCGTGGATGGGTTCCGTGTCCGGGTTCTGGCCCAGGCCGACGGAGTCCAGGATGTCGCGTTCGGTGAGGATGCCGATGCCGCCGGCGTCCGGGTCGTGGACGATCGCCGCGCCCACGCGGCGCGCGGACATCAGGACGGCCGCCTGGCGGAGCGTGTGGGCCGGGCCGACGGTGAGGACCACCGTACTCATGGCGTCACGGACGAGCATGGAAGGTGCCACCTCCTAGGGAACCGCGGAGATAGTTCAGCGATTCACAAGTTCACAAAGTGGGGGTTCTCACAGGGTGGCAGGTAAAGCAGGAGTCAACAAGGGGGTGCGGGTAGCCAATTGAGGGCGCACGCGCTCATATGTGCTGGCGCGTCTGCCCCGTTCTGCCTCAGAAGACCGTTTCAGTAACGCTGGGTGAGGTACGACAGCAGCTCGTCGTGGAGCAGGCCGTTGGACGCGGCCGCGTTGCCGCTGTGCGGGCCGGGACGCCCGTCCAGACCGGTGAAGGTGCCGCCGGCCTCCGTGACGACGATCGCGGTGGCCGCCATGTCCCACAGGGACAGCTCCGGCTCGGCGCAGAGGTCCACCGACCCCTCGGCGACCATCATGTACGGCCAGAAGTCGCCGTACGCGCGCGTGCGCCACACGTCACGGGTCAGGTCCAGGAAGCCGTTGAGCTGGCCGCGCTCCTCCCAGCCGCCCAGCGAGGAGTAGGCGAAGGAGGCGTCGGACAGCCTCGAGACCTTGGAGACCTGCAGGCGGGTGGCGGAGGAGAGGCTGCGGCCGGTGTAGGCGCCGTGCCCCAGCGCCGCCCACCAGCGGCGGCCCAGCGCGGGCGCGGAGACCACGCCGACGACCGGCCGGTAGCCGCCCTCGGCCGCCTCCATCAGGGAGATCAGGGTCGCCCAGACGGGCACCCCGCGGACGTAGTTCTTGGTGCCGTCGATCGGGTCGATCACCCAGCGGCGCGGGCCGGTGCCCTCGATGCCGTACTCCTCGCCCAGGACCGCGTCCCGCGGACGGGCCCGCTGCAGCTGACCGCGGATCAGCTCCTCGGCCGCCTTGTCCGCCTCGGTCACCGGGGTCATGTCCGGCTTGGTCTCGACCTTGAGGTCGAGGGCCTTGAAGCGGTCCATGGTGGCGGCGTCGGCGGCGTCCGCGAGCACGTGGGCGAGCCGCAGGTCATCGTGGTAGTCCGGCATGTGACGAACGCTATCTGCCGGGGCGGGCGCGGGGCTACACGGGGACGGGGCGGATACGGGGGATGTCGCGGGGAGGCCGCGGACACGGCGGGTGTCCGGGCGGGGGAGCGGGGCGTCCGGGACGCGCGCGTGGCGGCCCGGGGGCGCCCGCGCGTGTTGGCCGAAGGGCGCCCCCCGGCACCTTCGCGAACCCTTGACAGTGGGTTCGTACGCGTCAAATCTGAGCGCAGAGCCGTCCGCCCCAGGAGGCGATGATGCCTGCAGCCCGGGAATCCCTGCTGGACGCCGCCTACACGGCGCTCGCCCGACGCCCGTGGGCCGCCGTGCGGATGGTCGACGTGGCCGCGGCGGCCGGGGTGTCCCGGCAGACGCTGTACAACGAGTTCGGCAGCAAGGAAGGCCTGGCCAGGGCGCTGGTGCGCCGGGAGGCCGACGGGTACCTCGCGGGGGTGGAGCGGGCGCTGGTCAGCCACACCGAGGCACGCGAGCGGCTGACGGCGACGGCCGAGTGGACGGCCGCGGCGGCACGGGAGAACGTGCTGGTACGGGCGATGCTGACGGGCTGCTGGAGCGAGCGGCTGCCGACGCCGGCGCTGACCGCGGTGCCGTCCTCCTCGGCGGTGCCGGCGCAGCGGAGGGCGGACGGCCCGTTGCCCTCCCCGGGGGACTTCGTGCAGCTCGTGCGGGACCGCGCGGTGGTCGTGCTGGCGGGCGGCGGCGCGGCGCGGGGGAACGGCGAGCTGGCCCGGTCCTGCGAACTGGTGGTCCGGCTGGCGCTGTCGTGCGTGGCCGCGCCACCGGGCGAGGGCGGGGTGGCGGAGCTGGTGCGGGGGGTGCTTTCGCGACAGCCGGTGTGAGCTCACGGCGGCCGGTGCGGTGCACCTTCTCCGGAGGCGGGGTCAGCCGGTGCGGTGCACCCTCTCCGGAGGCGGGGTCAGCCGGTGCGGTGCGCTCTTCTCCGGAGGCGGGTCAGTGGGCGGAGCCCGACAGCTGGAGGCCGATCACGCCCGCGATCACCAGGCTGATGGAGATGATCTTCAGGGTGGACACCAGGTCGCCCAGGAAGATCATGCCGTAGATCGCCGTGCCGGCCGCTCCGATGCCGGTCCACACCGCGTACGCCGGGCCCACGTCCAGCTTCTTCAGGGACAGGGTCAGCAGGCCGAAGCTGCCCAGGGCGAAGGACGCGAACGCGATCGTCGGCCACAGGCGCGTGAAGCCGTGGGAGAGCTTGAGGCAGACGGCGAAGCCGGTCTCCAGAATTCCGGCCACGATCACCAGCAGCCACGCCATGTGCCGTCCTCCCGTAAGTCCAGCTCGGTGCGATTATGCACTTACCGAACTCGGGTCAGCACAAACAACGCGGTGGTCAGTCGCCTTCCTTGCGCTCGCGTGTCGCCAGGAGACGGCGCAGGGAGTACAGGCGGGCGGGGTCCGCGTGACCGTCGGCGACCCACGCGTCCAGTGCGCAGTCCGGCTCGTCGTGACTGCACGCGCGCGGGCAGTTCTCGGTGCCGGGCTCCAGGTCCGGGAAGGCGTGGATCACCCGGGACGGGTCGATGTGCGCCAGCCCGAAGGAGCGGACGCCCGGGGTGTCGACGACCCAGCCGTCGTCGCCGGTGAGCGGCAGGGCCAGGGCCGAGGTCGTGGTGTGGCGGCCGCGGCCGGTCACCGCGTTCACATGACCCGTGGTGCGCCGCAGGTCCTCGGGGACGAGGGCGTTCACCAGGGTCGTCTTGCCGACGCCGGAGTGGCCGACGAACGCCGTGACCTTGCCGTCCAGGTGTTCCTGGACCACCCGGGCCGCGTCCCCCGTCTCCAGTTCCTCGCGGCTCGTGACCACGTAGGGGATCTGCAGGTCGCCGTAGAGTTCGAGGAGCTTGTCCGGCGGGGCCAGGTCCGACTTGGTCATGACCAGCAGCGGCGTGAGACCGCCGTCGAAGGCCGCCACCAGGCAGCGGTCGATGAGGCGCGGGCGCGGCTCCGGGTCGGCCAGGGCCGTGACGATCGCCAGCTGGTCGGCGTTGGCGACGACCACCCGCTCGAACGGATCGTCGTCGTCGGCGGTGCGGCGCAGCACCGACGTCCTGCTCTCGATGCGCACGATCCGGGCCAGGGTGTCCTTCTTGCCGGACAGGTCACCGACCAGGGCCACCCGGTCGCCCACCACCGCGGCCTTGCGGCCCAGCTCGCGGGCCTTCATCGCCAGGACCGTCCGGTCCTCGACCAGGCAGGTCAGCCGGCCCCGGTCGACGGTGAGGACCATGCCCTCCGCCGCGTCCTCGTGGGCCGGGCGGATGTGGGTACGCGGCCGGGTGCCCTTGCGGTTGGGACGCTGGCGGATGTCGTCCTCGTCGGTGTGCTTGCCGTAGCGGCGCATGTCGTACGCCCCTAGGCCCCGTCGCTCCCGAGCATCCCGGTCCACAGGTCGGGGAAGTCCGGCAGGGTCTTCGCCGTGGTCGCCACGTTCTCGATCCGCACGTCCTCCACGGCCAGGCCGATGATCGCACCGGCGGTGGCCATGCGGTGGTCCTCGTAGGTGTGGAAGACGCCGCCGTGCAGCGCGCGCGGGCGGATGTGCAGGCCGTCGGCGGTCTCGGTGACGTCGCCGCCCAGCTCGTTGATCTCCTTGGTGAGCGCGGCCAGCCGGTCCGTCTCGTGGAGGCGGAGATGGGACACGCCCCGCAGGGTCGAGGGGGAGTCGGCGAGCGCGGCGACCGCCGCGATGCCCGGAGTCAGCTCGCCGACGTCACCGAGGTCGACGTCGATGCCGTGGATCCGGCCGGAACCGCTGAACTCCAGGCCGTGGTCGGTCAGTTCGCAGGAACCGCCCATCTCGGTGAAGATCTCGCGCAGCCGGTCACCCGGCTGGGTGGTGCGCGACGGCCAGTCCGGGATCAGCACCCTGCCGCCCGTCACCAGCGCCGCGGCCAGGAACGGCTGGGCGTTGGAGAGGTCCGGCTCGACGGTCAGGTCCCGGCCGAGCAGGGCGCCCGGGGTGACCCGCCAGACGTTCGGCTCACCGCCCGACTCCGGGGTGTCCACCTGGGCGCCGACCGCGCGCAGCATGTCGACGGTCATCCGGATGTGCGGCAGCGAGGGGAGCGAGGCACCGACGTGGCGGACCTCCACGCCCTGGTTGAACCGCGGCCCGGAGAGCAGCAGGGCCGACACGAACTGCGAGGAGGACGAGGCGTCGATCGACACCGGACCGCCCTCCAGGGCGCCGCCGCCGTGCACCGTCAGCGGGAGCGCGCCCCGGCCGTCGTCGTCGATCCGGGCGCCGAGGACGCGCAGGGCGTCGATCACGCCGTGCAGGGGGCGCTCGTAGGAACGGGGGTCGCCGTCGAAGCGGATGTCGCCGGCCGCGAGGGTGGCGACGGGCGGGAGGAAACGCATCACCGTGCCCGCGTTGCCGACGTCGACGGTGGCGGGCCCGCGGAGCCCCGCGGGGATCACCCGCCAGGCCTCGCCGCAGCCCTCGGTGCCGCCCGCGCCGGAGGAACTGGAGGACACCGTCTCCTCGATGCCGACGCCCATCGCGCGCAGGGCGCCGGCCATCAGCAGGGTGTCGCGGGAACGGAGCGGGCGGCGCAGCCAGCCGGGTTCGGAGGCGAGGGCGGCGAGGACCAGGGCGCGGTTGGTGACCGACTTGGACCCGGGCACGTGAACCGTCGCGTCGACGGCTCCGCGCGCGTGCGGGGCGGGCCAGAGGGCGGTAGGTGCGGTGGGGTTTGCGGCCATGGGGTCACTTTAGTGCGCGGCCGGGGTGCCGGGCGCTCCGCGGGACGGGCCGCCCGGCGGGTGCGGGACGGTGGAGGGTTCGCCGGGTCCGCTCGGCACGGCTGCGGGCCGGCACCGCCCCGGGGCCTGCCGGGCCGGCCCGGCCGGTGTGCGCCGAGCCGCTCCGCTCACACGCCGAGCAGCCAGCGGCCGCCGCCGATCAGCGAGCACAGCGAGACCGTGTGGAAGAGGAACAGCCAGACGCCCGCCGGGAGATGGGTCAGCCGCGCCAGCTGGTCCGCGTCCGAGTCGCCGGCACCGCCGCGGGAGCGCTTCGCCTGGAGTTCGAAGGCGGGGCGCACCCCGCCGAGCAGCAGGAACCAGACCACCGCGTAGGCGAAGGCCGCCTGCACCTGCGGCCCCGCCAGCCAGGACACCAGCAGGAACAGGCCGCCCGTCAGGAACACCGTCAGGACGCCGTACGCGTTGCGGATCATCACCAGCATCGCGATGAGCAGGGCCGTCGCGACCCACAGGAGCAGGGTGATGCGGCCGGCGCCGAGCAGGGCCGCGCCGCCCAGGCCCAGGAGCGGCGGCGCGGTGTAGCCGGCCGCCGCGGTGAGGATCATGCCCAGGCCGTGCGGCTTGCCCCGGCTGACCGTCAGGCCGCTGGTGTCGGAGTGCAGCCGGATGCCGGTCAGCCGGCGGCCGGTGAGCAGGGCGACCAGGCCGTGGCCGCCCTCGTGGGCGATCGTGATCGTGTTGCGGGCTATCCGCCACACGGAGTGCGGGACCACCACGGCGGCCGCGGCGGCGAGCGTGGCGACCACCACCCACAGGTCCGGGTCGGGCTGGGAGCCGGTCAGCTCGTCCCAGAGAGAGGTCGCTGTGCTGGTGTCCATGGTCTGCGGTCGTTCCCTCTCGTCGTACGGAGTCGGCAGTGTGGCACGTATGCATGTGCGGACGGGATGACAACGGACGGGAACGGGCCGCCGTCCCCGGCACCGGCCCGGCCGGCGGTCCGGCGCGGGTCCAGCCGTCCCGTCCTCAGTCCTGTTCCGCCGTCCCGGCTTCAGTCCTGGGAGTGAAATGTAGGGTTGTGAAGATGTGCGGACGGTACGCGTCGAGTCGTGGGCCCGAGGACCTGGCCCAGATCTTCGAGGTCGAGAAGTGGGAGCCCGAGGAGACTCTGGAGCCCGACTACAACGTGGCCCCCACCAAGGAGGTCTACGCCGTCCTCGACCGGCCGCTCAAGGACGCCGACGACAGGCGGCCGGTCCGTCAGCTGCGCAGGCTCAAGTGGGGGTTGGTGCCGTCCTGGGCCAAGTCGCCCGAGGGCGGCGCCCGGATGATCAACGCGCGTGCCGAGACCGTGCACGAGAAGCCGTCGTACCGCCGCGCCTTCGCCACCCGCCGCTGCATCCTGCCCGCCGACGGCTACTACGAGTGGGTCACCGCCAAGGACGAGCGGGAGCTCGAAGTGGAGGGAAAGAAGAAGCGGCCGCGCAAGCAGCCGTACTTCGTGCTCCCCGCCGACGGCTCGGTGTTCGCCATGGCCGGACTGTACGAGTTCTGGCGCGACCGGACGCTGCCCGACGAGCACCCGCTGGCCTGGTGGGTCACCTGCTCGGTGATCACCACGGAGGCGGAGACCTCGCCGCTGGCGGTGGCGCCCGCCGAGGGCCCGCGGTCGCTGTCCGACATCCACCCCCGGATGCCGCTGATGCTCACCCCGGACCGCTGGGACGCCTGGCTCGACCCGGCCCGCACCGACGCCGAGGACCTGCGCTCGCTGCTCGCCCCGCCGCCGGAGGGCCTGATGCGCGCCTATCCGGTCGCCACGGCCGTCAGCAACGTCCGCAACAACGGCCCCGAGCTGCTGACGGAACTGGCCGCGCCCGAGGAGAGCACGCTCTTCTAGCCCGCCCGCTTCCGGCCCCGCGGCTTCTACCCTTCTCCCGTGACCCATTCGAAGATCGTCGGTACGGAGGCGGGGGACGCCCGCGTCACCTGGCACGAGGCTCGGCGGGCCCGGCTGGTGCTCGCGCTGGGCCACGGGGCGGGCGGCGGAGTCGAGGCGCGGGACCTCCGGGCGCTCGCCGCGGCCCTGCCCGGCCACGGCGTGAGCGTGGCCCTCGTCGAACAGCCCTGGCGGGTGGCCGGCCGGAAGGTCGCCCCGGCGCCCAGGACGCTCGATGCGGGCTGGCGGGGCGTGTGGCCCGCGCTCGCCGCACCGGGCCTGCCGGTGGTGTCGGGCGGCCGCAGCGCCGGCGCCCGGGTCGCCTGCCGTACCGCGCGGGAGCTGGGCGCAGCGGCCGTCCTCGCGCTGAGCTTCCCGCTGCACCCGCCCGGCAGGCCCGAGAAGTCACGGGCGGAGGAACTGCTGGGGGCCGGGGTGCCCACGCTCGTCGTGCAGGGCGGGAAGGACCCGTTCGGGAAGCCGGCCGAGTTCCCGGACGGCGGATACACCCTCGTCGAGGTGCCGGACGCCGATCACGGCTTCGCCGTGCCCAAAAGGGCAGACATCACGCCGGAAGGGGCAGTGACCATCATCACGGACGCGGTCGTCGCATGGGCCGCGTCACTCGGGTGACGCCCGGGAATGTTGCGCGGCGGACCACTGTTGAGGCGGACAGAAGTGCTGGGGCACCAGCGCCGACGCCGAAGGAGAGGAAGTCCGCCGCATGGGTTCGACCGTATGCCCGAGCCGCAGCAGCAGCGCTGACCTGGACTGGACAGTGCTGCACGCGGCCAAGACCGCTCCCATTCGAGCGGCGGCAGGCACGGGTCGTGTTCTATCCTCCGAGTCGAGTGGGATCGGTTTCGGTCCCGCCCTGGATCTTGAGGAGGTGGGTCCGGTCACCGGTACCGACGCAGGGACCGACGACGGCCAGGCGGAGCTGCCCGAGGGCCAGGGCACGAGCGCGGAGTCGACCTCGGAGCGCACCGCGCGCTTCGAGCGGGACGCGCTGGAGTTCCTCGACCAGATGTACTCGGCCGCGCTGCGCATGACACGCAACCCGGCCGACGCCGAGGACCTGGTGCAGGAGACCTACGCCAAGGCGTACGCGTCCTTCCACCAGTTCCGTGAGGGCACCAACCTCAAGGCGTGGCTGTACCGCATTCTCACCAACACCTTCATCAACTCGTACCGCAAGAAGCAGCGCGAACCCCAGCGCTCCGCGGCCGAGGAGATCGAGGACTGGCAGCTCGCCCGTGCCGAGTCGCACATGTCGACCGGTCTGCGCTCCGCGGAGTCGCAGGCGCTCGACCACCTGCCCGACTCGGACGTGAAGGAAGCGCTGCAGGCGATCCCCGAGGAATTCCGCATCGCCGTCTACCTCGCCGACGTAGAGGGCTTTGCGTACAAGGAGATCGCGGACATCATGGGGACACCCATCGGTACGGTGATGTCCCGGCTGCACCGGGGCCGCCGTCAACTGCGCGGCATGCTGGAGGACTACGCGCGTGAGCGCGGACTCGTCCCGGCCGGCGCCGGAGAGTCGAACGAAGCGAAAGGCTCGGGCTCATGAGCTGCGGAGAGCCGCACGAGACGGACTGCAGTGAGGTACTCGATCATCTGTACGAGTTCCTCGACAGCGAGGTGCCGGACGTCGATCGCGTCAAGTTCAAGCAGCACTTCGACGAGTGCTCCCCCTGCCTGGAGAAGTACGGGCTGGAGGAGGCCGTGAAGAAGCTGGTCAAGCGGTGCTGCGGCCATGACGACGTGCCCACCGACCTGCGGGCCAAGGTCCTGGGCCGGCTGGACCTGATCCGCTCAGGCCAGGCCGTCCCGGAGCACGACGTCACGGCCGCCGAGCCCGCTCCGGTCGCCCCGCAGGAGCGCTGAGCGCGCACCCGGCGCGCCTCGCCGGACGGTTCCGCCACCGGTGGTCCGTCACCCGAATGTGCTAATCCTCCGCTCATCACCCCCGGACCCTCCGGCCGCCGCCTAGGCTCCGGAGCCTGGACAGGCATGGTCGGGGGAGGGCGCGATGGAGGCGGTACCGGCACGGGCGCGCGCGTACGTGACGTGCGCCGCCCTCGGCGCCGTGTGCTGCCTGCTCCCGCTGCCCGGCCTGCGGACGACGTGGTGGGCGGTGGCCCTGCTGGCCGCGCTGTACGCGTCCTGCGAGCACGTCGTACGACGGCGGTTCGACGGCACGTTCTACCCGGTGCTGCTCGCCGGCGCGTTCCTGCTGCCGCCGTCCGCCGCCGCGCTGGTGGCCCTGCCGGGCGCGCTCCTCTCGCACGTCGAGCAGCGCCCGCGCACCCTCCGGCGGATCTGGCGGGCCGCCGAACTGACTCTCGCCGTGTGGAGCGCGGGACAGGTCCACCGGGCCCTGGGCGGCCGGGACTCCGTGGCGGGGTGCGACTTTCCCTACGCGCTGCTGCCGTGCGCGGCGGCGGTGCTGGCGTTCTGCGGGGTCCTCGCCCTGCTGGACGGCGGGATCCTCGCCCTCGCCGAGCGCGTACCGGCACGCCGGGCCTGGCGGGGGCTGCTCTCCCGCTCCCTCGCGCCGATCGGGGTGCACGGGCTGGCCGGCCTGATGATGGCCGTGCTGTGGCGCAGCCCCTTCGGTCCCGTCGCCGCGCTGCTCGTGCTCCTGCCGATGTGCGTCTCCTGGTGGGCCTTCGCCCAGTACCACCGGGAACGGGCCGCCCACCAGGCCACCATCCGCGCGCTCGTGCAGGCCGTCGACATCAAGGACGGCTACACCCGCGGGCACAGCGAACGCGTCGGGCAGGCCTCCGTGATGATCGCGCGCGAGCTGGGCCTGGACGACGAGCGGGTGGAGGTGCTCCGCTTCGCCGGGATCCTGCACGACGTGGGGAAGCTCGGCGTCCCGACCCGGCTGCTGCGCAAGGACGGACCGCTCACCCCCGAGGAACGGCGGATCATCCAGCTCCACCCCGAGTACGGCCACGAGATGGTGCGCGGGATCTCCTTCCTCGGCGAGGCACGGGCGGCGATCCTCCACCACCACGAGCGCATCGACGGCAGCGGCTACCCCTACGGCCTGGCCGGCAGTCAGATCCCGCAGTCCGCCCGCGTGGTGGCCGTCGCCGACGCCTTCGACGCGATGACCTCGACCCGCTCCTACAGCCGCGCCCGGCCGGTCGCGGCGGCGGTGCGGGAGCTACGGCGCTGCGCGGGCCGCCAGTTCGACACCGAGGCCGTCGACGCGCTGGACCGCGCGCTGGCCAGACAGGGCTGGCACCCCGCGGTGACCGCCGACGACCCCGCGGCCGGCCCGTCCGCCGTCCGCCGTCCGCACGGCGCGGCCCAGAGCGTCGGCCGGGGCACCCCATGACGACCCACGACCCCTCGCTCGCCCCGGCGCGGACCGCCGCCGGGACCACCGGAGCGCTCCCGGACCTCCGGGAGCCGGAGCGGGTCCCCGCCGTCCTCGCCGGCATCCGGGCCGCCGCGCTCCTGCTCGCCCTCGGCTGCCTCGCCGGCACCCTCTGGGAGGGGCTGGCCGACCGGCGGATCGCGCTCGCCTTCGGAGGACTCGTCGCCGTCGGCGAGCTGAGCCGGCGCACCGGCGTCGCGGCCCGGGAGGACGCCCCGCTCGCGGCCGCAGGAGGACTCGCCTACGCGCTGCTGGGCGCCGACGGCGGGGCCGCCACGCACGACGGGGCCTTCCAGGTCGTCACCGTGGTCTGCGCGGCCTCGCTGCTCGGCAGCGTGTCCCACATCGCCGACGGCCGCCGGCCCACGCTCGACCGTCTCGCCCGCCGCGCGCTCACCGTCGGCTTCGCCGCCGTCTGCTTCCAACCCCTCTACAGCAGGGGCGTGTTGAAGCACTGGAGCGGACCGGCGTATGCGCTGCTGCTGATCGCGCTGCTGGTGCTCACCGCGCTGTGCGACGCCGTGCTCGCCGCCGCGCAGGCGCGCTCGCGGACCGGCTGGCCTTTCGGGCCGCTGCTCCGCGACGAACTGCGCGGACTGCTCGGCATCGGGTCCGCCGTCTGCGCCACCGGCGCGGTCATGGCCCTGGCCGTGGCCGTCGTCGGCCTGTGGGCGCTGCCCGTCTTCTGCCTGCCCCTCCTGCTCACCCAGCTCGCGCTGCGCCGGTACGCGGCCGTGCGGACCACCTACCGGCAGACCATCGCCTCCCTGGCCCGGGCCACCGAGATCGCGGGGTACACCCCGGCCGGCCATGCCCGGCGGGTGGCCGTGCTGAGCCGGGCCGTCGGGCGTGACCTGGGACTGTCCGGCGCCGAGCTCACCGTGCTGGAGTACGCGGCGCTGATGCACGACATCGGCCAGCTGAGCCTGGTCGACCCGGTGCCGGCCGGGGCCACGGCCGTCCTGCCGCCGGCCGAGCAGCGCCGGATCGCCCTGCTCGGCGGAGCCGTCGTGCGGCAGACCGGAGTGGCCGGGGCGGTCGCCGTGGTCGTGGAGCGGCAGGCCGACCCCTACCGGGAGCAGCCGCTCGCCGCGCGCATCGTCCGGGTCGTCAACGCGTACGAGGAGAAGGCCCGGGACTCGGGGCCCGGCGGGCCGTTGACGGCGCTCGAGGAGTTACGGCTGGCCACCGCGGGGGACTACGCTCCCGAGGTCGTGGAGTCCTTGGCGCGCGTGCTCTCCAGAGACTGTCTGACCCTGCGCGCGGCTGGGTAACCCATGGGTAATGAGCGGCCCTCCACCCGTCCGTGGTTGGATGCGAGGGAGAGGGTGATGTCCGGGGGCACAAGCCAGCCCACTGTGCGGAAATGGAACTGGCAGGCGGGAATCGTGAGGATCTTCGGCAAGGGACGGCACCGGCCCTCCGCCTCCTGGCGGCAGGCCACCGACCGTGCGTTCACGCTGATCGGCGACGGCCGGTACGAGGACGCGGGCGAACTGCTGACACGCGCCGCCGACCTGGAACCCTGGCTCTCCGAGTCCTGGTTCAACCTCGCCCTGCTGCACAAGTTCCGGCACGACTGGGAGCAGGCGCGGGCCGCCGGACTGCGGGCGGTGGCGCTCCTGGACCGGGAGGCCGGGGCGCCGGACTGGTGGAACGTCGGGATCGCCGCGACCGCCCTCCAGGACTGGCCGCTGGCCCGGCGGGCCTGGCAGGCCTACGGGCTGCGGGTGCCCGGCGGTGCCACCGTCTCCGGCGAGCCGGACGGCATGGACCTGGGCAGCGCCGCCGTACGGCTGTCCCCGGAAGGGGAGGCCGAGGTGGTCTGGGGCCGGCGCCTTGACCCGGCCCGCATCGAGGTGCAGTCGATCCCGCTGCCGTCGTCCGGGCGGCGCTGGGGCGAGGTCGTACTGCACGACGGGGTCCCGCACGGCGAGCGGACCACGGCGACCGGGCACGCGTACCCCGTCTTCGACGAGATCGAGCTGTGGGCGCCGTCGCCGGTGCCGACCTGGGTGGTGCTGCTGGAGGCGGCGACCGAGGCGGACCGGGACGCGCTGGAGCAGCTGGCCGGGGACGCCGGGTTCGCCGCGGAGGACTGGTCCTCCTCGGTGCGGCTGCTGTGCCGGATGTGCTCCGAGTCGCGGATGCCGTCCGACGAGGGCGACGGAGTGCACCTCGACCCCCACGACCACAGCGAGCCGGGGCATCCGGGACCGCTCGGCCACCGGACGGACGGGCAGCTGTGGGTGCCGGAGCGGGAGTGCGGAGTGGCCGCGCCGGCCCCGCTGGTCAGGGGGTTGCTGGACGGGTGGGTCGCGGACAGCCCGGACTCCCGGGACTGGCGGGACCTTGAAGAGGTCTGCTGAGGCCGCCTTCCGGGTACGCCCGGGTGGGGGCTGATCGCGCCCACGCGGCGGCAGCCGACATCAGATGCAGTCCCGCGCCCCTGGCGGGGCGCTCCCCGTACCCTGTATCAGCAACATCCCCCTTGTTACATCCAGGAAGGCTTACGTCGGTCATGGCGCAGCAGGACACCGATCAGCAGCACGCGGGCGTGCTCCCCGTGGACGACGACGGGTTCGTCGTCGACACCGAGGGAACCGAGGAGCGCGAGAACGCCTGGCGTGCGCGGGGGACCTCGCGGCCCATCACCGTCGTCGGCAACCCGGTGCTGCACAAGGAGTGCAAGGACGTCACCGAGTTCGGCGACGAGCTGGCGCAGCTGGTCGCCGACATGTTCGCCAGCCAGCGGACCGCCGAGGGCGTCGGCCTCGCCGCCAACCAGATCGGCGTCGACCTGAAGGTCTTCGTCTACGACTGCCAGGACGACGAGGGCGCCCGGCACGTCGGTGTGGTGTGCAACCCGAAGCTGGTCGACCTGCCGGCGGACAAGCGGCGCCTGGACGACAGCAACGAGGGCTGCCTGTCGGTGCCCACCGCCTACGCGCAGCTCGCCCGCCCCGACTACGCCGAGGTCACCGGCCAGGACGAGCAGGGCAACCCGATCAAGGTGCGCGGCACCGGCTACTTCGCTCGGTGTTTGCAGCACGAGACGGACCACCTGTACGGGTACCTCTACATCGACCGGCTCTCCAAGCGTGAGCGCAAGGACGCGCTGCGGCAGATGGCCGAGAACGAGCCCCGCTACCCCGTGGTCGCCAACGACTGAGACGGACGAGGGCAGTGGTGACGCCTGGTCGGGAGGGTCTCCGGCCAGGCGTTCGTCATGTCCGGTCGGACTCGTTCGCCTGTCCGTCGTACATTCGATCCTTTGTGCGCCCCTAGCGAACCCTAATCAGTCACACAAGGGGAGATTCTCGGCACTGGGGGGTAGTGAAAGAAGCAAATCCGTTCCCAGATCGGTCAGTTGTGGTGCTGAATGGGAAGTGCGGGGATACGCAACGGCGCACGCCCGGCACAGCGGGAGGGGTGTGCGTACCTGGCGGCTGAGAGGGGTATGTTCGTGCACGCTTTCTCACACAGCACCACATCGACGCCGACGGCGATCGCGGTTCCACCACAACTCGCCCTGCCCGTGATCGAGGACGGGTTTCCTCGGCGCCTGCATCCGTATTGGCCACAGCTCCAGGAGAAGACCCGCCTCTGGCTGCTGGAAAAACGCTTGATGCCTGCCGACAAGGTGCGTGAATATGCCGACGGCCTTTGCTACACGGACCTCATGGCCGGGTACTACCTGGGCGCCTCCGACGAGGTGATCCAGGCGATATGCGACTACAGCGCCTGGTTCTTCGTCTGGGACGACCGGCACGACCGTGACGTCGTGCACGGCCGGGCGGCCGACTGGCGAAGGCTGCGGTTCCGCCTGCACACGGCCCTCGATGCTCCGCTGCACCACCTGCACCACCCGGACACCCTGGTCGCGGGGTTCGCGGACAGCGTGGCGCGGCTGTACGCGTTTCTGCCGGACACCTGGAACCAGCGGTTCGCCCGGCATTTCCACGAGGTGATCGAGGCCTACGACCGCGAGTACCGCAACCGCACCACGGGATACGTCCCGCAGGTCGAGGAATACCTCGCGCTGCGGCGCCTCACCTTCGCCCACTGGATATGGACGGACCTCCTGGAGCCGAGCGCGGGGACCGAACTCCCGGACGCCGTGCGCAAGAATCCGGCATACCGCAGGCCGGCCCTGCTCAGCCAGGAATTCGCCGCCTGGTACAACGACCTCTGCTCGCTTCCGAAGGAAATAGCGGGCGACGAGGTGCACAATCTCGGAATCTCCCTCGTCACCCACGAGGGAATGAGCCTTGAAAAGGCGGTCGAAGAAGTCAGGCGACGCGTCGAGGAATGCATCACCGAATTCCTGGCCGCCGAGCGGACCGCTCACCGATTCGCCGAACAGCTCGACGACGGCACCGTGCGCGGAAAGGAACTCGGTGCCGCGGTCCTGGCCTGCGTGGCCAATATGCGGAACTGGTTCAGCTCCGTCTACTGGTTCCACCACGAATCCGGCCGGTACATGGTCGACAGCTGGGACGACCGGTCCACGCCCCCGTACGTCAACAACGAAGCGGCAGGTGAGAAATGACCGTCGAGTCCGTGAAGCCCGCGACCGCGGAGGCTTCCGAACACGGTGAACTGCGCGAACCGCCCCTCGCCGGCGGCGGTGTCCCGATGCTCGGCCACGGCTGGCGGCTGGCCCGCGACCCGCTGGCCTTCATGTCCCGGCTGCGCGCCGACGGCGACCTGGTGCGCCTGCGCCTCGGCCCCAAGGAGGTGTACGCCGTCACCACCCCGGCGCTCACCGGGGCCCTCGCCCTCAACCCCGACTTCATCATCGCCGGCCCGCTCTGGGAGTCCCTGGAGGGACTGCTCGGCAAGGAGGGCGTGGCCACCGCCAACGGGCCCCGCCACCGCCGCCAGCGCCGCACCATCCAGCCCGCGTTCAACCTCGCCGCGATCCCCGACTACGGCCCGATCATGGAGGAGGAGGCGCACGCGCTGACCGGGCGCTGGCAGCCCGGCGACACCGTCGACTGCACCTCGGAGTCCTTCCGGGTCGCGGTCCGCATCGCCGCCCGGTGCCTGCTGCGCGGCGAGTACATGGACGAGCGCGCGGAGCGGCTGAGCGTCGACCTCTCGAGCGTCTTCCGCGGTATGTACCGGCGGATGGTCGTACCACTCGGTCCGCTGTACCGGCTGCCGTTGCCGGCCAACCGCGAATTCAACCGGGCCCTGGCCGATTTGCATCTCCTCGTCGACGAGATCGTCGCCGAGCGCCGGGCATCTGGTCAAAAGCCGGACGATTTGCTGACAGCATTGCTCGCGGCGAAGGACGAGAATGGCGAGCCCATCGGGGAACAGGAGATCCACGACCAGGTCGTCGCGATACTGACACCCGGCAGCGAAACTGTGGCTTCCACGATCATGTGGCTGCTCCAGGTCCTCGCCGAACACCCGGAACAGGCCGAGAAGGTGCGCGCCGAGGTCGAATCCGTGACAGGAGGTCGACCGGTTGGATTCGAGCACGTTCGGCGGCTCGCGCACACCAACAATGTCGTCGTCGAAGCGATGCGTTTGCGGCCCGCCGTATGGATATTGACGCGCCGCGCCAAGGCCGACACCGAGCTGGGCGGCTATCGCATTCCGGCGGGCGCCGACATCGTCTACAGCCCCTACGCCATCCAGCGCGACGCCCGCTCCTACGACGCGCACCTCGACTTCGACCCGGACCGCTGGCTTCCGGAGCGGGCCCAGGACGTGCCGAAGTACGCCATGAGCCCCTTCAGCGTCGGCAACCGCAAGTGCCCGAGCGACCACTTCTCCATGACCCAACTGAGCCTCATCACAGCGGCGTTGTGCGCCCGGTACCGCTTCGAACAGGTCCCCGGGTCCGATGACTCCACCCGGGTGGGCATCACCCTGCGCCCGCAGCGGCTGCTGCTCACGCCCGTGCCCTGGTGACCTGCCCCCGGCGGCGAGTCCTGATACCGGCGCGCGCTCAGGCGGCCTGCGGGCCCCGGAACGCGCGCCGGTAGGCGTTCGGCGTGGTGCCCAGCTCCTTCACGAACTGGTGCCGCAGCGCGGCCGCCGTGCCGAAGCCCGCGCGGCCCGCGACGGCGTCCATCGTCTCGTCGGTGCCCTCCAGCAACTCCTGCGCCAGCAGCACCCGTTGCCGCAGGATCCAGCGGTATGGCGTGGTGCCGGTCTCCTGCTGGAAGCGTCGGGCGAAGGTGCGCGGGGCCATCAGGGCGCGGGCGGCCAGCTGCTCGACGGTGACCTCCTCGTCGAGGTGCTCCGCCATCCAGGCCAGCACCTCGCCGACGGTGTCGCAGGGGCCCTCGGGCAGCGGGCGCTCGATGTACTGGGCCTGTCCGCCGTCCCGGTGCGGGGGCACCACCATCCGCCGGGCGATCTTCCGGGCGACCTCGGGGCCCTGTTCCTTGCGGACGATGTGCAGGCAGGCGTCGATGCCGGCCGCGGTGCCCGCCGAGGTGATCACCGGGTCCTCGTCGACGTACAGCACGTCCGGTTCGACCCGGGTGCGCGGGTAACGGCGGGCCAGCAGCCGGGCGTGCCGCCAGTGCACGGCGCACCGGCGGCCCTCCAGCAGTCCGGCCGCGCCCAGCACGAAGACGCCGGAGCAGACGCTGAGCACCCGGGCGCCCCGGTCCACGGCCCGGCGCAGCGCGTCGAGCAGCTCGGGCGGGTACTCCCGGTCGACGTTGGAGTCGGCCGCCGGCACCGCGATCAGGTCCGCCTCCTCCAGCCGGTCCAGGCCGAAGGGCGTGGCGACCGTCAGGCCCGGCACATGCGTGGCGAGCGACGGCCCCTCCGCCGAGACCACCGCGAAGTCGTACACCGGCAGCCCCTCGTCGGAGCGGTCGAGGCCGAAGACCTCGCACACCACTCCGAGCTCGAAGGGATGCACACCGTCCAGGAGCACCGCGGCCACGTTCGTCAGCATGCTGCCAGTGTGCCTCGCCGATGGCAGTAATTCGAGGGTGTGTGGCAGTGCTGCCACTCACGGTAAGGAGCATCCGGCGGGACAGTGGTGTCCATGAACGGAAACCAGATCGAAGGTCTCGTCGGAATGGTCCTGGTCCTCGGGATCCTGGTCCTCATGGCCCTCCCGTCCGTGCTCGGCGTCCTGCGCGACAGGCGCATCGACCGGCAGATCAGGGAGGCCCACGAGGACCGCGGAGAGCGGGAGACCCCGATGGCTCAGAAGGCTCAGAAGTCCTCGTCCAGGTCCACGGTGCCCTCCACCGCGACCTGGTACGCGGACGGCCGCCGCTCGAAGAAGTTCGTCAGCTCCTGAACGCCCTGCAGCTCCATGAAGGAGAACGGGTTCTCCGAGCCGTACACCGGAGCGAAGCCGAGGCGGCCGAGCCGCTGGTCGGCGACGCACTCCAGGTACTGGCGCATCGAGTCCGTGTTCATGCCGGGCAGGCCGTCGCCGCACAGGTCACGGGCGAACTGCAGCTCGGCCTCGACGGCCTCCCGCAGCATGTCGGTGACCTGCTGGCGGAGTTCGTCGTCGAACAGGTCCGGCTCCTCCTTGCGGACCGTGTCGACCACGTCGAACGCGAAGCTCATGTGCATCGTCTCGTCGCGGAACACCCAGTTGGTGCCCGTGGCGAGACCGTGCAGCAGACCCCGGCTGCGGAACCAGTAGACGTACGCGAAGGCGCCGTAGAAGAACAGGCCCTCGATGCACGCGGCGAAGCAGATCAGGTTGAGCAGGAAGCGGCGGCGGTCGGCCCGGGACTCCAGCCGGTCCAGGTTCTCCACCGAGTCCATCCACCGGAAGCAGAACTCGGCCTTCTCGCGGATGGAGGGGATGTTCTCCACCGCGGCGAACGCGGCCGTGCGGTCCTCCGGGTCGGGCAGATAGGTGTCCAGCAGCGTCAGGTAGAACTGGACGTGCACGGCCTCCTCGAACAGCTGACGGCTCAGGTAGAGCCGCGCCTCGGGGGAGTTGATGTGCTTGTACAGCGTCAGCACCAGGTTGTTCGCCACGATCGAGTCACCGGTCGCGAAGAACGCCACCAGCCGGCCGATCAGGTGCTGCTCGGAGGGGCTGAGCTTGGCGAGGTCGGCGACGTCCGAGTGGAGGTCGACCTCCTCGACGGTCCAGGTGTTCTTGATGGCGTCCCGGTAGCGCTCGTAGAAGTCGGGGTAGCGCATCGGGCGCAGAGTCAGCTCGAAGCCCGGGTCGAGCAGGTTCTTCTTCTGGGTGGTCATTACTGGCAGGCCTCGCAGGACTCGGGGTTTTCCAGGGAGCAGGCGACCGCGTCTTCGACGGCCGTCTGCTGGGCGGGAACGGTGGCTTGGGCCTGCGCGGCGCGGGCGATCCGGGTCGCCGGGCGCGAACGCAGGTAGTACGTCGTCTTCAGGCCCGACTTCCAGGCGTACGCGTACATCGAGGAGAGCTTGCCGATGGTCGGCGTCTCCAGGAACAGGTTCAGGGACTGGGCCTGGTCCAGGTATGGCGTGCGGGCCGCGGCCATGTCGATCAGACCGCGCTGCGGGATCTCCCAGGCCGTGCGGTACAGCGCCCGCACGTCGGCCGGGATCCACGCGAAGTCCTGCACCGAGCCGTTGGCCTCGCGCAGCGCCTCACGGGTGCGGGCGTCCCAGACGCCGAGGTCCTTGAGCTCCCGCACCAGGTAGGAGTTGACCTGGAGGAACTCGCCGGACAGCGTCTCGCGCTTGAAGAGGTTCGAGACCTGCGGCTCGATGCACTCGTAGACACCCGCGATCGAAGCGATGGTGGCGGTGGGCGCGATCGCCAGCAGCAGGCTGTTGCGCAGCCCGGTCGTCGCGATCCGCGCACGCAGCGCCGCCCAGCGCTCCGGCCAGGTGAACTCGACACCGAAGTGGTCCGGGTGCAGCACACCCCGCGCGGTACGGGTCTTCTCCCAGGCCGGCAGCGGGCCGCCGCGCTCGGCGAGGTCGGCGGAGGCCTCGTACGCGGCGAGCATGATCCGCTCGGCGATCCGGGTGGAGAGCGCCTTGGCCTCGGCGGAGTCGAACGGCAGCCGCAGCTTGAAGAAGACGTCCTGGAGACCCATGGCGCCCAGGCCCACGGGACGCCACTTGGCGTTGGAACGGCCGGCCTGCTCGGTCGGGTAGAAGTTGATGTCGACGACCCGGTCGAGGAAGGTGACCGCGGTGCGCACGGTCTCGTCCAGCCGCTCCCAGTCGATGTCACCGCTCGCGGTGTCGACGAACGCGCCGAGGTTCACCGACCCCAGGTTGCAGACCGCCGTCTCGCCGTCGTCGGTGACCTCCAGGATCTCCGTGCAGAGGTTCGAGGAGTGGACGACGTGACCGGGGGTGGCGGTCTGGTTGGCGGTGCGGTTGGCCGCGTCCTTGAACGTCATCCAGCCGTTGCCGGTCTGCGCGAGGGTGCGCATCATCCGGCCGTACAGGTCCCGGGCCGGGATGGTCTTGCGCGCCAGGCCCCGGCTCTCCGCCGCGCGGTAGGCCGCGTCGAACTCGTCGCCCCACAGGTCCACCAGCTCGGGCACGTCGGCGGGGGAGAACAGGGACCACTGCCCGTCGGCGTTGACCCGGCGCATGAACTCGTCCGGGATCCAGTGCGCGAGGTTCAGGTTGTGCGTGCGCCGGGCGTCCTCACCGGTGTTGTCGCGCAGCTCCAGGAACTCCTCGATGTCGGAGTGCCAGGTCTCCAGGTAGACCGCGGCCGCGCCCTTGCGCCGGCCGCCCTGGTTCACCGCGGCGACCGAGGCGTCGAGCGTCTTGAGGAACGGCACGATGCCGTTGGAGTGCCCGTTGGTGCCGCGGATCAGCGAACCCCGGGAGCGGATGCGGCTGTAGGAGAGGCCGATGCCGCCTGCGTGCTTGGAGAGCCGGGCCACCTGGTGGTAGCGGTCGTAGATGGAGTCCAGCTCGTCCTTGGGGGAGTCCAGGAGGTAGCAGGACGACATCTGGGGGTGCCGGGTGCCGGAGTTGAAGAGGGTGGGGGAGGAGGGCAGGTAGTCGAGGCGGCTCATGAGCCCGTAGAGCGCGGCGACTTCGTCCAGGGCGCGGGCCGTGTCGTCCTCGGCGAGGCCGGCGGCGACGCGGAGCATGAAGTGCTGCGGGGTCTCGACGACCTTGCGGGTGATCGGGTGCCGGAGCAGGTAGCGGCTGTGCAGGGTGCGCAGGCCGAAGTAGCCGAAGCGGTCGTCGGCGGCCGGGTCGACCAGGGCGTCCAGGCGGGCCGCGTGCAGGCGCGCGAAGTCGGCGGTGCGGTCCGCGATGAGGCCCTCGCGGTGGCCGACGGCGACGGACTCGGTGAAGGTCGTCACGCCCTGCGAGGCGGCTTCGGCGCGGATGGAGATCGTCAGCAGCCGGGCGGCGAGCCGGGAGTAGGCGGGGTCCTCCGAGATGAGACCGGCGGCCGCCTCGGTGGCCAGCTCGCGCAGCTCCGCCTCGTCGGCCCGCGCCGAGCGGCCGCGCAGCGCGGCGGCGGCGACCCGGCCGGGGTCGGCGTCGGGGAGGTCGGCGGTCAGCCCGGTCAGGGTCCGCAGCAACGCGGTGCCGGGACCGTCCTCGTCCACAGAGGTGGTCGCTGAAGCCGGTTCGGCTGGCGCGATGGTCACGTGGGGCTCTCCCTCGCTCGGCTCGGGGCCTGGCGGAGGGCAGGGGGCAGCACACGGGCGCACGCACGCGTGTCGCGTCCCCGGCCCACTCCACGAGGCCCGGACGTCGGAACACCCGGGCCGGACGGCCGGGCGTCGGCTGTCGGCAGGTCCTCGGACTGACGCTCGCGCACAGATGTGCGCAAGTACACCGTTGCGGGACAGTTCCGGATTCGCACCGGATTCCCCTGCGGCGACAGCGAGCATGAGCATACATCTAGTGCCGGGTCGCGGTAGCACCCCCACATGTTGTGTCGCGGAGGTGTCAGAGTGTCAGCTCATAGGTGAGGAGAGTGATGCCGTCCAGCTGCGGCAAGGGATTCCAGTCCCGCTCGGGTGTGCGGACGAAGCCGAGGCGTGCGTAGATCCGGTGGGCGGACTCCATGGTGCGCTGCGTCGACAGCACGATCCTCCCGCAGCCTTCGAGGGCGCGTGCGCGCTCGACGCAGGCGCGGACGAGCGCGGCGCCGGCGCCCCGGCCGCGGGCGGCGCCGTCGACGGCGAGCATGCGGATCTCCGCCTCGTCCGCGGCGGCGAGGTCGGCCATCGGGCCGGGCCCCGGGACGAAGGTCACGCCGCCCAGGAGGACGTCGTCGGCCACGGCGACGAGAACGGTGGCCGCGGCCGCCCGTTTCGCCACGTCCCTCAGTTCGGTCAGGTAGGAGTCGCTCTCGCCGAAGTCGAGGAGGCCGTCCTTGAGGTAGGCCTGGGCCGTCAGTTCGCCGAGGACGCCGTATTCGGCGGGCCGCGCTTCGCGGATGCGGATCGTCATGCGCAGGAGTGTGTACGACGGCGGGCCGCCGACGTGACGTCTTTTCGGCGGCCCGCTGCGGGTCGTGCGCGGTGGCGTTCCCCGCGCCCCTTGGAGGGCGCGTCCTAGTGGGCGCCCTCCGCGACGGCCGGCGGGAGTTCCTTCTCCACGCCCGGGTCGCCGGCGTCGGCCGTGTAGTCCCCCGGCGTCGTCTCGTCGATGCCCTCGGGGGCCTTCAGGGCCTTCAGGACGAACGTCAGGACCACCGTGACCACCACGTTCATCACGAACGCCGTCAGGCCGATGTAGCCGATCTCGCCGATGCCGGGGATCTCCTTGGCCGAGCCCCCGAAGTGCTTCTGGGTGGGGGAGGCCACGCCGTAGGCCGCGGCCGTGCCGTAGACCATGCCCACCGCCCAGCCCGCCAGCAGCGCCCAGCGGTGGAACCAGCGGGTGAACAGGCCGCCGACCAGGGCCGGGAAGGTCTGCAGGATCCAGATGCCGCCCAGCAGCTGGAAGTTGATGGCGACCGTCTTGTCCATGGTGAGGACGAAGACCAGCGCGCCGACCTTCACCAGCAGCGAGACGAGCTTGGAGACCTTGGCCTCCTGCTTCGGCGTGGCGTCCGGCTTGATGAAGTCCCGGTAGATGTTGCGGGTGAAGAGGTTCGCGGCCGCGATGGACATGATGGCCGCCGGGACCAGGGCGCCGATGCCGATCGCCGCGAAGGCCACGCCCGCGAACCAGTCCGGGAACATGT
This sequence comes from Streptomyces sp. NPDC091282, assembly GCF_044757385.1. NCBI lineage: Bacteria > Bacillati > Actinomycetota > Actinomycetes > Kitasatosporales > Streptomycetaceae > Streptomyces > Streptomyces sp. NPDC091282. The sequence continues at coordinate 866,668 of NZ_JBIVUX010000003.1, forward strand.
CCTCGAACAGCTGGGGGATGGCCAGCTGGCCGTTGGTGACCTTGATGCCCGCCGCGATGGCCATGAAGCCGAGCAGCGCGAGCAGGCCCAGCATCAGGGAGTACAGCGGCAGGATCGTGGTGTTGCGGCGGATCACGTCCCGGCTCCGGGAGGAGAGCGTCGCGGTGATCGAGTGCGGGTACATGAACAGCGCGAGCGCGGAGCCCAGGGCCAGGGTGGCGTAGGTCCACTGGCCGGCCTCGGGTGGCGCGAGCGCGCCGCGTGGCTTGCCGGTGGCCGGATTGACCTGCGCGAAGGCGTGTCCGGCCTTGGCGAAGATGTCGTCGAAGCCGCCCAGCTTGATCGGGATGTAGATGATCGCCACCGCGATGACGAGGTAGATCAGCCCGTCCTTCACGAACGCGATGAGCGCGGGCGCCCGCAGGCCCGAGGAGTAGGTGTAGGCCGCCAGCACGCCGAAGGCGATGAGCAGCGGGAGGTCCTTCACGAACCAGTTGGTGCCGTCGCCGCCGCCGACGCCCATCACGTCGAGGACCGCCTGGATGCCGACCAGCTGGAGCGCGATGTAGGGCATCGTCGCCAGGATGCCGGTCAGGGCGACGGCCAGCGAGAGTCCCTTGGAGCCGAAGCGCCCGCGCACGAAGTCCGAGGTCGTCACGTAGCCGTGCCGGTGGGAGACCGACCACAGACGGGGCAGGAACGTGAAGATCAGCGGGTAGACGAGGATCGTGTAGGGCACCGCGAAGAAGCCGGCCGCGCCCGCCGCGTAGATCGCCGCCGGTACGGCGACGAAGGTGTACGCCGTGTACAGGTCGCCGCCGAGCAGGAACCAGGTCACCCAGGTGCCGAACGACCGGCCGCCCAGGCCCCATTCGTCGAGCGAGTGCTCGTTCTCGGCCTTGCGCCAGCGCGCGGCCATGAATCCCATGACCGTGACGGCCAGGAAGAAGAAGATGAAGACGCCGAGCGCGACGCCGTTCACACCGTCCTTCACCGCTGCGCACCCCCGTCCGTACCGGCGGCCGCCTTGCGGGCGCGCTGCTCGCGCTGCCACAGCTGGTACGCGGTCATCGTGAGCGCGGTGGAGATCAGCACCCAGAGCATCTGGTACCAGTAGAAGAACGGGATCCCGATGAACGTCGGGTCCGTCTTCGCGTAGGAGCCCACCCACAGCATCGCCACGAAGGGCGCGACGAGGCAGACGGTGATGACCACGCGTATCGGTGTCACCACCGGCTGACTCACTTCAGGTACATCCGACATACCGCGGCTCCGTCCCCTCACCGTTCGCCTGTGTAACGCGCAGGCAATCTAGGTCACGGCGTCACCGGAGCGGAAGTAGCCGTCCGGCTATCGGTATGTCGATTCTGTGAAGGGCGCCCGCTGTCAGTCCTGCGGGCGCTTGAGGCGGGCCACGAACTTGTAGCGGTCGCCGCGGTACACCGAGCGCACCCACTCCACCGGCTGGCCGTCGCGGTCCAGCGAGTGCCGGGAGAGCATCAGCATCGGCAGGCCCACGTCGGTGCCGAGCAGGCCGGCCTCGCGCGGTGTGGCCAGCGAGGTCTCGATGATCTCCTCGGCCTCGGCGAGGTGGACGTCGTACACCTCTGCGAGGGCGGTGTAGAGGGACGTGTACTTGACGAGGGAGCGGCGCAGCGCCGGGAAGCGCTTGGCGCTCAGGTGGGTGGTCTCTATGGCCATGGGCTCGCCGTTGGCCATGCGCAGCCGCTCGATGCGCAGCACGCGTCCGCCGGCCGTGATGTCGAGCAGTCCCGCGAGGCGGTCGTCGGCGGTGATGTAGCCGATGTCCAGCAGCTGCGAGGTCGGCTCCAGGCCCTGGGCGCGCATGTCCTCGGTGTAGGAGGTGAGCTGGAGCGCCTGGGAGACCTTCGGCTTGGCCACGAAGGTGCCCTTGCCCTGGATGCGTTCGAGGCGGCCCTCGACCACGAGTTCCTGCAGGGCCTGGCGGACGGTGGTGCGGGAGGTGTCGAACTCGGCGGCCAGCGTGCGCTCGGGCGGGACCGGGGTGCCGGGGGCCTGTGTCTCCGTCATCTCGAGGAGGTGTTTCTTCAGGCGGTAGTACTTGGGCACGCGCGCGGTACGGACGGCTGTCCCGCTCTCGTTCTCCGCACTGCTGACGTCGGTGCTCATGCTCCGCCTTCCCGGCTCCTGATCCGGCCACTTCGTGGCACGGCAGCGTACCGGGACACCCCCTGCACGCTGCGTGATCCCCTCTGTATACCTCCGCGGGCTCTTTTGGTCTAGTCCACCACGTGAGTGGTCTACCGGAATTGTCTCGTCCGCCCCGGGGATTTTCGAGGGCTTCTTACTTAAAGGTTCCTGCATATGTAGGTCGCATAACGGCTGGTCGGAGCCCATTCGACCACCCTTGACAGGCCTGCTGGTCTGGGCCAAGCTTCCCGCACTGGTCTACACCATTGGTCCAGGTCCCGGCCCAACGCTCGTGCGGGGAGGCAGGGGGGTTTGTGGCATCCCTGAGGAGGGTGGCGTGAAGCGCAAGCTGATAGCCGCGATTGGTATCGCGGGCATGGTCGTCTCCATCGCGGCGTGTGGCAGTGACAACAAGGACGACAACAAGGCGCAGGGGGCGGACGCCAAGGCGCTGACCGTCTGGCTCACCGTGGACGCCCAGAACAACTGGCCCGACCTGGTGAAGGCCGCCGACGCCGCCGTGCAGAAGAAGCACCCCGGCATCAAGATCAAGCACGAGTACTACGGCTGGCCGGACAAGAACACCAAGCTCGACGCCGTCCTCGCCACCGACAAGGCCCCCGACGTGGTCGAGATGGGCAACACCGAGATGCTCGGCTACATGGTGAAGGGCGCCTTCGCTCCCGTCGAGGCCTCCCAGTTCACCAACTCCGGCCAGTGGCTCGACGGCCTCAAGGCCTCGGTCACCTACGACGGCAAGACCTACGGCGTGCCGTACTACGCCGGTGGCCGCGTCGCCAACTGGCGCAAGGACATCGCCGCCTCGGCCGGCATCAAGACCACGCCGAAGACCTACACCGAGCTGACCGCCGACCTGGACAAGATCCAGAAGAAGGAAGGCGACAAGTTCAGCGCCTGGTACCAGCCCACCCGTGACTGGTACGCGGCCATGTCCTTCGTCTACGACGCCGGCGGCTCCATCGCCGCGGAGTCCGGCGGCCAGTGGAAGGGCAACCTCTCCTCGCCCGAGTCCCTCAAGGGCCTCAACGAGTTCAAGAACGTCATCGACAAGTACATGCACGGTGACAAGACCAAGGACGAGTCCGACCGGTACATCGTCTACGGCCAGGGCAAGTCGTCCATGATCTTCGGTGCCGCGTGGGAAGGCGCCACCGCGGCCGACCCGAAGAACGACAAGACGGGCGGCAAGCTGAAGGACAACCTGGTCAACTTCGTGATGCCCGGCCCGTCCGGCAAGAACATGCCGGTCTTCCTCGGCGGTTCCGACCTCGCCATCCCGGTGAAGTCCAAGGCGCAGGGCGTCGCGGCCGAGTGGATCAACGCGTTCACCGGTCCCTCCGGCCAGAAGGGCCTGATGGCCAAGGGCAACCTGCCCAACAACAAGACCGACCTCGCGACGCTGAAGAGCGACCCGGCGACCGAGGTGCCGGCCACCGCGGCCGAGTCCAACTGGTTCGTCCCGATGGCGCCGGGCTGGGGCCAGGTCGAGAAGGCCCAGGTCCTGCAGACCATGCTGCAGAACATCGGTACCGGCAAGCAGTCGGTGGAGGCCGCCGCGAAGACCGCGGACGCCGCGATCGACAAGGTCATCAACACCAAGTAGTCGCCATCCGGCCGGGCCTGGTCGACGGGGGGTCAGGCCCGGCGGGTGAGTTCCACCAAGAGAGTGCCGCGTTGGGCTGCGCGGCCGCCGCGGGTGCGCGGGGCTGTTGGCGCAGTTCCCCGCGCCCCCACGGGGGCGCGCCACCCGACGTTTCTTGAACTGCTGAGGAGCACGCGATGAGTGCCGTAGACACGACCACACCCGCCAAGGTGCCGGCACCTCCACCGGACTCCCCGCACCGACCACGTACGGACCGGCGCTCCGGCGGGCCCGCCGTCCCCTGGCTGCTGCTCGCGCCCTGTCTCGCGATCCTCGGGCTGGTGCTCGGCTACCCCCTCTACCGGCTGGTCACCCTCTCCTTCCAGGAGTTCGGGCAGTCCCAGCTGTGGGGCTTCAAGTCCGCCGAGTGGGTCGGGTTCGGGAACTTCTCCGACGTGCTCGGCGACACCGAGTTCTGGCAGGTCGTGCTCCGCACGATCATCTTCGCCGTCGGCAGCGTGGTCTTCACCATGGTCGTCGGTATGCTCATCGCCCTTCTGCTGCAGCGGGTCTCCGGCTGGGTGAAGACCCTGGTCAACATCGTGCTGGTGGCCAGCTGGGGCATGCCGGTCATCGTCGCCACCACGCTCTTCAAGTGGCTCTTCGACTCCGACTACGGCATCCTCAACGCCCTGCTCAGCAAGATCCCCGGAGTCGAGCTGATCGGCCACAACTGGTTCGCCAGCGGTCCCGAGGGACTCGCGGTGATCATGCTCCTGGTGGTCTGGGGAGCGGTGCCCTTCGTGGTCATCACGCTCAGCGCCGGTCTGACCCAGGTCCCGGCGGAGCTGGAGGAGGCCGCCCGCCTGGACGGCGCGGGCGCCTGGGGCGTCTTCCGCTACGTCACGCTCCCGATCCTCAAGCCGATCATCGTGATGCTGACGACCCTCTCGGTCATCTGGGACATGGGCGTCTTCCCGCAGGTCTTCGTGATGCGCGGCGGCCACCCCGAGCCCGAGTTCCAGCTCCTGACGACGTACTCCTACGACCGCGCCTTCGTGGTCAACAACTACGGACAGGGCTCCGCGATCGCCCTGCTCACCGTGCTCCTCCTGCTCGGCGTCGTCGCCGTGTACATGCGCCAGATGCTGAAGATCGGAGAGGTCGAATGAGCACCGCAGCCACCCGCAGGGGCCCGCGCCTGGGCTGGAACGTCCTCGGCCTGCTCGTCTTCGTCGTCATCGGCTTCCCCGTCTACTGGATGCTGAACACGGCGTTCAAGCCGGCCAAGGACGCCATCGACCCGGACCCGAGCCTGCTGCCCACGGGCCTGACCCTGTCCAACTTCCGCCGCGCCCTGGACATCGCCGACTTCTGGGGCCCGGTGGGCCGCAGCCTCATCGTCTCGCTGTCCGTCGTCGCGATCGGCATGGTCATCGGCCTGCTGGCCGCCCTGGCCATCTCCCGGTTCGCCTTCCGCGGCCGCAAGGTCGTGATCGTCGGCATCCTCGCGGTCCAGATGGTCCCGCTGGTCGCCATGATCATCCCGGTCTTCCTGCTCCTGAACGACCTGGACCAGTACGACAAGCTCAGCGGCCTGATCATCACCTACCTGACCTTCATCCTGCCGTTCACGGTGTGGACCATGCGCGGGTTCATCGTCAACATCCCGAAGGAGCTGGAGGAGGCCGCGATGGTCGACGGCTGCTCGCGCACCGGCGCCTTCGTCCGCGTGGTCTTCCCGCTGCTGGCCCCCGGCCTGGTCGCCACCTCGGTCTACGGCTTCATCCAAGCCTGGAACGAGTACCTCTACGCCCTGATGCTGCTCAGCCAGGACCACCAGACCGCGACCGTCTGGCTCGCCAACTTCACCACCAAGCACGGCACCGAATACGCCCCGATGATGGCCGGCTCCACGATGATGGCCGTGCCGATCGTCGTCCTCTTCCTCCTCGTCCAGCGCAAGATGGCCGCGGGCCTGACCGCGGGCGCCGTGAAGGGATAACGCCACCCGATGACGACACTCGCCAGCGGTACGGACACACTCACGCGCGACGCGCTGACGGTCCTCCAGCCCGGCTTCACCGGCACCACCGCCCCCGACTGGCTGCTGCGCCGGCTCGGCGAAGGCCTGGCCGCCGTGGGCCTGTTCGGCCGCAACATCACCTCGCCCGAACAACTCGCCGCCCTCACCGCGCAGTTGCGCACCGAGCGGGACGACGTCCTGGTGGCGATCGACGAGGAGGGAGGCGACGTCACCCGGCTGGAGGTGCACACCGGCTCCTCCTTCCCCGGCAACCACGCCCTCGGCGCCGTCGACGACACGGAGCTGACCCGCGAGGTCGCCCTCGAACTGGGCCGCCGGCTGGCGGCCTGCGGGGTGAACTTCAACTGGGCGCCGTCCGCCGACGTCAACTCCAACCCGGCCAACCCGGTCATCGGCGTCCGCTCCTTCGGCGCCGACCCGGACCTGGTCGCCCGCCACACGGCGGCCTACGTCACCGGCCTGCAGTCGGCCGGAGTCGCGGCGTGCACCAAGCACTTCCCCGGGCACGGCGACACCGCCGTCGACTCGCACCTCGCGCTGCCCCGCATCGACGCCGCCGCCGACGTCCTGCACGCCCGGGAGCTGGCCCCGTTCCGGGCCGCCATCGCCGCCGGCACCCGTGCCGTGATGAGCGCGCACATCCTGGTCCCGGCCCTGGACCCGGCCCGGCCTGCCACGCTCTCCCGCACCGTCCTCACCGACCTCCTGCGCGGCGAACTCGGCTACGAGGGTCTGATCGTCACCGACGGCATGGAGATGCAGGCCATCTCCGCGACCTACGGCATCGAACACGGCAGCGTGCTGGCCATCGCCGCCGGAGCCGACGCGATCTGCGTGGGCGGCGGCCTCGCCGACGAGGAGACGGTACGACGGCTGCGCGACGCCCTGGTCGAGGCGGTCCGCTCCGGTGAACTCCCCGAGGAACGCCTCGCGCAGGCGGCGGACCGGGTGCGGTCACTGGCGCGCTGGACGGCGACGACCCACCGGACCGGCTCCGGCGCCGCGGCCACGGACATCGGCCTCGTCGCGGCCCGCCGCGCGCTCGACGTGACGCGCGTCGACCCCTGCCCGCCGCTGGCCGAGGCCCCCTTCGTGGCCGTGTTCACCCCGGTGTCGAACATCGCGGTGGGCACCGAGACCCCGTGGGGCGTGGCCGCGGAACTGGCCCAGCGCCTGCCCGGCACGGAGACGGCCGGCTTCACGGGCGACCACGCGGGCCAGGAGGCCCTGGCGGCGGCGGGCGACCGCAGGATCGTGGCGGTGCTCCGTGACGAGCACCGCCACCCCTGGATGACCGCGGCCCTGGACGTGCTCCTGGGATCCCGCCCCGACACGATCGTGGTGGAGATGGGCGTCCCTCAGGCCCCGGCCCGAGGCGCCCTGCACATCGCGACCCACGGTGCGGCGCGGGTGTGCGGCACGGCGGCGGCCGAGGTGATCGCGCCCCGTTAGGGGCGCTGGGGGTACCCCCGGCCGGAGGCCGGGGGAGGAACCGCGCGACGGCCGGTCCGCGGCGCACCGCACCGGCCGGGCGGGTCCGTCAGATCCCCTGCCAGGCGGGCTTGTTGGAGAACGTGTGCCGGAAGTAGTCCGCGAGCTTCAGCTTGGACGCGGCCGCCTCGTCCACCACCACCGTGGCGTGCGGATGCAACTGCAGCGCCGACGCGGGGCACACCGCGGCGACCGGTCCTTCCACGGTCGCCGCGACCGCGTCGGCCTTGCCCTCGCCCGTCGCGAGCAGCACCAGGTGCCGCGCCTCCAGGATCGTCCCGATCCCCTGGGTGATCACGTGGTGCGGGACCTGCGTGATGTCCCCCTCGAAGAAGCGTGCGTTGTCCACCCGGGTCTGCTCGGTGAGCGTCTTGATCCGGGTCCGCGAGGCCAGTGACGAGCACGGCTCGTTGAAGCCGATGTGCCCGTCGGTCCCGATCCCGAGCAGCTGCAGGTCCACGCCGCCCGCCTGCGCCAGCGCCTTGTCGTACGCCTTGCAGGCGGCCTGCACGTCCTCGGCGGCGCCGTCCGGGCCGAGGAACGCGTCCATCCCGATCCCGAGCGGCTCCAGCACCTCGCGCCGCAGCACCGACCGGTACGACTCCGGATGCTCGGCCGGCAGCCCCACGTACTCGTCGAGCTGGGCTATGCGGGCCCGCGAGGTGTCCGCGGCACCGGACCGCACCTTGGCCGCGAGCGCCTGGTAGATGGGCAGCGGGGTCGAGCCCGTGGCCACCCCGAGCAGCGCGTCCGGTGTGCGGCGGAGCAGCTGGGCCATGGCCTCGGCGATGAGCTCGCCACCCGCGGCGGCGTCCGGAACGATGACAACTTCCACGCTGGGCCTGCCGTTCTGTCTATGTGGTTTAGACCAATCCGATGGGACCAATCTAACAGAACCCGCCCCCGTCACCCGGGGAGCGTGCGCAGGGAAAAGGGGACAAGTGTGAGGTTACGCGAATACGTCAGAACGGGTGAATCAAGGAAAAATCCCGCCTGTATGCCGGGGTGTCGGAAAATGCCACGCCCCATCGGGCCCCACGGCCGCCTCCGGCGGGCTACGCTGCGATCGCATCGACTGTGAACAGTCTCCAACGCATGGACACACACCGTGGTCTAGTCCACAATTGCGTACGAGGACTGAAGGAGTACGGCGGGACCGTACGACGCAGTCGCACTCTTCCGTCTTCCCCGCACAGGAGGACGGACCGAGGAACCGGAGCTCTCTGCCCTGACTGCCCCGGGTCCTCACCTTCGGCCGATCGGGACCGCACACCCCGTGGCCGTTGCTGCTCCGGGCTGCGGTGCCGGGAGGGTTGAGGGTCCCTCCCAGGCGCCGCGGCCCGCGGGTGTCTCCGGGCGCTTTTAGGCCATCAACAGACCCGCGGGTACGCTCGCAGAGTGCCCTCCATGAACGAACTGGTCCGCCAGCACACCGCCCTCGACGACTCCGACCTCGAGTGGCTCCATCTGCTGGTGTCGGAGTGGCAACTGCTCTCCGACCTCTCCTTCGCCGACCTGGTCCTGTGGGTCCCCACCGAGGACGGCACCCGTTACGTCTCGGTGGCGCAGATGCGCCCCAACACCGGTCCCACCTCCTACCAGGACGACATGATCGGCCACCTGGTCCCGCGGGGCCGCCGCCCGATGCTGGACATCGCCCTGGACGAGGGCCGGATCGTCCGCGAGGGCGACCCGGAGTGGCGGGAGGAGGTCCCCGTACGGGTCGAGTCCATCCCGGTACGGCGTGAGGGCCGGGTCCTCGGGGTCATCGCCCGCAACACCAACCTGCTCACCGTGCGCACCCCGAGCCGGCTGGAGCTGACCTACCTCCAGAGCGCCTCCGACCTCGCGCAGATGATCGCTGCCGGATCGTTTCCCTTCCCGAACCAGCAGGTCGACATGGACGCCTCGCCACGGGTCGGCGACGGACTGATCCGCCTCGACGCCGACGGCATCGTGCAGTACGCCTCCCCGAACGCCCTCTCCGCCTACCACCGCCTCGGGCTCGCCTCCGACCTGCTCGGCCACCACCTGGGCCGCACCACGGCCGAACTCGCCCCGACCCGCGGCCCGGTGGACGAGGCGCTCGCCAAGGTCGCCAGCGGCTGGGCGCCGCGCGAGTTCGAGATCGAGTCCAGCGACGGCGCGATCCAGTTCCGGGCGATCCCGCTCAAGCCCAAGGGCACCCGCATCGGTTCCCTGGTGCTCCTCCGCGACGTCACCGAACTCCGGCGGCGAGAGCGCGAGTTGATCACCAAGGACGCGACCATCCGGGAGATCCACCACCGGGTGAAGAACAACCTCCAGACGGTGGCCGCGCTGCTGCGCCTGCAGGCCCGCCGGATCGAGTCCGAGCGCGGCCGGGAGGCCCTGGAGGAGGCCGTCCGGCGGGTCGGCTCGATCGCGATCGTCCATGAGACGCTGTCCCAGAACCTGGACGAGCGTGTGGAGTTCGACGAGATCGCCGACCGCGTGCTGGCGATGGTCGCGGAGATCTCGCCGGGCAAGGTCACCGGCCGGCGCACCGGACGCTTCGGCATACTCGACGCCGAGGTGGCCACCCCGCTGTCGATGGTCCTCACCGAGATCCTGCAGAACGCCCTCGAACACGGCTTCCGCGAGGGGGAGACCGGGACCGTCGAGGTCTCGGCGGTCCGCGGCGGCACCACCAAGGAGGCGCGGCTCCTCGTCACCGTCCAGGACGACGGCGTCGGTCTGCCCGAGGGCTTCGACCCGCACCGCTCGGGCAACCTCGGTCTGCAGATCGTACGAACGCTGGTGGAGGGCGAGTTGGGCGGCACGTTCGACATGGTGCCGGCGCCGGAGCGGGGCACCCGGGTGATCCTCGACGTGCCGGTGCAGCCGCAGAAGTAGGGCGGCCCAGGGCACTTGGGCCCGCCGGGCACAGCAAAGAGCCCCGGACCTGGTGGGTCCGGGGCCGTTCGCTCGTTGCTGCTCGTACTAAGCGCATCGTGGGTACTGCGCGCTGCGGCTCGGGGGCGGGAGATGCGTACTCGCTGTACGCGCCGCCAAGCTCAGGCTGTCACCAGGGGTGGGACTGTCAGGCGGTGGCCTGACGGGCCCGGTTGCGGGCGGCACGGCGCTTCATCGCGCGACGCTCGTCCTCGCTGAGACCACCCCAGACGCCGGAGTCCTGGCCGGACTCGAGCGCCCACTGCAGACACTGGTCCATGACAGGACAGCGACGGCAGACGGCCTTGGCTTCCTCGATCTGCAGCAGCGCAGGACCGGTGTTGCCGATGGGGAAGAAGAGCTCGGGGTCTTCCTCGCGGCAAACGGCGTTGTGACGCCAGTCCATGGCTGCTACCTCTCCTTGGTATTACATGCACGTTGCTTGTGAATGTGAACGCTTTCACGAATCCCTCAACAAGTGAAGGGCCGACCGCCAGGTTCCCTGGCAGGGGTCCTGTGAGTTGAAGGGGGATTCCGGTGATCAGCGGACGCCGGTGTTGCGGGCTGTCCCGACCGCCACGTAGAGCCTCGCAAACCTCAGCGACGGATACAACCCCTTCCGGAAAGTTTTTTTTGATTCCTCGGTGTCGACTGGGTCACAGCCGTACTTCCATGGGGTGGATCCTGGCCTAAACGTTCGAGTGAAAGGACTTTGGCCCGTTCCGCTCACACAATCACACGCAGTGCGCGGCGTACGCCTGTGAACGTCACGCTCGTACGCAGTCCTAGGTGGTCGCCGTCCATCTGAAGGGGGAGGGGGACCTTCGAATGCAAGGTGAACTGGTCCAGGTCGTGCAGGGAGACGGCGTGCTTGCCGTGCGGTCCGCGCTCGGGGGACGAAGTGAGCAACTGGGTGCCATACCGGGCAACCGCGGCGGTCGACAGGCGGCTGAGACCGAGTACGTCGATGCCTTTATCGAACGAGGCCTTAGGCGACGTGTACATCGGGCGATTGCCGAGATACGTCCAGGGCGAGGTGTTCGAGACTATCGCCACCACGAGATCGGTGACCGGGTCGGCGCCGGGCCGGTCGAGGGTGATGGTGCCCTGCCGGCGGTGCTGCTCACCGAAGAACTGCCGTACGACCTGTCGTACATACAGTGCGTGCGTCGACTTCTTGCCCAGCTCGCGCTGCTGCTCGACCCGGCCGACCACGCCGGCGTCGAAGCCCAGGCCCGCGTTGAAGGTGAACCAGCGGGGCGGTACCGCCTCGTCGGCGGTGCCGGGGGTGCCCGCCGTGAGGCCGAGGCCGACGAGCCGCTCCTGTTTCTCGCGCAGCGCGGCGAGCAGGGCGCCGGTGGCCTCGACCGGGTCGTTCGGCAGGCCGAGGGCGCGGGCGAAGACGTTGGTGGAGCCGCCGGGCACGACCGCGAGTCCGGGCAGCCGGTCCGGGTCGGGGCCCGCGTGGAGCAGGCCGTTGACCACCTCGTTGACCGTGCCGTCGCCGCCGAGGGCCACGACCAGGTCGATGTCCTCGCTCTCCGCGGCCTGCCGGCCCAGGTCACGGGCGTGGCCGCGGTACTCGGTGGTGACGGCCTCCAGTTCGACCTCGCTCGCGAGCGCGTGGATCAGGACGTCGCGCCTACGTGCGCTTGTGGTGGTTGCCGCCGGATTGACCACGAGAAGTGCACGCATGGATTGCAGCGTACCTACTGGGAAGTACCCGGCCCAGGCCGTGTTAGGGATCCGGTAAGAGAAAGGGGCGTGAGCCTGAACACGTGACCCCGCGGGGCGGGGCCGGTGTTTTCGGGCGAGGGCTACCCTTCTGCCGTGAGTGATGCGCCTGCGGCTGAGAAGACCGACGTGACCGAGGAACCCCGTCCGAGGCGGCTGATGTACGCGGCCGCGCTGAGCGGGCTGGAGGGGCTCGCGCTGGCGGTCGGCGGGGTGTGGATGCTCGTCCTCGGGTTCACCGGGTCGCCGGACGACCGGGGGCAGGCCGTCACCGGGGGCATCACCGTGCTCGTGCTGGCGCTGCTGCCGCTCCTGGCCGCGCGGGGGCTGCTGCTGCGCAGGAGCTGGAGCCGGGGCCCCGCCGTGATCACGCAGATCATGGCGCTGCCGGTGGCCTACAACCTGCTGCAGGCCGACAGCGTGGCCATCCCGGCGGGGATCGTGCTGGCCGTGGTGGCCGTGACGTCGCTGGTGCTGCTGGTCAACTCGGCCACGACCCGGGCCCTGGGGATCAAGGGACCGGGGCGCAGCGGCTGATCGGGCCCCGGACGCCGGAGGCTACTCCTCGACGAGCAGCTTCTCGCGGAGCTGGGCCAGGGTCCTGGCCAGCAGGCGGGAGACGTGCATCTGGCTGATGCCGACCTCCTGGGCGATCTGGGACTGCGTCATGTTGCCGAAGAAGCGGAGGAGAAGGATCCGCTTCTCGCGGGGCGGCAGGTCCTCCAGCAGCGGCTTGAGGGACTCGCGGTACTCGACGCCCTCCAGCGCCTCGTCCTCGGCGCCGAGCGTGTCGGCCACCGCCGGGGACTCGTCGTCGGTGTCGGGGACGTCCAGGGACAGCGTGGAGTAGGCGTTGGCCGACTCCAGGCCCTCCAGGACCTCCTCCTCCGAGATCGCGAGCTTCTCGGCCAGTTCGTGGACGGTCGGGGAGCGGCCGTGCTGCTGGGACAGCTCCGCCGTGGCGGTGGTGAGCGCGAGGCGCAGCTCCTGCAGCCGGCGCGGCACGCGCACCGCCCAGCCCTTGTCGCGGAAGTGCCGCTTGATCTCGCCGACCACGGTCGGGGTGGCGTACGTGGAGAACTCCACGCCCCGCTCCGGGTCGAACCGGTCGACCGACTTGATCAGGCCGATCGTGGCGACCTGGGTGAGGTCGTCCAGCGGCTCGCCGCGGTTGCGGAACCGGCGCGCGAGATGCTCCACGAGCGGCAGGTGCATCCGGACCAGCTTGTTGCGCAGCTCCGCGTACTCCGGGCTGCCGTCGTTCATCTTGCGCAGCTCGATGAACATGGCGCGCGCCCCGCTGCGGTCCTGAGGGCCGTGCTGGGTCGCCTGTACGACCTCGGCGGCCAGCGCCTCGTCCTCGGCGTATCGCTCGTGCTCGCTCATCGTCCCGCCCGTCGCCCTTCCGCGAGCCTTCGCCCCGGCCCGGTCAGGAGCCGGGGCCCCGTTCCGTCCGGCCGGGGGCGCGCTCTGCACGGCACCGTCCAGCCCGGCGCGCGCGGAGGGTTCCTCCGGATGCGGCCTGGCCTGTTCCGGGATGCCGTCGATGCCGTCAGCCATGCGGCGGGAGCCGGCCTCGGGGTCCTCGCCCCCGGCCGGCATCTCCCGTGTGCCGCGCTCTTCGTCCCGCACCGGCCCGTCCCCGTTCCTCACGCCGGCCCGGGTCCCGCGCCGCGCTGTTTGTAGAGGCTGATCGACACGGTCCTGTCCTCGTCGACGGCCGACGAGACCTTGCCCGCGAGGGCCGACAGCACGGTCCAGGCGAAGGTGTCGCGCGAAGGGGCGTGGCCGTCCGTGGTCGGGGCGGAGACCGTGACCTCCAGCGAGTCGTCGACGAGGCGGAAGACACAGCTGAGCACCGAGCCGGGAACGGCCTGCTGGAGCAGGATCGCGCAGGCCTCGTCCACCGCGATGCGCAGGTCCTCGATCTCGTCCAGGGTGAAGTCCAAGCGGGCGGCGAGACCGGCCGTGGCCGTGCGCAGCACCGACAGGTAGGCACCCGCAGCCGGCAGCCGGACTTCCACGAAGTCCTGGGTCGCGGGCTCGCCTGCGATCTGGGACACCCTCACCTCCATGGTGGTACAAGCATTTCGGGGCCGAGGGTCGCCCCCCGGGGTAACGCACAACGTGGTTCAGCGGTGACGCTACCGCGCTCCGAACTTTTCTGTCCCGGGACCCCAACCCCCTGGCGTCACTCACAGTAAACCTGTGGATACGCTCCGTGTCTAGGGGTCCGGCTCGCCCAATTGGGAAGAGCGCGCGCCGGGTTGACGTACCCCGGCGTCGAACCGTCGAACCGTCGCCACGGCCGTCTTCAGCGGCCGTAGTGCAGTCTCACACGAGGACGTGGTCCACGAAGCACCAGCGCCAGTCCTCGCCGGGCTCGAAGGTCCGCATCACGGGATGACCGGACGACTCGTGGTGCCCTGTCGCATGTCTTCCCGGTGACGAGTCGCAGCAGCCGACATGGCCACAGGTCAGACAGAGCCGCAGCTGAACGGGGTGCCAGCCCTGCGAGAGGCACTCCGGGCAGGTCTCGTCCAGCGGTCGGGGTTCGGGGTGCGGCAGCGCGCCGGCATGCGTGCACTGTTTCATGATTGCCAGATTACGACGGGTGTGCGGGTGGCCGCGCGAAAAATGAGGGCGGGCGAGGATCATGGACGTGTTGCCACTGCTGTTGCTGGTGGCGGGAAGCGCGACGGTCGCCGGAGCGGCGCGGCGCACCCCGGTGCCCGCGCCCCTGCTGCTGGTCGCCGTGGGACTCGCCCTCTCGTACATTCCCGGGGTTCCCGACTACACGCTCGACCCGGAGATCGTGCTGCCGCTGGTGCTGCCGCCGCTGCTGTACAAGGAGGGCACCGAGAGCTCCTATCTCGACCTGCGGGCCAACATGCGTCCCGTGGCGCTGCTGTCGGTCGGGTACGTGCTCTTCGCGACCTTCGTGGTCGGCTGGGCCGCCTACGTGATCGTGCCCGGCCTGCCGCTGCCCGCGGCACTGGCGCTGGGCGCGGTGCTGGCGCCCACGGACGCCGTCGCGGCCGCCGCCATCGCCCGCCGGGTCGGCCTGCCGTCCCGGCTCACCACGATCCTCCAGGGCGAGTCCCTGCTGAACGACGCCACCGCGATCACCGCCTACCGGGTGGCCGTCGCGGCCGCCATCGGCGAGGGCGCCTCCTGGCTGCACGGGGTCGGCGAGTTCCTGGTGGCCGCGATCGGCGGTGTGCTCGTCGGGCTGGTGCTGATGGTGCCGATCCACTGGCTGCGCACCCACCTCAAGGAGCCCCTCCTCCAGAACACGCTCTCGCTGCTGATCCCGTTCGTCGCCTACGGCGTCGCCGAGCAGGTCCACGCCTCCGGCGTGCTCGCGGTCGTGGTGGTCGCCCTCTACCTGGGCCACCGCGCCTGGGAGGTCGACTTCGCCACCCGTCTCCAGGAGGACGCGGTGTGGCGGATGGTCGCGTTCCTGCTGGAGTCGGCGGTCTTCGCGCTGATCGGACTGCAACTGCCCGTCGTCCTGAAGGGGCTCGGCGCCTATCGGGGCATCGACGCCGGCTGGTACGCGTTCGCCCTCTTCCTCGTCGTGGTCGCGGCCCGGTTCGTGTGGATCTACCCGGCGGCCGTCGTGCCGCGTCTGCTGTTCCGGCGGATCCGCGAGCGGGAGGGGGACTTCACCTGGAGAACGCCCGTCGTCGAGGGCTGGGCCGCCATGCGCGGCGTCGTCTCGCTGGCCATCGCCTTCTCGATCCCGCTCACCCTGCACGACGGCAGCCCCTTCCCGCAGCGCAACCTGATCCTGTTCCTCACCTTCACCACCGTCATCGGCACCCTGGTGGTGCAGGGCCTCAGCCTGGCCCCGCTGATCCGGCTGATGAAGTTCCCGGCCCGGGACGTCCAGGCCGAGACCCTCGCCGAGGCCAACGCCCAGGCGCAGGCGTCCCGCGCGGCCGAGAGCCGCCTCGACGAACTCCTGTCCGACGAGAGCAACGAACTGCCGCCGCCGCTCGCCGACCGGCTGCGCGCGGTCCTGGAACGCCGCCGCAACGCCGTCTGGGAACGCCTCGGCCAGACCAACCCGGTCACCGGCGAGTCGGTCGACGACACCTACCGCCGGCTGTCCCGCGACATGATCAGTGCCGAGCGCGAGGTCTTCGTCCGCCTCCGCGACCACCGCTACATCGACGACGAGATGCTCCGCACCCTGCTGCGCAGGCTGGACCTGGAGGAGGCGGCCGCCTACCGGGAGACCGCCTGAGGATCCGCGACGAAGACCCCGGTCAGGCGGTGATCACCGCCGCCAGCCGGGTGCCGCGCGGCCACCGGCCCGCAGCGGCCAGCTCGACAAGGCCATACAGCAATTTGGCGACATACAGCCGCTCCACCGCCAGCCCGTGCCGGTCCTCGAAGTCCCGCGCGAAGCGGTCCAGTTCGGGCGTCGTGCGCGCGTACCCGCCGAAGTGGAACCGCTCGTCGAGCGACCAGTGCCCGCGCCGCGACCCGAACGCGTCCCGTTGCAGCCGCTCCGTCTCCGCGGCCAGGAACCCGCCCCGCAGCACCGGCACCCCCAGCGCCCGCTGCCCCGCGTCCAGCCCGGCGGCGAGCCCGGCCAGCGTGCCGCCGGTCCCGCACGCGACCGCCACCACGTCCGCCCGTCCGCGCAGCTCCTCGCCCAGCGCCCGGCACCCGCGCACCGCGGCCGCGTTGCTGCCTCCCTCGGGCACCACGTACGCGTCCGCCGCCCCGGCCGCGCGGGCGAGCGCGGCCAGCACCTCCGGCTCGCTCTTGCGCCGATACGTCGACCTGTCGACGAAGTGCAGACGCATGCCGTCGGCCGCGCACCGGGCCAGCGAGGGATTCAGCGGCCGGCCGGCGAGTTCCTCGCCCCGGACCACGCCCACCGCAGGGAAGCCGAGCAGGCGTCCGGCCGCCGCCGTCGCCCGCAGGTGGTTGGAGTACGCCCCGCCGAAGGTGAGCACCGGCCGCCCGGCCGCCGCCTCGATGTTCGGCACCAGCTTGCGCCACTTGTTGCCGATCAGCTCCGGATGGATCAGGTCGTCCCGCTTGAGCAGGAGCCGGACGCCGCGGCGGGCGAACCGGTCGTCCGCCACCTCCTGGAGCGGGGACGGGAGCCGGGGAGCGAGTATGTCGGCGCTGGTCACGCCGTCATTGTCGCCCGGAGCGCGGGCGCGCGGTCACTTCAGCCGGTCCCGGATACGGCCGCGCAGCCAGTCCATCGTGAAACCGCGGGGGTCCACCTTCCCCGGCTGCCACTCCCGGTGGCCGATCACCGACCGCTCGGTCCAGCCGTGGTGCCGGCACACCGCCGCGGCCACCTTCTCGACCGCCTCCAGCTGGGCCTCGGGCCACGGGTCCTCGCCGTCGCCCAGGTTCTCGCACTCGAAGCCGTAGAAGTGCCGGTTGCCGTCGGTGTTCGCCTCGTCGTCCGGGGGCAGCGCCTTCTCGGCGATCACGGCGCGCAGCACGTCGTCGTCGCCCGCTCCCGCGTGGTTGGCGCGGCCGTGGCCGACGAGGTGGACCGTGCCGTCCTTGGCGATGACGCCGTGGCAGAGCGGGCCGGGGAGGCCGGGGCGGCCGTCGCGGCAGATCCGGACCGTGTGCGCGGTGCCGCGGGTCGCCGTGTGGTGGATCATGACGCCGTGGACCGGGCCCCAGGGCCCCTTGTGGTTCCGGTTGTGTTCCCTCCAGTCGCCGACCTCGACGACCGTGACGCCCTCGCTCCGCAACGCGTCGAGGAAGGCGTCCGCGGACATGGGTGGGGCCATGACCGCCTCCTTCGCTTCCGTGCCTGCCGGTGTTCGTCCCTGCCTGCTCGTGCCCGCTCGTGCCTGCTCGTGCCTGCTCGTGCCGGCCTCGTGCCGGACCTCCTACCCGGTCCGCGGGGCCGGGCCCGCTCCCTCGCGGCTGTTCGGATCGCGTGCGAGCCGATCCGGACAAGTCGCCATATCGCGGGTCTGCCGTGTGACTATTCGCCCGGCATGCCCACTTGTTCGATGATCTATTCCCGCTCTTTCGGGTAATGGTCCCGGCACGTTCCGTGATGACAGGGTGGCCGACGAGACCGATGCGCGGGCAGTTCGGCGTCCGTGCAGGTATGGGAGGGCATTTCCTTATGTCGGTAGGCGAAGAGGTCCGCACGGACCAGGGCAAGCCGCAGCAGTCCCTGGACACCGCGGCCGCGCGGAACCTGGCCACCACGACCAAGTCCGCACCCCAGATGCAGGAGATCAGCTCCCGCTGGCTGCTGCGGACACTGCCCTGGGTGGACGTCCAGGGCGGCACGTACCGAGTGAACCGGCGGCTCACCTACACGGTCGGCGACGGCCGTATCACGTTCCTGAAGACCGGGGACCGGGTCGAGGTCATCCCCGCGGAGCTGGGCGAACTGCCCGTCCTGCGGTCGTACGAGGACCAGGAGGTGCTGGGGGAGCTGGCACAGCGCTGCCGGCAGCGCGACTTCGCCGCGGGCGAGGTCATCGCCTCGTTCGGCAGCCAGGCGGAGGAGGTCTACCTGCTGGCCCACGGCCGGGTCGAGAAGATCGGCACCGGCCCGTACGGCGACGACGCGGTGCTCGGCGTCCTCGCCGACGGCGCGCACTTCGGCGAACAGGGCCTGATCGACCCGGACGCCATCTGGGAGTACACCGCCCGCGCGGACACGGCCTGCACCGTGCTGACCCTGTCCCGGCAGGACTTCGAACAGGTCGCGGAGCGCGCCGACTCGCTGCGCGAGCACCTGCAGCAGCTGCGCGCGATCCCCGAGCAGCGCACCAACAAGTTCGGCGAGAAGGAGGTCGCCCTCGCGGCCGGCCACAGCGGCGAGCCCGAGATCCCGCACACCTTCGTCGACTACGAGGCACGGCCGCGCGAGTACGAGCTGAGCATCGCCCAGACCGTGCTGCGCATCCACACCCGGGTCGCCGACCTCTACAACCAGCCGATGAACCAGACCGAGCACCAGCTGCGGCTGACCGTCGAGGCGTTGAAGGAGCGCCAGGAGCACGAGCTGATCAACAACCCGGAGTTCGGCCTGCTCAGCAACTGCCAGTACGACCAGCGGCTGCAGCCGCACGACGGCGTGCCCAGCCCCGACGACATGGACGAGCTGCTCAGCCGCCGCCGCGGCACCAAGCTCTTGCTCGCCCACCCGCGCGCGATCGCCGCCTTCGGCCGTGAGCTCAACAAGCGCGGA
Source organism: Streptomyces sp. NPDC091282 (assembly GCF_044757385.1). NCBI lineage: Bacteria > Bacillati > Actinomycetota > Actinomycetes > Kitasatosporales > Streptomycetaceae > Streptomyces > Streptomyces sp. NPDC091282. Next base: position 885,835 of record NZ_JBIVUX010000003.1, read on the forward strand.
CTGGTCCCCGAGTCCGTCGAGGTCGGCGGCAACCGCATCCCGACCTGGCGCGGCGTCCCGATCTACCCGTGCAACAAGATCCCGGTCTCCGACGCCAGGACCACCTCGATCATCGCCATGCGTACGGGCGAGGACGACCAGGGCGTCATCGGCCTGCGCCAGTCCGGTCTCCCGGACGAGATCGAGCCGAGCCTGTCGGTGCGCTTCATGGGCATCAACGAGCAGGCCATCATCAACTACCTGGTCACGGCCTACTACTCGGCGGCCGTCCTGGTCCCCGACGCGCTCGGCGTACTGGAGAACGTCGAGATCGGCCGCTGGAGGTGACGTTTCCGCACTTCGCGGCCGTGTCCCCGCCCTCCGGGGCGGGTACACCCTCGGGGTACGTGCGAAGCCGGGGCGCAGACGCCACCGCGTGCGCACTCCGCGAGGGGGAGGCCATGGCCGAGTTCGTGACGGAGCGCCAGGAACAGCATGCGACGGAGGCGGCACCGGAGCGGGCCGAGTCATCGGACGGAGCCGAGGCGGCGGCCGTACTGGAGCGTGCACGGGCGTCCGTCGACCCCGAACTGCACGCGGCGGTCGACTCGTTGCCCGGTGCGATCCGGCGGATCGTGCGCTACCACTTCGGGTGGGAGCACGCGGACGGTTCGCCGGCGGACGGCGACGCGGGCAAGGCCGTCCGGCCCGCGCTCGTCCTCGCCGCCGCCGACGCGCTCGGCGGACCGGGGGCCCACACGCGGGCCGTCCGGGCCGCCGCCGCGGTGGAACTGGTGCACAACTTCACGCTGCTGCACGACGACGTCATGGACCGGGACACCTCCCGCAGGCACCGGCCCACCGCGTGGACCGTGTTCGGCGTCCCCGGCGCGATCCTCGCCGGGGACGCCCTGCAGGCGCTGGCCCTGCGGCTCCTCGCCGAGGACCCGCACCCGGCGTCCGGCCCCGCCGCCGTCCGGCTCGCGCAGTGCGTCCTCGAACTCTGCGCCGGCCAGCACGCGGACACGGCCATGGAGGACCGGGCCCCCGGCGAGGTCACCCTCGACGAGGTGCTCGTCATGGCCGAGGCCAAGACCGGCGCGCTGCTCGGCTCCGCCTGCGCCCTGGGCGCGCTGTACGCGGGGGCGGCGGCGGACGAGGTGGCCTCGCTCGACGCGTTCGGCCGGCAGGCCGGGCTCGCCTTCCAGCTGATCGACGACGTCATCGGGATATGGGGTGATCCACGGCGCACCGGCAAGCCGGCCGGCGCGGACCTCGCGGCCCGCAAGAAGTCCCTGCCGGTCGTCGCGGCGCTCACCTCCGGCCACCCGGCCGCCGAGGGACTCGCCGGTCTCTACGCCGGGCCGCGGGTCCCGGCCGACGCCGACGAGATCGCCCGCACCGCGCTGGCCGTGGAGCGGGCGGGCGGCCGGGACTGGGCGCAGGCCGAGGCCGCCGACCGGATGGCCCGCGCGATGCAGGAACTCGCCCGTGCCGTCCCCGACCCCGAGTCGGCCGGCGGCCTGCTCGCGCTCGCCGAGTTCGTGACCCGGCGCAGCAGGTGAAGACCCCGGAACCCCCGGAACCGCGCGGCTCCTGACCCCGCACGGCTCCCGGGGGCTCCGGCTCAACGGGTCCCGCACATCCCCACGACGTGCGGGGCCCGCCGTTTTCCGCCCGGCACCTGGCCGCCCGGCACCGGGCCGCCCGGCACCGGGCCCCCGCCGGATCCCGCCGGTTCGGCCTAGGCTGGAGACATGGACGGCCAGGACCGGGTCTGTCCCGTGTGCGGGCGGACCGTCGAGGCAGTGGTGCACCGGCACAAGACGCTGGGAGCGTGGGTCCCCGTCTGGGGACCGGGCCCCTGCCGCCACCCGGACTGCGCCGGGAACCGACGCCAGGAGCAGCGGCCGCCGGCCCCGCCCCCGGCACCCGAGTCCCAGGACGGCACGGAGCCGCCGACGCCCTAGCGTGGACGGCATGACCGCACTTCCGAACATCCTGCACATCACCGAGCGCTCCCTGTGGGAGGACGCCCGCGCGCGGGGCCGCTACGAGCTGTCCACCCGCGGCCGCACCCTCCAGGAGGAGGGCTTCATCCACTGCTCCACCCGCGACCAGCTCCCGCGCATCGCCGCGTTCCTGTACGGCTCCTACGACGGACCCGACGACCTCGTGGTGCTGGTGGTGGACCCGGCGCGGGTCGGCGTGCCGGTGAAGTGGGAGGCGGTGGACCCGGACGGCGAGGAGTTCCCGCACGTGTACGGACCGATCCCGGTCCCGGCCGTCGTGGCCGTGGAACCCTGGCCCCGGGCCGAGCCGGACCAGCCCTAGGTCCCGGCCGGCAGGCCGCCCGTCTCCGGGTCCCGGCCGGTCAGGCAGTAGAGGCCGCCCGCCGGGTCGCGCAGCACCGTCCAGTGGCGGCCGTCGGCCACGTGCACCGCGCCGAGTTCCTCGTGCCGGGCGCGGGTCGCCGCGATGTCCGCGCAGGCCAGGTCGAGGTGGGCGGTGGCGGGCCGCTCCTCGGCGAGCCGCTGGAGCAGGATCCGTACGGGCAGCCCGGCCGGCGGCCTGAGCACCCGGAACTCCGGCAGCGAACCGGTCAGCAGGTCCCAGCCGGTCAGCTCCGACCAGAATGCGGTCTCCGCCTCGTACGCGGACGGCGGGATGTCGAGGCTGACCTGGTCGAGACGGCTGCCCGCGACGACCGGCGGCCGTACCGACTCGCCCTGCCAGGGCACCGCGCACCACGCCTGGCCGCCGGGCGAGCGCAGGACGGCCCAGCCCTCGTGCTCGGCGACCGGCTCGGCACCCAGCTCCCGGGCCCGCTTCACCAGGCCCGGTACGTCCTCGGCGCACAGGTCCAGGTGGGCTCCGCCGGGGCCCGCGTCGACGCCCTGGACCTTGACGCAGGCGTCGACGCCGTTGGCCGGCAGCAGCGTCACGAACTCGTCGTCCTCCCCGCGGGGCGCGGACAGGAAGGTGCCGGTGACGGCCGTCCAGAAGGCGTGGGCGGCGGCGAGGTGCGCGGCGGGCCGGTCGGCGAAGGCGTACGTCCAGCGGATGGTCATGGAGGGGATCGTAGAGGGGCTGCCTTCGGGGCTTACCGGTCCCGGTGTTCGGTGAAGCGCAGCAGGTTGCCCGCCGGGTCCCGGAACGCGCAGTCCCGTACACCCCAGTGCTGGTCGGTCGGCTCCTGGATCACGTCACCGCCGTGCTCCCGCACCCGCTCGTAGAGCGCGTCGCAGTCGGTGGTGGAGAAGATGACCCCGCGGAGCATGCCCTTGGCGAGCAGCTCGGCCATGGCCTGCCGGTCGGCGGGGGAGGCGTCCGGGTTGGCGCCGGGCGGCTCCAGCACGATCTCCACGCCCGGCTGCTGCGGCGAGCCGACGGTCACCCAGCGCATCCCCTCGAACGACACGTCGTTGTGGACCTCCAGACCGAGGACGTCCCGGTAGAAGGCCAGGGCCTTGTCATGGTCGTCGACGGCGATGAAACACTGCGCGAGTTTTACGTCCATGAGGTCAGGCTAGGAGGAAACGACCGGTCGTGCCCCACCGGTTGACGCCCTCAGCTCATCGCCCAGACGTAGGGGTCGTGCCCGGCGGGCGGTACCGGCGGGCCGGGAGGGCGGAGGTCCGCGGTGGTGGCGAGGGGCTCGGCGACGTGCGCGGCCGGGGCGGTGCGGGACGCGGCCGGGCATCCGGGGTCGGCCCGGGTCCTGGCGAGGACGTCCGTCAGCAGAGGGTCCGCGGTGGCCAGCAGGGCGAGCAGGAGGTGGAAGGGCTGCACGAGCCGGTGGCCGAGCCGGTCGGCCTCCCGCGGCGCCCGTTCGAACACGCCGCCGGCCGCACCGCTCAGGGGCAGGTGCTCGCCGGGTTCGACGGTGCCGTCGCCCAGGGCCTCGGTCACTGCCGCGCGCAGCGCCTCGGCGGGTGCGCCGAGCTGGCGCAGGACCTCGGCGTCGCCGTCGTCGAGCAGCGCCAGCAGGACGTGGCCGGGCTCGACGTACCAGTGCCGGAGCGCCCGTGCCCGCCGGCGGGCCAGGTCGGCGACGTCCCGCGCCCGGTCACTGAACCTCTCGTACACGGCTCACCTCCGTCAGGTCCGCGGCGGCCCGCAGGGTGTGCGGGTGGTCCGGGCCGAGTAGCCGCTCCCGGGCCGTCACCACCTCCCGCAGCAGCACCAGGGCCTGCGCACGCTCGCCCGCGAACGCCAGGTTGCGGGCCAGCAGGTGCAGGGTCCGCAGGGTGTGCGGGTGGTCCGTGCCCAGCACCCGCCCCCGGTCCGCGAGCAGCGCCCGGAGCAGTCCGACCGCCTCCTCCCGGTGCCCGGCCTCGCCCAGGTTCACGGCGAGGAACTGCCGGGTGCGCAGGGTGTCCGGGTGGTCGGGGCCGAGCAGCCGCAGCTGGTCGGCGAGGAGCGGGCGCAGCAGCCCGGCCGCCTCCGCGGGACTTCCGGCGCCGCCGGTGCTGTGCGCGTGGGACTGGCGGCCGCGCAGGGTGTCCTCGTGCTCGGCGCCCAGGATCCGGGTCTGCTCCTCGACGACGTCCCGCAGCAGCGCGGCGGCTCCGGTCCAGTCCCCGGCCCGGCCCCGCTCGACGGCGGCCGCGTGGCGGCGGCGCAGTGCGGGTCCGGCGGTGGCGCCGAACGCGCGGTTGACGCCCAGGACGGCCGAACCGGCGGTGCCCGCGCCCCGGTTGAGCGGAGTGGGCAGGCCCTCGGCGGCCATGACCGCGCTCAGCCGGCGGAAGAGGTCGTCGACCGTCAGCAACTCGGGCCCGCCGACGACTCCTTCGCGCAGCAGCCGGATCAACCGGCCCGAGAACGCGGTGTGTTCCTCGCCGGGCAGGACGAGGGCCACCTGGTCGCGCTGGGCGGAGGTCAGCACGTAGGTGCCGGCCACCTCCAGCCGGTCGATCCGCCCGCCGCCGCTGAGCGGGTCGCCGACGGCCCGGCCGGAGAAGCAGCAGTCCAGGACCACCACCTTGGTCCTGGCGGGCGAGTCGAGGACGGCGTCGCGCAGCTTGTCGTACTCAAGGGAGTTGAACTCGGGTGCCTCCCAGCGGCTGTCGGGCAGCGCCAGGTACAGGGTGTGGCGGCGGCCCGCGACCAGGCCGTGACCGGCGTAGTGGACCAGCAGCAGGTCCTCGGCGCCGGCGACGGCGGCGCGCAGCCGGTCGCCGACCGTGCGCAGGTCGCCGTCGTCGAGCAGCACCGTGCAGTGGCTCTCGGGGACGAGCCGGTAGCGGGGTTCGGTGAGCAGCGCGGCGAGATCGGTGACGGTGCGCGCGACGACCGGCAGGTCGGGCAGGGCCGGGTCCGAGTAGCGGCTCGCGCCGATCAGGACGACCCGGGAGCGGTGCGGGTCGGGCAGGCTCACCTCAGCCGTCCCGTTCCGGCCGCTCCTCCAGGGCCTGGCGCAGGATCTCGGCCACGTCCTCGCGGCCGACCCGCCGGGCGTCGATCTCCACGGCCGGGCCGTGCTCGTGCCGGACGGTCAGTCTCACGTCGCTGCGGCGCGGCTGGGTGATCCAGGCGCGCAGGCAGGAGGCGAGCACGGTGAGCGGGCCGCCCGCGCCCAGCAGGACGGACACCGTGTCGAGCGGCGCGCCCAGGTGGCCCTCGGCCGGGGCGGCACCGCTCAGCCGGACCCGGCCGGCGAGCGCGGGTTCGCCGCGCAGCCAGTCGGCCAGCGACTCGGCGTCCGCGACCGGTGCGGGACCCAGGACGCAGATGATTGCAGTTGCCACGATTTCCCCCGATGCGTGCACGGACGCCGCCCGGCGCGCGCACGGGCACGCGCCGGGCGGCGCTGTCGGCCGTGACGGTCAGTCTAGGGCGGTGGCGGCGGAACGTGACCCGGTCAGTACGGACGGCGACGGGGCCGGGTGAAGGTGCGGGCCACGCAGGACGGGATCGCCGTGCTCTCCTCGTGGTCCCGCGCCCGGTAGGCGCTCGGCGTCTCCCCGACCAGTTCGGTGAAGCGCGAGCTGAAGGAGCCGAGCGAGGTGCAGCCGACGGTCATGCACACCTCCGTCACCGTGAGGTCGCCGCGCCGCAGCAGCGCCTTGGCCCGTTCCACCCGCCGGGTCATGAGGTAGCTGTACGGCGTCTCGCCGAAGGCCTTGCGGAAGCTGCGCTGGAAGTGCCCCGGGGACATGAGGGCGGTCCGTGCCAGCTCGGTCATGTCGAGCGGTTCGGCGTACTCGCGGTCCATGCGGTCGCGCGCCCGGCGCAGCCGCCGCAGGTCCTCCAGGGTCATGGCCTCAGCATCGCATGCACGTCCCGCACCCGGACCGGTGTTCTTGAACCGTCGTTTGCCTCCGGTTCGCGCGCCATTGGCCCGCGCTTGTTTGCATTGAGGAATGGACCACATCACGTTCCTCGTGGCGGTCGTGATCGTCACTGCACTGGCTTTCGACTTCACCAATGGGTTCCATGACACGGCGAACGCGATGGCGACGTCCATCGCCACCGGTGCGCTCAGACCGAAGACGGCCGTCCTGATCAGTGGTGTGCTGAACCTGGCCGGGGCCTTCCTCTCCACGGAGGTCGCCAAGACGATCTCCGGCGGCATCGTGAACGACGCGAAGGTGACCCCGGCGATGATTTTCGCGGGGCTGGTCGGGGCGATCCTGTGGAATCTCCTCACCTGGTTGGTCGGACTGCCCTCCAGTTCCTCGCACGCCCTGTTCGGCGGTCTGATCGGCGCCGTGTGGGTCGGCGCCGGCTCCGGCGCGGTCCACTTCGACAAGGTCCTCGAGAAGATCATCATCCCGGCGTTCGCCTCGCCGGTGGTGGCGGGCGTCGCCGCGCTGATCGCGACGTACTGCGCGTACCGACTCACCGCCCGCGGCCGCGAGGGATCGGTGACCAGGGGCTTCCGGCTCGGACAGATCGGCTCCGCCTCGCTGGTCTCGCTCGCGCACGGCACCAACGACGCCCAGAAGACCATGGGCATCATCACCCTGACCCTGATCTCCGTCGGCGCGCTCCCGGGCGACGCGGGCCCGCCGGTCTGGGTGATCTTCTGCGCCGGTCTCGCCATCGCGCTCGGCACCTACATCGGCGGCTGGCGGATCATCCGCACCATGGGCAAGGGCCTGACCGAGATCGAGTCCCCGCAGGGCTTCGCGGCGGAGACCGCCTCCACGGCCGTCATCCTGACCTCGGCCCACATGGGCTTCGCCCTGTCCACCACGCAGGTCGCCTCCGGATCCATCCTGGGCGCGGGCCTCGGTCGGCGGCTCGCGGAGGTCCGCTGGGGCATCGCGGGCCGGATGGTGGCCGCGTGGCTGGTCACCCTGCCGTGCGCCGCGCTGGTCGGCGGCGTCTCCGCGGCCGCGGTCAAGCACGGCGGCAACTTCGGCACGGTCGTGGTGGCGCTGGTCGGCGCCGCGCTCGCGACCGGCATCGTCCTGCTGTCGCGCCGCAACCCGATCGACGCGAAGAACGTCAACGACAGCCACGAGGTCGCCGTCCGCACGACGCCCCCGTCCAACGTCGGCACCGCCGCCTGACCGAGGGAGTACCCGTGAACATCGACTGGACCGCACTCGGCGAGGTCACCGCGGTGAGCATCGGAGTTACATTCGCAGTGGTGGTCGTCTTCGCCTTCGGCGTCCTCGGGCTCGCCCGCCACGAGGGAGCCAAGGAGCGGGGCGGCACCAGCACCGTGGGCGCCGCCCAGGCGGGGCTGTGCTTCCTGGCCTGCGCGGCCGTGGTGGCGTACGGCATCTACCTGATCGTCCCGCAGTTCCACTGACCCGCCGACCCCCACACCGCTGAGGAGGACTGGATGACGACGCCGGACCTGCTGTCCGACCTGGCCGACCTGAAGGTCGACTACAGCGACCCGGACGACCCCGTGCTCATCCGCCCGGACGGATCCCCGATCGACACCTGGCGGGAGAACTACCCGTACCCGCAGCGCATGGAGCGCAAGGAGTACGAGTGGCACAAGCGGCTCCAGCAGATCGAACTGCTGAAGCTGCAGACCTGGATCAAGGAGACCGGCCGCCGGATCGTCATCGTCTTCGAGGGACGGGACGCGGCCGGCAAGGGCGGCACCATCAAGCGCTTCACGGAGCACCTGAACCCCCGTGGGGCGCGCGTGGTGGCGCTGGAGAAGCCCACCGAGCGCGAGAGCGGCCAGTGGTACTTCCAGCGCTACGTCCAGCACCTGCCGACGGCCGGTGAGATCGTCCTCTTCGACCGGTCCTGGTACAACCGGGCCGGCGTCGAGCGGGTCATGGGCTTCTGCTCGGACGACGAGTACCGGCGCTTCATGCGCCAGACCCCGCTGTTCGAACGGATGCTGGTGGACGACGGGGTGGACCTGGTGAAGTTCTGGTTCTCCGTCTCGCAGGGCGAGCAGCGGACCCGGTTCACCATCCGCCAGGTCGACCCGGTACGGCAGTGGAAGCTCAGCCCGATGGACCTGGCCTCGCTGGACCGCTGGGACGACTACACGGCCGCGAAGGTCACGATGTTCCGGGAGACGGACACCGAGTACGCCCCCTGGACGGTGGTCAAGAGCAACGACAAGAAGCGGGCGCGCGTGGAGGCCATGCGCAGCGTCCTGGCCCGCTTCGACTACGCCAACAAGGACGAGGAGGTCGTCGGCAGCCCGGACCCGCGGATCGTGGGCGCGGCGGCGGGCCTCCTGGAGGCCGGCGAGGACGACCACCGCTAGCCGAACCGCGAAGGGGCCGCCGGACCGCGAAGGGGCCGGCCGGAGATCCGGCCGGCCCCTTCGGGGAGCGGAGAAGGTCAGGCCTTCTTGGTCTCCCAGAAGATCTTGTCGATCTCGGCGATGAGCTCCAGGGCCTTCTCGCCGGTCTTCGGGTCCGTGGACGCCTTGGCGGCGGACAGGGCCTTCAGGGTGTCGTTCACCAGCACGTGCAGCTGGGGGTACTTCTCGAAGTGCGGGGGCTTGAAGTAGTCGCTCCAGAGCACCGAGACGTGGTGCTTGGCGAGCTCGGCACGCTGCTCCTTGATGACGGTGGCGCGCGCCTGGAAGTGCGGGTCGTCGTTGGCGGCCATCTTCTCCTGCACGGCCTTCACCGACTCCGCCTCGATGCGGGCCTGGGCCGGGTCGTACACGCCGCAGGGCAGGTCGCAGTGCGCGCTGACCTTGACCTTGGGGGCAAACAGGCGGGAAAGCATGGAGCATTCCTTCCTCGTGATCGTCTTCTCAGGTGGGACATTACTCCCTGGGAAGCCTGATTTCGCGAGTGCCCCCATGGGCTTAGGACAAAAGTCCAGGGTCAGACTGAGACTGGTGGAGGAACGGACCGGGGAGGTGCCGGCGATGCCGGAGCTGTCGCAGGAGACCGAGCGGGGGAGGGGCGCCGCGCCCTTCGGACTGGCCGTGGTGACCGGCCCGTCGATGGTGCCCACGCTGTACCAGGGGGATCAGCTCCTGGTCCGGTACGGGGCCCGGGTCAGGGCCGGTGACGTGGTCGTCCTGCGCCACCCCTTCCAGCAGGATCTGCTGGTCGTCAAGCGGGCCGTGGAGCCGCGCGAGGGCGGCTGGTGGGTGCTCGGGGACAACGCGTTCGCGGGCGGCGACAGCACGGACTACGGGACCGTGCCCCAGGAGCTGATCCTCGGCCGTGCCCTGTTCCGCTGGCGGCCGCTCAGGGCCGGTCAGCGGTCGCCGCTGGCGCTGGCGCGCTGGGCGCTCTCGGCGGCCCGTCCGGTGCTCGCCGACCGTTCGAGCCGCTCGGGCCGGTCCGCCTCCAGGCGTTTGCGGGCCCGGTAGGCGGCCACGTTGGCGCGGGTCGCGCAGCGGTCCGAGCAGTAGCGCCGGGAGCGGTTGGTGGAGGTGTCGAGGTAGGCGTTGCGGCACGGCGGCGCCTCGCACAGGCCGAGCCGGTCGACGCCGTACTCGGTGAGGTGGAACGCCAGGCCCATCGCCGCGATCGCCGCGTAGCCCGCGGTGACGTTGGAGGGGTGGTCGGCCAGGTGCATGTGCCACAGCGGGCGGTCGTCCTCGTCCCGGTGGTCGTGGCCGGAGATCTGCGGCGAGACCGGGAATTCGAGCAGGAGCGAGTTCAGCAGGTCGACGGCGAGCGTCTCGTCGCCCTGGTCGGCCGCCTCGAAGACGGCGCGCAGCCGGCCCCGTACCGAGCGGAAGCGGGTGACGTCGGCGTCGGTGGCGCGGCGGGCCGCCGACGCGTTGACCCCGAAGAGGTCGCGGACGGCCTCGACCGAGGTCAGGGAGTCCTTGCCCCGGACCGGTTCCTCGCTGTTGACGAGTCGGACGGCGTAATCCGAGTAATAGGCCAGTTCCACTTGTAGTCCTTACGGGGGTGTTCTACGGTCAGTGGTGCGGTCGGGTAACAGCCGGTCGTGCATCCAGGGTATTACGTGACTCATGCGGCGGAGGGTTGCCATGACGGACGCGCAGACGGCCACGACCGGGGCGGACTGGCGGGCCTGGCAGGAGAGCTGGGACCGGCAGCAGGAGTGGTACATGCCGGACCGGGAGGATCGCTTCCGGATCATGCTCGACATGGTCGAGGCGCTCGTCGGCACGGCCCCGCGGATCCTCGACCTCGCGTGCGGCACCGGCACCATCACCGCCCGGCTGCTCGCCCGCTTCCCGGCGGCGGTGAGCGTCGGCGTCGACCTCGACCCGGCCCTCCTCACCATCGCCGAGGGCACCTTCGCGGGCGACGAGCGGGCCACGTTCGTCACCGCCGACCTCAAGGACCCGGGCTGGCGCACGAAGCTGCCGTACGACTCGTACGACGCGGTCCTGACCGCCACGGCCCTGCACTGGCTGCACAGCGAACCCCTCGCGGCCCTCTACGGTCAGATCGCGGAACTCGTCCGCGACGGCGGTGTCTTCATGAACGCGGACCACATGATCGACGACAGCACGCCCCGGATCAACGCGGCGGAACGGGCGCAGCGTCACCTGCGGATGGATCAGGCCAAGGCGGCGGGGGCGCTCGACTGGGCCCAGTGGTGGCAACTGGCCGCGCAGGACCCGGTACTGGCCGGGCCGACCGCCCGCCGGTTCGAGATCTACGGCGAGCACGCCGACGGCGACGTGCCGCCGCCCGCCTGGCACGCGCGGGTGCTGCGGGAGAAGGGCTTCGCGGAGGCCAGGCCGGTGTGGTGCTCGCCCTCGGACACGCTGCTGCTCGCGGTCCGGTGAACGCGTGAACGCGGAAGGGGCGGTACGAGCATCCTCGTACCGCCCCTTCCGCGTCGTGCGCGCTACAGCACCTTCGACAGGAACGACTTCGTGCGGTCGTGCTGCGGGTCGGTCAGCACGTCACGCGGGTGGCCGGACTCGACCACCACGCCGTCGTCCATGAAGACCAGGCTGTCGCCGACCTCACGGGCGAACCCCATCTCGTGGGTGACGACGATCATCGTCATGCCGTCCTCGGCCAGGTCCCGCATCACGTCCAGCACCTCGCCGACCAGCTCCGGGTCGAGCGCGGAGGTCGGCTCGTCGAAGAGCATCAGCTTCGGCTGCATGGCGAGCGCGCGGGCGATCGCGACGCGCTGCTGCTGGCCGCCGGAGAGCTGCGCCGGGTAGTGGCCCTTGCGGTCGCCGAGACCCACCCGGTCCAGCAGCCGCTCCGCGCGCTCCCGGGCCACGGCCTTGGCCTCGCGCTTGACCTGGACCGGCGCCTCCATGACGTTCTCCAGCGCCGTCATGTGCGGGAAGAGGTTGAAGCGCTGGAACACCATGCCGATGTCCCGCCGCTGCGCCGCGACCTCCTTCTCCTTCAGCTCGTAGAGCTTGTCGCCCTGCTGGCGGTAGCCGACCAGCTGGCCATCCACGTACAGCCGGCCGGCGCTGATCTTCTCCAGGTGGTTGATGCACCTGAGGAACGTGGACTTGCCGGAGCCGGACGGGCCGATCAGGCAGAACACCTCGCGCGGCAGCACCTCCAGGTCGATGCCCTTGAGGATGTGCGCGAGACCGAAGGACTTGTGCACGCCCTCGGCCTTGACCATCGGGGCGCCGCTGCTCGGCGGGGTGATGTCCTTGGCGAGACCGGTCATCGGGCCACCTCCGGGCGGCGGAACGAACCGAACAGTCGGAGGTTCTTGCGCAGCCGCTGGAACGGCGTCGGCGGCAGGTTACGCGTCGAACCGCGGGCGTAACGGCGCTCCAGGTAGTACTGGCCGACGCTGAAGACGCTGGTGAGGATCAGGTACCAGATCGACGCGACGAAGTACATCTCCACGACCGCCAGCGAGGTGCTGGAGATGTCCTGGGCGCGCTTGATCAGTTCGTTGAACTGCACCGCGTACGCCAGCGACGAGGTCTTGAGCATGTTGATGAACTCGTTGCCGGTCGGCGGCACGATCACCCGCATCGCCTGCGGCAGGACCACCCGGCGCAGCGTCTGGCCGCCGGTCATGCCCAGCGCGTGCGAGGCCTCGGTCTGGCCCTCGTCGACCGACTGGATGCCGGCCCGGACGATCTCCGACATGTACGCGGCCTCGTTCAGGCCGAGACCCAGCAGCGCCGCGAGGAACGGCGTCATCACCTGGTTCATCTCGTCCTTGTAGAACCCCAGGTTGAGGATGGGGAACACGAGGGACAGGTTGTACCAGAGCAGCAGCTGCACCAGCACCGGAGTGCCGCGGAAGAACCAGACGTACAGCCAGCCCACGGTGCTGGTGACCGGGTTCGAGGACATCCGCATCACCGCGAGGATGATGCCGAGCACCAGGCCCAGGACCATCGCCAGCACCGAGATGTACAGCGTGTGCCAGACGCCGGACAGGATGGTCCCGTCCGTCAGATAGTCCGGGATGATGCCGTAGTTGATGTTCGCGTTGGAGAACGCGATGCCGATCAGCACCAGGACGGCGATGACGGCGGCGCCGGCCACCCAGCGGCCGTAGTGGCGCACCGGGATGGCCTTGATCTGCTCCGGCGGCACCGACGGCGCCGGAGTCTTGTCGACCGTGTCAGTCACAGGGTCAGCCCTTCAGTCTTGCCCGGGGTGCTCAGGAGCCGCCGTTGATCTTCGACTCGGTGACCCCGCCCTGCGTGACGTTCCACTTCGCCAGGATCTTGGCGTACTCGCCGTTCTTGACGATGGCGTCGAGGGCGGCCTGCAGGGCGTCACGCAGCTGGGTGTTCTCCTTGGTGACGGCGATGCCGTAGGGGCCGGCCTCGATCTGGTCGCCGACGACCTCGAAGTCCTTGCCGCCGCCCGAGGTCTTGGCGTTGTAGGCCGCGACCGGGAAGTCGTTCAGGTCGGCGACGGACGCGCCCTGCTTCAGCCGGAGCAGCGCCTCGGGGTCGGTGTCGAAGGTCTGCAGGGTGATGGCCTTCTTGCCGTCCTTCGTACACTTCGTGCTCTGCGCCTTGGCGATGCCCTCGGAGGTGGTGCCCTGCTGCAGGGCGACGACCTTGCCGCACAGGTCGTCCAGGGTCTTGATGCCCTTCGGGTTGCCCTTCTGCACGAGGATCGAGGTGCCGGCGGTGAAGTAGTCGACGAAGTCGACGCCGTTGCCGACCTTCTTGCCGGTGTCGGAGTCGATGCCGTTCTGACGGTCCTTGGTGTCGTTCATCGCCGACATCACCATGTCGAACCGCTTGGACTGCAGACCCACGATCAGCTGGGCGAACTTGCCGTTCTGGAAGTCGAACTTCACGCCCAGCTGCTTGCCCAGCGCGTCGGCGATGTCGGGGTCGACACCGACGGCCTTGCCGCCCTCCATGTACTCGACCGGCGGGTAGGCGATGTCCGAACCCACCTTGATCACACCGGCCTTGCGGATGCTGTCCGGCAGCTTGCTCGCCAGCGGGGCCGAGGACGAGGAGGAACCGGAGTCGCTGCCCTTGTCCGTCTGGTCACCGCAGCCGGTGAGGATCAGGGCGCCTGCGACCGCGATCGCACCGACCGCTGCGGTCCTGGAGCGCGCGACAGTGGTACGACGGGTGGAGCTAGCGGTCATGGTGGGTTCCTCCGGCGGTGGGTTGAACAAGCCGATATACCGATGTGCCTGATATGTCGATATGCCGATGGGTCGACGGAAACACACACCATCGGGTGTCGCGACCTCGTGGGTTTACGGCATCCTGCCATTGGGATTGCTCCATACAGGTGTGTCACGATGTCAAAATCGGATAACGGGTGACCCCCGGAACGCGTCGGGCAGGACCTTCCCCGACCCACCGCCCCGCACATCTGCGGGAAGCCGGCCCTTCGGCCGGAAGATCTTCGGTTCACCGCCGGTTCATCCCGGACCCCGCTCCACGGTCGCCTGCCGGTCGCTCGCGCCGCTCATCTGTCGGGTACCTACGACATCCGTGATGTGACCTTGCGCCTATTCGACTCGTCGCGGGTGGCATCCGTCCGGTAAGAAGGTTCTTTACACCCCTCATCCGGGGCTCCAGGGCGCGTGTGCGGCGCGCCCGTCGCGCAGGTGCTCGTACGTGCCACTCGTGCGTATCAGTCATCGGGCCCTGCGCGGTGCCCGTCCGCTCCCTCACCGGGAGCGGCCGACCCTCAACCATGCATACCTAAGGGGTAAGACAAGTGGCAGCGGAGATCGTCAATCCTCGCAGCGACAACACGCCGGGCAGTTCGGACCAGGACGCAGGGGCCGAGCCCCTCGATTCCTTCGATCCGGCGTTCGCGCTCCACCGCGGCGGCAAGATGGCCGTGCAGGCCACCGTGCCGATCCGTGACAAGGACGACCTTTCCCTCGCGTACACGCCCGGAGTCGCGCGCGTGTGCACCGCGATCGCGGAACAGCCCGAGCTGGTCAACGACTACACGTGGAAGTCGTCCGTCGTGGCCGTCGTCACCGACGGCACGGCCGTGCTCGGACTCGGGGACATCGGTCCCGAGGCCTCCCTCCCCGTGATGGAGGGCAAGGCCATCCTCTTCAAGCAGTTCGGCGGCGTGGACGCGGTCCCGATCGCCCTCGCCTGCACCGACGTCGACGAGATCGTGGAGACCGTCGTCCGGCTCGCTCCCTCGTTCGGCGGAGTCAACCTGGAGGACATCTCGGCACCGCGGTGCTTCGAGGTCGAGCGCAAGCTCCAGGAGCGGCTCGACATCCCGGTCTTCCACGACGACCAGCACGGCACGGCCGTCGTGACGCTGGCGGCGCTGCGCAACGCGGCGCGGCTCAGCCGCCGGGAGATCGGCCAGCTGCGGGCGGTGATCTCGGGAGCCGGCGCGGCCGGGGTCGCCATCGCCAAGATGCTGGTCGAGGCCGGTATCGGGGACGTCGCTCTGGCCGACCGCAAGGGCGTCATCTCGGTGGACCGGGACGACCTGACCGCCGTCAAGCGCGAGGTCGCCGGGTTCACCAACAAGGCCGGGCTCAAGGGCACCCTGGAGGACGCGCTGGCCGGCGCCGACGTCTTCATCGGCGTCTCCGGCGGTACGGTCCCGGAGGAGGCCGTCGCCTCCATGGCCGAGGGCGCCTTCGTGTTCGCCATGGCCAACCCGAACCCGGAGGTGCACCCCGACGTCGCCCACAAGTACGCGGCGGTCGTCGCCACCGGGCGGTCGGACTTCCCGAACCAGATCAACAACGTGCTGGCGTTCCCCGGGATCTTCGCGGGCGCGCTCCAGGTGCGGGCCTCCCGGATCACCGAGGGGATGAAGATCGCCGCGGCGGAGGCGCTGGCCTCGGTCGTCGGTGACGATCTCGCCGCCGACTACGTCATCCCGTCGCCGTTCGACGAGCGGGTCGCCCCGGCGGTGACCGCGGCGGTGGCCGCGGCGGCACGGGCCGAAGGAGTCGCCCGGCGATGACCCGAATGGCCTCGCCCTTCCGGGGCGGGGCCATTTCCCTGTCCACCCGCCACCCGTGCGGGTGACCGCGAGGTCGCCGTGGTGCCCCGGGCGCTGCCGCCCGCGGGCTCCCCGCACCGGGACGGCGAGCCGCCGGCGGCCGCCGGCGGACGGGGGAGCGCGCAGTTCCCCACGTCCCTGCGGGGCGCGGTGCGCAAGAGGGGATGTGTCACAGCGGCCCCCGGTTTCGCCCTCGGCCCCGGGAACCTATCGTCGGTCCCATGTTCGCCGTCTACGCCGCCCGAATCGACCGCGACCAGCCGCTCTTGGGCCTTGAGTTGGGGGAACGTCCCGCCCCCGTGGCCCGGCCCGGCTGGAGCACCGTCGACGTCCGGGCAGCCTCCCTCAACCATCACGACCTCTGGTCCCTGCGCGGCGTCGGCCTCCCGGAGGACCGGCTGCCGATGATCCTCGGCTGTGACGCCGCGGGTGTCGACGCGGACGGCAACGAGGTCGTCCTGCACTCCGTGATCGGGCAGAGCGGCCACGGGGTCGGGCCGCACGAACCCCGCTCCATCCTCACCGAGCGCTACCAGGGCACCTTCGCCGAACGGGTCGCCGTCCCCACCTGGAACATCCTGCCCAAGCCCCGGGAGCTGTCCTTCGCGGAGGCCGCCTGTCTGCCCACCGCCTGGCTGACGGCGTACCGGATGCTGTTCACCAACGCGGGCGTCCGTCCCGGTGACTCGGTCCTCGTGCAGGGCGCGGGCGGCGGGGTCGCCACCGCGGCCATCGTGCTCGGCAAGGCCGCGGGTCTGCGGGTCTTCGCCACCAGCCGGGACGAGGCCAAGCGCAAGCGGGCCCTGGAACTCGGCGCCGTCGAGGCGGTGGAACCGGGCGCCCGGCTGCCGCAGCGGGTGGACGCGGTGATCGAGACCGTCGGCGCCGCGACCTGGTCCCACTCGGTGAAGTCGCTGCGGCCCGGCGGCACGATCGTCATCTCCGGCGCCACCAGCGGCGATAGGCCCTCGCACGCCGAGCTGACCCGGATCTTCTTCCTCGAACTGAAGGTCGTGGGCTCGACCATGGGGACCAAGGACGAGCTGGAGGACCTGCTCGCCTTCTGCGCCGCCACCGGAGTGCGCCCCGTCATCGACGAGCTGCTCCCGCTGGACCGGGCCCGGGAGGGCTTCCAGCGGCTGGAGTCCGGCGACCAGTTCGGGAAGATCGTCCTGACCGCTTCCTGAGCCGGGAGGAACGGGGAGCCGGCACTCCGGCTCCCCTCGGGCCTTCCTCGGGCCTTCTTCAGGGCTTCCGCAGGCCTTCTTCAGGGCTTCCTCAGGGCTTGGGGCCGCGCAGCAGCGCTCCGATGCGGGCCGCCGCCGTCGACAGGTGGCGACGGGTGTCGTCGAGCTGCTCCGCGGTGACGCCGTGGTCGCGGGCCGCGTCCCGGATGTCGTCGCGGAAGCGGTCCAGGAGCCGGTCCAGATCGCGGGCCGGATCGCCGGTGCCCTCGCCGTGCGCCCACTCGGGGACGTACTGCGCCGGGAAGTCCTCCGGGGTCTGCGCGTACTCCGGTGCCGGTGCCTCCTTGCGGAGGTCCGGGCCGGCTCCCGGCTGCGGTTCGGTGCGGCCGCCGAAGCCGAAGTCCTTGCCGAACCCCTTGCCGTAGTCCTTGCCGAACTCGCCGAACTCCTTGGCGAGTTCGGTCAGGCCCTCGCGGACCCCGGTCGGCCAGTCACCGCGTGCGAAGTGGTCCTGGACGTGTTCCTGCACCCGGTGGGCGATGCGCTGCATCTCCTCCTGGGCCTGGGCGCGGGCCCGGGTCTGCGCCTCCTGGGCGGCGCGGCGGGCCCGCTGGGCCTCGTCACGTGCCCGGCGGCTCTCGTCCTTGGCGCGGCGGGCCTGTTCCTTCCACTCCTGCTTGACGCGCCGCATCTCCTCCTTGGCGGCCCGCCAGGACTCCTTGTCGCCGAGATCGCCGAACTCCCCGGCCCCGGCGCCGCTCCCGGTCGTGCCGCCGCGCCGGGCCTCCGAGGCCGCCGCGCGCACCTCGCGGCGCAGATCACCGGCCGCGCCGCGGACGTCGGCCCTTATCTCGGCGGCCAGTTCGGCCACGGATTCACGGATCTCCAGCTCCAGGTCGGCCAGCTCACCGCTGCGGTCGGCCAGTTCGGCCCGGCCGGCGTCGGTGATGGCGTAGACCTTGCGGCCGCCCTCGGTGGTGTGGGTGACCAGGCCCTCGGCCTCCAGCTTGGACAGGCGGGGGTAGACGGTGCCGGCCGAGGGTGCGTACAGGCCCTGGAAGCGCTCTTCGAGGAGGCGGATCACCTCGTAGCCGTGGCGCGGGGCCTCGTCCAGCAGCTTGAGCAGGTAGAGACGGAGACGGCCGTGAGCGAAGACGGGAGGCATGTCAGAGCACCTTCTTGTCGGTTGCGCCGCCGGCCGTCTCGTCGTCCTCCTTGGGCGGGCGGCGCAGCAGGGCGATGGAGCCGGAGACCGTGGTGGCGCGGAGCTTGCCGTTGCCCGCGCCGAGGCGGCCGGTGATCTTGTGGGCGCCCCACTGGCCGTGCACCCGCAGTCCGTCGAACGCGTTGGAGATCGTGCCGCTCGCGGTGTTGGCCTCGACCTCGGCGTCGGCCGGGTGCGGCAGCCGGATGGCGATCTCGCCCGAGACGCTGGTCAGCCGGACGTCCGTCGGGCCGTCCGGATCCAGGTCGACGATCATGGAGCCGCTGACCGAGTCGGCGCGCACGGCCGAGCCCGAGCCCTCGACGACGGTCAGGTCCCCGGAGACGGAGTTGAACCGCAGGTCGCCGGTGACGGCCTGGGCCTCCAGGTTCCCGGAGACGGTGTCGGCGCGGACCTCGCCCGCGAGTCCGACCAGGGTGGTGTCGCCGGTGACGCCCTTGACCACCGACGGGCCGTTGATCCCGGAGACGACGGCGGCGGCGCCGACCACGCCCACCTCCACCCGGGTGCCGGCCGGCACGGTCAGCGAGACGACCGCGCTGCGCCGCCAGCCCTTGCGGTCGAGCCACTTCAGGAAGCCCTTCCAGGGCAGGTCGTCGTAGGCCACCGTGAGGGTGCCGTCCTGGTGCGTGACGATCAGGGGCGGGCCTTCGATCTCGGAGACCTCCAGGCGGGCGGAACCCTCGTCGGTGCCCACGACGTTGACTGTTCCGTTGACGATGCGCACGTGCAGGTCGTGCACGGGCGTGTCGAAGTTGAGCTTCCTGGGCTCAGCGACGGACCACTCGGACATGGTGCGGGCCTCCCTCGGTCGGGCATGGCGGCTGGATACGAACACGCCGGCACGGTTCGCGCCATATCGCGTCTTCCGTAAACACGATATATCGTGGCCGCCGGAAGTCAAGACACCCTTTCGTGTCACCGGCCGGGCGTGCGGTTGACCGCGGGGAGGGCGGGCGGGGCCGCGCGAAAGCCCGTATCGGGCGCCATGAGCCGCATGTCGGGCGCCGAGGGGCCGGAGTGCTTACCGTGTCTCCATGGCGACCGAGGAACACCGGGGCGCCCGCTCATGGCCTCCAGAGGCGGGCGCGCGGACCCGGACGGGCGAGGACGGCATGCCGAGGGCCCGTCGGCTGGCGCTGGCCGAGATGGCGGTGGGGCTGCCGGCCGCCGCCTGGGGAGCACGGCGGCGCAGCCTGGGCTGGACCGCCGCCGGGGCGGTGCTGATGGTGCACGGGGTGCTGGAGCTGTCGTACGAGACGGTCTTCCCGCGGGACTGACCGCGGTGCGGGGGCGGGGAGGGCCGCCCCCGGTGTCCTACTCCTCGTCCTCGTCGTCCAGCCGCGCCAGCCACGTGGCCAGGCGCTCCACCGGGACCTCGAAGTCGGGGTTCAGGTCGACGAACGTGCGGAGCTGCTCCGCGAGCCACTCGAAGGTGACCTCCTGCTCGCCGCGCCGCTTCTCCAGTTCCTCGATGCCTCGGTCGGTGAAGTACATGGGTGCTCTCCTGCTGCCTGCATGGGTGTGTGCCCGGTGATGGGCGTCTACCAGCCTAGGCGGACGGCAAAGGGTGCCGTCGGCGACGGGTAGGGCTCGGCCGGCGGGGGAAGGACTCCTTTCCCGTGGCTGGGGCGGACGGGGACGACGACGTCTTCCCGTTCGTGAGGGGCGGCGAAGGGGGCGGGGCACGTATGGCACAGGACACCACGTGGCTCTCGGGGCCCGGCGGAGGCCGGAGGGCGGGCAGCGGGGGCCCGGAGTGACGGGCCCGGGTGACGGGAGCAGGGCCGGCGGGCGGGCTGCGACGCACGCCCTGCGCGACCTCGCGAGGGCGGCCACCGTACGCATCCACCGCGCAGGTGCCGGGTATGCCCGGCAGGAGTTCCTCGGCAGCGGCTTCTTCATCGCGCCGAACTGGGTGCTGACCTGTGCCCATGTCATCCGCGGCGGGGAGGGGGGCGAGGTCACCGTGGTCTGCCCGGCCGGTCGCCTCGGAGGGCCGTACGCCGTACCCGGCCGGGTGGCGGCGACCCTTCCGGAACGTGCCGCCCACGCCGGGCCCGACGACTGGCCCGACCCGGACCTGGCGCTCGTCCGGCTGCGGGAGCCGGTGGAGCACCAGTGTCTCTACGTCTCCGAACGACCGGTGCCGCACTACGCCGAGGGGCGGGTGTACTACGCCGGATGGGGCACCGTCGGAGGACAGCCGCGGCCGATCGACGGATTCCTGCCGGTGCACGGCACCGTCGGAGGCTGGTCGGCCGGCGCCCGACTGCGGCTCGGCGGCGACGAGCTCCCGCGCGGCGTCTCCGGCGCGCCCGTGATCGACCCGGTGCGCGGCGAGGTCGTCGGCGTACTGAGGACGGGCGCGGAGCAGGGGGCTGACGGCACCGCGATCGGCATCGAGCGGCTGCGCACCCTTCCCGTGGCGGCCGGCGCCCCGCCGTACGATCCGCACCGGGACGACCCGAACCGCTCCGGCCCCGACCCGGACGACCTCTACCAGACCGTCTGCCACGCCCACGACCGCTACCACCGCGACCGCCAGCTGCCCGGTGCCTCCGAGCGGCCCACGTGGACCGACGTACAGGCCGAACTGGGCGCCCGGCCCGGCCGGGTGCTGAGCCCGCACGAGCGGGTCGACCTGCTCGGCCGGCTCGCCGACCTGTCACCACCGGACAGCACCCGTGGTCTGCTCGACATCCTCCAGTCGCTGCCGGACTTCCGGCTGCCCGCGCTGTCGCCCGCCCCGCGCGGCTGGCGCGACGGCCTCGGCGCGCTCTACGAGAACGTGCGGCACGGCGGCACGCTCCCGCTGGTCGTCGAGTACGCGATGCGGGTGATGACCGCCGAGCGCCGCGCGACGCCCCACACGCTCGACGCCGAACAGGCCCTGTGGGAG
Organism: Streptomyces sp. NPDC091282; assembly: GCF_044757385.1. Lineage (NCBI taxonomy): Bacteria > Bacillati > Actinomycetota > Actinomycetes > Kitasatosporales > Streptomycetaceae > Streptomyces > Streptomyces sp. NPDC091282. The sequence continues at coordinate 906,934 of NZ_JBIVUX010000003.1, forward strand.
TGGATCATGCGGGCCGCTGCTCCGCTGGGCAGCGGCCCGCGCGGCGAACTCGCCCGAAGACGCGCCCGCCACCTGGACGACCGGCTGCGCGGAGGCGAACCGGGCGCCGGGTACCGGACCGGCGGCCCGGCGGGAGAACCGGGCCGGTTCGCCACCCGGCTCTCCGTCCAGCTCCAGATCGACCATCTGGCCTGGGACCCCGAACACTGCGACTGGTCGATCGCGACGGTGCGACCGGACGGCGAGGTGACCCGGCTCGACGAGGGGCAAGGGGCCGGACTCGCCGACCTGGCCGCCCGTCTCGCCGGGCCGCTCGCCGAGGCGTTCCGACGCTGCGACGAGCCCGGCCGGCCCGTCGCCCTGTACGCCGCACTGCCGCAGCATCTGCTCGACCTGCCGGTGGACGAGTGGCGGCTGCGGCCCGGCGCCGATCCGCTGGGCGGCGAACGGCCGGTGCTGGTCCGCTGCGCGGACCGCGACCAGTTGCCCGGCGAGGACGACGGCCACGGCGCCGGATTCCCCTACGACGAGGACTTCGCACGGCGCGAACGCTGGCGCCGGCTGCACGACGCGCACGGCCGGGGCGGGGCCCGCGCCGAGATCCTGGACTCCGGGGACTCCGGGCACCGGCCGGTGCCGCCCTTGTCGGTGCTGCGGAGCCTCCCGGCCGCCGTCGTCCCGGTGCTGTGCCGCGAGGACGACCGGTACGACGAGGAGGACGGCTCCGCACTGAGCCGGATCATCCGGGCGGGATACGGCGTGGTGCTGTGGCGCCGCCGCAGACGGCCGTCCGACATCCCGTGCGGCGAGTTCCACCGCGGAGCACGGACGACCGTCGACGAGGCGGACGGTGCCGCCGAACTGCCCGCACTGATGCACGGTCTGCGCGAGCGGATGGGCCGGGGACCGACGGAGTCGTCCTGGGCCAGAGGCGTCGCTCTGCTCTACGACGATCCGGACCAACCCCTGCCAGGTACCGACGACTTGCTGGAGGCGCCGTGAACTCCCGCACCGAGATGAGGCCCTTACCCGGGCTGCCGAGGGTCTATAACGTGAAGCAGGTTCGACGGCTGCCCTGGGGACGGGACGGACGAGTGACGACGAGGGCCGGACATGACCGAATCCAGTGAGTGGCTCATCTACCGTGGCGCGGGCGAACCCCACGACGGGATGAACCGCCTGCCTCCGCCGCCCCCCTGGCGGGACTTCTCCGGCCGGGACACGCCGGACGACGGCGACGGATCCCAGGACCGCAGACTCGGCGCGCACCGGCATCTGGCCGAACTCCACCGGCCCGGCGCCGAGGAGCTGGAGATGATCAACGCAGCGCTCTACCTGCGCCGCCCGCTCCTGGTCACCGGCAGTCCCGGCACCGGCAAGAGCACCCTCGCCCACTCGGTCGCGTACGAACTGGGGCTGGGGGAGGTGCTGCGCTGGAACATCGTCAGCCGCTCCACCCTGCAGGACGGCCTGTACCACTACGACGCCATCGCCCGCCTGCAGGACGTCCAGATCGCGGCGCAGGGCGGGTACGGTGCGGCCGGCGGCGGTCCGGGTGCCACCGAGGCGGTCGGCAGCTACATCCGCCTCGGCCCGCTCGGTACCGCGCTGCTCCCCGCCGACACCCCGCGCGTGCTGCTGATCGACGAACTCGACAAGAGCGACATCGACCTGCCCAACGACCTCCTGAACGTGCTGGAGGAAGGCGAGTTCGCGATACCCGAGCTGCAGCGGATCGTCGACCGGCTGCCGGACGGCGCGGCCGATGTGCTCACCGCGGACGGCACCAAGGCCGAGGTCCGGGACGGCCGGGTGCGCTGCCGTGCCTTCCCGTTCGTCGTCCTGACCAGCAACGGCGAACGGGAGTTCCCGGCCCCGCTGCTGCGCCGCTGCATCCACCTCGAGCTGGGCCGCCCGGACCACGCCCGCCTCGCCACCTTCGTCCGCGCCCACCTCGGCGAGGAGGCGGCCAGGACCGGCGACGACCTGATCAACAGCTTCCTGGAGCGCTCCCGCAGCGAACTCCTTGCCACCGACCAGCTGCTGAACGCCATCTACCTCACCGACTCGGCCGCCCCGCCCGGCCGCGACCGCCTCGCCGACCTGCTCATCCAGCGCCTCGACCGCCCGAGGTGAGCTGCTGATGCCGGACGCGACCTCCCGCCACGGCCCCGCCCCGGCCGACCCGGACCCGCCCGGCTCCGAGGGGCCCCTGACCGAACTCGTCCGCAGGCTGCGGGAGGCCGGGCTCGACCCTGGGCCGGAGGGGCTGGGCGACGCCCTCTGGCTGGCCCGGTGGGCCCGCCCCGCGGCCGGGGCGGGGCCGGGCGGTCCTCCGGGACCGGGCGCCACGGCGCGCCCCGGTCCGCCGAGAGCGGTGGCCGAAGGGTCCGGGACGGCCCAGCAGGGCCCGCACGCGGCCGTCGCGCCCCCGAACGCAGGCGACGCGGCCCGGCCGGCGGTGCCCGCCGGTGCCGACCGCCGGCTGTCGCTGCACCCTGTTCCGCAGCGGCACGACGCGGGAAACGGCCGGGGCAGCGGACGGATCGCCGGAACGCCGCTCCGGGTGCCCGCCGCGCCCGCCCTGCCCGCGCCACTCGAACTCCAGCGCGCGCTCAGGCCGTTGCAGGCCTACCGCAGCGCGGCGCCACCGCTGCGCGCGGAACTGGACGAGACGGCGACCGCCGAGCGCAGCGCCCGGGCAGGCGGCCTCATCCTGCCCGTGTACCGCGCGGTGACCCGAGGCGACGCCCAGCTCCAGCTCGTCATGGAGGCCTCCACCTCCATGCGGGTCTGGGACCGGATGTTCGACGAACTCGTCCAGGTCTTCGGCCAACTGGGCGCCTTCGGCGACATCCAGGTCAGCCATCTGCACACCGGGCCCGACGGCACGGCCGTGGTCAGCCGCAGCGCGGACCCACACGCGGCCCCGCTGCACCACACCGACCGGCTCAGCGACCCGACAGGCCGCCGGATCACCGTACTGGTCAGCGACTGTGTGGGACCGGTGTGGCGCAGCGGCTGTGCCCACCGGCTGCTGCACCACCTGTCCCGGCAGGGCCCGGTCGCCGTGCTCCAGCCGCTGCCGCAGCGGATGTGGAAGCGCACCCGGCTGCAGGTGAGGTTCGGCGAGCTGAGCCGGGGCGAGACGATCGGCGGGGCCGGCGTGCTGCGGGTGCGCACCTCGGACGGGATTCTCACGGGCGGCCCGGGCACGGTACCGGTACCGGTGCTGCCGCCGGAGCCGGTGGCCCTCGGGTCGTGGGCGAGACTGCTGTCCGGCATCGGCGGACCGGTCCGCGGCGCGGTGGGCTGGGTGCGCGCCGACCAGCCGGCCGGACCGCCGTCCCGTCAGGGTCCCGCCCTGCCGCCGGCCGAGCTGATCGGCAGGTTCCGCGCCACCGCCTCGCCGCGCGCCGGGCGGCTCGCCGTCTACCTGGCCGCCGCCCCGCTCTGCCTGCCGGTGATGCAACTGGTGCAGCGGGCCATGCTGCCGGACTCCGGCCCCTCCGACCTCGCTGAGGTACTGCTCAACGGCCTGGTGACCAGCGTCCGCGTGGACCCCGGTCGCCAGGGCATGGACGGTGCCCAGTGGTACGAGATGGCCCCCGAGGTGCAGCGGGCCCTGCTCGCCCTGCTCGGCCGCGACGAGGCAGCCCTCGTCCTCAAACACTGCTCGGAGTACGTCGAGCAGCGCTTCCGCAGGGGCGGCGTCAACTTCCCGGCCCTCGCCCTCGTCCAACTCGGCGGCGAGAGCGGCGGCCGGGGCACCGGCTCGCCGTACAGGCCGCCGGACACCGGGGGAGGCCCGGTGGGGTCCGGCGACGGCGAGGCGGTTCTGGTCCCGCAGCCCTTCGCCGAGGTCGCCGCCCGGGTCCTGGAACGCTTCATGCCGTTGCCCGAACAGTTCCGCTCCTACGGCCGGGACACCGCCACGCACCGCGGCGAACGCCCCGTCCACCGGGCCGTGAGCCGGGCCCGCGACCTGGTGGCCCGGTTCGACGCCGACGGCATGGTGCAGGACCTCATCGACGCCGTACGACTGCTGCGCGGGGCGGCCGAGCACGAGGCGCCGACGGCGGCGGACCCCGAACTGTGGGCCGAGTACGCCAACTGCGCCCTGCGCCTGTGGGAGGTGCAGGGCGGCGCCGCCCTGCTCCGCGAGGCCGAAGCCGCGGCGCGGCGCGCCGTGCTCGACCCGCACGCCCGGCGCGAGAGGGCCGTCCTGGCCCGGGTGCTGCGCGCCGCCGCCACCGACCACGGGCGGCGCGGCGACCGGGCGGGCGCGCTCGACCTGCTGCGCCGCGTCGACCGGGAGTACCGCGTCGCCTGCGGCGCACCCGGGCTCGACGAGGGGGAGGCGCTGCGGCTGACGCTGGAGCGGGTCGGCGCGCTGGAGGCGCAGTGGAGACTGGGCGGCGACAGCGCGCTGCTGCAGAGCGCGGTCGGCATCCTGGAGAGCTTCGACGACGCCTGGCCGGACCGTCGGCGTCGGCCGCCCGAACTACCGCTGGCCCACGGCCGTCTGCTGCTGCGGCTGTCCGGCGCGACGAGCGACCGCGAACAGGCCCGCGCCTACGCGGACCGCGGTGCCCGCCTGCTGCGCACCGCGGTGGAGAGCGAGACGGACGGCGGCACGGCCGGCGTGGGGCTCGGATCCGGCGAGGACCGCGTCCGGGCCCTGCTCGACCTGGTCGACGCGCTGCTCATCTCGGGCGGTGATCTGGACGAGGCCGGACAGCGCGTCGAGGAAGGCCTGGCCCTCACCCACCGGCGGGAGACACGCGCGGAGCTGCGGATCAGGGCGGGACGGATCGCGACGGCACGCCATGCCGGGTCCGGGGAGCAGCGGGAACTGCGGGCGGCGGCCGAAAGCTTCGCGCAGGCGGCCGGCGGAGTGCCAAGGGACGCGCCGGCGCATGCGGGCATCCTCGCGGAGTGGGGCGAGGCCCTGCTCCGGCAGACGGCCGCGGAGACGGGTCGGCTCTCCCTCCCGCCGCTGGTCCGGGGGATCCAGGTGCTGCGCGAGTGCTGTGCGGAGACACCCTCGGGCAGCATCGAACTCGCGCCCCGCCGATTCCTGCTCGGCCGGGCCCTGATGCTCCGTTTCCGGGTCGAGGGCGACCGTGTGGATCTCCGGGAGGCGGAACACCTGCTGGGGCTGGCGGCCGCCGAGGCCGAGGACCCGCTGCTGTCCGCACGGTACTGGCTCGAACTGGGCCGTGTCCGGTTCGAGGCGCACCGGATCCTGGAGCGCGCCTCCCGCCTCGACGAGGCGGTCACCGCGTTCCGCTTCGCCGCCGAGGCGGCGCGCACCGCGGAGGCGGACGCCGGATCGGTCCGCGCGCGCCAGGAAGCCCTGGAACTGAGGGCGCAGGCGCATCACTGGCAGGGTATGTCCTACGAGGCGGCCGCCCGCCCCCGGGCCGCCCGCGACGCTTATCGGTCAGCCCGCACGGAGTGGTCTCGGCTGCCCGACGGCTGGGTGGGCACCGATGAACCCACCGCGCGACAGACGGCACAGCGACTGGCCGATCTGGAGCGGGGCTGAGCGACAGCACGATGTGAGAGGAGCCTGGGGTGGATGCACGGAACCGGTCCCTGCCGGAGGCCGAGCCGGCAGACCCGGCCGAACCGGCCGGGGCGACGGAGCCGCTGCCGGACCTGCTGGACCTGGACCTCGGGGAACTGAAAAGGGTGGACCATCCGGTGCTGCGCCAGGTGCTCGCGGAGCTGACGCAACGCGCGGTTCGGCCGACCGAAATGCTGTGGGGGTTCAACAACGCGTTCTAGAACCGGTCCGGCGGACCGGACCACGGGGAGCCGACGTCGCCTCACCCGTGGGGCCGCCGGACCGGCCACCAGGAGACGCACGTCGGCGACGCCCGGTGTTTGTGGTCCGCGGCCCGTTGGGAAGGGAGTGTCGTGTGCTCAGCCGGACGACGGGTCCGGCCGGGCGGGCGGGGGGTGACCGGCGTTGTCCGCGGAGGCTGTCACCGGCGGCGGGGAGGGCGGCAACGGGCCCTCCCCGTTCCGGCAGTTCATCGTCAAGGTGCACGGCCGCTGCAATCTGGCCTGCCGCTACTGCTACCTGTACGAAGGTCCCGACCACACCTGGCGCGAACGCCCGGCGGCGGCACCGGCCACGGTTCTCGACCGCACGGCCGACCGGATCGCCGAGCACGCCCGCGACCACGCCCTGACAGCCCTCTCGCTCGTCCTGCACGGCGGCGAACCCCTGCTGGCCGGGGTCGGCACGCTGGTCCGCTTCACCGGTCTCGTACGCGAGCGCGTTCCGTCCGGTTGCGCGGTCCACGCCACCGTCCAGACCAACGCCACCCTCCTCACCGTGGAACGGATGACGGCACTGGCCCGGCACGGCATCAAGGTCGGCATCAGCCTGGATGGCGGGCTCGCCGCGCACAACGCCCGCCGCGTCGACCATGCTGGGCGCCCTTCCTGGCCGGCCGCCTCGCGCGGGGCGCGGCTCGTCGCCGACTCCTTCCCCGACGCCTACGCGGGGATCCTCATGGTCGTCGATCCAGCCCTCGACCCGGTGGAGACGTACGAGTCCCTGCTCGCCCTGCGCCCGCCCGCCCTCGACCTGCTCCTGCCCCACGGCAACTGGTCCGCGCCGCCGCCGCACCTGGAGGCCACACGCTACGGCGACTGGCTCTGCGCGGTCTTCGACCGCTGGTGGCGATCCGGCCGCCGGGACGTACGGGTACGGCTGTTCGAGGAATGCATCGCACTGCTGCTGGGTCTGCCGGCCGCCACCGAGTCGCTGGGGCTCGCCCCGTTCGACGCGGTCGTGGTGGAGACCGACGGGTCCATCGAACAGGTCGACTCTTTGAAGTCCGCCTACGAGGGAGCCGCCGCCACCGGCCTCGACGTGTTCCGGCACGGTTTCGACGACGCGCTGCGGCACCCCGGGGTGGCGGCCCGGCAGGCGGGCGCGGCGACGCTCTGCGCACAGTGCCGGGCCTGCCCTCTGCTCGACGTCTGCGGCGGCGGCCACTACGCCCACCGCTACCGGGCCGGGCACGGCTTCACGAACCCCTCCGTGTACTGCGCCGACCTGCAGCGCTTCATCCGGCATGTGCACCAACGGCTCGCCGGGGCCGCCGCGACGGCCCCCGTCCCCCCGGCACCCGTCCCGGTGGTGTCGCCGTCCGAGGAGAGGGCCCTGCCCGTGCTGTTCCCCGAACTTCCGGACCGCTCCCTGGCCGCGCTCGGCCGCACCGAAGGCGATGCCGAGACCCTGGCGTTGCTGGTGCGCGACCAGGACACCCGCCGCCTGCTCCTGCTGCGCGCGCTGCTCGACACGGTCGAGGGAGCGGACGCGTCGGTGCTCCCGGCCGGCGCCCGGGAGCGGATGCGGGAGGACTGGCAGCTGCTGGAGGAGGCCGACCGTGCGCTCCCGGCCGGAGACCGGGTGAACCCGTCGCCGGCCTACGCGACGACCCCCGCCCGCGCCCGTCTCCTCCATCCCCTGGTAGGCCCCTGGATCCGCGAGTGCCTGCGTGCTCTGGGACCGGAGGCCGGGCCGGTCAACGAGCGGCGCGTCCGAGGACTCGGCCGCGAGCTCGCCCACTTCGGCGCCCTGGCCGCCGCGGCCGCCGCCCGTGCCGGGGTCTCCTTCGCCGTACGGCTGACGCCCCGCGACGGAGTGCTGGTGCTGCCGTCGCTGGGGGCGCTGCGCACGGCCGGAGCGGGAGCGGACCCGGTCGACGTGGCGTGCGCGGACGGTCGGATGACCCTGCGTCAGAAAGGCGCCGCGGAGGTCGCGGTCCAGGTCGAGGACGGCATCGGCGCCTGGTCCGTGGCGCCGGGCTGGACACCCGCGTATGCGCTGCCCGGCCTGCTGCCCGACGGGCCGCCCATGCCACTGGACGACCTCGACCCCTACCGCGCCCTGCACGGTGACCCGCGCCACCACGAACTGAGCTACCCGACGGCGCTCGACGAGGCGGGCCGGAAGAGCTGGTGGGAGGCCTGGTCGGGAACCGCCGACATGCTGCGCCTGGGCGGCGGCCACCGGACGGCCGAAGCCGTCACCCTGCTGCGCTGCCTGGTACCTCTCACCGAACCGCCGCGGTCCAGGCCGGACGCCGAGAGCATCGGAACGTGCAGCGGCACCCGCCGGGAGGCGTTCGGCGCGCTGCTCAGCAGTACCCCGCCGACTCCGGCGACGTTCGCCGCGACCATCGTGCACGAACTCCAGCACACCAAGCTCTCCGCGCTCAGCGACCTGCTGCAGCTGCACCACGCCGGGCCGCGGGAACGCCATTTCGCACCCTGGCGCCCGGATCCACGGCCGTACGACGGCCTGTTGCAGGGCGTGTACTCGCATCTGGCGCTGGCAGACTTCTTCCAGCGCTGCGCGCTCCGGGCCGAGCGCCCGGGCCACCGCGAGACCGCCTGGTCGCAGCACGCGCGCTACCGCGCGCAGGTGGCGGCCGCACTGCCGGCGCTGGTCGGATCCCCCGATCTCACCGAGGCGGGACGCCGGTTCGTGGACCAGCTCGTCGCCACCCACGAGCGGATGGACGAGTTCCCGGCGCCCCGCGGACACACCGTGCGGGCGGAAGCGTCCGTGGCGGCGGCGCGCGACCTGTGGACGCGGCGGCACGGTCCGGTGCCCGGGCACCCGCGGGACTGAGGACGGGCCCGTCGACCGTCCGCGTCGGCGGCCTATCGGAGAACCGCGTGGAGGCCCTACGATTTCTCGCGATCCGGGGGCGACCGAGAGGGGGCTCGTGAGGCAGACGATCACGATCAGCTTCGCCCCGTTCAACCGGGCCTGGGCGGCGTGGATCGGGGACAGGCTGGAGCGGCGGGGTGTCCGGGTCGTCTATGTGCGCTGGGACTCCGCTGCACAGGAGACCCCGGCCGACCTCCTGCGCGGCCTCACGCTCGCGCCGGGACGAGTCCTCATCCTGGTGAGCGAGCACTACTTCCAGCTCGGTCCCTTCACCCCCGCGGAGTGGGTCGCCGCACTGCGCGAGGTCGTCGTACCGAACGCCGACAAGTTCGCCGCGGTCTCCGTCAGCGGCACGCCCGTCCCCACCGCCGTCGCCGCGCTGGCGCCGGCCGACCTGACCAACATGGGTGCCGACGAGGCGGAACGGCGGCTGCTGGACCGGCTGGACCTGCCGGACGAGGGCCGTCCGCCGGACGAGGGCCGCCACGGCCCCCGCTTCCCCGCCGCGATGCCCGACGTATGGGGCGGAGTGCCACGCCGCAACACCCGCTTCACCGGCCGCGAGGCACTGCTGAACGAGGCGTACCAGCTCCTCCAGGACAGCGAGCCGGGCGCGGGCGTGCTGACGCTGTACGGCATGTCAGGGGTGGGCAAGACCCAGCTGGCCGCGGAGTACGTCTACCGCTTCGCCTCCGAGTACGACGTGGTCTGGTGGGTCGACGCGGAGAGTAGGGTCTCCTTCCGCCGCCTGCTGGCCGAACTCGCCCCGAAACTGGGTCTGTCCACGGGCGACGCGTACGGCGAGCGGCTGCGCGCGGTCCGGGACTCGCTGCGCCGGGGCACCCCCTTCTCCCGCTGGCTGCTGATCCTGGACGGCACTGACGAGCCGGAACAGATCTGGGACCTGGTCCCGGGCGGGCCCGGCCATGTCGTCATCACCTCCCTCAACCCGGAATGGGGAGAGCACAACAGCAATCTGCTGCCCGTGGGTGTCTACGACCGGGAGGAGTCGATCGCCTTCATCCGGCGCCGCGCCCCGCGGCTGTCGGAACCGGACGCCGACCGGCTGGCCGCCGCCTTGGAGGACCTGCCGCTGCTGCTCGACCAGACGGCCGGCTGGCTGAACGACTCGGACCTGTCCGTCGAGGAGTACATCGCACTCCTGGAGGACGGCGTCGACAACGACGTGGTCCGGGTGTCCGCCGACTTCCCGATGGCCTTCCAGACCACGTGGTCGATCCTGCTGAACAAGCTGCGGGAGACGGTCCCGGAATCCGTCGACCTGCTGCGCCTGTGCACGTTCTTCGCGCCGGGCTACGTCCCCGTGCGGCTGTTGCGCGAGATGTCCCACGACGACCTGCCGGAACAGCTGACCGGGCTGCTGGACGATCCGCTGCTGTGGAACAAGGCGATCAACCAGCTGCGCCAGTACTCCGTGGTCCGTCTGGAGTCCCACGAGGTCGGCACGGACGTGGCGCCGTCGGCCGGCGAGTCGGTGTACCTGCACAGGATGGTGCACCAGGTCGTCGGCAGGGACATGCCGGAGGAGGACCGGCGGGAGTTCCTCGACGTGGTGCGGCGAGCGCTGGCCGAGGCCGACCCGGGCCGTCCGACCGACACCCGCAACTGGGAGGCCTACGCGGAACTCGTCCCGCACCTGAGGTACGCCGACGTCTTCGGCAGCACGGACCGCAAGGTGCAGAACCTCGTCCTCAACTGCCTGAGCTATATGTACTTCGCGGGCGAGTACAAGGCCGGCCGGACACTCGCCCGGCTGGCCCTCGACTCCTGGGGCGAGCTGCTGGGCGGATCACATCCGCGGATCTGGGACCTGACCCACCAGTACGCCAACCTGCTGCGGGCGACCGGGAGTCTGCGGGAGGCGGAGGACTTCGAACGGGCCGCGGCCGAGCGGCTGCGCCAGGAGCGGGGCGAACAGGACCTCGACTACCTGCGTGTCCTGAGCGGACTCGCCGCCGACCTGGGCGGCCAGGGCCGTTACGGCGAGGCCCTGGCCCTGAACCAGCAGCTCTTCTCCACCTACCGCGACCTCCTTGGCGAGGAGGACGCCCGGACCCTCAGCGCGCTGAACAACCTGGGTTTCGCCCTGCGCCTGGTGGGCCGGTACCAGGAGGCCGTGGACATCGACCGGTGGACGCTGGAGCAGCGCCGGATCGTGCTGAAGGGCCGTCACCTGTGGACGCTGTTCTCCGAGGTGTCGTACTCGATCGGGCTGAGGCTGCTGGGCCGCTACACGGAGGCCGAGTCCATCCAGGCCAGGAACGTGCGCGAGTACCGGCTGGTCGTGGGCGAGACCCACCAGGACACCCTGCGCGCCGAGCACAACCTGGCCCTCTGCAAGCTGCGTGCCGGAGATCGCGCGGCGGCCGGAACACTCCTCGCGAAGGTCCTGGTGGGCTTCGAACGCAAGCTGGGCGACTGGAACCTCCTCACGCTCGCCGCGGGCGTCAGCCACAGCTGTTTCCACCGTGAGCACGGCAACATCGACCTGGCCCGCGAGACCGGCGACTCCGTCCTGGAGCGCTACGGGCAACTGCTCCCGGAGGGGCACCCGTTCATCGTCGGAGCCCGCGCCAACAAGGCCCTGGTCCTGCGGGCGGTGGGAGAGCGCGACCAAGCGCACGACCTGATCGAACAGGCCCTGGCCGACATGACCGCGGCCGTCGGCGAGAGCCATCCCTACACACTGGGCTGCGCCATCAACGCCGCGGCGACGCGCAGCCTCGTGGGCGATGCGGAGTCCGCCGCCGAACTCAGCCGGTACACCATCGAGCGGGCCGTCGGATCCCTCGGCCGCACCCACCCGCTCACCCTCTCCGCCCGGGTCGCCTACGCGGCCGACCTGCGTGCACTGGGTTCCCGGCCGGAGGCCGAGAAGACGGAGCGGGACGCCCTGGCGGACCTGGAGGAGACACTGGGCAGCCACCACGTCCACACCGTCTCCGCCCGCTCCCGCAACCGCCCCTACTGGGACTTCGAACCGCAGGCCAGCTGAGGCGGGCCGGAAGGCCGAAGGGCCCGGCCCCCGTGACGGGGGCCGGGCCCTTCGGTGTCGTGCCGACGGCTCAGGCGTCGAACACCTCGCGCACCAGCTGCTCCTGCTCCGCCTGGTGCCGCTTCGCGGAACCGACGGCCGGGGAGGAGCTGTGCGGGCGGGAGATGCGGCGCAGCCGCTCGCCGGCCGGGACGTCCGCGCCGACCGCCAGGTCCAGGTGGTCGATCAGGTTGAGCGCGATGAACGGCCAGGCACCCTGGTTCGCCGGCTCCTCCTGGGCCCACAGGTACTTCTCGGCGTTCGGGTACTTGTTGACCTCGGCCTGGATCTCCGCACCCGGCAGCGGGTACAGCCGCTCCAGGCGGATGATCGCGGTGTCCGTGACGCCACGCTTCTGCCGCTCGGCCTCCAGGTCGTAGTAGACCTTGCCGGTGCAGAAGACGACCTTGCGGACCGCGGCCGCATCCACCGAGTCGTCGCCGATGACCGGGCGGAACTGCCCGCTGGTGAACTCCTCCGCCTTGGAGGCCGCCGCCTTCAGACGCAGCATCGACTTCGGCGTGAAGACGATCAGCGGCTTGTGGTGCGGGTTGTGCACCTGCCAGCGCAGCAGGTGGAAGTAGTTCGACGGCAGGGTGGGCATGGCCACCGTCATGTTGTTCTGCGCGCACAGCTGGAGGTAGCGCTCGATGCGGGCCGAGGAGTGGTCCGGGCCCTGGCCCTCGTAGCCGTGCGGGAGCAGCAGCGTGACGCCGGAGGTCTGGCCCCACTTCTGCTCGGCCGCCGAGATGTACTCGTCGATGACCGACTGGGCGCCGTTGGCGAAGTCGCCGAACTGGGCCTCCCACATCACCAGCGCGTCCGGACGGGCGAGCGAGTAGCCGTACTCGAAGCCCATCACCGCGTACTCGGAGAGCAGCGAGTTGTAGACGTTGTAGCGGGCCTGGTCCTCGGACAGGTACAGCAGCGGCGTGTAGTCGGCGCCGGTCTCGCGGTCGATGAGGACCGCGTGCCGCTGGCCGAAGGTGCCGCGCTGGGAGTCCTGGCCGGAGAGCCGGACCGGGGTGCCTTCCATCAGCAGCGAGCCGATGGCGAGGGTCTCGCCCATGCCCCAGTCGATCGTGCCGTCCTCGATCATCGCCGCCCGGCGCTGCAGCTGCGGCAGCAGACGCGGGTGGACGGTGAAGTAGTCCGGGATGTTGACCTGGGACTCGGCGATCCGCTTGAGGACCTCCGTGGAGATGGCCGTCGGAACGGCGATCGGGAAGCCGTCCTGCGGCGCCTGCGCGTCCGAGGCGGCCGGCTGCGAGGTGGCCTCGCGGACCTCCGTGAAGACCTTCTCCAGCTGGCCCTGGTAGTCCTGCAGGGCCTGCTCGGCCTCTTCCAGGGTGATGTCGCCGCGACCGATGAGGGACTCGGTGTAGAGCTTGCGCACCGAGCGCTTCTTGTCGATCAGGTCGTACATCAGCGGCTGGGTGAAGGCCGGGTTGTCCGACTCGTTGTGACCGCGGCGGCGGTAGCAGATGAGGTCGATCACCACGTCCTTGTTGAACGCCTGGCGGAACTCGAAGGCGAGGCGCGCGACGCGCACCACGGCCTCCGGGTCGTCGCCGTTCACGTGGAAGATCGGGGCCTCGATCATGCGGGCCACGTCGGTGGCGTACATGGAGGAGCGCGAGGACTCGGGGGCCGCGGTGAAGCCGACCTGGTTGTTGATGACGACGTGGACCGTGCCGCCGGTGCGGTAGCCGCGCAGCTGCGACATGTTCAGGGTCTCGGCCACCACGCCCTGGCCCGCGAAGGCCGCGTCGCCGTGGATCGCCACCGGCAGCACGGTGAAGTCCGTGCCGCCCTTGTTGATGACGTCCTGCTTGGCGCGGGCGATGCCCTCGATGACCGGGTCGACCGTCTCCAGGTGGGACGGGTTGGCGGCCAGCGAGACCTTGATCTGCTCGCCGTCCAGGCCGGTGAAGGTGCCCTCGGCGCCCAGGTGGTACTTCACGTCGCCGGAGCCGTGCATCGACTTCGGGTCGAGGTTGCCCTCGAACTCGCGGAAGATCTGCGCGTACGACTTGCCGACGATGTTCGCGAGGATGTTCAGGCGGCCGCGGTGGGCCATGCCGATGATGACCTCGTCGAGACGCGACTCGGCCGCGGAGTCGATCACCGCGTCGAGCAGCGGGATGACGGACTCGCCGCCCTCCAGGGAGAAGCGCTTCTGGCCGACGTACTTCGTCTGCAGGAAGGTCTCGAAGGCCTCCGCCGCGTTCAGGCGGCGCAGGATCCGCAGCTGCTCCTCGCGCTCCATCTTGGAGTGCGGGCGCTCCACGCGGTCCTGGATCCACTTGCGCTGCTTGGGGTCCTGGATGTGCATGAACTCGATGCCGGTGGTGCGGCAGTACGAGTCGCGCAGCACGCCGAGGATGTCGCGCAGCTTCATCATCGACTTGCCGGCGAAGCCGCCGACGGCGAAGTCGCGCTCCAGGTCCCACAGGGTGAGGCCGTGCTCGATGATGTCCAGGTCGGGGTGCTTGCGCTGCTTGTACTCCAGCGGGTCGGTGTCGGCCATGACGTGGCCGCGGACCCGGTAGGAGTGGATCAGCTCGAAGACACGGGCGGCCTTGGTGACGTCGTCGTCGTGCGAGGCGTCGATGTCCTTGAGCCAGCGGACCGGCTCGTAGGGGATGCGCAGGGCCTCGAAGATGTCGTCGTAGAAGCCGTTCTCGCCGAGGAGGAGGTTCGCGACCTGGCGCAGGAACTCTCCGGAGGCGGCGCCCTGGATGACCCGGTGGTCGTAGGTCGACGTGAGCGTCATGACCTTCGAGATGCCGAGCTTGTTCAGGGTGTCCTGGCTGGTGCCCTGGAACTCCGCCGGGTAGTCCATGGAGCCGACGCCCATGATGACCGACTGGCCGGGCATCAGACGCGGGACCGAGTGGACGGTGCCGAGGCCGCCGGGGTTGGTCAGGGAGACCGTGACGCCGGTGAAGTCGTCCATCGTCAGCTTGTTGTCGCGGGCGCGACGGACGATGTCCTCGTAGGCCTGCCAGAACTCGAAGAAGTTCAGCGTCTCGGCCTTCTTGATGGCCGCGACGACCAGCTGGCGGTCGCCGTTGGGCTTCACCAGGTCGATGGCCAGGCCCAGGTTGACGTGGGCCGGCTTGACCAGGGTCGGCTTGCCGTCCTTCTCGCCGAACGAGTGGTTCATCGACGGCATGGCCTTGATCGCCTGCACCATCGCGAAGCCGATCAGGTGCGTGAAGGAGATCTTCCCGCCCCGGGCGCGCTTGAGGTGGTTGTTGATGACGATCCGGTTGTCGAACAGCAGCTTCACCGGGACCGCGCGGACCGAGGTGGCCGTCGGCAGCTCCAGCGAGGCGTTCATGTTCTTCGCGACGGCCGCGGCCGGGCCACGCAGGGTGACCAGCTCGGGACCCTCGGGCGCCGCGGCGGCGGGCGCGGCCTTCGCGGCGGCCGGCTTCGCGGCGGCAGGAGCCGCGGCTGCGGGCTTCGCGGGCGCCGGAGCGGGCGCTGCGGCCGGGGGCGCGGCCTGCGCGGCCGGAGCGGCCTGGGCGGGCGCGGCGGGAGCCTGAGCGGCGGGCGCGGGCGTGGTGGGAGCCGGCGCGGCCGGAGCCGCCGCCTGCTGCGCCTGCGGTTGCGCGGGCGTCGTGGTGCCCGCGGCCCCCGCGGCCGCGGTACCCGCCGGAGCCGAGGCGGCGGGCGCCCCCGGCTTGTAGTCGGCGAAGAAGTCCCACCAGGCACGGTCTACCGAATTCGGGTCCTGGAGGTACTGCTGATAGATCTCGTCGACGAGCCACTCGTTCGGTCCGAACGCGGCTGCGGGGTTCTTGCCCGCTTGGTCTGCGTCGGTCGAGATGCTCGAGTTACTGGGGGACTGTGGCGACACGGCGGCAACCGCCCTCTTCCGCTTCACAAGGTGATGGACAGCGGGAATAAAGGCTACGCCTCCAAGACCGTGAAGGTCAGGTCGGGCCCGTTCATCGTCGTGTAAGTCACACCGGAAAGCGTGTTTCGGGGCTTGAAATGGCGGGAAACAAGCGTGGTTCCGCTAGGAGAGGACAGAAACGGGCATGGCTCAGCCGTGCCCGAGATCGCCTCGCGCCGGTACCTGCCACGACGTGCGCGGAGACCGCGCCTGCTCACACCGGCCCCGCTGAGCGGACGGCCGCCGGACCACAGATCGATCTTGAGGCTCCGGATCGAACTTTACGTCAACTTGGCACGGAGGAAAGCCCTGGGAGGGTGACGATGATCCTGCAGCCCCGCTCGGATTCGGCCACGCCGATCCGGCCGCCGTGCAGATCCACCGCCCACCGGGCGATCGCCAGCCCGAGCCCCGTGCCGCCGTCGCTGCCGGGCCCGTGCGGCCGTCGTACGGCCCCCCGGTTGAAGCGCTCGAAGACGCGGTGCCACTCCGAGCGCGGGATCCCGGGGCCCTCGTCCAGGACCTCCAGTTCCAGCGACTCGGGCTGACGGCCGCGCCGTGCCTTCAGGGTCACGCGGCCGTGCGGCGGGCTGTGCTTGACCGCGTTGTCGATGAGATTCGCCACCACCTGGTGGATGCGCTCCGGGTCGGCGTGCGCCGTCAGCTCCGGAGGCGAGACGTCCAGGTGCAGATGGACGTCGGTACGGGTGTGGCTGCCGGAGTTCGAGGCCAGGCCGCGCGCCCCGGCGACCATGTTGGCCTCCTTGAGCACGCCCGACAGGTACGGCCACACCTCGAAGCGGCGCTGCCGCAGCGGTACGACGCCGTTGTCCAGGCGGGAGAGGTCCAGCAGGGTCTCCACCAGCCGTCCGAGGCGCTCGGTCTGCTTGAGGGCTGTGCGCATGGTCTCGGTGTCCGGCTCGGCGATCCCGTCGACGACGTTCTCCAGGACGGCCCGCAGGCCCGCGATGGGCGTGCGCAGCTCGTGCGAGACGTTCGCCACCAGCTCCTTGCGCTGACGGTCCTGGGCCTCCAGCTCGTCGGCCATGACGTTGATCGTCTCGGCCAGATCGCCCAGCTCGTCCCGGCGGTGCTCGCGCACCCGGCGCGTGTAGTCGCCCTGCGAGATGGACCGGGCCACCGCGTTCATGTCGTCCAGCGGCGCGGTGAGCGAGTGCGCCACGAACTGCGTGATCAGCAGGGTGGCGATCATCGAGAAGACCGTGATGAAGCGCAGCTCCGTCTTGGTGTGCACCGCGATCATCGACAGGCCCGTGGTGATCAGGACCGAGACGACGACCAGGGCGCCGAGCTTGGTCTTGATCGAGAACGGGCGCACGGTGCCCCAGGGTTCCTCCCCGGGACCTCTCGGTCCGGCCGGCCCGGCGGTCATGGCGTCGGTGTCTCCAGTGCGTAGCCCACACCGTGCACGGTGCGGATCCGCTCGGCGCCGATCTTCCGGCGGAGCGCCTTGATGTGGCTGTCGACCGTGCGGGTGCCCGAGGCGTCCGCCCAGTCCCAGACCTCCGCGAGCAGCTGCTCGCGGGAGAGCACCGCGCGCGGGGTGTTGGCCAGGCACACCAGCAGGTCGAACTCGGTCGGCGTGAGGTGCACGTCCTCGCTGCGCACCCGCACCCGGCGCTGCGCGTGGTCGATCTCCAGCTCGCCGAGGCGCAGGATGCCGGACCGGGGCGTGGAGGCCGCGACGGCCGCCCGCTCCACCCGGCGCAGCAGGACGTGCACCCGGGCCGCCAGCTCCCGCATGGAGAACGGCTTGGTCATGTAGTCGTCGGCGCCGACCCCGAGGCCCACCAGCATGTCGGTCTCGTCGTCGCGCGCGGTGAGCATCAGCACCGGCACCGGCCGCTGGGCCTGCACACGGCGGCAGACCTCCAGGCCGTCGAAGCCGGGCAGCATGATGTCGAGGATCAGCAGGTCGGGCTGCCAGGCCTCGGCGGTGTCGACGGCCGCCGGGCCGTCGCCCGCGGTTTGCACGAGAAATCCCTCGGCGCGCAGGCGGGCCGCGATGGCGTCGACGATCGTGGCATCGTCCTCGACGACCAGAACCCGGCGCTGGGCGCCCGGAGAAGCCGTCGCCGTGCCGTTGTGGGAGGTGTGTGTCTGCTCCATCGCCCGCCCCTGTGTGCTTTCCGGAACCAGTGGGGTGATCCCATGACTGCGATTGACGCTTGAATGATCCGCGTCAGGGATGCACCCTACGGGGACAGGCGGCGCACCCGCTATCCAGGGCGGACGGCGAGGTGAACGACGTCCGGAACGCCCCGGGCAACCGGGATCTCTTCGGTACGCACCTGTTTGAACCCGGCATTCCGCAAGGTTTCCTCGAACGCGGCACAGGGCTGGGCGGACCACACGGCGAGCACCCCGCCCGGCTCCAACACCCTTGCACAGCTTGCGAGTCCGACCGGTGAGTACAGGCCCTCGTTGTCCTCGTCGACCGTCCAGCCCGGTCCGTTGTCGATGTCCAGGCACAGCGCGTCGAATGTGTCGGAAGTCTCATTGACGTACGTGACGAGATCGTCCTCGACGATCTCCGTGCGCGCGTCCGCCAACGCGCCCGCGGACAGCGGGGACAGCGGGCCGTCCCGGTGCCAGCCGACGACGGCCGGCTCCCGTTCCACCACCGTGATCCGGCCCCAGCGGGGATCCCGCGCGGCGTGCGCCAGCGAGAACCCGACGCCCAGCCCGCCGATCAGCACGGCCGGTTCGGCGCGTCCGTCCAGCGCGTCCCGGGCCGCGTCCACGAGCAGCCGCTCCGAGCGGCCGTCGGAGGTGTCCATCAGGAAGCAGCCGTTGGCGATGATCTGCAGCAGCCGGCCGTGCCTGCGCAGCACCACCTCGCCGTACGGCCCCTCGCGCCGGTCCAGGACCACGGGTGGGCCGTCGTCCGCGGAGGTCCTGTCGATGATGTCCGCCATGCCGGCCATCCTGCCCCAACGCGGCTTTGCGGCCACGCGAATTACGGGTGTCGGACGGTCGCCCGGGTGTCACTCGTTCGAGGGGCCGCCCGGCGCTTCGCGCCCGTGGGCGGCCGCGGGCGGCTCGTATGGTTCCTCGCAACGCCGCACGGTTCTTCAGAAAATCCTGTGAATCGCTCGCCGGGTGGCTTCGGTCATAGACAGCCGCTCGGGGGACGGCGAAGGCTGGCGAGGTGAGACGGAAGGAGCACCCGACCGTGGAACGGACCGCCGGGGCCGCGTCGCCGCCCGTGCCGCAGCCCGTTCCCGCGGGCGCGCCCCCACCGGTGCCCGCCGCGGAGGCCGCCGTCCTGCTGGACGGGGTGCCGCGGCAGCGCGGCCCGCTCCTCGCCCTCCCGGCGGTGGCGATCCCGCGCGCCGTCCCGGCACTGCGGCCCTGGCGGCTGCTGCCCACGCCCGCCGGCACGCCGGTCACCTTCTTCTACACGCTGCTCCTGGCCCTCACCTCGCTCTTCGCCGAGTACGCGGGCCCCGGCCTGCTGCACGCCGTCTACCAGGACTCCAGCACCGACGTCGCCCACCTGTCACGCACCCCGGTCTTCGTCCTGCTGGCCAGCGCGCTGTGGGTCGCGGGCGGCCTGCTGTCCCCGTACGCGCTCGCCTTCGTGCTCGTGCTGACCGCGCTGGAACGGCGGATCGGCGGGGCCCGGGCGATCCTCGTCTTCCTGGCGGGCCACGTGCTGGCCACCCTCGCCACCGAGGTCCCGGTGGGCCTGGCCGTCCTGGCCGGCCACCTCCCCGGCACCTCCCTGCACCGCCTCGACTACGGCATCAGCTACGGCGTGGCCGCCGGGGTCGGCGCCCTGTGCGGCCTGCTCACCCCCTGGCTGGGGCGGCCGCTGCTGGCCCTGGTCGGCTACAGCCTCGTCATGGACCTGGTCGCCTTCCAGGACCCGATGACCAACTGGGGGCACCTGATCTCGCTGTCCATCGGGACGGCCCTGTGGCCCGTGGTGCGCCGCTGGCACCGCGAACACGCGGAGTCCTTGGCGGCCGACGTCTCCGGGGCCGGGCGCGCCGCCGGTTCCTGACCGCCGGTGCCCTTGCCGGGGCGGTGCGGACTCGGCCGGCATGGACCGTGCCGCGCCACCGTGGCGTGTCGCGCGATTCCCCGCGCCCCTTCGGGGGCGCCGTGGGCCGGCGCGGAATCAGGGTGCGGCGGTCGGTGTTCTGGCGGTGTCGGCAGGTCAGCGGGCGATCGCTCACAGCGAACGCACCCCCGGGAACATTCAGTGGCTCACATGCATTGAGTCGGCATAGCTCAAGTTCAATGCCGAAGGGGAGATCATGGCTTCGACGTCCGCATCACTCACCCTCCCTGTGCTGCCGCTCGACGACGAGGTCGTGCTGCCCGGGATGGTGGTCCCGCTGGACCTCAAGGACCCCGATGTACGTGCCGCCGTGGAGGCCGCCCAGGCCGCCGCCCGCAACGAGCCCGGCAAGCCCAGGGTGCTGCTGGTCCCGCGGGTCGACGGCACCTACCCGGGCACCGGTGTGCTCGGCACCGTGGAGCAGGTCGGCCGGCTGGCCGACGGCGACCCCGGCGCGCTGATCCGCGGCCGGTACCGCGTCCGCATCGGCGCCGGCACCACCGGCCCGGGTGCCGCCCTGTGGGTCGAGGGCACCCGCGTGGAGGAGAACGTCCCGGATCCGGTGCCCGGTCACGTCACCGAACTGGTCAAGGAGTACAAGGCCCTCGCCACCGCCTGGCTGCGCAAGCGCGCCGCCTGGCAGGTCGTGGACCGGGTGCAGGCCATCGACGACGTCTCGGCGCTCGCCGACAACTCCGGCTACTCGCCGTTCCTGACCACCGACCAGAAGATCGAACTGCTGGAGACCCCCGACCCGGTGGCCCGGCTGAAGCTCGCCACCCAGCAGCTGCGCGACCACCTCGCCGAGCAGGACGTGGCCGAGACGATCGCCAAGGACGTCCAGGAGGGCGTCGACAAGCAGCAGCGCGAGTTCCTGCTGCGCCGCCAGCTCGAAGCGGTCCGCAAGGAGCTGCGCGAGCTGAACGGCGAGAACTCCAAGGATTCGGCCGAGGAGTCCGACGACTACCGCTCCCGGGTGGAGGCCGCCGACCTGCCGGAGAAGGTCCGCGAGGCCGCCCTCAAGGAGGTCGACAAGCTGGAGCGGTCCAGCGACCAGTCGCCCGAGGGCTCGTGGATCCGGACCTGGCTGGACACGGTCCTGGAACTGCCGTGGAACGAGAGGACCGAGGACGCGTACGACATCCAGGGCGCCAAGGCGGTCCTGGACGCCGAGCACGCCGGCCTGGAGGACGTGAAGGCGCGGATCACCGAGTACCTGGCGGTGCGCAAGCGCCGCAGCGACCGGGGGCTCGGGGTCATCGGCGGGCGGCGCGGCGGTGCCGTGCTGGCGCTCGTCGGCCCGCCCGGTGTCGGCAAGACCTCGCTCGGTGAGTCCGTCGCGCACGCGATGGGCCGGAAGTTCGTCCGGGTCGCCCTCGGCGGTGTCCGGGACGAGGCCGAGATCCGCGGTCACCGCCGTACCTACGTCGGCGCGCTGCCCGGCCGGATCGTCCGTGCGGTCAAGGAGGCCGGTTCGATGAACCCGGTCGTCCTGCTGGACGAGATCGACAAGGTGGGGTCCGACTTCCGGGGCGACCCGGCGGCCGCCCTGCTCGAAGTCCTCGACCCGGCGCAGAACCACACCTTCCGCGACCACTACCTGGAGGTCGAACTCGACCTCTCGGACGTCGTCTTCCTGGCCACCGCCAACGTCCTGGAGGCCATCCCGGAGGCGCTGCTCGACCGGATGGAGCTGGTCCGCCTGGACGGCTACACCGAGGACGAGAAGGTCGTCATCGCCCGGGACCACCTGCTCCCGCGCCAGCTGGAGCGGGCCGGACTCGGCACGGACGAGGTGGCCCTCGACGAGAGCGCGCTGCGCAAGCTCGCCGGGGAGTACACCCGGGAGGCGGGCGTGCGCACCCTGGAGCGGTCGATCGCCCGGCTGCTGCGCAAGGTCGCGGCCCAGCACGAACTGGGGGAGCGGGAGCTGCCGTTCACGATCACGGACGCGGACCTGCGGGGCCTGATCGGCCGTCCGCACCACGTGCCCGAGTCCGCCCAGGACCCGGCCGAGCGCCGTACGGCGGTCCCGGGCGTGGCGACCGGTCTCGCGGTCACCGGAGCGGGCGGCGACGTCCTCTTCGTGGAGGCGTCGCTGGCCGACCCGGAGACGGGCGCGGCGGGTCTGACCCTCACCGGTCAGCTGGGTGACGTGATGAAGGAGAGCGCGCAGATCGCCCTGTCCTTCCTCCGCTCGCACGGCGCCGAACTGGAACTCCCGGTCGGCGACCTGAAGGAGCGGGGCGTGCACATCCACTTCCCGGCGGGCGCGGTGCCCAAGGACGGCCCGAGCGCCGGCGTCACCATGACGACGGCCCTCGCGTCCCTCCTGTCGGGACGCCTGGTCCGCACGGACGTGGCCATGACCGGCGAGGTCTCGCTGACCGGCCGGGTGCTGCCCATCGGCGGCGTGAAGCAGAAGCTGCTCGCCGCCCAGCGCGCCGGGGTGAAGACCGTCATCATCCCCAAGCGCAACGAGGCCGACCTGGACGACGTCCCGGCGGAGGTGCTGGACAAGCTCGACGTCCACGCCGTCACCGACGTCCGGCAGGTCCTGGAGCTGGCGCTCGCGCCCGCCACGCAGGGCGCGGCGCCGGAGGTTCCGGCAGCGGCGTGACGGACGCTGCCGGAGGAGGAGGGCCCGGGTCCCCGCGAGGAGGCCCGGGCCTTCGGGCTGCCGGGCGGCGTCAGCCGTTGGCGAGCGCGACCACCCGGTCGAGGGCCCCGTTGAACTTGTCGTGGTCCCCGACGGTCGGTCCTGACGACGTGTACTGCCACGCCGTGTAGTAGGACCAGCCGGCGGGCAGCGTGCCCACGTCCGAGGCGTACCGGGCGATCCACAGGGGGTGGGCGGCGGCGAAACCGCCGTAGTTGCCGGTGCAGTCCTTCCACCAGCTGGTGGCCGTGTAGATCACGGCGTCCCGGCCGGTGCGCTTCCGGTAGGTCTTGAGGAAGTCGGAGATCCAGCTGACCATCGCGCCGGTGGACTTGCCGTAGCAGGCGGCGCCGTACGGGTTCCACTCGATGTCGAGGGCGCCGGGCAGGGTCCTGCCGTCCTTGGACCAGCCGCCGCCGTGGTCGACGAAGTAGTTCGCCTGGGCGGCGCCGCTCGTGGTGTCCGGGGTCGCGAAGTGGTACGCGCCGCGGATCATGCCCACGTCGTAGGAGCCGTCGTACTGCTGGGCGAAGTAGGGGTTCGTGTAGTACGTGCCTTCGGTCGCCTTGGTGTACGCCCATTTGACCCCGCTGTTCAGCAGGGTCGGCCAGGCGACGTTGCCCTGGTGGCCGGAGACGTCGACGCCCTCGGTCTGGGCGGCGTCGCTGCTCTTGGGCGTGCCGCCCTGGCCGTCGTGGGCCAGGACGCCCATGCCCATGTACGCCGAACCGCGCGCGGGGGCGGCCGAGTCGGCGTGGGCCGGGATCGGGGAGACCGCCGCGACCAGGAGCGCGAGCAGTCCGGTGAGGAGAGTGGGGGCGGGTCTGTGCACGGGCATGACGTGCCTCCGTGGGGTGAGGTGGGGTTCCCAGATATGCCAGAGACGGCCGGTGCGAGGGGCGCGACACGACGCGGGGTCACACGGCGTGACGCGGGCCGGTGGCGTGGGCATGCCATCTTTTTGCCTGCCGGAGACGCTACGCAGGCCGCGGACGCCGGGGAAGGGGGTCCGGCGGCTGCCGTTGGTCTACGCCTGCGGAATACTTGGCGAGCTGCGGCGACGACGGGGTTTGACGGAAACTTTCAGGACTGCGAAACCGATCAGGGGTGCTGACGTGCACGACGACGAAAAGGGCGACGGACTGCGCGCCGCCACCGGGCTGACGCCGACCGGTGCGGACCAGGAATTCCTCACCCTGGAACGCGAGTTGACCGTGCTGCTGCGCCGGGCCCGCGCCAACCAGGGAGAGATGGCCCGCGAGGTCCATCCCGACCTGGAGACCGCCGCCTACGGCCTGCTGGTCCGGCTCGACGAGTGCGGCGGCCAGCGCGCCACCGAACTGGCCGCCTACATCGGCGTCGGCAAGGCCACCATGTCCCGCCAGCTGCGGGCCCTGGAGGAGCTCGGGCTGATCACCCGCGCACCCGATCCGGCCGACGGCCGCGCCTGGCTGGTCGCCCTCACCGACGAGGGCCGGCGCCGGGTCGGCACGGTCCGCGAGGCCCGCCGCGGCCGGTACGTCAGCCAGCTCGCCCACTGGCCGCGCCGGGAGGTCGCCGAACTGGCCCGGCTGCTCCACCAGCTCAACGGTGTGATGGAGAAGTAGCCGCCGGCGCGTCAGAACTCGACGTACACCACCGTCGCGTCGTCGTGCGTCTTGCTCCGCCGCAGGAACGCCCGCTCCTGCCGGTCCGCCGCCTCCAGCTCCCGCACCCGGTCGACCAGCGCCCGCGCGCCCCGCTCGGCCACGACCTCGAAGAGGGCGGCCCAGTCGCCCTCGCGGAACTTCTCCGTCCAGCGGGTCGCCCCGTCGGTGAGGGCGGCGAGCGCGCCGACCCGGTCCCGGGGCAGGCTCCCGGTCACCGCACGGGCCGCCACCGAGGGATCGGCGGCGGCCGTGAAGAAGCCGCCCTCCTTGTTGCGGACCGTGGCGTCGGCGATCGCGTCCGAGGCCAGCGAGGAGCGCGGGAGGCGGTCGAGCCGGTCGTCCAGGACCGCGGTGACCGCGCCGTCCGGGGAGCGCAGGAGCAGCGCGGAGTCAGACAGGACGAGGTACTCCAGGGCCTGCGCGGTCCAGCGGGCCAGGACGACCGTCGCCTGGGGCGTGCGCGGGTGAGAAAGGTCACAGGTGTCACCGTGGGCGTCCGCGGTGCGCCGGATCGCCCGCCCGAGGATGTCCCGCAGTGTCAGATCTGCTGCCGAAACGGTCAGTTCGGTCAGCGCACCGCCGAGCCGCGCGGTGAACCAGGGGACGGAATGCAGACACCCGGTGCCGCCCACCGGCGGGGTGACGCCGTCCAGGACGATCAGGCAACCCCCCTGTCCCGAGGCGGGAACTCCGACACCGGCGAAGTCCTCGTTGGGGCGGTCGGGGGTGCCTGGCTCCGAAACGACTTCCGTACGCATCCGGCCAGTCTGCACGACCCCTTCACGATCTTCGCCAAAGGCTGGCAACCGTCCGGGAATTCACGCAGCACCGCAGGTCAGCCGCCTGCTTTGGGCAGGAATGGCGTACTCCGGGAAGGCGTGTCGGCGAATACTGCCAAAGCCTGACCTCCGCGTCCAACCGGCCCGCCGGAAAAGGCCCCGGCACAGTCCGGCGGAACTTGCCCGCCAACTCCCCTCCGATGTTCACTCCTTCGGGTGGCGACTGAGGCGATGCCGAACCGCCGCCCACCGGCGCTGGGAGGGTCGGGGACCTACATAACGGGTGCAGTACCGGGTACGCGCACCACTTGGCACCGACATGCCGGGGATTATGACGGAGTGCCACCCGGCCCCTTGGTACACGAGTTCAGGAGTGCGAGCACCGGTGCAGAAGACGCGGCCTCGGCGCACAGGCAAGAAGACGGCCTCCGACACGGGCGCCGTCGCTCCCGTCGGCACCGGCCGCCGCAAGCACGTCCGCACCCGGCTGATCGTGGCCGTGGCGGTGGTCGCCGCGGCGATCGCGGGAGCCGGCGCCCCGGCCCTGCTGACCGCCTCCGGGCAGCTGAGCGACTCGCAGGACCTGGTGACCCTCGCCGGGCGCACCCAGGACGCGCTGGCCCTGGCCCACTCGCTCGCCGACGAACGTGACGAGGTCACCTCCTACGTCGCGGCGGGCCGGCCCAAGTCCAAGGCGCCCTCGCAGGACCGCGGCGCGCGGGTCGACCGCCAGGTCGAGGACCTGCGGGCGGACACCGGCATCCCGGGCTGGCTGCGCACCGACCTCGACGGCATCGCGGCCGTCCGCCGGTCCGCGCTCACCGGCCGCAGCACGGCCCTGCAGGCGCACGAGGCCTACACCCGGACCATCACCGAACTCCACCGCCTCGCCGGCGAACTCGCCGAGCAGACGCCCCCGCGGGCCGGCTCCGGCGCCTACGCGCTCGCCGAGCTGGACTCGGCCGTCCAGCAGTCCGCCGCCGCCCGCGGCCTCCTGCTCGCGGCCCTGAACATCCCCAGCTCCACCCAGACCACGATCGACCCGCTCACCGGTCTGCCCGCCACCAGCACCACCACCTCCGACGCCGACCGCAAGCAGCGCGACGCCCTCACCGCGGCCGCGCAGCAGGCCAGGCTGCGCGCCGACGCCGCCCTCGCCGACTTCCGCGACACCGCGCCCGAGGCAGCGGTCGAGTCCTACGACTCCACGGTCACCGGCAACGACGTCAACAGCGCGGACAAGTACCTGGCCGCCCTCACCGACCAGCCGACCCTCTCCGACGACGACCTCGCCACCGGCACCAAGAAGCTGGACGCGGCGCTGTCCGCCCGGGTCGACCTGATGCGGGGCACCGAGTCCGCCCTCTACGACCGCCGCACCAAGGACCTCGCGGCGCTCCGCGACGACGACGTCACCGCGCTGGAGATCCGGGTCGCGGTGGTCGGCGCCCTGATGCTGGTGGCGGTGGGCATCGCCACGGCCATGGCCCGCACCCTCACCCGCCCGCTGTCCGTGCTCCGCCGCGGCTCGGCACGGCTGGCCGAGGCCGAGGACCCGCGCACCGCGGAACCGATCACCTTCACGGGCCGCAACGACGAGTTCGCCCAGGTCGTCCGCTCGGTCAACGCCCTGCACGCCCACTCCGTGGAGCTGTACGACCGCATCGCCACCCTGGAGACCGACCGCAAGCACCTGGTCGGCCAGCGCCAGAAGATGGCCGACGCCCGCGAGGAACTGCGCGCCGAGCTGACCGACGCCGGCGACCAGCTGGAGCGGCTGCGCACCAGCATCGGCGGCACCTTCGTCAACCTCGCGCTGCGCACCCTCGGCCTGGTCGAGCGGCAGCTCGCCGTCATCGAGGGCCTGGAGGAGCGCGAGCAGGACCCCGACCGGCTGGCCACCCTCTTCAAGCTCGACCACTTCGCCACCGTCATGCGCCGGCACAGCGAGAACCTGCTGGTCCTCGCGGGAACCGAGCACGTCCAGCAGCACGCGGGCCCGATCCCGCTGGTGGACGTCGTGCGCGCGGCGGTCAGCGAGATCGAGCGCTACGAGCGGGTCCGCATCTCGGCGCTGCCCCCGCACGCGCACGTGGCCGGCTTCGCCGCCGACGACCTCAGCCACCTGCTGGCCGAACTCATGGAGAACGCCTCCTCGTTCTCGCCGCCCGACGTACCCGTGGAGATCTCCGGCTGGCTGCTGGAGAGCGGCGAGGTCATGCTCTCCGTGCAGGACGAGGGCATCGGCATGACCGCCGACCGCCTGGTCCGCCTCAACGGCCGCCTCGCCGACTTCGACCCGGAGTCGCCCTACGACCAGGAGGGCGCCGACGGTCTCGGCCTCGGCCTCTACGTCGTGGCGCGCCTGGCCCACCGGCACGGCGTCCGGGTGCAGCTGCGCGAGCAGAAGCAGGGCGGGGTGGCGGCGGTCGTGGTGCTGCCCCAGCCGCTGCTGGCCGCGGCCCCCGCGACGGCGGTCCCCCCGGCCACGACGGCGCCCGGCGGCCCGCACCACTTCTCTCTCCCCGGCGCCGACGCGGAGGCCAACTCCAACGTCCTGCCGGCCCGCCCGAAGTCCGGCGACCCCCTGGTGCTGCTGGCGGAGCAGGCCGTACGCGACGCCGACGAGCACCCCGCCCACGAGCAGGCGGACGCCTCGACGGCGGCGGCCCCGGAATCGGCGGCCCGCCCGAAGGCCCCGGCCGAGACCCCCGCCGAGACGACGATGGAGCTGCTGCTCCCCGACCTGGAGGGCCCGGCGCCCGCGGCGGACCGGGAGCAGCCCCGGCCGGCCGCGGCCGAGGACCACCGGTCGCACCCCGCCGACACCGAGGCCCCGGCCCGGCCGATCCCCGCGCCCGCCGCCGGCGAGCCCGCCGTCCCGGCGGCACCCGCGGCACCCGCGGCCTGGAACGACGCCGGCGGAGCCGAGGAGCACTCCCGTCCGCTGCCCGCCCCCGGCACCGAGTCCCGCACGGACGGTGCCCCCGGCGACGGCGGCGAGGACGAGGACCAGGTCACCAGCAAGGGCCTGCCCAAGCGCACCCCCAAGATCACCGCAACCGCTCCGGCCCCCCGCCAGCGCGGTACCGGTGTCGACGCCGACGCCCTGCGCCGCAGGCTCGGCGGCTTCCGCAGCGGCGCCGACGCCGGCCGCCGGGACGTCGAGGCGGAGATCGCCGAACAGACCGGCCAGAACCAGGTGCCGCGCACCGCATCAGCCGTACCCGGATCACCCGCATCCGGTGAAGCAACGGGGGGCACAGTCGAGGAGGCAAGCAGTTGACCGCGCCCAGTACCTTCGGACTGAGCAGTGAGGCCCGTAACCTGCACTGGCTGCTGAGCAACCTGGTGGAAGAGGTGTCCGGCATCCAGTCGGTCGCCGTCGTCTCCTCGGACGGTCTGCTCCTGCTCTCCTCCGACCCCGGCCGCAACGAGGAGGCCAGGGAGGCCCGCGGGGCCGCCCGCACCGGCCCGCGCGGCTCCGCCGCCGACCTCGCCACCGTCGTCTCCGGCATCGGCAGCCTGACCATCGGCGCCGCCCGGCTGATGGACTTCGGCGGCGTCAAGCACACGATGGTCGCGATGGACGAGGGCAGCCTCTTCGTGATGTCCATCAGCGACGGCTCGCTGCTCGGCGTCCACGGCTCCGCGGAGTGCGACATGAGCGTCGTGGCGTACCACATGGCGCTGTTCGTCGGCCGCGCCGGTCACGTCCTGACCCCCGAACTCCGCAGTGAGCTGAGGAAGTCCCTGGAGGCAGACGCGACGAGGAGCGGCCGATGAGCAGCGCGCCGAAGAACCGCAGGCAGAACCTCCCGGTGCGCGGCGGCGAACGCAAGCCCGCCCGCGTCCGCCCCTACTCGCTCACCGGCGGCCGTACCCGCTTCGGCCACGTGCTCCTCGTGGAGACCTTCGTGGCCGCGCTGGAGGCCCCCGAGGAGCGCAAGGAACTGACGAACGGTTCCCTCAACACCCGGGTCATGCCGGAGATGCGGGCCATCGTCGAACTGTGCCGCCGGATGCGTACGGTGGCCGAGATCGCCGCGCTGCTGAAGATGCCGCTCGGTGTGGTCCGGGTCCTGCTCAGTGACCTCGCGGACCAGGGAAAGATCCGTGTGTACGGAACGGGGACCGGGCACGGCGTGGGCCGTCCGGACCGCGCTCTGCTGGAAAGGGTGCTGAGTGGACTACGCCGTCTCTGACGCCTCCGGCGTCGCCCCGCTCCTCGACGGGGAGGAGCAAGAGCGGTCCTGGCAGACGGACCGCAGCCGCGCCCCCATCGCCACGAAGATCGTCGTGGCGGGCGGTTTCGGCGTCGGCAAGACCACCATGGTCACCGCCGTCTCGGAGATCACGCCCCTGCAGACCGAGGCGCTGATGACCGAGGCCAGCGCGGAGACCGACGACCTCACCGCCACGCCCGGCAAGCTCACCACCACCGTGGCGATGGACTTCGGCCGCATCACGCTCGACGACGACCTGGTGCTCTACCTGTTCGGCACGCCGGGCCAGCAGCGGTTCTGGTTCATGTGGGACGACCTGGTGCGCGGCGCGATCGGGGCCGTCGTCCTCGCGGACACCCGGCGGCTGAAGGACTGCTTCCCGGCGCTGGACTACTTCGAGAGCTGCGGGCTGCCGTACGTCGTCGCGGTCAACCACTTCGACGGCAGCGAGCGCTTCGAACCCGACGACGTGCGCGAGGCATTGACGATCCCGTCGAACATACCTGTAATGATCATGGATGCCCGCCGCCGTGTCCCGGTGATCGAGACGCTGCTGTCCCTGGTCGCCCACGCGCTGGAAGAAACACCCGAGTAGGAGAACGGTCCCCGTATGCGGAAGATACTCGTCGTGGGGGCCGGACAGTCCGGCCTCCAGCTCGCCCTTGGCCTCCAGTCGCACGGCTACGAGGTCACCCTGATGTCGAACCGGACCGCGGACGAGATCCGCTCCGGCCGGGTCATGTCGACGCAGTGCATGTTCCACACGGCACTGCAGCACGAGCGCGATCTCCAGCTGAACTTCTGGGAGTCCCAGGCCCCGAAGATCGAAGGACTCGGCGTCTCGGTCGCCGCCCCCGGCTCCTGGGGCGAGGGCCCCGCGGCCCGCGCGATCGACTGGGTGGGCAGGCTCGACGGGTACGCGCAGTCGGTGGACCAGCGGGTGAAGATGGCCGGCTGGATGGAGACCTTCGCCCAGCGCGGCGGCCAGCTGGTCATCCACGGCGCGGCGGTCGGCGACCTCGACTACTTCGCCCGCGCCTACGACCTGGTGCTGGTCTCGGCCGGCAAGGGCGAACTGGTCCAGATGTTCGGCAGGGACGCCTCCCGCTCGCCGTACACGGAGCCGCAGCGGGCCCTCGCCGTCGCCTACGTGCACGGCCTCGCCCCGCGCCCCGAGCACCCGGACTTCCACGCGGTCCGCTGCAACCTGGTCCCCGGTGTCGGCGAACTCTTCGTCATGCCGACCCTGACCACCTCGGGACCGGCCGACATCCTCTTCTGGGAGGGCGTACCCGGCGGCCCGCTGGACGTCTTCAACGGCGTCAAGGACCCCTCGGAGCACCTCTCCCTGACCCTCGGTCTCATGGAGCGCTACACCCCCTGGGAGTACGCGCGGGCCACCAAGGCCGAACTGACCGACGCCGGCGCCACGCTGGCCGGCCGCTACGCGCCCACCGTCCGCAACCCGGTCGGCCGCCTCCCCGGCGGCGGCCTGGTCCTCGGCGTCGCGGACGTCGTCGTCGCCAACGACCCGATCACCGGCCAGGGCTCCAACTCGGCGTCCAAGTGCGCCGCCGCCTATCTCGCCTCGATCCTCGAACACGGCGAGAAGGAGTTCGACGAGCCCTGGATGCGGCAGACCTTCGACCGCTACTGGGACACCGCCCAGCACGTCACCAAGTGGACGAACGCGATGCTCGCCCCGCCGCCGGAGCACATCCTCAACCTGATCGGCGCCGCCGGCCAGCTCCAGCCCGCCGCCGACCGCTTCGCCAACGCCTTCAACGACCCGGCCGACTTCGAGAACTTCTTCTACGAACCGGAGAAGACGAACGCCTACCTGGCGTCGATCTCGGGGGCCTGACCGGCTTCCGGTCGGTGTTCCGGCCGTCGTCCCCCGTCGGCGCAGGGCCGGCTCGGTCGCTTGATCGGCGGGGGTCGTACAGTGCGCCGCATGTCGAATCGTTTGAGACGCACCCTTGTCGCCGCGGCCAGAGGCGCCGCCTCGGTCTGCGGACTTGTCGTGTTCTGGATGGTCCTGGGTACTTCGCCGGCCGGGATCGTGCCGTGGGCGGTCGGTTTCGCCGCGCTGTTCGCCGCGATCACCTGGTACACGTGGTGGTTCTACGGGGACTCCCCCAAGGCGCTCGCACTGCGGGCGAAGGCCGAGGCGAAGGAGTCCCGGACCCTGGGGCGGTAGCTCCGGACCCGCGTGCTTCGCGCGGTGGACTTTACGGGCGTCTCCCGGTGGCCGGCCCCGGGCCTTCCCTGACGTGAGTCCGGAAGGCCTCCCCGGCCGACGCCGCCCGCGATCAGAGGTTCGATGTGGGGCGGTAGCCGTCGTCCGGGCCCCGGGCGGCCGACGGCGGGAGTTTCGGGGGTGTGTAGCGGGCCAGGGGGCGTGCCCTCGGGTCCGGGCGGACCGCGCCCAGGATGGGGTTGGCCGCGATGGGGGAGACCTTGATCCGCGCGCCGGGGCGGGGGGCCTGGACCACCTTGCCGTCGCCGAGGTAGAGGGCGACGTGGGTGGCCTCGGGGAAGTAGACGACCAGGTCGCCCGGGCGCAGGTCGGCCAGCGGGATGTGCGGCAGGCCGGACCACTGTTCCTGGCTGGTCCGCGGGATGGCCGTGCCCGCGTGGTCCCAGGCCTGCTGCGTGAGCCCCGAGCAGTCGTACGACAGCGGTCCCGCCGTGCCCCACCGGTAGGGCTTGCCCAGCTGGTCCACCGCGTAGCGCACCGCGCGGTCGCCTTCCCGGGAGGGCGGCGGTGTGGTGGCGGCGAGCGCACCGGACGTCGTCAGCCGGCGCTGGGCCGCGGTGACGCCCGCCTGCTCCAGGCCGGCCACGGCGGTGAGCTGGTCCGGGGTGAGGGCGGCCAGCATCCGTTCCACGTCCGCGAGCCGGGCCCGCACCTCGTCGCGCTGCTCCTTCTGCCGTGCGGCGAGCGCGAGCCGGGTGTCCAGCGCGGTGCGGGCCCGCCGGGTCAGCTCGGAGCGCTTCCTCTCGTCGTCCGCCAGCCGGTCCACCGTCCTGGCCCGCTCGCGCGCCAGCTGTCCGATGACGTGGCCCTCGTCGAGCGCGTGCTGCGGGTCGCGGGCCAGGAGCAGCCGCAGGTACGGGGAGAGCCCGGTGGCGCTCTGGTACTGCTGCCGGGCCAGCCGGCCGGCGGCGGCCTCGCTGGTGTGCAGGGAGCGCCGGGACCCGGCCAGTTCGTCGTCCAGCCGGTCCACCTCGGCGCGCTGGCGCTTCAGCCGCTCCTCGGTCGCGTTGTAGGTCTCGGTGGCCGCTTCCGCCTGCCGGTACCGCTGCTGGAGGTCGGTCAGCAGCTCGGCCACGGGCCGCTCGGGGACGGGCACCGCGGGTGCGGCGGCCACCGGCGCGGGTGCGAGGACGGCCTGGGCCGCCACCGCTGCCGTACAGGCCAGGCGCAGGAACCTTCCTGACACGTCATCACCTCCGACACGGGACGGTCCGTCCGTTCCGCGTCGTGATAATCAGACATGTCGGCTTGATCTGTGCAGTGCCGGTGGGCTCATCGGACCAGCCGATTCACCCTTCCGTGTCGTACGGCTTCTTCGACCACGGCCACTTCGGACCCGAGGCGCCGCCCTTGCCGGTCGGGTCGTACGCGTACTTCCAGCCCTGGGCCAGGCCCAGGCGCTTGCCGTGCCCGCGCGGGACGCGCCGGTAGACCAGCACGGTGGGCGGGCCGCCGTCCGGGTCCGGGACCGGGATGCGGTACGTCTTCGGGGGGTGGCCGGTCATACCGAGCAGCACCGGGAGCACGCGCCCGTCCATGGGGCCGCCCTCGAAGGGGGTGTCCTGACTCTTCACGCCACCAGTCTCAGTCATCCGCCGCGAGGGCGTCGACGAGGGCGGCCGTCTGCGGGTCGCGGCGCGCGGTCACGCTCAGGACGGCGACGAACTGGTCCACCAGCCAGTCCCGCAGTTCGCCGGCGGGCGGCTGCTTGTCCTCGTCGAGCCAGATCAGGGACGCCGCCTCGACGGCGGTGATCCACATGCGGACCGTCATCCGCAGCCGCGGCCCGGGGTCGGCGACGCCGAGGTGGCTGAGGATGTGCCGCGCGGCGGCCCGCCGTACGCCGTCCACGATGGCCGTGGTCCGTGAGGTCTCCACCACGCTGCCGCCCTGGAGCAGGGCGCTGAAGCCGGCGTCGTGCTGGTCGACGAAGGCGAGGTAGCGGTCCAGGGCGCGGGAGAGGCGGGGCACCAGCGGGCCCTCGCGGGGTTCGTCGAAGCAGTGCTCCAGCTCCTCGGCGGCCGAGCGCAGGGCGGCCTCGTAGAGCTGCTGCTTGCCGCCCGGGAAGTACCGGTACACCAGGGGGCGGGAGACTCCGGCCGCCTCCGCCACGTCGTCCAGGGAGACGTCCTCGGGGACGCGGTGGGCGAAGAGGGAGAGGGCCGCTTCGAGGAGCTGGCTGCGCCGCTCCTCGACGGACAGCCGGCGGTAGGCGGGGGTGGCGGCCGACGGGGTCATGGTCGCAGGGTAGCCGGTGTGCGGGAGGCGCCGGCCGGTGCGTCGTCGGCCGGGTGCGCGGCCGGCGGCGGTGGCAGCGGGCCCGCACCCCTCCGGGCGGGCCGGTGCGGTGGCCCGAGGGGTGCGGGTGCTCGCGGGCGGCGCCGCCCGGCCGTGCCGCGCGCTCAGGCCAGCAGCCCGGAGCTCTTCCACAGCCGCCGGCCGGCTCCGCGCAGGACGCCGATGTCGTCCAGGAAGTCCGTCAGCTTCCGCGCGCCGTTCTGCATGACCTCCCGCCGGTGCCCGCTCGCCCGGACCTGCGCCACCGCCTCCCGCCGGTCAAGACCCACGTTCGTGTAGACCTCGGGATTCACGAAGGCCACCGAGAACACCCGAGCGAACTCGCCGGAGGTGAGCCGGGTGAACTCCTGGGACCAGCGGGGTGCCGTCAGCATCTGGTGGCGCAGCTCCTCGCGGGCGTACCGCACGTGCCGGGCCTCCTCGACCACGTGGATCCGCGTGACCCCGCGGACCAGCGTCTGCACCCGCTCGTCGGGGAAGGTCAGCCGCTGCATCCAGTCCAGGACCTCCTCGCCGAGCAGCGTGGCCGTGAAGGAGCCGGGCGTGGTCGAGATCGTCTTGAACAGGCGGCCCAGGTTCAGGTGGGCCCGGCCGACCGGGTACCAGGGTGCGTCACCGCGGGCGATCAGGCGCGCGAACATCTTCGAGTGCCGGCACTCGTCCTCGATCTCGGTGAGCGCGTAGCGCACGTGCGCGCTGGTCGCCGACTTGTCGTAGATGTGCCGTACCAGCAGCTGCATCAGGATCAGCTCGAACCAGATGCCGAGGGAGGCGAGGGCCGCGGCCTCGTGCTGGGAGAGCAGGATCCGCTGCTCCTCGGACATCCGCTTCCACATCGGGGTGTCGTAGAGCGACACCAGCTCCGGCGGCCAGAACCACTTGCCCTCCTCGAAGGGCGCGTCCCAGTCCAGCTCCTTGTCCGGGTCGAAGGAGTGCTTCGCGGAGGAGACGAGCAGCCGTTCGGCCACCTGCTCGCGGTCCTTGAGCAGGCCGAGCGCGTCGCGCAGTCCGTCGACCGCGTCCGCATCCGTCAGGGTCGTCATGGCTCCCTCACCTCGTCACCGGGGGTGTGTCGTCGTCCGTTCTTATAAGACCGCTTGTCAGCAAGACGGTCAATCCCCCGCGCACGACTTGTTGACTCCGCGTCTACCCCGGTTCAGAGCCCCAGCACCGCCCGCATCACCGCCCGCGCGATCGGTGCCGCGTCCCCGCCGCCGCTGATGTCGGCCCGGTCGGCCGCCGCGTCCTCCACCACGACCGCCACCGCGACCTTCGGTTCCACGTCGGTGTCCGCCTGCGCCCAGGACACGAACCAGGCGTACGGCAGCCCGGTGTTGCCGACGCCGTGCTGCGCGGTCCCGGTCTTGCCGCCGACCGTGGCGCCCCGGATCGCCGCGTTGGCACCGGTGCCCTCCTGGACCACGTCCGTCATCAGCTCCTTCATCCGGACGGCCGTGGCGGGACTCATCACCTGCCGGACCGACCCGGCACCGCCGGTGGCGACCGTCTCGCCGGTCCGCCGCAGGGTCCGCTCCACCAGGTACGGCGGCCGGGCCATCCCGCCGTTGGCCACCGCCGCCGCGACCATCGCCATCTGCAGCGGAGTGGCGCGGGTGTTGTACTGCCCGATGGACGACAGCGCCAGCTGCGCCCGGTCCACGCTCGTGTCGAAGGTGCTCGGCACCGCGGCGAACGGGACCCGCAGACCCTGGTCGTTGAAGCCGAACGCCTGGGCCGTCGCCGTCATGCCCGCGACCCCCACGTCCACACCCAGCTTGGCGAAGACCGTGTTGCAGGACCACGCGAACGCCACCCGCAGCGAGGCGTCCGCGCAGCCCTCCGCCTCGTTGGTCAGCCGGGTCGTGGTGCCCGGCAGCCGGTAGGGGTCGGGGGAGTCGGTCGGCGCGTCCAGGTCGGTGATCACGCCCGTGTCCAGCGCCGCCGCCGCGGTGACCACCTTGAACGTCGACCCCGGCGGATACGTCTGCCGCACCGCACGGTTGAGCATCGGCTTCTCCGGGTCGCCGTTCAGGCGCGCCCAGGCCGCGGTCACCGCCGCACCGTTGCCGGACAGCTCCGCGGGGTCGTACGACGGGGTGGAGACCAGGGCCAGGATCCGGCCGGTCGACGGCTCGATCGCGGCCACCGCGCCCTTGCGGGAGCCCAGGCCCCGGTAGGCGGCCTCCTGGGCGTACCGGTTCAGGGTGGTGACGACGTTCCCGCCCGGGTACTGCTTCCTGCTGGTGTCGTTCCACAGCGGGAACGGCGCCAGCATCGGGTCGGTGCCGGAGAGCAGGGCGTCCTCGGCGTGCTCCAGGAAGGTGGTGCCGTACAGCTGGGAGGCGAAGCCGGTGACCGGCGCGTACAACGGGCCCTGCGGGTAGGTGCGTTCGTAACGGAGCTGCTCCCGGCTGTCCCGGGAGCCGGTGACCGGTTCGCCGCCGACCAGGATGTCGCCGCGCGGCAGGCCGTAACGGGCGATGCTGGTCCGGCGGTTGGCCGGGTTCTCGTCGTAGGCGTGCGCGCGGACCACCTGGACGCGGGCCGCGTTGACGAGCAGGGCGAGGAGCAGCAGGGCGCAGAAGGCACGGGCCCGCCGGATGTACTTGGCCATGCCGGTGTTCTGGCGGTCGCGCCGGCTCACGGGGCCACCCGCCCGTCGTAGTGGCGGCGCGCCGAGTCGCTCACCCGGATCAGCAGCGCCACGATCGCCCAGTTGGTGACCACCGACGAGCCGCCCTGGGCGAGGAACGGCATCGCCATGCCGGTCAGCGGGATCAGGCCGGTCACCCCGCCCGCGATGACGAAGACCTGGAGCGCGACGATCGAGGCCAGGCCGACCGCGAGCAGCCGGCCGAAGGGCTCGCGCAGGGCGAGGCCGGCCCGGTAGCCGCGCTCGACGAGCAGCCCGTACAGGAGGAAGATCGCCGACAGTCCGGCCAGGCCGAGTTCCTCGCCCGCGGTGGCCAGGATGAAGTCCGACTTGGTGGCGAAGCCGATCAGGATCGAGTGGCCGAGGCCGAGGCCGGTGCCGATCATCCCGCCGGCCGCGAACGCGAAGAGCGACTGGGCGAGTTGGTTCGGGCCCTGCCCGGCGTCGATCGACGCGAAGGGGTGCAGCCAGTCCTCGATCCGGCCGTGCACGTGCGGCTCCAGATGGCCGACGGCGACCGCGCCGAGCACCGCGAGCACCAGCCCCACCGCGATCCAGCCGGTGCGCCCGGTGGCCACGTAGAGCATGACGACGAAGAGGCCGAAGAAGAGCAGCGAGGTGCCCAGGTCGCGTTCGAGGATCAGGACACCGACGCTCACCAGCCAGATGGTGACGATCGGCCCGAGCACCCGCCCGGTCGGGAACTGCATGAACCACAGCCGGCGGCCGGCGTAGGCGAGGGCGTTGCGGTTGGCGGCGAGATAGGCGGCGAAGAACACCGCGAGCAGCACCTTCGCGAACTCGCTCGGCTGGATGGAGAATCCGGCGATCCTGATCCAGATCCGGGCGCCGTTGACGGCCGGGAAGAAGATCGGGAGCAGCAGCAGGACGAGCGCGGCGGCCACGCAGACGTAGGAGTAGCGCTGGAGGAGGCGGTGGTCGCGCAGCATCAGCACGACCATGATGAACAGGCCGACGCCCAGGGTGGACCAGACGAGTTGGGCCGGGGCCGCCCGGTCGCCGGGTGTCTGCAGGTCCAGCCGGTAGATGAGGACCAGGCCGAGTCCGTTGAGCAGGACGCCGATGGGCAGCGGCAGCGGGTCGGCGTAGGGCGCGCGGAAACGTACGGCGAGGTGGGCGACGAGGGCGAGGACGCCGAGACCGGCGCCGTAGCCCGCGGCACCGGGCGGGACGGTGCCGGTCCTGGCCAGGCCGACCGCGCAG
The DNA here is from genome assembly GCF_044757385.1 of Streptomyces sp. NPDC091282. Taxonomy (NCBI): domain Bacteria; kingdom Bacillati; phylum Actinomycetota; class Actinomycetes; order Kitasatosporales; family Streptomycetaceae; genus Streptomyces; species Streptomyces sp. NPDC091282. The sequence goes on from NZ_JBIVUX010000003.1 coordinate 944,438, forward strand.
TATCCGTACACGGAGAGCAGGACGGCCAGCACGATCAGGGCGAGTTCGATGCCGCGGCGCCGGGGGAGACGTACGGCGGCGGCCGGGGCCGCGGGTGCCGTGAGGGTGGTTCCGGCCTTGGTCATGTCCGGAACTTACCCACATCGTGCGAGATGCGTGCTGTGTTGGCTTGCGCCAGCGTGGCGTGGGGTGGGGCGGCCGGGGAGGTGTGGCGCGCACCCGCCGGTGGGGGCTTGTCGCGCAGTTCCTCGCGCCCCTTCAGGGTGGGGGATGGTCGGGGAGGTGTGGGATGCGCCGGCCGGTGGGGGCTTGTCGCGCAGTTCCCCGCGCCCCTTCAGGGCGGGAGGGGGTTGGCGTGCAGTTCCCCGCGGTCCTTCAGGGTGTTAGGGGCGCGGGGAACTGCGCGAACGGCCCCCGCGGGCTCGCGGCCGCGAACGTGTCCCCGTGCCACCCCTAGGGGAGCGTCAGTACCGCCACCGCGCCGCCGTCGATCGCGTTTCCGAACGACAGGCGCGCGCCCAGTACCTCCGCCTGCCCGGCCGCGATCGTCAGCCCCAGCCCGTGCCCCTTGCTCCCGCCCTCCGTGCGGAACCGCTGGGGCCCGTGCGCCACCAGGTACGCGGGGAAACCGCCCCCGTGGTCCCGGACGGTGACCTCCTTGCCCTCCACCGTCAGCACCACCGGCGCCCGCCCGTGCCGGTGCGCGTTGGCGACCAGGTTGCCCAGCACCCGTTCCAGCCGCCGCCGGTCCGTCTCCACCCACACGTCCCGCACGACCTTCACCTCGGTCTCCGTCCCCGAGGCCCGCACCACCCGCTCGGCCAGCGCGCCCAGCGCCTCCGTGTCGGTCTCCAGCAGCTCCCGGCCGGTGTCCAGGCGGGAGATCTCCAGCAGGTCCTCGGTGAGCGTGCGCAGCGCGGCGACCCGGTCCCGCACCAGTTCCGTCGGCCGGCCCTCGGGCAGCAGTTCCGCCGCCGCGTGCAGCCCGGTCAGCGGCGTCCGCAGCTCGTGCGCCACGTCCGCGGTGAAACGCTGCTCGCTCAGCAGCTTGCTCTGCAGCGACGCGGCCATGCCGTCCAGCGCCGCGGCGACCGCGGCCACCTCGTCCTGCGGCCGGGTCGGATCCTTGGTCCGCGGATCGTGCACCCGCGCGTCCAGGTCCCCGGCGCTGATCCGCCGCGCCACCCGCGCGGTGCCGTGCAGCCGCCGGGTCACCCGGGTCACCGCGAACGCGCCGACCAGCAGCGTCGCCCCGATGGCGAGCACCGACGACCAGAGGATGGAGCGGTCGAGGCCCGCGATCGTACGGGCCTGCTGCGAGTAGTCGACGGCCACCGCGAGCGCCCGGCCGTGGTCCGCGGGGCCCGCCGCCCACATCGTGGGGCGGCCGTCGTCCTTGGCGACCATCGTGCCGCGCTTTCCGGCCGCCGCCAGCGTCCGCAGCCGCGACGGCAGCCCCGCCGGATCGATCGCCGAGCCCGGCACCAGCGCGTCGCCCGCCTCGTACGCGGTCGTCGCGTCCGCCAGCCGGGACAGCGCCTGGTCGCGGGCCTGCGCGACGGTCTGATCGGTGACCGACACGTGCACGAGCCCGCCCAGCAGCGCGGCCAGCGCACAGCACATCACCGTGATGAACGCGGCGGACTTCACCGCCAGCGTCCCGGCCCGGCGCGGCAGCCTCATCGCGCGCCCGCGGACGCCGAGGGCACCGGCGCGTGGCTGTGCCGCGCCTTGCCGGTGCGCAGGAACTCGTCCCGGGAGAACACCATCGCCTTCCGCTCCTGGTCCCACTCCCAGGTGGTCCGGTACTCGTACCCGCTGATCCCGGCCGGCGACCGCACGATGACCGCGCGCCCGGCCAGCTCGACGCCGATGATCGCGTCGTCGTCCTCCAGCACCTGCACCAGGCGGTGGTTCTCGACGGTGTACACGCGCAGCGCGGTCTGGTTGGTCGGGTACAGCCGGAAGCCGAGCGTCAGCTCGTCCCGCCCGTCCCCGGTCAGATCCCGGTAGTACGGCGTGAGCAGCGGACACCCCGTCCCGCCGCCCCCGGCCGTGCACTGCTGGATCCGGTTCACCGTCTCGTGGTAGGCGCCCTTGGACCCGTAGTCCGCCGTCTTCGCGGCGATCTCCGCCCGTACGACGGCCACCGGGTCGACCTCGCGGATGTCGTCGCCGGGGACCGTGACGCCTTTCACGGTCCGTGCGCTGCCCTCGTCGTAGGGCCAGGCAGGACTGGACGCCGGCCGCAGGTCGGGCCAGAGCTTCACCGGGCTGACCGCGGTCGGGGTGGCTCCGGCCTCCTGGAGTCCGCCGGAGTCGCCGCAGCCGGCGGCCGCCGTGGCCAGCAGGGCGACGGCGGCCGCGGCGAGGGCGGTACGCAAGGGACGACGGGTGGGCACGCTGCTCCTGGGCGGTTGGGGGATTTGCGGGTATCGAGGCCCCGTACACCTTATTAGCAGATTCGTATGGAAGTCCTTTTTGCGGCTGGGACGGCCGGTGCAGGGGAGAGGCTACTCGGCCAGTTCCTCCAGCAGCCGGGCGGTCGACAGACCGGCGCGCAGGTAGGCGACGAACAGCTCGTTGTGCAGCGCCCAGGGCGAGCGCCGGTCCCGGACCAGCCGTATCGCCTCCTCGGCCGTGCGCCCCCGGTGCACCAGCGCCTGGGCGACCACCAGCCCCGACCGGTTGTACCCGCTCCAGCAGCGCACCAGCACCGACCGCCCCGCGTCCAGGGCCTCACTGGCCGCCGTGGCGAGCCGCATCACACCCGCCAGCTGGGTCCCGTCCAGCGGCCCGTCGGGAATCGGCCACACCTGGTGCTCCACCCCGGCGTCCGGACCGTGCCCGGGCAGCCGCAGCAGACTCTGCACCAGATCGAACTCGTCCCGTACGACGACGGGCTCCGGCTCCCCGGCCTGCCCCCGGAACTCGTGACCGCCCATCCACAGCCCCGGCAGCACCTCGCTCCACGGACTGTCCGGGACCGGGACGTCGTACCGCCCACTGCGTATCCGCACCGGCGCCTCCCCGCTGCGCGCGCCAACCCCTCGTCAAAGGTAGCCGGGTTCTTGCCCGCGGAGCACCCCGCCTGTTCCCATGGTCGAGGGGTGATGTCGCAATGAGCGGACTGCGCGTCGTGCCGACCTGGCGCCACGGCCGGGAGCGGCTGTACGTCTGCCATCCGGACGGACGGAACGTCGCCTGGTACGACCGGGAGGCGGCCCGGGTCAACCTGCTCAGCGAGGAGCGCCGGGACGACGTGCTCGAAACCCTCCGGCCGTTCCTGACCGGCCCGGTCACGGTCGGCCCGCCGCCCGTGCCGACGCCCGCCGAACTCGCGCGCCTGAGCCTGCACCCCGACGACGACCTCGCGCCCAACCGCCCCGGCGAGGCGCTGCTGGTCGCCCTCGACCGGGATCCCGGCCCGGCCCACCGGCTGCGCCCCGACCCGCGCCGCCGCGCCCTGGCCGCCGAGCAGACCGTCGGCGACGCCCTCGACCGCCTGGACGGCGCCGGCTGGCACGTCCTGCACTCCGTCCCGCTGCCCGGCGGCGACCGCCTTCACCACCTGCTGATCGGCCCCGGCGGCCTCTTCTGCGTGCACGCGCTGCACGCCCGCAAGCAGCGGGTCCTGATCGCCGACCCGATGGTCACGCTGGGCCGCCGCGATCCCCGGCCGCTGCTGCGCGTCCTGCGCTCGGCCGCCGACCGGGCCTCGTACGCCCTGACGGCCGAGGTCCGCCCGGTGCTGGCGCTGACCGAACCGGCGGACGTCCGGTTCACGGCCCCGCCCCGCGAGGTCCGCGTCCTGCGCGACCAGGACCTCCAGGACCTGTCCCGGCTGGGCGGAGTCCTCAAGCCGGCCGACGTCGAGGCCCTGCACGCGACGGCCCGCGACCGCTCCACCTGGGCCAGGCTGTGACCACCGGCCCGCCTCCCTCCGGCGGTGCCTCGTCCTCACGGAAGTGAGGCCGCGCGCGCCGGGTCCAGCAGCGGTGCCAGCAGGTCGCCGTGCCGCTCGACGCGGGCCGGGACGTCCCCGGCCAGGAACACCAGGTCCGCCGCGCGCCCGCACCCCGCGACCTCCTCCCAGGTCACGGGCGTGGAGACCGCCGGTTCCCGCCGCGCCCGCGCGGTGTACGGCGTCGCCGTCGTCTTCCGCCCCGCGTTCTGGCTCCAGTCCACGAACACCTTCCCCGGCCGCAGGCTCCGCGTCATCCGGCTCACCACCAGGTGCGGCAGCGCCCGCTCCGCCGCCACGGCCAGCTCCTTGGCGTACTCGCTGACCCGCTCGCTCGACGCCCCGCGCACCGCCGCCAGCAGGTGCAGCCCCTTCGACCCGGCCGTCTTCGGGTACGCCTCGATCCCGTCCGCGGCCAGCCGGTCTCGCAGCCACAGCGCGGCCTCGCAGCACTCCACCACCGTCGCCGGAGCCCCGGGATCCAGGTCGAGGACGATCCGGTCCGCCTCGTCCGGCGTGTCCGCCCGCCACTGGTGCGTGTGGAACTCGGCGACCAGGTTCGCCGCCCACATCAGGCTCGCCAGGTCCTGCACCAGCACCATCCGGGCCGCCCCGTCCGACCGGCGGACCTCGGTGGTGGTGACCCAGTCGGGCGTACCCGGCGGCACGTTCTTCGTGAAGAAGACCTGCCCGTCCGGCCCGTCCGGATAGCGCAGGAAGGACACCGGCCGGCCGCGCAGATGCGGCAGCATGACCTCGGCGACCGTCGCGTAGTAGTGCAGCAGCTCGCCCTTGGTGAACCCGGTCGCGGGATACAGCACCTTCTCCAGATTGCTGAGCGCGACCCTCCGCCCGTCCACCTCCGTGATCGGCGTCATACGATGACAATCTCATACAAACCGCTCACGCAAGCGAAGGTCTTCGGACGGCCGCCGGACGGAAGGAATCCGCAGGTGCGATCCATTTGGAACGGCGCGATCTCCTTCGGGCTCGTCAGCATCCCGATCAAGCTGGTGAACGCCACGGAGAGCCACGCGATCTCCTTCCGGCAGGTCCATGCCGAGGACAACGGCCGGATCCGCTACCGGAAGTTCTGCGAGCTGGAGGACCGCGAGGTCACCCAGTCCGAGATCGGCAAGGGGTACGAGGACGCCGACGGCACGATCATCCCGATCACCGACGACGACCTCTCCCACCTGCCCCTGCCCACCGCCCGCACGATCGAGATCGTGGCCTTCGTCCCGGCCGACCGGATCGACCCGCTCCAGATGGACGCGGCCTACTACCTCGCGGCGAGCGGCGCACCGGCCGCCAAGCCCTACACCCTCCTGCGCGAGGCCCTCAAGCGCAGCCACAAGGTGGCCATCGCCAAGTACGCGCTGCGCGGCCGGGAGCGGCTCGGCATGCTCCGGGTGGTCGGCGACGCCATCGCCATGCACGGCCTGCTCTGGCCGGACGAGGTCCGCGCCCCGGAGGGCGTCGCCCCCGACGTCGACGTCACCGTCCGCGACAAGGAGCTGGACCTCGCGGACGCCCTGATGGACACCCTCGGCGAGGTCGACCTGGCGGACCTGCACGACGAGTACCGGACGGCCCTGGAGGAGGTCATCGCCGCGAAGGCGGCCGGCGAGGCCCCGCCGGAGACTCCCGAACCGGCGACGGGCGGCAAGGTCCTGGACCTGATGGCGGCCCTGGAGAAGAGCGTGCGCGCGGCGAAGGAGTCGCGGGGCGAGGACGCCGAGGTCACGCCGATGCCCCGGCGGGCGGCCGCGAAGAAGACGGCGGCGAAGAAGGCACCGGCCAAGAAGACGGCGGCGAAGAAGACCACGGCGAACGGGAAGACGGCCGCGGCCGGGAAGACGGCCGCGAAGAAGACGGTGGCGACCGCCAAGGGGACCGCGAAGAAGACGACCGCGCGCAAGACCGCGCCCCGCAAACGCACCGCGTGACGCGTCCATCGCGTGACGCTCCGCGCGGCCGTCGGCGTGAGTCGTCGGCGTGGGTCGTCGGCGTGGGCCGCCGCCGTCCCGGTGGCGTCGGGACGGGTCTACCGGGCGTCGGGACGGCTCTCCTGGGCGTCGGGACGGGGCTGCCGGGCGGCCCAGAGGCCGCGGACGTGTCCGATGTGGCGGGTCATGACCTCGCGTACCGCCTCCTCGTCGCGGGCCACGAGCGCGTCCAGCAGTTCGAGGTGCTCCTCGGCGGAGGCCAGCAGGCGGCCCGCCTCCAGCAGCGCGGTGAGGCCATACAGACGGGAGCGCCCCCGCAGGTCCCCGACCACCTCGACGAGGTGGGCGTTGCCCGCGAGCGCCAGCAGGCCGAGGTGGAAGCGGGTGTCGGCGTCGACGTAGGCGACCAGGTCACCGGCGACGGCGGCCCGGACGATCTCCCGGGCGGCCGGGCGCAGCGCCTCCAGCGAGACCGGGTCGGCGGTCCTGGCCAGCTCCACCACGGTCGGGATCTCGACGAGCGCACGGACGTGGGTGTACTCGTCCAGCTGTTTCTCGGACACATCGGTGACCCGGAACCCCTTGTTGGGGACGGTGTCGACCAGGCCCTCCTTGACCAGGTCCAGCATGGCCTCGCGCACCGGCGTCGCCGAGACGCCGAAGCGGGCGGCGAGCGTCGGCGCGGAGTACACCTCGCCCGGCCGCAGCTCACCGGCGATCAGCGCGGCCCGCAGGGCGTCGGCGACCCGCTCCCGGTAGCTGCTCTTCTTGCCCCCGAGGGTCGGCAGCGCCGGTACGGCGGCGGACGAGCGGTGCTGGGCGGCGGGCATGGGGTGTCTCCTCGTACGGCACGGGCGGCCTCCTCGGACGGTGGGTGCGGCGGGGTCCGCGGTGGGGGAGGCGCACGGGCGGCTTGTCGGCGCACTGTGCAATGTCACGCACCACCAGTATCCCCCGCCCGGACGCCGCTCAGGACCCTGCCGCCGGGCCCGTCCTCGTTCCCGGTCCGGACCGGCGTCAGAGGACGAAGCCGGTCGGGAACGGGTCGGTCGGGTCGAGCAGGTACTGGGCGGTACCGGTGATCCAGGCGCGGCCGGTGAAGCTCGGCAGCACGGCGGGACGGCCGGCGACCTCGGTGGTGCCGAGGAGCCGGCCGGTGAACCGGGTCCCGATGAAGGACTCGTTCACGAACTCGGTGCGGAGCGGGAGTTCGCCGCGCGCGTGCAGCTGGGCCATGCGCGCACTCGTACCGGTGCCGCACGGGGAGCGGTCGAACCAGCCGGGATGGATGGCCATCGCGTGCCGGGAGTGCCGGGCGGTGGCGCCGGGCGCGACGAGATGGACGTGGTGGCAGCCGCGGATGGACGGGTCCTCCGGATGGACGGGCTCCTCCTTCGCGTTGATCGCCTCCATCAGGGAGAGGCCGGCCCGGAGGATGTCCTCCTTGCGGGACCGGTCGAAGGGCAGGCCGAACGCGTCCAGCGGCAGGATGGCGTAGAAGTTGCCGCCGTACGCCAGGTCGTACGTCACCGTCCGCCCGTCGGCGAGGGTGATCTCGCGGTCGAGGCCCACCGCGAAGGACGGCACGTTGGCGAGGGTGACGTGCCGGGCCGCCCCGTTCTCCACCGCCACCTCGGCGACGACGAGACCCGCCGGGGTGTCCAGCCGGATCGTCGTGACCGGTTCGACGACCTCGACCATGCCGGTCTCCACCAGCACGGTGGCCACGCCGATCGTGCCGTGCCCGCACATCGGCAGATAGCCGGAGACCTCGATGTAGACGACTCCCCAGTCGCAGTCCGGCCGGGTCGGCGGCTGCAGGACCGCGCCGCTCATCGCCGCGTGCCCGCGCGGCTCGTTCATCAGCAACTGCTTGATGTCGTCGCGGTGTTCACGGAAGTACAGCCGCCGCTCGTTCATGGTCGCGCCGGGCAGGGTGCCGATCCCGCCGGTGATCACGCGGGTGGGCATGCCCTCGGTGTGCGAGTCGACGGCGTGCAGGACGAGTGTGCTGCGCATGACGATGCTCCTGGTGGATCGGCCTGGTCGGCCTGGTCGGGCTCGTGGGTTTGGTCGGCGTGGGCGGGGGGATCGGCGTGGTCGCGTGCTCGCGCGGTCGCGTGGCCAAGTGGCCCGCCGGGTCGGGCGGTTAGGCGAGTCCGGCGGCCACGGCCCGTTCGGTGGCGGCGCGCACGGCGGCCTCCTGCGCGGGCAGCAGCGGCATCCGCGGCGGCCGGACCGGTCCCCCCGACCGCCCGACGATGTCCATGGACACCTTGATGGCCTGCACGAACTCCACCTGGGAGTCCCAGCGCAGCAGCGGGTGCAGCTGCTCGTACAGCTTCTTGGCGGTCCCGAGGTCGCCGTCGACGGCCGCCCGGTACAGCTCGACGCACGCGCGCGGCAACGCGTTCGGGTAGCCGGCCACCCATCCCTTGGCCCCGGCGATCGCCAGCTCCAGGAGGACGTCGTCGGCACCGATCAACAGATCAAGGTCCGGGGCGAGTTCGGCGATCCGGTAGGCGCGGCGGACGTCGCCGGAGAACTCCTTGACGGCGTGGACGTACCCCTCGCCGTGCAGCCGGGCGAGCAGCTCCGGCACCAGATCGACCTTGGTGTCGACGGGGTTGTTGTACGCGACGACCGGGACGCCCGCCTGCGCGACCTCGGCGTAGTGGGCGAGCACCGAACGCTCGTCGGCACGGTAGGAGTTGGGCGGCAGCAGCATGACGGCCGCGCAGCCGGCGTCCCGCGCCTGCTCGGCCCAGCGACGGGCCTCGGCCGAGCCGTAGGCCGCGACACCGGGCATCACCCGCTCCCCGCCGACGGCGGCCACGGCCGTCTCCACGACCCTGGCGCGCTCCTCGGCGGTGAGCGTCTGGTACTCGCCGAGCGAGCCGTTCGGTACGACACCGTCGCAGCCGTTCGCCACCAGCCAGGCGCAGTGCTCGGCGTACCGGCCGTGATCCACGGACAGGTCGGCGCGGAGGGGGAGGGCGGTGGCGACGAGGACGCCGTGCCAGGGCCGGGCGGTACCGGTGTTCTGCGGGGCGGTCATGTGGGTCCCTTTTCGTCGAGGGTGAAGTCGAGGGGGCGAGGGTGAATAGGGTGTGACATTGCATTGCCGGCGGGGCTGCGGACCGGGGTGGGGTCGGTGTGGGATCGCGGTGTGCGGGCCGCTCCCGCCGTCCCGCATCCGGTGGTCGTGCGCGCCACGAGCGGTGCCGGCGGCTCAACCGTCGCCGTCGCCGTCTTCGTCTCCGTAGCCGTCGTCGTCCGGATACCGGCCTCCGGCGTCGGAAGGTTCGCCGGTGGCCGCCAGTACTCCGAGAGGCACCGGTCTGGCGAACGGCCGCCGGGAGGGCGTGGGTGCGCACCCGGCGAGCCCGGCGACCGCGGGCCCGCACACCCGCCCCTGGCACCAGCCCATCCCGGCCCGCGTCAGCAGCTTCACCGTCCGCACGTCACCGGCGCCGAGTTCTCCGACCGCCTCGCGGACCGCGCCCGCGGTCACCTCCTCGCACCGGCAGACCACGGTGTCGTCGGTGACCAGCTCGGTCCAGCGGGCGGGCGGGCCGTACGCGGTGTCGAGCGCGGCGGCGAACTCCCGCGAGCGGTCCCGGCTCCGGGCGGCCGTGGTCATGGTCCGCGGATCCGGTTCGGTGCCGCGCAGCCGGGCCGCCGCGGACCGGCCCGCGATCCGGCCCTCGGCGAGGGAGAGGGCGGCGCCGCCGACACCGGTGGTCTCGCCCGCCGCCCAGACGCCGGGGACGTCGGTGCGCTGCTCGGCGTCGACGCGGACCGCCGTGCCGTCGAGGGCGCAGCCCAGCGTCTCGGCGAGGTCCGTGTGCGGGAGCATGCCGTGGCCGACGGCGAGGGTGTCGCAGCCGATCCGGCGTCCGCTACCGGGCCTGACCCGCCCGGCGCCGTCCAGTGCGGCCACGGTGACCGCCTCCACCCGGCCGGTGCCGTGCGCCTCGACGACGGTGTGCCGGACGAGCGTGCGCACCCGGTGCCGCAGCAACCGGGCGCCGTACATCGCGGCCTCGACGACCTTGCCGGGCTGGACGGCCAGCGCGCGTGCCTGCCGCACCGCCCCTCCCGGACCGGCCGACTCGACCAGCGCGGCCACCTCGACGCCGGCCGCGGCCAGGCCGGTCGCGACGGGCAGCAGCAGCGGGCCGGTACCGGCGACGACGGCGGTGCGCCCGGGAACCACGAGGGAGCCCTTGAGCATGGCCTGGGCGCCGCCCGCGGTGACGACTCCGGGGAGGGTCCAGCCGGGGAAGGGCAGCACCCGCTCGTAACCGCCGGTGGCCAGCAGGACGCCGTCGGCGCGCACGGAGACGCCCTCCTCCTGCGCCGGCCCGAGCAGCGCGTGCACGGCGAACCCGTCGTCCAGCCTTTCCACCAGCCAGACATGATGATCCGTCACATGTCGTATGGTCCCGGCCCGTACCTCGTCCCGCAGGGCGTCCCGGAGCCGTACCCAGGTCCGCCACTGGTGGTGCAGCGCCTGCGGCCGCCGGGCACGCAACTCGCCGGCGGGCCGCCGGTAGAACTGGCCGCCGGCCTCCGCCGCAGCGTCGACGAGCGTGACCCGGACCCCGCCGCGGGCGGCGGCGATCGCGGCCGCGAGCCCGGCCGGCCCGGCGCCGATCACGGCGAGACGCGGCCGGTCAGCCGCCATGAACCGTGCCCTCCTGGGTGCGGATCGCGTCCCCGGGCCGCAGGGGCACCAGGCAAGCCCGCTGGTTCGGGCGGTCGTTGAGGGTCACCAGGCAGTCGAAGCAGACGCCGATGCCGCAGAAGACACCGCGGGGGCGGCCCTCGCTCCGGGTGCTGCGCCAGGAGGTGACCCCGGCCGCCCAGAGCGCGGCGGCGACGGTCTGGCCCGGCCAGGCCGGGATCTCCCGCCCGTCGAAGGTGACCGTGAACGCCGGACCCGGCTGGGCGTCGGCGAGTTCCAGGGGTGAGCGCACGCGGTCTCCTCTAGTCGGCTGGTCGGGGTCCTGGTGCGGGACGGTGATCGGTGTCGCCGGAGGCGAAGCGGTCCGGACGGAAGGCCGCGAACTCCCGCTCCTCGTACGGGTCGTCGCGGGTCAGCGCCCGGGTGATCAGGTGACCGGTGCCGGTGGCGAGCCCGATGCCGGCGCCCTCGTGGCCGCAGGCGTGGTGCAGGCCGGGGACGCGCGGGTCGGGGCCGATGGCGGGCAGATGGTCGGGCAGGTACGGGCGGAAACCGAGGTAGGCGCGGGTGGCGCGGACGTCCGCGAGGAACGGGAACAGCCGGGTCGCGCCCGCCGCCAGCGCCCGTACGACCGGCAGCGAGAACGTCCGGTCGAAACCGGTCCGTTCGCGGCTCGCGCCGATCAGCACCGGGCCCGCGGCCGTACCCTCCACGACCGGCGAGGTCTGCAGGGCGGCCGAGTCGCTGGCCACGTCGGCCACGTAGTCGGCGGCGTACACCTTGTGGCGGATCAGGCGCGGCAGGGGCTCGGTGACGAGGACGAAGCCGCGGCGCGGGAGGACCGGGAGCCGGGTGCCCGCCAGCGCGGCGATGTCGGCACCCCAGGTACCGGCCGCGTTGACGACCGCGGGCGCGTCGACGTCGCCCCGGTCGGTACGGACTCCGCGCACCGCGCCGTCCGCGGTGCGCGGTACGGCGGTCACGGTACGGCCGGTGAGGACCCGGGCACCCGAGGCGCGCAGCAGCCGGGCGGCGGCCAGGGCGGGCATCACCTGGGCGTCCTGCGGATAGCGCACGGCGCCGGGCAGGCCTGGGGCGAGCCGGGGTTCGAGGCCGTACAGCTCGTCGGCGCCGACGGGTGCGGCGAGGACGCCGGAGGCGCGCTGCGCGTCGGCGAACCGTTCGAGGGCGGCGAGTCCGTCCGCCGAGGAGGCGACGACCAGCCCGCCCTTGGCCTCGTACTCGACGGCCGTCCCGAACTCCTCGGCCAGTTCGGCCCACAGCCGCGCGGACAGCAGGGCGAGGTCCAGCTCGGGACCGGGCTCCTTGTCGGAGACGAGGAGGTTCCCCTCGCCGGCTCCGGTGGTCCCGCCGGCCACGGGTCCGCGGTCCACGACCACCACGTCGAGACCGGCCCGTGCCGCGTACAGAGCACAGGCGGCCCCCACCATCCCGGCGCCGACGACCACGACATCGCAGGTCAGTCGCTTGCTCACGCCAGTACTATGTCACATATCCCACTCCTGGGGAATGGCACCGCACGTACCGCGCGCACCGCGCGAACACGCCGCACGCACGGGCCGACGCCGGGCCATCGCGGCACCACCGGGCGAGGATCCGGGGCGGCGCCCTCGAAGCGCGCGCCAGGAAGGACGGCCGCGGATCTCACGTTCCACGGGCCGCCCGCGTCTACCGGTCAGAAGACGGGGGACAGGAGATGGGAGACGTGGGATGAGCAGCACGCGACACCTCGTGATCGAGACCCGCCTCGGGCCGGTCACGCTCGTCGCCGAAGGCGAGACGATCACCGGCGTGTACTTCAGGCGGCACGCCCGCCGCCCCGCGCGGGAGACGTTCGGCCCCGAGGTGACCGACGCGACGGACCCGCTGCTGAACGAGGCGGCACGCCAGCTCCTCGACTACCTGGCGGGACGGCGCAGGCGGTTCGACCTGCCGCTCGCCGCCGAGGGCGACTCGTTCCAGCTCGCGGTCTGGGAGATCGTGAAGAGCATCCAGTGCGGCGACACGACCACCTACGGCCGCATCGCCGAGCAGCTCGGAGACCGCGCCCTCGCGCAACGCGTCGGCCAGGCCGTGGGCGCCAACCCGCTGTGCATCCTCGTACCGTGCCACCGCGTCGTCGGCTCCGACGGCTCCCTCACCGGGTACGCGGGCGGCCTGGAGCACAAACGGGCGCTGCTGGAGCTCGAAGAACCGTCCGCGGCCGGCGCCGGGCGGCTGTTCTGACACCGCCGCGCGCGTCCGCCACCACCGGCACGTCTTCCCTGGGATGGACATGAAACAACCGTTCGAGAGTGTGGTCGCGGAGCACGGAGCGACCGTGCTGCGCGTCTGCCGGGTCGTCCTCGGCCCGCACGACGCGGACGACGCGTGGTCGGAGACCTTCCTGTCCGCCCTGCGAGCCTATCCCGGCCTGCCGGAGACCGCGAACGTCGAGGCCTGGCTGGTGACGATCGCGCACCGCAAGGCGATCGACGTGCTGCGCGTCGGCAAGAGGAACCCGCTGCCGGTCGACGAGGTCCCGGAGGAGCCGACGGGACAGGGCATCCCGGAGTCCGCAGACGCCGACCTGTGGACCGCGGTGAAAGGCCTCCCGGCCAAACAGCGCCAGGCCGTCGCCTACCGCTACGTGGCGGGACTCGCGTACGCCGAGATCGCGGAGATCCTCGGCGGCACCACCGACGCGGCCCGCAGAGCCGCCGCGGACGGCCTCAGGAACCTCAGGAAGAACTACCCGGCCGCGATCACGAAAGGAGCGCCATCATGAACGCCATTCACGCCGCCGACGGCCGTAGCCCCGAGGACGTCGCTCGCCCCGATGCCGCCACCCGCCCCGAAGAAGCTGCCCGCCCCGAAGAAGCTGCCCGTGCGGTCCGCGACGACGAGGACATGACCTCGCTGCTGTCGACGCACGTGGACGCCGACACGCTCGGCCGGCTCCACCGCCGCCTGGAGCGGGCGGCCGAGCGCGCCGACCTCGTGGACGTCGCCTACACCACCGTCGACTCGCCGGTCGGCAAGCTGCTGCTGGCCGCCACCCCGCAGGGCCTGGTCCGCGTGGCGTACGCCAGGGAGGACCACGACCGGGTCCTGGAGACCCTCGGCCAGAAGCTCAGCCCGCGCATCCTGCGCGTCCCCGGCCGCCTGGACGAGGCGGCACGAGAGATCGACGAGTACTTCGCCGGCCACCGCCAGGCGTTCGACCTCACGCTGGACCTCTCCCTCTCCCGCGGCTTCCGGCGCCTCGTACAGACCCGTCTGCCCGAGATCGGGTACGGCCAGACCCGCAGCTACCGGGACATGGCCGAGCTGGTCGGCAACCCCAAGGCGGTACGCGCGGTGGGCACCGCCTGCGCGACCAACCCGCTGCCGATCGTCGTCCCGTGCCACCGCGTCCTGCGCACCGACGGCACACCCGGCGGTTACGTCGGCGGACTGGAAGCCAAGACCGCGCTGCTGAACCTGGAGGCGACGGCATGAACACCGAGAAGACGCCCGCGGCAAGCGGCACGGACCGCTGGCACGACCGGGTCGAGTCCACCGACTGGCAGGCGATCACCGCGGAGATCGACGAGTACGGCGGCGCCCTCCTGCCACAACTCCTGACCCCGGAGGAGACCGTCGAGATCAGGGGTCTGTACGAGCAGGACGGCCCGTTCCGCAGCACGGTCGACATGGCCCGCCACCGCTTCGGCGAGGGCCGGTACCGGTACTTCGACACGCCGTACCCGGAACCGGTCGAACGCCTCAAGCAGGCCCTGTACCCGCGGCTGCTGCCCATCGCCCGAGACTGGTGGAACAGACTCGGCAGGCCCGCGCCGTGGCCGGACTCGCTCGACGAGTGGCTGCGGATGTGCCACGACGCCGGCCAGACGAAGTCCACGGCGATCCTGCTCCACTACGGCGAGAAGGACTGGAACGCCCTGCACCGCGACCTGTACGGCGACCTCGTGTTCCCGTTGCAGGTCGTGATCAACCTCAACGAGCCCGGAGTGGACCACACGGGCGGCGAGTTCCTGCTGCTGGAACAGCGCCCACGCGCCCAGTCCCGGGGCACCGCCACCCTGCTGCCGCACGGCCACGGCTACCTCTTCACCACCCGCGACCGCCCCGTCAGGTCCACCCGCGGATGGTCCGCCGCGCCGGTCCGGCACGGCGTCTCCGCCATCCGCTCCGGCGAACGGCACACCCTCGCCCTCGTCTTCCACGACGCCGCATGACCGCCCCGGCGAAGACGTACACCCTGCTGGACGCGACCGGCCGGCCGTACCGGTCCCCGACGAAAGGTCTCTGGGGCGGCCACCGCGGCTCCAGGATCTACGGCCGGCTGGACTGCCCCACCGCGCTGCGCGCCCTCGCCCGCAGCGGCTACGCGCACCAGCGGGTCTTCTTCGCCGACGAGGCCACGGCGGTCGCCGCGGGCTTCCGCCCCTGCGGGGCCTGCTGCAAGGACCGCTACCGGGCATGGAAGACCGCACAGGAGAACGGCGAACGATGGACTCCCTGACCAGCCCCCTCCTCCCGACCCCGGCAACCCACGACCCGGACCCGATGGCCACGCCCGCCGAGATCGCCGCCGTCATCGCACTGGCCCACGCCCGCCGCGCCCGCACCCTGGTGATCGGCTCCGGCCGCACCCCGCACGCCCTGGCGACCGCGCGCAGAATCGACTCCACCTGGACCCGCGCCGGCGGCATCACCCTGGCCACGATCACCTGGCCGGAGACGGCCGCCTCCTGGCTCCGCCAGGCGACCCGCTTCGTCGCCCCCGCCCCGGACCTCTGGGTGATGACCGGCCCCGCGACCGGCTGGGCCCAGATGACCAGACGGCTCCTGTGGTCGACCCCATGGCCCCCCACCCACACCCTCGCAACCGCCGCCCTCGCCGCCCCCCACACCCTGACCCTCGTAGGCCTCCCTTACTTGAACGGCCTGACAGGAGCAGCTGCCGACGGCACCAGGTGGAAGGTGACGAACGACGTCCTCATACACACCTAAACCGGCCGGCTGACTGACCGTCCGCCACCCCACACAGGCGGTCCCATGCGTAGCGCGCGCAGACCGGGCCGAAGGCAGGAGCGCAGCGCGCAGCGGAGCCAGCTTGAACCAGTAGAGAAAGTTGTAACTCCATGCCTGGCAGCGTCGTTGGGTTAAGAACGGCTAACACAATGAGGTGAGTGAGGTTTTCTCAGCGGTGATCTTTTCCATTGGCTGTTGAGTACGAGTGCGGCTCGGGCGATGTCGCCGATGCGGCTGGGGCTGAGGGTGACGTGCTTGAGGGCGCGCCAGCGTTCCTTCAGTTCGGCGGCGGTGCGCTCGCCGAGTGCGCGCAGGTCTCTGATCAGGGTGTTCCTGGTGCGGGTGGAGGGCCGGTCCCGGGGGATCGAGGGCTCCCGGGAACCGACGTGGGACGAGGTCGAGCCGCGGCGGAAGGTGTTCGCTTCGTGGGCCGAGGAGCGGTTGGTGCTGGACAGCGTGTTCAAGCTGTCGCGGAACACCGAGACCGCCCTGGAGTTCCTGCGTGCGGAGGCCTCCGTAACTTGAGCCGGTGTGGCCGGTGGCAGTAGCCGTTCTGCGCCGACGCTGTCGCTCCAAGCCCGCCGCGGGCCGCCAGGGGGCCAGTTGCAGCGAGACCTTCAACCGATCGCCGGTCCTCCCGTACAGTGCGACAGCGAGGGAGTCCACGTCACTCCTCACGCACCGGCTGTAGGCTCGCTCGCCCCCTTCTCGCTTCAGTAAGGAGGCTGACGTGGCGGCGTTTCTTTCGACGCTCCTGGGAGCGCTACTCGGTGGGATAGCGGGATTTCTCGTCTCATTATGGACGACTCGTCAGACTCAGCGCATGGCGCTGACCCAGGCCCTCGTGGAAGAGTTCCTGTCGGCTTCCTTCATGGAACATCGGGTCTCGGTCTCGAAGACCAGGCGCAAATTGGAGGACGGCACCGTCACTGCGGCGGCCCTTGCTGGTGGGTTCTGGTATCCCGGAGACGCCGATTACTATGCCGGGGAGACATTCGGGTTGCTCAATGAGCATCAGCACCTGGGCGTGTTTCTCGAATTCCTGGTCAGGGTTGACCGGGTTCTGGCCCGGAAGGTGGTGGATCAGTCCGACCTTGCCGCATCGCTGTCTGACAAGTTGATCTGGTACCGAGACCTCAGCACTGCTGTGGCTGAGGAGACCGCCCGGCAGGCGACTGCAGCGGGCGTGCCGGTCCCGCAGTGGGTGGGAGCCGCAACGCGGGTGTTCCGACAGCTCAACGTTTCGCACCAGGGTGCGATCAGTGCAGGACCGCTCTCCCTGCCGGGATCAGCTCAAACCGCCCAGTGAGGTTTCTCAACGAATTGATCTGCGTGAAGCGGCTTGATCCCGGATGGTTCTGACGGGTCGTCTGGGCATCACCCGGCGGCGAGTAGACGTGAAGCCCCTGGTAGGACAGGTCCACTACAAGATCATTTACGCTCAACCAGAGGCCTCACGTTGGTCACCTATGCTGCCACGCTTGACGTCCCGCGCCACATCGTCGAGTACCTCGCCCGCCTGCTCGCCGCCCACCGCCACCGGATCGGCACGCCGCGCAGGTCGCGGGCGCTGGGCCCGTTCCGGCAGGCGGTGCTGGTGCTGCGCTGGTTCCGCGAGCGCGGGTGCGTGCACTGCCTGGCCCGCGACGCGGGTGTCTCCCAGGCCACCGGCTACCGCTACCTGCACGAGGGCATAACCGTCCTCGCCGACCAGGCCCCCGACCTGCACGAGGTCCTGACCCGCTGCCAGCGCGAGGGCATGGCGCACGTGATCCTGGACGGCACCCTGATCGAGTCGGACCGGCTCGCCGGCGTTCGCGAGAACGGCAACGGCCTGTGGTTCAGCCAGAAGCACAAGGCGTTCGGCGGCAACATCCAGTTCCTGTCCGCCCCGGACGGCACCCCGCTGTGGGTTTCCGACGTCGAACCCGGCTCCATACCGGACATCACCGCCGCCCGTATGCATGCCCTGCCGGCCCTCTACAAGGCGGCGACCGAGGGCTTGCCGACGCTGGCGGACAAGGGCTACATCGGCGCGGGCATCGGCATCCGCATCCCGGTCCGTCACCCAAGAGGCAAGTCTGAAAAGGCACTTCATGTCGATACCCGCATGTTCAACGCCCTGCTGCGGCACGTCCGGGCCCTTGGAGAGCGCACTGCAGCCGAGCTCAAGCAGCGTTGGCGCACCCTGCAGTACGTGACGCTCAGCCCTAGTCGAATCGGCGACATCGCCCGAGCAGCCCTCGTCCTCAACGGAATTTGGAAATGATCACCGTTGAGAAGACCTCAGTCACTCCTGATGGCCTTGCCTGACAGGTCGGTTGGACGCTGCTCGGTCCCATAGGTACTTCGCTGTGGACCGTGTCGGATGACTAGCCTTGACGCTCGGTGATCGGCAGACGTCCGGTGTGTCGGAACCGCTGCTGATTCCTCGGACGCAGTGGCTCGATCCGGTCCTAGACTTTCCCCCGCGCACCCAGCCGGGGAGGGCTGATGCGCCCTAGGACCTCAGGGGAGCGTTTCATGGCAGCAGTGCACACCACGTCCGACCAGCCTCAAGTCCGGGGCGTCTTCGACTGCGACGAGGCCCATCGCAGCCCACTCCGCGCCGACTACAAGAGGATCTTCGATTCCGGTCTGGTCGTGCTTGACACCAATGTGCTGCTTAACCTCTACCGCTCGAACGAGAGCACCCGCCGAGACACCCTTGCCGCCCTCGTCAGGCTTCGCGAGCGCCTGTGGATTCCACACCAGGTGCTCACGGAGTTCTGGCGTAACCGCGAGTCGCCGACAATACGCCATCACCACGCGACCAAGGCCAATGAGGCGAGCGCCACGCTCGATAAGGCAGTCAACGCGGCCCGGACAGCAGTGACCACTTGGTTGACCGCCGTCCAACTCAAGGACAACGAAGAGGCTGGAGAGCGGACTGACCGAGACCTGAGCGAGCTCGCCAAAGCGGCCGACAGCCTCAAAAAGTTCATCCGGGCTCAGGCCGAGTGTGACGCACTCAAGGAGACTGCCACCACTCACACTGACCCGGTTCTCAACGCTCTTGAACCGCTTCTGCACGGCCGGGTCGGCGAGCCGCTGCGGCCCGACGAATACGACAAGGCCGTGAAAGAGGCGCAGGAGCGCGCCGACGAGGGGATACCGCCGGGGCACGAGGACTTCCGCACCAAGGAACCCGAGCTAGCTGCCGGTGACTACCTTGTGTGGGTACAGCTCATGGCGGAGGCCCGGGACCGCGGGTGCGACGTTCTACTGGTCACGGGGGACGTGAAGAAGGACTGGTGGACCAACCGCGGATACGACATCCCGCCTCGTCCCCGTGCCGAACTCCTCCAGGAACTGAAGGAGCAGGCCGGGGTGGGACTCTACATGCTCACTCCAAGCGAACTGCTCCGCTGGGCCAAAGAACTCCTCGAACTGAACGTGGACGAGGGCTCCGTCCGCGACCTGGAGCAACTGGGCGAGGCATCGACTGACAAAGACTCCGAAGATGAAGCCTGGACGGCGGAGTCGCTGGCAACGTTCATGGACGAGCTGATGAGGCGCTACCCATCCCGAGTCAAAGCAATCGTTGCAGCTGCGGCAAACGGCGGTTTTGTAGACCGGGAGACAGTGTACGAGCTTGCCGGCTACGACGAGACACGCAGACTCCGCGGCTTCACCCAACCGATCGGCACCCTGTCCAGGGATCTACAAGCGATGGGTGTGCTGACAGGAGGAGAGCCGTTCCTGCTCACCACCGTCTACGGCCACGCCGTCGACCCTTCCTGGGCGAAGGGGTTCCGCATTCCCAGCGGGGTGATTCCCCTGCTCCGGAGCATGTACGAGGGAGGAGACCTGTGGCAGACCCGAGACAGCGGAGAAGCTAGGAGCGAAAGTTTCGGCAAGTCCTAAGAGCTCGTAACACGATCTTGTCGGGGCCCTGGGCAGCCAGATGTGATCGTGGACCATGACTTGTAGGCGGTGATTGAGCAGATGCCGGCCAAACGGCCACGGGGAGGCTTCCGTCCCGAACTCGCTGTCGACCTGGTAGAAACGCTTCGAAGGGGAGGAACTTGGGCGGCTTCAAGTGTGGATGCGGCAACATCTTCAGCGGTTCCCACAACCCAGGTCAGCAGTTCCGGCTCGTCCCTGACGAGCTCTTCGACCAGATCGCCTGGCCTGCTCCTGCCGATCTCGACACTCAGGAGCGGCAGCGTGCCGTGGAAGCGTCGTTCTCGTCGCTGTACGTCTGTGGCAACTGCGGGCGGCTTCACAGGGATGGCGAGAGCGGAGCGGTCATCTCGTACGTCGCTGAGGTCTCCCTACCTCGCATCTGGGCCGATTTCGCTCTGCGGGATGGCATCGGTCGAATCCTCCTCTGCCAGGACAGGAGCCTTGCTGACATCCGCCGCCAGAAGCTTCTCCTCAACGCGCCTTTGCCTGCGGTCCTCCACGACGAATCGGGGGCTGAGGCGTTGGGGGAGGCGGAGTTCGGCCTGGATGCTTCCTGCAGCTACGACGACACGCTTTGGGCGGTCAGGGTGGATGATCGCCCGCCTGAAGATTCGATGGCGGGTTCACGGCTGGGGCGTGTAGGCCCGCATCGTGATCATCGACGGGTCTTCTTGAGGCGCCTACAGCAGATGAGGCCGCAGACAAGGGAGGCGAAGGCGTCGTGCAGGTCGAGGCGTCGTTCCCAGCGCACGGCCAGGCGTTTGAAGTGGTGCAGGGGTGAGAAGGTCTGTTCGGCGACGTAGCGGAGCTTGCCCAGGCCCTTGATGTTCGGGGCACCCTTGCGGGAGATCACTGGCAGGATCCGGCGACTGTGCAGCTCGCGCCGGTTGGGGTTGCTGTCATATCCCTTGTCGCCGAGCAAGGCGTCGGGCCGGCGGCGGGGTCGACCGGGCTTCCCAGCGACCGGCGGGACGCCGTCGACCAGGGCCATAGTCTGCGTGACGTCATTGACGTTGGCCGCGGTGGTGATCACCTTGAACGGGGTGCCATGGCCGTCGCAGATCAGGTGGTGCTTACTACCCGTCTTCCCGCGGTCGACCGGCGACGGGCCGGTGGCCTCGCCTCCTTTTTTCGCGCGGATGTGGGAGGCATCCACGCAGGCCCGGGTCCAGTCGAGGGCGTCGGCCGCGTTCAGCTCGGCGAGCAGGAGATGGTGCGGCTTCTCGAAGACACCGGCCTCGCGCCACCGGCTCAGCCGGCGCCAGCAGGTCTGGCCAGAGCCGAAGCCCAGCTCCAGTGGCAGCAGTTGCCAGCTGACATCGTTGTAGAGCACGTACAGGATGCCCTGCAGGCACAGCCGGTCATCGACAGGCTTCGGCCCGGGGGCCTTCGTCGGCCAGGGCGGCAGCAACGGCTCGATCAGTGCCCACAGTGCCTCGTCCACGATCCACGGCCGGTTCCCCACACCCCACGAACGGCGGAATAGGCCCGCTGGTCACGCCCGACCAGCACACCTCAGCAAGATCGTGTTACGAGCTCTACGAGGGCTGCATCGACGGCCATGAAGAAGTCAACAATGAGAAAATTGAACGAGCTATGGGATGGGCCGAGCGAGTGTAAATAGTTGGATAATGGCGACCCTCTAGATTTCGAGTTCCCTTGGGTGGTCGCCATCATCTCCCTCTTCTGCTATGTGGAGTCTGCCCGCCTAGCCCAGAGGTCGTTTAGGCGATCCCTTTCGCGGTCGTACATCCATTTGGGAATTGGAGGCGCGCCAGCCGTGGTGACTCGATAGTCACCGTAGATGGCAAGGATCGTACCGAGCTTTCCCTCCCTCAGTTCCTCCTCGGAGAGTGAGGCTAGGGAGTCGAGGCGAATGTCGAGACGCTCGCTTTTGGCCTCGGCAGATTTCCAGGACCGAACTTCGCCGAATTGAGTCAGTGCTGCACCGGACGCTAGAACAGCCACCAGGATCCGGGCGAGAACGAGGTTGCCATCCCCAGAGGTGAGTGGGATCGCGATAAGAATCATGGCAAGCGTTGCCCCGGAAAATACCCAAAGGAGTCGAGTGTAATGGGCCGCCGTCTTCTGGTATTGATGCATGTTCCAGAAGGCATTTTCTTGGATGTTGTCACAGAGTCTTCGCAGTCCAACCGGTGCGTTGCTTGCGTAGTAGTCTGATGTGGCTGGCTCTGTTGCTTGACTGGGCATTCTGGGGGTGACGCGGCTGAGCCATTTGTTGAGCTCAAGCCGTTCTGCTGGTGTGCCAAGTGCATTTAGGGAGAGTCCGTGGGTCCTCCCCTCTTCGCCAGCACTGTGGAGACTGCCCGCCTTGTCTCGGGCCAGCCACGAGCTGACCTGTACGGCAAGAGCCAGCAGTGCAGGGATGTAGGTGTATGGGTTGGAAATAAAGATGGAAACTACACTCAAGGCGAAGGTGGCGATAGGTAGTCTGCGGCTCCACTTGTAGTATTTGTTTGCCTTGACGAGCTGGTCATCTGCCAGGCCGATGACCTCAAGTGATGACAGCTGTGAATCCGTCACCGAACACTCTCCCCCATAGCTCGCTCGATTTCTGGATATCGCCCGAGGTCTGCTTGCCGTAGGCATCTCGAGCTAGCCTGTTGAAGTTCAGCAATGCTGCCTGCGTTAGTGAGCTTCCGTCGGTCTGATGTCTGATGGAATCGGAAAACTCGACTACTGCCCGCGAGAGTTCTGGAATCGCCTGGGGGAACGTCCTGTAGGCGGCAAGTTCGATCTCGTGAGACGCAATCGGCTGGCCGTGTGTTTTGCTCCACCACTTGCACAGGCGGATCAGTCGCTTGAAATCCTCCCCGAGGAGCTTGGTGGCCTCCCGGATTCTTCTGTTCTGCGCTTCAGGTGCATATATTTCCCAACCTTCCTGGCGAGCGGTTGGGATCCGATACTCTTCGTCACCCTCGCTGTTGACTCCGAGGTGCACTGAGGCGAGGACATCGACGACTCCGCCGTCAATATGCGTGACGCGGACAGCGTTCTCGGATACCTGCACGTCCGGCCCCATACCTCGCAGCATCTGTGCGACGGCGGAGACCAGTGCGGAGGGTTCTGAATGGGCAAGTTGATCTTTGGGTTCGATGACAGCCAGGATGTCGACATCCGAGAATTTTCGAATGGCTGTAGATCTGACCATCGATCCCGTGATCAGACACTCTCGAACCTCGGAGCGCTGCTCGATTCTTCGTGAGAGACGCTGTCCCTGTTCTAGGGCGTTTCGTTTCTCGCTGTCTGAAAGTGTGATGCGCTGAAGGAAAGCCTCAAACTGATGTGTGATCTGGTCAGTCATTTCGCGAAGAGCATTCGAGTCCCGTGGCGTGATGCGTAGGTGCGGATCGGACCACAGTGTGCCCCACGCTGGCGCCTGACACAGCGGCTCCCTGTCGCCCGATCTCGGGCCGTGCAGTCAGCGTTGGTTGCACGGGGCGGGGGTCCGGGCGCGCGATGGGCGCTGGGGCCCTCCGGCCCTCACTCGCCACTCACTCGCGATCAGTGACACACAACGACGAATACCCGGACTCAGTGGGACTGAGTCCGGGTCTTCGTGTTTGGCACTCTTGCTGATCAGCGCCTAGATCACGCTGTCTAAGCTGGAGTGCCCCCGGCAGGATTCGAACCTGCGCACACGGCTCCGGAGGGGGCTTCAGTCTCGGACGTATTCGCAGGTCACCGGCCCGTCGACGCCCGGCGGAACGTGGCCCCGTCCATGGATAGTCCACTGGCGGTTTGTGCGCGACTTCATGGTGAGCACAGGAGGGCGCCCACGCTGTGCTGCCAGAGCGCTCAACTAGCGAAGGTCAGGCGAGAGCACGACGACACTTTCTCTTAGAAACGGGGATGCAACTCCTCGGCGGAGTAGCTTACGTGCGATCTTGATTTCGTCAACGCGCCAGCCAGCTAGTTCGGCCAAACGAGACATTATCAAGTCCGCAGCGATTACAAAACTCGATTCCCCGTTACCGTGTACGGAATTTCCGACAATGAATGCGAGCTTGCCTTCGTCATGAATAAGAGAGCGTGATTGGCTCAGGACCTGCAACATATCGTCGGCATACCCCCGAACTATCTGCTTCCTGCCTGTTGCATATCGATCCGATGGAATGGCGGCCAAAAGAGGTGCAAGCAATTCCTCCACCGCAACCGAGTGATTATCGGTCATGTACTCGTACTCTTCGGCAAATTTGACACTCGGGTGGCTGCGCACAGTAGTCAAGCGATGCTGTCGAAAGGAACTCTCATCTGTGAAGAGTTCCAGATACCAGGCCTCCATTTTATAGACTTCGGTATAGTCAATATTATTTGGGTATGGCGGCGAAAAAATAACCAAGTCAAACTCGCGACTCGTGGTGTAGTCGAGCGGCCTTCGGCCGTCGCCTCGATGGACATATGAAGACGCGTTTAGAAACGGTGCCCCCTTAATGTCCTCCACCATCATGGAGATTCTGCGCTGGAACTCTTCGCGCGGGCTGCGGGGATTTCTATTAGGCGAGAAACGCAGGGCTCGACCATCTCGCCGCAGCCTGCTCGCCGGCTCAACGCAAGCTGCAGCGGCAAGCAGTGCCAAATTCCTGATCAGACCTGGTTCGAGACTCGCTACCGCATCACGCAACGATACAAGCTGGCGCAGGTCAGCAGGCTCAAAGTATCCCTCACGCGAGAAGGTTGATAGACCTGGCAACCGTAGATCATCAGTGATGTGAGAGGCCGACCGAATTATTTGTTCCGAAGCTCTGCTGAGCTTTTCTGCAGTCACTGTGTCGGCCAAACAGGCGGCGGCCTTGGCTTCGGATACGAGGTGCAAGAAAGGGTTATGCTCGATAGCCTCGACGTGAATGCCTTCGGAATAGTCCTGTGCGAGCGCGCTAGCACTAACCACTGTCGTCCCTGATCCCGAGAAGCAGTCGAGGATCCGCAGTGAGTCCCGTTGTGTGAGGCTGGTGTCACTAATTACTTGGCCCAGCAGGCGCGCTGAGAAGGCTTCCTTCAGGTGGAACCAACGATGGAACGGTTCGGCGCTATTACCGTTAGGTACGACGAGGCGATCGTAGACATCTGACCGGTCGGAGACACGCCAAGCCTGCTCCAGCTGCTTGTAATGCGTTTCGACCGCACCGGCCAATGCCATCGGTTCCACCTTTATGCGAGTCAAGCGGTTTTCCTGAAAGTCAACACCGGATTTTATCACACTCTGTCAGAAGCTCTATTGGTCGTCATCTGCGGTGATGACAGGTTCACAGAATAGCCGGACGGGAGGTGCGAAATCGGGTCTAGCCAGTACATCGGGAGGGTAAGTGATCTCCGCATACTGATAGTGGAATCCGTTTTCCCTGTTTATGGATTGAGTGTCCTCCCGCACTCGTCGCCTGCGGCCGTCGACGACGGTCAAATAGCCGCGTGCTTCATGTTCGGGCGATTCTTTGTGATAGAGATCCAGATACGTAGCGAGCTGCTCGGCACCCTCGACAGCCCGAGATTCGGGAAAGTACTGAGTGGGTCTAGGCTTCCCGTCCTCGTAACTGACGCCTAGCCATTTGATTTCAATCAATGCGATGCGATTAGAAGAGGCCCAGTGAACTTTGATATCGACTGGACGCGTCTCATTGACGTTCTGCTCAGGCATCACTTCGACAGAACGGTGATCCCTTAGAGAGGCTCGTAGATGTCGCTGAAGCGAGCGACGCATGTGCATTTCCGGTTTGGGTTTGAAGGATATCCGAGCCCCGCTTCTCCATGTTTGAGAAAAAGTGTCACACTGGGCCTCTTTGATGCACATATATCCATATTGCGTCAGAGCTTCACGCAGGTCCAGGAAGTAGGGAATGGCGAAGGTGCTAGCGAAGTTCGCGTACGGCGTGACGGGGTGACGCTGCTTTGGCGTCACCAACTCCTCTTGCTGGTATCCCGAGTATCTGTAAGCGACGTACGATCCTGCTATATCGCCGATGCTGATTGGTTCGGGCCAAGCCATTAGGGAGCCGTCTTGCGTGTCTAGCACCGTCAGTGCTCGATTGGTATGCCAGCCCGTCAGTTCACGTGCATCTGCGAAGATTCGTGCTAGGTCGACTCTGGGTGAGCTGAACTCTCCAATCGGGGAGATCACGGTTAGGCCCGCGGTTAGACGTTCAGACGAGATGGCATCGTGCACCTGCCGAACGGTTTGCAGTGTGCGGCGTAGAGCTATGGCTCCTGGGCGACCCAGCTCCCTAGTGATGTGAACAACGTAAGCTCGTTCGGCGAAATCTGACATCGCATCGATGTCAACTCGCATGTCTTTCTCCCACCCCTGCGAAACTCTACGGTTGAATCAACGCTCTGCTGCGGGCGCAATAGTCGAGGCGAGATATTCAAGCCATACGACTGCCGGCACCATGAGGTCGCTGGCTTCGGGAACTGCCCTACTCAGTGCCTCAAAGTGGTCCAGAATGGCCTCTCTGCCTATCTCGTCCAGTAGCGGACGTGTGCTAGAGAGTTCGAGCGCTTTGTGCAACTGTGGTTCCGCAGAAATGGATTCAGTCACCGAGGGTAGCGGTAGGACGAGTGTACTTCCGCAAGCACCCTCGAGGTATGGTGTTCGCCGTGCGAGAATGGACAATCCAGAAAAGGACTCGAGCTCATCCCTTCCCAGGTCCGTTATTTGAATCCCTTGTGTCCCCTCTTCCAGGTAACCGATACGGCAAAGCTCGGTAATAGCAGCCGATATATCGACACTGAAGGGCGCTACGGAGGGCGTTGCTATGAACTGGTAGCGCCACTCACTAGGCGGAGATCCCTTGTAGACGAACAGCAGGCAGGAAAGATAGGCAAAGAGATGTATCTCATTCTCTGTCGCGCCTTTTGTGACTTGCTGCAGCTCACTACATATGGTCAGGGAGTCGAAGGCTGCCTCAGGATGAATGTTGGTCACGGTGTCCGCGCTCCTGTCTGGCTGGCAGCCAACGTTTGCTCGATTGCGCTGTATGCCTTGTCGAACAGGATCTCCTCGTCTGCTTGCACCTCAGTGAGAGGCGCCCAATCAGTCATCCGTACTAGCTTCATGTACTCAGCCGTACAGACTTCAGCCAGCCTGACCAGTAGCTGACTGGCATTGATGTTTGCGGTCATGATGATGTTGAAGCCACGAATCGCGAACTCACCAAACATCTTGCCGGCCCGCGCTTCGTAAGCGATGTCAAGCGAACCCTCCGGGGTGTCGACGTAGATGGTTGCTCTTGAGTCAGGCTCGGTCATGTGCTGGACCAAAGCCATCCTCAGCGCGATGTCGAGGAAGAACCGCTGGCTTTCTGACAGCTCGGTCGTGCGTCGGCGACGCTCGTTCTGGACCACGAGGCCTAGCCCGTGCCGGGTTGGCGACGTCTTCTCCAGGAAGACGTCCAAGTCAAGGCCCAGGAACTGTTTAGCGAGGTCCCTGAAGAGAGGTACAAACTTGAGTTCCGCATCGCTCCAGGCGCGCGTCATGGCGCCCTGAATTGGAGCCAGCTGTGCTCGGTAGGCGTCACGACGGCTGCGTGATTCGTCCCGTCGCCGGATGGCTGCTTGACGCTCGGCTTCAATCACACGACGCTGTTCTTCCAGCCCCTCATTACCGGGCGAGGGCGCCTTAGGCAAGATGCGATCGTTTTCGCGCTCGAATGCTTCGGCAGCTGTCCTGGCAACCTGAAATGCTTCAGCAGCGGTTTGGACTTCATCGCGGAGACGATTGATTCGTGATCGATGACCATCGATCTTCTCTTGGTTTTCGTTCAGTAGATCATCCAGCTCCTTTAGCTTCTCCATCGAGGCACTGCTCGGCTTCCCTGTCGGTAGGTCGGAACTACACAAGGGGCAGCTATGTGACTTTATCTTTCGCTCTATCTCTGCCATGACGCTATGCCCGGAACTGCCGCATACGGAGCATGTGCCTGTAGTGAGGGTGCTTCGGACAGTGGGGTGCATGCGTACATCCGCATGGTCGGTCAATCGGTTTGTAAATTCCTCGTCGTAACGGGTCCTTAGCTCATGATGCGTAGCACTCAACTCTGCCAAGCGGATGCGTGCGTCATTCTCTTCGTCCTGCAATTGACTTAGAGTGTCACTCTTCTTATTCAGATCTGAAACAAGTTGTTGATGTTCCTGGAGGAGGCTGACGTATTCGAGGTCTTCTTCGATCTCCCCTCCACCGAGTTCTTCGAGCCTTTTGCGGGCGTTAGTCGATTGCCACTGAGCGTTTCGGGCGTTTGAGTCCGCTTTACTGATGAGACTTCCAAGCTCAGACGCGCGAATCTCGTCATTTGGGTCAAGCCCAAAAGCTAGGTAGAGTGCAGGATTGATAGCGGCACTGTTCCAGAACAGCAGCTCTCGACGTTCATCAAAAGTCAAAATGAAGTGCTGGAGGAAGACGAACTGATCGAATGATCCGAGTCGACAGTCGGCTGTTAGCTGTTTTGCGTAGGCTAGATGCCTCGCTTTGTCGTCCGTACATTCCTGCGCAACCTGCTGACCCTCTGCGGTCAAAATGGAAAGCTGGGCGAGAGCTTCCGGCTCAAAAAGGTTTCTAGTGATTTCATAGCGGTTGGTGCCGACTGAGAACGTAAGTGTGATCTCGGCAGTGCTTCGCTGCAGTTCATCCACGCGCCCACTGAAGTACTTACTCGAGTATTGCAGGTTTTCTTGATGGAAATCTTGAGTGAGGGTAAACTTCCGCCCGGGTTCGGCGACGATTCCTGTAAGTCCAAAGCTAACTGCTGCCAAGAATGACGACTTCCCTAGTCCATTGGCTCCCGCTAGACAGAAAACGCCGTTGCTTACCTCTGTATTCACGACCGGTTTATTTTTGTACAGGGAAAGGTCCCTGATCTCGATATGCTCGATAGCCGGTAGATACCTCTTTCCGCTCATGATCTCCCTCATTATTTCCTGTAGAGCCGTGCCATGTCGGTCAGCTTGCCGTGTCCGGGGCCTGGTGCGTGTCTGTCCCATCATGGCAACTGTGGGGCGGCACTGCGCCGTTGGGACGTGTAGACGGTACTGCCCTTCCCACTGCTGATGGGGGGTGAAACGGCGAGGTCGTACACCAGTTGGTGGTACGCCCTGAGCCGAGGGGGGAACCGGCAACGCTGCTGCAGCTTGCCGAGCGGTCGGTGGAACGGCTTTGGGCTGGAGCTGCTTTGGGGCGAGTGATCATGGCCCCGTAAGCTTCCGGCGCGTCGGGCAGTCTGTGGACCTGCCCGTTAAAGCACGACGTTGGGGCCATGATCTTCGAGGCTCGCCCCGAAGTGGCTGCCTAAAGCCGTGGAGCCGGCCGCCCCGGCCACAGAGGGTGTCCCCACTTCATGCCCGCTGCCGCCAGCGCGCCGCCGGGCGGGGCCGCCGCTGGCGAAGACAGGGCGGCGGCCCCGCCGTACAGGCGGCGCGCACCCGCGCCGTGCGCGGGCTTGATGAAGTAGGGAAAGTTCTACCGCGCCGCGATCATGAACCGGGGGCCGTGGCCTGTCGGCGCCGTACTCGTCTCGGCTACCGTTCCATTTATGCCTTCTGCGCTGGACACACCCCAAGGGGCAGCAGATCTCGCTGAGTCCCTACTCCCTCCGCTCGGGAATCGTTGGCTGCACACCCAGGCCGTGGCCGCTCGGGCGCAAGACGTCGCGGGGGCTGTGACTGAGGACGATCGGGATCTCCTCGTCGCAGCCGCGTGGCTGCACGACATTGGCTACGCCCCCGAGCTGCGCGACACCGGCTTTCACCCCATCGATGGCGCGCGCTATCTGGAAAGGTTGGGTGCGCCCACACGCCTCGTACGGCTTGTGGCCCATCATTCCGGTGCCGTGTACGAGGCGGAGCAACGGGGACTCACCGCGGAGCTGGCTGTCTACGAGCGGGAAGACTCGCCGGTGCTGGACGCGTTGATCACGGCAGACATGACGACGGGCCCGGCTGGGCAGCCCTTCGCCTTCGACACCCGCATTGACGAGATCCTCGTCCGCTACGAACCGGGCAGCGAAGTACACAACGCGATCAGCAAGGCGCAGCCATACCTCAAGGGTGCCGTCGAGCGGACTCGTGCCCGGCTGGTTCATCAGCCGATGTAGGGCTTTGCGTGGCCGGCCAACCCGTGTTCGATCCGCATCCGCATGGACGGGTGGATGTTCAGCTCGTCCAGCCTGCTCGGGTCAACGAACGCCACCTCCTTGCTCTCGCTACTGGTGCGCAACGCGCCCCCGGTGATCCGGGCCGTGAAGCAGATCGAGAACTGCTGCCGGACTTCGCCGTCGTCGTAGGCCATGACGTGGCCGGGGTCGGTGTAGAGACCGACCAAGCCCGTCACTTCGACGTCGAAGCCGGTCTCTTCCTTGGTCTCCCGCACCGCGGCGTCAGCGACCGACTCGCCGACGTCGACGCCGCCGCCTGGCAGGGCCCACAGGTTGTTGTCGGTCTTGTGGATGAGCAGGACCTCTCCAGCCTTGTTGCGCGCCACGGCGGTGACGGAGGGGACGATGTTGTTCGCCTTCGGGGCGTTCGGATCGTTGATGTAGTCGATGCGGGCCATGACTCCAGCCTTGCACGGCGGGCGCGTCATTGAGCTATGCGGTCCGGCTGCGCTCCCAGGTGTAGTCGAAGCTCCTCATGTAGTGCCGGAACGTGCGGGCGCCCGGGATGTAGCGGAAGTGCAGTACCGGGTTCTGCCCGGCGGGCGCTCCGAGCACGTGCGGGTTCACCAATACGTCCTCGTCGAACCGGTAGATCGAGTTGTAGAGGATCGTGTCGTGCAGTCGGACCTCGACGCCCGGCGTCTTCATCGCCGGTTCGAGGTACCGCCGCGTGATCCGGGCGCGTGCCGCCAAGTCATCGCCTATGCCCTCCTCCTCCCCGCGCTGGCGGACCATCTCCGAGTCCGGATCCCCGAGGAGAACCCGAACCTGCGCGCCGGCCTTCGCCTTATCGGCCAGCTCGTACGGCAGGTCCGGGTGGTTGTCGAAGAGGAACAATCCGGCGTACACGAGGATGTCCACCTGGTCCGTCGCCTTCCCGATGAGTGATGACCACAGTGCGGCCGGCACCGCGCCCCGGTGCGGGTAGTACGTGATCAGCTCGGACGTGCTCGCTGTCTCGGCCTGCTTCTCGACGCTGGGCCAGAGATAGACCTCATCGACGCCGAGGAATTTCGCGGCCTTCCAGCGGTGTCCACGGTGGGGTGTGCGGTTGGTTGTGATCCACCGTTCCACGCTCTTGGGGTCGACCTCGACGTGCTGAGCCATGGACTGGATTGTCTCGCCCTTCGCTGAAATCGCTGCACGCAGTCGCTCGTTCGCCATGGTTGCCCTCTCTCGGACGTTCTAGGGACGTTTTGACGATAGCTCAGACGTCCCTGAACGTCCACGCGGGCCGTGATGTGTCCACCTCCTTTCGCTGTCTCCTGATCTCACCGACCGGAGTCGGTCAACAGGCGCCTACAGCAGAGGACAAGACGATGCGTCAGATTCCCGTGGACACCACGAACGCGACCGTGATGGTCGCCAAGGCTCCGCAGCCGAAGGTCAAGGACCGCCGGACCGGTGAGATCGCGCTCGACAAGGACGGCGTCACGCTGATGACGGTGGAGGTCATGTTCTCCACGCCCGACGAAGTGGAGATCCTCAAGCTCACCGTTCCGCAGCCGGGCGTCTCCGAGGACCTGACCATGGGCACCCCGGTTGCCCTGACGGGCCTGGTCGCCTCGGCGTGGGAGAACGACTTCAACGGGCAGAAGCGCCACGGCATCGCGTTCCGCGCGGTCGCCGTCACCTCGCTCGCCGCCGCCGGCTCGACGTCGAAGGCGGCCTGATCATGACCGCGTTAACGGTCGCCCTGGTGCTGGTCGTCGCTGCCGCAGTGATCCTGCGGTGGCGGCGCCCCGCCTGGTACTGGCTGGCCTTCGGTGCTGTCTTCGCCGCGGTGCGGGTCCTGTTCCAGTACACCTCCGTGATGGACGCGTGCGGGCTTACGGTGCCGCCGTCGCGCTGGCGGCTGGCCATGGCTCGTCTCGCCAACCGGCCCGTCCCCGAGTCTCGTGCCCCGCGCATCCTGCGCCTGCGGCCCACCCGGACCGGCCTGGTGCTGCGTCTCAAGCTCCGTCCCGGGCAGGACGCCTTCGACGTGTCCGCCTCCTG
Source organism: Streptomyces sp. NPDC091282 (assembly GCF_044757385.1). Taxonomy (NCBI): domain Bacteria; kingdom Bacillati; phylum Actinomycetota; class Actinomycetes; order Kitasatosporales; family Streptomycetaceae; genus Streptomyces; species Streptomyces sp. NPDC091282. The sequence continues at coordinate 976,187 of NZ_JBIVUX010000003.1, forward strand.
TGACCGGCTCCGCCACTCCTTCGCGATGTACGGCGTCACCTCCCGTGAGCTGCGCTCGGGAGTGGTGGAGGTGCGGATGACCGGCTACGACGTCCTCAAGCGGGTCCAGATGCCCGCGAGGACCGATCCGACGCCGATGCGGGTTCCGGTCGCCCTGCGCGAGGACGGTGCCGTGTACTACCGCGACTACCGTGCCGTCCCGCACGGGCTGACCCTTGGTGCCACGGAGTCGGGGAAGTCCGTCTACCAGCGCAACCTGGTCGCCGGCCTCGCCCCGATGGACGTCGCACTCGTCGGCATCGACTGCAAGCAGGGTGTGGAACTCTTCCCGCTGGCCCGCCGGTTCTCGGCGCTCGCCGACAACCCGGACGCCGCCCTTGATCTCCTCGAAGCCCTCGTCTCCCACATGGCGGACGTCTACCAGGTGATCCGGGCTGAGCAGCGGATCACGGTGAACGTGCCGGATGCGGAGATCGCCGCCGACATCTGGGACCTCCCCGACCACCTGCGCCCGGTGCCGATCGTGGTCCTGGTGGACGAGGTCGCCGAACTCGCCCTCTTCGCCACGAAGGACGAGGAGAAGCGCCGGGACCGGATCATCACCGCCCTGGTGCGGCTCGCCCAGCTCGGCCGGGCCGCCGGCATCTATCTGGAGATCTGCGGGCAGCGCTTCGGCTCCGAACTCGGCAAGGGCATCACGATGCTGCGGGCCCAACTCACCGGCCGCACCGCGCACCGCGTCAACGACGAATCCTCCGCGAACATGGCCTTCGGTGACATCGCCCCGGACGCGGTCCTGGCCGCGATCCAGATCCCGACCGAGACCCCCGGCATCGCCGTGACCGGCGACTCTTCCGGCGGCTGGACCCGTATCCGCGCCCCGCACACCACGCTGCGCCAGGCCGTGAACCTCTGCAACAAGCACGCAGACCGTACCCCGGACCTGCCCGCGCTGGCGCCGTTCCGGCCCGTCGTCGGCATCCCGGCACCGGATTGCGAGCCGCTGGCCAAGGCCGCTCCCGCGACCGTCTGAGTCCTCCCGCCCTTGGTGGGCGCGACCTTCTCGTGCCAGGTCCCTACCCCCTCCATGCCTCCAAAGAAGGGAGATCGACTCCCATGTGTGAGCACATCGAGGACTTCCACCGCACCGTGCTGATGCTCGGCGCCCTGGCCCTCTACGCGGACATGCCCGGCGCCGACGACCTGTTCATCGACACCATCGGCCCGTCGCTTGCGGCGTCGCTGCCCGAGCCGCCGCCGGGCATGTTCCCGCCCGGCTACGACCCCGCCGGCGGCGCGTGATGGCCCGCCCCGCGTTCCGCGTGGACGCCGTCCTCGTCCAGGCCGTCATCGCCGGAGCCCTCTCCTTCGCCCACCTCCACGAACTCGCCGACGCCGCCGGACAGACCGGCTGGAAGGGCTGGGCCTACCCCGTCTCCGTGGACCTGCTCCTGGTCGCTGCCTGGCGGCGGCTCCGGAGCGACGGGCCGTCCCGGCTGGCCTGGTGCTGGTTCCTGATCGCCCTGTTCGCCTCGCTCGGCGCCAACGTCGCCACCGCCGGATTCCTCGACCTCGCCCACCCGCCGGCCTGGCTGCGGTTCGGCATCGCCGGATGGCCCGCCCTCGCCTTCCTCGGCGGCACCCTCCTCGCCCACTCCCACACCGCCGACGCCGCGGAGCCGGTCGGGCCGGGACCCGACGCCCCGGCTTCCGCAGCAGAGGTCACGGCGGAACCCGTCCCCGCACCGCGGCTGGAGCCCGCTCCCATCGCCACCCCTGCCGAAGACGCCCCCGCCCTCGCACCCCCGGCCCTGTCCGCGGTGTCGTCCGGTCCGCCGGTCCCGGCCGCGCTGGTCGACCACGCCCGCAGGCTCGCCGCCGACCACCACACCCGCACCGGTTCCCCGATCGACACCGACACCCTCCGCGCCCGCCTCGGCGTCCCGCCCCACCTCGCCGACGCCATCGCCGCCCAACTCACCTGACCTGAAAGGAGAGCCCGTCGTGCCTGCCCGCGACCACTTCCACTCCGTGATGCGGATCGGCCCCGTGCAGATCGGCACCCACCGCGACCGCCACGGCCACACCAAACACGCCGCCGTGTGCACCAACGACCGCTGCGGATGGTCCGCCGACTACTCCAGCCAGTCCGCCGCCCAGCTCGCCGCCCGCACCCACCGCTGCACCGCCCGCTGAGGAGACACCCCGTGCAGGTCCCGCTCTGGCTCGCCCTGATCGTCGTCGGCTGGCTCGGCGTCAAGCTCGTCCGCCCGCCCTGGTGGCTCGTCGCCGTCCTCCTCCTCGGCGGATACCTCCTCGCCGACAGCCTGCTCGCCCCCGTCATCGACAGCGCCATCAAGTAACCACCCGCGAAGGGAGACCCCGCCATGTTCCGCCCCAAGGTTCCGACCATGCCCCAGCCCACCGGCCACATCACCCCGCCCGCGGTCGTCGAGCCGACCGCCGTCATCCAGCAGACCCCGCAGCACTTCACGCCCGCCCCGATCATCTCTCCGGCTCCGGTCCCGACGCGGCCAGCCGTGCAGCTCACCCCCGGAGCCGTCATCGCCCTCGTCGGCAGCGGAACCGCCGTGGTCCTGGTCGTTGGCGCCGTCCTGGTCTCGATGCTCCTCGCGATCGCCATCACGGCCGCGTCCGTCGCCATCTGCGCCCTGGTCATCCGCTCGCTCAGCACCGGACAGACACGCCGCTGAAAGGCACGCCTTCCGGCAGTGCACAAGCCGCCAAGCACCGCCGCTGACCGGACGGTCCGCTCAACCTCCAACCGCAGCAGAGGAGATACCCCGTGGACACGCACGCGCTCGCCTTAGCCCTGCCATTGATCGGCTGGGCCGCCCACTCCGGGCTGCTGACCCAACGCCTGGCCACCGCCCGTCGCGACCCGCTGACAGGTCTGCATACCCGCGCTGGATGGACTGCCCGTGCTCAGCGCACCATCCGCCGGCACCGCGACGCCTTGGTTCTCCTGATCGACCTGGACGACTTCAAGTCCCTCAACGACACCCATGGCCACGCCGCCGGTGACGCCGCCCTCGTCGTAGCCGCGTCCCGCCTTACCGACTGGTGCGGGCGTCATGGTGTCGCCGGCCGCTTCGGAGGAGACGAGTTCGTGGCCGTCGCCACCCGCCGGCACGGCGAGCCCGGCATGGGTGAGCTGATCCAAGACCTGAACCGCCCGTTCACACATCACGGCCAGATCCTTCCCCTGGCCGCGTCGGTCGGCGTCTGCCACCTGGCCGACCTGCCCCGCCCTGCGCTGCCGGAAGCGCTCACGGCCGCTGATGCCGCCATGTACGCGGCCAAGGGGCACCCCGGCCGTCGCGGAGCCCGCCCCACCTCTCACTGACCGGCCTCCGGGCGGCGCACAAGCCGCCAAGCATCGCCGCCGCCCGGACGGTCCGGCCCCTTCCAACCGCAATCGAAAGGAACCACCAGCATGACGCACCGCACCCGCCCGCCGTCCCGGATCTGCCCGAACTGCGACGGCTTCGGCTCTGCCGCCATCACCCTCGGCGGCCGCGACCTGAACGGCCACCTGCGGACCATCACGGCCTACTGCCCCGCCTGCCACGGCACCGGAACCGCTCGCCGCTCGCCCGCCCGGGAGGGTGCTCGTGTCTGACGCGCTCCTCGACCCGACCACCCTCGGCGACCTGCTGAGGGTGGCTTCAGCCGATGACTTTGACCGCTGGCACGAGCAGATCCGCCGCACGGGCGGCTGCGCCGACCCCGTCCACCTCACCGGGTGGACCCTCAGCAAGGACAAGACCACCGGCCAGACACTCCACCACTACTCGACCGAGAGTGAGCCGGGCGGACGGCTGCGGGTCGCGTGCGGTAACCGGCGGGCCTCCCGTTGTCCCTCCTGCGCTTGGACGTATGCGGGCGACACGTACCACCTCATCCGCGCGGGCCTCGCCGGAGACGACCGCCGCGACATTCCGTCCGCGGTCCGCGATCACCCCCGGGTCTTCGCCACCCTCACCGCCCCGTCTTTCGGCCCCGTGCACAATCGCCCCGACCGAGGCGTCTGCCGTTGCGGCACCCGTCACCCCGCTGCCGACCCCGCGCTTGGCACGGCCCTCGATCCGGAGACGTACGACTACGCGGGCGCCATTCTGTTCAACAACCACGTGGGCGACCTGTGGCAGCGCTTCACCAATCGGCTCCGCCGTGAGATCGCTGCCCGCGCCGGCCTGTCGCAGCGGGAGTTGAAGGAGTCGGCCCGGCTCTCTTACGGGAAGGTCGCCGAGTTCCAAAAGCGTGGCGCCTTGCACTTCCACGCCGTGATCCGCATCGACGGAGCGGACGGCCCAGACACCCTGCCGCCGTCCTGGGCGAGCGTCGGCCTTCTCTCCGACGCCATCCGCGCGGCCGCCGAGCACTCCTACACCTCGGTCTCCGCCCCGGCCGCCGACACGCAGCCGGCGCGCACCTTCCGGTGGGGCACCCAGCTCGACGTCCGCCCCGTGATGGCCTTCGGCGACGGCTCCGACATCACCGAACAGGCCGTGGCCTCCTACGTCGCCAAGTACGCCACCAAGGCGGCCGAGAACACCGGCACGCTGGACCGCCGCATCGGCGAACTCGCCGAACTCGACCGCCACCAGATCCCCGACCACACCCGCCGCCTCATCGAAGCGTGCAAGCAGCTCGATCCGCTCTACCCGGAACGGCGCCTGTGGGCGTGGGCTCACATGCTCGGCTTCCGCGGCCACTTCTCCTCGAAGTCCCGCCGCTACTCCACCACCCTCGGGGAGCTCCGCCAGGCCCGCGCCGACTTCCGCGCCGCACAGGAACGCCAAGCCCTCGGCCTGGACGACCGCGAGCCGGACACCGTCCTCGTCCTCGCCGACTGGGAGTACGCCGGCCACGGCCACACCCCCGGCGAATCCGCCCTCGCCGCCACCATCGCCCGCGACCTCCAACACAACCGTGAAACCGCCCGCGAAGAACTCTCCGCTCTGGAAGGAGCCTGACGTGAAAGACGAGCTGATGACCGTCCCGCAGATCCTTAGCGAGCTTGGCGGAGTGTCTCGACGGACGTTCTACCGCTGGCGTGAGCTGGGGTACGGGCCGGCCGCGTTCAAGCTGCCCAACGGGGAGCTGCGAGTGTGGCGGAGTGACTTCGCCACGTGGCTGCGGCAGCTGGAGGCCGCTGCGTGAAGTCTCTCGACGTGAAGGTCTGGGCTGTACGAAAGCGTGATACGAAAACGCCCTCATATGGCGTCCGATGGTCTGTTGCGGGCAACGTCTTCTCCGACTCATTCCGCACGAAGGCACTCGCTGATCACTATCGCGCGAAGCTCATGCGGGCGATGCGCGACGGCGAGGAATTCGACAAGACATCCGGGCTTCCGGACTCGATGGAACCGAAGAAGTCGGCTGTGACCTGGTACGACTTCGCCCTCCGGTACCTCGCCATGAAATGGCCTCATGCAGCCCCCAATACGCGCAACGGCATCAACGAATCGCTCACCAGTGTGACCGTGGAACTCCTTGGCGAGCGGGCTGGGCGGCCGTCCGATCAGGCCATCCGCCAGGCGCTCCGCAGCTGGGCCTTCGTCTTGCCGGGGCCTGACGACCGAGACGTCCCGGACGACGTACGGAATGTCCTTCACTGGGTGTCGAAGGCGTCGCGACCGCTCGCAGATCTCGCTGAACCGGCTACGGCGCGTGCGGTGCTGGACTCACTGAAACTCAAGCTCGACGGCACGGCCGCGGCAGCCGAGACCGTGCGGCGCAAGCGGCGGACTCTCGTCAACGCTGCCAACTACGCGGTCGACCTGGGGGAGCTGCGCGAGAACCCGATCACGGCGGTCCGCTGGCAGAAGCCGAAGGTCTCCAACCAGGTCGACCCTCGTGTTGTCGCCAACCCCGAGCAGGCTCGGAATCTCCTGGCGGCCGTCTCCTACGTGGGTGGCTACCGGCGAGCCCGTGGTCGGCGCCTGGTGGGACTCTTCGCTGCGATGTACTTCGGCGGTCTCCGGCCGGCTGAAGCGATCGGCCTCGTCGAGACGGACCTGAACCTCCCCGAACAGGGTTGGGGATCGGCGTTGCTCCACCGGACTCGTCCGTCGGTCGGCAAGCAGTGGACCGACTCGGGGGAGACCCACGACGATCGCGGTTTGAAGAACCGGCCGAGCGAGGACGTCAGGCGGGTGCCGATCCCGCCCCATCTCGTCGCCGCACTCCGCGAGCACTTGGAGACCTTCGGCACGGCGGAAGACGGACGGCTCTTCTTCAGCGAGAAGGGTTCGGTCGTCCCCTCCTCGACGTACTACCGCGTCTGGCAGGAAGCCCGGCTCCTCGCGCTCCCGCCGTCCGCCGCCTCCTCGCCGCTCGCGAGTCGGCCGTACGACCTTCGGCACTCAGCGCTGTCGACGTGGCTCAACGCCGGTGTCGACCCGACTGAGGTGGCCGAGCGTGCCGGCAACAGCGTCGAGGTCCTGCTGACCCGCTACGCGAAGTGCCTCGACGGACGGCAGGACGTCGGCAACCGGCGGATTGAGGACCTGCTTCGCGAGTACGAGTGAGACACGCTGCACCCCATCGAGGCCCCGGGCAACTTGTCCGGGGCCTCTCTCGTTTTGCGCCCTACCTGCTGCGACGCTTCGAGTCGAGAGCGGACGAGGGGGGACTCGTGGAGCTGAAAGTCACGCGCTGGAAGCGGTACGGATATGATCGCCTGTATGCCAACTTGCCTGACGGTGCGGCGGTCGGCTGGGCGGATGCGAAGACGGGGGACATCACGGTCCTGGTCGCCGAGTACCGCGACGACGTGATCGCCGTACTGACAGACCACTTACAGAACAACTCCGAACCGGCTCCGCCACAGAAGACGCCCAGGACGCCCGAGGCTGAGCGGCTGCCGCCGCTACCGCCTCTGACGACGGCCGACGACCTGTCCGCCAACCGCCCCGGCGAGTCTCTCCGAGACCTGCTCGACAAGTCCGGGCCAAGCCTGATCGAGCAAGTGGTCGCACAGCTCCTGCGACGCCCCACCGAGTGGGACTCCTGGCGGAAGGGACTGGCGGGGGAGCAGAGGGTGGGAGCCGAGCTGAACCGCCTGGCGCGTCACGGGTGGCGGGTCCTGCACTCCATTCCCCTGGCCGACAAGGTGGATGTCGATCACTTGCTGATCGGGCCCGGTGGCGTGTTCAGCATCAATACGAAGCACCATCACAAAAGGGCTGTATGGGTCGGCGACGACTCCGTGAAGGTCGATCGTGGAAAGCCGGCGCCCTACGCGCGCAAGAGCCGGGCGGAGGCCAAGCGGGTAGCCCGAGTGCTTGAGCGCTATTGCGGCTTTCCTGTACCGGTGGAACCGATGCTCGTCTTCGTCGGCGTGACCGACTTGAAGGTGGTCGCCACGCAGCTCAGCGTGCGCGTGTACCGGGAGCGCGAGGTAGCGGCACTGGCGCCGCTTTCAGGGGTGCTGACGGCCGAGCGGGTCGAGCAGGTGTACAGCGTTGCTCGCCATCGCCAGGCCTGGAGCCAGTTCCCGCCGGCTGCGACACGAAGGAGCTGACCCGCTACGCGAAGTGCCTCGACGGACGGCAGGACGTCGCCAACCGGCGTATCGAGGAACTGCCGCGCGAATACAAGTGATCGCACGCGGCCCGGGGCTCCATACTTCCGGCATGGACATATCCGACGATGGCCAGAAGCTCGATCCGGAGTGGGCGGAGGTCGGCAACAACGTATGCGGGGTTCTGCGCAGCTGCCGGGATGCCTCTGCGGTGGCCCAGCACTTCGTGAAGGCGGGGTGGGATTCCAGGTCGTCTTCCTGGCACGACTGCGAGGTCGAAACCAGCTGGTGCCAGCTAGAGATCGCCCCGATTGATGGCCCGGACGTTCTGCTGAACGGTGTTGTCGACCCGCAGCGTTTTGACGAGCTCGACGGCGTACTCCGCCGCTGCGGTCTGAGGTACTCCCTGGAGCTCTACGAAGGGGACGGCACCCTGGTTCGCGAGACCCAAGGGTGATCGCTGAGTCGCGTACGAGATCCGGTGGTGAACTGCCTGGGGGGCCTCGCCGTTTCGCAGGCTCACCTGCGGCGATGCTCCAAGATCCCGTCCACGCCTCGTCCACGGACCCCGACATACGGCCGCTTCAGGCCGCATACGCCTGCACATGCAAGAAGACCCCGGCCTCAGCGTTTCCGCTGGTGACGGGGTCTTTGGGCACCTCATAAGGGGTGCCCCCGGCAGGATTCGAACCTGCGCACACGGCTCCGGAGGCCGTTGCTCTATCCCCTGAGCTACGGGGGCGTCTGGCGTTGAGCTGTTGCTCGCGGCGACGGGTAGAACACTACCAGCTCGGTCGGGGTGATCAGGAACGGGTTTGCCGGGGTGGGCGCCCGCGTGGGGTGGAAGTCGGGAAAACCCGGACGCGGTGGCCGGTCCGGACCTACTCTCGAGTTGTGCCAGGGGCGTCGGGTCGGGTGCTTGTTGTGGACGACAACAAGGTCATCCGCCAGCTGATCAGGGTCAATCTCGAACTGGAGGGTCTCGAGGTCGTGACCGCGGCCGATGGTGCCGAGTGTCTGGATGTCGTTCATCAGGTGCAGCCCGATGTGATCACCCTCGACGTCGTCATGCCCCGTCTCGACGGTCTGCGGACCGCCGCTCTGCTCCGGGCCGACCCTCGCACCCAGGACCTTCCGCTCGCCATCGTCAGCGCCTGCACTCAGTACGAGGTCGAGAGCGGCCTCGACGCCGGTGTCGACGCCTTCCTCGCCAAGCCCTTCGAGCCCTCGGAACTTGTACGGCTCGTCCGGGAGTTGATGGAGCTCAGGCGGCCGGCCGAGTCGGACTCGGACAGGGAGGCAGACGCGGAGGCCGAGGGGCGGGCGCGCCGGGGAGACGGTGGCGGCAGCGATGACGTCGGGGTGTCGGGGGAGCGGGCGGGGGGCGGTTCCGTTCGGCCGCCGCATCAGCCCGTGAGCCCGCACTGAATCAGCCCCCCTCGTGAGTTCGATGAGCCCGGTGTGTCCGATGGGTCCGATGGGTCCCATGGGTCCGAGGCGAATCGCTCCGTAGGTTCGGTTCCGGATGACCCCACCCCTGAGCCCGAGGTGACTCGCCGGTGGGTTCCCGCTGAATCTGCCTCCGGGGCCGAAGCGAGTCCGCCCGCGTATCCGCGTGCCTGCCTGTCCGCGTGCCCGCGCTGAAATCCCGCGGCGGTCTTCACCGAGTCAGCCCCCCCCAGCCCCCCAGCCCCCTCCGCGAACCCCTCCGCCAACCCGCACACGAACCCACCCCACCCCCACCGCCACCCTCCCCAACCAAAGCCCCCACCCCCCCACCGTCCACATCCCGGACAAGCCCCCAAATCAGGTCGACCGCCCCACCCCCTCCTCCCCTACGCTTGTCCCGTGACCCCCGTCGAGCTCTCCCGTACCGTGCTGTGCGCGGTGCGGTGTGCCGTCGATGAGGGGGAGCTGAGTGTGAGGGTGCCGGAGCGGGCCGTGGTGACGGTGCCGGGGCCCGGTGGGTGCGGGGACTACGCCACCAACATCGCGCTGCAGCTGGCCCGCCCGGCCGGGCAGTCGCCGTTGCGCGTCGCCGAGATCCTGGCGCCGCGTCTCGTGGCGGCCGACGGAGTCGCCGACGTGGTCGTCACCGGGCCCGGGTTCCTCAACATCAGCCTCAGCCCCGCCGCGTCCCCCACCGCGACCCTGGTCGCGGAGATCCGCGCCCTCGGGTCCGGCTACGGCCACGGTGACGCCCTCGCCGGGCAGGTGGTCGCGCTGCGGGTGCCGTACGACGTCCGGGCCGAGGTCGTCGCCGACGCCGTCGTACGGATCGTCGCGACCCAGGGCGGGCGCGGTGAGGTCGGGCACGGCGAGCCCGTCAGCCTGCGCCCCGTGCCCGCGCCCGAGGACCCGGCGCCGCTCGGGCCCGACGCCGCCCAGTGGGCCCTGTTGCACCCCGCCGCCCACGACCGGCCCAGGATCACCGCCGACCACCTGGTGCAGCGCGAGAGCAACCCGCTCTTCCGGGTGCGCTACGCCCACGCCAGGACACGGGCCGTCGGCCGCGGTGCGGGACGGCTCGGCTTCGGCGCCGAACCAGGTGACGTGCCCGCCGCGCCCGGCGCCTGCGGTGCCCTCGTCACCGCCCTCGCCGACTACCCGCGCATCCTCACCGCCGCGGCCACCCACCGCGCTCCCGACCGGCTGGCCCGGCATCTCGTCACCGTCGCCGATGCCGCCCTGCCGTTCCTGCCGACCGTGCTGCCCCGCGGCGACGAGAAACCCTCGGTCGCCCACCGTGCCCGGCTCGCCCTCGCCGAAGCCACCGGGACGGTGCTGGCCGGCGGCCTGTCCCTGCTCGGCATCGACGCACCCGATCACCTCTGAGAGAGCCCAAAGAGCAATGAGCCGTTCCGCGCACCCCGCCGGGCCCCGTCACGCCGACGTCCTGCCCGAGGGGCACTACGCCGCTCCGCCCGCCGACCTGAACTCGCTCGACCCCAAGGTGTGGGCCCAGACCGTCGGGCGGGACGCCGACGGGGTCGTCACCGTCGGCGGTGTCGACGTGAAGACCCTCGCCGAGCAGATCGGCACCCCCGCCTACGTCCTCGACGAGGACGACTTCCGTGCCCGGGCGCGTGCCTGGCGCACCGCCTTCGGTCCGGACGCCGACGTCTTCTACGCCGGCAAGGCCTTCCTGTCCCGGGCCGTCGTGCGCTGGCTGCACGAGGAGGGGCTCAACCTCGACGTGTGCTCCGGCGGCGAGCTGGCCACCGCCCTGTCCGCCGGGATGCCCGCCGACCGGATCGCCTTCCACGGCAACAACAAGTCGACGCGGGAGATCGAGCGGGCGGTCGAGGCCGGCGTCGGGCGGATCGTCCTCGACTCCTTCCAGGAGATCGTGCGGGTCGCCCACATCGCCCAGTCCCGGGGCAAGCGCCAGCGCGTGCAGATCCGTGTCACCGTCGGCGTCGAGGCCCACACGCACGAGTTCATCGCCACCGCCCACGAGGACCAGAAGTTCGGCATCCCGCTGGCCGGCGGGCAGGCCGCCGAGGCGGTGCGGCGGGCGCTGCAGCTCGACGGGCTCGACGTCATCGGGATCCACTCGCACATCGGGTCGCAGATCTTCGACATGTCCGGCTTCGAGGTCGCCGCGCACCGGGTCGTGGGGCTGCTGAAGGACATCCGTGACGAGCACGGCGTCGAACTGCCCGAGATCGACCTGGGCGGCGGGCTCGGCATCGCGTACACGAGCGACGACGATCCGCGGGAGCCGCACGAGATCGCCAAGGCCCTCACCGAGATCGTGACGCGCGAGTGCGAGGCCGCCAGGCTGCGCACCCCGCGGATCTCCGTGGAGCCGGGGCGGGCCATCGTCGGTCCGACCGCCTTCACGCTCTACGAGGTCGGCACCGTCAAGCCCCTGGACGGGCTGCGCACGTACGTCTCCGTCGACGGCGGCATGTCCGACAACATCAGGACCGCGCTGTACGACGCCGAGTACAGCGTCGCGCTGGTGTCCCGGACCAGCGACGCCGAGCCGATGCTCGCCCGGGTGGTGGGCAAGCACTGCGAGAGCGGGGACATCGTCGTCAAGGACGCGTTCCTGCCGGGCGACCTGGCACCGGGTGACCTGATCGCCGTACCGGCCACCGGCGCGTACTGCCGGTCCATGGCGAGCAACTACAACCACGTGCTGCGGCCGCCGGTGGTCGCGGTGCGCGACGGCGAGTCGCGGGTCATCGTCCGCCGCGAGACGGAGGACGACCTCCTCCGTCTCGACGTCGGCTGACACGGCCGGAGGGACCGGCGGGGATACCCGCGGGATGCCGCCGGGATACCGGCGGAAGATCTCCTGTCCGGTGCCGCCGCACAATGAAATAGATGTCTCACGATCCGGACGAAGGGTAGAAACTCCCGTCCGGTGAGTGAGACTGGTCCAACCGTAGACGGTATGAGGAAACGAGGTCGGATGATGCGTACGCGTCCGCTGAAGGTGGCGCTGCTGGGCTGTGGGGTAGTCGGCTCAGAGGTGGCGCGCATCATGACGACGCACGCCGACGACCTCGCCCAGCGCATCGGTGCCCCCGTCGAGCTGGCCGGTGTCGCTGTACGACGGCCCTCCAAGGTGCGTGAGGGCATCGACCCGGCGCTGGTCACCACGGACGCGACCGCCCTGGTCAAGCGGGGCGACATCGACGTCGTCGTCGAGGTCATCGGCGGCATCGAGCCCGCCCGCGCCCTCATCACCACCGCCTTCGAGCACGGCGCCTCGGTGGTCTCCGCCAACAAGGCGCTGCTCGCCCAGGACGGCGCCGCCCTGCACGCGGCCGCCGAGCAGCACGGCAGGGACCTCTACTACGAGGCCGCCGTCGCCGGTGCCATCCCGCTGATCCGGCCGCTGCGCGAGTCCCTCGCCGGCGACAAGGTCAACCGGGTGCTGGGGATCGTCAACGGCACGACCAACTTCATCCTCGACAAGATGGACTCGACGGGCGCCGGCTACCAGGAGGCCCTCGACGAGGCCACCGCCCTCGGCTACGCGGAAGCCGACCCCACCGCCGACGTCGAGGGCTTCGACGCGGCCGCCAAGGCCGCCATCCTCGCCGGTATCGCCTTCCACTCGCGGGTGCGCCTGGACGACGTCTACCGCGAGGGCATGACCGAGGTCACCGCCTCGGACTTCGCCTCCGCCAAGAACATGGGCTGCACCATCAAACTGCTCGCCATCTGCGAGCGGGCCCGGGACGGCGGCTCGGTGACGGCCCGCGTGCACCCCGCCATGATTCCGCTGACCCATCCGCTCGCGTCCGTGCGCGGCGCCTACAACGCGGTGTTCGTGGAGTCGGACGCGGCCGGTCAGCTGATGTTCTACGGTCCCGGCGCCGGCGGCGCCCCGACCGCCTCCGCGGTCCTCGGCGACCTGGTCGCCGTCTGCCGCAACCGGCTCAGCGGGGCGACGGGGCCCGGCGAGTCGGCGTACGCCGCCCTGCCCGTGTCGCCGATGGGCGATGTCGTCACGCGCTACCACATCAGCCTCGACGTCGCCGACAAACCGGGTGTTCTTGCCCAGGTCGCCACCGTGTTCTCCGAGCACGGGGTTTCCATCGATACGGTTCGCCAGACCGGCAAGGACGGCGAGGCCTCCCTCGTCGTCGTCACCCACCGGGCCTCCGACGCCTCCCTGTCCGGGACCGTCGAGGCGCTGCGCAAGCTCGACACCGTGCGGGGTGTCGCCAGCATCATGCGGGTTGAAGGAGAGTAACCAGCAATGACCCACCAGTGGCGCGGAATCATCGAGGAGTACCGGGACCGGCTGCCCGTCTCCGACACCACGCCGGTCGTGACGCTCCGCGAGGGCGGCACGCCTCTCGTGCCCGCGCAGGTGCTCTCCGAGCGCACGGGGTGCGAGGTCCACCTGAAGGTGGAGGGCGCGAACCCGACCGGGTCCTTCAAGGACCGCGGCATGACCATGGCGATCAGCAAGGCCAAGGAGGAGGGCGCGCAGGCGGTCATCTGCGCCTCCACCGGCAACACCTCCGCCTCCGCGGCCGCCTACGCCGTGCGCGCGGGCATGGTCTCGGCCGTGCTCGTCCCGCAGGGCAAGATCGCGCTCGGCAAGATGGGCCAGGCCCTCGTGCACGGCGCCAAGATCCTCCAGGTCGACGGCAACTTCGACGACTGCCTCACCCTCGCCCGCAAGCTGAGCGAGAACTACCCGGTGGCGCTGGTCAATTCGGTGAACCCGGTACGCATCGAGGGGCAGAAGACGGCCGCCTTCGAGATCGTCGACATGCTCGGCGACGCGCCCGACATCCACGTCCTGCCGGTCGGCAACGCGGGCAACATCACGGCGTACTGGAAGGGGTACAAGGAGTACGCCGCCGACGGCGTCTGCGCGCGGACCCCGCGGATGTGGGGTTTCCAGGCCTCCGGCAGCGCCCCGATCGTCCGCGGCGAGATCGTCAAGGACCCCTCGACCATCGCCACCGCGATCCGGATCGGCAACCCCGCCTCCTGGCAGTTCGCGCTCGCGGCCCGGGACGAGTCCGAGGGGTTCATCGACGAGGTGACGGACCGTGAGATCCTGCGCGCCTACCGGCTGTTGGCCGCGCAGGAGGGCGTCTTCGTGGAGCCCGCCTCGGCCGCCTCCGTGGCCGGTCTGCTCAAGGCCGCCGAACAGGGCAAGGTCGACCCGGGCCAGCGCATCGTCTGCACGGTCACCGGCAACGGCCTGAAGGACCCCGACTGGGCCGTCGCCGGCGCTCCGCAGCCGGTCACCGTCCCCGTCGACGCGGCCGCCGCCGCCGAACGGCTCGGGCTCGGCTAGAGAACCGCTGGAGGGTTGCCCGGGAACCGCTTGAGCGGCGCTCGGGCAACCCTCGCCCCGCCCTCGCCGGGCAACCGGTGGACGGACCGGGGCGTCCTAAACGGCGGAGTCCCTAGGGAGGGGGCACGAGGGGCTTACGACACGCATCGTGCGCCTCCTGTGCGCCCTATGTCGCCACAGAACCTTCCTTCGATAGGCTGTACCGAAACCGCCCGCTGCATATGCCTGCGCATACGGCGCGGTGCCGTGCCGCCTCCGCGCGGCCCGAGGTTCCCTCCGGTACCTATCGAGTGTCATTCGACCATCACGCAGCTCAAGGAGAGTCATCGAGCGATGGCCGGTCCAGCGTTCCGCGCCGCCGCCGTCCGGGTGCGCACCCCTGCCACCAGCGCCAACCTCGGTCCGGGCTTCGACGCCCTGGGCCTCGCGCTGGGGCTCTACGACGACGTGGTCGTCCGGGTGGCCGACTCCGGGCTGCACATCGACATCGCGGGTGAGGGCAGCGAGACGCTGCCGCGTGACGAGAGCCACCTGCTCGTACGCTCCCTGCGCACCGCCTTCGACCTGCTCGGCGGACAGCCCCGCGGCCTGGAGATCGTGTGCGCCAACCGCATTCCGCACGGCCGCGGCCTGGGCTCCTCCTCCGCCGCCATCTGCGCGGGCATCGTCGCCGCGCGAGCCGTGACCATAGGCGGAGAGGCCCGGCTCGACGACGCCGCGCTCCTCGAACTCGCCACCGAGATCGAGGGCCACCCCGACAACGTCGCGGCCTGTCTGCTGGGCGGCTTCACGCTCTCCTGGATGGAGTCCGGCGCCGCCCGGGCGATCAGGATGCAGCCCGCCGATTCCATCGTTCCGGTGGTTTTCGTGCCCGGGAAGCCGGTGCTGACGGAGACCGCGCGCGGACTGCTCCCGCGCACCGTGCCGCACGTCGACGCCGCCGCCAACGCGGGCCGTGCCGCGCTGCTCGTCGAGGCCCTCACCAGGCGCCCCGAGCTGCTGCTGCCGGCCACCGAGGACCGGCTGCACCAGGAGTACCGCGCCCCGGCCATGCCGGAGAGCGCGGCACTGGTGGAGCGGCTGCGCGCCGACGGGATCCCGGCCGTGATCTCCGGCGCGGGACCCACCGTCATGGCACTGGTCGACGCCGCGAGCGCCGACAAGGTCGAGGCCCTGGCGGGCGCGGACTGGGCCGCCAACCGGCTGAACCTCGACGTCCAGGGAGCGAGCGTGCTGCCGCTCGCGCCCGCCAGTGACATGTGACCGCACACGGTTGCCGGATTTGGAGAGGGGGAATGTTTGTTGGATCCGGTAGTGTTAACCTCAAGTCTGCACCCGACCTCACCATGGCGAGGTGCTTCGTGTCCCCGTCCGGGACAGACATTCTTCCGGGAGTCTCCCAAGCCACTCAGCGTCTCGAATGCCGTACCTGGGCAGTACGTCGTACGCGGACACTGAGCGGGCCGCTGGGCACGCTCCGGAATTGGTGCTACCACGCCTCGTGACACCGGGTGCCACGGCTGAGGAAGCGCCGTCATCAGAAATTCTCTCCGCCGCTTAGGCGGACCACCGCCCCGGCACGGTCCACACAGCAAGGACCGCAGCCGGACAGCACAACCGGTCGCCGAGCCAGACAGGCCGACGTCCGCTCCAGGGAAGGACCCTTCGTGAGCGACACCACCGATCTGATGGGCGCACGTGTCGAGGAGACCGCTGCCGCGCCCGCCACGGACGCCTCCGCGCCTGCCGCCGGTGCCGGCTCCCGGCGGCGCCGCGGTACCGGCCTCGAGGGCATGGTGCTGGCCGAGCTTCAGCAGGTCGCATCCGGCCTCGGCATCAGGGGCACGGCGCGGATGCGCAAGAGCCAGCTGATCGAGGTCATCAAGGAGGCGCAGGCCGGTGGCGGCGCCCCCAAGGCCGCCGAGAGCGCTGCCGAGACCAAGCCGAAGCGCCGGGCGACCTCCAAGGCCCGTACGGGTGACGAGGGCGCCGAGAAGAAGGCGGAGCAGGCCGCGGCCCCGGCCGAGCAGGCCGTGGCCCAGCAGCAGATCGAGATCCCCGGCCAGCCCGCCGGCCGCACGGGCGACGCCGAGCGCGGCGCCGACGACGCGCCGGCCGAGCGCCGCCGTCGCCGGGCCACCGCGGAGGCCGGCAGCCCCACCGCGAGCGGTGCCGAGACCGTCGTCGCCGAGGCGAAGGGCGAGGCGAAGGGCGAGACGTCCGCCGCGCAGCCGCAGGGCGACGCCGACGGCGAGGGCCGTGGCCGCCGGGACCGCCGTGACCGCGGCCGGGACCGCGACCGGCGCGGCAAGGGCGACGACCAGCAGGGCGGCGGCCAGGGCGGCCAGGGCGGCGGCCGGGACCGTCAGGACCGCGACCGGCAGCAGCCGCAGCAGCAGGGCGGCGGCCGTCAGGACCGCAACACCGGCCCGCAGGACGACGACGACTTCGACGGCGGCCGCCGTGGCCGTCGCGGCCGCTACCGCGACCGCCGTGGCCGTCGCGGCCGTGACGAGATGGGCGGCGCCGAGCCGCAGGTGGCCGACGACGACGTCCTGATCCCCGTCGCGGGCATCCTCGACATCCTCGACAACTACGCGTTCATCCGGACCTCCGGCTACCTGCCGGGTCCCAACGACGTGTACGTCTCCCTCGCCCAGGTCCGCAAGAACGGCCTGCGCAAGGGCGACCACGTCACCGGTGCGGTCCGCCAGCCGAAGGAGGGCGAGCGCCGCGAGAAGTTCAACGCGCTGGTCCGCCTCGACTCCGTCAACGGCATGGCGCCCGAACACGGCCGCGGCCGACCGGAGTTCAACAAGCTGACGCCGCTCTACCCGCAGGACCGGCTCCGTCTGGAGACCGACCCGGGCGTGCTGACCACGCGGATCATCGACCTCGTGTCGCCGATCGGCAAGGGCCAGCGCGGTCTGATCGTGGCCCCGCCGAAGACCGGCAAGACCATGATCATGCAGGCGATCGCCAACGCGATCACGCACAACAACCCCGAGTGCCACCTGATGGTCGTCCTGGTCGACGAGCGTCCGGAAGAGGTCACCGACATGCAGCGGTCGGTCAAGGGCGAGGTCATCTCCTCGACCTTCGACCGTCCGGCCGAGGACCACACCACGGTCGCCGAGCTCGCCATCGAGCGCGCCAAGCGTCTGGTGGAGCTGGGCCACGACGTCGTCGTGCTGCTCGACTCGATCACGCGTCTGGGCCGTGCGTACAACCTCGCCGCCCCGGCCTCCGGCCGCATCCTGTCCGGTGGTGTCGACTCGACGGCCCTGTACCCGCCGAAGCGCTTCTTCGGTGCGGCCCGCAACATCGAGGACGGCGGTTCGCTGACGATCCTCGCCACCGCCCTGGTGGACACCGGGTCCCGCATGGACGAGGTGATCTTCGAGGAGTTCAAGGGCACCGGCAACATGGAGCTCAAGCTCGACCGGAAGCTCGCCGACAAGCGCATCTTCCCGGCGGTGGACGTCGACGCGTCCGGCACCCGTAAGGAAGAGATCCTGCTCGGCAACGAGGAGCTCGCGGTCGTCTGGAAGCTGCGCCGGGTGCTGCACGCGCTCGACCAGCAGCAGGCGATCGAGCTGCTGCTCGACAAGATGAAGCAGACGAAGTCGAACGTCGAGTTCCTGATGCAGATCCAGAAGACGACCCCGACGCCGGGCAACGGCGACTGACGCCTTCGCAGATCTCCATAAACGGAAGCCGTCCCCCGCTGGGGGACGGCTTCTGGCGTTGTCCGGCCCGGTGTACGATCTCGCCCTTCGGTCTGTTGATCGAATTTCGAATTCCTGATCCCGAGGGGGGACTTAAGTGGGTACACCCACGTCCGGGAGCGGTCGGCACAGACGCCGGATACGGTTCGCGCTGCCCGTCGCCGCGGCGGCGGTCGCGGCACTGATCTCGACGTCCGCGAGCGCGGACACCGGGCCGGCGGTCACGGGGGGACCGCCGGTCAGCGCGCCGTCGCAGGCAGCCCTGAACAAGCGGATCGCCCGTGCGGTCACCGCCGACAGCAAGACCACGAAGAAGCACACCGCCACCGCGAGCGGTTCGGCCGTCTCGCCGAAGATCATCGGTGGCGGTACGGCCACCATCGCCTCGGCGCCGTGGATGGCCCAGCTCTGGTACTACGACGACAAGGGCACTGCCAGCACCAGTGACGACGTCGGCTTCTTCTGCGGCGGCTCGGTCATCTCGCCCACGAAGATCCTGACGGCCGCGCACTGCGTCAAGGGTTTCAAGTGGAGCACCACCGACTCCGCGGTGGTCACCGGCACCGCGTCGCTGCCCACCACCAACGCCGACGGCAGCGCCAACCTGCACGGCGGCACCGTCTCCGGTGTGCTGCGGCAGTGGAACCACCCGTCGTACACCGTGTCGGCCCACGGCGCTCCCAACAACGACATCGCCGTGCTCACCCTGGCCGCCCCGGTCAAGGCCACGCCGATCCGGATGACGACCAACACCGACACGACCTCCTACAAGACCAACACCAGCGCCAAGGTCTACGGGTGGGGCCGCACCACCTCCACCACGGACGACATCTCCGGGACGCTGAAGACGGCCACACTGCCGGTCCAGTCCGACACCACCTGCAACGGCGTCTACGGCAGCACCGACTTCGTCAAGGGCCACATGGTCTGCGTCGGCAAGGCCGCCACCGGCTCCGACACCGGCACGACCACCACCTGCAACGGCGACTCCGGTGGTCCGCTGGTCGTCGCGGGCCGCGTCGTCGGCGTCGTCTCCTGGGGCGTCGAGGACTGTGTCGCCAAGGGCGCCTACCCCGTCTTCACGAAGGTCAGCACCTACGCCGGTGCCGCCTACGCGCAGATCGCCGACTCCAACCTGAGCTACACCGACGGCAAGGCCGACCTGTTCGCGCGCAAGTCGTCGACCCGCGTCGGCTACGAGCTGGACTCCAAGGGCACCTCGCTCGCCACCCGGACGGCCCGCGGCGACTTCACCGGCGCCAACCTCGTGCTCCAGGCCGACCTCAACCGGGACGGCTTCCAGGACCTCGTCTACCGGATGGCCTCCACCGGCGACGTCTACTGGTACCACTTCGCACTGAACAGCGCCCAGACCGACGGCTCGTGGGTCAAGACGAAGCTCTTCACCAACTGGAAGACCCGCAAGGCCACCGTCATCCCCGGTGACCTCACCGGGGACTACCTGCCCGACGTGCTCTCCGAGGACTCCTCCGGCGTCCTGTGGCTGTACCCGGGCAAGGGCAACGGCACCTTCGCCGCCCGTGTCCGCGTCGGCGGCGGCTGGAGCCAGTACAACCAGCTGCGCGGCGTCGGCGACTTCAACGGCGACGGCAAGGCCGACCTGCTGGCCCGGAAGAGCAGCGGCGGCGACCTCTACCTGTACAAGGGCACCGGCAAGTCCGGCACCGGCCTCTTCTCGGCCCGGGTGAAGGTCCGTTCCGGCTGGACCGGCTTCAACACCCTCGCCGCGGTCGGCGACATGACCGGCGACGGCAGGGCCGACCTGGTCGCCCGCACGACCGCCGGCACGCTGTACCTCTACCCGGGTACCGGCAAGGCGACCAGTGAGATCTTCGGCACAAGGAAGTCGCTCGGCACCGGATTCCAGCAGTACGACATCTTCGGCTGAAACGCCTGGTGAGCGACGGTTCGCTCACCGTGCCCGATTACGCAGTGTGCCCATCGCCCGACGCGGTGGGCACACTGCGTTGTGCAACCCTGTCCCGAGTTTCGCCGTCTGACCAGGCGGAGCGACGATGGTCCGGTACGTACTGATTTCCCGGTACGCCGGGCCTGACCCTGACAGCAGGGGGTACGCGAACGGTCGTAGGAGAGCAGAGGAGCACATGTCCGCCGAGAGCACATCGGAACCCGGCATACCCGGGACCGGCCCGAACGTCCCCGGCCGCAGCGGCAAGGGGCGCCGTCGCAAGCCTCCGGGACGGGGGCGCAAGGCGCTGCTCGTCACGGCCTGGACGGCGGCCGGCGTCCTCGTGCTCGGCGGCACCGGCTTCGGCTACCTGTACTTCAAGCTCAACGGCAACATCAAGAGCGTCGACATCAACCAGGCGCTGGGCGCCGACCGGCCCGCCAAGGCCGACAACGGCTCCGAGAACATCCTGGTCCTCGGCTCGGACACCCGTTCCGGCGGCAACAAGAAGCTCGGCGGCGGCACCGACGACGGCAGCGCACGGTCCGACACGGCGATGATCGTCCATGTGTACAAGGGGCACCAGCGGGCCAGCGTGGTCTCCATCCCGCGGGACACCCTGATCGACCGTCCCGCCTGCAAGGACGCGCAGGGCACCAGCCACTCCGCCGCCACCGGCGTGATGTTCAACTCGGCGTACTCCACCGGCGGCGCGACCTGCGCGGTCAGGACCGTCGAGGCCATGACCGGTGTCCGTATGGACCACTACCTGGAGGTCGACTTCTCCGGCTTCCAGAAGCTCGTCGACGAGCTGGGCGGCGTCGAGGTCACCACGACGAAGGCCATCGACGACCCGCAGAGCCACCTCGACCTCAAGGCCGGCAAGCACTCCCTCGACGGTGAGCAGGCGCTCGGCCTGGTCCGTACCCGGCACGGCGTCGGCGACGGCTCCGACCTGGGCCGCATCCAGCTCCAGCAGGCCTTCGTGAAGGCGCTGATGGAGCAGGTCAAGCAGGTGGGCGTCTTCACCAGCCCCAAGAAGCTGTTCGACCTGGCGGACACCGCGACGAAGACGGTCACCACCGACTCCGACCTGGGCTCGGTGAACTCCCTGGTCGACTTCGCGAACGGCCTGAAGTCCATCGACTCCAAGAACATGCACATGGTCACGATGCCGGTCGAGTACGACCCGTCGGACCCGAACCGGGTGATCGTGGCCGAGGCGAAGGCCAAGCAGGTCTGGACGGCCCTGAAGAAGGACCGGCCGATCCCGGCGAGCGCGACGAAGGGCACGGCGACGGGAGAGGCCAAGGGGGTCGTCACGTCGTCGTGAGGGCGCGGCGCCGCCCGCACTCGCGTACGACGCATCCGTCCCCGCCCCTTGGGCGCACCCCCGCCCCGCCCCCCGGAATAAAGATCCAAGCCCCCCGGTTTTGGGAGATACGGCCAGCCCTGGCAGACTGGTACGTCGGCCCCGGTTCACGCTCCGCATCCCGCGGCGGCGACCCGGTGCCCTCCCGAAATCTAGGAGACACCTTGAAGCGCGACATCCACCCCGAGTACGTCGAGACGCAGGTCAGCTGCACCTGTGGCGCGTCGTTCACCACCCGTAGCACCATCCAGTCCGGCACCATCCGGGCTGAGGTCTGCTCCGAGTGCCACCCGTTCTACACGGGCAAGCAGAAGATCCTCGACACCGGTGGCCGTGTGGCCCGCTTCGAGGCCCGCTTCGGCAAGGCTGCCGCCGGCTCCAAGAAGTAGCGAGCCCCATTTCGCCGGTCCACGGCCGTGTCCCTCCGGGGGCGCGCCCGGGACCGGCGTTTTTGGTCGCCCGCCTTCCCTTCCGCCCGCAGTATCAGGAGCCCAAAAATGTTCGAGGCCGTCGAGGAACTCGTCGTCGAGCACGCCGACCTGGAGAAGAAGCTCGCCGACCCGTCGGTCCACGCCGACCAGGCCAACGCGCGCAAGCTGAACAAGCGCTACGCCGAACTCACCCCGATCGTCGGCACGTACCGCTCCTGGAAGCAGACCGGCGACGACATCGAGACCGCGCGTGAACTGGCCGCCGACGACCCCGACTTCGCCGCCGAGGTCAAGGAGCTGGACAAGCAGCGCGACGAGCTGACCGAGAAGCTGCGGCTGCTGCTGGTGCCCCGGGACCCGTCCGACGACAAGGACGTGATCCTGGAGATCAAGGCCGGCGCCGGCGGCGACGAGTCCGCGCTCTTCGCCGGCGACCTGCTGCGGATGTACCTGCGGTACGCCGAGCGCGTCGGCTGGAAGACCGAGATCATCGACTCCACCGAGTCCGAGCTGGGCGGCTACAAGGACGTCCAGGTCGCCGTGAAGACCAAGGGCGGCAACGGCGCGACCGAGCCCGGCCAGGGCGTCTGGGCGCGGCTGAAGTACGAGGGCGGCGTGCACCGCGTGCAGCGCGTGCCGGCGACCGAGTCGCAGGGCCGTATCCACACCTCGGCGGCGGGTGTCCTCGTGACCCCGGAGGCCGAGGAGGTCGACGTCGAGATCAACCCGAACGACCTGCGGATCGACGTCTACCGGTCCTCAGGACCCGGCGGCCAGTCGGTCAACACCACCGACTCCGCGGTGCGCATCACGCACCTGCCCACCGGAGTCGTCGCCTCCTGCCAGAACGAGAAGAGCCAGCTGCAGAACAAGGAGCAGGCCTTGCGTATCCTGCGCTCCAGGCTGCTCGCCGCGGCGCAGGAGGAGGCGGAGAGGGAAGCCGCCGACGCCCGGCGCAGCCAGGTCCGCACGGTCGACCGCTCCGAGAAGATCCGCACGTACAACTTCCCGGAGAATCGCATCTCGGACCACCGGGTCGGCTTCAAGGCGTACAACTTGGACCAGGTCCTGGACGGCGACCTCGACGCCGTGATCCAGGCCTGCGTCGACGCGGACTCGGCCGCGAAGCTGGCCGCTGCGTAAGAGGTACCAGTTACTACACGGAGGACCAGCGTGCAGCAAGATTTTGGGGGGCGACCCCCAAGCCCCCGGAGCGTGCTGCTCGCCGAGGTGGCCCAGGCCACCCAGCGGCTGGCCGACGCCGGCGTGCCCTCGCCGCGCAACGACGCGGAGGAGCTCGCCGCGTTCGTGCACGGCGTGAAGCGGGGCGCGCTGCACTCCGTGAAGGACGCCGACTTCGACGCCCGCTACTGGGAGGTCATCGCCCGGCGCGAGCAGCGCGAGCCGCTCCAGCACATCACCGGGCGCGCCTACTTCCGCTACCTCGAACTCCAGGTGGGGCCGGGCGTCTTCGTGCCCCGCCCGGAGACCGAGTCGGTGGTCGGCTGGGCCATAGACGCCGTGCGCGCCATGGACGTCGTCGAGCCGTGCATCGTCGACCTGTGCACCGGCTCCGGCGCCATCGCGCTCGCCCTCGCCCAGGAGGTCCCGCGCTCGCGCGTGCACGCCGTGGAGCTGTCCGAGGAGGCGCTCCAGTGGACCCGCAAGAACGTGGCGGGCTCCAGGGTCGACCTGCGCCAGGGAGACGCCCTGGACGCCTTCCACGACCTCGACGGCCAGGTCGACCTGGTCATCTCCAACCCGCCGTACATCCCGCTCACCGAGTGGGAGTACGTCGCTCCCGAGGCCCGCGACTACGACCCGGAGCTGGCCCTCTTCTCCGGCGAGGACGGCCTCGACCTGATCCGGGGCATCGAACGCACCGCGCACCGGCTGCTGCGCCCCGGCGGTGTCGTCGTCATCGAGCACGCCGACACCCAGGGCGGCCAGGTGCCGTGGATCTTCACCGAGGAGCGGGGCTGGGCCGACGCGGCCGACCACCCGGACCTCAACAACCGCCCCCGCTTCGCGACCGCCCGCAAGGCGCTGCCGTGAGCACCCGCCAGACCCCCTCCCGGAAGCCCCGGGAGTCCCGGAAGCACGTGTACTTCGTGTACGAGGAGGCCCGCTAGACATGGCACGGCGATACGACACCAATGACGCGACCGACCGCGTGACGGGTCTGCGCGAGGCCGCGTCCGCCGTCCGCCGGGGCGAACTGGTGGTGCTGCCCACGGACACGGTCTACGGCATCGGCGCCGACGCGTTCACCGCGGAGGCGGTCTCCGACCTGCTCGACGCCAAGGGCCGGGGCCGCAACATGCCCACTCCGGTGCTGATCGGCTCCCCGAACACGCTGCACGGGCTCGTCACCGACTTCTCCGAGCTGGCCTGGGAACTGGTCGACGCGTTCTGGCCGGGCGCCCTCACGCTGGTCGCCAGGCACCAGCCGTCCCTGCAGTGGGACCTCGGCGACACCCGGGGCACGGTCGCCGTGCGCATGCCGCTGCACCCGGTCGCCATCGAACTGCTCACCGAGGTCGGCCCGATGGCCGTCTCCTCCGCCAACCTCACCGGCCACCCCTCCCCGGAGACCTGTGACGCGGCGCAGGACATGCTCGGCGACTCCGTCTCCGTGTACCTCGACGGCGGCCCCACCCCGGGCAACGTGCCCTCGTCGATCGTCGACGTCACCCGTGACGTGCCGCTGCTGCTGCGTGCCGGCGCGATCTCGGCGGAGGAGCTGCGCAAGGTCGTACCCGACCTCGAGGTGGCGAATTGACAGCCCCTGACGCGGGGCGTGGCATAGGCAACGGGGAGCGCGCGGCGGAGATCACGACCACGTTCGTGGGGCTTCCGCGGGACAGCTTCCGCATCCTCCACGTCAGCACCGGCAACGTGTGCCGCTCGCCGATCACCGAGCGGCTGACCCGCCATCTCGTGACGGACCGGCTCGGCACCTTCCTGGGCGGCGGGCTGATCGTGGAGAGCGCGGGCACCTGGGGGCACGAGGGCGCCCCCATGGAGGCCAACGCGGAAGCGGTCCTCGCCGACTTCGGCGCGGACGCGACCGGGTTCACCGGACGGGAGCTGCTCGACGAGCACGTCATCCGCGCCGACCTGGTGCTGACCGCCACCCGCGACCACCGCGCGCAGGTCATCTCCATGGGCCACTCGGCGGGCCTGCGCACCTTCACGCTGAAGGAGTTCACGCGCCTGGTCCGCGCGATCGACCCGGCGACGCTGCCCCCGCTGCACGAGGGCGTGGTCGTCCGCGCCCGTGCGCTGGTCCGTGCGGCGGCCGCGCTGCGCGGCTGGCTGCTGGCCCCCACCGCCGAGGCGGACGAGGTCCACGACCCGTACGGCGCCCCGCTGCCGTTCTTCCGCTCCATCGGCGACGAGATACACGAGGCGCTGGACCCCGTGGTCACGGCGCTGACCGGCGTCCCCGCGCGGATGTAGCCCGAGGCGCCGAACACACCGCGCACCCCGCTCACCCCGGGCCTACATTGGACGTACGTCACCGTCGACCGCCCGGAGCCCGCCATGCCGGTCAGCCCTACCCTCGTCGAGGCCGATCCGCTGCGGCGGCAGGACCCGGAGCTGGCGGAGATCCTGCTCGGGGAGCTGGCCCGGCAGTCGACGTCGCTGCAGCTGATCGCCGCCGAGAACTTCTCCTCCCGGGCCGTGCTGGCCGCGCTCGGCTCGCCGCTCGCGAACAAGTACGCCGAGGGGTACCCGGGCGCCCGGCACCACGGCGGCTGCGAGATCGTGGACGTCGCCGAACGGCTCGCCGTCGACCGCGCCAAGGCCCTGTTCGGCGCCGCGCACGCCAACGTCCAGTCGCACTCGGGATCGTCCGCGGTGCTGGCCGCCTACGCCGCGCTGCTGCGTCCCGGGGACACCGTCCTCGCGCTCGGCCTGCCGCACGGCGGCCACCTCACGCACGGCTCACCGGCCAACTTCTCCGGGCGCTGGTTCGACTTCGTCGGGTACGGGGTCGACCCGGAGAGCGGGTTCATCGACCACGACCAGGTGCGGGCGCTGGCCCGCGGCCGGCGGCCCAAGGCGATCGTGTGCGGTTCCATCGCCTATCCCCGCCACATCGACTACGCCTTCTTCCGCGAGGTCGCCGACGAGGTCGGGGCCTACCTGATCGCCGACGCCGCCCATCCCATCGGGCTCGTCGCGGGAGGCGCGGCGCCCAACCCGGTGCCCTACGCCGACGTGGTGTGCGCGACCACGCACAAGGTGCTGCGCGGGCCGCGCGGCGGGATGCTCCTGTGCGGGGCGCCCGAGCTGGCCGAGCGCCTGGACCGCGCTGTGTTTCCTTTCACACAGGGCGGCGCGCAGATGAACACCATCGCCGCCAAGGCGGTCGCGTTCGGTGAGGCGGCGACACCGGCCTTCGCCGTCTACGCCCACCAGGTG
Source organism: Streptomyces sp. NPDC091282 (assembly GCF_044757385.1). Taxonomy (NCBI): domain Bacteria; kingdom Bacillati; phylum Actinomycetota; class Actinomycetes; order Kitasatosporales; family Streptomycetaceae; genus Streptomyces; species Streptomyces sp. NPDC091282. The sequence goes on from NZ_JBIVUX010000003.1 coordinate 1,002,412, forward strand.
GTCGCCAACGCGCGGGTCCTCGCGGCCGCGCTCGCGGAGCAGGGGCTGACGGTCACCACCGGCGGCACCGACACCCATCTGATCACCGCCGACCCGGCCCCGCTGGGCGTCGACGGGCGTACCGCACGGGGCTGGCTGGCCGCCGCGGGCCTGGTGCTGGACAGCTGCGCCCTGCCGCACGGGGACGCGCGGGGCCTGCGGCTCGGCACCGCCGCCGTGACCACGCAGGGCATGCGGGCGGCGGAGATGGAGCGGATCGCGGTGCTGCTGGCGGACGTGCTGCGCGGTGCGCAGGACGGGGGGAGGGTGCGTGAGGAGGTGCGGGAGCTCACAGGTAGATTTCCGCCGTACCCCGGTGGGGACGGGGTAGGCGCAGCGTCGTAGAGCCGTTGTACGCCCGCCTTACAGGCACACGTGCAACCATCGTCGCTACCCGGAAGTCCCCATACATATGCGAGCGTCGCTAGGGTGTGGGCTGTGATGGCCAGCGAGACCTGTGGGGAAGCCTGTGCGTGAATACCTGCTGACGCTCTGCATCACGGCCGCGGTGACGTATCTGCTGACAGGGCCGGTGCGGAAGTTCGCGATCGTGGCCGGGGCCATGCCGGAGATCCGGGCGCGTGACGTGCACCGGGAGCCCACTCCGCGGCTCGGCGGGATCGCGATGTTCTTCGGGCTGTGCGCGGGTCTGCTGGTCGCCGACCACATGACCAACCTGAACGAGGTCTTCGAGAAGTCGAACGAGCCGCGGGCGCTGCTCTCCGGCGCGGCCCTGATCTGGCTGATCGGCGTGCTCGACGACAAGTTCGAGATCGACGCCCTGATCAAGCTGGGCGGTCAGATGATCGCCGCGGGCGTCATGGTCATGCAGGGTCTGACCATCCTGTGGCTGCCCATCCCGGGCGTCGGCACGGTCGCCCTGACCCCGTGGCAGGGCACCCTGCTGACGGTGGCGCTCGTCGTCATCACCATCAACGCGGTCAACTTCGTCGACGGTCTGGACGGCCTGGCCTCCGGCATGGTGTGCATCGCGGCCGCGGCGTTCTTCATGTACGCCTACCGGATCTGGTACTCGTACGGCATCGAGGCCGCCGCCCCGGCGACGCTGTTCTCGGCGATCCTGATGGGCATGTGCCTGGGCTTCCTGCCGCACAACCTCCATCCGGCCCGGATCTTCATGGGCGACTCCGGCTCGATGCTGATCGGCCTGGTGCTGGCGGCCGGCGCGATCTCGGTCACGGGCCAGGTCGACCCGGACGTGATGAACCTGTTCGCCGGTTCCGAGCGCAACGCCGTCCACCAGATGGTGCCGGTCTACATCCCGCTGCTGCTGCCGCTGACCATCATCGCGGTGCCGGCCGCCGACCTGGTGCTGGCGATCGTGCGGCGCACCTGGCGCGGCCAGTCGCCGTTCGCGGCCGACCGCGGGCACCTGCACCACCGGCTCCTGGAGATCGGCCACTCGCACAGCAGGGCCGTGCTGATCATGTACTTCTGGTCGGCGCTGATCGGCTTCGGGGCGCTGGCGTACTCGGTGAACTCCGCGTCCATGTGGATCGTGCTCGGGGTGGTCTTCCTCAGCGCGATCGGTCTGGGGCTGCTCCTGCTGCCGCGGTTCACGCCGCGGGTGCCGGTGTGGGCCCAGCGGTTCGTGCCGCCGCGCTACCGGCGCCGCGGGGCCGCCCCGGAGGCCGCCGAGGCGACGGCGGAGGGCGCCGAGGAGGACGTCACCGGTGCGCCGGCGAAGGACGGGGAACCGTGCGAGGAGCACCGCGCTCCGGTGCCCGCGGGTGCCGCCCGGGTCAACGGCGCGACCGCCCTGGGACACCGCTCGCGCATGCCTGCCCGGCACACGTCCGAAACCTCGCGTTGACCCCGCGCAGACCTTACGCAGACCCTCGCAAGGTAAGAATCTGACTAGAGCATTGCCAAGCCGTGGGGGTGCAAAGGCCCCTAATACCAGACACAACGGCTCGGTTTTCGCTCAGACGGGCATGTTCACTCTCATGTGTGACAGCGAGCACACCTACCAGGTAAAGACCTCATCAAATAGTTTGTGATACGGTTCACGAGAACCCCGGACAGAGCCGAAGGACCCGAGTGCGATGGTCCATTGGCGTGAGGACTTCGACCCTCCGGCCGGGACTACGCTCGTCCATGACGACACCTGCCCCCCTGTGAAAGCGGAGTTGCCGCCATGCCGTCCAATGACGCCCGGAATCTGGCCCAGGCCGCCGTACCCACGGCCGCCGTCGGCGTGCTCGCTGCCGTCGTCAGCGCGATCGTCGCGGGCGGCAAGGGAGCGATCGGGGCGGTCGTCGCGACGGTGCTCGTGACCTTCTTCATGGGGCTCGGTCTCTTCGTTCTGGAGCGCACCGCCAAATCGGCTCCGCAGCTCTTCATGATGATGGGCCTGATGCTCTACGCGGCCCAGCTGCTGCTGATGGTCGTCTTCATGGCCGCGTTCAAGAACACGACGCTGTTCAATCCCCGGGCCTTCGCCCTCGTGCTCGTGATCGCCACACTCACCTGGATCGCAGCCCAGACCCGCGCCCACATGAAGGCCAAGATCCTCTACGTCGAGCCCGACAAGACCGGGCAGCCGTCGTGAGAGGTAGGCCCGGGATAAAGCCGCACGGGAGATGCTGCTATCGTCCGGTGCCAACTGCGGCATCGCGGGCGCGGGCATCTGAGCTGACGCCTGCTCAATCGCGAGGCGAGATGCCCCCCAGCCGCCCCCACATCCGTAACACCAGTCCCGTGCCGAACCGCGGCCGTGCGCCGCGCCGACACAACGAGGTTGCCGTACCCATGCGCCACGATGAAGGAGCCCGCGGTGAGTGCTGACCCGACGCAGACGCTCGCTTTCGACACGAGCTGCCACCTGTTCGACGGGTGTGGCTTCCCGGCTCCGGGCCTGCACTCGTTCCTGTTCAAGCCGCTCTTCGGCGACGGCGACAGCAACGTGTACTTCAACAAGACGATGCTGCTGGCGCTGCTCGGGTCGATCATCATCGTGGCCTTCTTCTGGGCCGCCTTCGCCCGCCCGAAGGTCGTCCCGGGCAAGCTCCAGATGGTCGCCGAGGCCGGCTACGACTTCGTCCGGCGGGGTGTCGTCTACGAGACCATCGGCAAGAAGGAAGGCGAGAAGTACGTTCCGTTCGTCGTCTCGCTGTTCTTCTTCGTCTGGGTGATGAACCTCTGGTCGATCGTTCCGCTCGCCCAGTTCCCCGTCACCGCGATCATTTCCTACCCCGCCGTCCTGGCCGGCCTGGTGTACATCACCTGGGTCTCGCTGACCTTCAAGAGGCACGGTTTCGTCGGGGCGTTCAAGAACTTCACCGGCTACGACAAGTCGCTCGGCGCGGTGCTGCCGCTGTCGATGACGATCGAGCTCTTCTCGAACCTGCTCGTGCGGCCCTTCACCCACGCCGTCCGACTCTTCGCGAACATGTTCGCCGGCCACACCCTGCTGCTGCTCTTCACGATCGCCAGCTGGTACATGCTGAACGGCATCGGCATCGCCTACTCCGCGGTGTCGTTCGTGATGGTCATCGTGATGACCGCCTTCGAGCTCTTCATCCAGGCTGTTCAGGCCTACGTCTTCGTACTGCTGACCTGCAGCTTCATCCAGGGTGCGCTCGCCGAGTCCCACTGAGCGCCCTGTCTGTCCGCCCATGACATCCGGTGGCCAACCCCCACCGGTCATTGAAAGAGAAGGAAGAACCGGCATGTCCGTTCTGCACGAGACCCTGGCCGCTGTCCAGATCAAGGGCAACCTCGGCTCCATCGGTTACGGCCTCGCCGCGATCGGCCCGGGCGTCGGCGTCGGCATCATCTTCGGTAACGGCACCCAGGCCCTCGCCCGCCAGCCCGAGGCGGCCGGCCTGATCCGCGCCAACCAGATCCTCGGCTTCGCCTTCTGTGAGGCGCTCGCCCTGATCGGTCTGGTCATGCCGTTCGTCTACCCGGCCTCCTGACCCGACCGCAGCGCACGTTTAGACGAAAGGCACAGATATGAGCCCCCTGGTTCAGCTGGCGGCGGAGGAGGCCGAAAACCCCCTCATCCCGCCGATCCCAGAGCTCGTCATCGGCCTCATCGCCTTCGTCATCGTCTTCGGCTTCCTCGCCAAGAAGCTCCTTCCGAACATCAACAAGGTTCTGGAGCAGCGCCGCGAGGCGATCGAGGGCGGTATCGAGAAGGCCGAGGCCGCGCAGACCGAGGCCCAGAGCGTCCTTGAGCAGTACAAGGCGCAGCTGGCCGAGGCCCGGCACGAGGCCGCGCGCCTGCGCCAGGAGGCTCAGGAGCAGGGCGCCACGCTCATCGCCGAGATGCGGGCCGAGGGCCAGCGTCAGCGTGAGGAGATCGTCGCCGCCGGTCACGCCCAGATCGAGGCCGACCGCAAGTCCGCCGCGCAGTCGCTGCGCCAGGACGTGGGCCACCTGGCCACCGATCTGGCCGGCAAGCTCGTCGGCGAGTCCCTCGAGGACCACGCCCGGCAGAGCCGCGTGATCGACCGCTTCCTCGACGAGCTTGAGGAGAAGGCCGAGGCGGCCCGATGAACGGAGCGAGCCGCGAGGCACTGGCAGCCGCACGGGAGCGTCTCGACGCGCTGACGGACTCGCCGTCCGTGAACGCGACGCGGCTCGCGGACGAGCTGGCGGCCGTCACCACGCTGCTCGACCGCGAGGGTGGCCTGCGTCGGGTCCTCACCGACCCGGCGCAGTCCGGCGAGGCCAAGGCCGAGCTGGTCCGGCGCCTGATCGGCGGCCAGGTCGGCGCGAACACGGCCGACGTGGTCACCGGCATGGTCCGGTCCCGCTGGTCGCAGCCCCGCGACCTGGTGGACGCGCTGGAGGAGCTGGCGTCCGTCGCCGATCTGACGGCCGCGGAGAAGTCGGGCACGCTGGACGACGTGGAGGACGAGCTGTTCCGGTTCGGCCGGATCGTCTCCTCCAGCACCGAGCTGCGCGCCGCCCTCACCGACCGCAAGGCCGGCGCTGCGGCCAAGACCGAGCTGGTGCACCGGCTGCTCGGCGGACGTGCCAAGCCCGCCACCGAGCGTCTGGTCACGCGCCTTGTGACCGCGCCGCGGGGACGTAGCCTGGAAGCGGGCCTGGAGGCCCTCTCCAAGCTGGCCGCGGAGCGCCGCAGCCGCGTCGTCGCCGTCGTCACCTCGGCGGTGCCGCTGAGCGAACCGCAGAAGCGACGCCTGGGCGCCGCCCTCGCGAAGCTCTACGGCCGCACGATGCACCTCAACCTCGACGTCGACCCCGAGGTCGTCGGCGGGATCCGGGTGCAGGTCGGTGACGAGGTCATCAACGGTTCCATCGCGGACCGGCTGGAGGACGCGGCCCGCCGCATGGCGAGCTAGCACCTCGGTAGTCGAGAACAAGCAGTACGTACTTACGGCGGCCCGGGTTGGGCCGTACATGAAGAATCCTGGGGGTCGCCCCCAGACCCCCCAAGTGAAACTTCGGGCCCAACAAGGAGAGCAGGGAACCCAGATGGCGGAGCTCACGATCCGGCCGGAGGAGATCCGGGACGCGCTGGAGAACTTCGTCCAGTCGTACAAGCCGGACGCGGCCTCGCGCGAGGAGGTCGGTACGGTCACCCTTGCCGGCGACGGCATCGCGAAGGTCGAGGGCCTGCCCTCGGCCATGGCCAACGAACTGCTGAAGTTCGAGGACGGCACCCTCGGCCTCGCGCTCAACCTGGAAGAGCGCGAGATCGGCGCCATCGTCCTCGGTGAGTTCAGCGGCATCGAGGAGGGTCAGCCGGTGCAGCGCACCGGTGAGGTCCTCTCCGTCGCGGTCGGCGAGGGCTACCTCGGCCGCGTCGTCGACCCGCTCGGCAACCCGATCGACGGCCTCGGCGAGATCGAGACGTCCGGCCGCCGCGCCCTGGAGCTGCAGGCTCCCGGCGTCATGGCCCGTAAGTCGGTGCACGAGCCGATGGAGACCGGCTACAAGGCCGTCGACGCGATGACCCCGGTCGGCCGCGGCCAGCGTCAGCTGATCATCGGCGACCGCCAGACCGGCAAGACCGCCCTGGCCGTCGACACGATCATCAACCAGCGCGACAACTGGCGCTCGGGCGACCCGAAGAAGCAGGTCCGCTGCGTCTACGTCGCCATCGGCCAGAAGGGCTCGACCATCGCCTCCGTGCGTGGCGCCCTGGAAGAGGCCGGCGCGCTGGAGTACACGACCATCGTCGCCGCCCCGGCGTCCGACCCGGCCGGCTTCAAGTACCTGGCGCCGTACACCGGTTCGGCCATCGGCCAGCACTGGATGTACGACGGCAAGCACGTCCTCATCATCTTCGACGACCTCTCGAAGCAGGCCGACGCCTACCGCGCCGTGTCCCTGCTGCTGCGCCGCCCGCCGGGCCGTGAGGCCTACCCGGGTGACGTCTTCTACCTGCACTCCCGTCTGCTGGAGCGCTGCGCCAAGCTGTCCGACGAGATGGGCGCCGGTTCGATGACCGGTCTGCCGATCGTCGAGACCAAGGCCAACGACGTCTCGGCGTTCATCCCGACCAACGTCATCTCCATCACCGACGGCCAGTGCTTCCTGGAGTCGGACCTGTTCAACGCCGGTCAGCGCCCCGCGCTGAACGTCGGTATCTCCGTCTCCCGAGTCGGTGGTTCCGCGCAGCACAAGGCGATGAAGCAGGTCTCCGGCCGTCTGCGTCTGGACCTGGCCCAGTACCGCGAGCTGGAGGCGTTCGCCGCCTTCGGTTCCGACCTGGACGCCGCGTCGAAGTCGCAGCTGGAGCGTGGTTCCCGCCTGGTCGAGCTGCTGAAGCAGGCTCAGTACCAGCCGATGCCGACCGAGGACCAGGTCGTCTCCGTGTGGGCCGGTACCACCGGCAAGATGGACGACGTCCCGGTCTCCGACATCCGCCGCTTCGAGAAGGAGCTCCTTGAGCACCTGCACCGCAAGGAGCAGGGCCTCATGACCTCCATCAAGGAGGGCGGCAAGATGTCGGACGACACCCTCACCGCTGTCGCCGACGCCATCGCCGAGTTCAAGAAGCAGTTCGAGACCTCGGACGGCAAGCTTCTCGGCGAGGACGCCCCGGCCTCGGCCAAGTGACGTAAGGAAGGGACCTGACTCATGGGAGCCCAGCTCCGGGTCTACAAGCGTCGCATCCGATCCGTCACCGCGACCAAGAAGATCACCAAGGCGATGGAGATGATCGCCGCCTCGCGTGTGGTCAAGGCGCAGCGCAAGGTGCGGGCCTCCGCGCCGTACGCGACCGAGCTCACCCGCGCGGTCACGGCGGTCGGCACGGGTTCGAACACCAAGCACCCGCTGACCACCGAGGCGGAGACCCCGACCCGCGCCGCGGTCCTGCTCCTCACGAGCGACCGCGGTCTGGCCGGCGCCTTCAACTCCAACGCCATCAAGGCCGCCGAGCAGCTGACCGAGCGGCTGCGGGCCGAGGGCAAGGAGGTCGACACGTACATCGTCGGCCGCCGCGGTCTGGCCCACTACACCTTCCGCGAGCGCAAGGTCGCGGAGTCGTGGTCGGGCTTCACCGACGAGCCCTCGTACGCGGACGCCAAGAAGGTTGCGGCGCCGCTGATCGAGGCCATCGAGACCGAGACGGCGGACGGCGGCGTGGATGAACTCCACATCGTCTTCACCGAGTTCGTGTCGATGATGACGCAGACGGCGCTCGGCGACCGGCTGCTGCCGCTCAGCCTCGAAGAGGTCGCGGAGGAGGGCGCCGCCAAGGGCGACGAGATCCTTCCGCTGTACGACTTCGAGCCCTCGGCGGAGGACGTCCTCGACGCCCTGCTGCCGCGCTACGTGGAGAGCCGCATCTACAACGCGCTTCTCCAGTCGGCAGCTTCGAAGCACGCCGCCACGCGGCGCGCGATGAAGTCGGCGACCGACAACGCGGGCGAGCTGATCAACACGCTCTCCCGGCTTGCCAACGCGGCCCGCCAGGCCGAAATCACCCAGGAAATCAGCGAGATCGTCGGTGGCGCCAGCGCCCTGGCCGACGCGACCGCGGGGAGTGACCGCTAATGACCACCACTGTTGAGACCGCGACGGCCACGGGCCGCGTCGCCCGGGTCATCGGCCCGGTCGTCGACGTGGAGTTCCCCGTCGACGCGATGCCGGACATCTACAACGCCCTGCACGTCGAGGTGTCCGACCCGGCCAACGCCGGCGAGAAGAAGACGCTGACCCTGGAGGTCGCCCAGCACCTGGGTGACGGCCTGGTCCGCACGATCTCCATGCAGCCCACCGACGGTCTGGTCCGCCAGGCCCCGGTGACCGACACCGGCGACGGCATCACCGTCCCGGTCGGCGACTTCACCAAGGGCAAGGTGTTCAACACCCTCGGCGAGGTGCTGAACGTCGACGAGCAGTACGACGGCGAGCGCTGGTCCATCCACCGCAAGGCGCCGAACTTCGACGAGCTCGAGTCGAAGACCGAGATGTTCGAGACCGGCGTCAAGGTCATCGACCTTCTCACCCCGTACGTCAAGGGTGGAAAGATCGGTCTGTTCGGTGGTGCCGGCGTCGGCAAGACGGTGCTCATCCAGGAGATGATCTACCGCGTCGCCAACAACCACGACGGTGTCTCCGTGTTCGCCGGTGTCGGCGAGCGCACGCGTGAGGGCAACGACCTCATCGAGGAGATGGCGGACTCGGGCGTCATCGACAAGACCGCCCTCGTCTTCGGCCAGATGGACGAGCCCCCGGGCACCCGTCTGCGCGTGGCCCTCGCGGGTCTGACCATGGCGGAGTACTTCCGCGATGTGCAGAAGCAGGACGTGCTGTTCTTCATCGACAACATCTTCCGCTTCACGCAGGCCGGTTCCGAGGTGTCGACCCTGCTCGGCCGGATGCCCTCCGCGGTGGGTTACCAGCCGAACCTGGCCGACGAGATGGGTCTCCTCCAGGAGCGCATCACCTCGACCCGTGGTCACTCGATCACCTCGATGCAGGCGATCTACGTCCCCGCGGACGACCTGACCGACCCGGCCCCGGCCACCACCTTCGCCCACCTCGACGCGACGACGGTTCTCTCCCGTCCGATCTCCGAGAAGGGCATCTACCCGGCCGTGGACCCGCTGGACTCCACGTCCCGGATCCTGGACCCGCGTTACATCGCGGCGGACCACTACAACACCGCCATGCGGGTGAAGACGGTCCTCCAGAAGTACAAGGACCTCCAGGACATCATCGCGATCCTCGGTATCGACGAGCTCGGCGAGGAGGACAAGCTCGTCGTCCACCGTGCCCGTCGCGTGGAGCGCTTCCTGTCCCAGAACACCCACGTCGCCAAGCAGTTCACCGGCGTCGACGGGTCGGACGTGCCGCTGGACGAGTCGATCGCCGCGTTCAACGCGATCATCGACGGCGAGTACGACCACTTCCCGGAGCAGGCGTTCTTCCTCTGCGGTGGCATTGAGGACCTCAAGGCCAACGCCAAGGAGCTGGGCGTCTCCTGAACTCGCTCTGAGTTCGTGTGAGGGGGCGGGCGCGTCCCGCCCCCTCACCCACGCCCATTAGACTTGTATCCAACACCCGGTGATCCCACCGGGTGGTGACCCGAGGAGCCACCTTTGGCTGCTGAGCTGCATGTCGAGCTGGTCGCCGCCGACCGTCAGGTCTGGTCCGGCGAGGCCACCCTGGTCGTCGCGCGCACCACGTCCGGCGACATCGGCGTCATGCCCGGTCACCAGCCGCTGCTGGGTGTGCTGGAGTCGGGCCCGGTGACCATCCGTACGAGTGAAGGTGGGACGGTCGTCGCCGCGGTGCACGGCGGTTTCATCTCCTTCGCGGACAACAAGCTGTCGCTGCTGGCCGAGATCGCCGAGCTGTCGGACGAGATCGACGTCCAGCGCGTGGAGCGGGAGCTGGAGCGCGCGAAGGCGGAAGGCGACGCCACCGCCGAGCGACGCGCCGACGTCCGTCTGCGGGCGGCGACGTCGCGCTGACACACTGCGCGTATGCGTTGAACTGACTCAGCCGCGGCTGGGACCGGAGCCATCCGGTCCCAGCCGCGGCTGAGGTAGATCTGGGTCTTTTTACGTTCCATTACCTAGGAGACGAGGAGGTCGGTGCCGATGGTCCTCGCTCTGACTGTGTGCGGAATCGTGGTCGCGCTCGTGGTGGTGGGACTCTTCCTGTTCGGGCTGCGGCGCCGGCTGATCCAGCGCTCCGGCGGGACCTTCGACTGTTCGCTGCGCTGGGACGTACCCGAGAAGGCGGACACCGGCGGCAAGGGCTGGAGCTACGGCGTCGCGCGCTACAACGGCGACAGCGTCGAGTGGTACCGGGTCTTCTCCTACGCCTACCGTCCGCGCCGGGTCCTGGAGCGGGACCGCATCGAGGTGGCCGGCCGCCGGCTCCCGGAGGGCGAGGAGGAACTGGCGCTGCTCTCGGACGCGGTGATCCTCACCTGCGTCCACCGGGGCACCCGCCTGGAACTCGCCATGAGCGAAGACGCGCTGACCGGATTCCTCGCGTGGCTGGAAGCGGCCCCGCCCGGACAGAGGGTGAATGTGGCGTAACCGCGTTCACCCTCTCCCGGACGTCGTCCGGGAGAGGGTGAAGTCCCTCCGGGCTTTCTCTACAGGTTCGAGTTGATGGCGCTCACCAGTTCGCCGTCGCTCGTGTCACCGCTGAACTCCCAGAAGAACGCGCCGCCGAGTCCCTGGGACTTGGCCCAGCTCATCTTCCCGGCGATCGTGGCGGGAGTGTCGTAGGACCACCAGTTGGTGCCGCAGTAGGCGTACGCCGTGCCCGCGACGGTGCCGGTGGCCGGGCAGGACGTCTTGAGGACCTTGTAGTCCTCGATGCCCTGCTCGTAGGTGCCCGGCGCCGGACCGGTCGCCGAGCCGCCCGGTGCCGCCTGCGTGACGCCGGTCCAGCCGCGGCCGTAGAAGCCGATGCCGATCAGCAGCTTGCTCGCCGGGACGCCCTTGGACTTGAACTTGGCGATCGCGTCCGCCGTGGTGAAGCCGGGGGTCGGGATGCCGGTGTAGGTGGTGAGCGGGGAGTGCGGGGCGGTCGGACCCTGGGCGTTGAAGGCGCCGAAGAAGTCGTACGACATCACGTTGTACCAGTCGACGTACTGGGCGGCGCCCGCGTAGTCAGCGGCGTCGATCTTGCCGCCGGAGGTGCCGTCCGCGGTGGTGGCCGCGGTGACCAGGTTGTTGGAGCCGAACTTGGCGCGCAGGGCCTGCATCAGGTTCTTGTAGGCCGCGGCACCGCTGGTGTCACAGGAGAGACCGCAGGCGTTCGGGTACTCCCAGTCGATGTCGATGCCGTCGAAGACGTCGGCCCAGCGCGGGTCCTCGACCAGGTTGTAGCAGGAGTTGGCGAAGGCGGTCGGGTTGGCCGCGGCCTGGGCGAAGCCGCCGGACCAGGTCCAGCCGCCGAAGGACCACAGGATCTTGATGTTCGGGTACTTGGCCTTCAGCTCGCGCAGCTGGTTGAAGTTGCCGCGCAGCGGCTGGTCCCAGGTGTCGGCCACGCCGCTGACCGACTGGTCGGCGGTGAACGCCTTGTCGTAGTCGGCGTAGGAGTCGCCGATCGCGCACTGGCCGTTCGTCACGTTGCCGAAGGCGTAGTTGATGTGCGTGATCTTGGCGGCCGAGCCGGACGTCACCAGGTTCTTGACGTTGTAGTTGCGGCCGTAGATGCCCCACTCGGTGAAGTAGCCGAGCTTGACCTTGTTGCCGGTGGGCGGGGGAGTGGTCGTGCCGCCCGTGGTGTGCACGGCGACCGCGCCGCTGGCCGGTCCGGTCTGGTTCGCGGTGTCGCGGGCCTGCACGGTGTAGGAGTAGTCGGTGCCGGCGGTGAGACCGGTGTCGGTGTACGACGTGGTGGTCACCGTGGAGACGACCTTGCCGTCGCGCAGCACGTCGTAGTTCTTGACGCCCTTGTCGTCGGTGGCGGCCGACCAGCTCAGCTTCACCGAGGTGTCGGTGACGCCGGAGGCCGTCGGGGTGCCGGGCGCGGACGGCGCCGAGTCCCCGGGTACCGTGGTGCCGCCGTCACAACTGGCGCCGTTGAGCTGACAGTTGCTCGGGGAGCCGGAGCCCGCGCCGTTGAAGCCGAAGGAGACCGAGGCGCCCGGGGCGAGGGTGCCGTTGTAGGACTTGTTCTTGGCGGTCCAGTGGGTGCCCGAGGACGTCACGTCGGCGTCCCAGGCGGAGGTGACCGAGGTGCCGGAGGGGTAGTCCCACTCGACGGTCCAGGAACTGATGGACGTGCTGCCGGTGTTCTTGACGGTCCACTGACCGCCGAAGCCGGTACCCCAGTCCTGGGTCTTGGTGTAGGTCGCGGTGGCGGTCGTCGCGGCCTGGGCGGGGCCCGCGAGACCGACGAGGCCGGCCAGCGGGAGCAACAGGGTCGCGAACCCGGCCGCGGCTCTGTGTCTGAAGCGCATCCTGCGCCTCCTATGGGGAGTTGGGGGGCGCGACTGAGCCTTCGCACCCACAGTGCCGCGAGAATAGAAAGGTCTGGACCACCGGTCAATAGGTCTGGACCACTCCTGGAGAAGTGGGCGTGAAGTCGCCGCCGCCCGCCCGGCCGGCGGCCCGCGCGGACCGGGACCGTACGCTGGCCCGCACCGAGCGAGGGAGGCGGGCATGGGCGAGGCGGACCGTCCGGGAGCCGTGCTGGTGGTGGACGACGACGCGGCAATCCGGCGTTCCCTGGAACGCGGCCTGCGGCTGAGCGGCTTCGCCGTGCGCACGGCGGACGACGGCCCGGGAGCCCTGGCCGAGATCCGGGACGCCCCGCCGGACGTGCTCGTCCTCGACGTCTCCATGCCCGGCATGAGCGGCATCGAGGTCTGCGAACGGCTCCGCGCCGACGGCCGGGACCTGCCCGTCCTGATGCTCTCCGCGCTCGACGAGACCGCCGACCGGATAGCCGGCCTCCAGGCGGGCGGCGACGACTACCTGGTCAAGCCGTTCGCCCTGCAGGAACTCGTGCTGCGCCTGCACGCCCTGCTGCGCCGCCGGCCGCCCACCGGACGGGAGACGCTGCGGGTGGCCGGTCTGGTGATCGACCCGGCGGCCCGCACCGCGGCCCGGGACGGGCGGCCGCTGGACCTGACCCGCCGCGAGTTCGAACTCCTGGAGGTGCTGGCCCGCAACGCGGGCCTCGTCCTGACCCGGGACCAGCTCCTGGACCGGGTGTGGGGCTACGACTTCGACGTGCGCACCGACACCGTCGACACCTTCGTCAGCTACCTGCGCCGCAAACTGGAGGCGGACGGCCGGCCCCGGCTGGTGCACACCGTGCGCGGCGTCGGCTTCGTACTGCGGGAGGAGGCATGAGGCTCTCCACCCGCATCGGACTCGCCGTCGGGGTGACCGTGCCGCTGCTGGTGCTTGCCTCCGGCTGGCTGCTGCTCCGGCTCGTCGACCACGACCTGCACCGCGCCGAGGACGACCACCTCCGCTCCCGGGCCGCCGCCGTGGCCCCGGACGCCCGCGCCCTGCTGCGGGCCAGCGCGGGCGGCCGGCCCAAGGCGGCCGACACCAGGGAACGGCAGCTGTTCAGCTCGGCCCTGGACGTCGGCGTCCGCGTCGTCGGGCCGGACGGCACCTTCAGCGGCGGCCCGCAGCCGGACGCCTCGGTCCGGCTGCCGGACCGGGCGGCCCTTGCCCCGGTCACCGTCCGGGACGGCGCCACCAGCTGGCGCGCCCTGGCCCGGCCGCTCACCACCGCCCGCGGCACGGGCACCCTGTGGGTGTTCGCGCCCAACGCCGCCGACCAGGCCCAGCTCCGCCTCGTCCGGCGCCGCGTGCTCGCCACCACCCTGCTCGCCGCGCCCGTCTCCGGCCTGCTCGCCTGGGCCGTCGCCACCGGCGCCACCGGCCCGCTGCGCCGGCTCCGCCGCCGTACCGCCGGTCTCGACCCGCGCACCAGCGCCACCCGGCTGCGCCACGAACCGTCCGGCGTCACCGAGGTCGACGACCTGGCCGCCACCCTCCACACGGTCCTCGCCCGCTACGACGAACAGACCGCGCGCACCGCCGAGGCCCTGGACACCGCCCGCTCCTTCTCCGCGGCCGCCGCCCACGAACTGCGCACCCCGCTGATGAGCATGGGCACCAACCTCGACATCCTCGCCGCGCACCCCGGCCTCGCCGAGCCGGACCGCACCGAGGTCGTCACCGACCTGCGCCACGAGCACGCCCGGCTGCTCGGGCTGCTGGTGATGCTCCGCGAACTGGGGCGCGGCGACCTGGTGGAGGCGGACGCACTGCGGACCGTGGACCTCACCGAGGTCGCCGACGCGGCGGCGGCCGAGGCCAGGCGGCGCACCCCGGACGCGCTGATCACCGTCGACGCGCCCGCCGGGCTCACGGTCCACGGCTGGGAACCGGGCCTGCGGCTGCTCTTCGACAACCTGCTGGCCAACGCGCTGGCCCACGGCCGGGACGCGGACGGCCGGGCGCGCGTGGCGGTCGGCCTGCGGGACACGGGGGCAGAGGTCGTGATCACCGTCGACGACCACGGGCCCGGCGTGCCGGCCGAGGAGCGGGGCCGGGTCTTCGAACGGTTCCGGCGCGGACCCGCCAGCACCGGCTCGGGGCTCGGCCTCACCCTGGTCGCCCAGCAGGCGGCACTGCACGGGGGCGGGGCCACGGTCACCGACGGCCCGGACGGCACCGGCGCGCGCTTTCGGATACGGATGCCCAGGACCGGCGGCGACCTGCCCGCACACCGCGACTGGCTGATCCACACAGCCGGGACAAACCGGTCACAGAGTTTCCCCAAAGACGGTCCCTAGCCTCCGTCGCGTCGGGCGGGCCACGGGACCGCCCGGGGAACGGAGGCAGACATGGACGTACGACGAAAGCGGCGCACCCTCCTCGTGGGGCTGGCCGCGACGGCACTGCTGGCGACCGGCACCGGCGTGGCGGCGGCCGACGGCACGCCGTCCCCGGCGGCCACACCGGCCGGCGACGGCGCGCAGGCCCTGTGCAAGCGGGCCCCGAAGATCGACCGGCGCATCGACCGCGCGCTGAAGCGGCTGAACGCCGGCGCGGACCGGCGCGGTTCGATCGCCCGCCTGCAGAAGCGGGTGGACGACGCGAAGACCGCCGGGCAGAGCGAGGTCGCGACCTACCTCCAGGACCGGCTGACCTTCCGCAAGTCCCTGGTCCCCACGCTCCAGAAGCGGAAGAGCGACCTGGCCGACGTCCGGACCTGGTGCCGGGACGACAAGGCGGGGGCGAGTTGATGCGTCCGCGCACGGCGGCCGCCGCGGTCGCCCTCCTGGCGGCGCTCTGCGTCGGCTGCGGCCACGGCGGGGGCGGGAGCGCGCAGCAGGCTCCCGCGACCCCCTCGGGCTACTCCGAGATGCAGCAGAAGGTCGCCGCGGCCGAGTCCGCGGTCGCGCAGGCGGACAAGGACGCGGCCCAGGACGACACCGGCCGCTGAGCGGCCCGGGGCCGGGCGGGGACCGCGCGGACTCAGCGCTCCCCGCCCGGCACCCACAGCACGTCCCCGACGTCCTTGTTGGCCGTCCGGGCCAGGATGAACAGCAGGTCCGACAGCCGGTTCAGGTAGGTCGCGGTCAGCGGGTTCATGACCTCCCCGTGCACCTCCAGCGCGGCCCACGTCGACCGCTCGGCCCGCCGCACCACCGTGCAGGCCTGGTGGAGCAGGGCCGCGCCGGGGGTGCCGCCGGGCAGGATGAACGAACGGAGCTTCTCCAGACGCTCGTTGAAGCGGTCGCAGTCCGCCTCCAGCTTGTCGACGTAGAACTGCTCGACCCGCAGCGGCGGGAACTCCGGGTTCTCGGCCACGGGCGTGCACAGGTCCGCGCCGACGTCGAACAGGTCGTTCTGCACCCGGGTGAGCACCGTGACGACCTCCTCGTCCAGCCCGCCCAGCGCGATCGCCGTGCCGATGGCCGCGTTCGCCTCGTTGGCGTCGGCGTACGCCGAGATCCGCAGATCGGTCTTGGCGACCCGGCTCATGTCCCCGAGAGCGGTGGAGCCCTGGTCGCCGGTCCTGGTGTAGATGCGCGTCAGATTGACCATACGGCCAGCGTAGTTACGCGGCGGCGGCCGGGAACACGCGTGTGCCCACCGTCACGAGAGGTGTCGCGGGACCGACTGCGAGTGAAGTGCCCCGAGATGTCGCCCCACCGGCCCGTACCCGGCCGGGAACGGACCCCGCCGTGGGGCACGGCTGACCGGACGTGACGGTTGTCTCACGCCCTGAGACCGTGACACGCATTACTTACCGGGTTTCCCGGCCCCTCACGAGCGCTAGGGTCCCGCCCAAGAGGCATACCTCAACAGCGTGTAAGGGGAGCGGAGTGGCACGGAAACTTGCCGTCATCGGTGCCGGCTTGATGGGTTCCGGCATCGCCCAGGTCGCCGCACAGGCCGGCTGGGACGTCGTCCTGCGGGACGTCACGGACGAGGCGCTGGACCGTGCCGTCGGAGGCATCCAGGCCTCGTACGACAAGTTCGTGAGCAAGGGGAAGCTGGAGGCGCACGACGCCGACGCGGCCCTGGCCCGGATCACGACCACCACCGACCTCGATGCGGTCGCCGACGCCGACATCGTCGTCGAGGCCGTCTTCGAGAAGCTGGAGGTCAAGCACGAGATCTTCCGCGCGCTCGACAAGATCGTGCGCCCGGACGCCGTGCTCGCCTCCAACACCTCCGCCATCCCGATCACCAAGATCGCGGCGGCCACCGAGCACCCCGAGCGGGTCGTCGGCGTCCACTTCTTCTCGCCGGTGCCGATGATGCAGCTCGTCGAGCTGGTCCGGGGCTACAAGACCAGCGACGAAACCCTCGCCACCGCGCGGGAGTTCGCGGAGTCCACCGGCAAGACCTGCATCGTCGTCAACCGCGACGTGGCCGGCTTCGTGACGACCCGGCTGATCTCGGCGCTCGTCGTCGAGGCCACCAAGCTGTACGAGTCGGGCGTCGCCACCGCCGAGGACATCGA
This sequence comes from Streptomyces sp. NPDC091282, assembly GCF_044757385.1. Classification (NCBI taxonomy): domain Bacteria; kingdom Bacillati; phylum Actinomycetota; class Actinomycetes; order Kitasatosporales; family Streptomycetaceae; genus Streptomyces; species Streptomyces sp. NPDC091282. The sequence continues at coordinate 1,019,380 of NZ_JBIVUX010000003.1, forward strand.
CCTCGCCTGCAAGCTGGGCTTCGGCCACGCCATGGGCCCGCTGGCCACCGCGGACCTCACCGGCGTCGACATCCTGCTGCACGCCACCGGCAACATCTACACCGAGTCGCAGGACGAGAAGTTCGCGCCGCCGGAGCTGATGCGCCGGATGGTTGACGCCGGTGACATCGGACGCAAGAGCGGGCAGGGCTTTTACACGTACTGACCGTTCCGGAAACGCACACATCCCGGGAGTTTCACTCTCGGGGGTGAATTCGGTATCGGTTCGCTTACAGATGGCAACCTCTGACCGTCGAAAGCAGTCAGAGGTTGCATCACCGGACATCACTTTTCACGGAGTAGGGCACGCACTCTCGGGGAGCGCATATGCACATCAGGGGCGACCACGCCGAGCTGGTCGTCGGGGGCCGCCTCGACGTACGCAGCGCGGCGGACGCCCGCACGGTCCTGCACTCGGCCGTCGACGACGGAGTCGGCGATCTCGTGCTGGACCTGTCCGAGCTGGACTCCTGGGACGCCACCGGACTCGGGGTGATCATGGGGGCGCACCGGCGGGCCGGCCGCTGCGGCCGCCGCCTGGTACTGCGCGACGTGCCGCCGCAGATGCAGCGCCTGCTGGTGGCCACCCGCCTGCACCGGATCCTGGCGATCGAGGGGGGCATCGGGGTGGAGTCGCTGCCCCGGGTGTGACACCGGAACAGGGGCGGTGCGGCCGGACCCGAGTGTGCGGCGGCGAACGGGTGGGACAGGGCGTGGACCGGGCGGCGGGGGAGACCCGGACGGACCGCGCACAAGCGCATGTCAGGCGCAATCCTCACGAGACCGTGATGTCTTGGACGGCGCGGTACCCCGGTCTGTCGTAGATACTGTGCGAAGGTTTAGGGTTCGGTCGCCCGCTGCCTTGCCACCCTTCGAGCGCGGGCCCGGACCAGAAGCGACAGCGCAGTGTGCAACAGGCCGGGAGGGGCCCGCATTCACGGCACACCACGCTTTTGGGGGGCTAGGAACCTATGGACCCGATCAACCCGGGACCCGAGGCGTACGGTCAGGAAGGCGACGGCCATGCGCCGCGCCAGCGCCCGCCGAGGGAATCCCTCACCAACGACTTCGGCCAGAGCACGCCGCCGCTCGTCCGCACGGCACGGCTGGTCTCCGGCGACTTCCTGCTGACCGTGAACCCGGTCGACGGCAGCGAGATAGAACCCTGCCCGCCGACCGAACGCCCCGCCCGGCCGCGGAAGCGCACCGCCGCCGAGCGCGCCGAGTACGAGCGCGCCGCCCGGCCGCCGGTGCCGCCGGGCCCGGCCCGCCCCGAGGTGCCGCTCCTGGAGCGCCAGGACGACCGCGAACGCCTGGTACGGCTCCTCGCCCGCGGCCGGTCCGTACGCCTCACCGGCCCCGCGGGCTCCGGCCGCACCGCGCTCCTCGACCTGGTCGCCGACGACTGCTCGGACCTCGCCCCCGACGGCGTGGTCCGGCTCAACGGCTTCCACCGCACGCCCGAGGACCTGCTCCACGACCTCTTCCACGCCGTCTACAAGGCCCCCGCGCACCGCCCCGGCCACGAGGAGCTCCTCGACCTGGTCCAGGAGATCGGCGCGGTCGTCGTCCTCGACGACATCGAGTTCGGCGGCGCGGGGCTCGACGAACTCGTCGACGCCACCCCGGAGTGCGCGTTCCTGATCGGCGCCACCCCGGACGTGCCGGCGCCCGCCGCCGACTCGGCCGTCGAGGAGGTCTTCCTCAGCGGCCTGGAGCGGGCCGGGGGAGTGGACATCCTGGAACGCGCGGTCGGCCGGGTGCTCACCGAGGAGGAGGCCAACTGGGCCGGCGACCTCTGGTTCGAGTCGGAGGGACTGCCGCTGCGGTTCGTCCAGGCCGGTGCGCTGCTGCGCCAGCGCGACCAGCTGCGGGTCAGCACCGACGCCGTCGACGAGTTCGGCGTCTTCGCCTCCGACCTGGCGGACCTGCCCGAGCTGCCGGCCGACGCGTCCTTCGACGCCGAGGCGGCCGACGAGGTCCCGCTGCCGTCCCTCGGCGAGGCCGCCGCGCCCGCCCCGCTGCTCGCCGCCCGGCTCAGCGCCTCCGCCCGCGCCACCCTGCGCCTCGCGGTCGCCCTCGGCGGCGAGGTCCCCCACCAGGCCCACCTGCCCGCCCTGGTCGGCGACACCCACGCGGACGCCGCCCTCGGCGAACTGGCGGGCTGCGGACTGGTCTCCCCGGTCGGCTCCCGCTACCGGCTCGCGGCGGGCGTCCTGCAGCAGCTGGAGGCCGCCGGGTACGCCGACGACATCGAGGCCCAGGCCCTCGCCGCGGGCCACCACTACACCTGGTGGGCCGGACACCCCTCGGTCACCCCGGACCGGGTGAGCGCCGAGGCGGACGCGATCCTCGCCGCCCTGGCGGTCCTGGTCCCGGCCACCGTGCCGCCGGCCGGGGACGAGGAGTCCGCGGCGGCAGGGCTGGCCCGCACGGCCGCGCCCGCGTTCGCGGCCGGACTGCGCTGGAGTGCCTGGGAACGTGCGCTGCGCGCCGGTGCGGAGGCCGCCCGGCTCTCCGGCGAGGTAGGTGAACAAGCCTATTTCCATCACGAATTGGGAGTCCTCGCGCTCTGCGCCGACCAGCTGGACCGGGCCCGCGCCGAACTGGAGGCCTCCATCGGCCTGCGCGGCGCGCTCTCCGACAAGCGGGGCACGACGGCCGGCCGCCGCGCGCTGGCGCTGGTCGCCGACCTCTCGGGAGAGGTCATTCCCGGTCTCGCCGCGATGATGGGCGACGAGGTCTCCGAGGCGCGCCAGGAGGAGTCGACGTCCCCAGCGGGCGGTGTCACGACGCCGTTCCCGGCCGTCCACTCCCCGATCTCGGACACGCTGGTCACCCGCCGGGCCCCGGAGCATCCGGCGGCGGCCCAGGGCGGCGGCGGGATCATGCGGATGGCCCGCCGCAACCTGGTGGCGGTGGGCGCGGGCGTCCTGCTCACCGGGGTCCTCGGCACGGTGGTGGGGCTCGGCATGACCTCCCACGACAACGCCGACAACCCGGCCGACAACGTGAGCGTCAACCCCTCGGCGGGCGTGGGCGCGGGCGACGGCGGTCTGGACGCCGATCCCCAGCAGTCGCCGGGCGCGGGCGACACCGGCATGACGTCGACCAGGCCGACGGATCCCGGGCCCGACGGCACGCTCGGCACGTCGGACGACCCGACGCAGCCGTCGGACACGAAGACGCCGTCGCAATCGCCGTCGGGGACGAAGAGTTCCACCGGCGGCGGGGAGACCTCCGGCAAGCCGTCGGTGAAGCCGACGAAGCCGTCGTCGAGCCCGCCCACGAAGCCGCCGAGCAGCCCGCCGCCCTCGGGCCCCTCGTCCGAGCCGCCGACGGGCACGCCCTCGGACTCGCCGCCGCCGAGCGAGAGCACGCCCAGCACGACCGACTCGGCCAGCGGTCCGACCTCCGGCACCCCGACGTTCGTCACGTCGAGCGCGCCGGAGGCCGTCAGCCCGGGAACGTCCGCCGGAACGGTCATCTGAACCACGGCCGAGGGCCGGTCTCCCGCCCGGAGACCGGCCCTCGGCCGTGTTCGGTGTCCGCGGCCTGTCCGGCGCGGGCGCTCAGAACAGCCGCAGCTTGTCGTCCTCCAGGCCGCGCAGCGCGTCGTAGTCCAGGATCGTGCAGCCGATGCCGCGGTCGGTGGCCAGGACGCGGGCCTGGGGCTTGATCTCCTGGGCCGCGAAGACCCCGCGCACGGGCGCGAGATGGGGGTCGCGGTTCAGCAGCTCCAGGTAGCGGGTGAGCTGTTCCACGCCGTCGATCTCGCCGCGGCGCTTGATCTCGACGGCGACGGTCCCGCCGGCGGCGTCCCGGCACAGGATGTCCACCGGCCCGATCGCCGTCATGTACTCGCGGCGGATGAGGCTGTAGCCCTCGCCGAGCGTCTCGATGCGGTCGGCCAGCAGCTCCTGCAGGTGCGCTTCCACGCCGTCCTTGATCAGGCCCGGATCCACGCCCAGCTCGTGCGAGGAGTCGTGCAGGACCTCCTCCATCGTGATGATGAGCTTCTCGCCGGCCTTGTTGACGACGGTCCACACGCCTGCCTCGTCGCCCGTCCCCTCCTTGAGGGTGCACGGCGGCGACATCCAGTTGAGGGGCTTGTAGGCGCGGTCGTCCGCGTGGATCGAGACGCTGCCGTCCGCCTTGACCAGGATCAGACGGGGGGCCGAGGGAAGGTGGGCGGTGAGCCGGCCGGCGTAGTCGACGGAGCACCGGGCGATGACGAGACGCATGGTCGGCAACGCTACTCGACGCCCCGCCCTCCACGCGATTCGCCCACCGGTCTCCCGCCGCCGCCCGCTCCGACCCGCTGTCCCGCGCGTCCTGGATCCGGCCTTCCGGAGGCGTCCGCGACCGGTCCTGACGAGTCGCCTGCACACCCCTGTTCAACTCTGGCCGATTGTGTGCCTAAAGGGACCGTCGCATATACGCAATCTCCTGGTGGCGTCACCGTCCGTTGCCTACCGTAGTGAACGGGAGGTCGCTGTATGTGTACTCAGCGTGTTCGGTATCGCGAACTCCCCTACCTGTCCGGCAACCCCCGCTGTCCGGGGGTGCGAGAGGAGAACCCATGTCGCTCGACGTCTCACCGGCCCTACTCGAACAGGCCGAGCGAGGCGAGGTCGACGAAGCAGATTTCGTCGACTGCGTCCGGACCTCCCTGCCCTACGCATGGGAGATGATCAGCTCCCTGGTGGCCCAGCTGAAGGTGGACGGCGGAGAGTTCGCCGACAACCAGACGCCCCCGCCGGACGAGCAGGCACGCGGTCAGCTGCTGCGTGCGCTCGCGAGTGACGCCATACGCGGCGCCCTGCAGCGGCACTTCGGTGTGCGGCTGGCCTTCCAGAACTGCCACCGAGTAGCGGTGTTCCCGCTGGACGCCTCGGTGGACGCGACGCTGGCCCGCTTCACGTCCGTACGCAACCAGCTGCTGAACCAGTCCCCGGAACTCCGGGACTGCTGACGCGGAACTCCTGTACTGCTGACGCAGTGAGCCGCTTGCTTGCCGCTCCACACGCGGGAGGTGCAATAAGTCACTGGGGCGGCAAGCTCCCCGCACGGCTGTGAGGTCACCGGAGATGGGGCAGTACCTCGGCACCCAGCCGTCGTACGTTCTCCTCCGTGGCGGCCAGGTCTCCCGAGCCCTCGGTCAGCAGGGCGAACCGGGAGATGCCGGTCCGTTCGGAGGTCGCCGCGAGCCGGTCGGCGCACAGCCGCGGGGTCCCCACCGGGTGCAGTCCGCAGAGCAGTTCGGTGTAGGCGAGCGGGTCGCGCATGGAACGGAACCGGCCGTCCACCGTCACATGGGCCTCCAGGCCCTGCTTGAGCCAGCCCGGCATCGCCTTCGTCAGCGTCTCCACGGCGTCGGTGCGCCGGTCGGCGATCTGGCAGACGCCGGCCGAGACATGGGCCGCGCCGAGGATCTCCTCGGCGGGCCGTCCGGCCGTCCGCGCGTGCTGCCGCCACAGCGCGACCATCTCGGCCTTCTCCTCGTCCCCGACGTGCATCCCGAGCAGCATCGGCAGCCCTCGCTCGGCGGCCAGCCGGACGCTCGCGGGAGAGGTGCAGGCGACCACCACCTCCGGTCCCGGCGTGTCCGTCAGCGCCTCCGACGGGCGTGGTACGACCGGGACTTCACGGAACGAGAAGCGCGGCCCGGAGGCCGACACGGCCGGCTCGCGCAGCCACCGCATCAGCAGTTCGAGTGATTCCGGGAAGCCGTGGTCATAGGCGTCGAGACCGGCCCCGAACACCTCCAGATCCACCCACGGCCCGCCCCGGCCCACGCCGAGCGTGAAGCGGCCGCCGCTCGTCACGTGCAGCAGCGCGGCCTGTTCGCCGAGCGCCACCGGATGGACGGTGGGCAGTACGCTCACCGCCGTGCCGACCCGCAGGCGCCTGGTGCGGCCCAGCAGCAGGGCCGCCAGCGTCACCGCGGACGGGCAGGTGCCGTACGGCACGAAGTGGTGTTCGGCCAGCCAGACCGCGTCCAGGCCGGCCTCCTCGGCCACCTCCGCCGTGCGCACCGCCCGGTGCAGCGCTTCCCCCTGGCCCTGGCCCGGGAACTGGGCGGCCAGCACAAAACTTCCTACGCGCATCGCTTTTCCTGCTTTCCTGGCTCCTACCCGGAGCTCCCCCACCCGGCATAACCGTCTGACACGTGCCGAGGACACGGCCTGGCGAAGAGATTTGCGGATTGTCTGGAGAATGGGTCGCCCTGGCGGGGGACTTGTGGGGGTTGGTGCCCTACGCGTACCCGCGTGCGTGCGTCGTAGGCTGGACACAGCCCTTGCTTCCTGTATAGCCCCGAGAGGTGTCCCGTGTCCCCGCGTCGCAACCGAGTCAAGGGCCCGAACGGAGCCTCCTCCTCCGGACGGAGCGCCGAGGACGACCCCTCGGACCGTTACGGCGGCTGGCAGTCCAGCGAGAGCTGGCAGGGCGAGGAGTGGAGCGTGCGGCACGTGGCGGGCGCCAGCGCGGTCGGCAAGACCTACCGCTGCCCCGGCTGCGACCAGGTGATCCCCTCCGGTGTCCCGCACGTCGTGGCCTGGCCGGAGCACTCGGGCGTCGACGAGCGCCGGCACTGGCACAAGGCCTGCTGGAACGCGAAGGACCGCCGCACCACACGGGTGCAGCGGTCCAGGAACGCGCCGAAGTTCTAGAGCGGGGGCGGACTCACACGTCCCGCTTCTCCAGCAGCAGGTAGGCGGCGCCGAAGGCGACGGCCGTGGCGAGCAGGATGATCCACAGCGGGTCCCAGCCCGAAGGCCCGGAATCGCTCAGGGAGTTGGAGTAGAAGACGCTCAGCTGGTTCGGGATCGAGTACTCGAACAGGGCGGTGCGCACCTTCTCCAGCGACTGCGAGAACATGAACAGCGCGATCACCAGCGGGGCGAGCACCGCGCCGATCATGATGGTGATGGCGCCGGCCGAGTGCCGGATGATCGAGCCGATGACCAGCGAGAGCAGGCCCAGCAGCGCGATGTAGAGGCTGACGCCGACGGTGCCCTTCAGCCATTCCGCGCCGGTCGGCGTCCGCGCCACGTCGCTCAGCATCGACACCTGCGTCATGGCGACGAACGCGCTGGTCGCGAGGGTGATCACGAACGCCACCCCGAAGAAGACGATCGCCTTCGCCGCGAGCACGCGCGCCCGGGAGGGGCAGGCCACCATCGTCGTGCGGATCATGCCGGTGCCGTACTCGGAGGCCGTGGTCAGCACGCCCAGCGTGATGATGCACATGCTGCCCAGCAGCAGGCCGAAGAAGCCGAGCGACAGCGCGCTCTCGCCGGACAGGTCGTCGGTCGAGGCCGAGTTGCTCACCACCGCGCCGGCGAGCAGGCCGATGCCGACCACCAGGAGCACGAAGACGCCGATCGTCCAGATCGTCGACCGCACCGAACGGATCTTGGTCCACTCGGAGGCGATGGCGTGCCCGAGGTGGGTGCGCACCACCGGGATCGGCGAGGTGTAGCCGGAGTACGGAGCGCCGGGCGCCGGCTGCCGGTCGGGCGCGGCCGGGGCTGCCTGCGGCATCGGGGGCTGGTGGGTGCTCATCGGGCGTCCTCGGGCTTGGTCAGGTCGGCGGGGGCGGGAGCGGCGGGCGCGGGCTGGGCCGGAGCGGCGGGCGCCGGGGCCGCGTAGGGGTTGGGAGCGGCCTGCGGAGCCCCGTAGGGGGCCTGAGGGGCGCCGTACGCGCCCGCGGGCGCCCCCTGCGCGCCGTACGGCTGCCCGAACGGCGTACCGCCCTGGTGGGGCGGCGGCGGGGCGTACCAGCCCGGCTGGCCCTGGCCCGGCACCGGCATCGGCGGCTGCGCGCCGGGCGGCAGCGGCTGCTGGAAACCGGTCTTCTGGTCGGCGGTGGAGCGGTAGTCCACGGCGCCCTGCGTCATCCGCATGTACGCCTCCTCCAGCGACGCCTGGTGCGGCGAGAGCTCCCACAGCCGGACGTCCGCCTCGTGCGCGAGGTCGCTGATCCGCGGCAGCGGCAGGCCGGTCACCCGCAGCGCCCCGTCCTGCTCGGGCAGGACATGGCCGCCGGCCTCGGTCAGCGCCGAGCCGAGCTTCTCCCGCAGCTGCGGCTCGGTGTCCGGGGTGCGGACCCGCGCGAAGTCGGCGGAGTTGGCCGAGATGAAGTCCGTCACGCTCATGTCGGCGAGCAGCTGGCCGCGCCCGATGACGATGAGGTGGTCGGCGGTCAGCGCCATCTCGCTCATCAGGTGGGAGGAGACGAAGACCGTGCGGCCCTCCGCGGCGAGCGACTTCATCAGGTTGCGCACCCAGAGGATGCCCTCCGGGTCGAGGCCGTTGACCGGCTCGTCGAAGAGCAGCACCTGCGGGTCGCCGAGCAGCGCGGCGGCGATGCCGAGGCGCTGGCCCATGCCGAGCGAGAAGCCCTTGGAGCGTCTTCCGGCCACGTCCTGGAGACCGACGACCCCGAGCACCTCGTCGACCCGGCGGGCCGGGATGGCGGACAGCTGGGCCAGGGAGAGCAGGTGGTTGCGGGCCGAGCGGCCGCCGTGCACCGCCTTCGCGTCGAGCAGCGCGCCGACCTGGCGGGCGGCGTTGGGCAGCCGGCGGTAGGGGTAGCCGCCGATCGTCACCGAGCCGGCGGTCGGGTTGTCCAGACCCAGGATCATCCGCATGGTCGTCGACTTGCCCGAGCCGTTGGGCCCGAGGAAGCCGGTGACGGCGCCGGGCCGTACCTGGAAGGAAAGGTTGTAGACGGCGGTCTTGTCGCCGTAGCGCTTGGTCAGGCCGACAGCCTCGATCATGCTCCGCACCCATCGAAAGGATCAGGACAGCAGGGCAGACGCCCCCGTAAGGGTTAGGAGGATATCGGGACGCTGACGGTTCCCATCAAGAGCTGGCAAAGCCGGTCCGTATCGGTCCGGTCACTGCGCATCCCGCCGCTTCAGCAGCGCGTACCCGCCGATGAGCGCGGCGACCACCCACAGCCCCATGATCCCGAGGCCGCCCCAGGGCCCGTACGGGACGTCGTCGCCGGCCCTCGGGACCACCTCCATGATGTGGCTGCCCGCCTGGTCCGGCAGGAACCGGCCGATCTTCTTCGTCGCGTCGACGTTGCCGAGGATGTTGGAGATCAGGAAGAAGAACGGCATCAGGATGCCGAGGGAGAGCAGCGGCGAGCGCAGCATCGTGGCCACGCCCATGGAGAACACCGCGATGAGCGTCATGTAGAGCCCGCCGCCGATGACCGCGCGCAGCACGCCGGTGTCGCCGAGGTGGGCCCGGTGCGAGCCCAGCATCGCCTGCCCGAGGAAGAACGCGGCGAAGCTGGTCAGCAGGCCGACGGCCAGCGCCAGGCCGGCCGCCACCGCGATCTTGCTGAAGAGGAAGGTGGCGCGCTGCGGCACGGCGGCCAGCGAGGTGCGGATCATGCCGGTGCTGTACTCGTTCGACACCACCAGCACGCCGAACACGATCATCGCGAGCTGTCCGAGGGTCAGCCCGGCGAAGCTGATGTTCGTCGGGTCGAAGGAGACCCGTTCCCGCGCGGGCATGTCGGAGAAGTGGCTGTTCGCCAGCGCGGACAGCAGCGTGCCGAGCGCCACGCTGACGACCACGGCCAGCGACAGCGTCCACACGGTCGAGGAGACCGACCGGATCTTGGTCCACTCGGACCGCACGACCTGAGCGACGACCGCCATCACGCCCCCTTGTCCCAGCCGGCACCCCAGGACCGCGGCACCGGGGCCGGGTCGGTGCGCGCGTGGTACTCCACGGACTCCGCCGTCAACTGCATGAACGCCTCCTCCAACGACGCCTGCTGGATGCTCAGCTCGTGCAGCACGATGCCGTGCTGCGCGGCCAGCTCCCCGATCGGCTCGGCCTTCGCGCCCTCCACCTCCAGCGCCCCGGTGCCCGTCTCCACGACGGTGATCCCGGCGCCGTGCAGCACGTCGAGCAGCCGCTCGTGCTGGGGGGAGCGGATCCGGACGTACGACCGCGAGTTCGTGCGGATGAAGTCCGCCATCGAGGTGTCGGCGAGCAGCCGCCCCTGCCCGATGACGACGAGGTGGTCGGCGGTCAGCGCCATCTCGCTCATCAGGTGTGAGGAGACGAACACGGTCCGCCCCTGGGCGGCCAGCGTCTTCATCAGGGTCCGGATCCAGTGGATCCCTTCCGGGTCGAGCCCGTTCACCGGCTCGTCGAACATCAGGATCCGCGGGTCGCCGAGCAGCGCCCCGGCGATCCCGAGCCGCTGCCCCATGCCCAGCGAGAACCCCTTGGCCTTCTTCCGTGCCACCGCGGTCAGCCCGACGGTGTCCAGGACCTCGGCCACCCTGGTCTTCGCGATCCCGTTGCTCTGCGCGAGGCACAGCAGGTGGTTGAAGGCGCTGCGCCCGCCGTGCACGGCCTTCGCGTCCAGCAGCGCCCCCATGTACGTCAGCGGGTCCTTGAGCTGCTCGTACCGCTTGCCGTCGATCCGCACGTGGCCGGCCGTGGGATGGTCGAGTCCGAGGATCATCCGCATGGTGGTGGACTTCCCGGCGCCGTTGGGCCCGAGGAATCCGGTCACGATGCCGGGCCGCACGGCGAAGGTGAGATCGTCGACCGCGGTCGTGTCGCCGTAACGCTTGGTCAGTCCCTCCAGCTCGATCATGCGGCCACGCTATGACCGGGCCCCAGGGGCTGCCACCTGAGCGACCGGCTCACGCGCGGTGCCGCGCCCCTTCAGGGGCGCGGGGAACTGCGCGAGCAACCACGGACCGCCGGCAGCCGCACGACGAAGGCCCGCATCCCCGAGGGGGACGCGGGCCTTTGATGTCGCTAACGCTTACCGGGACTGCTGCGCCGGGACCCCGCGGGTGACCGGCTCGTCCTCCACCGGGCTGCTCGCGGCGGCGACCGCAGCCCCCGTCAGCGTGGCCAGCATCTCGCGGACGTTGGTCAGCTGGGCGTTGATGCTGTCGCGGCGGTTGGTCAGCGCGGCCAGCTCACGCTCGGACTCCGAGCGGATCCGGTCGGCCTTGGCGTTCGCGTCCGCGACGATGTCCTCGGCCTGACGCTGAGCCGTCTCGACGGTCTGACGCGCACGGCGCTCCGCGTCGGTGCGCAGCTTCTCCGCCTCCAGGCGCAGCTGCTCCGCCCGGTGCTCGATCTCGGCGAGACGCTTCTCGGCCTTCTGCTGACGCGAGGCCAGGTCGCGCTCGGACTGCTCACGCCGCTTGGCGAGGTTCGTCTCGAAGTCGGCGGCGGCCTGGGCGGCCTTCGCGCGGGTCTCCTCGAAGAGCGCGTCCGCCTCCTCACGCTTGGACTGCGCGTCCTTCTGGGCCTCGGAACGCAGCTGCGACGCGTCGCTCTTGGCCTTCTCGACGATCCGGACGCCCTCGTCCTCGGACTTCGCCTTGCGCTCCGCAGCGAACGATTCTGCGTCGTTGCGCACCTGCTGGGCCGCCGACTCGGCGAGCTCGCGGTGCTGCTCGGCAGCCCGGCGGGCCTCCTCGCGCAGGTCCTTGGCCTCTTCCTCGGCGAGGCGAAGGATCTTCTCGACACGCGCGCCGAGGCCGGCGTACGACGGCTCTGCGTCGGTTACCTGGGCCTGGGCGTTCTGCGTCTCGAGGTGGAGCTCCTCGATGCGCTTTTCCAGAGCGGTGATGCGGGCGAGAGCGCTGTCACGGTCGGAGACGAGCTTGGAGATCCGTTCGTCCACCTGAGCGCGGTCGTACCCACGCCGCACAAGCTCGAAGCCGTAGGGGGAAGTGTCGCTCATGGGGTTCCTGTCGAGTGAGACCGGTGAGGTGATAGGTGGAATCCTAGGGGCCGAAGCGGTGTGTCATCGAGCGGATACGTGTTTGATCTGGAGAATGACACCCCTTTTGGGTGGCTAGCTGTGAGATCGCTTGCCAAAGGCTCTGTCAAATGTTCGGTCAAAAGCCCCAGAAGACTACAGAATCGACACAGACCTCTAACCTTCTGACGACTTGCCACCCGATCGGGGGGCCCCCACGCTGGTGCCCGCCTTGACTCCGCCGTCCTTGCCGGCCCCGGGGGTCTCGAAGGACTCCAAGGCCTCCAGGACGTCCTGGACACGCGAGATCTCACCGTTGATGTTCTCCCGGCGGCGCTCCAGGATCTCCAGCTCGCGCTTGCCGGCGTCGACCGTGGCCCGGGCCTCGCGGACCGCCTCGGCCTTCAGCTCCTCGGCCTCGCGGACCAGCGCGGCCTTCTTCTGCTCGGCCTCCTTGAGCAGCCCCTCCGCCTTCTTGACGGCGGCGATCCGCACCTTGCCCGCCTCCGAGTTGGCCTCCGACACCAGGTCCTTCGCCTTGGCCTGGGCCTTGGACAGCTGCTCCTCGGCGGCCTTGATGAGCGCGTCACAGCGGTCGCCGGTGGACTTCATGGTCTCGGCGGCCTCGCGGCGGGCCCGCTCGTGCAGCTCCTCGATCTCGCCGGTGATGCGGTCGCGCAGCTCCTCCGCCCGCTCCCTTATGGCGGTGGCGTCCCGGCGGGCGCCCACGAGGAGTTCGTCCGCGTCCGTGCGGGCCTTCTCGACCAGCGAGTTGCCCTCGACCGTGGCCTCGGCCACCAGCCGGTCGGCCTCCTTGCGGGACGCGCCCACCATGCTGTCGGCCTGCGCCTCGGCGTCGGCGGTGGTCTGGTGCGCCTGCTGCTGCGCCTCGGTGAGCAGCTTGTCGGCCTCCGCGGCCGTCTCGTTGATGAGCGTGTCGACCTGCTCGGCCACGTCCTGACGCCGCTTGTTGGCGTCCTTGCGGGCCTCGTCGAGCGTCCGCTCGGCCTCCTCGCGGGACGAGTTGAGCAGCCGCTCGACCGCCGCCTCCGCGTCGGCCTTGAGCCGCTCGGCGTCGACCCGGGTCCGCTCGGCGTGCAGCTGGGCGGAGCCGACCGTCTCGGCGGCCTCGGCCCGCAGCCGCTCCGCGTCCGCGGAGGCGTCCGCGATCAGCTTCTCCGCCTTGGCGATGGCGTCCGCGCGGACGCGGTCGGCCTCGCTGACGGTCTCGTTCTGCAGCCGCTCGGCCTCGTTGCGGGCCTCGGTGATGAGGGTGTCGGCCTGGGTGGCCGCGTCCGAACGGATCCGGTTGGCGTCCTCCCTCGCCTCGGCCCGCGCGCGGGTGGCGTCCTGCTCGGCCTGCGCGGTGGTGTCGGAGGCCTCGGTGCGCACCCGCTGGGCGTGCGCGGCCGTCTCGGTCCGCAGCCGCTCCGCCTCCGTCACGGCGTCGGTCACGGTCCGCTCGGCCAGCGCCTCCGCGGCCTGTGACGCCTCGGCGGCCTCGCGGCGGATCCGGCCGGCGTCCTCGCCGGCCCGCTCGCGCTCGGCGTAGGCGTCCGCGCGGACCCGGTCCGCCTCCTCCTCGGCCTCCCGGCGCGCGCGGTCCGCGGCGTGCTCGGCGGCCGAACGCAGCCCGGCGATCTCCTCCTGGGCCTGCTCGTGCAGCCCGGACACCGAGTCCCGCACCTGCTGGGCGTGGAGCTCGGCGGCCGACACCATCTCGGTGGCCCGCCGCTCCGCCTCCTCGACCAGCCGTACGGCCTCGGCCTGCGCCTCCTCGACCCGGTTGCGCGCCTGGGCCAGCAGGTCCTCGCTCTGCTCGCGGGCCCGCTCACGCTCCTGGTCGGCCTCCTGGCGGGCCGAACCGAGCAGTTCCTCGGCCTCCCGGCGCCGCCGGGTCGCCTCCTCCTGCGCGGCGGCCAGCGTCTCGGACGCCTCGGTGGACAGCCGTTCGGCCGCCGCCTGCGCCTCGGCGCGGACCCGGTCGGCGGTGTCCTGGGCCTCCTGCTTGAGCCGCTCCGCCTCGGCCGCCGCCTCGGACCGCAGCCGTACGGCGACGGACTCGCCCTCGGCGCGGGACGCGGACGCGTCGGACGCGGCCTCGTCACGCAGCCGCTGGGCCTCCGTCTCGGCCTGCTGCTGGAGCGCGCGGATGCGTTCGGCCGCCTCGGACCGCAGCCGGTCGGTCTCCTCGCCCGCCTCGCGGCGGATCCGGCCCGCCTCCTCGCGGGCCTCGGCGAGCGCCTGCTCCGCGCCGGCGAACCGCTCCTCGGCCTCGGTGTGCAGCCGGGTCAGCTCCTCGGCGGCCTCCGCGCGCCGGGACTCCACGCCCCGCTCGGTCTCCTCGCGCAGCTCCCGCGCGGCCCGCTCGGCGTCCTCCTTGAGGGCATCGGACTGCTCCTGCACCTCGGTGCGGTGCCGGTCGGCCTCCTGACGGGTGCGCTCCAGCGTCTCCTCGGCCTGCCGGCGCAGCGTGGTGGCGCGCTCGATGGCCTCGGTGCGGACCTTCTCGCTGTCCGTGGTGGCGGACTGCCGCAGCTCGTCCGCGTCGGCCTTGGCCTTGGCCAGCAGCTCCTCGGCGGACCTGGCGCCCTCCTCGATCTTCTGCACGGCCTCGCGGCGGGCCTCGGCGCGGATCGACTCGCCCTCGGCGACCGCCTCCGAACGCAGCTGCTCGGCCTCGCCGCGCAGCCTGCGGGCCTCCTCCTGCAGCTCGACCGTCTTGGCGCGGTACTCCTTGGTGTCGTCCTTGGCCGTGCCCTTGAGCTGTTCGGCGATGTCGTGCGCCTCGGCCCGCAGCCGGTCCGCCTCGGTCTCCGCCTCGGTGCGGATCCGCTCGGCCTCCTCGGCGGCGGCCTTCGTGGTGCGCTTGGCCTCCTCGGCCGCCTTGTTCAGGACGTCCTCGGCGGTCTTGGCGGCCTTCGACAGCTGGGAGGCGCTCTCCTCGGCGGTCAGGGTGCGGGCCTTCTCGGAGGCCTCCGCGATGATCTTCTCGGCCTCGGCGCGCGCGTCCGCGACGACCTGCTCGGCGCTCGCCTTGGTGGCCTCGGCCTCCTTGGTGGCCTCGCTGACCAGCCGGGCGACCTGCTCCTTGGCGGTCTGGGTGCGCTGAGTGTTGGTGGCCTCGGCGCTGGAGAGGGCCTTCGTGGCGTTCGCCTCGGCCTCGGTGACCAGCTTCTCGGCCTCGGACTGCGCCTTGCGCAGCGCCTCCTCGGCCTCGGCCATCCGCTGCTCGGCGGCCCGGCTCAGCTCACCGGCCTGCCGGCGGGCGGTGTCCGACTCCGTCGCGGTCGACGTGCGCAGCTGCTCGGCGTGGTCGGTGGCCTCCTGGGCCTGCGTGGACGCGGCGTTCAGCAGCCGCTCGGCGTCCCGGCGGGCGCGCAGCAGCAACTGCTCGGCCTCCGCGCGGGCCGCCTCGGCGTCGCTGGTCACCCGCTGGCGGGCCTCGGTGGCCAGCCGCTCGGCCTCGGCGCGGGCGGTCGCCATGGCCTGCTCGGCCTCGGTCCGCGACTCGTCGAGCAGCCGGCGGGCCTGGGACTCGGTCCGGGCCCGCAGCTGCTCGGCCCACGCCACGTTCTCGTTGACGTGCGACTCGACGGTCTGCCGGCGCTCGGCCAGCTCCTGGTCCAGCTGCTGGCGGCGGGTCACCGCCTCCTGGTGCAGCTCGGCCTGGAGCCGCGCGGCCTGCTCGGCGTGCTCCTGGAGGATGCGCTGGGTCTGTGCCCGCGCCTCCGCGGCCACCCGCTCCGCCTCCTGGCGGATCTGGTCGGCCTGCACCTGGGCGTTCCGCAGCAGCTGCTCGGCGTGGTAGCCGATGTCACCGCCGTCGAAAGCGGGCCGGGACATGATGGTGCGCCGCGCCTCGTGCAACTTGGCGCGCAGCACCTCGACCTGGTAGCCGAGGTCCTCGGCATGCTGGATCGCCTTTTCCCGCTCGGTCTTCAGCCGCTTCATCTCGGCCTCGAACCGAGAGAGGTGGTCGACGTCAGCCGCCGGCTCTCGCTCCTGGCTCTCGTAGCCCCGCACTGCGCGGTCCCATCCGTCCCCTGGTCGCAACCTTCTCCGAACGAGCTCCGTTCATCCGCCGAACGGGGCTCCCGGGGAATGGTGTCAGATCAACGGCGGAGCACGGGCTGCTGCCCCGACGCTCGTCCCCCGAAACCCGGACCCCGGCATGCGGCCGCCCCGGCCCTGCGAACGTGCGAAGGGACGACCGCCCCCAACCCTACCGGCCCATATGTACGAGGGTCAGTGCTCAGGTGACTCAACAGCCGCCGAAGTGACCAGTTCTGTCAGTACACCGTGGCAATCCTTCGGATGCAGGAAGGTGATCCGCGACCCCATGGAGCCGGTCCGTGGCTCCTCGTACAGAACGCGTACGCCCTTGTCACGGATGTCCGCGGCGTCACCGTCGACATCGGCCGTACCGAAGGCGATGTGGTGCACCCCCTCGCCGTTCTTCGCGAGCCACTTGCCGACCGCCGAGTCCTCCCGGGTCGGCTCCAGAAGCTGCAGGTAGCAGGCGCCTCCGTCGGACGTCTCGTTGATCTTGAGCATGGCCTCCCGCACGCCCTGCTCCTCGTTGACCTCGGTGTGGAACACCTCGAAGCCGTACGTGGCCCGGTAGAACTCGACGGTCGTGTCGAGGTCGTGGCAGGCGATCCCGATGTGGTCGATTCGCGTCAGCATGGATTCAGTGCAGCGCCACCGCGATGGTTACGCAACGTGCCAGCGATCACACTGACGGCCCGATGACGGCACGGAGTGCCACGCAATACATTCGAAGTAAACCCTCGTTCACTCCTCGGCAGTGCAGCCGGTAAGGGGATTCGCAGCTCATGACTTCTGGAACCGCCGGAACCACCTCAGTGATCGTCGCGGGCGCGCGCACGCCCATGGGACGGCTGCTGGGCTCGCTGAAGTCCTTCTCCGGAGCCGACCTGGGCGGCTTCGCGATCAAGGCCGCCCTCGACCGCGCCGGGATCGGCGGCGACCAGGTCCAGTACGTGATCATGGGGCAGGTGCTCCAGGCCGGCGCGGGCCAGATCCCGGCCCGCCAGGCCGCGGTGAAGGCCGGCATCCCGATGAGCGTCCCGGCGCTCACGATCAACAAGGTCTGCCTCTCCGGCCTCGACGCCATCGCCCTGGCCGACCAGCTGATCCGCGCCGGCGAGTTCGACATCGTGGTCGCGGGCGGCCAGGAGTCCATGACCAACGCCCCGCACCTGCTCCCCAAGTCCCGCGAGGGCTTCAAGTACGGCTCCATCGAGATGCTCGACGCGATGGCGTACGACGGCCTGACCGACGCCTGGGAGAACATCCCGATGGGCGAGTCGACCGAGAAGCACAACACCCGCCTCGGCCTCGGCCGCGAGGAGCAGGACGCCGTCGCCGCCCTGTCCCACCAGCGGGCCGCCGCCGCGCAGAAGAACGGCGTCTTCGAGGCCGAGATCACCCCGGTGGAGATCCCGCAGCGCAAGGGCGAGCCGGTCGTCTTCAGCAAGGACGAGGGCATCCGCGGCGACACCACGGCCGAGTCCCTCGGCCGCCTCCGCCCGGCCTTCACCCGCGACGGCACGATCACCGCCGGCTCCTCCTCGCAGATCTCCGACGGCGCGGCCGCCGTGGTCGTGATGAGCAAGGCCAAGGCAGAGGAACTGGGCCTGGAGTGGCTCGCGGAGATCGGCGCCCACGGCAACGTCGCGGGACCGGACAACTCCCTGCAGTCGCAGCCCTCCAACGCCATCCGGCACGCCCTGAAGAAGGAGGGCCTGGGCGTCGGCGACCTGGACCTCATCGAGATCAACGAGGCCTTCGCGGCGGTCGCCGTCCAGTCAATGAAGGACCTCGGGGTGTCCACCGAAACGGTGAACGTCAACGGCGGTGCCATCGCGCTCGGCCACCCCATCGGCATGTCCGGCGCCCGCCTCGTGCTGCACCTCGCGCTGGAGCTCAGGCGGCGCGGCGGCGGCGTCGGCGCGGCCGCCCTGTGCGGTGGCGGCGGCCAGGGTGACGCGCTGATCGTGCGGGTACCGAAGGCCTGAGCACCTTTCTCTGAGCGAACGGAAGCGAACGGAGCTGTGATGCAGGACGTCTCCTCACTGGTGGCCCAGGCCAGGGAGGGCCGGCCGCGTGCGGTGGCCCGGCTGATCTCACTGGTGGAGGGGGCGTCCCCGCAGCTCAGGGAGGTCATGGCGGCCCTCGCGCCGCTGACGGGCAACGCGTACGTCGTCGGCCTGACCGGCTCTCCCGGGGTCGGCAAGTCCACCTCGACCTCGGCCCTGGTGACCGCCTATCGCAAACAGGGCAAACGGGTCGGCGTGCTGGCCGTCGACCCCTCCTCGCCGTTCTCCGGGGGCGCCCTGCTCGGCGACCGCGTCCGGATGTCCGACCACGCCTCGGACCCCGGCGTCTACATCCGCTCCATGGCCACCCGGGGCCACCTCGGCGGTCTCGCCTGGGCCGCCCCGCAGGCGATCCGGGTCCTGGACGCGGCGGGCTGCGACGTCGTCATCGTCGAGACGGTCGGCGTCGGCCAGTCGGAGGTGGAGATCGCCTCCCAGGCGGACACCTCCGTCGTCCTGCTGGCTCCGGGGATGGGCGACGGCATCCAGGCGGCCAAGGCCGGGATCCTGGAGATCGGCGACGTGTACGTGGTCAACAAGGCCGACCGGGACGGCGCCGACGCCACCGCCCGCGAGCTGAACCACATGCTCGGGCTCGGCGAGTCCCGCGGCCCCGGCGACTGGCGCCCGCCCATCGTCAGGACCGTCGCCGCCCGCGCCGAGGGCATCGACGAACTGGTCGAGGCCCTGGAGAAGCACCGCGCCTGGATGGAGGAGCGGGGCGTCCTGGCCGAACGCCGGCTGGCCCGCGCCGCCCGCGAGGTCGAGACCATCGCCGTGACGGCCCTGCGCGCACGCATCGGCGACCTGCACGGCGACCGCCAGATCGGCGCGCTCGCGGAACGCATCGTCACCGGCGAACTGGACCCCTACCGAGCCGCGGACGAACTGGTGGCGGGGCTGACGGAGAAATGACCGTGGCCGCGCCCCGCGGCCGCTGCTAACTTGACCGGCATGTTCCTCTCCCTGGCGTAGGAGCGCACCCGGCGCCGCCACCGGCACGTGACCACTCCGTGCCGTGGCGCGCCCAGGTGCCCCCCTTCCGCCTCCGCCACGAGGAACCCATCCATGTCCGCGCTGACCCCGTCGCGCCCTTCGTCCATCCCGCGGCCCTCCTACGCCGCCGTTCTGCGCGTCCCGCACGCGCGCCGCACCTTCCTCGCCGCCCTCGCGGCCCGCCTCGCCTACGGCACCGTCTCCCTGTCCGTCCTGCTCTCCGTGACCCGGGCGGCCGGCTCGTACGCCTGGTCCGGGGTGGTGATGGCAGTGTTCGGCGGCTCGGCCGTCGTCCTGATGCCGGTCCGGGCGGCCCTGGTGGACCGGTACGGCCCGCGGCGCGCGCTGCCGCCCATGGCCGCCGCCTACAGCGCCGTGCTCTGCCTGCTGGCGGCCCTGACCTGGCACCCGGGAGCCCCGCCGGCGCTGCTCGCGGCCGCCGCCCTCGCCGGCTGTGTCGCGCCGCCGCTCGGTCCCGCCATGCGGGCCGCGTGGGGCCGCCTCGTCGAGGACCCGGCGCTGCGGCGGCGGGCCTACAGCCTGGACGGGGTCGCCGAGGAACTGCTCTTCGTGTCCGGCCCGGCGCTCGTCGGGCTGCTGCTGCGCTTCGGGCCGCCGCCGGCCGGACTGCTGCTGAGCGCGCTGCTCATGGCGGCCGGCACCTGCGCGTTCGTGACCTCACCCGCGGTGCGCGGTGTGACCCCCGGGAAGCGGGCGTCCGGCGGTGCCGCCGGTGGAGCCTTTCCGGCGGCTCCGGTGGCCGCGGCAGCCGGTCTGGGCCTCGCGCTGAGCGGTGCCGACCTGCTGGTGACGGCCTTCGCCGGACAGCGGTCGTACGGCGCGCAGGCGGTCCCCTGGATCCTGGGGGCGCTCTCGGTGGGCAGTGCGGCGGGCGGGCTGCTGCACGGGGCGGTGGAGTGGCGCCGCCCGGCCGCCGGACGGCTCGCCCGGCTGACGGCGGCCCTCGGGGCGGCCCTGGCGCTCGCCGGCGCGGCCACCGGCGTCTGGACGCTCGTCCTGGCGCTGACGGTGGCGGGTGTCTTCGTGGCACCGGCCCTGACCACCGCGTACCTGCTGGCCGACGAGTCGGCGGCCGAGTCCGCGCGCAACCGGGCCGGGGCGTGGGTGAACGCGGCCGTGAACGCCGGAAGTTCGGTCGGCGCGGTGGGCGCGGGACTGGCGCTCGGGCACCTGCCGGTGGGACTCTGCTTCGCCCTGGCGGGAGCCGTGGCCCTGGTCTGCGCCGTGCTGGTGCGCGCGGTGGACAGGTCATAGACCCCGGAAAGGGGGCGGCGGACGAGACCTGAACCCTCGTCCGCCGCCGTCAGGTGCCGTTCGCCCCTACGGGCGGCCGCGTTGGCCGCGCAGGTGTTCGGCGATCGGCTTGAGGCCCTTGTCGAGCTCTATCAGTGCCTCCGGCGACAGCAGGTCGATGAAGTGCCGCCGCACGGAGGCGACATGATGTGGCGCCACCTTCTTCATCATCTCCATGCCGTGCTCGGTGAGCACGGCGAACAGTCCGCGGCGGTCGGACTCGCAGTTCTCGCGGCGTACCAGGTTCGCGTTCTCCATACGGGTGATCTGGTGCGAGAGCCGGCTCTTGGACTGGAGCGTCGCCGCCGCGAGGTCGCTCATCCGCAGCCGGTAGTCCTCGGACTCGGACAGATTCACCAGGATCTCGTAGTCGTTCATGGTCAAGCCGAACGGCTGCAGATCCTTTTCGAGCTGGTACGTCAACAGCCTGTTGACCTCCAGGTGGGTGCGCCAGGCGCACTGCTCCGCATCGGTCAGCCAGCGCGTGGCCGTCTCGGTCTCCATGTATGAAGTCTACCTAAAATGTTGAAAGGCGAACTAGTGAGGGTGGTGTGACTGCGCGCACGCGTTCGATGTCACACTCCGCAGACTACCGCTCACAGCCCGAAGCGACGTTGCAGGTCTCCCAGCTGTCCGGGAAGGCGCGGTGCCCCCTGCGGCTGTGAACGACCTGTGAAAGGCCCGCTCGCGCCGGGTACTCCGGGCTCCTGTGGAACCGCTCCCGTGGCCTGCTCCGCCATCAGCGTCTCGGTGGACTGGAGCAGGACCGTGCCGGCCCCCACGAACTCGAACTGGTGCTCCTCCCCGGAGGCCCCGCCGAGGCCCGTCATCGCACGTAGACCGCCCATGACCCCGGTCATGTACCCGTGGTCGTAGTGGTGGCACGGGGAGGGGCAGTCGGCCCATCCCACGAGTGCCTGCGGATCCACCCGGATCGGGGGTTCCATGAACACCACCGGACCGTTGGACGCGGCCACAAACTTCCCGGTTCCGATAAGGGTCAGAAAACCCGGCACGATCGACTGTTTGAGCGCGAGACTTGGCTGAAAAGCGAGCAGGTTGCCAGAGCGAATGGTCAGGTTGCCCTCGTCCAGATCGTACGAATTCACGTCGAAGGCCCGGTCGGCGAGGAGCATCTTGCCCGAGCCCTCCGCCACCACCCAGTCGCTCGCGTGCAGAGGCGAATGGAAGGAAGTGCGCACCAGGCGGTCCAGACGGCCGTGTCCGACGCCGTTGAAGTCGATCGAGCCGTAGTAGGCGATCATCTTCCCCTTCTGCAGGAACCACTGGCTGCTCTTGAGCTCCACGCAGAAGGTGTACTTGTTCACGTTGTCGTCGACGGGAAGGGTCATGGGGTCGTGCACCACCGGCCCGGCGGCACCGTATGCGCTCACAGCTTCTCCTCCGACGCCTGGACGTACACCGTGCCGTTCCCGCTGAGCTCCAGCTGGAACGCCTCGCCGGAGCCGCGGCCCACCATCTCCCGCCAGCCGAGCGCGGCCGACAGCTTGTTGCGGATGTCGCCGTGGTGGGCGACGTAGGCCTGCGGGTCGACGTGGACCGGGCGCTGCGGGGTGACCGGGATCTCGAAGACGCCGCCGTGGGCCATCACGGCGACCGCGCCGCGGCCCGTGAGGGTGGTCGTGAACAGGCCCTGGCCGGTGACCTGGCCGCGCACCAGGCCCATCACGCCGCCCTGGGAGCCCATGAACATCGTGCCCTGCTGGAGCGTCCCCTCGAAGGCGAGCAGCCGGTCCGCCTCGACGTAGAGGGTGTCGCCGGAGAGGGTGATGACCTGGACGTGGTGGCCGCCGTGCCCGAAGAAGACCGTGCCGCTGCCCTCGACGGTCATCAGCGGAGTGGCCTCGCCCGCGACCCGGCGGCCGATCATGGACATCACTCCGCCCTGGCCACCCTGGATGTTGGGCGTGAAGGAGACCTCGCCCTTGTAGGCGAGCATCGCCCCGCGCTGGCTGTACAGCCGCTGTCCGGGCACGACGGTCGCCTCGACCATCTTGGAGTTCACCTCGCGCAGGGCCATCTCACACGTCCCCCGCGATCGTGTTCCGCTCGCTCGGCTGTACGTACACCAGGCCGTCCCCCTCGAACCGGATCTGGAAGGCCTCGCCGCCGCCCTCGCCGAGGAAGGTGCGGAAGGTCACACCCGACTGGAAGGACTGGCGGAGGCTGCCCTGGTGGGCGATGTAGGCACCGGGGTCCACGGTCAGCGGGTACTGCGCGCTGACCCGGAGCACCACCGCGGGGCCGTCCGACATGATCGCCGCCTGGCCGTGGCCCTCGACGGTGGTCGTGAACAGCCCGTTGCCCTGGGAGGCGCCGCGCAGGCCGGTGAAGCTCGTGCCGGTGCGCAGGCCGGCGTCGGTGGCGAGCAGGTTGCTCGACTCGACGTACAGCTTGTCGCCCTGCAGGCCGACCAGGTTGATCTCGGACGCCCGGTCCGCGAACCAGCACGTCCCGTGCCCTTTCACCTCCATCACCGTCATCTGCTCGCCGGTGAGCCTCCGGGTCACCATCCCCCGGATCCCCTCGCCGCCGCCGCTCAGTTTCTTGAACGCCATCTGCCCGTCGTACGCCACCATCGAGCCGTTCTTCGCCTTCACGGCGTCCCCGGTCATCTCGACGGCGAGCACCTTGCTGCCCTGGAGTCGGAACATCGCCACGCTGCGAAGGTAGCCGCCCCGCGACCCCACCGACAGGTCCCCGGGGTGGACTTCGTCCCGGATCCTCCCCCTAGGGGCCTGCGCCGCACCCCTTCCTCGCCGTCCCCGCCCGCCCACCCCCGCGCCCGGCCCGTGCGGCTGCTTTGCCACAATGGGCGGACGTTTGTGCTCGCGTTCACAAAGAGTGGACGTCTCTCCCACCGAAGGTGACTCGTGGACATCAAGACCGCCACCGCCATCCGCCGACTGCGCCTGGTCTCCGCCCCGGAGGCCGTCTCCTTCCTGATCCTCCTGCTCTGCTCGGTGCTGAAGCGGACCACGGACTTCAACGCGGTGCCCGTGATGGGCGCGGTCCACGGCGTCCTGTTCATCCTGTACGTGATCTTCTGGGCCGACGCCTGGAACCGCGCCAAGTGGTCGCTGGGCACCGGACTCCTCTACTTCGTCCTCTCGGTCCTGCCGACCGGCGGCTTCTTCGCGGAGCGCAAGCTGAAGCGCGCCGCCGAGGACGAGGTCATCGCCGCCCGTGCCCGCAAGGAAGGAACCGTGAACGCATGATCGTCGCCTTTTCCGTGACGCCGCTGGGCGTCGGCGAGGAGGTCGGGGAGTACGTCGCCGACGCCGTCCGGGTGGTCCGCGCGTCCGGGCTGCCCCACCGCACCGACGCCATGTTCACCTCGATCGAGGGCGACTGGGACGAAGTCATGGACGTCGTCAGGCGTGCGGTCGCCGCCGTCGAGGAACGCGCCCCGCGTGTCTCCCTGGTCCTGAAGGCGGACATCCGCCCCGGTGTCACCGACGGCCTCACCAGCAAGGTGGAGACGGTCGAGCGGCACCTCGCGCGGTGACCGGCGGCGGCTGAGGTCAGCCGCCCGGAGCCCCCGAGGCCAGCGCGATGCCCAGGGGAGTCCGCTCGTACAGCACCTGGTGGCCGTAGCGGCGTGAGGTCAGCAGGCCCGCGTCGCGCAGGGCCGCCAGGTGCGCCGAGACCGAGGACGGGGCCAGCCGCAGCCGGTGGGCGAGGGCGGTGGTGGTGGCCGGTTCGGCGAGGGCGGTCAGGACCGTGGCGCGGCCCCGGCCGAGCAGCCGTACCAGCGCGCCGGGCGTGTCCTCGGCCGGGTCGGTCCACAGGCCGCCGATGCCACGGGCCGGGTAGACCAGCGTCGGCAGGGCCGGCGGGTCGAAGGTGCTGACCAGGTCCGGCCAGGTGAACACGCTCGGCATCAGCACCAGGCCCTGCCCGCCCAGGCGCCGTTCGTACGCGCCGGGCGAGGCCACCGTCAGCGTCCCGGACCGCCAGCCGCACCGGCGGTGGATCTCCGGCAGCAGCCCGCCCAGGCCCACCTCCGCCAGCCGCCGGGAGTGGAAGGCGATGTCCGCCTCCAGCAGGGCGCGCAGCCGGGGCCAGTCCGGGGCCACCAGGACCCGCCAGGCCGCCTCCAGCGCCCGGGTCAGCTCCCTGACCATGCGCGCCGGATCGGCGAGCCAGGCCCGGCCGGTCGCCGACTCCAGCGCGCCCGGCGTGTCCGCGAGCGAGCGCGCGGTGTCCGCGCGGGCCGTCTGCGGGTCCACCGCGCGCAGGGCGGCCAGTTCCTCCTCGAAGGAGGCGGCAGGACCGGTCGGCGGCGGCACCAGCCAGTCCGGCGAGTGGCCGCGGCGGGGCATCAGCAGCCACAGCGGGGCCAGGTCGAGCCCGGCGGCCACCGCGCTGATCCGCCGCAGCCAGGGCGCGTGATAGCCCTGCCGGTCCGGCCGCCGCAGGGTCCGCACCGCCTCCTGCGTCTCCCAGAGCGGGGACACGGCGAACCGGCAGCGGAGGAAGTCGTCCTCGTCGAAGTGCAGGTGGGAGGGCATGGCGGGGTCCTGGGCGGGGGAGCGGCGGCTGCGGGAGGGGCGGAAGATTCGGCTGGTGCCGAAACTCTAAGCGCACGGCCCCGGTGCGGGCACGCTGCCCTCCATGTCCGCGCCTGCCCTGGAGAGACCCGCCGGCTACGGCCGGGTCCTCGCCGTACCCGAGTTCCGTGCCGTCTTCGCCGCCCATGTGCTGTCCATGCTCGGTGTGATCGTCAGTGAGATCGCGCTGTCCGTGCTGGTCTACGACCTCACCGGATCGCCGCTGCTCAGCGCCCTGACCTTCGCGCTGGGCTTTCTGCCCTACCTGATCGGCGGCACCCTGCTGGCCCCGGTCGCCGACCGGTTCCCGGCCCGCCGCGTGCTGGTGGTGTGCGACCTGGTGTGCGCGGGGTGCGTGGCGGTGATGGCGGTTCCCGGCACCGGGATCGGGGTCCTGCTCGGGCTGCGCTGCGCGCTCGCCGTCGTCTCGCCGGTGTTCGCCGGCACCCGGATGGCGACCCTGTCCGACATCCTCGGCGGCGGCGACCTGTTCGTGCTCGGCCGCTCGCTGCTGCGGATCGTCGCGCAGAGCGCCCTGCTGGTCGGCTACGGCCTCGGCGGACTGCTGCTCGCCGTCCTCACCCCGCGGCACGCCCTGGTGATCACCGTCGGCACCTTCCTCGCCTCGGCGGCGCTGCTGCGCCTCGGCACCCGGCGCCGTCCGGCCCGCGTCCGGACCCGGGAGCGCGGCGGCACCCGGCAGCTGCTGGCCGACCGCCGCGTCCGCGTCCTGCTCCTCCTCTTCTGGATCCCGGCCATGTTCGCCGTCGTCCCGGAGGCGCTCGCCGCGCCGTACGCCGACGCGCTCGGCACCGGCTCCCCGGGGCTCGGCCTGCTGATGTGCGCGCTGCCGGTCGGCACGGTCGCCGGCGAGCTGTACGCCGGTGCCCGGCTCGGCCCGGCGGCCCGGGAGCGGATCGCCCTTCCGCTGGTCTGCCTCACCCTGCTCCCGTACCTGGGCTACGCCCTGCACCCGTCCCTCGCCGTGTCGCTGCTGCTCCTGCTGGTGGCGGGGGCCGGGTCGGCGTACACGCTGGGCCTGGACCAGTGGTTCGTGCGGGCCGTGCCCGAGGAGCTGCGCGGCCGGGCCATGACGGTGCTCAGCGCCGGGCTGATGACCCTGCAGGGCGTCGGGATGGCGCTGGCGGGTGTGGCGGCGGAGGCCGTGGGGGTGCGGGCGACCGTGGCGGGCGCCGGGGTGGCGGGCGTGCTGTGCTGCTGCGCTCTCGCGGTGGCGGCCCGGCGGTCGGCGGGGCCGGTGCCGTAGCCGAGAGGCCCGTGCCGGCGGGCGGCGGCCCCGGTGTGACCGCGCTGTGGCCGCGGAGGTGACCGAAAGCCGAGACACGGCTGACCGGTATATGACCGGCCGGTAGGGTCGGTGGCGTGCCGAAGCCTCTCAGTCTCCCCTTCGACCCCATCGCCCGTGCCGACGACCTCTGGAAGCAGCGCTGGGGAAACGTGCCGTCGATGGCCGCGATCACGTCGATCATGCGGGCCCAGCAGATCCTGCTGGCCGAGGTCGACGCGGTGGTCAAGCCGTACGGGCTGACCTTCGCGCGCTACGAGGCGCTGGTGCTGCTGACCTTCTCCAAGGCCGGTGAGCTGCCGATGTCGAAGATCGGTGAGCGGCTGATGGTGCACCCGACCTCCGTGACGAACACCGTCGACCGGCTGGTGCGCTCCGGTCTGGTGGCCAAGCGGCCCAACCCCAACGACGGGCGCGGCACGCTCGCCACGATCACCGAGAAGGGCCGCGAGGTGGTCGAGGCGGCCACCCGGGACCTGATGGCGATGGACTTCGGGCTCGGGGCGTACGACTCCGAGGAGTGCGCGGAGATCTTCGCGATGCTGCGTCCGCTGCGGGTGTCGGCACACGACTTCGACGAGTGACCCGGGACAAGATCTCCCGGAACGGGTCGTTACGCTCGTCCCCATGAAAAAGAGCGTGCTGACCCGCTACCGCGTCCTGGCCTACGTCACCGGTGTGCTGCTGGTGCTGCTGTGTCTGAGCATGATCGCCAAGTACGGGCTGGACATCGACGGCGCGGCCGACGTCACGCGGGTCGTCGCCATCGCGCACGGCTGGCTCTACGTCGTCTACCTGGTCTTCGCCTTCGACCTGGGCTCCAAGGCGAAGTGGCCGGTCGGCAAGCAGCTGTGGGTGCTGCTCGCGGGCACCGTCCCGACCGCGGCGTTCTTCGTGGAGCGCAAGGTCAGCCGCGAGCTGGAGGCCAAGGTCACCGAGGGCACCCCGGTCGTCGCCAAGGCCTGATCCCACCGCCGTACGGACACCCGTACGGCGGTCCCCCATCGACTTTTACTAGGACGTCCTAGTAAATTCGGGGGTATGGACGCTGACGCCATCACGGAGGGCCGCCTACGCTGGCAGGCCCGCTACGACGCGGCCCGCAAGCGGGACGCGGACTTCACGACGCTCTCCGGTGACCCGGTGGAGCCGGTGTACGGGCCCCGGCCGGGTGACACGTACGAGGGATTCGAGCGGATCGGCTGGCCGGGGGAGTACCCCTTCACGCGCGGGCTGTACCCGACCGGCTACCGGGGGCGGACCTGGACCATTCGCCAGTTCGCCGGGTTCGGCAACGCCGAGCAGACCAACGAGCGCTACAAGATGATCCTCGCCAACGGCGGCGGGGGTCTTTCGGTGGCCTTCGACATGCCGACCCTCATGGGCCGCGACTCCGACGACCCGCGCTCGCTCGGCGAGGTCGGGCACTGCGGGGTGGCCATCGACTCCGCCGCCGACATGGAGGTCCTGTTCAAGGACATCCCGCTCGGTGACGTCACGACCTCGATGACGATCAGCGGCCCGGCCGTCCCCGTCTTCTGCATGTACCTCGTCGCCGCCGAACGGCAGGGCGTCGACCCGGCGGTGCTCAACGGCACGCTCCAGACGGACATCTTCAAGGAGTACATCGCCCAGAAGGAGTGGCTGTTCCAGCCCGAGCCCCATCTGCGCCTCATCGGCGACCTGATGGAGTACTGCGCGGCCGGCATCCCCGCCTACAAGCCGCTGTCCGTCTCCGGCTACCACATCCGCGAGGCCGGTGCGACGGCCGCGCAGGAGCTGGCGTACACGCTCGCGGACGGCTTCGGATACGTCGAGCTGGGCCTCAGCCGCGGCCTGGACGTCGACGTCTTCGCACCCGGACTCTCCTTCTTCTTCGACGCGCACGTCGACTTCTTCGAGGAGATCGCCAAGTTCCGCGCGGCCCGCCGGATCTGGGCCCGCTGGATGCGGGACGTGTACGGGTCCCGGTCGGAGAAGTCGCAGTGGCTGCGCTTCCACACCCAGACCGCGGGCGTCTCGCTGACCGCCCAGCAGCCGTACAACAACGTGGTCCGCACGGCCGTCGAGGCGCTCGCCGCGGTGCTCGGCGGCACCAACTCGCTGCACACCAACGCCCTCGACGAGACCCTCGCGCTGCCCAGCGAGCAGGCCGCGGAGATCGCGCTGCGCACCCAGCAGGTGCTCATGGAGGAGACCGGCGTCGCCAACGTGGCGGACCCGCTGGGCGGTTCCTGGTACGTCGAGCAGCTGACCGACCGGATCGA
Organism: Streptomyces sp. NPDC091282; assembly: GCF_044757385.1. Lineage (NCBI taxonomy): Bacteria > Bacillati > Actinomycetota > Actinomycetes > Kitasatosporales > Streptomycetaceae > Streptomyces > Streptomyces sp. NPDC091282. The sequence goes on from NZ_JBIVUX010000003.1 coordinate 1,047,768, forward strand.
GGCCGACGCCGAGAAGATCTTCGACCAGATCAAGGAGCGCGGCCTGCGCGCCCACCCGGACGGGCGGCACCCGATCGGACCGGTCACCTCCGGGATCCTGCGGGGCATCGAGGACGGCTGGTTCACCGGGGAGATCGCCGAGTCGGCCTTCCAGTACCAGCAGTCCCTGGAGAAGGGCGACAAGCGGGTCGTCGGCGTCAACGTGCACACCGGGTCCGTCACCGGGGACCTGGAGATCCTGCGGGTCTCGCACGAGGTGGAGCGCGAGCAGGTCCGGGTGCTGGACGCGCGCAGGACCGCACGCGACGAGGGCGCGGTCCGCTCCGCCCTGGACGCGATGCTCGGCGCCGCCCGCTCCGGGGCCAACATGATCGGGCCGATGCTCGACGCCGTACGCGCCGAGGCGACCCTGGGCGAGATCTGCGGTGTGCTCCGCGAGGAGTGGGGCGTGTACACGGAGCCGGCGGGCTTCTGAGCCGCGGTCACCCGTGGGTGCTCCCGGAGGGCGACGGCCCGGTGCCGCCGCCCTCCGGGGGCTTCCCTCAGAAGGACCAGAGGTACGGGGCGGTGACGCCGCCGGTGGCCAGTCCTGCTCCCTGGGCCACGTTGACGTCGGCGCTCGCGATGTATCCGCCGCCGTTCACGTAGGCGTCGACGTGGACCATGTACACGGAGGCGCTGGTGCGCTGCCAGTAGGCGGTCTGGCACTGGCCGGCGGGCACGCCCATGAAGCCGCCGTTGCCCCAGTAGACGTTCGTCTGGAAGATGCTCTGGGAGCAGACCTGGAGCTGCCAGGCCGGGACCGAGGAGGCGGACGCGGACCCCGCCAGTCCCAGGGTGAGGGCGCCCACCGCGGCACCGACGGTGGCGGCCGCGCGAACGCGTGATCTGAACATGGACTTCATCGGTCTTCCAACCCTCGCTGACGCAGGAACCTTGCGGACGTCAGCTTGTTCGACCGCAGGGCCCGACTTCCTTACGACGAGGGGGAGTTGGGCCGGACGGGCAGAGTTGTTGCCCGTGCGGCGGCGGGTCAGACGCCGAGTTTGCCGAGGGTCCAGCCGGTGACCGCGTCCAGGCGGCCGCGCCAGAACGGAAGGGTGATCGGGGTGGCGCCGGGGACGAAGAGGGTGGTGTCCTTCAGGTGCACGAAGCGCGGCACCTCGGCCGCGGACTCGTCGTGCCCGCCGACCTCCTCCCGCACCTGCTCCAGCATCCGGTCGACGGTGTCGGGGAAGAGGCCCATCGTGCCCGCGCTGGTGTTGGCCTTCGTGAGGATGGTCTCCGTCCACAGGGACTTCCAGGTCTCCCGGGAGACGAGATCGCCGCTGATCACACCGCTGGGGGTGCCCAGGGTGATGGTCATGCTGGTGACGCCCTGGCCGCCGTCGACCATCGTCAGCAGCAGGGACAGGTAGAGGTCATGCACGGGCTCGGTGGTGAGGATGCCGTTGCCTTCGGGGCGGCTCATGGTGCGTTCCTTCTGTGCTCGCGCACCGAGGGCCGTCCGTGGGCGGTGCGCTGTTGCCAGCAACGTAGCGGACGGCGGCGGCGGTGACCGGCGGCGCTCCGTCGCCAGCGTGGCGGACCGCCCGGCGGCCGGACCTGCGGCGGGCCTCGCTCAGCAGATCCTGCTCCTGAGGGGTGAGGGCGGCGAGGAGCCTCGGGTTCTTCAGCCACCCGCTGAGCAGGGCGTGCGAACCGCCGAGGCCGAGGGAGTACGACCACAGGCTCTCGCCCCGGGAGCCGCCGCTCCAGCCCGCCGCCCAGGCCAGCAGATGGCGGATCTTCTCTTCGGTCTTGTACCGGATCGGTACGGGGTGCGCGGGATGCATACCTACATGTTAAGTAGGAGTGACGCGCCGCCGTCAAATGGTGAACGAGCGGCGCCGAGCGGTGAGTTGCCCGTTCGGCGGGCGGTGCCGGGGGCGGTCGGACCGAGGGGGCGCAAGGTCTGCCCGAAGGGGTGACCGAAGCCACTTTAGTTCTGGATTGAACAATCAAGAAAGACTGCTAGGCTCTGCCCATGAGGGAAGCGCGGATGTGCGACCCGATTGTGTATTGATCATTCCAGAAAGGGACTGTCATGGAACTGCACCTCAAGGGCAAGGTCGCCGTCGTCACCGGAGCCAGCAAGGGCATCGGCCTCTCCGTCGTGGAGGGCCTGGTCCGCGAGGGCGCCAAGGTCGTGGCCGGCAGCCGTACGTCGACCCCCGAGCTGGACGCCCTGGCCGCCGAGCACGACGTCACCGTCGTGGCCGTCGACCTGTCCACCCCCGAGGGTCCCGAGGCCCTGGTCCGTGCGGCCGTGGAGCGTCATGGCCGGATCGACGTCCTGGTCAACAACGTGGGCGCCACCAAGCCGCGCGAGTCGTTCCTGAAGGTGAGCGACGAGGACTGGCTGAACGTCTTCGGCCTGACCTTCTTCAGCGCCGTCCGTGCCAGCCGCGCCGCGCTGCCGCACCTGATCGCCGCGGGCGACGCCGCCATCGTCAACATCGGCTCGATCAACGCCCGGCTGCCCTTCCCGATGGTCGTGGACTACTCCGCGGCCAAGGCCGCGCTCACCAACCTCAACAAGGCCCTCTCCGAGGAGTTCGCCCCGCAGGGCGTCCGCGTCAACGCCATCGCCCCCGGACCCGTCCGCACCCCGTTCTGGACGGCACCCGGCGGCTTCGCCGACGCCACCGCCGCGGCCGCCGGCACCACCGCCCAGGAAGCCCTCGACACCGTCGTGCCGCAGAGCATGGGCATCACCTCCGGCCGCATCACCGAAGCCAACGAGGTCGCCGACCTCACCCTCTACCTCGCCTCCCCCCTCGCCGCCAACATCACCGGCGCCGAGATCGTCATCGACGGCGGACAGATCAAGACCCTCTGACACCACCCGGCAAAGCACCCGCGCACCGTCCCACCCGGACGCCGTACCGGCCACGAGGCCGTGCGGCCTCCGGGCGGGACGGTGTGAGCGGCCCCGCCCGTCCCCACGAATCGAGCACCATCCGGAACCAGGAATCAGGAAAGGACGCCAGGTGAGCGGCTCTGAACCGTCGCGACCCATGCAGGTGACCGTCCTGGCAGAAGACAGACTGACTGCGCAGGGCGTCGAAGCACATCTCATCGCCGACGACCGTGTACGCGTACTGCCCGCGGACGCCGAGGAACGCCCCGACGTCCTGCTGCTCATCACGGACGACCTCGGCGAGAGGACGTTCGCGGTGCTGAAGCGGTACTGCCCGGAGGACCCGGCCGGGGCGCCCCGGCTCGTCCTCGTGGCCAACCGGCCCACCGCCGAACAGCTCGTCCGCGTGGTCGGGCTCGGCCTCGTGGCCTTCATGTCCCGCGAGCGGACCACCCTCGCCGACATCACCGAGATGCTGTGCGCGGTGGCCCGCGGCGCGGCGTCGCTGCCGCAGTCGCTGCTGGGATCGCTGCTGGAGCAGATCCGCACCCGGCAGTGGAGCGACCAGGGTGTCGGCGCCGACGACGAGTCGTCGTCCCTCACCACCAGGGAACTGGCGGTGCTGCGGCAACTGGCCGCCGGTTTCAGCACGACGGAGATCGCCGCAGCTCTCCACTACTCGGAACGAACCGTCAAATACATCATCCACGAGATCATCGCGCGCCACGGCCTGCGCAACCGCGTCCACGCCGTCGCCTTCGCCCTGCAGAACGGCCTGCTGTGAGGGCTCAGGCGGCCCGCGCGTCCGCGGCCGCCCGCGCGTGCGCCCGGAGCCGCAGCTGCCGAAGCGCGTAGTGCTGCCGCGACTTGACGGTGCCCGCGGGGACACCGAGGATCCTGGCGGTCTCCTGCACGGTCCTGTCGTTGAGGTACGTGTGCACCAGCACCTCCCGGTGCTCCCGGGAGAGATGCCGCAGCAGCGACACGGCGTCCACCGAGGCCGCCACCGCGTCGGCGTGGTCGCCCTCCAGCACCCCCGCGAACTCCGGGCCCGGATACTCCGAGCCCGGGGACTCATGACGGTGATAGGCGCTGCGTATCCGGTCGATGGTCAGATTGCGGGCCACGGTCAGCAGCCAGCCGTGCACCGATCCCTCGTTCTCGTAGAGCCGCTCCGCGTGGTGCCAGGCCCGGATCAGGGTCTCCTGCACGATGTCCTCCGCCGTGTGGCGGTCCCGCAGCATGCGTTCGACGTAGGCCAGCAGCGGTTTGGTGTGGTCGGCCGCCAGGGCCCGCAGAAGGTGTTCGCGGGGTGCCGTCGGAGGCCCGGCCGGCGCGAGGGCGCAAGTCATGTCTATCCCGTGGGGCAGGGTTCCGCCCTCCGGCGCGGTGCGCACGGGCGGAGTCGGAGCGCCGGGCGAACCGGTTCGAGGCTCGTCGCCGACGGGCACGACGCGTTTGCGTGCCTGTTTCCGCGCGATCGTAGGCAGCCGGTGCCGCCGGAAAACTGACGGATTCCTGACCGGCCGCACGCCAAAGGAAGCGCGCGCCCAGGCCGGCCCCCACGACCCCGCCGGTACCGCCGCACGGCGCGCCGCCAGGTGATACACGGTCCGCGCCGGCCTGGGGTTCAGCCCAGTTCGCGGAGCCTGCCCCGGACACCCTCGGCGTCCGGGTGGCCGATGCCCTCCAGGATCTCCAGCGCCTGCCCGAGCGCCGTGGCGGCGCTCTCCGTCCGCCCCGCCGCCAGATGCGTGTCGGCGATGTGGGTGAGCGTGTCGGCCTCCAGATAGGAGTCCCGGATCCGCCGGTACAGGGCGAGTGCGTGCCGGAAGCCGTCGAGCGCCCGGTCGAGCCGTCCCAGCCGCAGGTGGGCGACGCCCAGGCTGTCCCAGGCCGCCGCCTCGCCGTTGGGATCGCCGGTCTTGCGGTGCACGGCGAGCGAACGGCCGCACTCCTCGAGGGCCTTGTCGTACGCGCCCAGCAACAGGTACGTCCAGCCCACCTCGTTGTGCACGCTTCCCTCGGCGTTGAGGTGACCGGCGGCGCGGTACAGCTCCAGCGCCTGCCGGTAGTGGTCCAGCGCGTCGGCGTGCCTCCCGTGCCGGTTGGCGACGAACGCCCAGTACCGGTGCACCCGGGCCTGGCCGCACGTGTCGCGCAGCTCCTCGGACAACTGGAGGGCGCGGTGCAGGTGTTCGTCGGCCCCGTCCCACTGCCCCAGCCGGCTCAGCGCGAAGCCGAGCGCCCGGTGACCGTGCGCCTGGCCCGTCAGGTCGCCCCCGCGCTGCGCCGCGGTGATGGCGGCCGTCTGGACGGTCCGCTGCTGCTGCCAGCGTCCGTTGCGGTCCAGGTACAGCTCCAGCACGGCGGCCAGCCGCCAGCCGTAGCCGCCGTCCCCGCGGCGGACGTCCTGCTCGACGGCGGCCAGCAGCACCGCGCGTTCACGGTCGAACCAGTCGGCCGCGGCCCGCTGGTCGGGGAACCGTTCGGGCAGCGTGTGCGCGGCCGGACGGGGCAGCAGGATCCGCTCCCGGTGCGGGGCCAGGGCGGCCTCCGCCGCGTGCGCGCTGTGCAGGTAGTGGTCGAGCAGCCGGGTGTGCGCCGCGTCCGCGTCCTGGCGGGAGTCGAGCTCCTCGACGAGTTCCGCGGCGTAGGCGCGCAGCAGGCCGTGCAGGGAGTACCGGCCGGGCTCGTTCTCGACCAGCAGGTGCGCCCTGACCAGCTCGGTCAGCTGGGCGCGCACCTGACGTGGCCGGACGGCGGCCAGTCCGGCCGCGGCGGCCACGGAGCAGTCGGGACCCGGGTGCAGGGCGAGCAGCCGGAACAGCCGGGCCGCCTCGGGCGTCAGCGCCCGGTACGACCAGGAGAAGACACACCGCACGTCGGCCAGGGGCGGCTCCCCGGAGAACGCGTCGAGACTGCCGTGGCCCGCCCGCAGCTCACCGGCGATGGAGGCCAGCGGATACCCGGGGTTGAGCGCGGCGCGGGCGCTCACGATGGCCAGCGCCAGCGGCAGCCGCTCGCACAGGCCGATGATCTCGGCGGCCGCCTCCTCCTCGCGGGCGACGCGGTCCTCGCCGAGCCGCCGGCCGAGGAGCGCGCGGGCCTCGTCCTCGTCCGGCTGCCGCAGGGCGAGCGCGTGCGCGCCCTCGACGGCCATCAGCCCCTGGAGCTGGTGACGGCTGGTGACGACGGCCAGGCAGCCGTCCGGCGCCGGCAGCAGCGGACGCACCTGCTCGGAGTCGAGGGCGTTGTCCAGGACGACGAGGACGCGCCGGCCGGCCAGCAGCCGGCGGTAGGCCGCGGCCTGCGCGCCCAGCTCCGCGGGGATGCGGCCGACGGGCACGCCGAAGGCGTCGAGCAGCGCGCGCAGCGCCTCGGCCCCGCTCATCGCCGCCCCGCTCAGATGGAAGCCGCGCAGGTCCACGTAGACCTGCCCGTCGGGGAAGCCGGGGGCGAGGCGGTTGGCCCAGTGCACGGCGAGGGTGGTCTTGCCGACGCCGGCCATCCCGCTGATGACGACGGCCTGCGCGGCCTCACCGGCCCCCGGCACGAGCGCGTCCAGCCGCTCCAGCTCGGCCTGACGGCCCGCGAAGGAGCCGAGATCGCGCGGGAGTTGAGCGGGATGCGCGGGCTCGGGGGCGGCGTCGGCGACGGAGCCGGTGACCGGGCCGGCGGCGGGGGGAGCGGCTGGGTCGGTGACGGCGGTGACGGCGGTGACGGCGGTGCCGCCGGTGCCGGTCGGGGTGGCGGTCGCGGGGGAGGCGGCGGCCGGTGAGGGCGGGACGTATGCGGCTGTCCGACCGTCCGGCGCCGAGGCCACTGGCGAGCGCCGATCCGGTGGCTCCGTCCGTGCCGGTGCCGGTGCCGGTGCCGGATCCTGAGCCGCATCCCGTGCCTGCTCCAGCGCGGCGCGGTGGGCCGCGCGGAGTTCGGGGCCCGGGTCGAGGCCGATCTCCTCGGCGAGGCGTGCGCGTACCGTCCGGTACGTCTCCAGCGCCTCCGCCTGGCGGCCCGCGGCGGCCAGCAGCTCGACGAGCCGGGCTTGCAGCGCCTCGTCGAACGGATGGTGGGCGGCGGCCTGGCGGAGCGTGACCAGGACGCGTTCGGTCAGTGCGGCACCGGCGGTGGGCAGATGCCCGGCGGCCTCCTTCACGGCGACGACGTGCTCGTCGTCGATGGCCGTGAAGACCGGCAGGGCACGCACCTCGGGAGGGATCCCGGACGCCGAGGGCCCCCGCCACAGGTCCAGCGCCTCGACCAGCGACTCCACGGCCCGTGCCCGGTCCGCCCGCCGGGCCGCGTCCCTGGCGTCCTCGCACAGCGCCCGGAACCGCAGCAGGTCCAGTTCGTCACCGGTGACCCGGAGGGCGTAGCCGCCCGCGGCGCGGACCAGGCGGCTGGAGGCGGTGCCGGAGACCAGCTCGGGTTCGAGCAGCCTGCGCAGGGCGGCGACGTGGCGGTGCACCACGTTGGCCGCCGTCGCCGGGGGATCCGCGTGCCACAGCGCGTCCACGATCTCGTGCAGCGGCACCGGCTGTCCTGTGTGCGCCAGCAGCAGGGCCAGCAGGGCCCGCTGTTTGGGAGGGCCCAGTCTCACATCGGTGGAGTCCCGCCAGAGCCGGACGGGCCCGAGGATCTGAAAGCGCATGGTCGGTCGATTCTATTGGCCCGCGGAGCCCACGGCATGTGCTGCGGATATCGCCTTCAGGCAGCGTAAATGCCTGAAAGGGCAGCGGAATTCGCCGCCGGCCGGGCCGGGCCGGAATATCCGGTCGCCGGCTTCGATCGCCGGAATCGCTTCTCGCGGTGTCGCCGGCCGCGCACGCGGCGGCCCGTCCACGGGCGGGTCGGATCGCGCGTGGACGGGCCGGTACCGGGCGCCGGCGCGGTGGCCGGCGGCAGGGCGGACTCAGACGGAGAGGCCGGCCTTCAGGGCGGTCGCGATGTGGACGACGCGCTCGGCCTGCACGCGGGCGGCCTCACGGGTCGTGTCGTCCACCGGGTTGTTGCCCTGCGCGTCGACGTGCGAGGTGCCGTACGGGTTGCCGTCGGCGAACTTCGAGGCGTGGGTGTATCCCGGGGCGACCACGATGCCGCCGAAGTGGTGGAAGGAGGTGTACAGGGCGAGGAGGGTGGACTCCTGGCCGCCGTGCACGGTGGCGGACGAGGTGAAGCCGCTGTAGACCTTGTTCGCGAGCTTGCCCTGCGCCCAGAGGCCGCCGAGGGTGTCGATGAACTGCTTGAGCTGCGAGGCGATGTTGCCGAAGCGGGTGGGGGAGCCGAAGATCACGGCGTCGGCCCACTCGATGTCGTCCGCGGTGGCCTCGGGGAGGCCGGCGGTGGCGAGGGCGTTCGCGGCCCAGGCGGGGTTGGAGTCGATGGCCGCCTGCGGGGCCAGCTCGGCCGCCTTGAGCAGACGCACCTCGGCACCGGCCTTCTCGGCGTACTGCGCCATCTCCCGGGCGACCTCGGCGATCGTGCCGGTGGAGGAGTAGTAGACGACAGCTACCTTGATCGGGGTGCTCACGGTGGTGTTCTCCGTTTCCTGGGAGTCGTTCGTTCGGCTGCGGCTGAAGATGCCCATGGCAGGTCGCAATCTTGTGATTCCGTGCCCGCACATCGGACACTCGTTGAACATTAAACGAGGTGGTCGTTGAATGTTAAATCATGTGAGTCACCCCACACCGGGACGGCCCCTGCGGCATCGGACGCTCCCGCCGGCGACTGCCTGACCGGTCGGGCGCCGGTGCCTCTTGGGGCACCTTGATCGGCTCGCGCTTGCCGCGCGGCGACGGCGGCTGCGACGCTCGTCGCGCCGGCCGGTGGTCAGGACCGGCCACGCGCATCCGGCGCGTCCCCGCCCGTTGCGTCCCGTCAGCGGTGGGGTGCGGGCGGCCGTCCTCCCCTTCCCTGGGACGGCGGCCCGCGGACGTCACGTGCCAGGCCGCCGTGGGGGCGGCGGGCACGTGCTCCGCGGAGGCCGGTCCCGGTCCTGGTGGGGGCCGGGACCGGTCTCGTCTCCGGGTGCCGCTGCCGTGCCCCGACGGCAGCGCGCGAGGGCGGGCAGTGCCGGGGCGGCCACCCCCCAGGTGGTACCGCCGCGGACCCCGCCCCTCGCCCCCGGCCGGTTCCCTGTCCGCCGCCGCTCATGACAGGGAACCGGCCGGGTCCGGACGGCGGCCCCGACACCTTCTTGACGCAACGCCGAACAGCCGGCCCTGGCATCCAGGGCCGGCTGTTCGGCGTCGGTGCGGCCGCTACTTCACCGACCCCGCCATCACCCCCTGCACAAAATGCTTCTGGAAGGCGAAGAAGACCACCACCGGTACCACCAGTGACACGAACGCCCCCGGCGCCAGGACGTCGATGTTGCTGCCGAACTGGCGTATCTGGGACTGGAGTTCCACCGTCAGGGGCTGGGAGGAGCTGTCCGCGAAGAGGAGGGCGACCAGCATGTCGTTCCAGACCCAGAGGAACTGGAAGATGGCGAGGCTGGCGATGGCCGGGCGGCCCACCGGGAGGACCAGCTGGACGAAGATGCGCCACTCGCTGCCGCCGTCCATGCGGGCCGCCTCCAGCATCTCCTTCGGCATCTCCGCGAAGTAGTTCCGCAGCAGGAACACCGCGAACGGCAGGCCGTAGGCCACGTGGAAGAGGACCACGCCCGGGATCGTGCCGAACAGGCCCAGTTCACCGAAGAGTTTGGCCACCGGCAGGAGGCCGATCTGGACCGGGACGACCAAGAGGGCGACCACCACCAGGAAGATGCCGTCCCGGCCGGGGAAGTCCAGCCACGCGAAGGCGTAACCGGCGAGGGCCGCGATGACCACCACCAGGACCGTCGCAGGCACCGAGATGAGCACCGTGTTCCACAGCGACCGCGTCATGCCGGAGTTCTTCAGCAGTGCCGTGTAGTTGTCGAAGGACAGCTGCCCGGGGCTGGAGAACACCGTCCACCAGCCGCCCTTCGCCGTGTCCTGCGCCGATCGCAGGGACGACAGGAGCAGGCCGGCCAGCGGGGTGAGCCACACCAGGCCGATCACCACCAGGAAGGCCTGCACCAGGCCGTTGCCGAGGCCGCGGCGGATCGCGTTCATCGCTGACTCCTTCGGAAGCGGCGGACGTTGAAGGCCATCGCCGGGACGACGAGCAGCAGCAGGAGCACGCCGAGCGCGCTGCCCAGGCCCTGGTTGTTGCCGCCGCCGAACGACACCAGCCACATCTGCGTGGCCAGCACGGTCGCGTCCTCCTGCACCGGTCCCGGCGCGATGATGTAGACGAGGTCGAAGACCTTCATCACGTTGATGACCAGCGTCACGAAGACCACGGTCAGCACGGGTGCCAGCAGCGGGACCGTGATGCGCCGGAAGATCTGCCACTCGTTGGCGCCGTCCATCCGCGCCGCCTCCAGGGCGTCGCGCGGCAGCGCCGCGAGGCCCGCGCCGATCAGGACCATCGCGAAGCCGGTCCAGATCCACAGGTAGGCGCCGATGATGGCCGGGGTCACCAGGGCCGGGCCGAGCCAGGAGACGCCCTGGTAGGGCTGGGCGAAGTTCGAGGCGGGGAGGCGGAGGGTGTAGGTGCCCGCCTCGAGGCCGGTGAAGCGGTAGGAGCCGTCGGCGGCCGTGGTCGCCGTACCGGCGGTGGTGCCGTCCGCGGCGACCGCCTCGACGCGCATCCTCGGCAGCCCGCTCTCCGCGCGGTCGACCGTGCCCTGGCGTCCTCCCCCGCCGGGGGTGAAGTCCAGGTAGACGACCCCGCTGACCTCGCCGGCCGCCGCGGGGCGCTGTGCGGCCCGGTAGGCCGGGCGCGCGTCGCCGGGGACGTCGCCGGGGGCGACGCCCACCATGCCGAAGTCCACGGCGGTGCCCGGTGACACCGGCCGGCCCGTGCGGTACGAGCCGTCCCGGTCCGCGGTGACGCCGTGACCGTCGCGGGCCCGTGCCGTCGGGTACTCGGATGATCCCTTGAACGCGTCGTGGACGCCGACGACGGCCGCGTTGAGGACGCCCTTGGAGGGGTCCTCGTCGTAGGCGAGGCGGAAGACGATGCCCGCGGCGAGGAAGGACACGGCCATCGGCATGAACAGCAGCAGCTTGAAGGCGGTCGCCCAGCGGACCTTCTCCACCAGGACGGCCAGGACCAGGCCGAGGCCGGTCAGCAGGGTCGGCGCGACGACGACCCAGATCGCGGTGTTGCGTACGGCCTTGAGGGTGGCCGGGTCGCGGAACATCTCGGTGTAGTTGTCGGCGCCGACGAAGCGGTCGCCGGAGGCGTCGAAGAAGCTGCGGCCGACGGAGAACAGCACGGGGTAGACGACGAGGGCGCCCAGCAGGAGCAGCGCGGGCAGGACGAACAGCAGGGCGACGGTCCGGGCCCGCCGCCGGGTGCGGCGGGCCCTTTCGGCGGCGCCGGCCCGCGGCGGGCTCGTCGTCTCCTCGACCAGGGTGGCGGTCATGGCCGGTCAGCCCTTGTAGGCCTTGGCGGCGGCCGCTTCGAGCTTCGCGGCGGTCGCCTTGGGGTCGGAGGGGTCGCGCAGGAAGTCCTGGAGGAGCTTCCACTCGCCGGCGCCCTTGGTGCCGCCGAAGGCCGCGGGAGCCTGGTCGGACATGTCGAAGCGGACCGAGTCGCCGGCGTCGACGAGGGACTTGGCGGTGGCGCGGGTGACGTCGTCGGCGTAGGAGTCGAGCGGGAGGTCCTTGTTCGGGGAGAGGTAGCCGCCGGCCTTGGCCCACACGGCGGAGGCCTCGGGGGTGGCGAGGTATTCGAGGAGCTTCATGCCGGCCTTGGCGTTCTTGCCGTCCTTGAGGACGACGGCCGCGTCGCCGCCGCTGACGACCGGCGCCTTGCCGGTGCCGACGGCGGGGAAGGGGAAGAAGTCCGCGTCCTTGCCGATGGTCCTGCCGAACTGGTCGTGGGCGACGCCGGCGACGAAGTCGCCCTCGTAGACCATGCCCGCGTCGGGCTTGGGTCCGAAGACCTTCTCCACGGAGCTCGGGAAGTCGGTGTTCAGCGCTTCCTTCTGGCCGCCCGCGACGAGTTCCTTGTCCTTGAACAGCTTGCCGAGGGTGGTGAGCGCGGCGACCACGGAGGGGTCGGTCCACTGCAGCTTGTGGGCGGCGAGGGCGTCGTACTTCTCGGGTCCGGCCTGGGAGAGGTAGATGTTCTCGAACCAGTCGGTCAGGGTCCAGCCGTCCTGGCCGCCGACCGAGAAGGCCGCGAGGCCGGAGTCGGAGAGGGTGTGGCCGACCTTGAGCATGTCGTCGTAGGAGGCGGGCGGGGTGACGCCGGCCTGGCTGAACGCGTCGGGGCTGTACCAGACGGTCGACTTGTGGGCGGCCTTGAAGTAGAGGCCGTAGAGGGTGCCGTCGACGCTGCCGTAGTTCTTCCAGACGGGGGCGTAGCCGGCGTCGACGGACTTCTCTGCGGTGGCCGACAGCGGGGTGAGCCAGCCCTCCTTGGCGAACTGCTGGAGGACGCCGACCTGCGGGACCATGACCACGTCGGGCGCGTTGCCGCCCTCGATCTTGCTGCCGACGACGGTGGAGACGTTGTCGCCGGTGGAGACGAACTGGGTCTTGGCGCCGGTCTTGGCGCCGAACGCGTCCAGGACCTTCTGGAAGTTCTTCTGCTCGGTGCCGGACCAGACGCCGGCCACGGTGACGGTCTGGCCGCTGAGCGCCTTGTCGCCGCCGCCCGCGGAGACGGGGTCGCCGCTGCCGCAGGCGGTGGCGCCGAGCGTGAGGACGAGGGCGGTGCAGCTGGTGAGCAGGGTCGTACGGCGTCGCATCATCGTTGATGTTCCCTTCGGGTGCTGTCGACTGCTGGGTGTTCAGAGGTCGTTGATCCACCAGGCGGCGGTCGAGCCGGGGAGGATCCCGGCCGGACAGGGGCCGCTGGCCAGGAGCGGGGTGCCGGGGACCGGCGCGGGGGTCGGTGACGTACCGAAGTTGACGGCGCAGACCAGGCCGTCGCCGCGGACGAAGGCGAGCACGTCGGGCGGGCTGTCCAGCCAGCGCAGCTCGCCCTCGCCCAACTGGTCAAGCGCGGCGCGCAGTTGGAGTCCGTCGCGGTACAGGTGCCAGAAGGAGCGGGTGTCGGCGAGGGCGCGGTCGGTGGCGTACTCGGCGAAGTAGTCGGGCTGCGGGAGCCAGGGCTTGGCGCTCTCGGCTCCTGGGGTGAAGCCGAACGGGGACGCCTGTCCGGACCAGGGCAGCGGCACCCGGCAGCCGTCGCGGATGCGGGCGCGGCTGCCGGTGCGGCGGAAGATGGGGTCGGTGAGGACGTCGTCGGGCAGGTCGACGACCTCGGGCAGGCCCAGCTCCTCGCCCTGGTAGATGTACGCGGCTCCGGGCAGCGCCAGCATCAGCAGCGCGGCGGCGCGGGCGCGGGCCGGGCCGAGGCCGCTGCCCTCGGGGGTGGGTTCGCCGTAGCGGGTGACCGTGCGGACCTGGTCGTGGTTGTTGAGGACCCAGGTGACCGTGGAGCCGGTGCCGGCGATGTCCTGCATGGCCTCGGCGATGACCTTGCGGAAGGCGTCGGCGTCCCAGGGGGCGCTGAGCAGGTCGAAGAAGAACGCCTGGTGGAGTTCGTCGGGGCGGACGTAGCGGGCGTGTTCGCGGGCGGTGGGGACGGAGACCTCGCCGACGAGGAGGCGTTCGGAGCCGTCGCGGGCCGCGTACTCCTCGCAGACCGACCGCCAGTGCCGCCAGACGTCGTGCACCTCGGGCTGGTTCCAGGCGAGCGGGTTGACCGAGTCGCGGGTGCGGGCGTCGGCCTCCGGGTCGTCGGAGTCGGGCAGTTCCGGGTGCTTGTAGAGGCCGGCGGCGACGTCGATGCGGAAGCCGTCGACGCCCCGGTCCAGCCAGAAGCGCAGGACGCGGTCGAACTCGGCGGCGATCTCGGGGTCGCGCCAGTTCCAGTCGGGCTGGTCGGGCGTGAACATGTGCAGGTACCACTGGCCGGGCCGGCCGTCGGACTCGGTGATCCGGGTCCAGGCGGGGCCGCCGAACATGGCGTGCCAGTTGTTGGGCGGTTCGGCGCCGTCGGGTCCGCGGCCGTCGGCGAAGTGGAAGCGGGCGCGCTCGGGGCTGCCGGGCGGCGCGGCGAGTGCCTTCCGGAACCACGGGTGGTGCGAGGAGCAGTGGTTGGGCACGATGTCGAGCAGCACGCGGATGCCGAGCCGGCGGGCCGCCGCCATGAGCCGGTCGAACTCGTCGAGGTCGCCGAAGACCGGGTCGACGTCGCGGTAGTCGGCGACGTCGTAGCCGTGGTCGTGCTGCGGCGAGGGGTAGAAGGGGCTCAGCCAGATCCCGTCGACGCCGAGCTTCTTCAGGTAGGGCAGTCCGGCGCGGACCCCGGCGAGGTCGCCGATGCCGTCTCCGGTGCTGTCCAGGAAGCTGCGGACGTACACCTGGTAGATGACCGCGTCGCGCCACCAACGGTGCATGTTCAACCCATTGCCTGTCTCTGGTGCCTGGTGGTTATGCATGCATGTTAAGTAAGCGTGTCTGGGACGTGTCAACGAGAAGCGGGCAACTGGTGCGCCTACAGGGGTTGTTTATAGGGATAATTCAGCTCGAAAGGGAGACAGGTGAGACCTGGGCGTTACCTAACAAGTAACTAGGAGGACCAGGCGGGGCGCTCTAGCGCTGCGGCACCGCGGCGAGTTCGCGGGCCAGCCGCCGGACCGCCGCCTCGGGCGTCTCGTGCCCGGTCATCGCGTCGCGCACGACCGCCTGCACCACCAGGCTCACCTGGCCGTACCGCGGGCTCTTGGGCCGCGGCGCCGCGGACAGCACGCTCGCGCGCAGCGTGGGCAGGTAGGGGAAGCGCCGTACCAGCGCCGGATCCTCGTACAGGGCGGCGCGTACGGGCGGCAGCGCGCCGAGCGTGAGCACCTGGCGCTGGACCCGCTCACTGGTCAGGTAGGCGATCAGACGGGCGGCCGAATCGGGGTGCCGCGCATGGGAGTTGACGGCCAGGTCGGAGCCGCCGAGCACGCTGGTGCCCAGCCCGTCGGGGCCCGGCAGCCGTACGGCCCCGATCTTTCCGGCGACCGGGGAGCCGGGGGCCGAGGCGACGGCGTACGCGTAGGACCAGTTGCGCAGGAAGAGCAGCCGGCCGTCCTGGAAGGCCTGCTTGGACTCCTCCTCCTTGTACGACAGGGCCTGCTTCGGGATCCAGCCCTCCCGTACGCCGCGGGCCAGGAAGTCGATGCCCTCCCGGGCCGCCGCGGAGTTCACCGTGACCCGGTCGCCCTCGTCGCCGAGGATGGTGCCGCCCGCCGAGTAGACGGCCTCGGCGGCGTTCACCGTCAGGCCCTCGTAGGGCAGGAACTGGCCCGCGTAGCCGTCCAGTCCGTACTTCGGCGCGATGGTCTTCGCGTCCCGTTCCAGCTCGGCCCAGGTCCGCGGCGGCGGCACGCCCTCCTTCGCGAGGACGTCCTTGCGGTACAGCAGCAGTCCGGCGTTGGTGACGTAGGGCACCGCGTAGAGCCGGCCGTCGTAGGTCGCGGTGTCCACGACCGGCCGCAGGAAGGAGTCGAGCGGGAAGCGCCCGGGATCCAGCGGGCGGATCCATCCCGCGGCCGCGAACTCGGCGGTCCAGGTGACGTCGATGTTCAGGACGTCGAACCGGCTGCGGTCGCCGCC
Source organism: Streptomyces sp. NPDC091282 (assembly GCF_044757385.1). Lineage (NCBI taxonomy): Bacteria > Bacillati > Actinomycetota > Actinomycetes > Kitasatosporales > Streptomycetaceae > Streptomyces > Streptomyces sp. NPDC091282. The sequence goes on from NZ_JBIVUX010000003.1 coordinate 1,063,329, forward strand.
GCGCAGGTCGGTGACCATCTGCGCATGGGTCTCGTCGGCGGAGTCGGGCAGCTCGACGAGCGTCACCCGCTCGCCCGGATGGGTGCGGTTCCACCCGTCCAGCACGGTGCCCAGGTATCCGGTGAGGTCCCCGGCGGTGGCCAGCGTGAGCGGTCCCCGGCCGTCCCCGGCGCCCGCGCCGTCGGCGGACGGCCCGTTCGACGAGACGCACCCGGTCAGGACGACGCCCAGGACGAGGAGGCACCTACCCGCGGCCCTGAGCCACCGCATAGGTTCCTCCCTGTGCGCCGGCGTCGTCGGTGGCCGCCGGCGGTGTCACCACGGCTCGAAGGCCATGTATACCCGTTAGGTATGGGCGATACTAGATCCTGGGACACTTTACGAGGACAGGAGGACGACGGTAGTGCGGCTGCCCCTCCTTGCCCTCCTGGCCCGGGGACCTGCCCACGGGTACGAGCTCAAGCAGGGCCTTGAGCAACTGCTGGGCTCCGCGTACCCTCAGCCGAACGTCGGCCAGATCTACGTGACCCTCGGCCGCCTCGAGAAGCAGGGACTGATCGAGGGCGAGGACATCGAACAGTCCAGCCGGCCCAACAAGAAGGTGTACCGCCTCACCGCGACCGGGCAGGACGAGCTCCGCGCCTGGTTCGACAGGCCCGAGGACGAACCACGGGTGCGGGACGACTTCTTCATGAAGCTGGCCCTCGCCCCGCGGACCGGCATCGCCGACCAGATCGCGCTGATCAACAAGCAGCGGCGGCAGTACCTCAACTCGATGCGCGACCTGTCGAAGCTGGCCGCCGCGGAAGACCGGGACAACCGCATCGCGCACCTCCTGATCGAGGGTGCGATGCTGCACCTTCAGGCAGACCTCGACTGGCTGGAAAGGTGCCAGGAAGAGCTGGAGGACCTGGAGTGAGCGACGGCCCCGCTCCCGTGCTGCGCGCCGCGGGCCTGGTCAGGACGCACCACGGCGAGAGCGGTCCGGCACACGCCGTCCGCGGGGTCGATCTGTGCGTGCGCCAGGGCGAGTTCGTGGCGATCACCGGCCCCTCCGGGGCGGGCAAGTCCACGCTGCTGCACCTGCTCGGCGGGCTCCAGCAGCCCGACAGCGGCAGCATCTGGCTGGGCGGCGAACGCACCGACGCCTGGCGGGAGACCCGCTGGGCGGTGGAGCGCAGGCGCCGCATCGGCATCGTCTTCCAGTTCTTCAACCTCGTCTCCAACCTGTCCGTCGCCGACAACGTGGAGCTCCCGGCCCTCCTCGCCGGCGTGCCGCCCCGCCGGGCCCGCGCCGAGCGGGAGGCGCTGCTGGCCGAGTTGGGCATCGCCGGCAAGGAACGCAGCATGCCCGGCGAGCTGTCGGGCGGCGAGCAGCAGCGGGTCGCCCTGGCGCGGGCCCTGGTCAACCACCCGCCGCTGCTGCTGGCCGACGAGCCCGCCGGCAGCCTGGACAGCAAGGGCACCCGCGAGGTGATGCGGCTGCTCACCCGCTTCCACCAGCGGGGGCAGACGATCGTGCTGGTCACCCATGACGCCCGGCTGGCGAGCGCGGCCGGCCGGGTCATCAGCTTCTTCGACGGCAGGATCGCCGACGACGCGCAGCTCGACACCGCCCCGGCGCGCCGGCCCGGCACCTCCGGGGTGCTGGAGCTCAAGGACTGACGAGCCCGCGGACCGCCGTACGGCCGCACCCCGACCCGCACCGATCTCTCGGACCCACCGGAAGGGCTGGATCTCATGCGCGCCACCTTGCGCTGGGCACACTCCGACCTGCGCGCGCACCGCGGCGAGGCGCTCTTCCTCGTGCTCGCCACCGCCGGAGTGGTGGTGTCGCTGCTGCTGGCCGCCGCGCTGTTCGGCTACGCCACCAACCCCTGGCAGCGGGTCTTCTCCCAGACCCGCGGCGCACACGTGTGGATCCACACCGGCACCTCCACCGACCTCGGCAGACTCAGGGCCGTGGCCGGGGTCGAGGGGGTGGCCGGGCCGTACGCCACCGCCGTGACCACCCTCGGCGCCCGCGGCACCCGCGCCACCGTGGAGCTGCGGGCCACCTCCGCGCTCCCCTCGGTGGGCCGTCCGCTGCTCACCGCCGGGCACTGGCTGGATACCGCCGCACCCGACGGCGTGGTCCTGGAGAGCCGCCTGGCCCGCGCCCTGCTGGCCGGCCCCGGCGACACGCTCGCGCTGCCGGACGGCGGCGGAACGCTCACCGTGGCGGGGATCGCCGACACCGCCGAGGCCCGCTACCGCCCGGGTGAGCAGCCCGGTCTCGTCTGGGCGCTGCCCGCCGCCGTGCACCGCCCGACCGGCCAGATCGTCGGACTGCGGCTGACCGATCCCGCCGAGACGGACTACGCGGTGCAGCGCGCCGTCACCGTGCTGGGCTCGGGCGCCATCGGCGAGGTCTCCACCTGGCAGCAGGCCCGCGCCGAGGCCCAGGGCGACAACCGGCTGCTGGGCCAGGTGCTGGGGCTGTTCGGCCTCGGCGCGCTGGTGGCCGCCGGGTTCGCCGTGCACGGGGCGATCGCCACCCGCATCCGCGGGCACCTGCGCGACATATCCGTCCTGAAGGCCGTCGGCTTCACCCCGAGCCAGGTGGTCCGGGTCTTCCTCTCGCAGCACATCGCGTACGCCCTGGCCGGTGCCGTCGCCGCCGTCGCGCTGACGGACGCGCTCGGCAGCCGGGTCCCGGGCCGGCTGGGCGACGCCGTCCGGATGTGGCGGGTGCTGCCCGGCCACACCTTGACGGAGCTGGCCGTCCCGGCGGGAGCGGTGCTGTTCATCGCGGCGACGACGGGGCTCGCGGCCTGGCGCGCGGGCCGTGTCCCGCCGGTGCCCGGCGCCCGGCCCGCCCCTCGCGGGGGCCGGGCACCGCGCGCCGTCCGGGGCGGCTCCGGCGGGCGGCTGGCCGCGCCGCTGCGGCGGGCCCTGGAGATCAACGTGCCGGCGCCCCTGGTGCTCGGCCTGCACACCGCCTTCTCCCGGCCGGCCCGCTCGCTGGCCACGGTCGCCCGGCTGGCGCTGCCGCTGCTGCTGATCGTGGTGGCGATGAGCGCCTGGACCACCCTCGACCGCTTCCACAGCAGCCCGGAGCGGATCGGCGTGCCCACCGCCCTGACCGTGCACACCCACTCGGGACTCGGCGACCGGGAGGTCCGCGCCCTGCTGGCCCGCGATCCGCAGGTCGCCGCCGCCTACCCGGGCGTCGAGGTGGCCGCGCTGGTGCCGGGGCAGACCGCCACGATCGCGCTGCGCGGCCTGGGCACCCGGCACGACCCCTACCCGTACGCCCTCGCCGAGGGCCGGGCGGCGCGCCAGAGCGACGAGGCGGTCGCCGGGCAGGGCCTGCTCGACCTGCTGGACGTGCGCGTCGGCGACTGGGTCCGGATGACCGTCGGCGACCAGCCGCAGATCCTGCACATCGTCGGCCGCAGCATCGAACCGGAGAACGCCGGCCGGGTCATCTCCACCTCGCTCGACACCCTCCGCGAGAACGATCCGCGGCTCGCCCCGACCCTCTACCAGGTGCGCCTGGTGGCCGGCGCCGACCCGCACACCGTCGCCGGACGGCTGACGGCTGCCGCCCACGACCGGCTGGACGTGCACGCCGCGGCCAACCCGGCCGACGAGCTGTCCCCGCTGCGCGGGGTGGTGGCGGGACTGATCCTCGTACTGGCCCTCATCGGGCTCGTCGAGGTGCTCACCGCGATCGGCGGGACCGTCCGCGAGGGCGAGCGCGACCTGCTGGCCTGGAAGGCCGTCGGCCTGTCCCCGCGGCAGATCACCGCGGTCACCATGACGGCCATGGGCTGCACCGCCCTGGCCGCGTTCGCGGCCGCCGCCGCGCTCGGCGCCCCGCTCGCCCACTGGCTGATCGACGCGCAGGGCCGCTCCAGCGGCATCGGGGCGGGCATCGCGCAGGATCCGCCGCTGTGGCTGCTGCTGGGCTCCGGCGCCGCCACCATGCTGGGCGCGGCCGCCCTCGCGGCACTGCCCGCGGCCCGCGCGGCCCGGCGCCGGCTGGCGGACTCCCTGGCAGCGGTGGCCTGACCGCACGGCGGACCCGCCGCCCCGGGCGGCCGGGACGGGGCCGGGCGTCAGGGCAGTTCCTGCTCCACCCAGATGGACTTGCCCGAGCCGGTGTACCGGTAGCCCCAGCGCCGCGAGGCCTGCGCCACCAGGAACAGTCCCCGGCCCCCCTCGTCCGTCGTCCTGGCGTGGCGCAGCCGCGGCGAGGTGCTGCTGCCGTCGAGCACCTCGCAGGTGAGGACGTGGTGGCGGATCAGGCGCAGCCGGATCGGGGCGGTGCCGTAGCGGATGGCGTTGGTGACCAGTTCGCTGACGATGAGTTCGGTGGCGAACCGCAGGTCGTCCAGGCCCCACGCGTCGAGCTGCCGGTTGGCCAGGGCCCGCGCCTCGCGGACGGCCGCGGGGTCGCCGGGGATCTCCCAGACCGCCACGTCGGAGTCCGGGAAGGAGGTGGTGCGGGCGAGCAGCAGGGCGGCGTCGTCGTGCAGCGGGCGCGAGAGCAGGGCGTCGACCGCGTCGTCGCAGAGCCGTTCCAGGGGCGCGCCGGGGTCGCCGAGCAGGGCGCGCAGCCGGGCGACGCCCTCCTCCATGTCCTTGTGCCGGTCCTCCACCAGGCCGTCGGTGAAGAAGGCCACCAGACTGCCGTCCGGGCAGTCCATCTCGACGGCCTCGAACGGTACCGAGCCGATCCCCAGCGGCGAACCGGCCGGGAGGTCGGGCACGAAGGCCGTCCCGTCCGGCCGCACGATCACCGGGGCCGGATGGGCGGCGCGTGCCAGCGTGCAGGTCCGGTCGACGGGGTCGTATACGGCGTACATGCAGGACGCGCCCAGGGTGCCCAGCAGGCCGGCGCCGTCCGCGCCGCAGGGCTGCTCGGCGCGGATCCGGGTCACGAAGTCGTCGAGGTGGGCGAGGAGTTCATCGGGCGGCAGGTCCATGGCGGCCAGGGTGTGCACGGCGGCCCGCAGCCGTCCCATGGCCGCCGCCGCGCCCACGCCGTGGCCGACGACGTCCCCGACCACCAGCGCGACCCGGGCGCCGGAGAGCGGGATCACGTCGACCCAGTCGCCGCCGACGCCCGCCTCCTGCGAGGCGGGGAAGTAGCGCCAGGCGATCTCGGCGGCCTCGTCGCCGCCGAGCCGTCCGGGCAGCAGGCTCCGCTGCAGCGACAGCGAGATCCGGCGTTCCTGCGCGAAGCGGTGCGCGGCGGCCAGCGCGGCGCTCCCGTGCACCGCGAACTCCTCGGCGAAGGCGAGGTCTTCGGGGGTGAACGGGTCCCGGTCCCGGCGGCGCCGGAAGGTGACGAGCCCGAGCGAGGCGGCACCGGCACAGAGCGGAACCGTGATCGGCGGATGGTACGCGTCCTCGTCGGCGGCACCGGCGTGCTCCGGGTTGTCGGCGTCCGTACCGGCGGTACCGGCGTGCTCCGGGCCGTCGGTGTCCGTACCGGCGGTACCGGCGTGCTCGCGGACGTCGGCGTCCGCACCGGCGGTACCCGCGTGATCCCGGCCGTCGGGGTCCCCACCGGCGGTACCGGCGGATTCCGGGCCGGCGGTACCGGCATGCTCACGGTCGTCGGCGTCCGTACCGGCCGCCGCGGTCCGCACCGGCCCGGTGCCGCGGGGGTCGCCGGCGGCGGTCGTCCCGGGGTGTCCGCGGGCATCGGCCCCGGCGTCGGGGTGGACGTCCGCCGGTGCGCCGAGGGTGCCCTCGCCGTCGGTCAGGCAGCGGGCGGCCCGGGAGCGGGGGCCGTACTCCACGGCCCCGTTCGCACTCCCGGGGAAGCTCACGCATGCCTCGCCCGCGGCCAGGTGCGCGGCCCGCCGCAGCCGGACGGGCTCGCTCCCGGAGACCGCGGGGATCTCACCGCCCTCGATCACCGCGTCCGCGAGTTCGACGCTCACCAGGTCCGCGAAGTCCGGTACGCAGATCTCCGCCAGCTCCTGCGCGGCCCGGACCGGGTCCAGCTGCTTGCCGCACGCGCGGGCCCGGCCCAGCATCAGCTCGCGGTGGTGCCTGCGCCACCGTTCGGTGACGTCGAGGACCAGGTAGCACAGCCCGGTCGGCCGGTTGTCCTCGTCCTCCAGCCGGAAGAAGGAGGCCGCGTACATGTGCTCGCCGGACGGGTCGGACAGGATGGGCCCGCGGTACTCGTAGTCGATGCACGGCGTGCCCGTCTCCAGGACCCGGCGCATCGCGACCTCGCCCGCGGCGGCCTGCTCGGAGGGGAAGACCGCGCCGAGCGTGCGTCCCAGCCGGTCGGACACCCCCGACGCCCGCACCAGGGCGTCGTTGACCCAGGTGTACCGCAGCTCCGTGTCCATGACGGCCATGCCGATCGGCAGGTGCGCGAGCAGGCCGTCCAGCAGCGACCGGTTGACGCCGGGCAGCACGGCCTCGTCCAGGTCGAACATGGTCATCAGCCAGTGCTCGCGGCCCGCGGCACCGCCCAGCGCGCAGACCCGCAGGCCGAGCCGCAGGTCGTGTCCGGCGCGGTGCCGGACCCGCGCGACCCCGCTCCAGTCCCCGTGCTCCGGCCGCGGCACACGGTCGCCGCCGGCGAGCAGCGCGTCGGCGGGGCGGTCCAGGATCTCGCCCTCCGGGTAGCCGAGCAGCGCCTCGGCCGCCCGGGACCATCCGATGACGTCGCCGGCGCCGTCCAGGAGGGCCGCCGCCGGTGAGGACGCGGGTCCGGCCGGCCGCCGCGGCGCGGCACTTCCGTCGTTCGGGGCCGTGGTCATGGCGTTCCCGGTCGAGTGGGTGCAGTGTGCATGTGTACGCGATTCGGGTGATTCCGCCTTTTCGTCAGTGTGCATCACGGGGTGCGCGACCGCCACATCGGCAGGACCCCGCGCGCGGGGTGCGGACGCGGCCCGGACCTGCGCCGGGACCGTGCGGCGGACGGCTCGCGCGGGCGGCTCCGGGGGGCGGGGCCCGTGCCGTGCACGGGCGGCGGCGCCGGGTGAAGTTCCCCAAGGGGCAGTCTTGTTGACCTGATCGCCGTTCTCCGGGCGCGCGAACCCCGACACAATGGGTGTGGCCTGGGCGGATTGCGGGAGCTCCGGATCGAATCTGCGGCTGGGCCGATACAGACGACGACCACCCGGGCCTGCGGACCCCTCCCCGCCATGACGCGAGGGGACGGCTCACGCGCCATCGCCTCGATGCGCTGTTCGTTCGGAGTGGAGTCTGGCCTTGGGCCCCCAACATCTCTCTACACATCTGCTGTTCCCGGTTCTCGCGTACACGACCGCGTGCGCCGCCGCCTTCCAGGTGCGGGCCTGTACGGTCCGCCACCGGGCGCGAAGGGCGGAGGCGGGGCGGACCTGGCTCGGCCTCGCCGTGCTGGCGCTCGCGGCCGGCACCTGGGGCGCGAACGTGATCGCCCTGCTCGGCTACGGCGTGTCCGGTGCCACGGTGCGCCACGACGCGCTGCCCACCGCGTTCTCCGCCCTGGTCTGCGCGGGCTCCGCGGTGTTCGGTCTCGGCCTCGCGGACACCGCCCGGTCCCGGTCGGGGCCGGTCGCGGGCGGGGCCGTGCTGACGGCCGGCCTCACCGCGGTGTACTTCCTGGGCACGACCGCGCTGGACGCGCCGCCGGTGGCGTTCGGCCGTTCCCTCGGTGTCACGTCGGCGGCCGTCGCGCTGACCGCCGCGGCGGCCGCGGCCCTGCTGTGGCCCGCGCCGCCGGGCGGACCCGTGGGCGCGGTGGCGCCGTTCCTGGCGGCGGCGCTGCTGTGCGCCGCGCAGTACACGCACCTCGCCGCGGTGACCGTGGCCCCGGCGGGCGCGGGCGGCGCGGCCGGTGCCGGTCTCGGCGGCCCCGCCCTCGGGGTGGCGGCCGCGGCCGTGGTGTCCCTGGCCCTGCTGACGGTGGCCTTCAACCTGTACGTCACCCCGCTCCAGGACGTGCGCGACGCCCCGAGGCCGCTGGTCACGCGCGAGCTGCCGCCGTATCTGCTGACGCCCCCCGAGCCCGTCACCAGGCCCGTGGCGGCCGTGCCGGTCCCCGTGACGTCCGGGGAGGACGGGATCGTGGAGGCGGGCCCGGTGCTGCGCGTCGGCGGCTGAGACCCGTCGGGCCGGCGGGAGGGAAACCTTTCTTCAGGGGAAGTCTTCGTCAGGAGAGCGAGCCCCCTCCCGCCGGCCGGATCAGCGCGTCCGGGGACGGCTCACAGCGCGCCGATACGCATGGCGTAGGCCACCGCGTGCGTGCGGTTGCGCAGGTTCAGCCGACGGGTGACGGCGAAGATGATGTTCTTGATGGTGCGCTCGGAGTAGTTGAGCCTGGCCGCGATCTCGGTCGTGTCGAGGCCCTCGGCCAGCAGCCGCAGCACCTCCACCTCCCGGCCCTCGAAACCGCCCGGCAGGATCGCGCCCGTCGGATCGCGCAGCAGCGTACGCAGCTCCTCGATCAGCGATCTGAGCAGTTCCCCCGGCATCTGCGCCCCGCCCGCCCGGCTGTTCAGCACGGCCTGGGTGATCTCCGGGAAGCCGGCCTGCGCGCGGGGCAGCACGCTGACCAGGCCGAGGCGGACGGCGCGGGCCAGCCGCGGCCTGCTGATGCGGTCGGCGACCAGGACGATCCGCATCTCGGGGTTGACGGAGACGGCCGAGGCCTCCTCCATCCAGGACATGGCCTCCTCGGTCACCTCGTTGGCGAGGACCAGGACGACGTCGGCCCGCGCCAACTGGTCGGCCGGCAGCAGCATCGCCCCTTCCGACCTGCGCAGGAGCACCTCGGCACCCTGCAAGGACACCGGATCGGCCGCCCGGACGACGATCGATATCAGGGCAGGAGACTTCTCCTTGTGGGTCAACGCAGGTCCTCCAGGATCGGCGCGACGTGGTCTCGGCGCACGATCGCGTGATGTGGGGGGTTCCAAGGGTTCGTCGTGGAACCGCCGGCCGGGCGGGCGTCTGGGGCCGGATGATCGGCACACCCTCGCGACGCTGGATCAGCATCCGCTTCGGGAGCTCGGTCGGGACGCCCGGCAGCCGCCCCGTGGTGACGGCTTGGTGATCTTCAGTTCTGGATGTCCGCCGGAGCGGCGGGCGAAGGTTCGGGACGCGCGCCCGGCCGGAGGCGGGCTGTGACGGCTACCGGGACACTTCGGGAGTCCCGGTTCTGTCACCCCGCGCGGACCTCCGCACACCGGCGCGCGGGTGCCTTGCCGCACCAGCAGCATTTCCGTACATGCTCACCGTCGTTCCATGCGACACCGCTTGCTCGTTCCGAGGGACCATACAACTGCCATTGGCCGCCGCCACGCACAAGAAGGCGTCAGATAAAGAGAGTTGCCCTTTGAGGCGGCATCGTTGCGCGATCGACCCGCGAATAGGGCACTCGCGGGGAGAGGCGGGGCATGCGCAGGCGCCGTGAATGGCCCCGAGAACGACTCGGGGGCGGTTCTCGGGGAAACAAATCCGGTGACCGGCGCGCGGGCGCCCCCGGGAGTCTCGGTGAACTCCCGGGGGCGTCCGAAGGCGGCGACTGACCTGCGTCGCGTCAGGACTTGTAGAGTTCCCAGAACCGGAAGACCGTCGACGTGTCGAGACAGTACACATATCCGTCCACGTCGTGCCGGATGACCGCGTACTGCTTCGCCTGCCAGATCGGCAGCATCGGCAGGCGGTCCGCGACGATGTCCTGGATCTCGCCGAAGTCGGCGGCGGTGTCCGAGCGGTTGCTCACGGTCGCCGTGCGCGGAATGAGCTTCTGCGTGATCGTGGTGTTCTCGAAATGGTTGCCGAGCACGTTCTCGTCGCCGAAGAACGGTGCGGTGAAGTTGTCCGGATCCGGATAGTCGGGAAGCCATCCCTTGACGTAGACGCCGTATTTTCCGGCGGCGATGTCCTTTTCGTACCTGCCGAACGCGACGGACTTCATCCGGGCGTCGAACAGGCCGCTGGCGTTCAGCTGGTCGGCGATGGCCCGGAGCTCGTCGTCCGTGGCCGGCCCGTAGCGGGAGGGCGTGGACCACAGGGTGAGCGACACCTTGTCGTCGATGCCGTCCGCCCGCAGCGCCGCGGCCGCCCTGGCGCGGGAGGGCTCGCCGCCGTAGCGGTCGAAGAACGCGGTGTTGTGGCCGACGATGCCGGCCGGGACGATCGAGTACAGCGGGATGGCCGTGCCCTTGTAGATGCGGTCGACCAGCGCGTTGCGGTCGATCAGATAGGCGATCGCCCGCCGCACCCCGAGCCGGCCGGCGACGGGGTCGTCCATGTTGAAGACCAGGTCCTGGACCTCGGCGCTGTTGCCCTCGACGACCTCGGCGTCCTCGCGGGAACCGTGTTCGTCCAGGTCCGCGATGTCCTGGGCGCTCAGTCCGCGGTAGGCGACGTCGACGGATCCGCCGGTCAGGGCGTCCTTGAGCGCGCCCCGCCGGCCGTGGAAGAACTTCAGGGTGACGCCGTCGTTCTTCGCCTGCGCGGTGCCCCGGTAGGCGGCGTTGACCGAGAAGGCCGCCTGCTTCTCGTCGAAGGAGTCCAGCGTGTACGGGCCGGACCCGACGACCGTGTGGTCCCGCCGCAGCGCGTCCGCCGGGTATTCGTGCCGGTCGACGATGGACCCGGCGCCCGAGGCGATCTTGCTCGGGAAGGTGGCGTCCGGCGTGTTGAGCCGGAAGACCACGGTGCGGTCGTCCGGCACCTCGACCCGGTCGAGGGACTGGAACATGACCGCCGGTCCCGCGGGATCGTCGATCTTCCGCAGACGGTCGAAGGAGAATTTCACGTCCTGCGCGGTGAGCGCGTCACCGTTGCTGAAGTGCAGGCCCTCCTTGAGGGTGCAGCGATAGACCTCGCTGCGGGTATCGGTAAAGGAACAGCGGTCGGCCGCGTCGGGCTCCGGCTCCGCACTTCCGTTGGGGAAACCGAGCAACGACTGGAATACGTTGTTGAACAGCAGCCAGGAACCCGGGTCATAGCCCGACGCGGGGTCGGTGGCCAGAATGTCGTCGGACATTCCGACGACCACGCGGGAGCCGTCGTCAGAACCGACTCCGGAACCGCAGCCGGTCAACAGGACGGACGTCAGTGCCATGAGGGCAGGCAGAATCGACCACCCGCTGCGCTTGCTCACTTGAGATGCCTTCTTCTGCTCCGGGACGCCTTTTGCATCGGGTTTCTATCAGGCGCCGGACGGCGAATTGCCGTGCCGAGAGAGAGCAGGATCGTTTGGGCAGCAAGTGGTGACTCGCAGGCAGCGTCAGGGGCGCGGGGACCGGAATTCGACCTGCCGTGCGGAGCACGGGCGGGGAAATCCGGAACGGCCGCCGCACGGTGGTGCGCGGCGGCCTGAATTCCCGGCGGTCCGCGGCGCCCGGGTCAGTTCACCGCCTTCTGGCCCGTGGGGCCGACCGCGAACCATTTGCCGTCCACGCCCTGCCCGTTGAGGTCGCCCGCCGCGGTGTCGCCGGAGAAGCGGTAGACGGGCCGGCCGCCGACCGTGACCTGGACCTGGCCGTCCTGCCTGCGGATCGCGCCGACCTCCTTCGGGTTCACCCCCGCCAGGTAGACGTTGCCGCCCTCCTGGATGGTCACCGGCGGCCACTTCACCGCGCAGGCGCCGTCGCAGTGCGACGCGGACGGGGAGGCCGTGTCGGCGTCGAACCGGTACAGCGCCGCCTGGTTGATGTTGATCAGGTGCGGGGCCGACAGCTGCGGGGAGGTCACCGCCGCCAGCTGCACCCATTTCGGCGGCGCCTCCTGCACGGCGGCGCCGACCACCGTGCCGCCGGTGCCGTTGAGGCCCGCGTCCCGTGCCGTGGAGTCCACCACCTGCAGGGCCGAGTTGCCGGCGCCCTGGGCGGGGGCACCCGTCGTGGCGGGCGCCGCGGAGGTGGCCGGGGCGGCGGCCGGCGTGGACGGGGCGTTGCTGTCGCCTATCTGGATCGTCTTGCCACAGGCGGTCAGGCTCGCCACGCCGCACACCGCGAGGGCGGCGGCGACGGTGACGCGGCGCTTGGCGGCCCCGGGGGACGGCGGGCCGCTGAGAAACGAGTTCATGCGAGACACACGACGCGGAGGCCGTCCGGGGTTCAACGCGGTGCCCGGATCTCTCCCGGCTGCCCTCCGGGTGAACGATTCCGCCCGTCGGCCTCGTGTTCCTGCCGGAGAACCGACCGTCGTCGTGCAGGAACAGGAGCCGGCCGTGGCGTCCGACGTCTACATCCCCGTCAGCGAGCTCGAAGAGGCCCAGAAGATGCTGGGCACCGTCCAGAGCGAGATCGACATCGGGCACAGCCTGTTCGACTTCGACAAGGCCTTCGGCCCCGAACTGTCCCGCGGCGCGGCCCAGAACTTCGAGAACCGCTGGGAGGACGGGAAGCACCAGCTCCAGAAGCAGGTGGAGGGGATCAGGTCCGCCATCGGCAACATCCTCGACTCCATGGCCAAGACGGACCAGGACGCGGTGGCGCATCTCGGCGGCGGCAAGTGACCGCCCCGACGGACACGGTGAAGGGTGAGCGATGAGCACGGCGAGCACGGCACGGCGATTCCTGCTGGACGTCCCCGACGGCTGGGACCAGATCGACCTCGGCGGCGAGGAGCTGACGCGCCTGCGCGCCGAGGCGCTCGCCTCGACGGACGATCCGCGGCGGAAGGCCGAGATCAACGACATGTTCCGGCAGGGCCGTGAGGTGACCCGCGCGGCCCGCCGTCACGGCGCGCTGCTGGCCGCGGGCACGGCGACCATGTACCCCGACGGGCTGTTCATGGCGTACGGCATGGTCTTCGCCGTCACCACGCCCGAGGGCCAGGAGATGACGCTGCCCGTGCTGTCGGCGCAGCTGGGCGTCTCCTCCGCCTCCGGCACGGCGCCGAAGGACCGGGTGATCGCCTCGGCGGAGGTGCCCCACGTCGGCCGGGTGGCCCGGGTGACCGGCACCGAGGTGACGCGGGTGACCGCGGACGTCTCCGTCGAACTGCTGACGATGCACACGATGATGCCGGTGCCCGGCACCACCGAGGACTTCCTGGTGGTCACCCTCGCCAGCCCCAACCTGCCGCTGCGGAACGAGGTGTACGACCTCTTCGACGCCGTCACGAGCACGTTCCGGTTCCTCACCGAGGACGGCGTCCAGGTCTGACGGTCCCCCGTCCCCCGCAGGGGCGGCCGTCGCCGTGACGGCCGCCCCTGCGGACTCCCGCGGCGCTACCCGTCCGCGCCCAAATACGGCACCTGGACGGTCCGCAGCACGCCGTCCCCCAGGTGCAGCAGGCCGCGCCCCGGCTGCGGGGCCTGGCCCACCACCCCGCGGGTCAGCTTCACGCCGATGACCTCGCCGTCGCTCAGCCCCTGCGGGGAGAGCAGCATGCCGGTGCGGTTGCGCTTGACCTGGCCCATCCATCCGGCCAGGCTCAGCGACAGCGACTCGGCGTTGCCGGCCGCGAGCACGCCCCAGCCGGTGCCTGCGCCGCCGCGGGCGAGCACCGCGAGATCGGAGTCGATCTCCGCCCCCATGAAGAGTTCGGCGTCGTCGACGACGATCACCCCGTACTCCTGGGAGACGTTGTTCAGCGCCTGCCGGAACTCGCCCGCCGGCACCTCGGCGTCGGTGATCACAGCGACCACGCCCGGCCGTCCGCCGAGCCCGCGCAGCGGTGAGCGGCGCGGTGCCAGCACGATCAGGCCCGTACCGGCCGCGAGCAGCGACTCCGCCGCGGTGAGCAGCGCGGAGCTGCGCCCGGTGCGCGGCGGCCCGGCGATCACGAAGGTGGGCACGTCCGTGAGGTCGGGACCGAGCGAGGTGAGGGTGTCCCCGCCGACGGCCACCAGCGGCCGCATCGGCCCGGCGGCCGTGTGCAGGGCGAGCGCGTCGGCGTAGCTGATCCGGTCGGGCAGCACGTCCAGCCTGACCGCGCGCCGGTCGGCGGGGACGTCGGCCTCGCGCTCGGTCAGCTGCCGGGCCAGGGCGGACAGCACCTCGGCCTGCGCGGTGCCGGCCAGGTCCTCGCCGAGCACGGCGATCTGCGCCTCGCTGAGGTCCTGCGGGCGGATGCCGCGGCCGGGCTCGGGGTCGGCCGGCGCGGACTTCGTCGGGATGCCGACGCCGGAGTAGTCCTGGCGGTCGTTGAGCCTGAGGACGATCTTGTCCTCGGTGGTGCCGGAGAAGCGGCTGCCGCCGAGCACCCGGTCACCGGCGAGGACGACGTGGATGCCGACGCCCGCGCCGTCGCGCAGCAGGCGGAGCATCCGCTCCAGGTAGCTGCCGTTGTCGTACGCCGCGAACTCCCGCTCGAAGACCTCGAACCGGTCGACCAGCAGCACGATGTGCGCGAGCCGCCCGCCCGGCGGCTGGCCGCGCCGCAGTTCGGTGAGGTCGGCCGTGCCGCGCGAGCCCAAGACGGCCTGGCGTGCGGTGAGTTCGGCGCCGAGCCGGTCCAGGAGCCGGCCCAGCCGTTCGGTCTGGGTGCGGTCCACGACGGCACCGCAGTGCGGGAGTTCGGCGAGCACGTTGAGCGCGCCGTTGCCGCAGTCGATGCCGTACAGGTGCACGTCGTCGGCGCCGTGCGCCTGGCCGAGCGCGGCGGCCAGGGTGCGCAGCGTCTGCGAACGGCCGCTGCGCGGCGAGCCGATGACGTGCAGATGGCCCGCGCGGTCGAGGTCGAACGTCAGCGGCGCGCGGCTCTGCCGGGCGGGCAGGTCGACCATGCCGTACGTGACGGCGGGCAGCGCGGCCTCGCGTGCGGCGGCGGGCTCGGGCGCGGGCGCCGGGGTCCACGGCAGCAGCGTGGGCAGCGGCGGCAGCCACGGGCTGGGCTGGCGCGGCACCCCGCTGAGCGCGGCGGCCTCGGCGACGGCGGCGACGAGCACGGCGAGGTCGGTGACGGCCTCGGTCCGCGCCGCGGGTCCGCCCGCGCGCCCGCGCGGGGCCGGCAGCGGTCCGCCGAGGTCCTTCCAGGCCACCGGGGTCGCGTCGACGGCGACCTCGGTGCCCTGGGCGGGCAGCCCGCCGGGACGGCGGCCGCCGACACGCCCGGACTGAAACGGCAGCAGCGCCGACGGGCCGAGCCGGGCGTAGGCGCGGCCCGGGTTGGCGGGCGAGATGTCACCGGAGTCGGGGGCGTCGATGATGTCCCGGCTCTCGCCGGTGTCGGTGGTGCGCAGCGCGATCCGCAGGTTGGTGTTGGCCCGGATGTCCGGGGTGACCGCGCCGCCGGGCCGCTGGGTGGCGAGCACCAGGTGGATGCCGAGGGACCGGCCGCGCTGCGCGATGTTCACCAGGCCCGAGATGAAGTCGGGCAGTTCGCGGACCATGGACGCGAACTCGTCGATGACCAGCAGCAGTCGCGGCAGCGGCGGCAGCACGTCGCCGCCGCGCGAGCGCTTGTCGAGGTAGTCCTCGATGTCCTTGGCCCCGGCCTGCGCCAACTGCGTCTCACGGCGGCGCAGTTCGGCGCCGAGCGACACCAGCGCCCGCTCCACCAGCCGGGTGTCGAGGTCGGTGACCAGGCCGACCGTGTGCGGCAGGTCGGCGGCCTCGGCGAAGGCGCTGCCGCCCTTGTAGTCGACGAGGACGAACGTCATCTCGTCGGGCCGGTTGACCACGGCGAGGGTGGCGACCAGGGTCTGCAGCAGTTCGGACTTGCCGGAGCCGGTGGTGCCGGCGATCAGCGCGTGCGGTCCGTCGCGCACCAGGTCGACGGCGAACTCACCGTCGTAGCCGACGCCGAGGACCGCTCTCGTGGAGCGGCCGCCCAGCGACCAGCCCGCCACCAGCGCCTGCGCGCCGGGCGGTTCGAGGCCCAGCAGGTCGAGCAGCCGCACGGAGCCGGGCAGCGCGCTCTCGTCGCTGTCGCCCACTCCGCGCAGCGGGGCCAGTGCCCGTGCGAAGTCCTCGTACCAGGCAGGTTCGGGGGAGTCGCCGCGCACGTTCTCCAGCGCGGCCGCGGAACCGGTGCGGACCTTGACGGTGCCGGTGGCGGCGTCGGCGACGACGACGGCGCCGCACTCCTCCGGCAGCAGCCGCTCCTCCCGGTCGATGCAGATGGTGTGCACGCCCACCGACGGGCCGTCGCGCAGCAGGGCGATGACGCCGGGCAGCGAACGGGCCCGGCGCGCCTCCTCCAGGACGACGAGGATGTCGGGGTAGCCGTTGGCGCCGCCGCGGGTGATGTCGGGTCCGGCCGCGCCGCGCGCGGCGACGATCTGGCCGAGTTCGCCGATCCGCCGGGCCAGCGACTCGGCGGTGCTGCCGATCAGGGCGTACGCGTCCTCGCCCTGCGCCTGGCCGTGCGGCAGCCAGCGGGTCCACGACCAGTCGCGTTCGCCGGACGGCCCGGCGAGGACCACGATGCGCAGGTCGGTCGGGCTGTGCAGGGCGGCGGCCTGCGCGGTCAGCCAGCCGGCCAGCCGGGTCGCGCCCGGTCCCGCGACGCCCGCGACGCCCACCCGGCGCAGCGGCAGGGCGACCGGCACCTGGTGCAGCCACGGCACGGTGGTGCGGCGGTGCTCCTCCTGCTCCGGGTCGTCGACGCTGACCGACGACGGCAGATCGGTGGTGCCGGCGCGCACGGTCAGGAAGTCGGGGTCCTGCCAGCGGCGTTCCCACAGCCGCTCGGACGGCTGGACCGCCATCTGGAGCAGCGCGGCCGGATCGGGCAGGGAGAGACGGAGGTTGTGCTGCTCGTCGAGGACGGCGGCGTCGATGTCGGCGCGGACGCCGGCCGCGGCCCGGTCGTACTCCTCCTTTTTCTCCAGGTACTTGAGCATCGCCTGCTTGCGGCCGCCGAACTGGGTGACCAGCGCGGCGATCGGCGAGAGCAGGGCGATGAAGACGAACGACCACCGGTGGGTGACGAAGATGGCGATGGCGGCGCTGCCGGCCGGCAGCAGCAGGATCGGCAGCAGCGGGATCGGCCGCTTGTCGGGCTTGACCGGCGGGGTGGGCAGCCGGAACTTCCCGCCGGCCGCGGGCGGCAGGAACCGCGGCGGCCGGTTGAACTCCAGGCCGAGCCCGTCCTCCGCCGCGACCAGCGGGGCCTGCGCCGCCCGCCGTGAGGTGAGCTCCAGCAGGATGGTGCCGACGGCGAGCTGGCTGCCCTCGCGCCAGGGCGAGGGCAGGGGCGAGGGCTTCCCGTCGAGCAGGGCCGCCTCGGCCTCCAGCAGTTCCGCCCGGCCGTCGACGTGGACCCGTACCCGGGCCGCGAGCGCGGGCGCGCCCTCGGCCAGGCGGATCCGGCAGCCGGGGCCGGTGCCGATGCCGTAGTCGCCGGGGACCAGGCGGTAGGTGGTGCCCGCGCCCGGTCCGGAGACGACCCGGACCTCGGTACGGCCCTCGGGCTCGGCCTCCCCGGGGAGGGGAGCGCCGAGGCCCAGGTCCATGCCGTCCCGCACACCCGCTGCCTGAAGGGTGCTGAGCGGGTCGACGAGCGTCGAGCCGATGTACAGGGCCGGCTCCGGGGCCGCGGTGCCGTCGGCCCCCGCGTACCCGACGGCACGTGCCAGCCCGGACGCGAACCTGCCCGCGGTGGCGGCGGGTTCGGTCCGTACGGAGACGGTGGTGGACACCCCCTCGGCCCGCGGGTCACGAACACTGACGGTCAGTCGCACTGCTCATCGTCCTTTTCGAGTAGCGGTGGGTGCGGGGCCGGCGGGTCAGGAGAGGGCGGAGCCGAGCTGGTTGTCGGTCTGGTCGAAGGCCTCGCCGACGGTCTTCACGTACTGGCCGATGCCCTGGAGGCCCTGGTTGACCTGCTCGAAGCCCTTCGCGAACTCGTCGAAGAACGGGGAGAACTTCTGCTGGGCGGCCGGGGTGCTGTAGCCGTCGGCGAGCAGGTTGGTGATCTTGCCCCGGACCTCGTTGAGCTTGTCCTGGAGCTGGGCGAAGTCGTTCAGCAGGGCCTGCGAGGTCGACGAGGTGGTGTCGGAGTTGACGCTGTAGTTGGGCACGTGGAGTACTCCTTGCTGGTGATCGGTACGGTCCATCCGTTCGGGGATGGAGAACTGGAGGGGCGCGGGGGCGGGCCTGGCCGCCCTGGCCGCTGTAGCCGCCTTGGCCGCCCTAGCCGCCTTGGCCGCCGCCCGGGGGCGGGCCGTCCGAGGCGGCGGGAGACGCCGGACCGGCGGGACCCGCGTCCACCGGGGCGGTCGCGGGAGCGGGGGCCGGGGCGGATGCGGGTGCGGGTGCGGGTGCGGGGGTCGGCGCCGGCGCGGGGGCGGGCTGGGGCGCGGTCGCGGGTGCGGGCGCAGGGGCCGGAGCTGCGGCAGGCGCCGATGCCGGGGCCGTCGCGGGCACGGGTGCGGGGGCCGGGGCGGGGGCTGCGGCCGGGGGTGCCGGTGCGGGCGCGGGTGTGGCGGGCCGGGTGTCCGGTGCGGGCGCCGGTGTGGTGGGCCGGGTGTCCGGTGCGGGAGTCGTGGGCCGGGTCTCCGGCGGGGAAGGCGGAGTCGCGGGGTGCGGCGCGGGGGGCGTGACGTCCGGGCGAGGGCTCCCCTTGAACGGGATCTTGTCGGTGAGGCCGTCGACGGAGCGGCCGAACCCGGCCTTGCCGATCGCCCCGACGCCGATTTTGGCCGCCGAGTTGGCGATCTCGCCGGCGGCGACCTCGTTGGGGTCGCCGCCCTGGGCCACCCCGACGCCGATCTTCGTACCGAGGGTCGCGCCTTCCTCAAGGGTGGCGCCCGCCTGGTCGGAGAACTTCTTGCCGAGGGAGTCGCCCAGGGCCGGCTCCGTGGTGTCGCCGAACCGGCCGGGCTGTCCCTCCTCCACCGGCGTGTTGCCGCGGGCCTTGCCGATCCCGCCCACCACGCCCTTGAAGGCCGTCTTGGCCACCGCACCGGCCGCGGCCCCCGCGAGGATGCCGGCGGCCGTGAGCTGGTCGTGGTTGGCGGCCTTGGACGCCGCCTCGATACCGGAGTTGACGGCGAAGTCCTTGGTGATGTCGCCGGCGGCCTTGCCCACGGGGCTGCGGATGAAGCCCCCGATCACCTTGGTGTTGGTGAGGGACTCCCCGATCCTGCCGATACTGCCCGTGGCCTGCTTGAGCAGCGGGAAGTTCTTCACCGCGGCCACGAGCGCGGGGGCGGCGGCCTCCAGCGCCCGGCCGCCGAGCTTGAGCAGCGAGCCGCCGGGGATGATGCCGAGCAGCCCGGTGACGAAGTCCCCGGCCTTGATCCCGCCGGTCTGACTCGCCACGACTTGGTTGAAGATGAACAACGCGCCGCCGAGCAGCACGCCGACGAGCGGGAAGAACACCGAGACGACCGCCACGAGCAGGGCCAGGATGATCTGCACGAAGGGGAAGTCTTTGAAGAAGTCGGCGATCTTCTGGAAGATGTTCCGTTCCGGGATCGCCTCCGACGCCGCGCGGTCCAGCACCTCGGCGCACCGCCGCTGGGCACTCTCCCGCATGGCCTTCGCCTGCTCCGCGAGGCCGCGGGCCGCGCCCATCTCCGCCTGCCCGGCGGCGATGGAGTCCTGCGCCGAACGCGCCTGCGCCTTCTCCTCGTCGGTGGGTTGGGCGCTCAGCTGCGGCGGGGTCAGGTTCGCCTGCGGCGCCGCGGTCCGTGCCCGGTCCACGGCCTGGTCGAACGTGCCCTGCGCCTCCTGGAGCCGGGGGATGTACTCGCTGTAGGCCTGGGCGGCGTCGTGGTACGACGTCATCGTGGTCTTCAGCTTCTCCGGCAGATCGTCACCGATCTTCTCCGTGAGCTTGTCCATCGCCGCGCCCTTGCCCCGGGACAGCCCGCCGTCCTTCTTCATGAGGTCGAAGGCCCGCTCGGCGGCGTCGCCGATCTCCCGGTAGCGCTTGGCGATGTCCTGGATGACGGCCGGGTCGCCGGGGGTCGGGTCCGAGTCCATGCCGAGCAGCTGGAAGTCCTCGGGGCTCGAGTGCCGACGTGCCATGTGCGATCCCCCGGGTCCGGTTCCTGTGGCGTGCGATCGCGAGGTACACGGGGCGGGAGTCCTGGAGGGTTCAACAAATCTCGCGCCGCGTTCGAACGTTCCGGCCCGGCGGCACCGTGTAGTCGGTGCAACGCAACACCGGACGACATGGGTGGACACGATGAGCAACGGCGCGGGCCGACTGCCCGAGCACCGGCCGAGAACCGTCTCGGCACCGAGCATCCCGCGGGCTCTGCTGCACGCCCTGACCGCGCTGTTCGCGGCGTTCCTGGTGGCGCTCGGTACGGCGGGTCCCGCGGCGGCGGCACCGCCGGGCGACGACCTGGTCAAGGTGTTCGTGGTCCAGGACCCGGCGCAGACCGGCGGGCAGCTCGCCACGCTCCCCTCGATCGCCGCGGCCGTCCTGGGCGACCCGGCACGGGCCGACGAGATCCTCCGGCTCAACCAGGGCCAGACGCAGAAGGACGGCGGCGCCCTCACCGGCCCCGGCGACCAGCTGCACCCCGGCTGGATCCTGCGGCTGCCGCAGGACGCCTCGGGGCCCGGCGTCCAGCTGGCGAGGGACACCTCGGGCCAGGGCGGCGGCACCTCCGCCCCGCCCGGCTCCGGGCAGCCGGCCGGGGCGGGCACGGGCGGCGGGCAGTCGTCCACCGTGCTCACCATTCCGCTGGCCGCCGCGGTCGCGCTGCTCGGCGCGGTCCTGCTCGCGCTGGTCACGGCGGGCATCGTGGGGCGCCGGAAGGTGCGCGCCGGATGGTCGGCGGCCGGCCGCGCCCTGGGCAGGCTGGGCGAGCCCGCACGCAGGCGCCGCAGGCTGGCGCAGCGGCAGGCGACGGGCCGCTGGTTCGACGCGGACGCCGAGTCGGTACGGCGTGCCTACGACGCCCTCGGCGAGTTCGCCGCCACGGACCGGGCGCCGGAGCGGGCGGTGCACGCGCTCAGCGTCGACGCGCGCGAGGTGACGGTGTGGCTGTCGCCGTCCGACACCGCCGACGCGCCCTGGACGAACGCCGACGGCACACGCTGGCGCCGCCCGGCCGGTGCGCCGGGCCCGTACCCCCCGTCCGGCACCGCCCCGGCCGCCGCCGCGCCCACCGCGGCCTGCCTGGTGCGGGCCGGCACGGACGCCGAAGGACGGCCCGTGTTCGTCGACCTCAGCCGCCTGGACGGCGTCCTCAGCGTGACCGGCGAGAAATCGGTGGCCCGTGACGTCGTGCAGAACCTGCTGGCGGAGATCGCCCGCACCCGCCCCGGCACCCCGGTGACCGTGCTGCGCGGTGCGGCCGACGCCCCGCCGCTCCTCGTACCGCCGGGCCTGCGGCAGCTGCCGCAGGCCGGTCCGCCGGCCGTGGCCGCTCCGGCACCGGCGCGGGGCACCGTGCGCGCCGCCGCCTCGCGGCGGCCGGTGCAGGGCCTGGTGGTGGTGGCGGGCACGCCGGACGGGCGGGAGGCCGCCGAACTGGCGGCGCTGTGCGGTCCGGGCGGTGCGGGCTGGACCGGGCTCGTCTACGGCGGGTCGCCGGACGCGCACTGGCACTGGTACGCCGACGGCGAGGGCCGCGTCGACATCCCGGTGCTGGACCTGAAGGTCACGGTCCCGGCCTGAGAGTCGCGGTCCCGGCCTGAAGTCATGGTCGCGGCCTGAGGGAAGGCCCGCGCCCCCGTGGGGAGTTACGACTGGGGAGCGGGCCTTCCTCCGTCCACGCCGACGGGCGTGGTGGGGGCGGCCCGCGGCGTTCCAGTGTCTCCGCGGGGGAGCATGAGTCGCCACAACGCTGCGGGAGGCCGATCGGGACGATGGGCTGTCTCCGCCCGTCCGCCCGGACGTCCTTCAGGAACCGCCCGAGCCGACCGTGCGAGCGTCGCACCGAGCCGTCGGGACCGACAAGGCCGACCTGCGCATCCTGCCCTGACGGGCCCCGCGCGTGACCCGTCAGGCAGACCTGCGCACGCCCCTCACCGGCCGGGACGCGGCCGGGCGGAGCACGGCGATGATTATTGATTGACTACTCCACAAAGCGCGCTAGCCTGGCCCCATGGCACGCACCAGGGAGTTCGACATAGACCAGGCCGTGGACCGCGCCACCGACCTGTTCTGGCGCCGCGGCTACGCCGAGACCTCGCTCCAGGACCTGCTCCAGGAGCTGTCCATCGGCAGCGGCAGCTTCTACGCGGCCTTCGGCTCGAAGGAACAGCTCTATCTCCGCTCCCTGGACCGGTACGCCTCCCTCCAGGCCGCCGACCTGGAGCGGGTCATCGAAGGGACGGCGGAGATCCGGCCCGCCATCCGCCAGGTGCTGACCTCCATGATCGAGGCGGACCTCGCCGACCCCACGCGCGGCTGCCTGGTGGTGAACACCTCCACCCAGTGCGGCGACCAGCAGGCGGCGTCGGACCGTGTGACCGCCGCCATGCGCCAGGTCGAGACGTTCCTGGCCGGCGGCCTGGAGCGGGCCCAGGCCCGGGGCGAGATCGCCGCGGACAAGGACCCGCGGGAGCTGGCCCGGTTCTTCACCACGTTCATCCAGGGGATCCGGGTCATCGGCCGCGCCCGGATGGGGCGGGAGTTCGCGCAGGACGCCCTGTCCGTCGCGATGCGCACCCTGGACTGACCCCGCGGCGCCCCCGAGCGTGACGCCCCGGCCGCCTGGCACCATGTCACCGCCGCAGCCGTCGGCCTGCCCCGCCCGGGGTCCCTAAGCCCTGGTCCGTGCGGCCGTGGAGCGTCAGCGGGCGGTGGCGGCCCGCTCGACCAGCCGGGTCACGGCGTGCGGGTCGGTGACGGCCACGTCGTGCGGTGCGGCCACCTCGACGGTGTGCGCGTGGGCGCGGGCGGCCATGGCCCGCTGGGCGGCGGGCGGGATGGCGTGGTCCGCGCCGGCGACCAGGTACCACGAGGGGATGCTCCTCCAGGCCGGAGCGGTCGAGGGCTCGCCCAGCGCCTGCGCGGTCACCGGCCGCTGGGTGGCGGCGAGTTCGGCCGCCTTCGCCGCGCCGAGCCGGTTGCTGAGGAAGACGTCGCGGTACTTGTCCGGCTTGATGTAGAGGTCGACGCCGGTGCTGCCGTCGGCCTGCGTGAACGGGACCGGGTTCAGGGCCGTCGGCACCGGGGCGTGCGGGTCGTCGCTGAGGTGGCTGCCGGGGTACTCGGCGGCCAGGCCGGCGGCGCTCTCGCCCTTGTCCGGAGCGAAGGCGGCGATGTAGACGAGGGCCTTCACCCGCGGGTTGCCTGCCGCCGCGTCGGTGATGACGGCTCCGCCGTAGGAGTGGCCCACCAGGACGATCGGTCCCTTGACCGTCTTGAGGTAGTCGGCCAGGTAGGAGGCGTCGCTGCTGAGGCCGCGCAACGGGGTGGCGGGGGCCGTCACCCGGTAGCCGTCGCCCTGCAGGCGCCGCACGACCCCGTTCCAGCTCGACGAGTCCGCCCAGGCGCCGTGCACGAGGACCACGGTCGGCTTGGCCGCCGCGTCCGCATGGTGGTCCTGGGTGGCGAACGCGGTGGTGGTGCTGACGCCCGCGGCGAGCGCGAGGGCCGTGGTGGCGATGGCCGCGAGACGGCCGGAGCGGTGCTGGAACACCTGACTTCTCCTTCGGGGTGACTGCGGGGTGCGGGCGCGCGAGGTCGCGCGCCGACCGCAGCGTAGATAGAACGTTCTGTTCACTTGGAACCTAGCGGCGGCCTCCGGGCGTCGGCAACAGCCGTACGACGGAAGATGGGTCACACCGGCGGCGGGAATGAACGCGGGCCGGGCCCGGTCAGCGGTCCAGGAAGTCCAGGAGGCGCGCGGTCATCTCCGCGGGCTTCTCCTCCCACAGCCAGTGGCCGGAACCGGGAACGACCTCGCCGGTGACATGGGTCCCGTACCGGCTGACCTGGTCGGGGACGGCGCTGCCCAGGCTGTACTGCGCGCCGAGCGCCAGGACGGGCATCGTCAGCTTCCGCTTGCCGTAGACGGCGTTGTCGGCGACGTCCTTGTTCAGCGCCCGGAACCACTCGAAGCTCGCCCGCAGGTGCGCGGGGTCCTTGAGGTAGTGGCCGTAGACCGCCGCGTCCCGGGGTGTCACGCCGTCCTTGTCGTGCTCCAGCATGTCGGAGAAGCGCTCGACCCACTCCGTCTCGTGTCCCTTGACGGCCGCTTCCGGCAGGCCGTTGGTGACGTTGAAGAATCCGAAGTTCCAGAAGCCCGGACCCTGCGCGGTGAGGGAGGGGAACGTGTAGAGGCTCTTGTCCGGGAGGGGGGCCTCGCTCAGGACGAGCTTGGAGACGCTGCCGGGGTGCGCGGAGGCGTAGGCGTAGGCGACCATCGTGCCGATGTCGTGGCCGACCAGGTTGACGTCGCGGTCGCGTCCGAGCTTCTCCAGGAGCCCGTGGACGTCCTCGGCCATGGTCTTCTTGTCGTAGCCGGACGCGGGGGCGTCACTGGCGCCGGCGCCCCGCAGCGAGGGCGCGATCACGTGGTAGTGCCTGCTCAGCTCGGGCATGACCTTGTGCCACTCGTACCAGCTCTGCGGGTAGCCGTGCAGCAGGACCAGGGTCTTGCCGCGCCCGCCCTCCACGTAGTCGATGCCCACCTTGCCGACCTTCACCTTGTGCTCCGTGAAACCGGCGGGCACCCGCGGCTCGGCGGCGGCACGGGCGGGGCGGCCGGGCCCGGACCCGTGCTCGGGCTGCGTCGCGAACGCGGGGGCGCCGGCCAGCGTGGTGGCCAGCGTGGCGGCGACGGCCGCGCCGCCGACGAGGGCGGTCAGCTGGGTCTTCCTCATGAGAAATCCTCTTATCTGGAATGATCGCTCCACTATGTGGCAGCGGAACTCCACCGCCGGGAGGTGGATCGATTCGGGAGGTGGATCGATTGATCCAAAACGGGGCAATCGCTAAGCAATCACCCACCGAAAACGGTAATAGGTGATTGACGTTTCAACAACCCGGCCGGTGCCGTGGCTCCCCTCACACCTCGCCCGCCCGCGGCCGCCAGCTGCGCAGCTCGCCGCTGCCGGCGTGGAGTTCCAGCAGCTCGCCGGTACGCGGATGCCGGTGAGTGGGCCGGAACCCGGGAACCGCGCCGATCCGGGCGCCCGCCACCGGATCCCAGATCTCCGCACCGGTCTCCCCGGCCGACAGCAGCAGGCCGTCCACGGCGAACAGCCGTCCGCCGGGACCGGTGAACCGCTGCGCGACCCGGTGCCCGCCGTCTTGGTCCAGGAACTCGTACACGGTCACCCCGTCCACCAGCAGGTCCTCGGTGCCGCCGAGCCCGCCGACGGCCAGCCGGTTCTCGTCGAGCCAGGTCACCGGCCGGTTCCAGTGCGCCCGGCAGCCGTCGAGCTGCGCCCATCCGACCGCGGCCGGCCAGGCGGACTCCAGCCCGGCCAGCCAGGCCCGCAGGTTCCAGGCGACCACCGTTCCGTAGGGGTGCCAGTGCCAGCCGTCCGACACCACGCGCCCGCCGCCGGGGCTGGGGTGCAGGGCGCCGTGGAACACCGACACCCAGGGCATCTCCGGCCGCTCGGTCGGTATCGCGGTCAGGGCCGCGCCCGTCGCCGCGTCAGCGGCCGTGATCCGGTTCCACGCGGTGCGGTGCAGCACCACGTGCCGCCCCGCGTGCACGGTGAACGCCAGGGAGAAGGGGACGGTGCCGCTGTGGAAGCCGTCGTTGCGCAGCGCGAGCGTCACCGCTCCGGTGTCCAGGTCCAGGACCTCGCCGTGCCGCCCGTGGTCCACGACCACGGCCGCGAAGCGCCCGTCCGCCGAGGCGTGCAGGCGCCGGGTCCCGGCCCGGTCGTCCCAGGACCGGCCGCCGTCGGTCCGGCCGACGTCGCTGCGGCCGGCCTCGACGCCCACCCGCCCCCGGCCGTCCCACAGGTGAAGGCGGCCGTCCTCGCCGAGGAGCAGGATGCCGCGCCCGGTCGCGGCCATGTCCTCGACCCGCCCCACCCCGTCCGGCAGCGGGCGGCGTTCGACGGCCGTACCGAGCCGCGGGGTCCACTCCGGGGCTCGCGGGCCGGCGGGAGAAGTGCCGTGGTCGTGCGCGGGGTTCATGGGGACGGGACGCTCCTGGACAGGGTCGGGTGCTGTCGACGCGGCCGGCCCGTCGCACCGGGCGCCGACACCGCGCAGAAGGAGATCAAAAGCGGCGGCGACCGGGCCGGCCGGACGACCGCGCCGAACTCGGCCCTTTGACGCCGTGGCCCTACCCGATCACGCAGCATGCGGGCCTGACTTGTGGAGTCACGGCCGGTCGCCGTCTTACATTCCACCGACTGTCGAGGCGGAACGATCCGTTCGACGGGATCTCGGCGGCCGGCGACCGCAGCCCGGTGCGCCGCCTCGGCACCCCCGCGCGGGCGCCGCAGGCACGGAACGTCCCTTGGAGAACAACGCATGAACCGCAGGACTTTGGCGCTGTCGGCGGTGGCCGGCCTGCTCGCTCCGGTCATCACCGCGTGCGGCGGACAGGACGGCGGAAGCGCCGGTGCCACCATCGTCGTCGGCACCACCGACAGGTTCACGGCCACCAAGGAGGCACCGGCCCCCCTCGACCCGGCCTACACCTACGACACCAACTCCTGGAACCTGCTGCGGCAGACGGTCCAGACGCTGATGATCGAGCCCAAGGGCGAGGGCTCCCCGGTGCCCGAGGCCGCCGAGCGCTGCGGCTTCACCGACCACGGCGACGAGCGCTACGCCTGCACCCTGCGCAAGGACCTCCAGTTCTCGGACGGCGAGAAGATCACCTCCCGCGTCGTCAAGGACTCCATCGAACGGTCCCTGCACATCGACGCCGACACCGGGGTCGCCGCGCTGCTCAACACGATCGACACGATCGAGACCCCGAGCGACCGCGAGATCGTCTTCCACCTCAAGACGGCCGACGCGACCTTCCCGTTCAAGCTCACGACCCCCGTCGCGGGCATCGTCAGTGCCAAGCACTACGACCCGGACAAGCTGCGCGACGGCTTCGCGGTCGACGGCTCGGGCCCGTACACCTTCAGGGCGGCCGTGAAGGGCGACACCGTCACGGAGGTCACGTACACCAAGAACCCCACGTACAAGGGGAGTCTGACGGTCAACAACGACCAGGTCGTGGTGCGTGTCTACGACGACACGAACGCGATGGGCGCCGCGATCGACAAAGGGGACATCGATGTCATGATCCGGACGATGTCGCCGGCCCAGATCGAGAAGCTCGACGCGGGCACCGACGCCAAGGTCGACCTGGTCGAGATGCCGGGCCTGGAGATCCGCTACCTGGGCTTCGACACCGACGCGCCCGTCATCAGGACCAAGGCCGTCCGGCAGGCCATGGCCCAGCTCGTCGACCGCGAGGCACTGGTGGCCAAGGTGTACGGCACCCAGGCCGAGCCGCTGTACTCGCTGGTCCCGGCGACCCTGGCCGGGCACTCCAACTCGTTCTTCAACAAGTACGGCGACCCCGACGTCGCGCGGGCCAAGGACCTGCTGGCGAAGGCGGGCGTCGCCACCCCGGTGAAGCTGACGCTGCACTACACCACCGACCACTACGGGTCCGCCACGAAGGAGGAGTTCGAGATCCTGAGCGAGCAGCTGCGCGCGAGCGGCCTCTTCGACGTGACGATCCAGGGCACCCCCTGGTCGACCTTCAGCTCGGCCGAACGCAAGGGCGCCTACGGCGTGTACGGCATGGGCTGGTTCCCGGACTTCCCCGACGCGGACAACTTCGTCGCGCCGTTCCTCGACAAGGACAACTTCCTCAACTCGCCGTACTCCAACAAGGACATCCAGCGGACGCTGATCCCCGAGACCCGCCGCCAGCCCGACCGGATGCAGGCCGCGGGCACGCTGGCCCGCATCCAGGACACGGTCGCCGAGGACGTCCCGGTACTGCCGCTGTGGCAGGGCAAGCAGTACGTGGCGGCCAGGGACGACGTCACGGGCGTCGCCTACGCCATCAACTCCTCGTCGGTCCTCCAGCTCTGGGAGCTGGGACGGGGCCTGAGCGGCTGAGCCACGCGGAACGGACGCGCCGCAGGGCCCGGGACGGCGGACGGTCCCGGGCCCTGCGGCGCGTCGCGGTCAGTCGAGCTGCTGTGCGGTCTGCGCGACCAGCAGCGGCATCCGGCGTATGTCGTCCAGGGTGAGGGCGAGGCCGGCCAGCGCGCAGGCGGCCCGCATGCCGATCAGGGTGTCGACCTCACCGGGCTCCAGATCCTCCCAGTCGGCGACACCGGCCGCCTCGAAGGCGGCGCGCAGTTCGGCGGGCATGCCGGGAAGGTCGTCCGGCAGGTGGAGGTCGTCCAGGCTGATCTCCACGATCTTCTGCCCGTCGACGGCGTACGTGAAGAAGGCGTCCCCGTTGATGGTGGTCGAGCTGGTCACCGCGGCCCGGCCGCCGGCGGACAGGGTCTCGGCCGGCTCGTCCTCGAAGGTCCACCCGGAGTCGTCGTAGACGAAGGTCCACCCGCCGGTGCTCCCCGCCAGCAGCACGGCGGCGACTCCCGGATCGGTGCCGAGCGCCGCGCGGGGCAGTGAGGTCGACTCGTCCGGCTTGCTCCCGGGCAGTTCGCAGGAGCGGATCGACCCCGGCTCGGCGCCCAGCGCCTTCAGCGCCTCGACGGGCTCCACGCCGCGCACGACGTGCAGGATGTGGTTCCCGTACCCGTCCTCGAGATCCGTGATCCACACCGGCTGTCCTTCGGAATCCACGGTGCTCGGCGGAAAGCCAGGCATGGTCATGATCGGCCTCTTCTCCTGTGATCTCGGAGTCGGTCCCCGTGCCCGGGTGATCCCGGAGGGGGCGGCGGACGAGCCTGCGAGTGCCGTGACAGCACGAGGCGTCCGGTGTCCGCGCGGTTGTGATCATCGGATGCCCGTTCGGCGACGTCAACGCCCGGCGGGCGGGACTGCCCCAACACGCAATACACGTTCCCGGCTCGGCCGTTCGGGTCCGCCGGGAACAATCCGGTGGCCGCGGAGCGCTCCTGTGGGCATACGGCCCCGGTCGCACGACCGGGGGACGGCTACCGCCGGGGAGACCCCCGGATCGGCGACGAAGGAGCGTGGAACCGATGGCGACGGTCGAGGACGAGCCGCTGCGCGGGGTGCAGGAGAACCGGGCCGACGACGCTCATCTCGTCACCGGCTGCGGCCGCAGGATCGAGGTGCGCAGCCTGCGCCTGGGCCGGCCGGACCGGTCCGTCCACCGCATCGCGCTGGCCATCGGAGAGGACTGCGGCGGCGTCCCCGGCACCTGGGCCGCGCTCAGCCCCGACGAGGCGCACGCCCTGGCCTCCCTGCTGCTCCGGCAGGCCGCCGTCACCGGATCTCCGGCCGACGCCACGCCGGTACGGAACTGAACCCGCCGCGGGCCCGGTCGGGCCCCAGGGGCGTCACGTCTCGGCGCGCTGGGTGATGTCGGCCTCCGTACGGTCGCCCAGGAACTCGTACCACCGGCGCTCCAGGCACACGTACCGCACGTCGGCCTCGACGAGGCTGAGGAATCCGGACACCGTCTCGGCGAGCCGCTCCTGGAGCCCGGCGTCCGTCAGCCGCCCGTCCGCGGTGAAGGCCTGGTGGCCCGCGGCCAGGCTGAACATGTCGGGATAGACGCGGGTGCCCAGGTGCTCCAGGGGCACCCGCAGCGCCCACAGCCCGCGGTTGCCGCCCACCAGGGACGGCGACGCCGACACGAGCAGGGCGTGCTTGGTCTTGAACGGCTGCGGCCGGATGCGGGACACCCAGTCGATCGCGTTCTTCAGCAGGCCCGGCACGGAGGCGTTGTACTCCGGCGAGGCGATGACGAAGGCGTCGCTGCGGTCGAGCCGGTCGTGCAGCGCGAGCGCGCCCGGCGGCAGCCCCTCGGCCTCCTCCATGTCGCCGTCGTACAGCGGCATGCCGAATTCGCGCAGGGTGGCGAGGTCGACGTCGGCACCGCTGTCGGCCATGAGGTCCCGCACCAGGGAGGCGAGCCGGGCGTTGAGCGACCCGGCCCGCACGGACGCACCGAGCACCAGCACACGCAGCGGACCGGGGGGCTGGTCGGTGGTCATGGGGAGTCCTTCCTTCACGGGCGTACGGGTCGGCGAGTCGCCTTGGGACGAGTGTCATCGGACACGGGCCTCCGTGCGACCCGCGGGCGGTGACCGGGGCGGCCGCGGCATCCGGCCAAGGACAAGTTCACGGCCGCCCCGTTACACCTCCCGCACGCATCCTGAGGTGGGAAGCACCGGAAGTATGACCGCCCGGCGGGAGGCACGACGACGCACGGCCGTCCCGCCCCGCCCTCGGCCCTGACCGCCCTCGGGTCTGGTTTCTGCAGGTCAGAGCGGTTCCGGCAGCTGTACTCGACCGTCCTGGCCCGCCTGGCACTCCACAGGACCCTGCCCTGTCGGGCAGCCGTCCTGCCCCGGTGCCGAAGGGTGGACGGCGCCGATCGGGTCACGCTGTCGTACGGCCGGTTCCGCGGCGGTCGGGCGGTGAGTCCGCCGGCTCCGTCCGTGGCCCCGTCATACGGTGGCGTCGGCCGGAGACGATGGTTTCGGCGGCTGCCCGGCCGAGGTCGCGACTGTGGGTGTAGCCGCCCTCGGCCGCCATGAGTCGGACCACGTTCTCGATGGCCTGGCCGAGCTCGGGCGTGTAGCGGTCGTCGCCCTGACCGGTGAGGACGTCGGCGACCGTTCTGACGGCTTCGGCGAGTGCCCGGCCGTGCGCGTCCCCACGCTGTTCGAGCGCGTCGGCGACGTGGCCGATCCGCTCGTCGAGCCGCCGGCCGGGTCGCGCCAGGGCGATCAGTTCGGCGTGTGCCTCACGGAGGGTGTGCTCGTCGGCCTGCCGCGCGGTGTCCTGGAGCTGCCGGTGGTCGGAGTGACGCTCCGCCGGTGACGCGGTGGGTGCCGAAGGGCCGGGCTGGTCGCCCGTCGTTCCGTCGGCCCCGTCGTGCACTGCGGAGAACGGGGCTCTCGACGGTGTGTCGTCGGTGCGCGTTGACGCCACGTCGTCGTGCCGCTGCCGCCACCCCTCGACCAGTCGGTCCATGAAGGCGGCGCGCAACGGGGCGTGTTCCCTGAGGCGTTCGTTGTCGGTGAAGTACACCATCGCGGTCTCCGCGAGATCCTCGTCCGAGTTCGTCTCGCCGTACTCCGTGATCGGCCGTTCCTTGAGGAAGAAGTTCCGCGGCTTCCCGTCCGCGGTCCACGTGCCGACTTCCCGGGCGAACCAGTCCAGCTCATCACCGAGTTCTCCCGCGATACGGGCCGCGGCGCCGGCGGCGTGCTCGTCCGGCCGCTTGACGATCATGCCGGGTCGGCGTTCTTCCAGGGCCGTCATCGCCGCCGCATGCCGAGGTGATTTCTGCTCCAGTGCCGCAGGGTTCTGGATGTGGTGGGCGATGGCGTACTTGAAGTCGTCCGCCGGCGTGTGTTTGAACTTGGTGGGCCTTTGGGACCCGGTCCAGAACTCGTTCTCGAATTCGCCGAGGGCGTATGCGAGCAGCCCGTGGGACAGTTCGTGTGTCACGGTCTGCTCCACGCGATTCACCTCGCGGTGCGCCATCGCGTAGATGTTGAAGATCTTGTGCGACGCGATGTACTGGCCGGCGGCCTGGAAGAAGATCTCCCTGTTCTTGATCGCCAAGTTGACGGAAGCGACGGTGTTGATCTCCTGTTCGACACCGCCTCGGCTTGAAACCTCCCGGTGCTTCCCGAGAATCGGCTTGTAGTGCTGCAAGCCGGCGTTCATCTCCCGCAGTGCGCGCACCGGCCATTTCGTGCCCTTGATCAGACTGTGGACCTTGGGATCGGCGTTCCTGTTGCTTTCCGTGACCGCCCTGACTCCCGCGCTCTCGTCGAACTTGATCCCGAACTCGTCGGTGATCCGGTCCTTCAACTGCTGACGCTCGATCTCCTCTTCCGCCTCGGCCACGGAGGGCTCCGGACGCCTCCCGTCCTCCGACGGACCACCGGCGTCGCCTCCCCGCCCGGTCACGACCGAGAACGGTGCTCGTGGGCCCCTCCGGTCACCGACGCCGGGGAAAGAACGGGAGGGCCCGGCCGATGCCTCGGGGCGAGGGGAAGACAGCGGGCGTAGTGACCCCGTCGACGTCGGTGGGTGATGGGGCCGAGCCGCGGTGACCGGGGGTGCCGGGAGCGGACGCTGGGACCGGATGATCGCTTGAGCGGAGGTGATGGCCTTTTCCAGGGAATCCGGCAGAGGTCTCCTGCCGGCTTCTTGCCGGCCCATGGCGATCAGGCCCCTGAGCCGTGCCAGGGCGATCTCGTCGAGAGGTGTGGCGTGGAGGGCTCTGCCGTTCAATGATCTGGCCAGGGCGATCACGTCATGGCGGTCGACCGCCGCCGGATCGGACGGGGCCGTGTGTTCGCTTCCGCGGAGGGCCAGTTGGAACAACGGGGCTGTGCTGGAGACGAGTTGGTCGCGCAGGACCCGTCTGATCGTTTCCCCGGGCGTGTTCGACGCGGCCCGCGCCACGTCCTCGTCGAAGCTCGACTGCGCGGTGGTCGAGATCTCGTGGAAACTGACGGAGCGTTCGGCCGCGCTCATGGTGCCGCCGTGGGCGCCGAACTGTCTCAGTTCCAGGAGCGCGAGGGGAACTCCCGAGATCTTCTCCAGGGTCTCGTACTTGTCCCGGGCCATACCCACGCCGACGAATTGGCTGACCGGCTGCCCGAATTCCGTCCTGCCGTTGATCGCGTAGGACAGGTAGTCACCCACGTCGTGGTTTCCGGCCAACACCTTCTCAAGGATGTCATTCGGCTTCGGCCGTTGACGGCCGTTCGCCTCGAAGACGTCGCCCAGCCTGGCGGTGAAAAGGTCGCGAATCCTGTCGAAATTATTTCGGAGGAACGCCCTGCCGGCCGGGTGCAGTGCCGCCCTGATTTCACCGAGGGGATTTCTGGATGCCGCAGGCAGCCGGTTCTTCACAAGGGAATTAGGGCGGAACTCGTCCCTGAAGGGCGTCGCGGACACGTGGTTGAAGGTCAGCCATCCGAAACCCCATATCTCCCGAACCTGTGGAAGTCCGGTGAGAAGATGGACCGCCTCGGATCCTACCTGTTGCCCGTAGTGGTATTCCACGAACCATCGCGCCAGAGTTCCGCCGAATTCTCGCGAGGCGGCGAAGAGTGCCGCTTCGGACATTCCCTGTCCTCGGGATTCGACCAGGTGGAGCATGGGGAGGAGCCCGTGGACCGGCACGCCGACCGTGAACTGGGTGTACGGCGACGGGCGGTCCACGCCCAGAGGCGCCGGGTGGATCAGGCGTCCCTCAAATTTTGGATCGACCTGCCATCCGTCTTCCGGACGGAGAATGGTGCTCAGAGGTGCGGGACTTTCGACGCTCACCTGACCGTGGGTGCGATTGGTCAGGTCGATGAACGACCCGGGATTCAGGGTGCGCTGTTCGCCGGCATGTATGGCCGCGGGGCTCGGAATGAATTCCGGAATGTAGTATTCGACCGGTTCGGGGGATCTGTGCCCCTGGGAGAATGCGTCGTCGGCGTCGAGGAAGAGTGAGTCCCCGCCTTTCCAGAAGGTTTGTGTATCGACCCTGATCTCGGTTCCCGACGCGTGTGTCGCGACGAGATCGTTGTAGCGAATTCCGGATTGGTTCGACCTGCCGAGGTGTTGATAAAATTCGACCTCAACCGAGATGGCGCCGTAGCGGTGCACGACCGAGCGGTCGGTGAGCGTGCTCGCGAGGCTGGACGACTCCACGAGGTGGGTGAGGGCGTCATCAAGGACGCGAGCCTCGTGGCTGACGACGATCGCCCGTGCTTCGGCGGACGCGATGACAGGGGGCTCGGAACTGATGCGGCGGTCAAAGGATTGCAGGTTGAGCCACACCACCCTGCTCTTCCCCGCCTCGTGGTCGGCGGGGAGCGCGTAGGCGGCGACGGCGTGTCCTGCTCGGTCGGGGCGTCGTACGAGTACCAGAGCCGTGCTGCCCGGCCCCGCGTCCGTGACCGCGGCTGCGACCGTGCGCAGCGAGTCGACCGTCTTCCAGTTCCCGAGAACGAGTGAGCTCTCCGCCGGACGGACACCAAAATCCATGTCGGTCACCGAGGAGTCCGCCGGGGCGATTCCCTGGGGGAACAGCTTCCCTGCCAGCGTGCGCAGCAGCTCCCAGCATTCCTGTTGCGACAGCGTCTCCTCGGCGATCGCTCCTGCGGTCTTCCGGTCCTCGAAGTCGGCCAGAGCGGAGTCGACCGCCCTCCTCAGCCCTGGTCCGTCCCACACCCGAGGACGCCGCGGGCCCACCATCCCCCTGACCTTCGCGGCCAGGGCTGTCTCCCCGCCGCTCGGCTCCCGATGAGTGTGTCCCTGCCACCAGGTGTCGAAGAGATCCCCGAGTCCGGCCTTCGACCCGCTGGACGTCAGCTTCTCGTGCAGGCCCTGGATCGCCAGGTCCCGCTCGGCCGCGGACCGCACGGTGTCCCGGTCGGGGCCCGTGGTGGCGTCGGACGGCGTGAGGTGCTTCAGGACGCGGTGGAAATGTCCGTCGAGCAGGATCCGCGCACTGTCGGCCGCTTGCTCGTCCCGGTCGCGTCCGGCGGCGGTCGGCGGGTTCTCGGCGGCCGGGGCACGACGTGCCGCCGGCACTGCCTCTCTGCTCGCGAGGTCGCGGGCCCTCGCCAGCGAGGCGATCTCGTCGATGTTCAGGTCCTTGCCGGCGAGCTGCTCCCGGATCAGGGCGGTCAGAGGTCCGTGCAGGCCGGGTGTCCGTACCGGGTAGACGGACGGATCGCGCAGGGCGCGGTCAGGCCCCGCACCACTGCCGGCTGCGGTGCGGCCGGCGGCAGCCGGCCGGTCGAGTGTGTTGTCGCTTTCCGGGGTCAGGGTGCGCAGGCTCAGGATCCAGTCGACGAGCCTGGGCTCGAACAGGACGGCTGTCTCGTCGCCCTCCAGGCTGGGGCGGATCCTGCCGTGCTCGTCGAGTGACCTCACGCCGAGGGTGTCACGCGCATAGCTGTTCAGGAGGGGATGCGAACCGGCCGGGAGATAACTGGTCTCCTGCAGGAGCCCCGGTCCCGATATGTTTCCGGCGGACTCCTTGAGCATCGTCGTGAGCTGCCCTTGGAAGGGCGTGATGTCGGACTGGCCCAGACGGCCGCGGAAGTCGTCCATGAATCGTCCGTAGCGAAGGACCATGCCGTCCAGCGCCTGCCGGGCGAAGACGGAACCGCTCGGGAAGACGATGACGTTGGTGTTGAGGCTGCCCGTCTCGTACAGGTGCCGCCCGGCCCAGTGGAGTTGCCGGTCGAAATCCTCTGTGCGCCCGTCCAGTCCCGCCGACACGAGGGCTCGGCCGAGCGAGTCGAAGGTCCGCAGCCGCGGTGCGAAGACCGGTACGTCGGCCGGATGCGTGGTGACGTGTTCCAGCAGGCGCAGGTCGGCGTTGCCCGGTGCGATGTCGACGTCCAGGTAGACGCCGCCGCCCTCCTCGGGATCGCTGAAGATGCCGTAACGGACCAGATCGGACACGATGTTGTGGACCCCGGAGGCTCTCAGCTGCTCGTACATCCGGGACGCGGATTCACCGCCGTGCCGCGAGATGACGTTCCCGCTGTCCGTGCGCACCGCGACCTTCTGGAGCAGCCGCTCCCGTACGTCCGAGGGCCACTGCCCGAAGGTCTCGTCGGTCCACAGGTGCAGCCGCCATCCCCGGGCATCGGCCTTCGCGGCCCAGGCGTCGATGTTGGCCAGCGCTTCGTCCGTGGGACGTTTCCCCGCCCAGTACATGTGGATCTTCTTGGGCAACGCCAGCTGGTTGCCGAGGCCACGGCTGTCCTGCACAAACTGCCGCATCTGGCGGAACTCCTCGGCGTGGCCCGCCCTTTGCAGCCTGTGCAGCAACAGGCGCACGGGCGCCAGGTTCCCCTGCCGCGTCCATGACCCGACGAACGCACGCATGTCGTTCGCGTCGCGGAGGTTCAGGGGCCTGCCGTCGGGACTCTGCAGGCGCAGTGTGTTGTCGAAGCCCTGCTTGGCCAGGACGACCCTGGCCACACGGAGGTGTTCGCCCCGCAGCCGCTCACCGGAACGGACGAGTCGCTCCGCCAGATGACGTGCCTGGTCGCCCCGTCCGGCGGTCGTCAGCTCGGCGGTCAGGTGATGTACGAGCCTGGTGACGACCTGCCGGGTCCTGCGGCCCGCCGTGGTGTCGGCACGGTCGTCGGCGATCCGGTTGGCCGGGTCGGACACGGCGGGCAGGCCGGCGGTCCTCCGGCGCAGGGCCGCGTAGCCGTTCGCGCTCGCCTCGACGCTGATCCTCACCGTGTCCAGACCGTCCGGCGACGCCAGGCGGGTCACCTGCCGGGCGAGAGCCCGGAGGCCGGTGTCGGAGGCCGCGTCGACGTCGACCGCCCGCTCGGCGAACGGCACCTCCAACGCCGCCACCGTCTCGGGCCGTGCCGGCCCGGCGAGCGGCGCGAGCAGAGGGGACCGCATCGCTCGCGGGGTGTCGTCCAGCAGCCGCTGCACGTTCATGCGGACCCGGAAACTGCTCGCTCCGTAGGCGTCGAGGCGTTCGTCGGCCAGCTGCTGGACCGACCGTCTGAGCGCGGCTTCGACGCGCCCGTGCTCCGCCGCACCGGAGTCCGTGAACGCACGGGCCCGGACGAACTCGGCTCCGCGGGCGCTCACCAGGTCGCTGAGCCGGGCGAACCCTTCCGGCCCGCCCTCGCGCGCGGCCGCGTCGACCGCGTCCCGGATCACGTCGTCCAGGGACGCCGTGGGCAGCCCGTCGATCACGGTCGAGGTGGTGTCCGGGCCGAGGTGGGAGATCTTCAGGGTGACCGCGTCCGCCGGCCGGTCCGAGGGGTGGACGCGCACCGCGGGTGCCGTGGCGGTGCCGGCGACGGCCACGGTGAAGTGGGCCCCGCGCAGGGCCGCTTCGACCTGTTCTCGGACGGCCCGGAGGTCGGCGTCGCGGGCGACGCGCAGGTCGATCTCGCCGGGGCGCCTGCCGACGCCCGCCCCGTGCAGGTGCAGCGCGAGATCGCCGCTCACCACATGCCCTGCCTCCGGGCCCAGGGACTCGACGGCGACATGAACGGCCCGCCAGGTCGCGGGACTGGGATCTCCCGGGCCGCCGGACTTGTGCCACCAGGAGTAGAAGAGGTCGTCGACACGCTCCTCGGGGCGGTACGACGCGAACGCCCTGTGCAGTCTCCGGACCGCGGGGTCGGCCGCCGCGGCGGCCGCGGCCCTGTTCAGTTCCCCGCTTCCCACCGAGGACGCGGCCGACAGCTCGCGCACATGGCGGGTGAAGTGTTCCTCGATGGACCTGCGCAGCCCGTTGACCATGCTGTCGCCGGTGTCGGCCATGGCCACGACGACGTCGTGGCCGCCGGCCGGAGAACCGGAGGGCCGGTGGGCGGCGGCCGGCCGCTCCCGCACGGCCCCGTCCCGGCCGCCGCCCGCCGTGTCCTCGGGAGCGGGGGCCGACGCGGGACGGAGATCGCCCGCGCCGTCGCGGACCACGCCCGGGATGCCGAGCAGTCTGTCGACGCCGGGGAACTCCTCACCCGGGACGAACAGGCTTCCGTGCACGTTGACGGCGCGCACCGGCCCCCGGTACATGCCCACGTGGGCCTGGCCCAGCTCCACCACGTAACGGCTGCCCGGCGGCGCGTCGAGCCGGTCGCCGCGGATCAGGCCCGCCGTGTAGGTGTTCATGGCCGCCACGCGATGGTAGAGGCGGTCACCGTGAGGCTGTCCCGGGCCGGGGACGCGCGGCATCCGCGCCGGCCGGCCGTCCACGCCGACGACACGGACGCGGTGTCGGTGAGCCGCCTCCAGCAGGGCCCGCATCCCGTTGTCCTTGAAGTTCATGGAGGCGTCGTAACGGCGGACGAACTCCGCGAGAGGACCCGGCATCCGCGCTTCGGGATCACCGAGGTAGTGCTCCAGATGCTGCCCGTAACCGTCCTGGCGAATGCTCTCCAGGTAGATGGTGTGCAGGCGCAGTTCCGCCATGTTCTCGGTCAGGAACGACCAGATCGACGTCTCCTTGTGGTTGCCTCCCATCGCCACACCGTTGTACGACTGCAGCAGCTTCTCCATGGTCCCGAGCCGGCCGTCCCCCTCGGCGATCGCGGCTCTCACCTGCGCCGCACGCGCCGACTCGAGTGTCTTCGGCTGAGCGCTGTACTCGCCCAGCGCGCCGCGGACGGCGACACCCAGCATGCCGTCCCGCTGGTCCTGGACCTGCCAGTACCCGGCCGTCTGCGGGTCGCGGCGCCCCAGCCGCTCCAGTACCTCGGCGTTGCTCGCGACGCTCCCCGGGTCGAAGCCCGCCACCGTACGGCCCGCGTCCGCGAAGGCCCTGGAACGAAGTCCGTCGGTCTCCAGGAACGTCTGCGGATCCAACGAGGTCTCCAGGCGCTCCTTGGAGGCGTCGTTCCGGATGCTCTCCGGGATGGTCCGCCACCGGCCCTCGGACAGCTGATTCGGCGTCCGCTCCTGCCAGCTGCTCTCGCGAGGTCCGCGAAGCCGTACCGACGGCTGTCCCGTCGGATGCGCGTACAGGACGTCGTTGCGTCCCGCCGTCGCGAGCAGCGCCGCCAGCCGGGACCGTGCGGCCGGAGCCGGAGCCGGAGCCGGAGCCGGAGCCGGAGCCGGAGTCAGGGCGGGGGGTTCGTCCGCGGGGCCGCCGTCCTGGTCGCCCTCCGCGGCGTGATCGTCACTCGGGGGACCGTCGGGCCGGACGGGCGTCGGGGGCCTGGCGTCGTCCGGGTCCGGCGACGGTCCCTGGGGGCGCCGGGCCGTGGTCTCGGTGTCGTGGGGACGCGGGTCCGGAAGCGGGCCTTCGCCGGACACGGGCGACGCGGGCGCCTCGGCCTCGGTGGTGTCGACGGCACGCCACACCAGGGCGTGACCGTCGACCGGCTCGGAGGCTCCGTTGGGGTTACGGACGGTGAACCGGACCGGCAGCCGTACCAGGGCGACCGTTCCGGTGATGTCCGCCCGGCCCGGTACCGGTGCGTCCGTACCGCCCGGAAGCGTCAGAGGCGTGAGACCCCGCCGCGGTGCGCCGGGGGCCATGGTCACCGGTTCGGCCGAGTCGGTCAGCCGGTCGCGGCTGAAGCGGGGAGAGGAATTCACGGGCACCCAGACCAGCGGCTTGTCCGTGAGAACCGCGAAGTTGACGGGACTGACCGACCAGCCCGTGCCGCGAACGTTGCTGGTCGAGGACTCGGCTTCACGGGAGACGGTGAGAACGTCGGTCGCCTCGCGGCGGCTGATCTCCACTCCGGGACCGAGGGCTTCCACCGTCAACTCCACCTGCGTACCGGGAATCCGGTAGCCACCCGCCTTGAGCTGGTCGAAGTGCGCGTTCAGATGGGAGAGTCCGCTGCGGACCGCGGAACGTTCCTCGACGGACAGCGACTGCTCCAGGCGCAGAGGATGGTCCGCGGCGAGCCGGCCGTCGGCGCCGAACGACGCGTAGAACGCGGTCGCGTGGTCGATGAGCGGTTGCAGCGGGCTCCTTCGCGCGACCGCAGCGACCATGCCGGCGCCCTGCGCGAGAGCGTGCGAGGAGTACGCCCCGACCTGTCCGAGGAGGCCGGTCCCGCCCGGCCGCGCGGCGGCGTGCACCCGGAGAGCTCCTGCGAGCAGGTCGGCCGTGTTGTCGAAGTGCAGCAGGCTGTGTGCCGCATGCAGATCGGTCTGCGGGCCGCTGTGCCCGTCCGGCGCCCGGAGCTCGGCGAGTTCGATTCCGTCGCCCGGGACGGCCGCGGCGGAGTCGGCACCGTCCGGGGCGCGGTGGACGGGCACGTCGGGTACGGGCCTGGCCGACTCCTCCGCGGTGGTCAGGGCGTCCGGCACCAGGGTGACGGCCCTGCCGGCGGGCAGCACCGCGTTCGGCTCGGGCAGGTTGACGAACCGTCCCGTCTGGCTCTGCTCGGAGACCACGACCTCGAAACGCACCTCCGTCTCCCAGGCCGAGGCCGTGCCGCCGAATCCCGCGGTCTTCTGTGTCCTGGTCGTGGTCACGCCGGACTCGGCGCCGGTCTCCTGGCTGCGTTCCAGGCCGCCGCTCGCCAGCCAGAGGGCCGAGTTGAGATGCTCTCTTCCGGTCTGTACTCCGACGCGTCCCGCGACCTCGCCGCCTCGGGCCGTCTTGCGGCCGTTCTTGCCGGTGAACGTCTCGGTGACACTGGCGTCGTGGGTCAGGGACAGATCGGGGCGGGGGCCGGCGTCGGTCCAGTCGCCGGGGATGGCGCGAACCCAAGCCGTGGTGGTGACGGTTCCCCACCGGGTCGTCCGGACGACGGTCTCGGAGACGCCGGTGGTCGTCAGCTCCTGCCAGCGGGACGCCAGGTTGGCGGGGGAGAAGGCGTTGGCGAAGCGCAGCGCCGCGACCGGCACGCCGTCGTCCGGCCCGGTGCCCCGCGCCGCGTCCGCCTGCCGGATGCTCTGGCGCGCTATCTCGTGCAGGACGGGATCGGTGTCGGCGATCCACACCGGCCCGGTACCGATCAGGGGCGTCCTGCGCGGCGCGCCGTCGGCCGGGGACTCGGGCGGGCCGTCGAGACTGCCGTCCGCGCCGGGACGGGCCGGGGGCGTGCTGTCGGCCGTGGAGTCCGCACCGGACGGCGGGGGTGCCGGCACGTCGGCCGAGCCGTGGCTGCCCTGGCTTGCGGGACCGGACACCGGTGGGCTGTCGATCGTGCGGTCCGAGCCCGTGGACGCTTCGTGGATCCGGGCCACGTCCTCGTCGGAGAGCAGGACGAGCACGCGCGGCGAGTGGGTGACGGGGGCACCGAAGTGCGGGTCTCCGTCCCCGGAGCTGACCCGGCCGGTGATCCGCATGTCGGCCGTCGTCTCGTACACGTGCCAGGTCGTCGAGCGGGCGGACCACTTGTAGGAGTCCGTCGCCTTGTACTTGACCGTGTCGAGGTCGTCCCACTGTCCGCTGAGCTTGCCGCGGAAGCCGATGCGCTCCTGGCGGTTGGTGACCAGCGCTCCGGCCATGGTCTCCGGGGCATCGTTGAAGTCGGGGCCGAAGCTGCCGCCGACGGACTTGGACGTCTGCCCGGTGGCGGCGGTGGTGCTGCTCGACTTCACCTCCAGTTCCAGGGTGCCCTCGCCGGTGAGCGTTTCCAGGTACCGGAAGTCGCCCAGGCGGGTACGGACGGACAGCCCCACACGGTCCTTGCCCACGTACAGGTCGCTGGTGCTGAACCAGCCCTGACGAGAGCTGTCGACCAGGGCGGTGAGCTGAGCCTCCCCGGCGAAGTCGTGTACGGCCTTGGCGAGGCCGCTCACGTCCGCCTGCCGGCTGCTCCATGGCAGGAGACCGGTGCCGCGGGAGCGGTAGGCGCCGGCCAGCGCGTCCGTCGCCCGGCCCGTGAAATCGCCCTCGTCGACACCGAGGATCCTGTGCGTCGCCGGCAGGTCCGGGATCGTGAGGCGGCCGGGCGGCGGCGACGCCGGTGGCGCCGGACGCCGTACCTCGACCCGGAGGCGTTCATGGCCGTCGAGACGGATCGGCTGCTCCGGGGCGTTCGCGTCGTGCCGGTCGCCGCCGGGAAGGACTCCCGGAGCGTCGCCCTCGTGGTGCGGGCGCACCATGACGCTGTACGTCACCTCGAAGCCGAAGACGTCGGCCTCGCCCGTGTGCCGGAACTCCCGGACGAGCTGGGTCTCCGTGCCGACGGCCGTGTGGTCGGCCGCCGCGTACGACAGGTCGATGCTGCCCGGGACCATCACGCGTACGGTGTCGTCCGGGATCAGCCCCTGGCGCGACATCGCGGAGACGTTCCCCGTGTGCTTGCCCTCCCGCATGACGGTTCTGGTGCTGCTGCTGGTGGAACTCGCCTTCCTTGACGCGGTCGACAGGACGGAACCTTCGTCGGACCCTCGGCCGAGGTGGGCACGGACCACCACCTCATGGGCCTGGCCGGGCGAGCCGATGACGGTGCGGTAGCGCCCGTTCAGCAGGTCCCGGCCGTTGCCTGCCAGGGCGGAGGGGGACAGGAACTCCCGGAGCGCCGCTCGGTTCCGCAGTGCCTCCCGGCTGATGCCGGTGGCCGTGTCGCCGTCGGGAGGCAGAAGCCTCTCGTCCAGGTCGCGCAGGCGGCGGGTGATGACGTCCTCAAGGGGCCGCGAGCCGGGAACGTCAAGGAACGCGGTGCGGTGGGCGACCAGTGGATCACGCAGGTCCGGAGCCGCGGGCCGCGGAACCGGGATGTCCCCGCCTTCCTGGTCCGGACGGTCGGCTCCTTCCTGGTCCGGGCGTTCGGCCCGGGCAGCGGGAACGGTGTCCGAGGGATGGTGGTGCCGCACCTGGACGA
The DNA here is from genome assembly GCF_044757385.1 of Streptomyces sp. NPDC091282. Classification (NCBI taxonomy): domain Bacteria; kingdom Bacillati; phylum Actinomycetota; class Actinomycetes; order Kitasatosporales; family Streptomycetaceae; genus Streptomyces; species Streptomyces sp. NPDC091282. The sequence continues at coordinate 1,105,511 of NZ_JBIVUX010000003.1, forward strand.
TCGTGCCGTCCAACGGCGACGGCGGGCTCTCCGGATCGGTGGCCGCCCGGCGATTCCCCCACCCCAGGTTCAGCTCCCCCGACCAGTGGTCCGGGTTCGTCAGCCGTATCAGCCGCACCTCGAAGCGCACCGGAGTGACGAGCAGATCGTGTCTGCCCTCGTGCTCGACGCTGTCCTCCAGGGTGGCGCTCTGCTTGAGGTGGGTCATGGGCAGCAGGCTGGAACCGTAGGTGTATCCGCCCGTGATCTGGAGCCAGTTGGACTGCCCGGCCGAGGGGCTCTTCCACACCTGGAAGGAGGGTCCGCCGCTGACGCCCGCGGACCAGCCGGAGATGTCGATACGGCCGTCGGCGCGTTCCACGGTGGTCTTGCTGCCGAAGGTCTGTCTGTCGGCGACGGTGCCGTCGACGACCGGGTCGCCGTTGCGCAGCACGCGGAGTTCGAGCCGGGCCCGGTGGCCGCTGCGCAGCGTGAGCTCCTTGGAGGTGAGGTGCCCGCCCGTCGACGTGGTGTCGAGACGGCTGACGACGTTCCGCGGGCTGAGGAACTCGCGGACGTCCTTGCGGACGGTGCCGTACCGGGCCTCCGCGGGAGTGAGGAGACCGTCGAGCACGCGGTCACGGACGGCGCCCAGGCCCGTGACGTCGAGCGGCCGCCCCGCGAGGAGCCCGGGACGGACCTCCGGTCGGCCCTCCCCGTCCGGCTCGACGTGCGCGATCTCCGCCGTGACGTCGTGGGCGATCGGACTGGTGTCCCGCGGCGTCAGCTGACCGGCGGGGCCGTGGACGGTGACGTCGTAGTGGAAGGCCGAGCGGTAGGTGCCCACGGGGCCGGTGAACGTGGTCTTCGCGGTCACCTCGGTGGTTCTGTTCACCGAGGTGTCGGACAGGTGCAGGGCTCCGAGGGCCTTGCCGGAGAGCGTCGCCAGACCGAGCAGCGGGCGCACGGGATCGGGATCGATCGAGGTGGCGCCTGCGTCCAACCCCCACTTGGAGGTCATGCGGGTTGTTTTGTCGGGCGTTGCGGCGTGTGTGGACGTGGCGGTGTGCTCGAATCCGTCGCCGCTGTCCGGGCTCCGCAGCGGCGGGTCGGCCACCGGGTGCCAGCCCTGAGGACGGGCCGTGACGACCACGTCGTACGGCACCTGCCCGGCCCATATCCGGAAGTTCCAGCCGTCGATGATCTCCTTGTGCTTGCCGGGGAGCCGGACCTCGTTCAACTCCGCGTCCAGGGCGAGGAGAGTCCGCTGATCGTCCCGGCGGCTCGCCGGGAGGGTCTGGAGGATCCGTCCCCGCAGATCGGCCGCCATCTGCGACCAGGGAGCGTCGACCACCTTGATTCCGGCCAGGGAGCGCAGGTGCCGGCCGCCCGGACCGGTCGGCGCCGGGTCGGGCTCGGGCGGTCCGGCCCCGGCATCGGGTTCGGCGACGGGATGCGCGAGCGGCGGCGATTCGTGGCCCGCGGAAGGCTCGGCGACGGTGCGGTGCGGCGCCGCTGACTCGTCGGGGTGCCCGCCCGGCTCCGACGGTGTCGCGGGCAGGCGCGGAGGGACGGTGGTGCCGTGGAAGACGGACTCCACGCCGTCGGACATCGCGAGGAACTCGTTCTCGTGGTCGTACAGGAAGAGGGTGTGTTCGCCCTCGTTCGCGATCGGCGCCCTGCTCTGGAGGTACGTTCCGAAGACCTGGTGCAGGGGGATCTCCTGCGAGGTGACCCAGAACGGTCCGAGGGTGTGGTCGGTGCCGTCGGGGTCCTTGTACGGTTCCAGCAGGCTGTAGGAATCCGCGGGCCCGCGTCGCAGGGTGAGCGTGTCGCCTGCGTCCGGGGTGCGGCCGCCGTTGGCGTCGTCCACCAGGGACCGCCTGTCCAGGCGCAGGAGCTGGACGATGCCTCGCTGCGGGTCGACGTTCGGCATCTTCACCCGGGTCAGGATCGCGTGGGTGAAGGCGTGCTGAGCCGCGATGCTCCGCACGTAACTCGGGGCCATGTCCAACACCGCAAAGTTGTCCGGGGCGAAGGTTTGTGTCAGACCCCGGATGTCGAGTCGGGGCATGTAGAAGGACTCGGAATTCCTCGCCGGACGGAAATGGCTCACCAATACCTTGAAGCGTTGTGCCTCGGTGTGGTTGGAGCCGGATGACTGACCGACGGCCCAGTTCGCCAGCCAGTCGCTGTCGCCGCCGTTCTCGTCCAGCCAGGCGTGGAACCGCTCCGACACCCCGCCGGGCGCGCGCAGTGAACCGCCGATCGGGCCCGCCGGATCACCCGGGGCGACCAGGGCGTGCGGCGTCCTGGCGTTCTCGTCGCTTTCGGGCGGGAGGTTCCAACGGTCGTTGACGACCAGCTCGTTCGGCAGTGCGTCCAGGATGCCGCTCTCGTCCAGCAGCATCTGCACGTGCAGGAACTCGCTGCGGTACTCGGGCCGCCAGTGGTCGTTCGCCAGGGACGCCTCCGTCGTCAGCAGACGTTCGGCGCGGGTGTGTTCAGGACCACCGGGCGCCTCGGTGCGGACGGTGTGCTCGGCCCGCTCGACGATCAGCCGGAGCCGGTGCGCGGCCGCGTCCGCCACGGCCTCGTACGCCGTGTTCCGGTACTCCCAGGCCGGCCGGCCGACGTCGTCCTCCCTCGCGAGCTTTTCCGCCACCTCCTCGTGGGAGTAGGCCACCGGCAACGACCTGATCGTGTCGGCGGAACGCAACTCCGTGACGGCCAGCCCGAAGTCGACGAACCTCTCGTCCCCCCATAGGGTGCGCGCCTCGAACGGGCCCGCCGGCAGCGACTCCAGCAGGGGTACGACCGGTGCGGGCAAGGAAGTCTCGTCCTCCGCCGGCCGCTGCTCGTCGGCATCGGAGTGCTCGGTCCGGTGTTCGGGCGCGGGCGTCTCGTCGTGCCGCTCCGGTACGGCGTCGGAGCGGACCGGTGTCGTCTCGTGAGACCGCGTCGGCGCGTGGGCGGCGACGCGCGAGGCCGGGACCGCGTCGTTCTGCCTGGTCCACATCGGGTCCGAGTCCGCGTCCGAGCCCGCGTCGGAGTCCGAGTCGTCGTGGCTGAGCGGTGCTCGCCGCGCCTTGAGCGCTGCGGCGAGGTCCTGAGAGCGCGTGCCGTGCGGGCCCGTGGTCGTCGGCATGTCCTGCCCAGCGGTGCCGGGCGTCCGGAGCCGGGACGGTCCGGGTACCGGACCGGACCGGGAGCCGGAAGGGGCGTCCACGTGCTCGGCTTCGTGCGAGGCGGCTCCGCCCTTCATACGGACCCGGCCGCCGGTCAGGATCGTTTCCGCGGTGGCCTGACCCAGCTCCCTGACGTTGCGAAGGTCCTGGTGGGCGGCCAGCAGGTGGGCGACCCGGGCGATGGCGCCGTCGAAGTCGGCACTGTGACGGAGCCCCGATACGGCGGCCGCGGCGGCGGCCGCTTCGATCGACGCCCTGAGTTCGAGACGCTGAGGCAGTTCCAGCGGCCCCTGCTCGAACGCCTTCTTCGCCGCCGCCGTGATCGTGCGGTGGAGGTCGGTGTTGCCGGGGACGGGAGCGCCGCCGTGCAGCCCGATCAGTGAGTTGTACGTGTTCAGTACGACGAGTTTGTCGCGGACCGGATCCGGCGGGGTGTGGTCCGGCGGGATCGGAGGGGTGTGCTCGGACGGGACGGGAGGGGTGTGCTCGGGCGGGGGCGGCGGGGTGTCCGGGGTCGGCGGGAGGGCGCCATCGGAGGCGAGGGGGTCCGCCGTCGTGTGCGGCTCGGTGAAAAGCGTCTCGAAGCCGGGCAGACCGTGGTCGCCCGCTGCGGCTGCGGCCGTCGCGGTGGTCGTCGCGTGCCTGGACGCTGTGCGGGAGTCCGGGGTTTCCGCCTGGGGGCCGGTGGCCGTCCGGACGGGGGCGGAGGGGGAGGCGCCGGGTGCGGACGCGGTGGTTCTGGGGCCGTCGGAGCCGGTCGCGGGCCGGTTGAACGCCGCCGTTGCGCGGGCGTTCGGGGTGCCGGTTTCGGTGGTGGGTGCCGGGGAGGACACGGTGGTGCGGGGGGCGGCCGGTCCGGTGGCGGTGCCCGCGCCGGTCTGGGCGGGGGCGGTCTGGGTCTTGTCTCCGTAGGTGATGAGGCTGTGCAGGTCGAGGTCGCCGGTGACGGGGGCGTCGGCCAGGCTCCTGCCGGGCCAGCCCGGGGCGGTGGCGGTGTGCGGGGGGGTGGTGCCGGCCGTGGCCGGGGAGGTGTAGTCGCGGGCCGTGGTGAGTTCGTTGCCCGCTCGCGCGGAGCCCGAGAGCACGGCGGTCTTGATCGTGTCCAGACCCAGTGCCCGCCGCTCGGTCATCGCACCGGCCCGGCCCGCGTCCGCGTTCCTGCCCGCACCCGCTCCGGTGCCCGCGCCGCGCCCGCCGCCCGCCCCGGCCCCCGCGCTCCCTCGCGCACCCGCACCGGTGCCCGCGCCGGTTGCGGTGTCGGCGGAGGCGCCGAGACCGAGAGCGGCTCCCACGTCGATACCGGCCCCGGCGCCCGCCAGCAGAGCCGCCGTGAGCGCACTCATCGCCGGCAGACGCGGCATCTCCACATCGTTCAGCCGCACATACCCCTCATGAGAGGCACCGGAGAAGCGGAACTTGTGACCGCCCTCCAGACCTCCCAGGAAACCCGACGTGATCGCCGTACCGAACGAAGAGGTGTCACCGCCCCAGATCCCGTACGTGATGCCCTCGGTCACACCCCCCACCACCGCGCTCAGCACCAGCTTGCCGGCCAGCGACCCCGCGAACCTGGGCTTGAACTGACGCGCCGCCCCGAACGTCAGACCACCCACCGCGCCGCCGATCGCACCCGACTCGACCGCCGACACCGTCGCGTCCTTGTCCCACTGATGCCGGTGCCCCGCGATGAACTGGCCGACCTGCACCAGCACATCACTGACCTCGTTCAACGCGATGCCCATACCGATCGAGGTCAGCAGCTCCTTCAGCAACTGCCGCACCACGAACCGGCCCGCCGTCAACGTCGCCGCTGCGGCCTCGGGCAACCCGAACAGCAGAAAGTGCAGCACCTGGAGGAACACCAGGATCGCCTGCGTGATGATCATGGCCTTCGCGTACTCGACCTGCAGCGCGGTCTGCTCCGACAGATCGCTCATCTGCCCCGCCGACTGCGAGAGCCCCGGGACCATCCTCTCCATCTCCGAGACGAAGTCCCGGAACTCCTCCGCTATCCGGCCCCCCACGCTCTCCAGCACCCCGCTGCCGGAAGACCCCAGCTCGCCGCTCAGCACCTCCAGCTGCCGGGCACCCTCACTCCACGCAGAGGCCAACTGCCGGAGCCCCGTCTCACTCCCCTTCGGCCACTCCTGCCCGACGATGAACGACGCCACCGACGCCACCGCATCCGGCATCTGCAGATCGCCCATACGACACGCACTCCTCACGCCACCTCACCCGCGGACGGCGTGAGGGATCCGACCGCTAGTTCCCCGACTTGGCGATGCGCGCCGCTTGCTCTCCGGCCGTGTCCTCGGTGTTCACGAGCAGCTTGCCCAGGTCGTCCATGCGGCCCGCGGTCGAGGCCACGGCACCGGAATAGCCCTGGAGGGCCGCGAACATGTCCCTGGCCGCCGGGTCGTGCTGCTCGCGGAACCTCTCGCCCGTCTCGTCGTTGCCCGGGGCGTCCCGGTGCTCGGACACGGCGCCCTGCATCTGGTCCATGATCGATGTGAACCGGTCTGCGAGAAGCCGCATCTGCTCCGTCGCCGGGTTGAGGTTCGTGTTGTTGACGATCAGCTCAGCCATCGGATTCTCCTCGGGTGTTCCGGATCACGGCGTCGAACGCGGCCTCGGGCCGCAGCGGTTCCTCCGGCAGGAGGCTTTTCACGTCGACCTGGCCCTGGAGCATGCTCGACAGGGAGAGCCCGGCGGGCAGTTGCTCGGAGACGATCTCGTCGACCTTCTTCAATGCCTCCGTCCTGGCCTGCTGGATGGTGGTGAGCAGGAGGTCGGCCAGTTCCTTGGGGGGCATCCGTCGGTAGGCGCCGGTGGGAAACTCCACCGCGGTGACCTGGCCCTGGGCGCCGACGGTCACCTTCACCGCCTGGCGGGGCGCGGTGGCCGTGGACGTCGTCTCGTTGATGCGCCGCCGGGTCTCGACGGCCTCGTCGCGCTGCCGGCGGTACTGGGCCAGCAACTCCTCGATCTGCTGGTCGTATCGACTGGGCATAGGGGGCTCTTCCCTTCGTGCGGTGGTGACTTCTCCTCGGGGCGGCGGGCTAGAGGGACGGGCCCGCCCCGCCGGGGACGCTGCCCCACGCGCCTTCTTCCTGGACGAGGAGATCCGCGATGCCCCGGGAGGACTCCTCCGTCTCCCCCTCCGGCTCGGCCTCGGCCTCCTCGGGTTCCGCCGCGGGTGTGTCGTGGAAGGACACGAACGGAGCGACGGCGTTCGGAGGCGGTGCGGACTGGGCGGCGTTGCGCTCCGGCTGCCAGGTGCCGCGGGGCTCGTGCGCCAGACGGTCCTCGTCCTCGTCGGTGCCCGGCTCCGTCCGCCCCTGCCGGGGCAGCGTCCACAGGAGGGGGACGAAGGCCGCCGCGCCCGCCGCCGTCTCCCAGGCGGAGAAGTCCTCCTCGCCGTCACCCGGCAGCGGACGCGCCACGACGGCGCCGCCGTCCGCCCCGCCGTTGTCCGCCCCGCCGTCGGCCGCGTCCCCGTCGCCGACCTCTTTCCCGGCCACGGGCAGGCCGTCGGAGCCGATCATCACGGGTGCGCCGCTCGTGGCGGTCGCGGTCTCCGCGGTCTCCGCGGGCTCGTCCGCCGTGGCCTCCGCCTCGGCGGGAGCACCGCTCTCCGTCCCGCGCCGCGCGGTGTCCGGGCGGCTCACCGGCCCCGCCTCACCGAATCCGAGCAGGAACGGCACTCCGGGCAGGACGCCCTCCGGCGATCCGACCTCCTCCGACTCCGAGGTCTCCTCGGGCTCCCACGGCTCCGTGTCCGGTTCGAGGAGGCCGGAGGCGTCGGAACGTTCGGCCGCCGCGTCCCTCCCACCGGTCGCTCCGCCCATGCCTCCCATACCGGGGAGGTAGGGCATCCCGGCCGCGCCCTGGCCCTCCGCGCCCGCTGCCGTGCCCAGCCCCTCGCCGCCTGCCGCGGCGCCTAGTTCGGAGCCCACCTCACCGTCGCCGACGGAGGTGTCGCCCTCCCAGGGCTCGGTGCTCGGGTCGAGCAGGCCCGAGGCGTCCGAGGGTTCGGACGACAGACCGGCCCCGGCGGCGCTTCCGCCTCCCATCCCGCCCATGCCGGGCATGTAGGGGAATCCGGCCGAGGTCGCGGGCTGAGCGGCGCCCTCCCCGACCCCCAGACCGTCGCCGAGGCCGCTGCCCAGGCCGTCTCCCAGCCCGCTGCCCAGTCCGTCGTCGAGTCCGCTGCCCAGGCCGTCGCCCAGTCCTCCGGCGGCGCCGACACCGAGTCCGGTGTCTCCGAAGGCCGCCGGATCGCCCGCCGACACTCCGTCGAACGCCTCGTCACCCGCGCCGAGTCCGCCGCCCGAGCCGAGTCCCCCGAGACCGGGGAACGGCGACGGGTTGATCAGGTTGTCGAGACCCGACGGGTCGAAGTCCCCGCCGCCGATCCCGGCGTCGTCGCCGAGTCCGAGCCCGTCCGTCCCCCCGCCCAGGTCGGACGTGTCGCCGGGGAAGGGCGCCGGGTCGCCCAGTCCGTCGAGCCCGCCGCCCGCGCCGCCCGGGTCGAGGCCGGAGTCGAGACCGCCGGTGTCCGGCGTGCCGGCCAGCGCCGCGAGACTCTGCGGGTCGGGTCCGAGGCCTCCTCCGTCGCTGCCCAGGCCGGCGTCACCACCGAGGCCGGGGATGTCGCCGCCGCCGCCCGGGTCCCCGCCGAGACCGCCGTCCAGCCCGTCGCCCCCGCCCAGGCCGGGACCGTCTCCGCCGTTGACCGAGACGGTCACGGGAGTGGGGGTGGCGATGCTGTCCACGGTGACGCTGTAGTCGGACGCGAGGCTCTTGAGCACCGCCCGCATGTCCGCGGTCATCATTTCCACGATCTTGGGCTTCTGACTGACCGAGACCGCCCCGTCGGGCCCCGTCGCGGCACCCTGGAGGAGGGCCTCCTGGGCGTACCAGGAGTTGATCCTGAGAATGAGATTCTGGGCGTTGTTCAGCGCGACGGCGTTGTTGGCCAGTTGCTTCGGGACCGAGTTGAGCCCGGTCGAACCACCCGAGAGGACATCGGCGTTGGCCCTGACCTGGCGGGAGAAGGTCGTCATCATGTTCACGAACGACTGGGCCGCGTCTCCCCTCCAGGGGCCCTTGTCGCCCGCGAGGGCGTTGGCCTGATCGGTCAGGGCCTTCGAGACTCCCTCAAGGACCTGCTGGACCTCGAAGAAGACGCGGGAGGCGTCAGCGAGCGACTGGGGATCGGCGACGCCACGTGCTCTCGCCAGGTCGTCGCCGTTGGGAGTTCCCGAGGCCTGGCCGACGATGGCGGCCTGGATCTGCTTCCAGTCCCACTTGTCGTAGTCGTCGCGGCTTCCGTCGGCCGCGCCGTCGGGACTGCCGAAGACCATGCCATGGTTCTCGTCGAAGCCACCGCCGTTGTAATCCGCCACTGTCGCTCTCCTGTTGCGCGCTTCGCGTACGTGCCCGCCGGCCCGCCCTCCGGCCGCCGCCAGGAGGGCGGGCCACGGACTGCCGCGCCCGGCCGAGGACGGAGTCCCGGTCCGGTGACTGCCTGAGCCGAGAGGTCAGGAGCCGGAGCCCCCGGAGCCCGAGCCTCCGGAGCCGGAGCCCCCGGAGCCGGAGCCGGAGCCCCCCGTGGTGGAGGGCGCCCCCGAGCCTCCGTTGGCCTTCATCATGTCGTTGAAGTCGCCGGGGACCTTGTCGAAGGCGTCGGCCAGGTTCTTGGCCGTCACCTTGTTGGCGTCCTCCCCGGCGCCGTAGTCGTGGCTCAGCTTCCGCGCGCCGTCGCGTGTGTCGGTGAGACCCGTGAGGAGTGCGTGAAGGGCGTCGGAGTAGCTCTTCTTCAGGGCTCCGTCCTGCTGGGCCCCGGCGACGGCCGCCCGCATCTTGTTCGCGTCGTAGAACGCGCCGGGCGCCACCTTGACCGTGTCGAGGCGCTGGTACGCGGCCATCACCGGCGCGATCAGCCGGTCGATGTTCTCGGCGAAGCGGTCCATCGACGGGGTGTCGACGGACGTGCCCTTGGTGCCGTCGCCGCCGGGTACGGGGGGTGCCGCGAACGGATGGTCGTTGTGGATGCCGCCACGGACGTGGGGGACGTCGGTACCGCCCGACCACGGGCCGGAGGGCTGGTTGGAGGTGGAGCCTCCGGTGCCCGACGGGGTCGGGCTGGGGGAGGGATCGCTGGGCTCCTTGGGCTCTTTCGCCACGTCACTGCCCCCAGAGGCTGACGCCCTGCCGCTCACCGGCGTGGTAGGCCTCGTTGATGTGGCCCAGGGAGTTCGTGGCGTTGGAGGCCTGCACCGCCATGTCCGCCGCGGCCGCGTCCCACTTCGCCTTGGCCGCGTCGTACGTGCTGCGCGCGTCGCTGGTCCACTCGCTGAGGTTCATCCTGGCGCCGTTGTCCAGGACGGTGAGGGTCTCCTGGATCTTCTTGCTGATCGCGGCCATCTCACCGATGACGTACTCGACCTGGTCCATCTGCACTGTGTACGTGGGCATGTTGCCGTTCCTAGGGGTGTCGTCGGGGGAGGGGGCGGCGGGTGCGTCAGAAGCCCGGCAGGCCCTGCGACATGCCGCGCTGGACCTGGGCGGCCGCGTCGGTCGTGGTCTGGTGGGTGTTGGTGTAGCTGCCCGTGTTGGCCTGGAGCTTCTCCAGCATCAGGCTGAGCTGGCTGCGGACCGTCGCGAAGTCCTGGAGCCAGGTGTCCATGGCGCTCTGGAAGGTGCTGGACGCGTCACCGGTCCAGCTGGCGCGCAGGGTGTCGATCTGGCTCGCCATCTGGGTGTACGAGCTGTTGGCCTCGTCCAGCGCGTTCTGGAAGTCGCCCTGGGCGGACTTCATGCCCGCAAGGCTTACCGAGGTGTCCGTGGTGGCCACGCGTGTTCCCTTCGTGAGTGCGGTTCAGTCCTGTGACGTCGATGGTGTGTGAGCCGGTCCGGGAACCACGAGCCCCTTCGGGGCTTGCTGCCCAACCGTTCGGACCGTCTGCCCTTTCGGTCCGTCAGGTCACCGCGAGCGCCTCGGCGTCGGCGATCGGGAGACGGCCGGCGAGGTCGTCGAGGGTCAGGTCGACGGAGCGGGCCGCCGCCGCGATGCCGTGCGCCAGCAGGTGCGCGCCCAGGGCCCCGTAGGCCGGGTCCTGTCCGGCCAGCGCCGCCACGATCTCCTCGCCCACCCGGAAGCCCAGCGCGGTGAGCCGCCGGCGGGTCAGCTCGGCGAGCCCGTCCCCGGTCCAGGCGGGCAGCTGGACGTACTCGGCGAACACCGCGGCCAGGTCGGTGTGGTCACGGAGCCGGTCCAGCAGGCGCGGTCCGCTCCCGGACAGCACCAGGACCGGTCCGTCGGCGTCACGGGACGCGGCCGCGGCGGCCAGCGCGTCGAGGACGGCGTCCTGTTCGCCGTCCGGACGCTCGTCGAAGGCCGGGTCGGTCTCGGCCACCAGGAGGCCGCCTGCGGCCTCCCGGAACTGGTGGGCCAGGTAGGCGGGAGGCTGCGGGGACCAGCGCGCGGGGACGGTGGAGAGGGACAGGTGCGTGAACGCCCCGTGCGGTATGACGCCGCACGCGGCGAGGGCGCGGCCGTAGGCCGCGGCCACGGCCCGCCGTCCGCTGCCCGGCGTGCCTTCGAGGATGACGTCCGCCAGACCCGCGGTCCCCTGGCCGAGCCTGACCAGCGCGTCCACGCGGGCGGTCAGCGCGTCCGCCACCGCGTCGACACCGGTCAGCGGGGCGAAGGCGCGAGCGGCCGCGGCGGGCGTGGTCCGCACGGGCGGTCCGGCCGCTGGCAGGGTGGTGCCCGGGTCCTCGGGACCGGGCGTGGACTCCGGCGCTGCGGTGGGCCCGGGCGCCTGCGCCGGTGCGCCACCGGTGCCGGCCGCCGGACCCGGCGGTGCGGCGGCGGCCTCGGGTGCGGGCGGCGACGACGGTGTGCCGACGGCCTCGGGAGCGGGTGCCGTTTCCGGGTCGGGGCCCGGCGCTGCGGCCGTCGTTCCCGGGGCAGGGTCCGGCGGTGCGGCCGCCGCCTCCGGGGCAGGGCCCGGCCGTGCGTCGGCGGCCCGGCGGCCGGGTGGAGCCGCCGTGGACGCCTCGGTCTGCGGGCCCGGCGGCGCCGGGGCCGCCCGGGGGACGTCGGCGCCGGTGAGCAGGCTCAGTTCGCCGTCGTGTTCCGCCGCGTGCGTGGCCAGCCGCGACGCCTGCGTGCTGATCATCGACTCGAAGACCTGGCGGGCGACCCGGCCGTTGCCGAACGTCGGGCCCTTGGGCACGTCCTCGAAGTAGGCGTGGAGGGCGAGCAGGGCGTCGTCGGCCAGTTCGTAGTAGTGCTTGTCGCACAGGTTCCGGGCGATGGTGACCAGCTCGTCCGGGGAGTAGTTGGGGAACTCCACGGTGCGGGCGAAGCGGGAGGCCATGCCCGGGTTGGAGGCGAGGAAGCGGTCCATGTGCTCGGAGTAGCCGGCCGCGATGACGACGATCTCGTCGCGGTGGTCCTCCATCAGCTTCATCAGGGACTCGACGGCTTCCTGGCCGAAGTCGGGTCCGGTGCCGCGGGACTGGTTGGTGAGGGTGTAGGCCTCGTCGATGAAGAGGACCCCGCCGAGGGCACGGTTGAAGACCTCGGTGGTCTTGATGGCGGTGCCGCCGATGATCTGGGCGACCAGGTCGGCGCGGGCGACCTCGACGATGTGGCCCTTGCTGAGGATGCCGAGTTCGGCGAGGACCGCGCCGTAGAGGCGGGCCACGGTGGTCTTGCCGGTGCCGGGCGGTCCGGCGAAGACGAGGTGGCGGCTCATCGGAGGCATGGGCAGGCCCATCTCGGTGCGCCGCTGGGTCATCTTGTTGAGGTTGATCAGCCCGGTGACCTCGTGCTTCACGCTGTCCAGGCCGACCAGGGCCTCCAGTTCGGCGAGCGGCCCGGTGCCGTTGCCCGGCCCGGACCCCTCGTTCGTGCCGGATCCGGCGGCGGCCTCCTGCCGGGAGGGTGCGACGCCCCGCGGGCCGTCGCCCGGTCCGCCGCGGCCGGCGCCGGACGTCCGGTCGCCCGCGTTGTCGGAGACGACGCAGTTGCTCAGCTCGGTCCGGGCGTCGTCGTGGGCGTTCACCCCCTGGCCGCGGGCGCCCGTCATACGGCAGCCGAAGGCGGTGAGCGAGCCCTCGGCCAGCACCCGGATCGCGTCCGTGGCGGAGTCGGTGAACTCGCTGTCGTGGACGACGAGTTCGGTGCCCTCGCCGACGACCGCGCCGCAGCCGCGCAGCGTGCAGCCGGCGAGGAACGCGCTCGCGGACTCGGCCAGCGCCACCCCCTGGCCGCCGCCGAGGTCGACCGTGCCCTCCCGCACGGTCAGCTGGGCCCCGCCCTGGGCCCGGACACCGGCGCCCGTGGTCCCGGTGACGGTGAGCCGCTCCAGCTCGGCGGTGCTCGCGTCGAAGACCTGCACGGCGGCGGTCGTCGCGTCCCGCACGGTGAGCCCGGTGGCGCTCACTGCGGTACCGGCGCCGGTGGCGTGGAAGCCGATCGGGGAACCGGTGATCTCGCAGTCCTCGAAACGCGGCCGGGCACCCCCGGTGACCTGCACGCCGGCCCGCGCCGCGCCGCTCACCGCGCAACGGCGCAGCTGGGGTGCCGCACCCTCGGCAATGTGCACGGACTGCCCCGCCGAGCCGCTGAAGTCGCAGTCGGTGAGCGTCGTCGCGCCCCGCCCCGTGAGGTAGGCGTCGAGGACCGCGCTTCCGGTCACGGTGACCTTGACCAGCGCGGCGCGGGCCTCCTGCTCGACGGCGACGGCCGGCTTGGCGCTCCCGGTGATCCGGGTGGACTCCACCGTCGCGGTCGCCGTGCCGTTCACGCAGACGCCGTTGCCGCCGGGACGGTCCAGCCGGCAGTCCCGCACGTCCAGACGGCCGTGCTCGGCGACCACGACGGCCGACGAACCGGGCTCGCTGATCTCGGTGTCCTCCAGCACGTTCCCGCCGCGCGAGGTGACGACGACACCCGCGCCGTTCGGGTTGACCACCCGGCAGCCACGCGCCGCCAGCACGCCCTCGTTCCAGGCCAGGACGGCCGTCCAGGCCGCGCCCTCGATCACGCAGCCGTCCAGCGCGGACTGCCCGCGGCGCAGGTCGAGCACCGGCGCCTCCTGGTCGGCGCCCGACAGCACCAGGCCGGAGAGCTGGACCGCGTCCGCCTCCACCACCACCGTGCTCCCCGTGGCCGCGTGCACCCGGACGGTCCCGGTGCCGCTCTCCGCCGCAAGGGTCACGGCCCGCGTGATGTCGAGGTTCTCCTCGTACCGGCCGGGCGCCACGGTGACCAGCGCCCCTTCGGTGGCCTCGGCCAGCGCGCCGGCGATCGTACGGTGGGCGCCCGGCCGGTCCGGGGAGACCAACAGCACCTGTCTGCTCATGACGTGGCTCCTTCCTCACGACCTGAACGGCCCGTGTCGGGGGTGATGACGAGTCCGGGCGGGTCGGCGCACTCGGCGGCCGCGTCGGTGCCGGACTTCTCCAGGGCGTCGAGGATGTTCCCGAGCCCCTTGACGGCGATCTCGTCGAGCCTGGCCTGCTGGCCCTCCACCCGGCCGTCCGCCGAGATCTCCGACGACGACACCTCCCGCATCAGCACGGTGTGGCCGTCGGTGCGCAGCACCTTGAAGACGGTTCCCGGCAGGAACAGCACCCGGTCGGGAACGGCCGGGTCGAGCTGGGCGGTCCGGCGCGAGGTCATCGACCAGATGAGGATGTCGGTGGCCCCGGCGCCGCGCGGGCCCGTGTGCAGCGAGGTGCGGGCGTGGCAGAAGGCCCATTCGGTGACGAGCCTGCCTTCGTGGTACCAGGCGCGTTCGGCGTCGGTGAGACGGGTGCGCAGCAGCGTCGGGCCACGGTAGGAGGGCAGCCTGCGCAGCCCCGCCGTCACACAGCGGGCGAGCGGCACGTGCGGTCCCGCCGCGGCCGTACGGACCGCGCTGTCCGCGCCGCGGCTGTCACCGGACAGGTACAGGCGGACGGCGACCAGTTCGGTCAGCGCCTGATCCGCCTCCGCACGGGAGTCGCCGCGCAGCCCCGGTGTCTCGGACATCACGCGGGACACGGCACCGGCCGTGGCGTTGTACTGCTCGCTGAACATCCGCCGCAGCCAGTCCCGTTCGCGGGCGACGCCGCGTTCGGGCGGGATGGCGCAGGCGGCCTGGCCGGGCACGGGCTGCACCCGGACCTGGTCGCTGGCGCCCGAGGCGACGGTGGGGCTCCCGGCAGGCCGGGCCCGCTCCCGGGCGTCGGGCGCGGCCGGCACCTCGGGGTCCGGGTGCGGCTCCGGGGCCGGGCCCAGCTCCGGGACGGGCGCGGCGGATTCCAGCCGGAACCGGGGCGCGGCGGGGCGGACGGGCCGCGGCGCGGGCGCAGGTTCCGGTGCGGGGTCGGGGGCCTCCTCGGGGCCGGTCCCGGGCGCGAGTCCGGGAGCCGCGAGCAGGTCCGGCCCGGAGGGGTCGGGGCTTCCCGGTGCCGATGCGGTACGGCCCGGGTCGGCGGGGGCGAGGTCCGGGCCGGGGAGCGGGGGAGCCGGGGCGGGGACCGGCGGTCCGGCGGGAGGTGCCTGAGCCGTTGTCAGAGGGTCCGGCACCGGGTCCGGCGCCGGCTCCGGCGTCGAGTCGGGCACCGGGCCCGGCACCGGGTCCGGCGTCGTGCCGGGCTCGGCGGTTCCGATCGGCGCGGGGACGGGCATGGCGTTCCCGGCGGGCGCCCCGGCGCGGGGGACCACGGTGGTCTTCTCCGGCCGGTCACCCGTGACGGTGTCCGCACCCGGGACATGGTTCTCGCCCGGGACAGGGCTCTCGCCCGAGGCGGGGTTCTCGCCTGGGACAGGGGTCGCCCGCGGAACAAGGTCCCCACCCACGGCAGGGTCCCCGCTCGCTAGGGCCTCCTCACCCCTCGCGGGACCCTCCCCGGCATCGGGCAGCGAGCCTTCGGCTTCCGGAGCGGGGCCCGTGCCCACCGGTGCCGGTATCTCCCGTACCGCGCCCGCGGGGCGCTGCGCGGTCCCCGATTCCATCTGGACCCGGGGCGGCGCCTGCTGCGGGACGAGGGGGCGTACGCCCGCGGGGGCGGCTGCCGCCGTGATCTCGGCGCCGCCCGCCACACCCGCCCTCGTCCCCGGGGCGACGAGTTCGCCGCCGGCCGCGGGCTCCCGGGGCTCGGGCACCCCGGACCCGGACGCGGGCGGCCGCAGCAGCACGGCCGTACCGACCGGGACGTAGGACATGGTGCCGTCGTCGGTCCCGGACGGCGTACCGGAGGGGAGGTCGGCGCAGAGGACGACCTCGTGGTCCAGCGCGTCGGCGAGGCACTGCCCGGGGGAGAGGGACTCGGGGGTGTCGAGCGTGCCGTAGAGGTGGAAGCGGACCGCGGAGCGGGCGTCGGGCAGCACGCTGTCCCAGTAGCGGGCCACGTCGTCCACCGGGAGCGGCGGGGTGTCCGGGCTGCCGAGGACGACGAGGAGGCGGTGCGGGTCGGTGGGCGCGGCCTCGATCCTGCCCCGGTGCTCGCCGGGCACCAGGGTGCGGTCGGTGTGCCGCAGCCATACGCCGGACGGGACCGGCTGGGCGGTGGTGCGGTCGCTCACCGCGCGGGGCCGGCCGGGCAGCGAGCGTTCCCAGTGCGGCCGGGGAAACCGCCGGGAGTCGGGCTCGGTGGGGTGCCCGGGGCGGAACCGGAGCCAGCCCGCGTCGTCCCCGGGCGTGAACAGCCCGCCCGTGACGGTCGGTACGAGGGTGCCGTCGGCGGCGACGACCTCCCGGCCGAGCCGTTCGGAGATCAGCCCCGCCGCCCTGCGCACGGCCTCGCCGCGGTCGCGTCCGAAGACGATCCGCAGACTGCCGTACCGGGACGGGGACAGCAGCCTGGCCACGGCGGCCCACTCGTCGGCGAGGACGCCGGCGGGCAGGTCGACGACGACCAGCGTGTGCTGGGGGTCGTCGCTCAGCCCTTCCGCGAAACCCGCCGCCCGTTCGTCGAGCTGTCCCTTCGGATGGACCAGCAGCGCGCCGCCGACCGGAGTCGCCCGCAGCCGGAGCCTGCTCACCCGGCTCACCCCTTTCCGGCCGCGGCGCGGCTGAGCACCGGACCGTCGGGCAGGAGCGCGAGGACACCGGCGGGCAGCGCGATCCGGTTCTCTGCGCCGCCGAGGCCGAGGGCCTGGACGGCGTCGTCGCCGGCGATCCGGTACTTCACGCCCTGCTCGGTGACGAGATAGGTGAGGTGGCTGCCGTCGGGGACGGCCAGCACACCGCCGCCCGCCGGCAGGACGACCCGTCCGCCCTCGAAGCGGCTGACGACCAGCTTGTACGTGGCGGCGGTGAGCCGCACCAGGCACGGGGTGCCGCTGTCGAGGGCGGGGACGCCGAGGACGTCCGGGACCCGGTCGGTGGGGCCGCGGTCGGCGGAGGCGCGGGCCATGGCGATGTCCGTCTGCTCGACCTGCCTCGGCTCGGGCGCGCCCGGACGGGCGGCGAGCAGGGCGTAGGCCGTCGGGTTGACCGGGACCAAGCCGTCCGAGCGCAGCAGGTAGTGGCGTTCGGTGCCGCTCGTGCCGGTGCGGAACAACTGGCCGACGGTGGCGGGTTTCCCGGCGACCTCACCGGCCGGTTTCCCGGTGCCGGGCGGCGTGGGCGCGGTGAGCGCGGCGCCGGTGGGGACGGCGGCGAGCCAGTCGGCGGTGGCGGTGAACGCCGTCTGGTCGTCCAGGCCGAGCGCGATGAGGGCCGCGCCGTCGGGTACCGGATGCTTGGCGCCGCCCAGCAGCAGGTAGTGGTCGCCCTTCGGGCCGTCGACCAGTGCCTGCCGGCCGGACGGGAGGGCGTGCATGGCGGAGACGATCGGGCCGAACGCGAGACTCTGCCCCGCGTCGGCGGCTCCCGCCCGGGGCAGGCAGCGCGCCCAGGGGCCCGGTGTCAGGCCGGCCGCGTCGGGCACGTTGTCGGGGGCGCCGGGTATGCCGACCGGGGTGCCGTGCGGGACCCCCTCCAGCGACTTCGCCGACGGGGTCGCGGGGTCGGTCCGCTTGCCCGCGATGAGGAGCGCGGAGGCGTAGTTGCGGACGGGGCGCAGTTCGCCGTCCGCGTAGACGTAGCGGTTGCCGGTGCTCTGTTCGAGGACGACGGTGCCGTCCTTGCGCCAGTCGTTCTTGGCGACCGGGGAGATGAGGCCGTAGACGCCGAAGCCGGCGCAGAGCAGGACGACCAGGCCGACGCCGAAGACGGAGCCGAGTGCGGATCGTCGGGTGGGGCTCTCTCCTCGGCCGGGGTCGCCGCTGACGAGTGCGGAGGCGAGGCGTCCCATGGCGAACTGGTAGGCCTGCACGTGATCGCGTCGTGTCTGCACGTCGGTCCGTCCCTAGCCCGCGAGGCCGCGGAAGTAGGCGTAGGCGTCCAGGACCTGGAGCAGCAGCGGCAGCAGCGCGATCGCGGTGATGATCTCCATCAGGTCGCCGAGGTGCCCCCAGACGGGCAGCAGCCGGGCCTGCGGCAGCCGCCAGGCGCCGACGAGCAGCAGCACCGCGGCGGTCAGCAGGACCGCCAGCGCGCAGGCCCGGCCGGCCGGTCCCGTACCGGCGGTGCGCAGGACCAGGACGAGTGCGAGGGCGTAGACCCCGGCCAGTACGGCCGGGGTGCGCTGGAGGGTGCCGTTGGTGCCGCGGGCGCGCAGCAGCACGGCGAGGCCGAGGCAGAGCGGGAGCAGCCAGCCGGCCCAGCCTCGCTCGTGCGCGGCCACCAGCCAGAGGGCGACCACCCAGAACAGGGCCGAGCCGACGCTGATCAGGTCGAGGCAGGCGGTGGCGACGGACACTCCCAGCGAGACCCGGGTGCCGGTCTCCGGCTCGATGTCCTCCTGGAGTTCCTGTGCGTCGTGCGGGAGCTGGGGCACCCGCAGCCGGGCGGTGCGCAGCGCCAGCCGGGGCGCCAGATGCCCCAGCACGAACAGCGCCACGGCGGTCACGGCGGCGGACTGCGAGGCGCGCAGTCCGAAGACCTCCGTCAGCCCCGCCGTGCCCGCGGCGGCGACCGCGACGAGCAGCACGGTGCCCGGCACGACCAGCGGCAGCGCCCCCAGCGCGAACAGCAGCGCCGCCAGCGCGATCGCGAGGCCGCATCCCAGGAGCACACCGATCAGCCGGGTGGCGTGGCCGCCGTCCGGTCCCGCGCCCACGATCAGCCCGGTCCCGGCCGCGAAGACGAACGCGCCCAGTCCGGCGGCCAGGACGCCGCCCCGGTCTGCCTCCAGGTGGGCGAGGGACGCGCAGGCCGCGGCCAGGACGACGGCGACGGCGGCCGCCACGGCGGCGGTACGGTGACTCGCGCCCGCGCCGAGCAGCGCGGCGGCCACCGCGGCGAGCGCCAGGCAGACCAGGCCGAGGCAGAGGCCGCGGGTCAGTTCCGGACGCCACCGGCCGGGGCCGTCGCCCACGGTCCGGGCGACGCCGTCGGCGAGGTCGTCGAAGTGCACCGCGGGCAGCGGCGCGTCGGCCGGGCGCAGGTACAGCACGTCGCCGTGGCGCAGCCCAGCGGTCTCCGGGGTGTCCTCGGGCGCGAGGGGCTCCTCGCCCAGGAGCTGCAGCACCCAGGGATCGCCGTCGGCGCCGTCCGCGGTGGGCAACCGCCGCAGCAGGACGGGGAGCAGGGCGGACACCGGTGTGGTGACCGGGACGGACAGGTCGGTGCGGCCGTCCGACGTCTCTACGGTGACGCGGCAGACCTCGGTGGCCCTGCCCGTCAACGGTGCGGCCGTGGTCATCGTGCTCCTGTGGGGACGGGGCCCGCCGAGACCAGACCGGTCTGTACGAGCTTGATGTGGCGCCGGGTGACGAGCTGGGCACGGCCGGCGGGAAGGGTGCGGGGTTTGGCCTCGCCGATGAACTTGCCCTCCTCCTTGGGGTAGGAGAAGAGGAGCGCGGGGTTGCCGAGTTCCCACATGCGGCGGACGAGGGGGTCCATGACGGACCGCATGGCGCCGGAGGTGGAGCGGGCGACGACGAGGTGGAGTCCGATGTTGGCGCCCTGCGAGAGCAGGGGCACCAGGGGTGTCATCGGGGAAGGCGTGCCGGGGGCGCCGGCGAAGAGGTCGTAGTCGTCGACGAGGACGAAGAGCAGGGGTCCTGCCCACCAGTCCCGTTTTTCGAGCTGTTCGGGTGTGATGTCGGCGCCGGGCTGCCGTTTGGCGACCGAGACGGCGGCGCTCTCGGCGAGCTTGCCGAGTCCGTCGGGGTCGACGACGTAGCCGACGCGGTACTCCTCGGGGACGTCCTTGAGCAGGCCGCGGCCGGGGTCGGCGAGGAGGATGCGGGCCTCCTCGGGCCGGTAGCGGCTGGTGATGGCGCGGATGGCCAGGCGCAGCGCGTTGGTCTTGCCGGTCTCGCCGTCGCCGTAGACGAGGAGGTGCGGGGTGCTGCCGAAGTCGTGCCAGACGGGTGCGAGGCGCTGCTCGTCCCAGCCGAGGCAGAACCTCAGGTCGCGGGCGTCGGCGGGGGCCGGCAGGCGGCGCGCGTCCAGGGTGGTCGGCAGCAGCCGTACGCCGGGTGCCTTGTCGCCCGTCCAGAAGGTGCCGATCTCGGCGACCGCCGCCTTGGTGGCCGGTGTCAGGTCGTCGGTGCGCGGCGAGCTGTCCAGGCGGGGCAGCGCGGACAGGAAGTGGTGGCCGGAGCCGGTCAGGCCGCGCCCCGGCTGGTGCGGCACACCGGCGGCGGCGCGGGAGCCGACCTCGGACTCCATGGAGTCGCCGAGCCGGAGTTCGAGTCTGGTGCCGAGGAGATCCCTGAGCCGGGGCCGGATCTCGGACCAGCGGACCGCGGCGACGACCATGTGCAGGCCGAACGACAGTCCGCGCGCCGCGAGTTCCATGATCCGCTGTTCCAGGTCCTCGTAGTCCTGGCGGAGCGTGGCCCAGCCGTCGACCACCAGGAAGACGTCACCGTAGGGGTCGTCGACGCCGCCCTCGGCCCGCAGCGCCCGGTACGCGGCCATCGACTCCAGCCCGCGCGAGGTGAACAACTGCTCCCTCTGCTCGACCAGTTGGGACAGCTCCTCGACGGTCCGCAGGACCCGGTCGCGTTCCAGCCGGGTCGCGACCGAGCCGACGTGCGGCAGGCCGGAGGTGGAGACCAGGCCGCCGCCGCCGAAGTCCAGGCAGTAGAACTGCGCTTCGGCCGGGGTGTGGGTGAGCGCCAGCGACATCATCAGGGTGCGCAGCAGGGTCGACTTGCCGGTCTGCGGCGCGCCGACGACACCCACGTGCCCCTCGGCCCCGGAGAGGTCCGCGACCAGCAGTTCGCGCAGCTGCTCGAAGGGCCGGTCCACCATGCCGAGCGGGACGCGCAGGGCGCCCCGGACACGGGCGTCGGACGTGCCCATGCCGCGCTCCGGGTCGGGGACGATGCCGGGCAGCAGCTGGTCCAGGGGAGCCGGCTCGGACAGCGGGGAGAGCCAGACCTGCCGTGCGGGCGGGCCGCTGTCCTCGAGCCGGCCCACCATCACGTCGAGCAGACTGCCGTCCGCCCCCTCGTCCTCGACCGCTCCCGGGTCCCCGCCCGGTTCGTGCCGGGCCTGCTCGGCGAGCGAGACCAGGGCCGCGGCCTCCTCCTCCGCGCGGACGGAGGCGAGCCGGCCCTGCTGCTCCAGCCCGAACGGGGTCACTTCGAGGACCGCACCCTCCCGGCGCGCCGCCTCCTCCGGGCTCGGCGGTGCGGGGACCGGCCCGGAGACGTAGGCGGCCTTGAAGCGGACGAGGTTGGTGGTGTCGACCTTGAGGTAGCCGTTGCCGGGCGCGGAGGGGAGTTCGTAGGCGCTGGAGGTGCCGATGACGCTGCGGGACTCCATGGAGGAGAAGGTGCGCAGGGCGAGGCGGTAGGAGAGGTGGCCCTCGACGCGGTGGATGCGTGATTCGTCCAGGCGCTGGGAGGCGAGCAGCAGGTGGACGCCGAGGCTTCGTCCGAGCCGGCCGATGGAGACGAAGAGCTCCACGAACTCGGGCTTGCTGGCGAGGAGTTCGGAGAACTCGTCGACGATGACGAGGAGCGAGGGCAGCGGGGCGAGGGTGGCTCCGGCGGCGCGGGCCTTCTCGTACTCGTAGAGGGAGGCGTGTCCCGCCTCGCGCAGGAGTTCCTGGCGGCGGATCATCTCCCCGTTGATGGAGTCGCGCATGCGGTCGACGAGGTGGAGTTCGTCGGCGAGGTTGGTGATGACGGCGGAGGTGTGCGGCAGGCGGTCCATGTTGAGGAAGGTCGCGCCGCCCTTGAAGTCCACCAGGACCAGGTTGAGGATCTCCGAGGAGTGCGTCGCGGCCAGGCCCAGAACGAGGGTGCGCAGCAGCTCGCTCTTGCCGGAACCGGTGGCGCCGATCAGCAGACCGTGCGGGCCCATCCCGCCCTGCGCCGACTCCTTCAGGTCCAGCTCGACGATCTCGCCCTCGCCGGTGACCCCGACGGGGACCTTCAGCCGGGCGTGCTGGGCGAGCCGGGGACGCCACTTGGCGGCGACGTCGAAGGTGCGCACGTCCCTGATGCCGAGCATGGTGGTGAGGTCGAAGTCGGACTCCAGCGGGCGGTCGACCAGGTCGACACCGCCGCTGGTGCGCATCGGGGCGAGCACCCGGCCGAGCGTCTCGGCCGCCACGGACGTCAACCGGTCGGCGTCGCCGGTGACCGTCTCGGTGCCGTGGGGGAAGTCGACCCGGCCCTCGTGGACACGGAGCCGCAGGACCCTGGGGCCGCCGGGCACCGCGCCGGTCAGGTCGAGCAGGACGACCCCCCGGATCCCGGCGCCCAGCAGGCGGGACGACTCGGGGATCCGCGCGCCCTGGGCCACCACGACCGTGAACGGCTCGGCGACGCTGGGGGAGGAGTCCCTGTCGTGGTCGGGCCGGTCACGGACGTCCGCCCCGAGCAGTTCCAGGAGCGCCTCGTGGTCGGAGGCGGCCAGCCGGAGCGGACCGGCGGCGTCCTCCTCCGTCGGATGCGCGTTGTGCGGCAGCCACTTCAGCCAGTCCCACGCCTCGCGGGCGGCCTCGTCACCGAGCACCGCGATCCGCAGTTCGTCGGGGGAGTGGAACACCGCGAGCTGGGCCACCATCGCTCGGGCCAGGGCCAGGGCGCCGTCGGTCTCACCGGTGAACTCCACACTGGTGAAGCGTTGCAGGGACACCGGGACGGGCAACTGGGGCACGGTCTGGTGGGCCTTGGTGAACCGGCGCAGCGAGATCGCGCACAGCGGCTCCAGGTCCTCCACCGGCTTCGTCTGCGGCGGCATGAAGTCGAGCGCCGCGCGGCGGGTGGCGAGCCCGATCCTGACCCGGGCGAAGTCCTCGTGCCCCGGCCTGCGTTCCCACAGCCTGGTGCCACGGGCCAGCGCCCACAGGTCGCCGGGCGGCGGGTTGTCCCACAGCAGCGCGGCACGCTGCTCGTCGGCGGCCTGCCGGGCCTGCTTGCGCTTCTGGCCCAGGTAGCGCAGGTAGTCCCGGCGTTCGGCGCGCATCCGGCGGCGCCGGTCCGAGCCGGGGCGGCCCACCTGGGTGAGCGTCATGCTCACCATCGCGATGCCCATCATCCCGGACATCAGGTACGTGGAGGCTCCGCCGCTGCCGACCGAGAACATCAGCACCATGGCCCCGGAACCGAGGCCCATCGGCAGATACAGCATCACCGACCCGAAGTCGGCGGTGGCCGGCTCGCTCAGGACGGGGGGCTCGGCGAGCTCCACCTGTCCCTCGGGCATCGGAGGGCCCTCGGCGCGCGGCGGACGTTTGGCGACCATGGTGCTCAACGTGCGTTCCCGCTTTCCTGCTTCCTGCGGCTGGAGTCTCCAGAGCCTAGGCAGCGCCCCGGACGCCGACCGGCCGTCACGGGCGATGTCTGTCCCGGGGGGACGGGAGCATGACCGATAGGGCAGACGTGCCGTGCGCGGGTCCGGCCGGCGGAACGGCGGGACACGGGGGAAGACCCTTCGCCCGACCGGGCAACGTTCCGCATGGGCGCGGTATTTGGGCCTCCGGGACTTCTAGGGTCGGGCGTTCGCAGACCACGAGACGCTGAGGCGGGCGGGGCACACATGGCACAGAGGAACGGACCGGCGGAGTCGACCGCGGAGGCGGCGGTCTGGGAACAGCCGCTGCCCTGGCTCGGAGAGGCCGGGAAGCCGGAGTCCGCGGGCGCGACCGGCCCGACGGCCGGGCCCGCACCGGACGCCGGGAGCGCGGTCGCGGCGATCGCCGCGACACCGGCGGGGGTAGTGCGTCCGGGCCCGGCGGCGTCCGTTCCGACGCCAGGGGCGCGGACGGCGACGGAGACGGCACCCGGTTCCGCGAAGGCCGCCGAGGCCGCGGAGAGCGGGACGGCGAAGGGGGCCGCGAAGACCGGGGCGACCGCGAAGGCCGCGGCGAGCGGGACGGCCGCGGCGAGCGGGAAGGCGAGCGCGAAGTCGAGCGCTGCCCCGGCGGCGGAGCCTGCGCGGCAGAACGCCGGCCGACGTGACAACAGCGCCCGGCCGGGCGGCACTTCGGCCGCGAACCCGTCCGGCGGCCCGGACGGCGGTACGGACGAGGTGACGGCCACGGCACCCGGCGGCCGGGCCGGCAACCGGGCCGAGAACCCGCCCGGGGACGGAGACGGGGACGGTGGCACGGACGGCCGGTCCGGGAGGTTCCTGCGGCTGCTGGTGTCCAAGGCCGGGACCGTCGTGGCCGCCCGAGCCGGCGGCACGTCCCCGGGCGCTCCCCCCGAGCGGAACGTGCGCCTGGTCGGTGTGATGACCGCCGTCGCCGTGCTGGCGGCACTCGGCCTGGGCACCGTCGCCTTCATGACCGTCCCCGGCGGCGACGGCGACGCCGAGCCTCGTGCGATGCGCCTCGACGACGGAGCCGTGCCGAAGGCCGGCCCCGGCGACGCGGTGGTCCCCGGTGACGCGGCAACTCCCTCCGCCGCCACGGGGCAGCACGCGTCCGGCACCCCGCAGGGCACGCCGCACGCGGCGGCCGGCTCGGCACGACGGGGCGGCGCTGCGGCGGCCGGGGACGGCCCCGGGTCCGCGCACTCCGGCGCCTCCTCCTCGGGCGGCGGCAAGGCGGTCGACGCCTCCGACGCGCACACCTCGGGCTCCGCGGGCTCCTCGGGCACCAAGGGCTCCACGGGGACGTCGGGCTCCGGGAACACCACCAAGACCCAGAACCAGACCCCGTCGAAGCCCGCGGCCACCCACACCACCGTCGCCGGGTCGATGATCGTCGGGTACGCGTCCTCCCGGTGCGTCGGGGTGTCCGCGCACAAGGCGTCCGACGGCTCCCCGCTGACCCTCCAGGGATGCACCGGAAGCTCCTGGCAGAAGTGGGTGTTCGCCTCGGACGGCAGCGTGCGGTCGATGGGCATGTGCCTGGACATCGCGGGCGCCTCGCAGAGCGACGGCACCACCATCCAGCTGGCCCGCTGCAACGGCGGCTGGGCGCAGCGCTTCAACCTCAACGGCTCCCACGACCTGGTGAACACCCAGATCGGCATGTGCGTCGACGCCAAGGACATGGGCACCGCGGCGGGCACCCGGCTCCAGCTGTGGGAGTGCGGCGGCACGTCGAACCAGAAGTGGCACCTCGCCTGAGACCACCGGGGTCCCGGGCAGGGTCCGTGCCCGAAAGGGCGGCCTCGCGGTGTGCGTCACGTTCGGCGATTCGTTGAAACATTCAACTGGCTAGCATGCGCCGGACATTTGCATGGATCTCATGTGAAGGACCCCCTGTGAGACCGCTCTTTCCCGGCCGATCAGGCCTGCCGATCGCCGTGGGTGTCACCGCGCTGCTGATGGCGATCCCGCCGGCATCCGCCGACACCCGCCCCTCGCCCGCCGACACCCTTTCCGCCTCCGCCGCCCGCCCGGACGGACCGGCGTCCGGCCGCACCGCGGCCGTCCCCGCTCCCCGCACCGTCCCCGCTCCCCGCACCGTCACCCTCGTCACCGGCGACCGCGTCACCGTGACGGAAGGGGGCGACGGCCCGCCCACGGTCACCGTGGAGGGACCCGGCGGCCACCGCGCCGACGCGCGGATCACCACGGAGCGCGGCGACACCTACGTCTACCCGTCCGCAGCCGAACCCTTCGTGGCCGCCGGAC
Source organism: Streptomyces sp. NPDC091282 (assembly GCF_044757385.1). Taxonomy (NCBI): domain Bacteria; kingdom Bacillati; phylum Actinomycetota; class Actinomycetes; order Kitasatosporales; family Streptomycetaceae; genus Streptomyces; species Streptomyces sp. NPDC091282. The sequence continues at coordinate 1,130,790 of NZ_JBIVUX010000003.1, forward strand.
TGCTGGACGACCGGCTCTTCGACGTCACCCGGCTCGTCGCAGACGGCTACGACGACGCCCGTACCGACGGCCTGCCCGTCATCCTGACCTACGCCTCCGCCGCGAGCCGGCGGCAGGCGGCGCCGTCGCTGCCCGCGGGATCCACCCGGGTCCGCGCGCTGACCAGCATCGACGGCACCGCCGTCACCCAGGAGCACGGCAGGGCCGCGACCTTCTGGGCCGGTCTCACCGGGCAGGCGCCCGCAGCGAGTACCGCCCGCGCCGCGCGCCCGGCCGTCCCTTCGCTGGCCGGCGGCGTCACCAAGGTGTGGCTCGACGGCAGGGTCAGGGCCGACCTCGCGGACAGCGTCGCGCAGACCGGCGCTCCCCAGGTCTGGAAGGACGGCGACACCGGCCAGGGCGTGGACGTGGCCGTCCTCGACACCGGCTACGACACCGCGCACCCCGACCTGCGGGGCGTGGTCGCCTCCTCCGCCAGCTTCGTGCCCGGCGAGGACGTGGACGACCACCACGGCCACGGCACCCACGTGGCGTCGACCCTCGCGGGCAGCGGCGCCGCGTCCGGCGGCGCGGAGAAGGGCGTCGCCCCCGGAGCGCGCCTGCACGTCGGCAAGGTGCTCGGCAACGACGGCTCCGGCTACGACTCCTGGATCATCAGCGGCATGGAGTGGGCCGCCCGCGACGCCAAGGCCCGTGTCATCAGCATGAGTCTCGGCGGCGACCGCCCCTCCGACGGCACCGATCCGCTGAGCCGGGCCGTCGACGACCTCAGCGCGGAGACCGGCGCGCTGTTCACCGTCGCGGCGGGCAACTCAGGACCGGACGCCGGTACGGTCGCCGCCCCGGGGGCCGCGGACGCCGCGCTCACCGTCGGCGCCGTCGACTCCTCCGACGCGCTCGCCGGCTTCTCCAGCCGCGGCCCCCGGTTCCGGGACGACGCGGTCAAGCCGGAGATCACCGCGCCCGGCGTCGGCATCCTGGCGGCCCGTTCGCAGTGGGCGTCCTTCGGTTCCGGCTCGTACGCCACCCTCAGCGGCACCTCGATGGCCACCCCGCACGTCGCGGGCGTCGCCGCCCTGGTCGCGGCCGAACACCCGGACTGGGACGGCGCCCGCATCAAGGACGCCCTGGTCAGCACCGCCCACGCCACGCCCGCCAGCCCCGCGGACGCGGGCGGCAACGGCCGGGTGGACGCCGTCGCCGCCACCGGCCCGCTGGTGGCGACCGGTATCGCCGACGCCGGCATCCACTCCCCGGGCCGGGCCTCCGGCAGCGTGCACCGGACCGTGACGTGGACCAACTCCGGCGACACCCCGCTCGTCGTCACCCCGCGCGTCGAGGCCGAAGCCGGCACGCCCCAGGGCCTGTTCACCGTGCCGGACCGGCCGGTCACCGTCCCCGCCCACGGCACTGCGGCCACCGACGTGACCACCGTCCTCGACCGGGCCCCGGCGCTGTCGCGGTTCACCGGCCACCTCGAAGGCGTCGTGGCCGGCAGGACCGTCACCCGGACCCTGCTCGCGGTCAGCACCCGGGTGGAGGACCACCATCTCCGGGTGCGCACCACCGACCGGTCCGGCGCCCCGCTGCCCGGCGTCGTGGTGAGCTACCGGCGCCAGGGCGACGACTCCACGGACACCGTGCTGGACGGCGACCTCGACGGCGCGGTCGACATCGTCGTGCCGCCCGGCACGTACACCGTGTGGACCTGGGCCGCCGTGCGGGGCGTGCACGGCGCGTCCTCCGCGGGCCGGGCGCTGCTGGCCGCCACGGACATCGCCGTCGGCGCCGGCGACACCGAAGTCACCCTGGACGGGACGGCGTTGCGCAGGACGGAGGCGGTCACACCGAGGACCAGCACCGACACCTACGTCCGTGTCGACTTCGGCCGGTCCTACGACGACGGTTCACCGGCCGTGGTCGACAGCGACACGCTCGGCGACGCCTTCGACAGCGTCTGGGCGACGCCGATGCCGAAGCCGGCGGGCGGCGCGCTGACCTACACGGTCCGCTGGCGCATGGAGCAGCCGCTGCTGCGCCTGTCCTCCGGGCCGCAGGACTTCGACGACCTCTGGCTCCAGCCCGGATCGGGCTCCCCGGCCACCGGCTCCCGGACCCTGCCCGCCGTGTTCGCGGGCGACGGCACCCCCGCCGAGTACGCGGCGGCCGGCGCGCGCGGCAAGGCGGCCGTCGTCCGCTACGTCCCCGACGATGACGATGACGACGAGGACCGCACCGGCACCGCTGCCGGTTCCGCCGCCGGGGCGGACGTCGACCCGTACACGGCGGCCCGCGAGGCGGGCGTCGCGCTGCTCGTCGTGGTCAACGACCAGGACGGCCGGCTGCGCGAGCCCGCCTCCCGCACCGACCTCGTCATCGCCGGTGTCTCGCGCACCGAGGGGGAGACGCTGATCGGCCGCATCCAGGCCTCCCGCACCGGCTCGGTCCCGCTGCGGACCGTCGGGCGCACGACGACCGGCTACCTCTACGACCTGGTGCACAGCTGGCACGGCGGCATCCCGCGGACCCGGCGCTACGCGCCCGCCGAGAGCCGGCTCGCCCGGGTCGACGTGGACTTCCGCGGCGACCCGGGCACGGAGGTCGACGAGTTCCGGTTCGACATGCAGCCCTACCTCGGCGTGAAGACCGGTTACGCCCGCCCGGTCCCCGTCGGCGCCGGGCGCACCGACTGGGTGACCCCGGCCGGGGAGGCGGCCTGGACGGAGGAGGCCGCACGCGGTGTCAGCTCCATGCAGTACTCAGGACTGGTCGCCTACCCGGCGGGACGGACCACCGGGGTCCAGTGGTTCGGGCCCGTCGAACACCCTCGGCTCAACGAGTCCCAGCGGCTGCCCGAGCGCACGGCCGACGCCTTCGACGTGCTCGTCCCGGCCTGGGGCGACGGCGGACGCGACCACGCGGGAGTCGTCGGCCCGGGCACCACGTCCCAGACGAACGAGCTGTACCGCGACGGCCGTCTCGTGGCCCGCGCCGACGGCGGCGGTCTCCGCGTCGACGGCGTGCCGGCCGCCGCGGCGCGGTACCGGCTCGTGACCACGACCGCCCGGTGGGAGGGCTACCCCTACTCGACCGCCACCCGCACCGAGTGGGCCTTCGCCTCCGCGGCGCCCGGCACCGGCGCCCCGCAGGTGCTGCCGCTGCTCCAGCTCGACTACGGCATCAGGACCGGCGCCGACGGCGCGGCCGCACGGGACGCCGGCCTCACGGTGACACCCGCGGCCCTCCCGGGCATCCGCGCCGGGGCGCTGCACACCGACTCGGTGGAGGTGTCGTACGACGACGGCCGCACCTGGCGGCGGCCCGCCCAGCGCGCCACGGGCGGGGGCGGCTCGGCCCGGGTCCGCCTGGGCGCGCCGCGGACGGCCCGCTTCCTGTCCCTGCGCGTGCACGCGTCGGACAGCCGGGGCGACACGGTGACACAGACCGTCGTGCGGGCCACCGGCCTGTCCTGACCCCTCTCCCTCCCGCACCGCCCCCGGCGCCCGTCCGCCGGGGGCGGTGCGGGAATTTCGCTGTTTCCCGCGCATACGATCCGGACGACTCCTCGGTTAACAGTCGCCGAACCGGCCGTGAATATATTCTCCGAGGCTTTATCGTTGCGCTATGGGGCAATATCTCGGGCGCGAATTGCTTTTCGAATTCCGGCGATTTCCGCCTAGCATATTGGCTCGTGATGCCGAGCCGCTTTCCCTGTGACGGTCCGTATGGACGGTGACCTTCAGATGCCGGACGCGGTCGCTTCGGTGGCCGCGTTGATCGTCGGGCAGAACTGGCCGAAGGGAAGCGAGACGGGCCTTTGGCAGCTCGGCGAGGCGTGGGGGGAGGGCGCGCGGCAACTGCGCGGCCTGAGCGGCGAGCTGGGCGCGTCGGGCGGCGCGGTGCTGGACAGCGTGGGCGGCCGCATCGCGGACGAGTTCCGCGACTTCGTGACGGAGATGGAGAAGATGGTTCCCGGACTGGCCGAGTCCGCGGGCCAGATGAGCGATCTGTCGGGACGGACGGCGCTTCAGGTCGAGTACGCGAAAGCCATGATCATCACGCAGTCGATCCTGGTTTTCCTCCAGATCCTGCATTTCCTGTTGTTCGCGCTGCCCGAGGCGGTTCCGGTCGTGGTGGCGGGCGGCCGGGCGATCGTGACGATGCTGGTGAAGAACCTGCTGGTGTCGGTCGGGTCGGGTGTGGCGCTGAACCTCGTCAGCGATGTGCTGGTGCAGGTCGGCCAGTTCATCGCGGGGCACCGGCACGAGTGGGACAAGGACGCGACCGTGTCCGCGGTCGAGTCGGGTGCGATCGGCGGCGCCGTGGGCGGCCTGGTCTTCGGGGCGGGCCGGGCGTGGAAGCCGAGATTCGCCGAATCGCTCGGCGGCAAGCTGCTGCTCGGCGGGGTGACCGGCGGCCTGACCGAAGGCATCACCTACGCCATCTGGGGTGACGAGACGTCGGCCTTCGGCTCGGCGATCACCTCCGGGGTCATCGGCGTGCTGGAGGGCGGCCGCAAGTTCCGCTTCGCCGGGGCTGCCGGGGGCGCCGAGATCCATGTCAACACGCACGTCCCGCACCTGCCGGGCATTCCTGACGTGGGCAGCGGGCTCACCACGGAGGCGAGCGCGGACGCGGACGCGGGTGCGGGTGCGAGTGCGGGTGCGGGGGAGCAGGCGGCGGATTCCGTCCGCTCCGGGGAGGCCGCCGGGTCCACGGGGTCCGCCCGCTCCGGCGCAGGGGCCGCCGGATCCGGGACGCACGGGACGAACGCCCTGGGGCTGACGCCGGGCGAGCCGGCGTCCGCGCCGACCGGTGCGAGCGGCCGCCCCGGCACGGGGCGCCTCACGGGCACCGCCGCGTACAGCAGTTCGTCCGGCGCCCCCGGTGTGGCGGCCCGGTCGGGGAGGTCTCCCGGCTCCGGGACGGCCGTCGCCGACCTCAGGCGCCCCGACGTCGTGCGCCGCACCGTCGTATCCGCGCAGGCAGCCCCGGCGGCCGTCGTCCCGGCCGACGCCCACGGGTCCCGCGGCGGGGCCGCGTTCACGCAGGACGGCGGCCTGTCCGGCGTCACCACCCTCCTGCGCTCCTCGGCGAGCGCTCCGGCCACCCTCACCGAGAGCCCCACGCACCCCGGTGACCGCTCCCCGGCACCGGCCCCCGTCGGCCACACCGGCGCCACCGTCCCGGCCGGCGGCGGCGCGGTCAGGGACGTCACCGCGAACGGCCGGGGCCTGCCGACGGAGACCGCCCCGCCGCGGGTGCCGGGCGGCGGCACGAGGGTCTCGGCCGTCACGGAGACACACGGAGCCGCCGGGACGAACGGCGTCACGGAACCGCGAGCCGTGGTCGAGGGAAGAGGGATGACGGAGTCCCGGGCCGCCGCCGACCCGCAGACCGCCACGGAGCCGCGAGCCGCCGCGGGGCGAGCCGACGGCACCGGTCCGCAGGGCGCCGCCGCCGGGCCACTCGCCGACACCGGTCCGCAAGCCGCCACGAAGCCGCACGCGTCCGATCCCGCGACGCTCGCCGCCTCCTCGCCTACCGTGCGCCCGCACCCCGCGCCCGATCCCGCCGCGCAGCCCTCGCGCGCACCCGCCCGTGCACCGGAGCCCCCGCCCGCGTCACCTCCCCCGTCCGCAGCGCACCGGTTCCCGGCCACGCCGGAGAAGGCCGAGCACCGCCGTCCGCTCGCCCTCGGCCTCGACCTGCTGCACCCGGGGCCCGGCCGCGAGGAGAGCGCGCGTATCGACGCGCTCGCCGCCGACCTGGCCCACGACGTGGCGGAACGGGACAGGACGGGCCGCCCGCTGCCCGAGGTGACGTACACCGTGCACCGTGCCGTCGCCGTGGCCGGGCAGCGGCACTTCGGCAGGTCCCTGCAGACCAGCACGGTGTGGGCCGAACGGATCCGCACCGCCTTCGAACGGAGCCTCGACGCCCGGCAGCCCGGTCTGGCCGCACGGCTGAAGGCCGCCGTCGAACTGGACGCGCCCGGCGAGGGACGTACGGGACACGCGGTCATCGCCGTACGCGAGGCCCGGCTTCCCGACGACTTCCTCGTGTCGGTGAAGACGCGCCTGCGCGGGGCCGGCGGCGGCGCGGCCTCGGCGGAAGGGGTGCTGAGAGCCGTACAGGAACTGGAGCGGACGCACGGCGCGGCCTTCACCCGCATGGACGTCAAGGCGCGTGCGGAGGCCACCGCATGGCATCTGGTGGGTGTCCGGTTCGGCGGTCTGCGGGCCGGGGCGCAGCCGCAGGCCGGCCCCTCGTCCCCCCGGCGCGCCCTCCCGCACGGGACCTCGCACGAGGGTCCCCCGGCCGGCCCGGCGGACCGGCCGGCCGCGGGGCCGTCGGCGCCGCGTGCCCCCCGCCCCGCCGCGGAGACGCCCCGCCTGGTGCCGGTCGGGGAGGACCTGAACCGGCGGCGGCCGCCGTGGATCGACCGCGAACTGCCCCCGCCCGCGCGGAACGCCGGGCAGGTGCGGTTCACCGACGGCTCCCGGCTGCCCTCGTACCTGACGGGTGAGGGCTACCAGGGCCGGATCGCGCTCGGCGCCGGCCGGCACGAGATCCGCGGCGCCGACCTGGTCGTACGGGAGGCCGTCGGCTGGCTGGAGGGGCATCGGCACCTGCGGCCCGCGTCCGGCGGACGGCGGCGTTCCGATGTGCGCGGACCGCTGACGCGGGCCCTGGAGGGCGACCCGGGCGGGTTCATCGGCGGGACCAGGACGTTCGACTACGAGACCGAGGCCGGGCTGCGTCTGCGGATGGTGCTCACCGCGCGGCCGCACGGCGTGCCGGAACGCTTCACGTTCGGACTGGGCAACCCCGCCAAGATCGACGTGGCGCACCGGGTCACCCAGGGTGGTGGCCGCGCCTGGGCCAACTCGTCCTCGTGGGGCGTCGGAGCCTCCGTGGGCGTGGGGCCGGCGGGCGGGGTCGCCGCGGGTTGGTTCAACGGCTTCGCCAGGGCCGTCTTCGGCAGGTCGTCGCGGTTCGGCACGCAGAACCAGACGGTGAACCAGACCGAGACCCGCAGTACGGACGCCTCCCACGTCCATCTCGACGCCCTGGAGTACGAGTTCAGGATCACCGACCGGGCCGGACGGCCGGTGGGGCCGGACGGCCGCGTACCCGCCGAGGGCGCGCCCGACCGGCCGGCCGAGCTGCGGTTCTCGGTGCGCGACGGGCTCTCCATGCGGCTCGCCGACTTCCTCACGAGCACCGCGCCGGAGAGCGGTCCGGCCTTCCCGGACGAGATCCCCCTGGCCGACGGGCGCGGGTTCCACGAGGTGAGCGTCGAGGACGTCGTCGTCGCCGACCCCGACCTCGGCGACCGGGTGCTGCGGATGCTGGGCACGGCGCCGGGGGCGAAGGGAGCCGAGCAGATCACCGGGCTGCTGTCGGCCGACGGTCTGCGGCAGAGCATGCGCTCGCTGCTGGTGGGCCCGGTCCTGAGCCCCGTCCTGTTCGGAGGGTCCGGCGGCCACCGGCCGCTGGGCGTCATCCGCATGGAGATACGGCCGGAGCGGCTGGAGAAGGTCGGCCCGAGCACGACGGCGGCGGAGATCCGCGACATCGCGCAGTCGGCCGTCCGCGCCGAGCGGTCGGCGGGAACCTCGCGCTCCGGAGAGGCCGGCGCCGCCCTCGGTCCCGGCTTCACCGCGTCGCTCCCGGGCGGCCCTTCCCTGCGTGTCCAGGTCGGGGGCACCGCCCGCGTCGGCGCGTTCGATTCCGGCACCACGGCCGTGGGCAGCGCCGCCGGCATCAGGGTCGGAGCGCAGGCCAAGGGCGTGCCGACCGCGCTGTACCGGCTGCACGCGGAACTGACCGTCATCGGCCCGGCCCGGGTGACGGGCAGGACGTCGGGCCCCCCGGCGCGCGGCGACTCGGGACACCTGACCCTGAGGAGGAGCGAACCGCGCGCGGCGACGATCGAACGAGGCGCCGTGTCGGCCCTGGTGCGGCTGCCGATCGGCGAGGCCGAACGGCTCGCCGGACGCGGCGAGGTGGCCGCTCCCCGGGAGGGCGGGCCGGTGCCGAAGCTCATCACCGGGCAGTCGCTGGGCGTCAGCCGGGTGCACGAGGTGCGCTTCCCGGACGACGGCGCACCCCGGGACCGAGGCGCCCGGACCGGGGCCTCCTCGCCGTTCACGGAACAGGTGCTCAGGGAACTCGACCACGCCTACCCCGACATGGTCGCCTCCCTCGCGGAGCTGTACCCGGCCAACCCCCGGTGGACCGGAGGCACGGAGCACTTCCTGACGGTGCTCCACAACACGCGCGAGATCCTGGAGCGGCTGTCCCACCAGAGCCTGACGGCCAACCTGGGCGCGATGCTGGACACCGGTCTGCGGATGAACCTGGACCAGTGGACCCCCCTGGGACGCAGGCACGTCGAGGTCCGTGTCGACGCGGCGCTGACCACCAGGGAGTACCTGGGCAGGCGGACCGACCAGCGCAGCCGCTTCAGCGCGCCGGGCGCGGAGACCGTCACGGGACAGCGGGGCGGCGGCCGTTCCTGGCAGGTGGGCATCGAGGGCACGGTCTCCGTGCGGGACCGGACCCCCGGCACCGCGGGCATGCCGCTGCACGCGGAGACGCTGGCCGTCGGCGGCCGTTACGGCCGGCGGACGGAGGCGGAGAGCGGCTACGCGCTGTCCGGCGGTGACGAGACCACCTCGATCACCACCGGCGGCATGGACTGGTACCGCTACGGCGTCCGGTTCACCGTCAGCAGCGACGGTCACTGGCGGCCGCGCCGGTGGATGCGGGGTCTGCCGTCCGGCGGACTCCTGGACACGCAGGCGTTCGTGCTCCCGGACGGGCACCGGACGCTGGTGGACCCCGCGGCCCCGGCCGGCGACCGGAGCGCGGGCGGGCACGGGCAGGTCGTGCTCTCCGTCCCCGTCGAACACACCAGGCCGCCGGCCGAGGGCGAGCCGGACGGGACGGTCGCCGCGCACGCCGCGGAGCCGCCCGCGCCGAGACCGATGACGGCCGAGTACGCCCGTGCCATGGCACTGGGGTCGAGGGAATGGCTGACGGCGGCGGCCCGGGACGTCGGCACCGTCGACCGGCGCTCCAGGTCGGTTCTCGGCTACCCCCACACCACGGTCGACATCACCGAAGGACCGTTGCTCGCGGCCATGGCCGCCAGGACCGTGGACCGGGCGACCCACGGGGCGTGGGGACTGACCCTGCCGGGCACCGAGGGCCGTACGGAGTGGCAGCTGGTCCTCGGACGGCAGAACCGGATCGCCGGCTTCCCCACCACCTCCACCCCGCTGGGCGGGCACTGGACGCTGTCCACCGAGACGCCGTACCTGCTCCGGCGCACCACCACGCTCGCCTACCGGACCACGCTGCTGGAGCGGACCCCCGCGGGCGAGTCGGCGCTGACCGTCGTCGGCGGACCGGTGAAGATGGAGGTCGAAGGAGCCGTCGGCGCGAACCTGGGCGCCTGGGGCCGCGACACCAGGACCAGCACACTGGACTTCGGCGGGCGCGTCAGCCTGCTCACGTCCCACCGGCACGCCGGGGTCGCCGGCACCCTCGGCCTCTCCCTCACGGCCGGCATCGGCACGTCCCGTTCCGCCTTCACCCAGCGCAGCGTCGCCGACGTCTTCACCCGCAAGGCCGCCGGCGACCGTCACACCCTGGTGCGCGGCCCGCTGGAGCACGCCTGGGCGACGGCGTCGAGCCAGGCCGGCACGGCCGCGCACGGCGCGGCCCTGGTGCCCGCGTCGCTCGCCGACGCGCACGGCGAGCGGCACACGTCGCAGTGGGTCGGCATCATCCCGGTCAAGGCGGCCTACGAACTGGGTGTGCTGCGCGACGAGTACGGCGGTGTGCCCTGGTACGACGAGTCCGCCTGGTCGGAGTTCCCGTGGCTGCGCCAGGTGCAGTTCGGCGGCTGGCCGGTCAACTCGCTCAACCCGGCGGGCGCGTTGCTGCGGCTGGACGAACAACTGGGACTGCTGAACCTCAAGGGCGACGGCGCCGAGCGCCTGCGCCGGATGGTGTCCGGCCGGGTGATCCGCGCCCTGGGCAACGAGCTGGCCGGTCCGGGTGTGGCGCTCCCGGCACGGATCGCCCGCTGGACGGTCGGCGGACGCGATGTCCAGCTCAAGCTCCAACTGGTCCCCATGGACGGCTCCGGGTTCCACGGACTGGACCACGGCGCGGAACTGGAGCACCAGGTGCTGGCGACGGACACCGTCCAGCAGGGGCGCGGCCGCACCGTGGGCCGGACCGCCGGAGTCACCGTGTCCGAACGCGCCGACACCGGTTCCGGCGGCATCGGTTCGGCGGGGCCCGCCTTCTCGGAGTCGGCCGCCACCGCCTGGACGGCGGGCTCGGCGCGGACGGACACCACCGGCTCCGGGACGATCGTGACGTACACGGACCTGCACGCCGTGTCCGCCCGGCAGTACGAGCTCCGCATCACCCTGGTGGCGGCGGGCGCCGAAGCCGGAGAGACGGCACCGGCCCGGCACATCCAGGCCGGGGCGCCCGCCGGCTCCTTGACCAGGCACGTGCCGATCAGCCTGATGCGGCCCGCCCCCGAAGCCGGCGGGCGGCCCGATCCGCTGGCCCCCGCCCCACTGGAACAGCCGGGCCGCACCCGCCGGGTGCCGCTGCCGGCGGGGCCGGGCGCGGGCGCCTGGCGCGACGTCGTCCACCTCGGTGCGGAAGGCGGCCGCCGCCCCTTCGAGATGCCCGCCGAGGGCTTCGCGGTCCGCGGCTTCCACGGCCTGGAGGAACTGCGCTCGGCGAACGTCCTCGCACTGGGCGCCGCCTACGACTCGTCCCTCACGCTGCCGCTGAACGCCGGCATCGACGACGCGGCCCTCCTCGCGAAGGCCCACGACACCCCGCTCACCAGGATCGGCACCGGCCCGCGCGAGAGCCTGGAGACCGCGACGTCGGGCATGGCGCTGACGGCGTTCTTCGGCCGGACGCTCACCGCGGACGGCTACCAGGTGCCGGGCCTGGAATGGCGCGGCCCGCTCGGCGGCGCCGGCGGTCGCCTCGACCTCTACTCCAGACCGGACTTCGGCCGGGCCCGGCTGCTGACGGTCGCGGACGGCATGAAGTTCGAGACGCCCGCGCAGCACGCCCACGGCGAGGCGTCGACGTTCGGGCAGAGCGGCTCCTCCGCGCACACCGTGGACGCCGGACCGGCCGGCCCGACCCCGGCGGGTTCGGCCCAGGGCGGCGGTGGCGGAAGCCGTCGGACAGGTGGTTCGCAGTCCGTGGGCGCGGCGCTCGACGGCTTCGGCTCGGTCAACGTGAAGCCGGACAACAAGACGCGCGCCTACCTGTACGCGCTGCCGGTGCGCTGGCTCAGCGTCGCGCGGGTCCACCACGACCTCAAGGACGCGGCCCTGGCAGCGGCCGTCCGGGGCGTCTTCCACGCCGCGCGGCGGGAGGCCCCGGCGATGGAGACCGAGACCACGGCCCTGGTCTGGGTCCGCGAGGACGTCGCCCTCCGGCTCGGGCTGCTCGACGACACCAACCACCCGCCCGCGGCGCGGGAGGCGTGGAACGCCGTCCAGCGGGCGAGCGCCGCCCTCGTCACGGCCGACAAGGCCCTGTGGGACCTGCGCCTGGGCACGGGTGCCGAGCGGGCCACCGCGTGGCACCGGGCCCGCCGGGACGTCACCGCTCTCGCGGAACGGGACGTGGACGCGCTCCCGGCGGTCCGCGAGGCCCAGGACGCGCTGACCGCGCTGATGAGGGAGCGGGCCGAGGACGACGCCGAGGCCGACCACGAGGAGTGGGGCAGGCTGCGCGACGCCCTGGCCGAGGAGGCCCGGGGGCGGCTGGCGCGGGCCCGTCAGGCGGCCGCCGACGAACTGACCGCCGCCGAGACCGCCGAGGGCCTGGCCCGCGCCGCGGTGGACGAGGTCGCCGCGGACGTCAGGGCGCTGCACGACCACGGCAGGGCACTGCACACGGAACTCGCCCGGCTGCGCCGCGGCGCCGACCGGCTCACGGCCTGGCACCAACTGGACGCCGCCCGACAGGAGCGGCTGCGGGGCGAGGACGTCGCCGAGCCGGACGCGGTGACCTTCACCCCGCCCCAGGCACCGGCCCTCCGCTCGACCGGTCCGCAGGCGCCGAAGGCCGCGAAGCCGAAACCGGCCCCGGTCGTCCGGACGGACGGCACGGACGGCACGGACGGCACGGCGGTGCCGGCCCGTCCGGCCCACGCGGCCCCGCCCTGGCGGCCGCGGCCCGCCGCCGAAGGCGCCGAACCCGCCCCGGTCTTCGACACCGCGACCGACCACCGCACCCTGGCCATGACCGACACGGAGGGCGGCACGGTCGTCTACGACCTGCACAGACCGTACGTCGACCGGGAGGGTTTCCCGGTCGTCCCCGGGCGGCACGAAGACCCCCTCCGGCCGGGCCGTGCGGCCGACGGCAACGGCTTCTGGGCGGCGGTGGGCATGGCCGGCGGCGACACCGGCCGGCCGCGGCAACTGGCGCACGGGGCGACCGGCGAGGCGCTCACCGGGCACGACCCGCACGTGGACCCGCAGGCGGTCTTCCACCTCGCCGAGGTGCAGGCGGCGGCGCCGGACGTCCTCGCCCGGAACCCGGAACTGCGCGACTCGATCCGCGACGCGGGCGGCCGGCTGCCCGTCGAACTCGGCCGCGCGCTCACCCCCGCGCAAAGACGCGCGCTGCTCAGGACGGCGCTGGTGACCGCACGCCGCTGGGACGCCCGTACGGCGGAGCTGGCCGCGGCCCTCGCGGCCCGGCACGTCGGCCGCGATCTGATCGTCGTCGAGGAGGACGGCTCCCACCGGCGCCACCACGCGGCGGGCCCGGAGGCTCCCGACGCCGCCCGTCCCGCCCTCGTCGTCCACCGGCGGGGCGACGCCTACCTGGCCGCGATCCCCCGCCGGGCCGAGCCCGCCCCGGCCGGTCCCGCGGACCCACCGGGGGACCCGGTGCGCCGCGCGATCAGAGAGGGCAAGCGCCGCGCCCACGACCCCCGAGACGCGGTGGCCCTGCCCTGATCCCTCGTTCGGGTGGAGACAGTCCCTAACCCGCCCCGGATTCCGACGACAGCCCCTGCAGCAGGACCCGGGTGAAGTCGCGGACCCACTGCTCGTCCGCCTGTTTGCCGCTGACCAGGGTGCGGTGGACCACCGCACCCGCCACCATGTCGAAGATCAGCTCGACCGTGCGGGCGGACTCCTCGGGGTCCGGCTCCGGCGGGAGTTCGCCGCGGAACTGGGCCCGTTCCCGGCCCTCCAGGACCAGCCGCATCTGGCGCTGCACGATGGAGGTGCGGACCCGCTCGCGCAGCGCGTCGTCCAGGGTGGACTCGGCGACCACCGCCATCAGGCCGCTCTTGGCCTCGGGGCGGTCCAGGATCGCCGCGAACTGCAGGACCACGCCCTCGATGTCGTCGGCGAGGCTGCCGCAGTCGGGCAGCTCCAGTTCGTCGAAGAGTTCCGCCACGGCGTCCACGACGAGTTCGTTCTTGCCCGCCCAGCGGCGGTACAGGGTCGTCTTCGCCACCCCCGCGCGCGTGGCCACGTCGCCCAAGGTGAGCTTGGACCAGCCCAGTTCCACCAGCGCCTGCCGGGTCGCCGCCAGGATCGCGGCGTCCGCCTCGGCACTGCGCGGGCGCCCGGTACGGCTGGCGGGGGTGCGGCTCTGCATCCCACGACCATAACCGGCGGTTCATGTGACGTCGTGAGGGAGATCACCGGGAAGGGGTGTCGCGCGGGCTCCCGGTGGCATTACGCTACGACTCGTAGCGAAAGCTCGTGGGTGACCGCACGGGCGACGACCACGGTACGGGACGGGGACCCCGTGCCCCTGTCAGACGCTTGTTCGGCCCGGCTTTCACCACGCTTTTCACACACACGCGGGAACGGGGGAGGATAGACGCATGCAGCCACGGAACATGTCCATGAGCGGCGTCGTCGACCTCGCCGCGGTGAAGGCGGCCCAGGAGGCCAAGGCCAAGGCCGAGCAGACGCGCGCCGAAGCGGCCCGCCAGGGCGGAGCCGGTGCCGTCGCCCCGGCCGATCTGGTCATCGACGTCGACGAAGCCGGCTTCGAGCGCGATGTCCTGCAGCGGTCCGCCGAAGTCCCGGTCGTCCTCGACTTCTGGGCCGAGTGGTGTCAGCCCTGCAAGCAGCTGAGCCCGGTCCTGGAGCGCCTCGCCGTCGAGTACAACGGCCGCATCCTGCTGGCCAAGATCGACGTCGACGCCAACCAGATGCTGATGCAGCAGTTCGGGATCCAGGGGATCCCGGCGGTGTTCGCGGTGGTCGCCGGGCAGGCGCTGCCGCTCTTCCAGGGCGCCGCCGGCGAGGACCAGATCCGCGGCACCCTCGACCAGTTGATCCAGGTGGCCGAGGAGCGTTTCGGGCTGACCGGTCTGACCGTCGACCCCGACGCGCAGCCGGGCGCCGCCCCGGCGGCCGGTGCCGCGGTAGCCGCCGGCCCCTACGACGCGCTCCTCGAAGCCGCCGTCCAGGCGCTGGACGCGGGCGACCTGGCCGGCGCGGTCCAGGCGTACAAGAACGTGCTCGGCGACGATCCGGGCAACAGCGAGGCCAAGCTGGGGCTCGCGCAGGCCGAGCTGCTCCAGCGGGTCCAGGGGATGGACCCGCAGGCGGTGCGCACGGCGGCCGCCGAGAAGCCGGCCGACGCCGAGGCGCAGATCGCGGGCGCCGACCTGGATCTGGTGGGCGGCCACGTCGAGGACGCATTCGGGCGCCTGATCGAGGCCGTGCGGCGGACGGCGGGGGACGACCGGGACGCGGTGCGGCGGCGGCTCCTGGAGCTCTTCGAGGTCGTCGGCACCGACGATCCGCGGGTGGTGAACGCGCGCAGGGCCCTGGCACGGGCGCTGTTCTGAGGCGCGGTCTGAACACGGTCCTGACCAGTCGCTAAACGTCACGTCCTGTGGTGCCGGCGTGAAAGATTCGCCGGTAAGAGGTCACAGCGGCCGCTCTTTACCAAATCTTGGTAATCGCGGCCGCTGTTACTCGCAGTAAATCAGGGGCCTTGATCTGTCTGGTTCTGTCCAGGGATCAACTGTTTTGCTCTGCCCCTCGATGCGACCCTGTGTCGCTCTCCGAGACCACCGGGTCGTCCATCGGTTATCCGGCCGTTACTACCCAGTAACGAAGCCCCTTGTGCGGGCGGCGAGAATGCACCACGATCGGCGACGCTCGGTCCAATGCCGTACCCCGACAGCCGGTCGGGTCCGCGGGCTCATCTGGGTCCCCACCGAGCAGAGTCGGCGGCAGTGACGCCGGCTCTTGGGCAGGGGGGTCTTCGCCGCGAGGCGGAGCCTGTCCAGCAGGGTTGTGCGTGATGCGTGTCAGGCGCGACCAGTGGTTGTCGCTCGGGGGTGATCGCCGGTGATCGAGGTGCGGTTCGTGCCTCCGAGTGCGGGCGCTCCCCTTCCGAGGACGTAGCACTTCTCCCATCCCTGCCCGGCCGAGCCGCCGTTGGGGGCGATTCCGGGCCAGGAGATGTACGTCCGAGAAGGAGGAAATATGGAGTCCCAGGTGCGTGGCGGGACCAGATGGAAGCGGTTCGCTGTGGTCATGGTGCCCAGCGTCGCCGCCACGGCGTGTATAGGTGTCGCCCTCGCGCAGGGTGCTCTGGCCGCGTCGTTCAGCGTGTCGGGCCAGCAGTTCAAGGTCACGGCCGACCAGCTCGAAGGTGACGGCTTCGTCCAGTACGGCGCCGTCGACTCGGGTGTCACCCTCGCCGGTGACAAGACGATCCACCCGGTTGCGGTCTCCGCGTTCAACAGCGCGACGATCAACAACCTGTGCCAGTCCGTGGTCACGCCGAACGTCCCGATCTTCGGAAACGTCAGCCTGATCCTGCACGCGGGCACCGACGCCAAGAAGCCGGTCGAGGCCAGCAAGCTCTACATCGACCTCGACGACCTGAGCGCCGACGCGACGTTCACCAACATCAACATCGGTGTCGCGGCCGGCAGCTCGACCAAGGGTCCCGGCATCAAGTCGGACGAGGCCAAGGCCGGCCAGACGAACCCCAACGGGTTCGCGCAGGAGGCCGACCACGCCTCGCTGTCCGGCGTGAAGCAGACGGCGTGGGCCACCACCGCCGGAACCTTCAAGCTGAGCGGCCTGCACATGTCGATCTCGACGAAGGGAGCGGAGTGCTACTAGGCACTCCGTGACGGGCGGGGGCGCCGACGGCACCCCCGCCTGACCCTTCTTCCCGCGGTCTTCACATGCGGTGCACACAACGGCACCGCCCGACCACAGCAACACCACCAAAGCAACGCCGCACCAGGGAGCTGTTTTCCATGAGCGCCGAGACTCCTGCCGCACCCGGCCAGTTCGACCGCCGGAGGCTGCAGTTCCGCTCCTGGCGGGGCACGCGGCCGTTCTGGGCCGGTCTGTACATCCTGATCGCCGGTTTCCCGATCATGTACTTCCCGTACGCGCACCTCCAGCTCGGTCATCTCACCATCGCGATGGCGACCACCGCGGGAGCCGGGTCCCTGATCATCGGTGTGCTGCTCGTCGTCCTCGGCATCAGCGTCTGGTTCCAGAAGCACATCCGCACCTTCGCGGGAGTCGCCGCGATCCTGCTGGCGCTGGTGTCCCTCCCCGTGTCCAACTTCGGCGGCTTCATCATGGGCTTCCTGTTCGCCCTGATCGGCGGAGCGATGGCCGTGGCCTGGTCGCCGGGCGTCCCGCCGCAGCCGGAGGTCGCCTGGGCGCCGGGCACGCCGCAGCCGGAGGGCGATGTCCCGCAGGCCGGGGACCACACCCCCGGCGCGGACGACCGCCTGCGGGAGGCGGACGGCATGGGCGTGGCGAATGACCTGTCAGGAACGAGCCCGCTGGACGGGGCGAACGGGAGGCACAGTGCCGGCTGACGAGGTGACCCACGGGACCGACGTGGACGCGTCCCGTGTGAGAACCGGGCCGCGCCACGCGGCACCCAAGAAGCCGCTGTTCACCAGGTTCCACATGCCGGCCGGCAAGGCGATAGCCTCCGTGGCGATGCCGACGGCCGTGATCATGGGCATGGGGTTCACGTCCACGCTCGCGATCGCCGACACGAACAACACGTCGACCTCGTCGAACAGCCAGAAGGCCGACGACTACAAGGACTGCGTCTCCGCCCTGGACTCCGCCTCGCCCTCCGCGAGCGCGAGCGACGACGCCAAGGACTCGGCCACGCCGTCCCCCTCGGCGTCCTCCGGTGCCAAGGACTCGTCGTCGGACAAGGGCGAGGGCAAGAGCGGGGACAAGGGCAAGGATTCGGGCAAGTCCTCCTCGTCGGATTCAGGTTCCGACGACGTGAAGACCCCGACCCCGTCCAAGTCGTCCTCGTCGGGCGACTCGGGCTCGTCCGGCTCCGACGCCACGGCCACCCCGTCGCCGTCCGCCTCCGCGACCGGTGCCGGCGGCGGCCTGCTGGGCTCCATCGGCGACGCCATCAGCGGCATCCTCGGCGGCGGCACGGCGGGTTCGTCCGCGTCGGACTCCGCCGCGAGCCCCACGCCGTCGGCCTCGGCGTCCGCGGGCGGGTCGTCGTCCACGGACAAGTCGGACACGGCCAAGGACGACACGGCCAAGGGCGACAGCGCCTCCGGCACGGTCAAGGACACGGTGACCAAGGCCGCCAAGACGGTCACGGACACCGTGAAGGACACCACCGACAAGGCGACCGAGGCGGCCGGCGAGGTCACCAAGGACGCCACCGGCGCGGCCGGTGACGCCACCGCCACGCCGAGCCCGTCCGACAGCGCCGCCGCGGTGCCCGACGACTGCAAGGTCGCCACCGACGACGTCAGCGGTGTCGACAACAAGGTCGCGGTGGCCGACGACCCCTGGTACCTGAGCGCCAGTTCGCTGCTGCTCAAGAGCGCCGACTACCAGGGCGTCGTGGAGGTGAAGACGGCCGGCGGGAAGACCAAGAAGGTGCTGAAGTACGTCATCTCCGGCGGCACCGACATCGGCGACCTGCACCAGACGGTCAAGGACACGACCATCGGCAAGACCTACCACGTGCAGGCCGCGTCCGGTTCGACGTCCACCATCCGTGACGGCGACACCACGATGTACACGGAGTCGATCTCGGGCAACCTGTTCGGCCTGATCCCGATCACGTTCACCCCGGACAGCCCGCCGCCGCTGAACATCCCGCTGATCTACTTCACCAACGTGAAGGTCGTCCAGGCGGCCCAGTTCGGCGGCACCCTGCACGTCCCCGGCATGCACGTCTACACCACCGACGGCACCGGCTGAGCGCCGTCCGCAGACCCGTTCGGGAGCCGCGCACAGAGCTGTGGCCCGGTCGTCCGCCTCAGGCGGAGGACCGGGCCACAGTGCGTGGGCCTCGGGTACGGCACCGAGGGCGCCCCCCGTCGCGGGGAGCGCCCTCGGTGCCGTGCAAGAACCGCTACAGGTACCTCAGTTGCCCGCGGAGCCGCCGACGTGGTGGACCCGGAGCATGTTGGTGGTGCCGGGGACACCGGGGGGCGAGCCGGCCGTGATGATGACGGTGTCGCCCGCGTCGAAGCGGTTGATCTTGGCGAGCTCCTGGTCGACCATGTCGACCATCTCGTCCGTGGTGTTCACGAACGGCACCACGTGCGACTCCACGCCCCAGCTGAGGGTGAGCTGGTTGCGGGTGTTCTCGTCCGTGGTGAACGCGATGATCGGCTGCTGGGCCCGGTAGCGGGACAGGCGCCGGGCGGTGTCGCCGGACTGGGTGAAGGCCACCAGGCCGCGGCCGCCGAGGAAGTCGGCGATCTCGCAGGCCGCGCGGGCCACCGAACCGCCCTGCGTACGCGGCTTCTTGCCGGGGACGAGCGGCTGCAGGCCCTTGCTCAGCAGTTCCTGCTCGGCCGCCACGACGATCTTCGACATCGTCTTGACCGTCTCGACCGGGTAGGCGCCGACGGAGGACTCCGCCGACAGCATGACCGCGTCCGCGCCGTCCAGGATCGCGTTGGCCACGTCGGAGGCCTCGGCGCGGGTCGGCCGGGAGTTGGTGATCATCGACTCCATCATCTGGGTCGCCACGATCACCGGCTTGGCGTTGCGCCGGCACAGCTCGATCAGGCGCTTCTGCACCATGGGGACCTTCTCGAGCGGGTACTCGACGGCCAGGTCGCCGCGGGCCACCATGACGGCGTCGAACGCCATCACGACGCCCTCCATGTTCTCCACCGCCTGCGGCTTCTCCACCTTGGCGATGACGGGGACCCGGCGGCCCTCCTCGTCCATCACCTTGTGGACGTCGTCGACGTCCTTGGCGTCCCGCACGAAGGACAGCGCGACCATGTCGCAGCCCATGCGCAGCGCGAACCGGAGGTCCTCGACGTCCTTCTCGGACAGCGCGGGCACGTTGACGGCCGCGCCGGGCAGGTTGATGCCCTTGTGGTCGGAGACGACACCGCCCTCGATGACGATGGTCTTCACCCGCGCGCCCTCGACGTCCAGGACCTTCAGCTCGACGTTGCCGTCGTTGATGAGGATCTGGTCGCCGCGCGAGACGTCGCCCGGCAGGCCCTTGTAGGTCGTACCGCAGATGGTCTTGTCGCCCGGGACGTCCTCGGTGGTGATGACGAACTCGTCACCGCGCTCCAGCTCCACCGGGCCCTCGGCGAAGGTCTCCAGACGGATCTTCGGGCCCTGCAGGTCGGCGAGGACACCGATGGCCCGGCCGGTCTCCTTGGCGGCGGCCCGGACGCGGTCGTAGCGTCCCTGGTGCTCGGCGTGCGAGCCGTGGCTGAAATTGAAGCGGGCCACGTTCATGCCGGCTTCGATCATGGCGACGAGCTTCTCGTGGGTGTCGACCGCGGGGCCGAGAGTGCAGACGATTTTCGAACGGCGCATGGGGCGATCCTATCGGTTTGTTTCGCTGCGGAATATTCCGTCTGGCGGAAGATACAAATGGGCGCCGATATGCTCAGCTGTTATTCGCGCCGGCGCCGACCAGTGCGTAGGTCTGGGTGGCGATCTCCAGTTCCTCGTCCGTCGGCACCACGGCGACGGCGACCCGCGCGTCCGCCGGCGACACCAGCCGTGGCCCGTCCGCCCGTACGGCGTTCAGCTCCGGGTCCACGGCCAGCCCCAGCCCCTCCAGCCCGGCGACGGCGGCTGCCCGCACCGGCGCCGCGTTCTCGCCGACCCCGGCCGTGAACGCCACCGCGTCCACCCGGCCGAGCACGGCGTAGTACGCGCCGATGTACTTCTTCAGGCGGTGAATGTAGATGTCGAAGGCGAGTTCGGCCTCCGCGTCGCCCTCGTCGATCCGGCGCCGGATCTCCCGCATGTCGTTGTCACCGCACAGTCCGAACAGACCGCTCCTCTTGTTGAGAAGAGTGTCGATCTCATCCATGGACATTCCGCCAACACGCGCCAAATGGAAAATGACGGCGGGATCCAGATCACCGGAACGCGTACCCATCACCAGTCCCTCCAGAGGCGTCAGCCCCATGGAGGTGTCCACGCACCGGCCGCCCGCGACCGCCGAGGCGGACGCCCCGTTGCCGAGGTGCAGCACGATGATGTTCACCTCCTCCGGCGCCCTGCCCAGCAGCTGCGCGGTCGCGCGGGAGACGTAGGCGTGCGAGGTGCCGTGGAAACCGTAGCGGCGGATGCGGTGCCGGTCGGCGACCTTCGGGTCGATCGCGTAACGGGCCGCCGACTCCGGCATGGTGGTGTGGAACGCCGTGTCGAAGACGGCGACCTGCGGAAGGTCGGGACGGAGCGCCCGCGCGGTACGGATGCCGGTCAGGTTGGCCGGGTTGTGCAGCGGCGCGACCGGGATCAGCCGCTCGATCTCGGCGAGCACCTCGTCGTCGACGACGGTCGGCTCGGTGAAGAACATCCCGCCGTGCACCACCCGGTGCCCGATGGCCGCCAGCTCCGGCGAGTCCAGCCCCAGCCCGTCCTTGGACAGCTCCTGCGACACGGCCTTCAGCGCCGCGTCGTGGTCGGCGATCGGCCCGCCGTGCTCACGGGCCTCGCCGGTGGCGAGGCAGGTGTGCCGGATCCGGGAGGTCTGCTCACCGATCCGCTCGACCAGGCCGGCCGCCAGCCGGCTGCTGTCCCGCATGTCCAGCAGCTGGTACTTCAGCGACGAGGAACCGGAGTTGAGGACGAGGACACGGGTGGGGCTCACTGGGCGGACGCCTTCGCGTTGGAGGAATCGAGGTTCTGGGCCTGGATCGCCGTGATGGCGACGGTCGTGACGATGTCCTGGACGAGCGCGCCCCGGGACAGGTCGTTGACGGGCTTGCGCAGCCCCTGCAGCACCGGACCGACGGCGACCGCGCCGGCCGACCGCTGCACGGCCTTGTAGGTGTTGTTGCCGGTGTTCAGGTCGGGAAAGATCAGCACGCTGGCCTGTCCCGCGACCTCGGAGCCGGGCAGCTTGGTCGCCGCGACACTCGGCTCCACGGCCGCGTCGTACTGGATCGGCCCCTCGATCTTCAGGTCGGGCCGCCGCGAGCGCGCCAGCTCGGTGGCCTCCCGCACCTTGTCCACGTCCGCGCCCGAACCCGACGTCCCCGTGGAGTACGACAGCATCGCGATCCGCGGCTGAACGCCGAACTGGGCGGCGGTGGCGGCCGACTGGATGGCGATGTCGGCGAGCTGCTCGGCGTCCGGGTCCGGGTTGACCGCGCAGTCGCCGTAGCAGAGCACCTTGTCCGCCAGACACATGAAGAACACCGACGAGACGATCGACGAGCCCGGCTTCGTCTTGATGATCTCGAAGGCGGGCCGGATGGTGGCCGCCGTGGAGTGCACGGACCCGGAGACCATGCCGTCCGCCAGCCCCTCCTGGACCATCAGCGTGCCGAAGTAGTTGACGTCGGTCACCACGTCGTAGGCCAGCTCCACCGTCACGCCCCGGTGCGCCCGCAGCTGCGCGTACCGCTCGGCGAAGGCGTCGCGCAGCTCGGAGACGGCCGGGTCGATCAGCTGGGCGTCCGCGAGGTCGATGCCGAGGTCGGCGGCCTTCTTGCGGATCTGGTCGACCGGCCCGAGCAGCGTCAGGTCGCACACACCCCGGCGCAGCAGCACCTCGGCCGCGTGCAGGACCCGCGTCTCGGTGCCCTCCGGCAGCACCACCCGCCGCCTGTCGGAGCGGGCCTGCTCCAGCAGCTGGTGCTCGAACATCATCGGGGTGAGGCGGCCGCTGCTCGGCGCCGAGACCCGCTTGCTGAGGCCGGCGGTGTCGACGTACCGCTCGAACAGGCCGAGCGCGGTCTCCGCCTTGCGCGGGGTGGCCGCGTTCAGCTTGCCCTCCAGGGAGAACAGCCGGGCGGCGGTCGGGAAGCTGTTGCCGGGCACCGACAGGACCGGGGTGCCCGGGGCGAGCCGGGCGGCGAGGGTGAGGATCTCCTCGCTGGGCCGCTCGTTCAGGGTGAGCAGCACGCCGGCGATCGGCGGGGTGCCGGCGCTGTGCGCGGCGAGCGAGCCGACGACCAGGTCGGCGCGGTCGCCGGGCGTCACCACCAGGCAGCCCGGGGTCAGCGCGGGCAGGAAGCTGGGCAGCATCGCGCCGCCGAAGACGAAGTCCAGCGTGTCCCTGGCCAGCCCCGAGTCGTCACCGAGCAGCACCTCCGCGTCGAGCGCGTGCGCGATCTGGGCGACCGTCGGCGCGGACAGCGCGGGCTCGTCCGGCAGCACGTACACCGGGACCGGCAGCCGCCCGTCGATCCGCCCCGCGATCTCGTCCCGCTCCTCGCGGGCGACCCGGTTGGCGACCATCGCCAGCACGTCGCAGCCGAGACCGTCGTACGCCCGGAACGCGTTCCGGGTCTCCGCGAGCACCGACTCGGCGCTCTGCTCGCGGCCGCCGACCACCGGGATCACGGAGGCGCCGAACTCGTTGGCGAGCCGGGCGTTGAGGGACAGCTCGTCGGGGAACTGGGTGTCGGCGTAGTCGGTGCCGAGGACGAGGACGACGTCGTAGTCACGGGCGACCAGGTGGAAGCGGTCCACGAGGGTGGAGACCAGCTCGTCGGCGCCGCGCTCGGCCTGCAGCGCGGAGGCCGCGTGGTAGTCCATGCCGTAGACCGTCGCCGGGTCCTGGGAGAGGCGGTACCGCGCACGCAGCAGCTCGAACAGGCGGTCGGGGCCGTCGTGGACGAGCGGGCGGAAGACGCCCACCCGGTCGACCTGTCGGGTCAGGAGCTCCATCATGCCCAGCTCCACGACCTGGCGGCCGTCGCCGCGGTCGATCCCGGTCACGTACACGCTGCGCGTCACGTGTGCACTCCGTCTCTGTGTGATTCCTGTGCGGCCGCATAAAAATCGCCCACCGGGGTGAGCGGAACGCTCTTGACAATACCCCCGACGCCGGATAAGGCGCCCGTCAGGATTTCACCGCCCCGTACGGCATGAAACAATCGGATCGGCTCACCGGTAACGACAGCGAGCAGGAGACACACCACCATGCGCATCGGAGTTCTCACCGCAGGCGGCGACTGCCCCGGCCTGAACGCCGTCATCCGATCGGTGGTACACCGCGCGATCGCGCAGTACGACGACGAGGTCATCGGTTTCGAGGACGGCTTCCGAGGGCTGCTCGACGGCCACTACCGCACCCTCGACCTGGACGCGGTCGGCGGCATCCTGGCCCTCGGCGGCACCATCCTCGGCTCCTCGCGACTGGAGCGGGACCGGCTGCGCGAGGCCTGCGACCGGGCCACCGACATGGTCGAGGAGTTCGGCATCGACGCGCTGATCCCGATCGGCGGCGAGGGCACCCTGACGGCCGCCCGGATGCTGTCGGACGCCGGCCTCCCGGTCGTCGGCGTCCCGAAGACCATCGACAACGACATCTCCTCGACCGACCGCACCTTCGGCTTCGACACCGCGGTCGGCGTCGCCACGGAGGCCATGGACCGGCTGAAGACCACCGCCGAGTCCCACCAGCGCGTGATGGTCGTCGAGGTGATGGGCCGGCACGCCGGCTGGATCGCCCTGGAGTCCGGCATGGCCGCCGGCGCCCACGGCATCTGCCTCCCCGAGCGGCCCTTCGACCCCGCCGACCTGGTCAAGATGGTCGAGGAGCGGTTCGCCCGCGGCAAGAAGTTCGCCGTGGTCTGCGTGGCCGAGGGCGCGCACCCCGCCGAGGGCTCCATGGACTACGGCAAGGGCGAGATCGACCAGTACGGCCACGAGCGGTTCCAGGGCATCGGCACCGCCCTGGCCTACGAGCTGGAGCGCCGGCTCGGCAAGGAGGCCAAGCCGGTCATCCTCGGCCACGTGCAGCGCGGCGGCACGCCGACCGCCTACGACCGGGTCCTCGCGACGAGGTTCGGATGGCACGCGGTCGAGGCCGCGCACCAGGGCGAGTTCGGGAGGATGACGGCGCTGCGCGGCACGGACATCGTGATGGTGCCGCTCGCGGAGGCCGTCACCGAGCTGAAGCGGGTGCCGAAGGACCGGATGGACGAGGCGGAGTCGGTCTTCTAGGGCGTGTTGCGAAAGTCCCGTCGTTCGCCCGGAGGGCGGGCCGCGCGGCGTCAGGTGCGTGCTCTCGGCGTGCCGGGCGGAAGCCCTCGTACTGGGCGTACTCGGGCTTTCGCCCGGTACGGCGAGAGTGCGTGCATGGCGTCGCGCGGCAGGCGGGACTTTCGCAACACGCCCTAGGGCCGGCGTCCCTTCCGGCCGCGGGCGCGTGGGGGCCGGCGTCCCGGTTCCGGCCGCGGACACGGCCTAGGGAGGCCCGTCCTCGACCGTGTTCCAGAAGTGGGCGACGATCCCCGTAAGGAATTCCCTGCCCTTGTCGTCCGCCGATTCGCCCGCCGGGATGGCGCCCCAGGCCAGGGTCGCCGTCATCCGGCCCTGGTAGTCCTCGTGCAGCGCCCGCAGGGCGCTCTCGATCACCCGGCGGTCCAGCGGGACCAGCTTGCCGACCGGCCGGACGTACGCCTGCCAGCGGGTGGTGACGGCGCTGCGCAGCAGGTCCGCCAGTCTCTCCTCCTTGCCGGTCACGGTGACGTAGTCCGGCAGGGAGAGCCGGAGCAGGTCGGCCAGGACGGCGGACTGGCGGTCCGTGCCCTGCCAGCGCCCGTCCTCCTCCACGCCCAGATAGGCGTGGAGTTCCAGGCCCACGGCCAGTGCCACGTCCTCCGGAGCCAGCCCCCGCGCGATCCGGTGGTCCCGCAACGTCCGCGGCCGGCCGATCAGTTCGCCGGGCGTGCACCACAGCACGCCCGAGAGCGCGGTGAGTTCCGGGCTGCTCGGGATCAGCGCCCCGCGTTCCCAGGCGACCACGAGATCGGGCGTGGCGTACGGCATGCCGTAGGAGACCCGCAGATGGTGGGCGACGTGCTCGGGGCCCATCCCGAGGCCGGCACGGAGTCTGCGGGCGGCGGGGGCGTTGAAGGGAGGACCTGGCTGGTTCGGCAGAGCTGGGGGTCGGCGCACAGCGCACAAGGTAGGGGCGCGGGCGGGCCGTGACTACGGTCCGTTCGGCCAGGAACACGGATTGTGCGAACGTACGGATACGGCGCGGTGCCGGGTCTGTTCATCCCTTGACCGCGCCGCCCAGCGCGAACCCGCCGCCCAGCTTCCGCGCGACCAGGACGTAGAGCAGGATCACCGGCGTCGAGTAGATGACGGAGAACGCGGCGAGCTGGCCGTAGGCCACCATGCCCCGGTTGCCGAAGAAGTCGTTGATGCTGACCGAGGCGGGCATCTGGTCCGGGGAGAGCAGCAGCATGAAGGGCACGAAGAAGTTGCCCCACATCATCACGAAGGCGAAGACGGTGACGACGGCCAGCCCCGGCCCCATCAGCGGCAGCACGATCCGCACCAGCGACTGGGCGGGGCCCGCGCCGTCCGTCCAGGCGGCCTCCTCCAGTTCCTTCGGCACGCCGTCCATGAAGTTCTTCATCAGCCAGATGGCGAAGGGGAGCTGGGAGGCGGCGAAGAACAGGATGGTGCCCTGCATGGTGTCGATGAGGTTGACCCGTACGAACAGCGCGTACACCGGCACCATGATCGCGGTGATCGGCAGGCTGGTCGCGAAGAGGACGGACAGCAGGAACGGCCGGTTGAACCGGGAGCGGTAGCGGGAGAGCGGGTAGGCGGCGAGAGCGGCGCAGGCGACGGTGAGCACGGTCGCTCCGCCGCACAGGATCAGGCTGTTGAGGAGCGGGGTGTAGGTGATGTCAGGGGTGAGGATCGCGTCGAAGTTGGCGAAGGTGAACCCGTCCGGGATCCGCACCCGCAGATCGGCGTGCGGATCGACGGCGGAGAGCAGCACCCAGGCGAGCGGCAGCACGAAGGCGGCGGCCACGACGAGCAGTCCGAGGTCGGCGGCGAGACGGCGCGAGCGCCGGCGGTTGCGGGGCATCTGTTTTGTTCACACCTCTGTGCGCAGCAGCCGCATGTAGACGACGGAGAAGAGCGAGCCGACCAGGAGGAGCAGCAGGGCGACGGCCGTCCCGTACCCGATCATGCTGTTCTGGAAGGCCTGTTCGTACATGAACAACGGCAGCGTCTGGCTCCTGTCGCCGGGCCCGCCGCGGGTCATCACCCAGATCAGCCCGAACACGGAGAGCGTCTGCAGGGTGTTGAGCATCAGGTTCGTCCCGATGGAGCGGCGGATCATCGGCAGCGTGATGTGCCACATCCGTCGCCAGCCGCCGGCGCCGTCGACCTCCGCCGACTCCTCGATCTCGTCCGGTATCTCGTCGAGGGCGGCGGAGTAGACGAGCATCGAGAAGGCGGTGCCCCGCCACACGTTGGCGAACGACACGGCCAGGATGGGCAGGGTGAACAGCCAGTTCTGGGACGGCAGATGGAGCAGGTCCAGGATGGCGTTGAGCGTTCCCTCCCGCCGGAAGAAGGCGTAGAGCAGGAAGCCTGCGACGACCTCCGGCAGCACCCACGCCGTGATCACGATCCCGCCGGTGAGCGTCCGCACCGGCTTCGACGCCCGCCGCATCAGCGCGGCGAGCGCCAGCCCCAGCGTGTTCTGCCCGACCAGCGAGGACACCACGGTGAAGACCAGGGTCAGCCAGACGGCGTTCAGGAAGGCGTCGTCGTGGAAGGCCCTGCGGAAGTTGGCGAAACCGACGAAGGAGGAGTGCGCCTGGCCGGTGAGCTGGAGGTCGGTGAAGGCGATCCAGGCGCAGTAGACGATCGGCCCGCCGAGGAAGAGCAGCAGCAGGGCCAGGGCCGGGGTGAGGGGGAGGGCGCGCAGCAGCCGCCGGGTGAGGACGGGCTGGCTCACGGGGAGACCACTTGGCCGTCGGTCACGTCCTTGAGCGTCGCGTCGTACTGGCTCGCCGCCTTGTCCACGGACGCGTCACCGGTCGTCACGCTCTCCATGGCCTCCTGCACGGCGGTGGAGACCTTCGGATAGGCCGGGTACGCGGGCCGGTAGTGCGTGCTGGCGACCAGGTCCGTGAAGAACTTGATGCCCGGCTGGGCGGACGTGTACGACGGGTCGCTCGCGACGTCCTTGCGCACCGCGATCCCGGAGTTGGCGATGTACCACTTCTGGGCGTTCGCCTTGGTCTGCATGGTCTTGACGAAGTCGAACGCGAGGTCGGGGTTGCCGGCCTTGGCCGGGATCGCCCACGTCCAGCCGCCGGACATGCTCACCTTGCCGGGGGCCTGGCCGTGCTGGGTCGGCATGTAGGCGAGCCCCAGCTGCTTGGACCAGTCGGGCCACTCGTGCCCGCTGCCCTGGAGCCAGTCCTGCGGCAGCCACGACCCGTCGAGGTCGATGCCGAGCTTGCCCTGGGGCATCAGCTCACCGCGCACGGCCGTGCTGAAGTTGGGGTCGAGGGCGTCGGAGACGTCCGGCCCGAGCTTCTCCTTGTACACGGTCTCGACGAACGACAGCGCGTCCTTGAACCCCTGGCTCCCCGTGATCCACTTCTTGCTGCCCTTGTCGTACAGCGGGTCGCTGGTCCCGTCGTTGGTGCCGTAGAGCAGCATCTCCAGGCCCTGCATGGTGGCGGCCTCGCCGGCGGCCTTGCCGGTGTAGACGTTGAGGGGGGTCACGCCGGGGACCTTCTTCTTGATGGTCCGGGCGGCGGCGAGGACGTCGTCCCAGTTCTTCGGCTGCCAGTCCAGCGGCAGCCCGGCCTTCGTGAACACGCGCTTGTCGAACCAGAGTCCGCGGGTGTCCGTGCCGTCGGGGACGCCGTACGTCTTCCCGTCCTCGCCCCGGGCCGCCGACTTCGCCGTGTCGATGAACTGTCCCCAGTCCTGCCACCTGGCGAGGTAGGAGTCCAGCGGCTTCAAGTACCCGCTGGTGATGTCCGAGTTGATGAGGAAGGTGTCCTCGTAGACCAGGTCAGGAGCGGTCCGGGGCGACCGGAGCATCTGCTGGAGCTTCGTGTAGTACTCGGAGTCGGGAGCCTTGATCGGGACCAGCTCGACCTTCTTGCCCGGGTACTCCTTCTCGAACTGCTTCTTCATGTCCGCGAGATAGGTGTCCATCACCTTCACGGAGTTGTCCGTGGACTGCTTGAAGGAGATCTTCACGGTGTCGGGACTGCTCCCGGACCCGCTGCCGCACGCCGTCAGGGAAGCGGCGGCGGTCACGAGCGAGAGGGCAAGGATGCTGACGGCGGTGGGGCGCACGGGCACGACCTCCTCGGCGGCCACTGCGCTGTGGCCTGGGGGCTCGTCTCTTGCCGTGTGAAGGTAAGTGGAGTGGTCTAGTCAGGTCAATGAGTGTGCGGGGGTTTGCCGGGCCGGGTGGGAGGTGAGGATGCCCCCATGTATTCCGTGGACCGCACCGGCAGGTTGGACCAATCCGTGCGCGAGCGGCTGCTGGCGCCGAACTTCTGGCACCTGGCGACCGTCGGGCCGGACGGAGCGCCGCAGGTGTCGCCCATGTGGGCGGACCTGGAGGGCGACCACGTCATGGTCAACACGGCGGTCGGCCGCGTGAAGGAGGAGAACCTGCGGCGCAACCCCGGTGTCTCGCTCTCCCACCACGACCCGGAGAACCCCTACGACCGGGTGGAGATCCGGGGGCGGGTGGCGCGGTTCGTCGAGGGCGAGGAGGCGGAGCGCTCCATGGACCGGCTGACCCGCAAGTACATCGGCGAGGACCGCTACCCGTGGCTGCTGCCGGGAGAACGCCGGCTGATGCTGCTGATCGAGCCGGTGAAGGTACGCCGGGTGGTGGGGGTGGAGCCGTTCCGGCCGGGGGTGCTGCCCTAGGGGCCGGGGGTATGGTCGTCCGGCGTCGGGCGGGGCGTGGGAGCGGGGGAGGGGCGTATGCCGGAACGAGGCGTCAGCGTCGGGCAGTTGCTGCTCGCCGAGTACCAGACGGTCAAGGACGAGCAGAAGGCGCGGATCGGGTTCCGGGACAACCTGCTGTACGTGACGCTCGGCGTGGTGGCCGCCGTCATCGCCGCCGCCGCGCAGGCCGAGCAGCCGGCGATGCTGCTGGCGCTGCCGCCGGTGTGCGTGGTGCTCGGATGGACCTACCTGGTCAACGACGAGAAGATCTCGGCGATCGGGCACTACGTGCGGGAGGACCTGGGGCCGCGGCTCGCCCGGCTGGCCGCCGCCGAGGGCGAGTTCGCCACCTTCGGCTGGGAGGCGTACCACCGCACCGACGTCCGGCGCCGGACCCGCAAGGCGATCCAGGCCGTGATCGACCTGACCGCCTTCTGCGCGGTGCCGCTGGCCGCGCTGGTGGTGTTCTGGGCCGGCCGGTCCGGCGGCGCGCTGCTGGTCGGGCTGTCGGTGGCCGAGGCGGTCGCGGTGGTGGGACTCGGGGCGCAGGTGCTCCTGTACATGAGGCCGGCGCGACCGGCGGGGGCCGCGGGCTGACGGCCTGGCGTCGACGCCGGCCGCGGGGGAGCGGCGGGGTGGCGGCGGGGTGGCGGCGCTACCGCCCCCGTCCCCACCGGTACACCAGCTCCGGACGCCCCACCTGTCCGTACAGCGGGCTGCGGCCCGCCGTGCCCGCTTCCACCAGGTGTTCCAGGTAGCGGCGGGCCGTGATCCGGGAGATTCCCACGGTCTCCGCGAGCGCCGCCGCGGTCAGGCCCTGCGCGGACTCCCGCAGCGCGACCGTGACCCGTTCCAGGGTCGGGGCGCTGAGGCCCTTGGGGAGCGCGGCGGGCGACGGGGCGCGCAGGGCGCCGAGGGCACGGTCCACCTCGTCCTGGCCGCTCGCCTCGCCCACCGCGGCGCGGAACTCCGCGTAGCGGGTGAGCCGGTCCCGGAGGGTCGCGAAGGTGAAGGGCTTCAGGACGTACTGGACCACGCCCAGCGAGACGCCCTCGCGCACCACCGCCAGGTCCCTAGCCGACGTCACCGCTATGACGTCGGCCTGGTGGCCGGCCGCCCGCAGGGAGCGCGCGAACTGCAGGCCGTGCACGTCCGGCAGGTGCAGGTCCAGGAGGAGCAGGTCCACCGGCGTGCGGTCCAGGACGCGGCGCGCCTCCGCGCCCGTGTGCGCCTTGCCCACCGCCGTGAACCCCGGCACCCGGCCCACGTACAGCACGTGCGCGTCCGCGGCCACCGGGTCGTCCTCGACGACCAGGACTCTGATCGGCTCCCCGGTCACCGGGCCCCGCCTCCCGCCAGCGACGCCCGCAGCGGCAGCCGCACCTCGAAC
Source organism: Streptomyces sp. NPDC091282 (assembly GCF_044757385.1). NCBI lineage: Bacteria > Bacillati > Actinomycetota > Actinomycetes > Kitasatosporales > Streptomycetaceae > Streptomyces > Streptomyces sp. NPDC091282. The sequence continues at coordinate 1,161,408 of NZ_JBIVUX010000003.1, forward strand.
ACCGCGCCGCCCTCCGGTGCCTCCGTCACGGTCAGCCTGCCTTCCAGCCGCGTCACCGCCTGCCGGACCAGCGCCAGTCCGAGGCCCCGGCCGCCCGGTCCCGCCGGCTTCGTCGAGAAGCCGCGCTGGAAGACCAGCTCGGCGTGGGCGGGGTCGACCCCCGCGCCCGTGTCCGTCACCCTCATCACCAGTTCGGCGTCCTCCGCGAAGGCGGTCACCGTTACCCGGGCCCGTACCGTCCCCTGGGCCGCGTCGACCGCGTTGTCGATCAGGTTGCCGAGGACGGTGACGAGATCGCGTGCCGACAGGCTCTCCGGTAGCAAACCGTCATCCAGCCGGCTCTCGTCCGAGACCACCAGCTCGACGCCCCGTTCGTTGGCCTGCGCCGTCTTGCCGAGCAGCAGCGCCGCCAGGACCGGCTCGCTGACCGCCGCCACCACCTGGTCGGTCAGGGCCTGAGCCAGCTCCAGCTCGGCCGTCGCGAAGTCGACGGCCTCGGCGGCGCGTCCCAGCTCGATCAGGGAGACCACGGTGTGCAGGCGGTTCGCCGCCTCGTGCGCCTGCGACCGCAGGGCCTGTGTGAAACCCCGTTCGGAGTCCAGCTCGCCGGTCAGGGCCTGGAGTTCGGTGACGTCGCGGAGGGTGGCCACGGTGCCGCGGCGCTCGCCGCCCGACACCGGCGAGGTGTTCAGCACCAGGACCCGGTCCGCCGTCAGGTGCACCTCGTCCACCCGGGGTCCGGCGGCCAGCAGCGCGCCGGTCAGCGGTGCCGGCAGGCCCAGTTCGGCCACCGAGCGGCCCACCACCTCCTCCTCGGGGCCCACTCCGAGCAGTTCCCGGCCGCCGTCGTTGATCAGGGCCACCCGGAACTGGCCGTCCAGCATCAGCAGGCCCTCGCGGACCGCGTGCAGCGCCGCCTGGTGGTAGTCGTGCATCCGGCTCAGCTCGGCCGCGTTCATGCCGTGCGTGTGCCGCCGCAGCCGGGCGTTGATCACGAACGTGCCGACCGCGCCCAGCGCCAGCGCGCCGCCCGCCGCCCCGAGCAGCGCCGTCACCTGCTCCTGGACCCGCTGGCTGATCGCGTCCACCCGGATGCCGGCGCTCACCAGGCCGATCACCCGGCCGTTGTCCAGGACCGGCGTCACCGTGCGCACGGAGGGGCCGAGGGTGCCCTTGTAGGTCTCGCTGAAGGTGTGGCCGTGCCGGGCGGCCTCGATGTGGCCCAGGTAGTGCCGGCCGATCTCGTTCTGGTCCGGGTGGGTCCAGCGGATGCCGTCCGGGGTCATGATCGTGACGAAGTCGACCTCGGTGTCCCGCATGACCTGGAGCGCGTAGGGCTGCAGCTCCTTGGTGGGGTCCGGCGTGTGGATCGCGGTACGGACCGAGGGGGCGTCGGCGACCGACCTGGCCACCGCCGCCGCCTGCCGGGCCGCCGCCTGCTCGGCCTGGTGGCGGTCGCTGACGTAGCTGAAGAGCGCGTACCCGGCGACCAGCACCGCTATCAGCACGGCCTGCATGGCGAAGAGCTGTCCCGCCAGGCTGCGGGGGCGGGGGACGGTCGGGAGGCGCATGTCAGCAGTGTGCCTCTCCGGTTAACGATGAACTAAATGAACGGAAGGGTGACCGGGCTCACAGGGCGGGAGATAGTCACGGCAACCCCCATATCCCCCGGACGTGAGCCGCACGCCGGTGATGCCGACGAAGACGTCAAGGAGGGCAGCCGTGGCCGCCGCAAGCACCCCCAGTACGGCACCTGCCGCTCCCGCTGCGAAGCGGGACCGTACCCATTACCTGTACATCGCCGTGATCGTCGCGGTGGCCCTGGGCATCGCCGTGGGGCTGATCTGGCCCGACGCGGGCGTCGAGCTGAAGCCGCTCGGCACCGGGTTCGTCAACCTGATCAAGATGATGATCTCGCCGATCATCTTCTGCACGATCGTGCTCGGGATCGGGTCCGTGCGCAAGGCCGCGAAGGTCGGTGCCGTCGGCGGTATCGCGCTCGGCTACTTCCTGGTGATGTCGCTGGTCGCGCTCACCATCGGCCTGGTCGTCGGCAACATCCTGCACCCCGGTGACGGGCTGCACATCACCAACGCCCTCAAGGCCACCGGGCACGCCCAGGTGGACTCCGAGGCGCTCGGCGGCGTCGACTTCGTGCTGTCGATCATTCCGACCACGTTCGTCTCGGCCTTCACCGAGGGCCAGGTGCTGCAGACGCTGCTGATCGCGCTGCTCGCCGGGTTCGCGCTGCAGGCCATGGGCTCGGCCGGGCAGCCGGTGCTGCGGGGCGTCGAGCACATCCAGCGGCTCGTCTTCCGCATCCTGGGCATGATCATGTGGGCCGCGCCGATCGGTGCCTTCGGCGCCATCGCGGCGGTCGTCGGCTCCGCCGGGCTCGACGCCCTCAAGAGCCTCGCCGTGCTGATGCTCGGCTTCTACGTCACCTGCGTGCTGTTCGTCTTCGTGGTGCTGGGCGCGATGCTCCGGGCCATCGCGGGTCTGAACATCTTCTCCCTGTTCAAGTACCTGGCCCGCGAGTTCCTGCTGATCCTGTCCACCTCGTCCTCCGAGTCCGCGCTGCCGCGGCTCATCGCGAAGATGGAGCACCTGGGCATCAGCAAGCCGGTCGTCGGCATCACCGTTCCGACCGGGTACTCCTTCAACCTCGACGGCACGATGATCTACATGACCATGGCGTCGCTCTACATCGCCGACGCCCTCGGCACGCCGATGTCGGTCGGCGAGCAGATCCCGCTGCTGCTCTTCCTGCTGCTGGCCTCCAAGGGCGCGGCGGGTGTCAGCGGCGCCGGTCTGGCCACGCTGGCCGGCGGTCTGCAGTCGCACAAGCCCGCGCTGGTGGACGGCGTCGGCCTGATCGTCGGCATCGACCGGTTCATGAGCGAGGCCCGCGCGCTGACGAACTTCGCCGGCAACGCGGTCGCCACGGTCCTGATCGGCACCTGGACCAAGGAGATCGACAAGGGCCGGGTGCGGCAGGTGCTCGGGGGTGAGCTGCCGTTCGACGAGAAGACGCTGCTGGACGACGGGGAGCCGGGCACGCCCGAGGTGCCCGAGCAGCGCGAGGAGCTGGCGAAGGCCTGAGCGCCCGCCGGCCGGTGCGGCCGGCCGCGTGCCTCGGACCCGGGCGCCGTGTGCCCGGTCCACCCGCTCCGGACGTCCGGCCCCGCCTGAACCGGGGCCGGGCGTCCGGCCGAAGCCTCCGGGCGGCCGGCAACTCCCCCCCCCGTCCGGCCGCCCGGAGCCCGATCCGGCTACTCGCTCAGCTCGGCCACCAGTTCCGTGGCCCGGGAGGCGGGCACGCCCGCCGCCGTCAGTGCGCTGACGGCGGCGGCGCGGCCCGCCTTCCGCGCGTCCAGGAGGCCGTCGTTGACCGCTTCCATCACCGCGAACAGCAGTTGCTCGTGCACGTACGCGAGGGCCGGCGCCGGCAGCGGTGAGGTGAAGATCCCCTCGTCGAGGCCGCGGCGCAGCAGCTCCACCTTCTGCTCGCGCAGCGGGGTGAGCCGGTCGCGGATGCCCTGCATGGTGACGGTGCGCTGGGCCAGGCCGATCAGCAGCCGGTAGCGGTCGGCGGTCTCCCAGATGGCGAGGACCGAGCGGGCCACCGCCTCCGCCGGGTCCGCGGTCTGCCGCCGGGCCCCTTCGTCGGCCGCGGTCAGCGTCCGCACCGCGTCGTCGACCAGGGTGCCGATCAGCGCCTCCCGGCTCGGGAAGTGGCCGTACACGGTCCGTCGTACGACCCCTGCCGCGCGCGCGATCTGGTCCATCGAGGCGTCGGGGTCGCGCAGCAGCTCGGCGAGGGCGACGTCGAGGATGCGGCGCCTGTTGAGGTCGGCGCGGGAGGGGTTACCCGTGGTCATGGCTGCCATTCTGCCTGGCCCGCGGTCCGTCTCGCCGTCTCTCCGCAAGTGCTTCACCCCCACCGTTTGCACAGTGCTGTGCAGATCCCTTACATTGCACATGGTTGTGCAGTTGCACGCAACTGTGCAAGTCCCGCCGTACGGACCCGACGGCACCTGGACGCGTGAGGAAGGCGATCCCTGTCATGCGACTCGTCATGAAGGAACCGGTGGAGACGGCCGAGCGGCCCTATCCGCGCCGCTGGTGGGCGCTGCTGGTGCTCTGCCTGAGCCTGCTGATCATCGTGATGGCCAACACCGCCCTCACGGTGGCCGCGCCCGACATGACCGCCGACCTCGGGCTCGGCAGCGCCGACCTGCAGTGGGTCATCGACGGCTACACCGTCCCCTACGCCGCCCTGATGCTGCTGCTCGGCGCCGTCGGCGACAAGTACAGCCGCCGCGGGGCGCTGATCCTCGGCCTGGCCGTGTTCGCGGGCGGAGCCGTCCTCGGGTACGCCGCCGGCAGCGCCGCGACCGTGATCGCGGCCCGTGCCGTGATGGGCACCGGCGCCGCGCTGATCATGCCGGCCACCCTCTCGCTGCTCGCCGCCACCTTCCCGCGCCGCGAGCGGGCCAAGGCCATCACCCTGTGGACCGCCACCGCCGGGCTCGCCATCGCCGCGGGACCGGTGGTCGCCGGCGCGCTGCTGCGCGACCACGGCTGGTCCGCGACCTTCCTCATCAACGTGCCGATCGCCGCCGTCGCGGCCGTCGGCGCCCTGGTCCTCGTGCCGCCGAGCAGGGCCGGCCACCACGACCGCATCGACTACGTCGGCGGACTGCTCTCCGTGCTCTGGATCGGCGCGCTGGTCTACATGATCATCGAGGGGCCGCACTTCGGCTGGGGTGCCAAGGCGGTCACCGCCGCCGTGGTCGCGGGCGCCGGACTTCTCGCCTTCGTCCTGTGGGAGCTGCGCCACCCGCACCCGGTGCTGGACGTCCGCCGCTTCGCCCACCGCCGCTTCGCCGGTTCCAACCTCGCCGTGGCCCTGTTCTTCCTGGCCGTCTTCGGCGCCTTCTACTACCTCACCCAGCACCTCCAGTTCGTCCTCGGCTACGACGCCCTCGGCACCGGCGTGCGCATGCTGCCGCTGGCCGGCGCCGTCTTCGCCGGGTCGGCCCTGACCGGCTGGCTCACCCCGCGCGTGGGGATGAGGTGGACGGTCACCGCGGGCATGGCCGGCGGCACCACCGCGCTCGCCCTGCTCACCCGGGTCGACGCCGCCTCCGGGTACGGGGACTTCGTGGCGCCCCTGATCATCCTCGGGCTGGCCATCGGCCTCGCGCTCTCGCCCTGCACGGACGCGATCATGGGCGCCTTCCCGGAGTCCGAACTGGGCGTCGGCGGCGCCGTCAACGACACCTCGCTGGAGCTGGGCGGCTCCCTCGGCATCGCCGTCCTCGGCTCGCTCCTCGCCACCTCCTACGGCAACCACCTCACCGACGCCACCAGCGGCAGCAGGCTGCCCGCGAGCGCGCTGGCCACCGCCCAGGACTCGGTCGGCGCCGGGTACGCGGTCGCCCGGGGCATCGGCGAGCAGGCCCGGCGGACCGCCGCCCGGGCCGCGCAGGCCACCGACCCGCAGCAGGCCGCCCAGTTGAAGGCGCAGGCCGGTCAACTGAGTGAAGGCGCACGGCAGATGGCGGACGCCGTCGGCTCCTCCTTCGCCTCCGCGGTGGCCCACACCAGCCTGGTCGGAGCGGTCCTGCTGGGCATCGGGACGGTGCTGGTGGCGGCGCTGCTGCCGGGGCGCGCGGCGCCGGGGCAGGAGGCCCCGGCAGAGGAAAGGGAGCCGGCGGAGAGCGGGGCGCGCTGACCCCCGACCGGCACGTGCGGGCCGTATCCACTAACGTGCCGCTCCGGACCAACCGGAACGGCACGTCGGCACTGGCATGGAGGCACGGGGGATGAAGATCGACTGGGACCGTCGGCACTGCGCGCGCAAGGGGCACGTCACCTACGCCCCCGACGACCCGCGGCTGCGGGTACGGCTGCACGCCCAGACCGCGGTCGGGGAGGCCTGGCGCTGCCTGCGCTGCGGCGACTTCGCGCTCGGCGAGCCGCACGGCTCGGGCCCGGCGGCCGACGCCCCGCTGGTACCGCGCGGGAAGGTGCTGCGGGACCTGTTCATCCTGCGCTTCCTGGCGGTCGAGCGGGCCGTGCGCGGGGTGTTCATCGTGCTCGCCGCCGTCGCGGTGTGGAAGTTCAGCAACAGCCAGGACGCGGTGCGCCGGCTCTTCAACGAGTACCTGGACACCTTCCGACCGGTCTTCAAGCACTTCCACTACGACCTCGACCACTCACCGGTCGTCGGCTCCATACAGAAGGCCTTCGGCTACAAGCACTCCACCCTGGTGCTCGTGGCCGGGCTGCTGCTGGCGTACGCGCTGATCGAACTCGTCGAGGCGGTCGGGCTCTGGTACGCCAAGCGGTGGGCCGAATACCTCACGGTGGTCGCCACCGCCGCCTTCCTGCCGCTGGAGATCTGGGAACTCACCGAGAAGGTCAGCTACCTGAAGATCGCCACGCTGGTGCTGAACATTCTCGCGGTGCTCTACATCGCCCTCGCCAAGCGGCTGTTCGGGCTGCGCGGCGGACGGCGGGCCTTCGACGAGGAGCGGCACAGCGCCTCCCTGCTCGAAGTCGAGGAATCCGCGGGGATGCAGCCGAGCTTGCCTTGACGTCGGCGTCAAGGCCTACCGTCGTGGACATGCGAATCGGCGAGCTGGCCGCACGGGCCGGTACCACCACGCGCACCCTGCGGTACTACGAGGCGCGCGGGCTGCTGCCCGCGCGCCGCTCCGGCAACGGCCACCGGACCTACGACGAGCGCGACCTGAAGCTGCTCACGCAGATCCGGACGCTCCAGGACTTCGGCTTCGAGCTGGAGGAGACCCGGCCGTTCGTGGAGTGCCTGCGGGCCGGGCACCCGGAGGGCGACACCTGTCCGGCGTCGCTCGCGGTCTACCGGCGCAAGCTGACGGAGCTGGACTCGCTCATCGGCGAGCTGGAGGCCGTGCGGAGCGAGGTCGGGGCCCAGCTGGAGCGGGCCGAGCGGGCGCGGGCGCGGCTGGCCGCCGAGGCGGCGGTTCCGGGTGGTCCGGAACCGGTGTGCGAGCTGGGAGGGGACGGCGGATGACCAGGGCAGCGGGTGTGGCCGAGGTGACGGACGCGGACTTCGCGGCGGAGGTGATCGGGGCGGACCGGCCGGTGCTGGTGGAGTTCACCGCCGACTGGTGCCCGCCGTGCCGGCAGATGGCGCCGGTGCTCACGGCCCTCGCGGCGCAGGAGGGCGAGCGGCTGAAGGTGGTCCAGCTGGACGTGGACCACAACCCGGAGACGACCAACGCCTACAAGGTGCTGTCGATGCCGACGTTCATGGTGTTCCGGGACGGCGAGCCGGTGAAGGCGATGGTCGGCGCCCGGCCCGGACGGCGGCTCCGCGAGGAACTGTCCGACGTCCTCTGAACCCGCCCCGAACACAGGAAATCCCCCGGCAATTGCGCCCGGGGGATTTTTTTGCGTATATTCAAGAGTTCGTGACTTCGGATCGGTGAAGAAATCGATTGAGCCACGAAGAAGTTCAGTGGGCACAGTATATCCGGGCGGGAGCGGAATTGTCAAACACCGAATTTCCGGACGATGAATTGCGGCACGAGCAGGAATTCATCGACGGACTGTACGCACGGGTGGACGCCCTGCGCGGCGACACCGAGGACTCGGTCGCGGACGCCCTCTCCCTCGGCGACAAGCCGATGCAGGCCCGCCTGGAGCGGGACATCCTGGTCGCCGAGCGGTCCGGGCTGCTGGCCGCGCTGAACGCCGTGGACGGCTCGCTCTGCTTCGGCCGGATCGACCTGACCTCCGGCACGAAGCACCACATCGGCCGGATCGGACTGCGCCGCGACGACGCCGAGCGCACCCCGCTCCTCATCGACTGGCGCGCCGCGGTCGCCCGCCCCTTCTACCTGGCCACCGGCCACACCCCGATGGGCCTGCGGCGCCGCCGGCACATCGCCACCGACGGCCGCAGGGTCGCCTCCCTGCACGACGAGATCCTCGACCTCGGCGACCAGGAGCGCACCGGCCACGAGGACCCGTCCGGCGACGCCGTGCTGCTGGCCGCCCTCAACTCGGCCCGCACCGGCCGGATGAACGACATCGTGCAGACCATCCAGGCCGAGCAGGACGAGATCATCCGGGCACCGCACCGCGGGATCCTGGTCGTCGAGGGCGGTCCCGGCACCGGGAAGACCGCCGTCGCGCTGCACCGGGCCGCCTACCTCCTGTACGAGCACCGGGAACTGCTCGCCAAGCGGGCCGTGCTCATCGTCGGACCCAACCCCGCCTTCCTCGGCTACATCGGCGAGGTGCTCCCCTCGCTCGGCGAGACCGGCGTGCTGCTCGCGACGGTCGGCGAGCTGTACCCGGGCGTGAAGGCCACGGCCGCCGACACCCCGGAGGCGGCCGCCGTCAAGGGCTGCGCCGACATGGCCGACGTGCTCGCCGCCGTCGTACGCGACCGGCAGGCGCTGCCCGACCCGGTCATCACCGTCGAGCACGACCGCGAGGTGCTGATGCTCGACGACGGCCTGGTGAACGTGGCCCGCGAGCGCACCCGGGCCGCCGGGCTCCCGCACAACGTGGCCCGCGAGTACTTCGAGGGGCACATCCTCAACACCCTCACCGACCTGTACGCCGAGCGGGTCGGCACCGACCCCTTCGACGGCAGCAGCCTGCTGGACGCCTCCGACATCACCCAGATCCGCGACGAGCTCGCCGAGAACCCCGAGGTCTGGTCGGCCGTCGACCGGCTGTGGCCGCGGCTGACCCCGCAGCGCCTGGTCGCCGACTTCCTCGCCGCGCCCGAGGGCCATGTCGGCGATCAGGACGCGGCCGCGATCCGGCGCCCGGTGACCCGCGCCTGGACCGTCTCCGACGTGCCCCTGCTCGACGAGGCGGCCGAGCTGCTCGGCGTCGACGAGCGGGTCGCACGGGCCCGCGCCGAACGCGAGCGCGAGACCCAGATCGCCTACGCGCAGGGCGTCCTCGACGTCTCCTACGCCTCCCGGACCTACGAGTTCGACGACAAGGAGGACAGCGACCCCGAGGCCTCGGAGGTCCTGTCCGCGCACCACATCATCGACGCCGAACGGTTCGCCGAACGCCACGAGGAGGAGGACTTCCGCAGCGCCGCCGAACGCGCGGCGGCCGACCGCACCTGGGCCTTCGGGCACATCATCGTCGACGAGGCGCAGGAGCTGTCGCCGATGGCCTGGCGGCTGCTGATGCGGCGCAGCCCGACCCGCTCCATGACCCTGGTCGGCGACCCCGCCCAGACCGCGGAGGCGGCGGGCGTCGGCTCCTGGTCCCGGATCCTCCAGCCGTACGTCGAGGACCGCTGGGACCACACCCGCCTCGGCGTCAACTACCGCACCCCGTCCGAGATCATGGACCTCGCCGCGGCCGTGGTCCGCGCCGGGGACCCGGACTTCGAACCGCCCAGCTCGGTGCGGTCCACCGGAGTGCGCCCGTGGATCCGGCAGGCCCACGACGACCTGCCCGGCGCCGTGGCGAAGGCCGCCGCCGAACTCACCCCGGCGGACGGCCGGCTGGCGGTGATCGCACCGCGCGACCTGCACCGCGCCCTGGCCGCCGGCCTGGACGGCGTCACGGCCGGCGCCGAACCCGACCTGACCCGGGCGGTCGTGCTGCTGGACCCGCGCCAGGCCAAGGGCCTGGAGTTCGACTCGGTCCTGGTGGTCGAACCGGGCCGCTACGGCACCAGCGACCTGTACGTGGCGCTGACCCGGGCCACCCAGCGCCTGGGCGTACTGCACACCGGCCCGCTGCCCGACGGGCTCAGGCAGGCCGCAGCCACACCGTAGCCAGCGGGGGCAGGGTCAGGCGGATGCTCGTGGGGCGGCCGTGGGACTCGTGGTGCTCCGGCTTCACCGGGTCGGGGTTGGTGATGCCGCTGCCGCCGTACCGGGCGGCGTCCGAGTTGACGGCCTCGTGCCAGGCCGGGACGTCGTCCGGGACGCCCAGGCGGTAGTCGGCGCGGACCACCGGGGCGAGGTTGGAGACCGCGAGGAGCGGGCTGCCCTCGGCGTCGTACCGCAGGAAGGCGAAGACGTTGTCCTCGGCCGCGTCGCCCGCGATCCACTGGAAGCCGGCGAGGGAGGTGTCCCGCTGCCACAGGGCCGGGGTGGCGCGGTAGACGGAGTTCAGGTCGCGGACCAGGTCGCGCACGCCCCGGTGGTCGGCCTCGGCGCCGTAGGCCGGGTCCAGCAGCCACCAGTCGGGGCCGTGGGCCTCCGACCACTCCGCGCCCTGGGCGAACTCCTGCCCCATGAAGAGCAGTTGCTTGCCGGGATGGGCCCACATGAAGCCCAGGTAGGCACGGAGGTTGGCACGCTGCTGCCACCAGTCGCCGGGCATCTTGGAGACCAGCGAGCGCTTGCCGTGCACGACCTCGTCGTGGGAGATGGGCAGCACGTAGTTCTCGCTGTACGCGTAGACCATCGAGAAGGTCATCTGGTGGTGGTGGTACCTGCGGTGCACCGGCTCGTGGGACATGTACTCGAGCGAGTCGTGCATCCAGCCCATGTTCCACTTCAGGCCGAACCCGAGGCCGCCGGTGTCGGTCGGCCGGGTCACGCCGTCCCACGCGGTGGACTCCTCGGCGATCGTCACCACGCCCGGCACCCGCCGGTAGACCGTCGCGTTCATCTCCTGGAGGAACGCCACCGCGTCCAGGTTCTCCCGCCCGCCGTGCTCGTTCGGCGTCCACTGGCCCGCCTCGCGGGAGTAGTCGAGGTAGAGCATCGAGGCGACCGCGTCCACCCGCAGCCCGTCGATGTGGAACTCCTCGCACCAGTACAGGGCGTTGGCCACCAGGAAGTTGCGCACCTCACGGCGTCCGAAGTCGAACTCCAGGGTGCCCCAGTCCGGATGGGCCGCCCGCAGCGGGTCGGAGTGCTCGTACAGCGGCCGTCCGTCGAACTCGGCCAGCGCCCACTCGTCCCGCGGGAAGTGCGCCGGCACCCAGTCCATCAGCACCCCGATGCCGGCCCGGTGCAGCGCGTCGACCAGGTACTTGAAGTCGTCCGGGGTGCCGAGCCGGGCCGTCGGGGCGTAGAAGCCGGTGACCTGGTAGCCCCAGGAGCCGCCGAAGGGATGCTCGGCGACCGGCATCAGCTCGACGTGCGTGAAGCCCAGGTCGCCGACGTAGCGCGGGAGTTGCTCGGCCAGTTCGCGGTAGGTCAGGCCGGGGCGCCAGGACGGCAGGTGCACCTCGTACACCGAGAACGGCGCCTCGTGCACCGGCGTGTCGCCGCGGTGCGCCATCCACTCGCCGTCGGTCCACTCGTGCCGGGACACGTCGACGATGGACGACGTGCTCGGCGGCACCTCGGTGCGGCGGGCCATCGGGTCCGCGCGCAGGGTGCGGGAGCCGTCCGGGCGGGTGATGTCGAACTTGTACAGCTCGCCCGCACCGACGCCCGGCACGAACAGCTCCCAGACCCCGGACGAGCCGAGCGAACGCATCGGATGGCCGGTGCCGTCCCAGAAGTTGAAACCGCCGGCCACCCGGACGCCCCGCGCGTTCGGCGCCCACACCGCGAACCGGGTGCCCGTCACGCCCTGGTGGGTCATGGGATGCGCGCCGAGCACCTCCCACAGCTGCTCGTGCCGGCCCTCGCCGAGCAGGTGCAGGTCCAGGTCGCCCAGCGTGGGCAGGAAGCGGTAGGCGTCCTCGGACTCCTGGACCGTCCCCTCGTACTCCACCAGCAGCCGGTAGACCGGCACGTCGGACAGAGGGAGCAGGACGGAGAAGAAGCCGTCGCCGTCGTCGTGCAGTTCGGCCCGCAGGTCCCGGCCGGCCACCACCGACACCCCGCGGGCGTAGGGACGGAACGCCCGCACGGCTATCCCGCCGCCCGGCACCGGATGCGCGCCCAGGACGGAGTGCGGGTCGTGGTGGGTGCCGAGCAGCAGCCGGTCGCGGTCGTCGGCGGCTACGGATACGGACTTCTTGGAGGTCACGGACGCGTCTCCCGGGGATGTCAGGTCGAGTCGGAGGTGGCGAGGCGGCGGACGGCCGACAGGGGCACGGGAAGCCAGTCGGGGCGGTGCCGGGCCTCGTAGACGACCTCGTAGACGGCCTTGTCGGTCTCGTAGGCGCGCAGCAGCACGGGGTCGGTGCGGGGGTCGGTGCCGGTGATCTCGGCGTACCCGGAGCAGTAGGCGGCCCGGCACAGCTGGGCCCAGGCGCGGGCCGAGGGGGTCACCGAGTGGGCCGCGTAGTCGAAGGAGCGCAGCATGCCGGCGATGTCGCGGACCGGCGGCTGCGGCAGCCGGCGCTCGGCCAGCGGGCGGGCCGGCTCGCCCTCGAAGTCGATCAGGGACCACTCCCCGGACGGCGAGCGCAGGCACTGCCCCAGGTGCAGGTCGCCGTGGACCCGCTGGGCGGTCCAGGTGCGGCCCTCGGCGGCCAGGCCGGCCAGCGCCTCGTAGGCCGAGCGCAGCCCGTCCTCGTAGGGCCGCAGCGCGGGCACCGCCTGGGCGGCCGCCGTCAGCCGCTCGGTCATGCCCGCGACCATCGACTCCAGCTGGACGTGTCCGAGGGTGACGGTGGGCAGCGCCCGGGCCAGCGCGGTGTGCACCTCGGCGGTGGCCCGCCCCAGCGCCCGCGCGTCCGCCGCGAAGTCCTCGCCCTTGGCCAGCTCGCGCAGCGCCAGTTCCCAGCCGTCGGTCGCGCCGCTCACGAAGGGCTGCAGGACGGCCAGCACGTACGACGCGCCGGGCTCCTCGGACAGCTCCGCCCGCAGCCAGGCCGCCGGGGCGGGCACCCGGGCGCAGCCTTCGCGGGCCAGCGCCAGGGGCAGCTCCAGGTCCGGGTTGACGCCGGGCACGACGCGCCGCAGGAGCTTCAGGATGAACGTATCTCCATAGACGACCGAGGAGTTGGACTGCTCGGCGGTCAGCAGCCGGGCCACCAGTCCGTCGCGGATCTCGGTGCCGGGGTCGCGTTCGAAGGACAGCCCGCCGATCCGGGCCCGGGTGCGCAGGGCCTCCAGGAGCAGCTCGGCGGGCCGGGGGTCGTACAGGGCGTCGTACACCGTGCGTCCGGCCAGCGGACCCTCGGTGAGATGGCCGATCAGCGCGGGCGCCAGCCGCGGCGGCAGCGCCTCGCGCGTGCCTATGAGGAGCTGGTAGCAGTCGCCGGCCGAGGCGGGCGCGGGCGGCTGTTCGGCGCGGATCAGCAGATGGTGCAGGCCCAGCCTGCTGTCGGACGGCAGGAGTTCGGTCTCCGCCACGGTGGCGAAGCCGGTGACCGGACTGCCCTTGCCCGCGAACCAGCGCTGCCGGGGCAGCCACTCGCGCAGCAGGGGATCGAGCGAGGCGAGCAGAGGGGGCGTGGAAGAGGTGACCGTTTCCGCCATGGCGGTACGTCCTTTCCCCGGTCGTCGGGGGCGTCGGTGATGCGTGCCCCGGGCGGACCGGCGGTAGCCGCCGCCCGGGGTGGACCGTGCCTGGGTTCCGGTTACCCGTCCGCGCGCAGTCGGAACCAGTAGAAGCCGTGTCCTGCCAGGGTCAGCAGGTACGGCAGTTCGCCGACGGCCGGGAACCGGACCCCGCCGAACAGCTCCACCGGGTGCCGGCCGCTGAAGCGCCGCAGGTCCAGCTCGGTGGGCTGGGCGAAGCGGGAGAAGTTGTGCACGCACAGGACGAGATCGTCCTCGTACTCCCGCAGGAACGCGATCACCGCCGCGTTCGACGACTGCAGTTCGGTATAGGACCCCAGTCCGAAGGCAGGATTCTGCTTACGGATCTCGATCATCCGGCGCGTCCAGTGCAGCAGCGAGGACGGCGACGACATGGACGCCTCGACGTTGGTGACCTGGTAGCCGTGGACCGGGTCCATGATCGTCGGCAGGAAGAGCCGTCCCGGGTCGCAGGACGAGAAGCCGGCGTTGCGGTCGGGGGTCCACTGCATGGGGGTGCGCACCGCGTCGCGGTCGCCGAGCCAGATGTTGTCGCCCATGCCGATCTCGTCGCCGTAGTAGAGGATCGGCGAGCCGGGCAGGGACAGCAG
>NZ_JBIVUX010000004.1:0-720886 GCF_044757385.1 Streptomyces sp. NPDC091282
AAACGCCCGGTTACATTCCGAACCCGGAAGCTAAGCCTTACAGCGCCGATGGTACTGCAGGGGGGACCCTGTGGGAGAGTAGGACACCGCCGAACTCCTTTTAGAGCTCCGGCTCTTGGGCATCAAGCCCGAGAGCCGGAGCTTTTTTGTGTTGAGGTAAGGTCAGGGGGCAAAGTTGGCTCGTTTCCCATCACAGGAGGCCCCCGGGTGGAGGTCCAGGAGACCCGTGTCCAGACGGACCGGGTCCTCACCATCCCGAACATCCTCAGCATGGCCCGCCTCGTCGGCGTGCCCGTCTTCCTGTGGTTGATCCTCAGGCCCGAGTTCGGCGGGCCGAAGAGCGACGGCTGGGCGCTGCTCGTCCTCGCCTTCAGCGGCATCAGCGACTACCTGGACGGCAAGCTCGCCCGGCGCTGGAACCAGATCAGCAGCCTCGGCCGGCTCCTGGACCCCGCCGCGGACCGGCTCTACATCCTGTCGACGCTCGTCGGCCTCACCTGGCGCGAGATCCTGCCCCTCTGGCTGACGGGCGTGCTGCTGCTGCGCGAGCTGGTGCTGCTGGTGATGGTGGGGATCCTCAGGCGGCACGGCTACCCGCCGCCGCAGGTGAACTTCCTCGGCAAGGCCGCCACGTTCAACCTCATGTACGCGTTCCCGCTCCTGCTGCTGAGTGACGGAAGCGGCTGGATCTCGTCACTCGCTGCCATTTTCGGATGGGCGTTCGCCGGATGGGGTACAACCCTCTATTGGTGGGCAGGAGTGCTCTACGTGGTGCAGGTCCGCCGTCTGGTTCGTGCGGACGCCACAGCCGATTGAGCTCGGCGATTGTCCGGACGTAGTGGCTCTCGATGGCCCGCCGCGGAAAAGTGCGGGACAATCTGGACGGGTGAAGTCGGCTAGACCGTCATCTTTTAGAGGAGGACGCTTCCGACATGAAGGCCGTCGTGATGGCCGGTGGCGAAGGCACACGCCTTCGCCCTATGACCTCTAGCATGCCCAAGCCGCTCCTTCCGGTGGTGAACCGCCCGATCATGGAGCACGTGCTTCGGCTGCTCAAAAGGCATGGGCTCACCGAGACCGTCGTCACCGTGCAGTTCCTGGCATCGCTGGTCAAGAACTACTTCGGAGACGGCGAAGAGCTCGGCATGGAGCTCACGTATGCCAATGAGGAGAAGCCACTCGGTACCGCCGGAAGCGTCAAGAACGCCGAAGAGGCGTTGAAGGACGATGCCTTCCTCGTCATCTCCGGCGATGCGCTGACCGACTTCGACCTCACCGAACTCATCAACTTCCACAAGGCAAAGGGCGCGCTCGTCACGGTCTGCCTGACCCGCGTGCCCAATCCGCTGGAATTCGGCATCACCATCGTCGACGAAGAGGGAAAGGTCGAGCGCTTCCTCGAGAAGCCGACCTGGGGCCAGGTCTTCTCCGACACGGTGAACACGGGCATCTACGTCATGGAGCCCGAGGTGTTCGACTACGTCGAGGCCGACGTTCCTGTCGACTGGTCCGGTGATGTCTTCCCGCAGCTGATGAAGGAAGGCAAGCCGATCTACGGCTATGTCGCCGAGGGCTACTGGGAGGACGTGGGTACCCACGAGTCGTACGTGAAGGCGCAGGCCGACGTCCTGGAGGGCAAGGTCGACGTCGACATCGACGGCTTCGAGATATCGCCCGGAGTCTGGGTCGCCGAAGGCGCCGAAGTGCACGCGGACGCCGTCCTGCGCGGGCCGCTGTACATCGGTGACTACGCCAAGGTCGAGGCCGGCACGGAAATCCGCGAGCACACGGTCGTGGGATCGAACGTCGTCGTGAAGAGCGGCGCCTTCCTCCACCGGGCCGTCGTCCACGACAACGTCTACGTCGGACAGCACAGCAATCTGCGCGGCTGCGTCGTCGGCAAGAACACCGACATCATGCGAGCCGCCCGGATCGAGGACGGCGCGGTCATCGGTGACGAGTGCCTGATCGGTGAAGAATCGATCGTCCAGGGCAACGTCCGGGTCTATCCCTTCAAGACCATCGAAGCCGGTGCCTTCGTCAACACGTCGGTGATCTGGGAGTCCCGCGGACAGGCGCATCTCTTCGGCGCCCGGGGTGTCTCCGGAATCCTGAACGTGGAGATCACGCCGGAACTGGCCGTGCGGCTGGCCGGCGCGTATGCGACCACCCTGAAGAAGGGGTCCACGGTCACCACGGCACGTGACCACTCGCGCGGTGCGCGCGCACTCAAGAGAGCGGTGATCTCCGCTCTCCAGGCCAGCGCCATCGACGTACGCGACCTGGAGAACGTGCCGCTGCCGGTGGCGCGGCAGCAGACCGCGCGAGGCAGCGCCGGCGGCATCATGATCCGGACCTCGCCCGGGGTGCCCGACTCCGTCGACATCATGTTCTTCGACGGGCGGGGCGCGGACCTCTCGCAGGCCAGCCAGCGCAAGCTGGACCGGATCTTCGCGCGGCAGGAGTACCGGCGCGCGTTCCCCGGCGAGATCGGCGACCTGTACTTCCCGGCCAGCGTCTTCGACTCGTACACGGGATCGCTGCTGCGGAACGTCGACACGACCGGGATCGCCGAGGCGGGCCTGAAGGTCGTCGTGGACGCCTCCAACGGTAGCGCCGGGCTCGTCCTGCCCAGCCTGCTCGGAAAGCTCGGTGTGGACTCGCTGACCGTCAACCCCGGTCTCAACGAGGCCAGGCCCACGGAGACGGTGGACCAGCGCAGGACCGGGCTGGTGCGCCTCGGCGAGATCGTGGCGTCCTCCGGGGCCGCGTTCGGCGTGCGGTTCGACCCGGTCGGCGAGCGGCTGTCCCTGGTGGACGAGAAGGGCCGCATCATCGAGGACGACCGGGCGCTGCTGGTGATGCTCGACCTGGTCGCCGCCGAGCGGCGCAGCGGCCGTGTGGCGCTCCCGGTCACCACGACCCGGATCGCCGAGCAGGTGGCCGCCTACCACGGCACCCAGGTCGAGTGGACGACCACGTCGCCCGACGACCTCACGCGCGTAGGGCGTGAGGAAGGCACCATCTTCGGTGGTGACGGCAAGGGCGGATTCATCGTCCCCGAGTTCAGCAGCGTCTACGACGGCACGGCTGCCTTCGTACGGCTGATCGGTCTGGTGGCGCGCACGCAGCTCACGCTCAGCCAGATCGACGCGCGGATCCCGCGGGCGCACGTCCTCAAGCGCGACCTGGCGACCCCGTGGGCGGTCAAGGGCCTGGTCATGCGGCGCGTGGTCGAGGCGGCCGGTGACCGTTCGGTGGACACGACCGACGGTGTGCGGGTCGTGGAGACGGACGGGCGGTGGGTCATGGTGCTGCCCGACCCCGCCGAGGCCGTCACCCATCTGTGGGCGGAAGGTCCCGACGACGCCTCCGCGCAGGCACTGCTGGACGAATGGTCGGCCATCGTGGACAGCGCCGGCCGGTAAGGACACCGCACGCGCGCGTGCCGGACAAGTGTCCCCGCGGGGGGCCTGTCCGGCACGCCGGTGGGGCCATTCGGAGGTACCGGCCGCAACGTGCGACGATGTGCGGCATGCCGCAGCAACCCCCCGTTCGGAGCAGCGCCGCCCGGCCGCGCCGCCCGGACGCCTCCATGTCGTTGATCACCAACGTCATGGACCACAGCCTGGACGACGGCTACGCCGAGGCGGCGGCCCGCAAGAGGGCGCAGGGGCAGTCCGGCGGGATGCCGAAGACCCTGCGGGCCAGGCTGGGCCTCGCCGGCGGTCTGGTGCTCGCGGCGCTGGTGGTGACCGTGGGAGCGGCCCAGGCGCGGGTGACGGCCCCCGTGGTGGCCAAGGAGCGGCAGGAGCTCATCGACCGCATCGACCGCGAGACGGCGGACGCCGACAAGCTGGAGAGCAATGTCGACAAGCTCCGTGACGACGTCAGCGCCCGGCAGCGCGCGGCGCTGAAGGCGAGCGGCGGCAGCGGGCAGGCGGACCTGGTGGGCGTCCTGTCGGGTGCCACGGCGGTGCACGGCCCCGGCGTGAAGCTGGTCGTCAACGACGCCAAGGAGGCCTCCGCCGGCGGCGACGCCGGCAATCCGCGGGAGACCTCCGGCTTCTCCGACACCGGACGGGTGCGGGACCACGACATGCAGCGCGTGGTGAACGGGCTGTGGGCCTCGGGCGCCGAGGCGATCTCCATCAACGGGCAGCGGCTGACCGCCCTGTCCGCGATCAGGGCCGCCGGAGACGCGATACTGGTCGACAACAGACCGCTGGTGCCGCCGTACACGGTGCTGGCGGTGGGGGACGGGGAGAGGCTCAGCTCCAGGTTCCAGGACAGTCCCGACGGGCTGTACCTGCACGCGCTGGAGGAGAACTTCGACATCCGGGCGACGATCTCCACGGAGAGTGACGTCCGGCTGCCCGCCGCACCCAGCGTGATCGTACGTACGGCCCAGCCGTACACCGAGAAGACTGAGAAGGGCACATCGTGATCGCCGTACTTGGCCTCGTCGTGGGCGTCGTGGCCGGACTGTTGGTCCGTCCGGAGGTTCCGGCGGTCGTCGAGCCGTATCTGCCGATCGCCGTCGTCGCGGCGCTCGACGCCGTCTTCGGCGGGTTGCGGGCCATGCTCGACGGGATCTTCGACGACAAGGTCTTCGTGGTGTCGTTCCTGTCCAACGTGGTGGTCGCCGCGCTGATCGTCTTCCTCGGCGACAAGTTGGGTGTGGGCTCGCAGCTGTCCACGGGTGTCGTCGTGGTCCTCGGTATCCGTATCTTCTCCAACGCCGCGGCGATCCGACGGCATGTCTTCCGGGCGTGAGCGGCATGAGTGAGCACGGGAAACACCCTGAGCACCGGTTGCGCAAGGAACTGCCCGCCGAGGTGCCCGCCGTGGCGCCGGAGGCCGGCCCCGCCGCCGAGCCGGCGCCGGAGGCCGGGCTGACCGGCCGTCGGCGGCTGGTCCAGGGGCTGTGGCCGCCGCGCGTGAGCCGGGCCCAACTGATCGTCGCGGTGCTGCTGTTCGGGCTCGGATTCGGCCTCGCCGTGCAGGTGGCGTCGAACAGTGACAACGACAGCGCGCTGCGCGGCGCCCGCCAGGAGGATCTTGTTCGCATCCTCGATGAACTGGACGACCGTACTCAGCGTCTTGAGGACGAGAAGACAGGACTGGAGAAGCAGCGCCAGGAGTTGCAGAGCAGCTCCGACCAGGCGGCGGAGGCACGCAAGCAGACGGCCGAGAAGGAGAGGCAACTCGGCATTCTGGCGGGCACCGTGGCGGCGCAGGGTCCTGGCATCACGATGACGGTCGACGATCCGAAGGGGACGGTACAGGCGGACATGCTGCTCGACGCGATCCAGGAGCTGCGCGCGGCCGGCGCGGAGGCGATCCAGGTGAACGGGGTGCGCGTGATCTCCGGCACCTACCTCACCGACTCGGGCAAGAGCGTGAGCGTCGACGGGAACAAGATCACTCAGCCCTACGTTTTCAAGGTGATCGGCAAGCCGCAGGACCTCGAACCGGCTCTCAACATCCCCGGAGGCGTGGTGCAGACCCTGGAGAAGGAGCAGGCGACGGTGACCGTCGAACGATCGACCAAGATCGTCGTGGATGCCTTGCGACCGGCGAAGCAGCCTGACTACGCTCGGTCGTCCTCACAGTGAACCAGCGGTGCATGCGGGACGTCCGGCAAGGGCATGAGGATGCGGGGGGTCGGCGCACCGGGAAACCGGTGCGTGGTGGAAACTGTCTGGTGGATACGGACGTTGTGTGGTTGTCCGGGTCGGCCGGTGTATTCAGTCAGGGTTCGTCCTGCCCCACGGGCGGGTCTGTTTCGGTCAAGGGGAATCGCCCGTGAAGTTGTTTTCGAAGTTGTTCGGCAAGAGCGCGCGAGAGGGCAGCGACAACGCGACCGCTCGCCATCGCGCACAGCCTGACGCGGACGGACAGCGTCCGCTGTTCCGGGATCAGCTGGCTGGTCCGGGGGGTGACATTTCGGGAGGTCAGGGCGCGCCGTCAGTTGACCCGTCGCAGTCCGGCGGCATAGGTTTCGGGCAACCGTCAACCTCAGGTGCGGGTGGAGGGTTTACCTCCGGTCCGTACGCGTCCAACGACCCGGCGGGGCAGCCGCGGCAGGAGGATCCGTCCATGTCGGCCCTGGTTTGTACGAGGTGCGGTAACCGCAACGCGGAGAACGCCCGCTTCTGTTCCAACTGCGGTGCTCCGCTGCGTCCGGGCGCCGTGCCCGAGCGGGCGTCCGAGACGACGTCCACGATCTCGATCTCCGGCCTGGAGGCGTACGACGCCGAGGTGACCGGGCAGACCCAGGCGCCGGCGCTCTCCCCGGAGGCCCAGGCGGCTGTCGACGCGCTGCCGCTGGGCTCGGCGCTGCTGGTCGTGCGCCGGGGTCCGAACTCGGGCAGCCGCTTCCTGCTGGACAGCGACCTGACCACGGCGGGCCGTCACCCGCAGAGCGACATCTTCCTGGACGACGTCACGGTCTCGCGCCGCCACGTGGAGTTCCGCCGCCAGCCGGACGGTTCGTTCACGGTGGCCGACGTGGGCAGCCTCAACGGCACGTACGTCAACCGGGAGCGCATCGACCAGGTCGCCCTGTCGAACGGCGACGAGGTCCAGATCGGCAAGTACCGGCTGGTCTTCTACGCGAGCCGGCAGGGCATCTGACCCTCCGGACCTCGTGCGGGGACCCCAGGGAAGAAGGTCCATGCTGCACACACCGAGCGGCGGTACCGGTCACGGCACCGCCGCCACGGAAACCGGGCTGATGAGCATCGGCACGGTGCTGAACGTGCTGCGCGACGAGTTCCCCGAAGTCACCATCTCCAAGATCCGCTTTCTGGAGTCGGAGGGGCTCATCGAGCCCCGCCGTACTCCGTCCGGGTACCGCAAGTTCAGCGCCGGGGACGTGGAGCGGCTCGGACACGTCCTGAGGATGCAGCGGGACCACTACCTGCCGCTGAAGGTCATCCGGGAGTACCTGGACGCCATGGAGCGCGGTGAGGCCGTGCAGCTGCCCGTGCTGGGGCGGCAGCGGGACGGCGAGGCGGTGCCGATGGTGCCCGAGCCGCCCGCGGTGGCGCGGATCGGCCGGGAGGAGCTGCTCGCGGCCGCCGAGATCGACGAGAGCCGTCTGGCGGAGTGGGAGTCCTACGGGCTGCTCGCGCCCCTGGAGGACGGCGTGTACGACTCCGAGGCGGTGACCGTGGCCGCGCTCGTCACGGAGCTGGGCCGGTTCGGCATCGAGCCGCGCCATCTGCGGGCGATGAAGGCCGCCGCCGACCGTGAGGCGGGCCTGGTGGACCAGGTGGTGGCCCCGCTGAGGCGGCACCGCAATCCGCAGACCCGGGCGCACGCCGAGGCCCGTACGAAAGAGCTGGCGGCGCTCACGGTGAAGCTGCACGCCGCACTGGTGCAGACCGCGCTCGGAGTGCGGCTGCCATGACCATCGTGACAGGACCCGGGCACAGGCCGGATCGGGCGCGCGTTCCGGGCCCGACTACCCAAACGTCCCGGGCACGGCCTAGGGTTGCTGTGTGAACGAGCTCGATGTCGTAGGTGTCCGGGTGGAAATGCCCTCCAACCAACCGATCGTGCTCCTGCGCGAAGTGGGAGGCGACCGTTACCTCCCCATCTGGATCGGACCGGGGGAGGCGACGGCGATCGCGTTCGCCCAACAGGGCATGGCTCCGGCGCGACCGCTGACCCACGACCTTTTCAAGGACGTGCTGGAGGCCGTCGGCCAGGAGCTGACCGAGGTGCGCATCACGGACCTGCGTGAGGGCGTCTTCTACGCGGAGCTGGTGTTCGCCAGCGGCGTGGAGGTGAGCGCCCGCCCGTCCGACGCCATAGCGCTGGCGCTGCGCACCGGAACCCCGATCTACGGGAGCGACACGGTGCTGGACGACGCCGGCATCGCGATCCCGGACGAGCAGGAGGACGAGGTGGAGAAGTTCCGCGAGTTCCTCGACCAGATCTCGCCCGAGGACTTCGGTACCAGCAGTCAGTGAGTGACCGCAGCGGCCCGTCCGCCACCCTGTGAAGGGCGGTGACGGGCCGGTTCCCGGTCGGGCAGGTTCCGCGAACTCGCGGGCAATTGCCAGCGGCCACTGAGAGCGTCCTACGCCTTCCCGTCAGCGCATTCGGCTAGCCTTTCCCCGCGGTGGGGCACGGGAAACCACTCCTAGGGTGATTATCACTCGGCGTGCCGAGTGTGGCGATCGTTGACGCACCCCTGGTGACTGCCTACCGTCGAGAAGGCAGGTCAAGGACGGAGGTCGGCGTGAGAAGCAGCGGCGACGGTATGGCTGGGGGTGCCCCGGGACGCCGTCTCGGGGAGAGCGGTCCGTACCCTCCCCCGAGCTCTCAACTTCGTTCGGGTTGGGGGGACCCCCAGCACGGCAGCACTGCAGGTCACGCTCCGCAGCGTCCGGCGGCAGTGCCGAGCGGCGGAGGGGCGGCGTCCATGACGACCGAGGAGATCGGGTACCGGGGGCCCACCGCCTGCGCGGCGGCCGGCATCACGTACCGCCAACTGGACTACTGGGCCCGCACCGGGCTGGTCGAGCCCAGCGTGCGGCCCGCCTACGGGTCGGGCACCCAGCGCCTGTACAGCTTCCGGGACGTCGTCGTCCTGAAGATCGTCAAGCGGTTCCTGGACACCGGGGTCTCCCTCCAGAACATCCGCACCGCCGTCCAGCACCTGAGGGAACGCGGCTTCCGCGACCTGGAACGCATGACGCTCATGAGCGACGGCGCCACGGTCTACGAGTGCACCTCGCCCGACGAGGTCCACGCGCTGCTCCAGGGCGGTCAGGGCATCTTCGGGATCGCGGTCGGCGTGGTGTGGCGGGACGTGGAGAGCGCCCTGTCCCAGCTGCACGGCGAGCGCGTCGACACGGGCGAGACCCTGGTCGGGCACAACCCCGCCGACGAGCTGGCCCGGCGCCGCAACAAGGCGGTCTGAGCCCACCCCGGCACCGCGGTGTGCCGGGGCATTGTCAGTGGCGTGGTGCAGCATCGGAGATGTGAGAAACGCGCCCACGATCCTGCATCTCGACATGGATGCCTTCTACGCCTCGGTGGAGCAGGCGTCGAAGCCGAGCCTGCGCGGGAAGGCCGTGGTCGTGGGCGGGCTCGGACCGCGCGGTGTGGTGGCCACCGCGTCGTACGAGGCCCGGGTGTTCGGGGTGCACTCCGCGATGCCGATGGCGCAGGCGCGCAGACTGGCTCCGAACGCCGCGTACCTCGTGCCGCGGTTCGGGCTGTACCGGTCGATCAGCGAGCAGGTGATGGCGCTGCTGCACGAGCTGTCGCCGCTGGTGGAGCCGCTGAGCCTGGACGAGGCGTTCGTGGACCTGGAGGCCGGTGAGGTCGCCTGGGACGCCGGTTCGGCGCGGCTGGTGGGGGAGAAGCTGCGCGCGGACATACGGGGCGCCACGGGGCTCTCCGGGTCGGTCGGGCTGGCCGCCTCCAAGATGCTCGCGAAGATCGCCTCCGAGCAGGCCAAGCCGGACGGCCTGGTGCTGATCGAGCCGGGCACCGAGCGGGCGATGCTCGGGCCGATGACGGTGCGGACCCTGCCGGGGGTGGGGCCGGCGACCGGGGACCACCTGCGGCGGGCCGGGATCACCACGGTCGGCGAGATCGCCGAGGCGGGCGAGGACGAACTGGTACGGCTGCTCGGCAAGGCCCACGGGCACGCGCTGTACGCGATGGCGCTGGCCCACGACGACCGGCCCGTGGTCGCCGAACGGGAGGCCAAGTCGGTGTCCGTCGAGGACACCTACGACGTGGACATCCACGACCGGACGCGGGTGGGCATGGAGGTGCAGCGGCTGGCCGACCGGTGTGTGCGCCGGCTGCGGGGGGCGGGCCTGTCGGGGCGGACCATCGTGCTGAAGGTGCGGCGGTACGACTTCTCGACGCTCACCCGGTCGGAGACGCTGCGGGGGCCGACCGACGACCCGGCGGTGGTAAGGGAGGCGGCGGCGCGGCTGCTGGACTCGGTGGACACGACGGGAGGCGTGCGGCTGCTGGGCGTGGGCGTGTCGGGGCTCGCCGACTACACCCAGGAGGACCTGTTCGCGCAGGCGGCGGCCGGGGACGGGGTGGAGCCGGCCGCGGAGGAGGACGTGGCGGAGCCGGCCGCCGAGGCGGAGGCGGCCGTCGAGCGGCGGTGGCCCGCGGGGCACGACGTACGCCATGCGGGGTACGGCCACGGATGGGTGCAGGGGAGCGGGCTGGGGCGGGTGACGGTGCGGTTCGAGACGCCGGGGTCGGTGGTGCCGGGGAGGGTGCGGACGTTCCGGGTGGACGACCCCGAGCTGGAACCGGTGGATCCGCTGCCGCTGGTGCCGGAGGTTCCCGCGGACGGCGTCGGCGTGTGACCAGGAGCGCGGGGCCTTCCGGGGCCGGGAGGGCCCCGTCCCGGGCCGGGGCAGGGCGGGAGCGGCCCCCGCCGGGCCTACGCGCCCGAGTCCTCCGTGCCCGCCAGCTTGCCGAAGTCGTGGTCGGGATGGTCGGCGGGCGGGGCGGCCGTGTCCAGGCCGTAGTGGTGGTAGAGCTGGAGTTCCTGCTCGGGGGAGAGGTGGCGGCCCACGCCGAAGTCGGGGGCGTCCTTGATCAGGGCGCGGTCGAAGGGAACCTTGAGGGTGCCCTCGACCAGCTCGCTCGGCTCCAGGGGCACGAAGGCGTCCCGGGAGAACAGGCCGGTGCGTATGGCCGCCCACTCCGGCACCCCGGTCGCGTCGTCGAGGTAGACCTCGTCGATCGTGCCGATCTTCGTGCCGTTGCGGTCGAACGCCTTGCGGCCGATCAGGTTGCGCGGATCGATGTCGGTCTGCACGGGCCCTCCACTAGGTCGCACCTCATCCGTAAGCACTACAAAAGAGCACATTGAAGGAGGCGGCCACTCGAAGACCCGTGCGGTGCCCTCGCTGGTAGGCTGGCAGACGGCTGCTGACCCCGTGCGGGAGAGTCCTCCGGGCAGACCGGAGGCGCCGAAGGAGCAAATCCTCCCCGGAATCTCTCAGGCTCACGTACCGCACGGACGAGGTCACTCTGGAAAGCAGGGCAGGCGTCCATGGCGCTTGTCCTCACCGACGGTGCAAGCCGGATCCCCTGGGCGTCCGGCGAAGCTCTCAGGTTGAGATGACAGAGGGGGAGGCCGTCGGGGTGCCCGTGCCGGGGTACCCCTCGAAGGTCGCGTCAGACCAGGAGGCCTCCGCAATGACCGCCCAGCGTGTACCGCTCTCCGAGCTAGAGCAGGGAATCCCCTTCGAGCAGCGCCACATCGGACCCGATGACGAGGCGCAGGCCAAGATGCTCGCCCAGGTCGGCTACGGCTCGCTCGACGAGCTGACCGCAGCCGCCGTGCCGGACGTCATCAAGAACGCCGACACCCTGGAGCTGCCGGGTGCGCGCACCGAGGCCGAGGTGCTGGCCGAGCTGCGGTCGCTGGCCGACCGCAACCAGGTGCTCGACTCGATGATCGGGCTGGGCTACTACGGCACCTTCACGCCGCCCGTCATCCTGCGGAACGTGATGGAGAACCCCGCCTGGTACACGGCGTACACGCCGTACCAGCCGGAGATCTCCCAGGGCCGGCTGGAAGCGCTGCTGAACTTCCAGACCGTGGTCGCCGACCTCACCGGGCTGCCCACCTCGGGTGCCTCGCTGCTCGACGAGGGCACCGCCGCCGCCGAGGCCGTGGCCCTGTCGCTGCGCATGGGCAAGAACAAGAAGGGTGTCTTCGTCATCGACGCGGACGCCCTGCCGCAGACCATCGCCGTGATCCGGACGCGGGCCGAACCGACGGGCGTCGAGGTCGTCGTCGCGGACCTCAGCGAGGGCATCCCGGCCGATCTCGCCGCGCGGGAGATCAACGGCGTGCTCGTCCAGTACCCGGGCGCCTCCGGTGCCGTGCGCGACATCAAGCCGCTCGTCGAGCAGGCGCACGGGCTGGGCGCGCTGGTCACCGTCGCCGCCGACCTGCTCGCGCTGACCCTGCTGACCTCGCCGGGCGAGCTGGGCGCCGACATCGCCGTCGGCACCACCCAGCGGTTCGGTGTGCCGATGGGCTTCGGCGGTCCGCACGCGGGCTACATGGCGGTGCGGGAGAAGTTCGCGCGCAGCCTGCCCGGCCGGCTCGTGGGCGTCTCCGTGGACGCCGACGGACACCGGGCCTACCGGCTCGCGCTGCAGACGCGTGAGCAGCACATCCGCCGCGAGAAGGCCACCAGCAACATCTGCACCGCGCAGGTGCTGCTCGCCGTGATGGCCGGCATGTACGCCGTCTACCACGGGCCCGAGGGCCTGCGGGCCATCGCGCAGCGGACCCACCGCTACGCCACGATCCTGGCCGCGGGGCTGAAGGACGGCGGGGTCGAGCTGGTGCACGGCGCCTACTTCGACACGCTCACCGCGCGCGTGCCCGGCAAGGCCGCCGAGGTCGTCGCGGCCGCCCGGCAGGGCGGGGTCAACCTGCGCCTCGTCGACGCCGACCACGTCTCCATGGCCTGCGACGAGACCACCACGCGCGCGCAGCTGGGAGCCGTCTGGGCGGCGTTCGGCGTCGAGGGCGACGTCGAGGCGCTGGACACGGCCGCCGCGGACACGCTGCCCGAGGCGCTGCTGCGCGAGGACGGCTACCTGGGCCACCCGGTCTTCCACGAGCACCGGTCCGAGACCGCGATGCTGCGCTACCTGCGCCGCCTCGCCGACCGCGACTACGCCCTGGACCGGGGCATGATCCCGCTGGGCTCCTGCACGATGAAGCTCAACGCCACCACCGAGATGGAGCCGGTCACCTGGCCCGAGTTCGGCCAGCTGCACCCCTTCGCCCCCGCCGAGCAGGCGCAGGGCTATCTGACGCTCATCCGTGAGCTGGAGGAGCGGCTCGCCGAGGTCACGGGCTACGACAAGGTGTCGCTGCAGCCCAACGCCGGATCCCAGGGCGAACTGGCCGGTCTGCTCGCCGTACGCGCCTACCACCGCGCCAACGGCGACGAGCAGCGCACCGTGTGCCTGATCCCGTCCTCCGCGCACGGCACCAACGCCGCCAGCGCCGTCATGGCCGGGATGAAGGTCGTCGTCGTCAAGACCGCCGAGGACGGCGAGGTCGACGTCGAGGACCTGCGGGCGAAGATCGAGCAGCACCGTGACCAGCTCGCCGTCCTGATGATCACCTACCCGTCCACGCACGGCGTGTTCGAGGAGCACGTCGCGGACATCTGCGCCCAGGTCCACGAGGCCGGCGGCCAGGTGTACGTCGACGGCGCCAACCTCAACGCGCTGGTCGGGGTCGCCAAGCCCGGACACTTCGGCGGCGACGTCTCGCACCTGAACCTGCACAAGACCTTCTGCATCCCGCACGGCGGCGGCGGTCCGGGCGTCGGCCCGGTGGCCGTACGGTCCCACCTGGCGCCGTACCTGCCGAACCACCCGCTCCAGCCGGCCGCGGGCCCGGCCACCGGCGTCGGGCCGGTCTCGGCCGCGCCGTGGGGCTCCGCGGGGATCCTGCCGATCTCGTGGGCGTACGTCCGCCTGATGGGCGGCGAGGGACTGAAGCGCGCCACCCAGGTGGCGGTGCTCAGCGCCAACTACGTCGCCAAGCGGCTGGAGCCGCACTTCCCCGTGCTCTACACCGGCCCCGGCGGGCTGGTCGCGCACGAGTGCATCATCGACCTGCGGCCGCTCACCAAGGCGACCGGCGTGAGCGTCGACGACGTCGCCAAGCGGCTCATCGACTACGGCTTCCACGCGCCGACGATGTCCTTCCCGGTGGCCGGCACGCTGATGATCGAGCCGACCGAGTCCGAGGACCTGGGCGAGCTGGACCGGTTCTGCGCGGCGATGATCGCCATTCGCGCGGAGATCGACAAGGTCGGGTCGGGGGAGTGGCCCGCGGAGGACAACCCGCTGCGGGGTGCGCCGCACACGGCCGCCGCGCTCGGCGGGGAGTGGGAGCACGCCTACTCGCGCACGGAGGCCGTCTTCCCGGCCGGTGTGTCCGCCGCCGACAAGTACTGGCCGCCGGTGCGCCGGATCGACCAGGCCTTCGGTGACCGCAACCTGGTGTGCTCCTGCCCGCCGCTGGACGCCTACGAGGACTGATCCGCGGTAAGCGACGACGTGACGCAGGCCCCGCTTCGGCGGGGCCTGCGTCACGTCGTGGGGGCTACGCCGGGTAGGCGTGGGTCTGGGTCGCCTTCACCGTCGCCCACACCGGGGTG
Source organism: Streptomyces sp. NPDC091282 (assembly GCF_044757385.1). Lineage (NCBI taxonomy): Bacteria > Bacillati > Actinomycetota > Actinomycetes > Kitasatosporales > Streptomycetaceae > Streptomyces > Streptomyces sp. NPDC091282. Next base: position 14,208 of record NZ_JBIVUX010000004.1, read on the forward strand.
CCCGGGTGCAGGTCCAGTTCGGCCGCCGCGACGGTGGTGAGGTCGGCGGCGAGCGACAGCTCACCGGTGAGGTCGGCGCGGATGCGGTCGCCGTGGATCTCCAGGCCGGCGACCTCGCAGCGCCAGACGTTGCGGGCGCTCGCCCCGGCGGGCCGTTCCCGGAAGAGAGTGACGGCGCTCGGCGGGAACGCGACGAACACGTCACCGGTGAGGTGCTCCGTGGTGGCGACGGCGGTGCCGGTGTCCAGCCGGACCAGCCGGCCCCCGGCCTCGGTCCCGGCCCGGCCGCGGTAGAGGTTGAGGCCGACCAGGTGGGCGATGTAGTCGGTGCGCGGACGGCGGGCGATGTCGGCGGGGGCGCCCTGCTGGACGATCGAGCCGTGCTCGATGACGATCAGACGGTCGGCCAGCACCATCGCGTCCAGCGGGTCGTGGGTGACCAGGACCGCCACGGCCTCGAACTCGGCCAGGTGGCGGCGGAGCTGGGAGCGCACGTCCAGGCGGGTGCGGGCGTCGAGGGCGGCGAGCGGCTCGTCGAGGAGGAGCAGGCGGGGGCGGGTGGCCAGGGCGCGGGCCAGCGCGACGCGCTGGGCCTGGCCGCCGGACAGGCGGCGGGGTTTGGCGCCGCCGTGGTCCGCGAGGCCCATGCGGTCCAGCCAGGCGGCCGCCTGCGCGCGGGCCTCGGCCTTCGGCACGCCGTGGCAGCGGGGGCCGAAGGCGACGTTGTCGAGCGCCGTGAGGTGCGGGAAGAGGAGGTAGTCCTGGAAGACGACGCCGACCGGGCGGGACTCGGGCGGCGTGCGGTCCAACTCCTTGCCGTCCAGCCGCAGATGACCGGCGGTCAGGGGGGTGAGGCCGGCCAGGGCGCGCAGCGCGGTGGTCTTGCCCGCGCCGTTGGGCCCGAGCAGGGCGACCACCTCGCCGGGGGCGGCGGTCAGGGTGATGTCGAGGTGGAAGGCGGGGCGGGTGACGATCAGGTGGGCGTCGAGGCCGACGGTGGCGTGCGGGTGCGTGGGGGCCGCCCGGCCCTCGGCCGGGACGTGTTTCCCACCCGCACCGTCCGTGCCGGCAGCGGCGTCGGGTGCCGATGGCCCCAGTGGGCGCTTCGCGCCGTCGGCCGCCGCGGGCGGAGTGGGGTCGGGGGTCGTCATGAGGCGGTCATCCAGCGGTCGCGGAGGCCCGCGAGGACCGCGATCGAGACGGCCAGCAGGACCAGGCTGAGGGCGATCGCCGCGTCGGGGTCGTTCTGGAGGGCCAGGTAGACCGCCAGCGGCATGGTCTGGGTGCGTCCCGGGAAGTTGCCGGCGAACGTGATCGTCGCGCCGAACTCGCCGAGCGCGCGGGCCCAGGCCAGTACCGAACCGGCCGCGATGCCCGGCGCGATGAGCGGGAGCGTGACCCGGCGGAACGCCGTGAAACGGGACGCGCCCAGCGTCGTCGCCGCCTCCTCGAAGCGCGGGTCGGCGGCCCGCAGCGTGCCCTCGACGCTGATCACCAGGAACGGCATCGCCACGAAGGACTCCGCGATCACCACCGCGGTTGTCGTGAACGGCAGCGTGATCCCGAACCATGCGTCCAGCCACTGCCCGACGACCCCGTTGCGGCCGAGGGCCAGGAGCAGGGCCACACCGCCGACCACCGGAGGAAGGACCAGGGGGAGCGTCACGAGCGCCCGTACCAGGCCCCGGCCGGGGAACTCGGTGCGGGCCAGCAGCCAGGCCAGCGGAACGCCGAGGACCAGGCTCACGGCCGTCGCCGCCGTCGCGCTGAGCAGCGAGAGCTGGAGCGCCTGCCACACCTCCGTGCTGGTCAGCAGCGAGGGCAGGCTGCCCCAGGGAGCGCGCAGCAGCAGCGCCAGCAGGGGCAGCAGGAGGAAGACCAGCGCCACCGCTCCGGGGAGGAGGAGCGGCAGCGGCACGGCCGGGCGGACGCGCCGGCGCCGGGGGCCGTCCGTGACGGCGACGGCCCCGGCGCCCGGCTCGTCGACCTTCGTCACGGCTTGAGGAACCCGGCCTGGTTCAGGACCTGCTGGCCCTCGGCGGACTGCACCAGCGCGATGAACGCCTTGGCGAGCTCCGGGTTCGGCGCGTTCTTCAGCAGGGCGATCGGGTAGTCGTTGATGGCGTCGGCGGACTCGGGGAACTCCACGCCCTCCACCTTGTCACCCGCGGCCTTCACGTCGGTCTTGTAGACGACCGCGGCGTCGGCCTCCTTCAGGACCACCTTGTTGAGGGCGGACTTCACGTCCTCCTCGTAGGAGACCGGCGTCAGCTTCAGCTTGCTGGCGTCCAGCGCCTTCTGCGCTGCCGCGCCGCACGGCACCGTCTTGTCGCACAGGACCACCTTCAGCTTGGAGTCGGTGAGGTCCTTGAGCGAGGAGACCTTGTCGGGGTTGCCCGGCAGGGTCGCGATCTCCAGCTGGTTGCGGACGAAGGTGGCCGGCGTGGTGGCGGTGTCCTTCTTGTCCGTCACGATCGCCATCGTCTTGGGGCTGGCGGCGGCGAAGACGTCCGCCGGGGCCCCGCTGGTGATCTGCGCGGCGAGGGTGTCACTGCCGCCGAAGCTGAAGTCGACCTTCGTACCCGGGTGGGCCTTCTCGAAGTCCGCCTTCAGCGTCGTGAAGCTCTCCTTGAGGGAGGCCGCCGCGAACACGGTGATCGAGCCGGACAACTTGGGCGACGCGGAGGACGAGGTGTCCGACTTCGTCTTCGCGGACGAGTCGTCGTCCGAGGAGGAGCAGGCGCTCAGGGCAAGCAGGGCCGCCACCGAGGCGCCGGCCACCTGAAGGGTCCGCCGGGTCCGGCGAGCGGAACGGGTCATCACGAGTGAACTCCTCTGAATCCAGATGGAAAAAGCTGTCGCGCCCTGGTGCGACCTGTCTATCAGCCGCCACGCGATGATACTGCCGCACCTGCCAGCCGTAAGTCTTCTGTCACATCGCATGAGCTGCACACTTATGACCAGAACCTGGCATGTGCGTTTGTACGGAGGTGCGCCGCGGGTACCGTCTTCCGGGAGGAGGCCGCACATGACGCTCGCCGCACTCGACCTCACCGGAGACCTGGCACGGCCGGCCCGGCTCACCGTGTCCGACCTCCTGCGCTGGCCCCAGCACCGGGTGCGGGTCAGCTTCGACTGCGCCACCAGCGGCGTGCAGCGCCACGGCTTCACCGGACCCCTGCTGTACGACGTCCTCAGTGCCGCGGGCCCCGCGTTCGACGCCGCCCGGCGCAAGGACCGGCTGCGGTTCCTCATCGCGGTCACCGGCGCCGACGGGCACCACGCGCTGCTCTCCTGGGCCGAGATCGACCCGGACTTCGCGCACGCACCCGTCCTGCTGGCCGTCGGCATCGACGGGACCCCGCTGGATCTGGCGGGCCCCCAGCTGGTCCTGCCGCAGGACCGCTGCGGCGCCCGGCACATCAGCGGGATCACGGCGATACGGGTGGACGGGGCGTACGGCGGCTGGCGTCCAGCGCCCGCCACACCCGGTCACGCGTCAACGGCAGCTCCGTGAACCGCACGCCCGTCGCGTCCCGGACCGCGTTGGCCAGCGCCGGGCCGACCGGGTTGAACGGGCTCTCGCTCATCGACTTGGCGCCCAGCGGCCCGATGGCGTCGGCGGTCTCCATGAAGTGCACCTCGGTCCGCGGGACGTCGGCGTACTGCGGGAGCCGGTAGCGGCGGAAGGCCGCCGTCTCGACCGCGCCCCGCGCGTCCAGCCGTACGTTCTCGAAGAGCGTGGCGCCCAGCGCCTGCGCGACCCCGCCCTCCACCTGGCCCCGGCACTGCATCGGGTTCATCACCTTGCCCGCGTCGGCCGCGTGCACGCTGCGCAGGATGCGGATCTCGCCGGTGCCGGGGTCCACGGCCACCCGGAACCACTGCGCGTTGAAGGCGACCGAGCGCGGCGTGCCGCCGAAGTGGCCGTCGGCGGCGAGTTCGACGCCGACCCCGCGGGCGGCGGCGTGCAGCTCCTTGAGGGGCAGCCGGCCGCCGGGGTGCAGGACGGCCTCCCGGACGAGCCGGCAGTCCGCGCGCGGGACGTGCAGGTGAGCCGCCGCGAAGTCCAGGAGCAGGTCGGCCAGGGCGCGGGCGGCCCGCAGGGTGGCCTTGCCCGCGACGACCGTGCCGGTGGAGGCGAACGCGCCGGTGTCGTGCCGTACGACGTCCGTGTCGGACTGGCGGATCGTGATCCGGTCGACGGTGGTGGCGAGTTCGCCGGCCGCGATCTGCTGGTGCACGGTCGTGGTGCCGTTGCCGAACTCGGCCGTCCCCACGGCCAGGTCGAAGGCGCCGTCGGGGAGCACGGCGGCCCTGGCGTCGGCGATGTGACCGCCAGGCGGGCCGGTGGCGATCATCGCCAGCGCCGTGCCCTCGCCGACCAGCCAGCCGTCCGGCACCGTGTCCGGGACGGGTTCGGCCGCCGCCCGGCGCACGATGGACACGCACTGGTCGAGGCCGTAGCTCGCGATGTGCAGGTCCTCCTCGTGGCCGCCCGGGGTGAGCATCGCGTCGCCCGGCCCGATGATGTTGCGTGCCTTGAAGTCCACGGGATCCAGGCCGAGTCGGCGGGCCAGCTCGTCCAGCGCGGACTCGACGGCGAACAGGACCTGGCCGAGCCCGTAGCCGCGGAAGGCGCCCGCCGGGACGGTGTGGGTGTAGACGGAGTAGGCGTCGACCTTCTTGTGCGGGGCGCGGTACATCGCCGTCGACTCGCCGACGCTGTGGAACATCACCGCCGGGCCGTGGTTGCCGTACGCGCCGGTGTTGGAGACCACCCGCAGCTGGAGCGCGGTCAGCAGGCCGTCGCGGCCCGCGCCCGCCTTCACGTGGATGGTGAAGGGGTGCCGGGTGGTCGCGCCGTAGAACTGCTCGGCGCGGGTGTACTCCAGTTTCACCGGGCGGCGCAGCCGCAGCACGGCCAGCGCCACGATGTCCTCGACCAGCATCTCCTGCTTGCCGCCGAAGCCGCCGCCGACCCGGCCCGCGACCACCCTGACCTGGTCCTCGGGCAGGTCGAAGAGAGCGCACAGGGCGCGGCGGGTGAGGAACGGGGTCTGCGAGCTGGTGCGGACGGTGAGCCGGCCGTCCTCGTCGATCCAGCCGACGGCGCCGTGCGTCTCCAGGCTGGCGTGCTGGACCCGCTGGGTGCGGAAGGTGTCCTCGACGACGACGTCGGCCGCGGCGAACCCGGCCGCCACGTCGCCGATCTCGCCGTGCGCCTCGCCGACGACGTTGGCCCGCGGGCGGGAGATCCGGGCGGCCTCCGGGTCCTTGTCGTGTACCACGGGAGCGCCCGGCCGCATCGCCTCCTCCGGGTCCAGGACGGCGGGCAGCACCTCGTACGTCACCTCGACGCGGCGGCAGCCCTCCTCGGCGGCGGCCTCGCTGTCCGCGACGACCGCCGCCACCCGCTGGCCGATGTGGCGGACCGTGTCGTCCAGGAGGCGGGTGTCCGCCGGGTCCTCCTCGGGGTGCTCGTGGCGGGCGGTGGAGTAGTGCCGCTCGGGGGCGTCGTGATGGGTGAGGACCGCGTGCACGCCGGGGACGCGCAGCGCGGCCGAGGTGTCGATCGCCGTGATCCGGGCGTGGGCGTGCGGGGAGCGCAGCAGCTTCATGTGGAGCAGGCCGGGCACCTCGATGTCGAAGGTGTAGCGGGCGGTGCCGGTGACGACCTGCGGTCCGGCCGGGGCGGGCAGGTTGCGTCCGACGGACTCGCCGGGGGACGGCTCCTCGACGTGCCGGACGCCGCGGACCGCGTCCTCGATGGCGCGGTAGCCGGTGCAGCGGCACAGGTTGCCCTTGAACGCCCGCGGGAGGTCGGTCAGCTGGTCCTCGGAGAGGGCCGCGGTCGTCATCAGGAAGCCCGCCGTGCAGAACCCGCACTGGAAGCCCTGGGCGTCCAGGAACCGCTGCTGCACGGGGTGGAGTTCACCTTCCGGGGAGGCCAGGCCCTCGACGGTGGTGACCGTGCGGCCGTCGGCGCGGAAGGCCGGATAGAGGCAGCTGTGCACCGGCTCGCCGTCGACGTGGACGGTGCAGGCACCGCAGTCGCCCGCGTCGCAGCCCTTCTTCACCCCGAACCAGCCCCGGTCGCGCAGGTAGGTGCGCAGGCACTGGCCGGGACGCGGCTCCGCCTCGTGGGACCGCCCGTTGACCTCGATCCTCATCGCTCTCCCTGGTCGCGCAGTTCGCGGCGGATCTCCTCCGCCAGCCGGAAGCTCATGTGGCGCCGCCACTCGGGCAGGCCGTGGATGTCGTCGAACCACTCGTCGTCGGCGACCGCGGCCCCGATCGCCGTCCGCAGCGCCCCGGCCGTGGGCGGCAGCGGGAACCACAGCCGCACCGGCCGCACGGTCGACGCGGTGACCGTGAGCGCGAAGGAGCCGTCGACGGGGTCGAGGACGCCGATCACCAGGACGCCGGAGCGGCCCAGCCCGTAGAGGGAGGCCTGCCGGAACGCCGTGCGGCAGGCCAGGCTCCGGGCGGGCAGCGTGACCGAGCGCAGCAGTTCGCCCTCGGCCAGGTCCTTGCGGCCCGCGCCGGTCACGAAGGCGGTGACCGGGACCCGCCGTCGTACGCCGTCCTGGGCGATCAGCAGGCACTCGCCGTCGAGGGCGGCGGTGAGGGAGATCATCGGGCCGGCCGGGAGCGCGTTGCAGAGGTTGCCGCCGACGGTGGCCATGTTCCAGATCTTGAACGAGGCCAGGAAGGCCCGGCAGCACTGCTCGAAGAGGGGAGCGGCGGGGACCTGAAGGCCTGCCGCGGTCCGGGACAGCCGGGCGACGGTGCAGGTGGCGGCGATCTCCAGGGAGCCGTCCGGGGTGCGGGTGACGGGCTGCCAGCCGGTGCGGCTCAGGTCGACCAGGCGGCGCAGGTGCGGCTGGGGTTCGGAGAAGAGGAAGGTTCCGCCGCCCAGCCAGGCGTCGCCGGGCCGCCAGGGGGCCGAGTCCCTGGCATCGCGGATCTCCACCACCGTGTTCAGGTCCATGCCGGTCAGTGAAGCAACGCGCGGCCGCCCGGCACGACTGGTGCCGGGCACGGAAAAAACGAGCCGGGCCGGGCCGGTCCTGGATGATCCACCAAGAGGCGTTCCGTCCGGGCAGACTTGCATTTACGATGCCGTAACTCGCACTCACCTGGTGAATGCGAGGTTGGCGCGAGGAGTCTGAGCACATGCACGTCGAACACCTCCTGACGGACGTCTCCCTCGGGCTGCGCCCGCTGTGGGCGCAGGACGCCCTGCTGGCGCGGGAGATCAGCGGGGTCACGGTGACGGACCTGGAGGACCCGGCGCGCTTCGTGCGCCCCGGCGAGGTGGTGCTCAGCGGCCTGGTGTGGTGGGCGCCGGGCAAGGCGGAGCGCTTCGTGTCGGGCCTCAGCGAGGCCGGGGCCGCCGCGCTGTTCGCGGGCGAGGAGACCCACGGGAGCGTCCCCGAGGAACTGGTGGAGGCGTGCGCCAGGCACCGGGTCCCGCTCGCCGGGGTGCCGGCGCACATCATGTTCCGGGCCATCACGGACACCGTGTACCTGCGCCAGTGGGGCGAGCTGAGCCGGCGGCAGGCGCTGCCGGAGAACGCGCGGGTGCGGCTGAGCCGGCTGCTCGCGCGGGAGGCCGGGCCCGGGGAGGTGCTGGCGGCCGCCTTCGCGCATCTGGACCGGCTCGCCGCCCACGTGTTCACGCCGTCCGGCCGGACCGTCGCCGCCACGGCGGGCGCCGGGCCCGTGCCGGCCCGGGAGGCGGCGGCACTGGTCGCGGACGGGCGCGGGGTGACCGTGTCGGTGGCCGCCGACGGCGTCTCGCCCTACGAGCGCTGGCTGCTCTACCTGCCGGACCCGGACGGCGCACCGGCCGGGATGCTGCACGAGGTGGCCGCCGCGCTCGGGCGCTGCCAGGAGGCCGCCGTCCGGCGCCGGGCCGCCGAGCACCAGGCCGCCGACGAACTCGGCGCGCTGCTGACCGGACCGGCCGCCGCGGAGAGCGCGCTGCCGGCCGCCGTACGGGAGTGCGGACTGCCCGCCGACGGGCCCTACCGCGTGCTGGTCGCCGACACCGGGACGCGCCGGCCGGGACCGGCCGAGGGGGCGCTGTCGGAGGTCGCGGGGCACTTGGCGCCCGTCGCGGCGGTGGGACGGCTGCCGGAGGGGCTCGCCTTCGCCGTGCTGCCCACCGGGGACGCGGTGCCGAAGGAGGTCTGGGCGCTGGTCGCCGGCTGCGAGCCCGGCGTACCGCTGCACGGCGGGACCGGGGCGGCGGCCGACGGGCCCGGCGGACTCGGGGCGGCGCTGGCGCAGGCCCGGTACGCGTTCACCGCCGCCCGCGGCTCGGCCCCGCAGGACTCCGTCCTCGTCGACGCCACCGGGCTCAGCAGCCTCGCCGCGCTGCTCACCGGAGTGCCGGCCGACGTCCGCGCGGCCTACAGCCGGACCGTGCTCGGCCCGCTGCTGACCGGCGGACGCGCCGCCTCCGCCATGCTGGTGACCACCCTGGAGACCTTCCTGGCCTGCGACGGCTCCTGGGCGCGGACCGCCGAGGCGCTGCACCTGCACGTCAACACCGTGCACTACCGGATGCAGCGGGTGGAGCACTTCACCGGACGCGACCTGTCCCGGCTCGGCGACCGGCTGGACCTGTGGGCGGCACTGATGTGCCGGTGACCGCGGTCAGACGCGGTCGATGTGCACGTTCGTCGACTTCACGCGGGCGGTGGCCTCCATGCCCACCTCCAGGCCCAGTTCCTCGACGGCCTCGCGGGTGAGCAGCGAGACCAGGCGGTGCGGGCCGGCCTGGATCTCGACCTGGGCGGCGACGTCGCCGAGCTTGATCGCGGTGACGATGCCGGGGAAGGCGTTGCGGACCGACGTGTAGGAGGCGTCCTCCTCGGCCGTCCCGGCCCTGGCGAGCTCGACGGAGAACGCGGCGAGCGCCTTGCCGTCGATGAGCCGCCTGCCGCCCTCGTCGCGATGGGTGGTCATCCGGCCGGCGTCGGCCCAGCGGCGGGCGGTGTCCGGGCTGACGCCGAGCAGCCGCGCCGCCTGGCCGATCGTGTAGGACTGCATGGGCTCACGATAGGGCCGCCCGGCGGGGCCCGCGGACCGGCGTCCGCCGGTTCGGGCCCGGCGGCCGGGGTGTGGCAGCATCCGGCGTATGACGACCACAGGAGCGAGCCGGGGCCTGGACCTGTTCCGGCACCAGGACATCCCGATCTACACGCTGACCTTCGCGCGGGACGTGGCCCCCGAGGAACTGCTGACCCGCATGGGAGCCGTCCCCGGGACCCTGGCGCTGCGCGCTGCCGGCGCCGCGCTCGCCGACGACCTCGGTGACGACCTCTACGACGGGGACGAACCGGTCGTGCTGACCGGGGTGGACGGCGCGTGGACGTGGGCGTGGGAGCTGGGCGGCCTGCACGGGCTGGACGAGCGGGTCCTGGGTGCCGTCTCGGCGGGGACCGAGGCCGTCGTGGTCCACTACAACGAGAAGCCGATGCACTGGTTCAAGTACGCGGTCGGCGGTGACGTCCAGGTGGACTTCCACACCCTGCACGCGATCGACCCGATCGGGTACGACCCGGCACGGCTCGACGCCAGCATGCGGCCGCTGGGCCTGGTCCGCGGTGAGGCGGCGCCGCCGGACAGTGTGCTGACGCTGCTGGAGAACGCCTTCGGCATCGCTGTCACCGACCCGGCCACCGCCGGCGGCGAGCGCTGGAGCGGCCGGCTGCGCGCCCTGCCGGAGGAGTGAACGGCCCGGCGGTCAGGTCAGACCGGAGGCCCTGAGCACCGCGAGCGCGGTGGCGTCGTCGATCTCGTGGCCGAGCCGCGCGAGCACCTCGCCGCCCCGGCGCAGCGTGCCGCGGTCCAGGGAGCGGCGCACGCCGGTGTCCAGCTCGTGCCAGAGCAGCGGATTGGCGTGCAGCACGTGCAGGTCGAGCTCCAGCCGGTTGCCGGCGGTGTCGCGCAGCACCAGGTGGCCGGAGACGTCGCCGTACCGGCCGAGGTAGACGAGGGAGTCGGTACGGACGGTACGGCGGCGCAGCGGCCCGCGCGCGGTCAGCCAGCCGGGGCCCGCCGTCACCCGGGCCGGCACCAGCACGGCGAGGACGCCGGCCGACAGCGCGACCCAGAGCACCGCGCGCGCCGGGGTCAGGGTGCCGGCGTCCCAGTCCACCAGGAACGTCAGACCGCCGAAGCCGGCGGCACAGCACACGGCCAGGCGGGCGCTACCGCGCCAGGTGCGGTCACCGGCCGCCCGGCACCCGGGTCTTGTGTCCTCCATGGGGCCGACGGTAGGTCCCGCCGCGCGCCCGGGGACGGCGGCTGACGGCCTTCTTATGCGTACCGAGCGGTTATTGACGGGTTTCTTACGACGGCCGTCCGGGAGACCCGCGTGACTCAGCCCGTGTGGACGCGCGGCCGCCGGGCGCGGTCCGGTTCCGCCTCGCGCAGGACCTCCCGGGTGACCGGGGCGACCTCGCCCTGGCCGAACAGGAAGAAGCGCAGGAAGTTGGCGAACGGCCCGCCCTCGGTCCACTCGAAGTAGATGTGCGGGATGCAGGCGGTCTCGTCACGGACGTGCAGCAGCAGCGCGGCCAGGGCGTTCGGGATGGACGCCGACTCCAGGGTCAGGACCCGGTAGCGGCCGTGCAGGACCTCGCCGCGCACCGCCAGGCCCGCCTCGAACTCGGAGGGGTCGGTGACGGTGACCTCGACGAAGACGAAGTCCTCCTGTTCGGGCATGTCGTTGTCGGCCCGGATCTGCTCGATCTTGTCGCGGTACTCGGCCTTGTCGCGCCGGTCCGGCTCGTTGGCGATGAACCGCATCTTCCGGCTGGCCATGTCCCGGATGAATCGTTCCGCCATCGGGTCCAGGCTCACGCTCGTCACGCGCAGCTCGAAGGCACGGGCCAGGCGGGACAGCAGGGAGACCAGGATGATGCCGACGATGAAGCAGGCACCGATCTTCACACCGTCGGGCCGCTCGATGACGTTCACGACGGTCGTGTAGAGGAACACCGCCGAGATGACGCCGAACCCGATCGTCCACCCGCGCTGGCCCGCCTTGCGGGCGGCGATGGTCACCGCGACCGCGGCGGAGCTGATCAGCACCAGCACGCCGGTGGCGTAGGCGCCGCCCTGCGCGTCCACGTCGGCGTCGAAGATCCAGGTGACCAGGAAGGCGATCAGGGTGAAGACGATGACCATCGGGCGCACGGCACGCGCCCAGTGCGGGGCCATGCCGTAGCGGGGCAGGTAGCGCGGCATCAGGTTGAGCAGGCCGGCCATCGCCGAGGCGCCGGCGAACCACAGGATGCAGATGGTCGAGACGTCGTACACGGTGCCGAAGGCGTTGCCGAGGTACTCGTGCGCCAGGTACGCGAGCGCGCGGCCGTTGGCGTCGCCGCCGGACCTGAACTCCTTCTCCGGGATCAGCAGCGTGGTGATGAAGCTGGTCGCGATCAGGAAGCAGCTCATGATCAGGGCGGCCGTGGTGAGCAGCTTCCGGGTGTCCCGGATCCGGCCGGTGGGCCGCTCCTCGGTGTCGCCCGGGTCGCCCTGGACGTGCGGCATGACCGCGACGCCGGTCTCGAAGCCGGACAGGCCGAGCGCCAGCTTGGGGAAGACGATCAGGGCCACGCCGATCATGACGAAGACGTTGCCGTGCTCCGTGGTCAGGGCGCTGGTCCAGTCGGTGATGACGTGCTCGGCGGTGATGACGTGGTAGATCCCGACGATCACGACGACGACGTTCAGCGCCAGGTAGATGCCGACCAGGGCGACCGCGACACCGATCGCCTCCAGGAAGCCCTTGAGGAAGACCGCGCCGAGCAGCGCCACCAGGAACAGCGTGATGATCATCTGCTTGCCCTGGAGGGCGTCGGTCAGATGCGGGTTCTCCACCAGGTGCGTGGAGGCGTCGGCCGCCGACAGGGTGATGGTGATGAGGAAGTCGGTGGCGGCGAAGCCGAGCAGGGTCAGGACGAAGAGCTTGCCCTGCCAGAACGAGAGCAGCCGCTCCAGCATGGCGATGGAGCCCTCGCCGTGCGGGCTCTCCGCGGCCACGCGCCGGTACACCGGCAGCGCGCCGGCCAGGGTGACGACGACCAGCACGATGGTCGCGATCGGTGACAGCAGTCCGGCCGCGAGGGCGGCGATGCCCGGCTGGTAGCCGAGGGTCGAGAAGTAGTCCACACCGGTCAGGCACATCACCCGCCACCAGCGCTGGCCCTTGTGCGCGGGCTCCGGCTGCGCGTGGGGCCCGGTGTGGCCGCCGCTCTTGCCCATGTCGGACAGCCCCTCCAGCATCCAGGCGCGCAGGCGACTGGGAGGGGGGTGTTCGGTCGTGGCCATCGGTCGGGCTCCTGGTGTCCGGCGCGCTGAGTGCGGGGCGGTTCGATTCCGGCCATCACGCGGACGGCGGCACCAGCGTATGCAGAGAGTGACGCGTGGGCCCACGGATCAGCGGGGGCCGGGCGTCAAGCTTGCGTTAAGAATCGCCTGACGAGCGGTGGTGCGGCATCAGGAAGCGGGGGCCGCGAGGCCGCCGTGCGGCGTTCGGCTGTACGGGGGAAGGCGGTCCGGGGGCGCGGGACCGGACACCGAGCGTCATCCCGTACGACCGTGGACGCGTCCGGTCGCGCGCGGAGGCCGCCGTCCCCGGGACCACGCGGGCGGGGACGGCACACCGAGCCCGGCCTGTCCGCGGCACGGGCGTCAAGACGGTGTCAACGTGCTCGTCGGCGGCGCCAGAGACGCGTCAAGACGCCGGTCGCGGGCCGCGCCCTCCGCTTCTCCTTGAGGTGATGAACGACGTACCGCGCGGACGACTGAAGGTCTACCTCGGGGCCGCCCCCGGGGTCGGCAAGACCTACCGCATGCTCGACGAGGCACGGCGCCGCGCGTCCCGCGGCGCGGACGTGGCGGTGGGGTTCGCGGAGTGCCACGGGCGCCCGGGGACCGAGGCCATGACCGAGGGCCTGGAGGTCGTGGCCCGGCTGCGCTGCGCCCACCGGGGCGGCACGTTCGAGGAGATGGACGTCGCCGCCGTGCTGGCCCGCCGCCCCGAGGTCGCGGTCGTCGACGAGTTCGCCCACACCAACGTCCCCGGCGGCGCCCGGCACCCCAAGCGCTGGCAGGACGTCGAGGACCTGCTCGCCGCCGGCATCGACGTGATCACCGCCCTCGACATCCGGCACCTGGAGTCCCTCAAGGACGTCGTCGAGAAGATCACCGGGGTGCCGCAGCACGAGACGGTGCCCGACGAGGTGGTCCGGCGGGCCGCGGAGATCGAGTTGGTCGACATGTCGCCGGAGGGTCTGCGGCGCCGGATGGCGCACGGCACCATCTACGCCCCCGAGAAGATCGACGCGGCCCTCGCCCACCACTTCCGCCCCGGCAACCTCACCGCCCTGCGCCAGCTCGCCCTGCTCTGGGTCGCCGACCGGGTCGACGAGGCCCTCCAGTCCTACCGCGCCGAGCACGCCATCGGCGGGGTGTGGGAGACCCGGGAGCGAGTCGTGGTCGCGCTGACCGGCGGCCCGGAGGGCGACACACTCGTACGACGGGCCGCGCGCATCGCCGGCCGGTCGGCCGGCGGCGACCTGCTCGCCCTGCACGTGGCCCGCAGCGACGGACTGGCCGCCGGCGTCTCGCACGCCTCGCTGGCCAGGCAGCGCCGGCTCGTCGAGGACCTCGGCGGCAGCTACCACTGCGTCGTCGGCGACGACGTGGCCACCGCCCTGGTCGAGTTCGCCCGCGCCGAGAACGCCACCCAGCTCGTCCTCGGCACCAGCCGACGCGGCCGCCTCGAACGGTTCCTGACCGGACCGGGCACGGGGGAGGCGGTCACCGCGCTCTCCGGCGACATCGACGTGCACCGGGTCACCCACGAGCGGGCCGGCCGCGGCACCCTGCTGCCCTCCCGGCGCCGCACCCTGTCCACCCGGCGGCTGATCGCCGGACCGGTCGCCGGGCTCGTCCTGCCGCTGCTGCTCACCGTCGCCCTCGCCCAGGTCCGCGGCACCGTCAACCTGACCAGCGAGGCCCTGCTCTTCCTGCTCGCGGTGGTCGGCGTGGCCTGCATAGGCGGGGTCACCTCCGCGCTGATCGCGTCCGTCACCGCCTCGCTGCTGCTCAACTACTGGTTCATCCCGCCCGTCGGCCGGTTCACCCTCGACGATCCCAACGCCCTGCTGGCGCTCGGGGTGTTCGCGGTCGTGGCCGCCACCGTCGCCGCGGTCGTGGACCGTTCGCTGCGGCTGTCCCGGCGCGCGGCCCGCGCCACCGCCGAGGCGGAGACCATGTCGTCGCTGGCCGGCAGCATCGTGCGCGGCGGCCAGACCATCCCGGCCCTGCTGGAACGCACCCGCGAGACCTTCGGCATGGACTCCGCCGAACTCGTCTGCGAACCGCCCGACTCCGCCGACGCCACCGCCGTACCGGCAGGACCCGGCAACTACCTGGTCCTGCGCGGCCGTACGCCCTCCGCCTCCGAGCGGCGGGTGCTGGCCGCGTTCGCGGCGCACGCCGGCTCGGCCGTCGAGCGGGCCCGGCTCGCCCAGGCCGCCGCCGAGGTCGAACCGGTGCGCGCCGCCGACCGGATGCGCACGGCGCTGCTGCGGGCCGTCGGCCACGACCTGCGCACCCCGCTCGCAGCGGGCTGGGCGGCGGTCACCTCGCTGCGCAGCCGGGAGGTCGAGTTCTCCCCGCAGGACCGCGAGGAACTCCTCGCCACCGCCGACGAGTCGATGGCCCGGCTGAGCAGGCTCGTCGACAACCTCCTCGACCTCAGCCGCCTGGAGGCCGGTGTCCTGCGGCTCAGTCTGCGGGCGACCGCGCTGGAGGAGGTCCTCCCCGCGGCGCTGGCCGACGTCCCCGCGGCCGAGGTGCACGGCGACCCGGAGGACATGCCCGCGCTGCTGGCCGACCCGCCGCTGCTGGAGCGGGTGATCGCCAACCTGGCCGGCAACGCGGCCCGCTACAGCCCGCCGGGCAAGCCGGTGCTGGTCACCGTGAGCGTGCTGGCCGGACGCGCCGAACTCCGGGTCGTGGACCGGGGTCCTGGCCTGCCGCCGGCCGGCCGTGAGCGTCTCTTCGAGCCCTTCCAGCGGCTCGGCGACACCGACAACACCACCGGCCTCGGCCTCGGCCTGGCGCTCGCCCGCGGCCTCACCGAGGCGATGGACGGCACCCTGACCCCCGAGGACACCCCCGGCGGCGGACTGACCATGGTCGTCTCGCTGCCCCTGGCCGGCCCGGACGCGGCGCCGCCGGCTCCGCGGCACGCGCGGGACGCCTCCGGCTGAGCACGGCCCGCGACGCCGCCGTCAAGGAGGCGTCAAAGTCCCCTCGCCCGGCGCGAAGAAGGCGCAAGGGGCGCCGGACGCGGCGGTCGCCGGACAGAACCTTGTCGGGCGTTCGTCCCGTCCCGAAGGAGCACTCCTCATGTCCCTGCTCACCGCCGAACCAGGCGCCGTCCCCGCCGGTGAGGAGCCGCCCGACACCGGCGAGCGGCACCGGCTCACCGCCGTCACCGGCCTGGCCGCGCTGTCACTGGACGCCATGGCGTCGGTGGCGTACGGGCCGGAGGCCATCGTGCTGGTGCTGGCCGCCGCCGGTGCGCACGGGCTCGGCTTCACGCTGCCCGTCACCCTCGCCATCGCGGCCCTGCTGGCGGTGCTGGTCGCGTCGTACCGGCAGGTCATCGCGGCCTTCCCGGACGGCGGCGGCTCCTACGCCGTCGCCCGTCGCCACCTCGGGGCGCGGACCGCTCTGGTGGCCGCGGCCTCCCTGGTGCTCGACTACGTCCTCAACGTCGCCGTCGCGGTCACCGCCGGCGTCGCCGCGCTCACCTCCGCCTTCCCCGAGCTGTACGCCGACCGGCTCTGGATCTGCCTGGCCGTGCTGGTGCTGATCACCGGCGTCAACCTGCGGGGCATCGTGGAGTCGGCCAAGGCGTTCATCGTGCCGACCGCGGTGTTCGTGGGGTCGGTCCTCGTGCTGATCGTCGTGGGACTGTTCCGGTCCGCGCCGGTCAGCACCGCCACCGCCGCCGGACATGCCTCGGTGCTCGCCGACAACGCCTCGGGCGTCGGCGCCCTGCTCCTGCTGAAGGCCTTCGCCTCCGGGTGCGCCGCGCTCACCGGCGTCGAGGCCATCGCCAACGCCGTGCCCTCCTTCCGCGTGCCGCGCGTCCGGCGGGCCCAGCACGCGGAGGTAGCCCTCGGCGCCGTGCTCGGCGTGATGCTGATCGGTCTCTCGGTGCTGATCTCCCGCTTCCACCTCCAGCCGGTCCAGGGCGTGACCGTCCTCGCGCAGCTCGCCGACGCCTCGCTCGGCCACGACTGGGGCTTCTACGTCATCCAGTTCGCCACGATGATCCTGCTCGCGCTGTCCGCCAACACCTCGTTCGGCGGACTTCCGGTCCTGCTCAAGCTGCTCGCCCGGGACAACTACCTGCCGCACGTCTTCGCCCTCAAGGCCGACCGCCAGGTGCACCGGCACGGAGTGCTCGCCCTCGCCCTGGTCTCGGCGGCGCTGCTGGTGTTCTCCGGCGGCGACACCAACACGCTGGTGCCGCTGTTCGCCATCGGCGTGTTCGTCGGCTTCACCATCGCCCAGGTGGGCATGGTGCGGCACTGGTCGCTGGAGCGCGGGCCCGGCCGGCGGGGGAAGGCGCTGCTCAACGGCTTCGGCGCGGTCCTGACCGGGGTGGCGACCGTGGTCGTCACCGCCGCCAAGTTCACCGACGGCGCCTGGCTCGTCGTCGTGATGCTGCCGCTGCTGGTCGCCGCCTTCGGCGCCGTGCACCGCGCCTACGGACGCATCGGGGAACGGCTCGGGCTCGGGCGGATCCCGGAACCGCCGCGCCGCGAGCGGTCGGTCGTGATCGTGCCGGTGTCGTCCCTGTCCCGGCTCACCTCCCAGGCGCTGTCCGCGGCGGCCTCCCTCGGCGACGAGGTCCGCGCCGTGACCGTCTGCCACTCCGACCCCGAGGACCGTGCCCAGGTGCGCGCCCTGGAACGCTCCTGGGCCGCGTGGGACCCCGGCGTGCCCCTCGTCCGGCTGACCTGCGAGCGCCGCACGCTGGGCCGTCCCATCGCCGCGTACGTCCGCGAGGTCGCCGCGGCCGAACCGGCCACCCGGGTGACCGTGCTGATCCCGGAGACCGAGCCCGAGCGGCTCTGGCAGCGCCTGCTGCAGAACCAGCGCGGTGCCGTCGTCGCGCACGCCGTCCGCCGGGAGACCGACGCCGTGATCTGCCGGCTGCGGTTCCGCCTCGCCTGATCCTGCCGGTTCTCCCGAGGCTCGTGTTCCCCCAGTTCAGAGCGGTTTCCGCGACCGAACGGCGCTGTCCGGTCGCGGGCCGGCCGGGGCCGCGTAAGAGTCCCGTCAAAGGCGCGAACACCGCCGTAAGGGACCCGTCAACGGTGGCCGAATCCGGCCGGAAAGACGCTTTCCTCTAACAGTCCGAGTCCGTTCCGCATCTCATCCAGGAGTTCACGATGGCCGATCTGGCCTTCGTCGTCACCGTGCTCGCGGCTTTCGCGCTGGTGGCCCTCGTCGCCAAGGGGGTGACCAAGCTGTGACCGCCGAGAACATCGTCGGCCTCGTCGTGGCCGTCGCCCTGCTGGGCTATCTCGTCCTCGCCCTGATCTTCCCGGAGAGGTTCTGAGACAGCCATGGGTCCCGCAACCGCCGCCGTGCTCCAGCTCGCCGCGCTCATAGGCGCGCTGGCGCTCTGCTACGTCCCCTTCGGCACCTACATGGCCAGGGTCTACTCCTCCGACACGCACTGGCGTGTCGAGAGGTGGATCTACAAGGGCATCGGCGCCGATCCCGACACCGAGATGCGCTGGCCCGCGTACCTGCGCGGTGTCCTCGCCTTCTCCTTCGTCGGCGTCCTCTTCCTCTACCTGCTGCAGCGGCTCCAGGGCGTCCTGCCCGGCTCGCTCGGCTTCTCCTCGGTCAACCCGGCGCAGTCCTTCAACACGGCCGTCTCCTTCGTGACGAACACGAACTGGCAGTCGTACTACGGCGAGCAGACCATGGGGCACGTCGTCCAGACCGTCGGCCTGGCCGTGCAGAACTTCGTCTCCGCGGCCGTCGGCATCGCCGTCGCCGTCGCGCTGGTGCGCGGGTTCGCGCGCTCGCGCACCGGCGAGATCGGCAACTTCTGGGCCGACCTGGTGCGCGGCACCGTCCGCGTCCTGGTCCCGGTCGCCGCCGTCGCCGCCGTGATCCTGGTCGCCTGCGGAGCCATCCAGAACTTCTCCGGCATCCACGAGGTCGGACAGTTCATGGGCGGTTCCCAGCAGTGGAACGGCGGGGCCGTGGCCTCGCAGGAGGCCATCAAGGAACTGGGCACCAACGGCGGCGGCTACTTCAACGCCAACTCCGCCCACCCCTTCGAGAACCCCACCCCCTTCACCAACCTCTTCGAGATCTTCCTGATCCTGCTGATCCCGTTCGCGCTGACCCGCACCTTCGGTGTGATGGTCGGCTCGGTCCGGCAGGGTTACGCCATCCTCGCGACCATGGGCGCCATCTGGCTCGGGTTCACCGCGCTGATGATGTGGACCGAGTTCGCCCACCACGGCCCGGCGCTCCAGGCCGCGGGCGGCGCGATGGAGGGCAAGGAGGTGCGCTTCGGCGTCGGCGGCTCGTCGATCTTCGCGGTGGCGACCACGCTGACCTCGACCGGCGCCGTGGACTCCTTCCACTCCTCGTTCACCGGCCTCGGCGGCGGCATCACCATGCTCGGCATGATGCTCGGCGAGATCGCGCCGGGCGGCACCGGCTCCGGTCTCTACGGCATCCTCGTCATGGCGATCATCGCGGTGTTCATCGCCGGTCTGATGGTCGGCCGGACCCCCGAGTACCTGGGCAAGAAGATCGGCTCCCGCGAGATCAAGCTGTCGGCGATCTACATCCTGATCACGCCGGCGCTGGTGCTCGTCTTCGCCGCGGTCTCCATGGCGCTGCCGACCCCGCCGCACTCCATGCTCAACCCGGGTGCGCACGGATTCTCCGAAGTGCTGTACGCCTTCACCTCGGCGGCCAACAACAACGGCTCGGCCTTCGCCGGCCTGAACGCGAACACCGACTGGTACAACACCATGACCGGACTCGCGATGCTGTTCGGCCGCTTCCTGCCGATGGTGTTCGTGCTGGCGCTGGCCGGCTCGCTCGCCGAGCAGCGGCCCGTCCCGGCCACGGCCGGCACCCTGCGCACCGAGAAGCCGCTCTTCACCGGCCTGCTCGTCGGCGCGATCCTGATCATCACCGGTCTGACCTACTTCCCGGCCCTGGCGCTGGGTCCGCTCGCCGAGGGGCTGGCGTCATGACCACCCGTACCCGGAAGTCAGAGGACTCCATGTCCACAGCCACCCCGACCCGGGCGCCGCACAGCGACGTCCCCACCGGGCACAAGCCCGCCGAAGGCCGCGTCGGCGCGGGCCTGTTCGACCCCAAGCAGCTGATCAGCTCGCTGCCCGAGGCCTGCCGCAAGCTCGACCCGCGGGTCATGGTCAAGTCGCCCGTGATGTTCGTGGTCTGGATCGGCTCGGTCCTGACCACCGTCTTCTCCTTCAAGGACCCGGGCGACTGGTTCGGCTGGACGATCAGCGCCTGGCTCTGGCTGACCGTGATCTTCGCGAACCTGGCGGAGGCGGTCGCCGAGGGCCGCGGCAAGGCCCAGGCCGACACCCTGCGCAAGGCCAAGACCGACACCGTCGCCCGCCGGCTCGCCGGGGACACCGAGGAGCGGGTGCCCGGCACCGAACTGCGGATCGGTGACCTGGTGGTCTGCGAGGCCGGCGACGTCATCCCCGGCGACGGCGACGTCGTCGAGGGCGTCGCGTCGGTCGACGAGTCGGCGATCACCGGCGAGTCCGCGCCGGTCATCCGCGAGTCCGGCGGTGACCGCAGCGCCGTGACCGGCGGAACCAAGGTGCTCTCCGACCGGATCGTCATCAAGATCACCACGAAGCCGGGCGAGACCTTCATCGACCGGATGATCAGCCTGGTCGAGGGCGCGGCCCGGCAGAAGACGCCCAACGAGATCGCGCTGAACATCCTGCTCGCCTCGCTGACGATCGTCTTCCTGCTGGCCGTCGCCACGCTGCCGCCGTTCGCGGACTACGCGGGCACCCACCTGACGATGATCGTGCTGGTCGCCCTGCTGGTCTGCCTCATCCCGACCACCATCGGCGCGCTGCTCTCCGCGATCGGCATCGCCGGCATGGACCGGCTGGTGCAGCGCAACGTGCTCGCCATGTCAGGGCGCGCGGTCGAGGCCGCCGGTGACGTCTCCACCCTGCTGCTCGACAAGACCGGCACCATCACCCTCGGCAACCGCCGGGCCGCCGAGTTCCTCGCGGTGCGCGGCGCGACCGAGGCCGAGGTCGCCGACGCCGCCCAGCTCTCGTCGCTGGCCGACGAGACGCCCGAGGGCCGCTCCGTCGTCGTCCTGGCGAAGGAGAAGTACGGGCTGCGCGAGCGCCACCAGGGCGAACTGGCGCAGGCCGACTGGATCGCCTTCACCGCCCAGACCCGGATGTCCGGCGTCGACGTCGACGGCAGGAAGATCCGCAAGGGCGCGGCCGGTTCGGTCATCGCCTGGGTCCGCGAGCGGGGCGGCACCGTCGCCGAGGACGCCGGCACCCTCGCCGACCGCATCTCCGAGGCCGGCGGCACCCCGCTCCTCGTCGCCGTCGAGGACACCGAGGGCGCCCGTGTCCTGGGTGTCGTCCACCTCAAGGACGTCGTCAAGGACGGCATGCGCGAGCGGTTCGAGGAACTGCGCCGCATGGGCATCAGGACCGTCATGATCACGGGTGACAACCCGCTGACCGCCAAGGCGATCGCCGACGAGGCGGGTGTCGACGACTTCCTCGCCGAGGCCACCCCCGAGGACAAGATGGCCCTCATCAAGCGGGAGCAGGCCGGCGGCAAGCTGGTCGCGATGACCGGTGACGGCACCAACGACGCCCCGGCCCTCGCGCAGGCGGACGTCGGCGTGGCGATGAACACCGGCACGTCGGCCGCGAAGGAGGCCGGCAACATGGTCGACCTCGACTCCAACCCGACCAAGCTCATCGAGATCGTCGAGATCGGCAAGCAGTTGCTGATCACCCGCGGCGCGCTGACCACGTTCTCCATCGCCAACGACGTCGCGAAGTACTTCGCGATCATCCCGGCCATGTTCGCCGTGGTCTACCCGGGCCTGGACAAGCTCAACATCATGCACCTGTCCTCGCCCAGCTCCGCGATCCTGTCCGCGGTCGTCTTCAACGCGCTCGTCATCATCGCGCTGGTGCCGCTCTCGCTGAAGGGCGTGCAGTACCGGCCGGTCAGCGCCGACAAGCTGCTCCGCCGCAACCTCGGGATCTACGGTCTCGGCGGCCTGATCGCGCCGTTCGTCGGCATCAAGATCATCGACATGATCATCTCCCTCATCCCCGGAATCGGCTGATCGCCATGAACAACTCCATCACCAACACGGCCCGGTTGCTCGGGGCGGGTCTGCGGGCGCTGCTCGTGCTGACCCTGGTCACCGGCGTCGTCTATCCACTGGTCGTCACCGGCGTGGCCCAGGCCGCCTTCCACGGCAAGGCGAACGGCTCCGAGATCACGTCGGACGGCAGGGTCGTCGGCTCGTCCCTCATCGGGCAGTCCTACGACCTGCCGCTGAAGAAGGGCCAGCAGACCCCGGACGCCGACCTGCGGTGGTTCCAGGGCCGCCCGGCCAACGGACTCGGGAGCAACAGCATCAACACCCGGTACAAGCTGATCCTTTCGGGGGCGACCAACCTCGCCGCCGACAACAAGGTGCTGATCCAGCAGGTGAAGGACGCCAAGGCCGCGGTCGTCAAGGACAACTCGGTGCCCGGGTACACGGTCAGGGCCTCCGAGATCCCGGCCGACGCGGTCACCTCCTCGGGCTCCGGCCTCGACCCGGACATCTCCCCGGCCTACGCCGGCCTCCAGGTCCACCGGGTCGCCGCGCGCAACCACCTCTCCGTCGGCCAGGTGGCGAAGCTGGTCGAGGACCACACCGAGGGCCGCGCCCTCGGCTTCATCGGGGAGCCCCGGGTGAACGTCCTCGAACTCAACATCGCGCTGAAGGAACTGACCAAGGGCAGCTGATGACCCGCGTGCTGGTCGTGGAAGACGACCCCCAGCTCGTACGGGCACTCGTGATCAACATGCAGGCACGCCGGTACGGAGTGGACGCGGCGCCCGACGGCGCCACGGCCCTCCGGCTGGCGGCCGCGCGTCAGCCGGACGTGG
This sequence comes from Streptomyces sp. NPDC091282, assembly GCF_044757385.1. Lineage (NCBI taxonomy): Bacteria > Bacillati > Actinomycetota > Actinomycetes > Kitasatosporales > Streptomycetaceae > Streptomyces > Streptomyces sp. NPDC091282. The sequence continues at coordinate 36,504 of NZ_JBIVUX010000004.1, forward strand.
TGATGCTCGACCTCGGACTGCCCGACATGGACGGGGTCGACGTCATCAGGGCGCTGCGCGGCTGGACCCGGGTGCCGATCCTCGTGCTGTCGGCGCGGCAGGCCTCCGACGAGAAGGTCGCCGCGCTGGACGCGGGTGCCGACGACTACATCACCAAGCCGTTCAGCATGGACGAACTCCTCGCCCGGCTGCGGGCGGCGGTCCGCCGTACCGAGGACGTGCCGCTCGCCCCCGAGACCACCCTGGTGGAGACCGACGGCTTCACCATCGACCTGCGCGCCAAGAAGGCCGTACGGGCCGGTCACGACGTACGCCTGACCCCGACCGAGTGGCACCTGCTGGAGATCCTGGTCACCAACCCCGGCCGGCTCGTCACACAGAAGCACCTGCTGCACGAGGTGTGGGGAGTCTCGCAGGGCGGCAAGACCAACTACCTGCGGGTGTACATGGCGCAGCTCCGCCGCAAGCTGGAGGCGGATCCCGCGCACCCCCGGTATCTGATCACCGAGCCCGGCATGGGCTACCGCTTCGAAGGATGACATGGCACGCGGCAGGCTCCGGATCTACCTCGGCGCGGCACCCGGTGTGGGCAAGACCTACGCCATGCTCGCCGAGGCCCACCGCAGGATCGAACGCGGCACGGACTGCGTGGTCGCGTTCGTCGAGCACCACGGCCGGCCGCGCACCGAGGTGATGCTGCACGGCCTGGAGCAGATCCCGCGCCGGGAACTGGAGTACCGCGGCGCGGTGTTCACCGAGATGGACGTGGACGCCGTGCTCGCCCGCCGCCCCCAGGTCGCCCTGGTGGACGAGCTGCCGCACACCAACGTCCCCGGTTCGCGCAACGCCAAGCGCTGGCAGGACGTGGAGGAGCTGCTGGCGGCGGGGATCGACGTGGTCTCGACCGTCAACATCCAGCATCTGGAGTCCCTGGGTGATGTCGTGGAGTCCATCACGGGGGTGCGGCAGCGGGAGACGGTGCCGGACGAGGTGGTGCGGCGGGCGGACCAGATCGAGCTGGTCGACATGTCTCCCGAGGCGCTGCGGCGGCGTATGGCGCACGGGAACATCTACCAGTCGGACAAGGTGGACGCGGCGCTGTCGAACTACTTCCGGCCGGGCAATCTGACCGCTCTGCGGGAACTGGCGCTGCTGTGGGTCGCGGACCGTGTGGACGCGTATCTGAAGCAGTACCGCAGTGAGCACCGGGTGTCGGCGATCTGGGGTTCGCGGGAGCGGATCGTGGTCGGGCTGACCGGCGGTCCCGAGGGCCGGACGCTGATCCGGCGGGCGGCGCGGCTGGCGGAGAAGGGCGCGGGCGGCGAGGTGCTCGCCGTGTACGTGTCCCGCAGCGACGGTCTGACCTCGGCCTCGCCGAAGGAACTCGCCGTCCAGCGCACGCTGGTGGAGGATCTCGGCGGGACCTTCCATCAGGTGGTCGGTGAGGACGTCCCGGCGGCCCTCCTGGACTTCGCGCGCGGTGTCAACGCCACCCAGATCGTCCTCGGCGTCTCGCGCCGCAAGGCGTGGCAGTACGTGCTGGGGCCCGGCGTCGGCGCCACCGTCGCCCGCGAGTCGGGCCCCGACCTCGACGTCCACCTCATCACGCACGCCGAGGCCGGGAAGGGGCGGCTCCCGCTGGGACGCCCGGCACGGCTCGGCCGGTCCCGGATCATCTGGGGCTGGCTCGCCGGCGTCCTCGGACCCGTCCTGCTGACCTGGCTGCTGACCGGCCTGGCTCCCGAGGTGGGCCTGGCCAACGACATGCTGCTCTACCTCACCCTGACGGTCGCCGCGGCCCTGCTCGGCGGACTGCTCCCGGCGCTCACCTCGGCGCTCGTCGGCTCCCTGCTGCTCAACTGGTACTTCACCCCGCCCGTCCACACCCTCACCATCGCCGACCCCAAGAACATCGTCGCCATGGCGATCTTCTTCGGGGTCGCGGTGTCGGTGGCGTCCGTCGTGGACCTCGCCGCCCGGCGCACCCAGCAGGCGGCCCGGCTGCGCGCCGAGTCGGAGATCCTGTCCTTCCTCGCGGGCAGCGTGCTGCGCGGCGAGACCAGCCTGGAAGCGCTCCTGGAACGGGTCCGCGAGACCTTCGGCATGGAGTCGGTGGCCCTGCTGGAGAGGGCGGACGACGTGACGCCGTGGACCTGCGCCGGCAGTGTCGGGCCGCAGCCCTGCGGACGGCCGGAGAACGCCGACGTCGACATGCCGGTCGGCGACCGCATGACGCTCGCCCTGTCCGGACGGGTGCTGCCCGCGTCCGACCGGCGGGTGCTCGCCGCGTTCGCCGCGCAGGCCGTCGTCGTGCTCGACCGGCAGCGCCTCCAGCACGAGGCGGACCGGGCCAAGGAGCTGGCGGAGGGCAACCGGATCCGCACCGCGCTGCTGGCCGCCGTCAGCCACGACCTGCGCACCCCGCTCGCCGGGATCAAGGCGGCGGTGTCCTCGCTGCGTTCGGACGACGTCGAGTGGTCCGAGGAGGACCGGGCGGAGCTGCTGGAGGCCATAGAGGCGGGCGCCGACCGGCTCGACAACCTCGTGGGTAACCTCCTCGACATCACCCGGCTGCAGACCGGCACCGTCACCCCCATCGTCCGGGAGACCGACCTGGACGAGGTGGTGCCGATGGCCCTGGGCGGGGTCCCCGAGGACGGCGTCGAACTGGACATCCCGGAGACGCTGCCCATGGTCCACGTCGACAGGGGCCTCCTGGAGCGGGTGGTGGCCAACGTCGTCGAGAACGCGGTCAAGTACAGCCCGCCAAACACCCCCGTGCTGGTGAAGGCCAGTTCCCTCGCCGACCGGGTGGAGGTCCGGGTGGTGGACCGCGGGTCCGGCGTCCCGGACGAGGCCAAGCAGCGCATCTTCGAACCGTTCCAGCGGTACGGCGACTCGCCGCGCGGTGCCGGGGTCGGCCTCGGCCTGGCCGTGGCCCGCGGCTTCACCGAGGCGATGGGCGGCACGCTCACGGCCGAGGACACGCCGGGCGGCGGGCTCACCATGGTGCTGAGCCTGCCGTCGGCGCCGGGCCGCGAACCGGAGCGGCCGGCTCTCCCCACGGCCCTGACGTCGTGACGGCTCCCGGTCCGCTTCGATGCCGTGACGGCTCCCGATCGCTCTGCCGCCGTCACGGCTCCGGCGTTGTCGTGGCTCAGGACGACAACTGCCGTGTGCTCAGCGGCAGATGCCAGGCGCTGCGGCGGCGGGCGGCCGCGAGCGTCTCCTCCAGCGGGGACGGCGGTATCGCGAGGACCGGGCAGTGCGCGTGCGTCAGGCAGTAGCGGGTGACCCGGCCCGAGAAGGCCCGTTGCCAGCCGCGCCGGCCCGCGCCGACCACCAGGATGTCGTCGTCCCGGTCCGCCGTCTCCACCAGGGCCGCGCCCGGCGCGGCGCGGACGACGAGCCCGTGCAGCGGGACACCGGCCGGCGTCGCCTCCCCGAAGACCTCGCCGAGCACGACGAGCAGCCGTTCGCGGGCGAGCCGCTGCCACTCCCCGGTGAGCGCCGGCGGGGCGGGGGAGCGGCGGGCCGCCGACTCGCCGCCCGGCGGCTCCCAGGCCAGCACCGGCCACAGCTCGGCCTCCCGGTGCCTGGCCTCCGCCGCGGCCCGGTACAGGGCCGTGACGCTGCCCAGCGAACCGCTCACACCGACGACGACCCGACGGGACGCGCAGGTGTCGTATCGGGACATGTCCTCACCGTATTTCCGCAGCGGACCCCGGGCGTGTCCCGGGGCCGGACCGCCTCCATGACACCCCCGGAACCCGGCGCGGGCCAGCTCCGCCGCCTCTTCTTGGCACGCCTCTGACACCCGCGACCAGCACCGCGGGGCCCGCCGTCAGCGTCCCGTCAACGTCGCCGCGATCACCGTCAGCGTCCCGTCATGAAGCGTCGGATGAGGGCCGGGACCGGGCATAGCGTCATCAGCGAGCCCCGGTCCGCCTCCCCGCGTCCGGGGCACCCGTTCCTTCCTGTGGCAGGAGGCATCCCATGCCAGAACTCTTGTGCGGTGACGATCCGGAACCCTCCGATCGCTTCCCGGCCGGACCCCTGTTCGTACCGGTCCGGCCGGGACCCGCGGGGTGCGCGGCCCGGCTCTTCCGCACCCCGCTCGGCGAGCGCACGGCGGTCGGTTTCACCTCGGCCCGCGCCCTCGCCGCCACCCTCGGCCCCGGCCAGGCCTGGATCCGGCTCGCCGAACCCGCGCTGCGTGCCCTGACCGCACCGCTCGGCGTCACCACCGTCACGGTCGACCCCCAGCTGTCGGCGCCGGCCCCCACCCCGGTGGCGCCGCTCGCGCCGGTCGCCGTGTCCCTGCGGATCGCCCGAACCGCCTGAACCGTCTGAGAGGGGAGCGGTCGATGACCACCCTGCACGAACCCGTCCTCACCACCACGCCCGCCGATCTGTCGGTGTGGCCCGCCTCCACCACCGAACACCGGCCCGGCGACCTGGCCGTGGGCGGTGTCCCGCTCGCCGAGGTCGCCGACCGGTTCGGCACACCCGTCTACGTCCTGGACGAGGACGAGGTCCGCGAACGCTGCCGCACCTACCGGGACGCCTTCCCGGACGCCGAAGTCCTGTACGCGGCCAAGGCGTTCCTGTGCCGGGCCATGGTCCACTGGACCGCGGAGGAGGGCCTCGGCCTGGACGTCTGCTCGGCCGGCGAACTGGAACTCGCGGTCACCACCGGGTTCCCGCCGGAGCGGATCGTGCTGCACGGCAACGCCAAGTCCCCGCGCGACCTGGAGACCGCGCTGCGGCTCGGTGTCGGACGGATCGTGATCGACAGCCCCTCGGAGATCGCCCGGCTCGCCGCCGCCGTGGGACCCGGCGGGCACCAGAAGGTGATGGTCCGGGTGGTGCCGGGGATCAGCGCGGGCGGCCACGAGAAGATCCGCACCGGCACCGACGACCAGAAGTTCGGCCTGTCCATCGCCGACGGCTACGCCCAGCACGCCATCGCCCGGATACTGGACCAGCCGCAGCTCGAACTCACCGGTCTGCACTGCCACCTGGGCTCGCAGATCACCAGCGTCAAGCCCTACCTGGCCGCGGTGCGCCGGCTGGTCGGCCTGATGGCCCGGCTGCACGAGCAGCACGGCCTGGTCCTGCCCGAACTGGACCTCGGCGGCGGCCACGGCGTCGCCTACCGGCCCGGCGAGGCGGCCCTCGACCTGACCGCGCTGGCCCGCAGGGTGCGCGGCGAGCTGACCCAGGCGTGCGCGGCCGCCGGGCTGCCGGTGCCCCGCCTGATCATCGAGCCGGGCCGGGCCGTCGTGGGCCCGGCGGGGATCGCCGTGTACCGGGTCCTCGCCGTGAAGAAGACCGGCGAGCACACCTTCGTCGCCGTCGACGGCGGGATGAGCGACAACCCGCGTCCCGCGCTCTACGGCGTCCGGTACGCGCCCCGGCTCGTCGGCCGCGCGAGCGCCGCTCCGACGGCCCCGGTGACCGTCGTGGGGCGGCACTGCGAGGCCGGTGACGTGCTGGCCGCGGACGCCGGACTCCCCGCCGACCTGCGCCCCGGTGACCTGCTCGCGGTCCCGGTGGCCGGTGCCTACCACCTGTCCATGGCCTCCGGCTACAACCTGGTGGGCCGCCCGCCGGTCACCGCCGTCCGGGCCGGCCACGCCCGGCTGCTGGTCCGCCGCGAGTCCCTGGAGGACATCCGCCGCCGGGACGTCGGCCTCTGACCGGCCCGGCCCGCCCCGATACCCACCTCCGGGCGAGCGGCGGCCCGGCCCTCGCCCGGAGGTGTGCCACCTCAGCGGCCGCCCGTCCGGGCATTCCCCACGGGCGCACGGCCCCGGTCCGCAGGACACTGTTGCCGACCGTCCCACCGGCCGTGATGAGGTTCCGATGGCGTATGGCCTGGCACGTCGTGAACTGAGACCCAGGGTTCCGCTGCGTCCGGGCGAGGGCGACAAGCACGGCCTGACCAGCCTGCAGGGACTGGCCGCCCTCTCCCTGGACGCGCTCAGTTCGGTGGCGTACGGCCCCGAGGCGATCGTGCTGGCCCTGGTGGTCGCCGGCACCGGCGCGCTCACCGCGACCCTGCCCATCACCCTCGCGATCACCTTCCTGCTCGCCGCGCTCGTGGTCTCCTACGGCCAGGTCATCGCCGTTCACCCGGACGGCGGCGGCGCCTACGCCGTCGCCAAGGCGGATCTCGGCGGCACCGCGAGCCTGCTCGCCGCCGCCAGCCTGGTCGTCGACTACGTCCTCACCGTCGCCGTCAGCCTCGCGGCCGGCGCCGACGCGCTCGCCTCGGCCTTCCCCTCCCTCGGCCACGACAAGCTGCTCGTCTGCCTGATCGGCCTGGCCCTGCTGACCGCGGTGAACCTGCGGGGCATCGCCGAGAGCGCCCGGGTGCTGATGCTGCCGGCCCTGCTGTTCATCGTCTCGATCCTCGGCGTGATCCTGCTCGGCCTGCTGCGCTCGCACCCGGTCGCTCTGGTCGGCACCGACCGGCCGGTGCACGCGACCGAGGCGCTCGGCGCGCTGGTGGTCCTCAAGGCGTTCTCGTCCGGCTGCTCGGCCCTGACCGGCGTCGAGGCCATCGCCAACGCCGTCCCGACCTTCCGGCCGCCGAGCGTCCGGCGCGCCCAGCGCACCGAGCTGATGCTGGGCGCGCTGCTCGGCGTCATGCTCATCGGCCTGGCGGTCCTCATCCACCGCGACCACGTGGCCCCGCGCGACGGAGTGACCGTCCTCGCCCAGCTCACCGCGGGCGCCTACGGCACCGGCTGGCCCTACTACGTCACCAATCTCCTCGTCACCCTCGTCCTGGCGCTGGCCGCCAACACCAGCTTCGGCGGGCTGCCGGTGCTGATGAGCCTGCTCGCCCGCGACCACCGGCTGCCCCACCTCTTCGGCCTGCGCGCCGAACGCCCGGTCTACCGCTACGGCGTGGTCGCCCTCGCCCTGCTGGCAGCGCTGCTCCTGGTCGCCACCGACGCCGACACCCACCGGCTGCTGCCGCTCTTCGCCATCGGTGTCTTCATCGGCTTCACCCTCAGCCAGGCCGGTCTGGTCCGGCACTGGGCGACCCAGCGGCCCCCCGGCTGGAAGCGGCGGGCGCTGATCAACGGCACCGGCGCGGTGCTCACCACCCTCGCCGGGGTCATCCTGCTGCTCACCAAGTTCCTCGGCGGCGCCTGGGTGGTGGTGCTCGCCGTACCGCTGCTGATGCTGCTGTTCGCCCGCATCCAGCGCTACTACACCGCCGTCGGCAGGGAACTGGGTCTCGGCCGCACCCCGGACCCGCCGCCCCGGCACCTCGGCAGCCTGGTGATCGTGCCGATCGGCGAGGTCAGCAAGCTCGCCCGGCACGCCCTGGGCGCCGCCCTCGCCCTCGGCGACGAGGTGGTCGCGGTCGCCGTGCACGCCGATCCGGCCAGGGTCCGGGCGCTGGAGGAGGCCTGGGAGCGGTGGAATCCCGGGGTGCGCCTCGACATCGTCAACAGTCCGCACCGCTCGCTGGTGCAGCCGGTCGTCGACTACGTGCAGCGGGCGGCGGAGGGCGGCCGCCAGGTCGCCGTGCTCATCCCCGAGGTGGATCCCGTCCACCGCCGCTACGAGATCCTGCAGAACCAGCGCGGCCTGCTCCTGGCCACCGTCCTGCGGGCCCGCACCGACGTCGTGGTCTGCCTGCTCCCGTACCGCCTGAAGCTGTAGCCGCCCGTCTTGCCGGACCCCGGACGCCCCGCCTACAGTGCGCCTCGACATGTTCGCCGAATGCGCCGAAACTTTCGGCGGCGCCTGGGGGAGGGCTTCCGCATGCGGACGTACGACAACCCCGTCATCCCCGGATTCCACCCCGACCCGAGCGTGTGCCGGGTGGGCGAGGACCACTACCTGGTCTGTTCCAGCTTCGAGTACTTCCCCGGCGTCCCGCTCTTCCACAGCCGCGACCTGGTGCACTGGCGGCAGCTCGGCAACGTGCTCGACCGGCCCGGCCAGTTGACGCTGCCGGAGGGGACACCGGCCTCGGGCGGGGTGTACGCCCCGACGATCCGGCACCACGACGGCCTCTTCCACGTCGTCACGACCGTCGTCGGCGGGGGCGGCAACCTCCTGGTCACCGCCGAGCGGCCCGAGGGCCCCTGGTCCGACCCGGTGTGGATCGACGTCCCCGGCATCGACCCCGACCTCGCCTGGGACGAGAACGGCGACTGCTGGTGCGCGGTGGCCGGTGGGACGGTGGCGCGGATCGACACCCGGACCGGAAAGGTACTGGAGGGGCCGCTGCCGATGTGGTCCGGGACCGGGCTGCGCGATCCCGAGGCGCCGCACCTGTACCGGGTCGGCGCGTGGTGGTACCTGCTGGTCGCCGAGGGCGGCACCGCGCTCGGGCACGGGGTGTCGGTGGCCCGCGCCCGTTCGCCGCGCGGGCCCTGGGAGCCGGCGCCGGGCAATCCGCTGGTCTCCCACCGGGGCACCGGGGAGCCGGTCCAGTGCACCGGCCACGCCGACCTGGTGCGGGCCGCCGACGGCCGCTGGTGGGCGGTGCTGCTGGGCACCCGCCCGCGCGGCTGGTTCCCGGAGTTCCACGTCCTCGGCCGGGAGACCTTCCTCGCGCCCGTGGAGTGGGTCGACGGGTGGCCGCGGATGGGGCCGGTGCGCGAGCGGGAGCAGGCGCCGGCCCGCCTGCACCCGGTCGGACAGCCGCCCGCCCGCGACGACTTCACGGCCGCCGCCCTCGCCCCGCAGTGGATCTCCCCGCGCGCCCGGCCCGACGGCTCATGGTCGCTGGCCGACCGGCCCGGGTGGCTGACGCTCACGGCCACCGGGGACAGCCTGGACCGGGCCGGGCACACCTTCGTCGGCCGCCGCCAGCAGCACCCGGACTGCCGGGCCGCCGCGCTGCTCGACCCCGGTACGGCCCGCGCGGGCCTCTCGGTCCGCGTCGACGAGGCCCACCACTACGACCTGGAGGTGTACGGCGGGACGGTGAGCGCGCTCGCCCGGATCGGCCCGCTGCGCCAGACGATCTCCGAACACCCGGTCCCGCCGGGCCCGTTGACCCTCGTCGTCGAGACCCGCACGGACCGGGTGCCGCCGCCCTCCGGCACCGTGCCGGGGCGGTCGGGGACGACCGGGGTCCGGGCCGCCGGGCCCGACGCCGTGATCCTCTCGGCGGAGACCTCCGCCGGTGTCGTCCGGCTGGCCGAACTGGACGGCCGGTACCTCTCCACCCAGGTGGCCGGCGGCTTCACGGGCCGCGTCATCGGCATGTACGTCACCGAGGGCCGGGCCGCCTTCGACTGGTTCGCGTACCGGCCCACGAGCTGAACGCGCCCGGCACCCGGTCGCTCGCGCTGCGCCCAACGAGCGGCTACGGGCGGTGACCGCCCCCGGACGCACGTCGGGGCCGGTGCGCACCGTGCGTGTGCGTCCGGCCCCTGCTGGTCACCGGGCGGAGCGGCGGGGCCGCCCGGGGGTGGTGCGGTGCTGCGTCCGTCAGGCGGCGGTCATCACGCTGCCGGCGCCGACCGGGCGGTGCGGCGCGATGATCTGCCCGTCGGGCAGAAGCTCACCGGTGTCCTCGAAGAGCAGGACGCCGTTGCACAGCAGGCTCCAGCCCTGCTCCGGGTGGTGCGCCGTCAGACGGGCGGACTCCCGGTCGGCGGACTCTGCTGTCGGACACGGCGGCTGGTGCTGGCACATGGATGGGGTCTCTCGCTCTGTGGTGGTCATCTCGGTCCCCCGTGATGATGAGTCGGTCGGAAACCAGTGTTGCCCTCCGGGCGGTGTTCCGCAGGGATTTGGCCGCACCGCCTCTCACAGATTGGAGACGCGTCACTCGCGCGGACGGTTCATCTCGCCCCGGCTGCCAATTCGGATGGTTCCGCATGGCCGGATGGGGCTAGTCAGGTCGTCGGCGAGGTGGATTATCGGCTCCGAGGAGCGGCCAATTGCTCGGACGAGCGGCTTTCGCTGTCGCACGGATTGACTTGTTGACATACGACCGTACCCCGTCACTCGTCCCGGAGCGACGGGGTGGGGCCGGTGGCCTCGTCAGGCGGGGGTGATCAGCAGCGGTGCCGTGGTGATCCGATGGGTCAGCACGGGGAGCAGTTCGGCCACCGGGTGCGGCCGGTGGGCCGCGATGCCGGGCGGGGCCGGGGCCAGCGGGACGAGCAGGTCGCTGGCCTCCGGGTGGCCCTCGGTGCCGTCCGCGCCGCAGTCGCCGTGCAGCCACAGGGTGAGCATGTAGAGGCCGGGCAGCGACAACAGGCGCGGCTGATAGGCCTGTTGCAGGGCCTCGGCCTGCTGCAGGGCACGCTCGGTGGAGGAGATGTAGGGGCCCTCGAAGAAGTGCGAGAAGGCCCAGCCGTCCGGGGTGAGCATGGTGTCGGCCGCGGCCACCGCCCGGTCCCCGCAGCGGATCAGGAAGCGCCAGCCGGCCAGCCGGGTGCCGGACATGCCCTCGGGAGTGATGCGGTCCAGGACGTGCACGGGCAGCGGGAGTTCGGGAGTCGCGGGTCCCTGGGCGGTACGCAGGGACGGGGTGCGGGCCTCGCGGACCGCAGTGGGCGAACTCAGGGCGGTGAGGACGGAACGCAGGGCAGGCGCGGGGGCAGGAGGGAATTGCAGCGGCATGGTGGGTCGCCTCTCGTTCGACAGGCGCGGCGGCGCGAGGGCAGGGGCGGACGGCGCTGTCAGCTCACAGGGGGGTCAGAGAGGCGGGGGCCCGGCTCGGTGAAGAGAGGTGCGGGCGTTGTTGCCGCACGTCATTCAGAGGGCAGGAACCAGACCATGGGCGCCAGCCTTCTGCCTTGTTCGCGGAGTTTATACGACGCCTGTTCAGGCGGCGTTTCACCGGGTCGTTTCACAGCAGAGAACAAGGCGCAATTCGGCCGTTGATACGTGCGGGATCCTCCCGATTTCCGGCCCGCCGCCACCGTACTGACCTCGTAATACGGGGTTCTCGCGGTCGGCCGAATGTCGTCGGCGTTTTTCACGAGGACATCGGGGAACCCGAAGTTGCATGATGCCCCATGCCCCGTGAATGTGCCGCAGGACACATTCCAACAGACTAGCGGCTCCCTGTGCCGCGCGCGACGTTATCGATCGCTTCCGGTGGGCATCATCCCACCTGGACCCGGGACACCCGGCGGCCGGAACCCCGGTCCGCCCATTCGAGGAGGGACGCTTCGATGGGGGAGAAGGTCGTGGCGGGCCGGTTCGACCTGTCCGATCGCCAGCGCTACCGCGAAAAGCTCCGCGACTGTCTGGCGGGGCTGGAGCGACTGCTGGTGGAGAAGCGGTTCGACAGCCCCAAGAACCTCATGGGCGTCGAGATCGAATTGAATCTCGCCGGTGCGGACGGTATGCCGAGAATGCTGAACGGCCAGGTCCTCGAACGTATCGCCAGCCGCGATTTCCAGACAGAGCTGGCGATGTTCAACCTGGAAGTGAACATAGCCCCACATCGGATCGGCGGCCGGGTATTCGACCGGCTGGACGAGGAACTGCGGACCTCGCTGGCCTATGCCGACCGCAAGGCGGGCGAGGTGGCCGCCGGGATCGTGATGATCGGCATCCTGCCCACGCTGGAACGCGACGACCTGGTCTCCGCGAACCTCTCCGAGGTCGACCGGTACACCCTGCTCAACGACCAGATCGTCGCCGCGCGGGGCGAGGACTTCGTGCTCGACATCGAAGGCGTCGAACACCTGCGGTGCACGTCGAAGTCGATCGTGCCGGAGGCCGCCTGCACCTCCGTGCAGCTGCACCTCCAGGTCACCCCGGCCCGCTTCGCCGACGTGTGGAACGCGGCGCAGGCGGCGTCCGCCGTGCAGATCGCCGTGGGCGCGAACTCTCCCTTCCTCTTCGGCCACGAACTGTGGCGGGAGTCCAGGCCGCCGCTGTTCCTCCAGGCCACCGACACCCGGCCGCCCGAGCTCCAGGCGCAGGGCGTACGGCCGCGCATCTGGTTCGGCGAGCGCTGGATCAGCTCCGCCTACGAACTCTTCGAGGAGAACCTGCGGTTCTTCCCGCCGCTGCTGCCGATCTGCGACGAGGAGGACCCGCTGGCCGTGCTCGACGCGGGCGGCGTGCCCAAGCTCGCCGAACTCGTCCTGCACAACGGCACGGTGTACCGCTGGAACCGGCCGGTCTACGGCATCGCCGACGGCGTCCCGCACCTGCGCGTGGAGAACCGGGTGCTGCCCGCCGGGCCGACCATCACCGACGTCATCGCCAACGCTGCCTTCTACTACGGCCTCGTGCGCGCCCTCGCGGAGGAGTCGCGGCCGGTGTGGACCCGGCTGCCGTTCGCCGCGGCCGAGGCGAACTTCGACGCCGCGTGCCGGCACGGCATCGACGCCCGGATGGTGTGGCCGCGGCGGGGCCGCTACGGCGGCGGCACGACGGAGGTGGACGCGGTCACCCTGGTCCGCGACGAGCTGCTGCCGCTGGCGGCGACCGGCCTGGACGCGTGGGGCGTGGAGAGCGCCGACCGGGACTTCTACCTGGGCGTGATCGAGGAGCGGTGCCGGCGGCGGGTCAACGGGGCGTCCTGGCAGGCCGCGACGTTCCACCGGGCGGTGGAACGGGGGCTGCCGCGGGACGAGGCGCTGGCCGCCATGACGCGGCGCTACGCGGAGCTGATGAACCAGGGGGAGCCGGTGCACACCTGGCCGGTCGGGTTATTGGAACCGGTGCTGACGGGCTGAGGCCGCCGTTCGGGGCGCCTCGCCGGGGCGGCGGGGGTCGGCCGCGCCTGTCACAGGTCGATCGGGCAAGCTGTGACGTCCGATGACCGTTGGAGGCAGGAGTGCAGGTGGCGGACCAGGTGGCCGGTGCTTACCCACTGGAGCGGCCCTCGCAGCGCATGTTCCGGGACGAGACGCTGCTCGTGCTCGGGCTCTCGCTCGGCGCGAGCGGCGTCTCCGCGCTGATCAGCTTTGTCGGATCGGTCACCAAACCGGGCGGCCTCAAGGACCAGGCGGCCACCCTCAACGCCTCGGCCGCGCCGGGCCGTCCCTGGCTGGACCTCGCCTGGCAGCTGTTCGGCATCGCGAGCGCGCTCGTCCCCGTCCTCCTGGTCGCCCACCTCCTGCTCCGCGAGGGCGCGAGCCTGCGCACGCTCGGCTTCGACCGCACCCGCCGCTGGCCCGACCTGGGCCGCGGGGCGGGCATCGCCGCGGTGATCGGCAGCGCCGGCATCGCCTTCTACCTGGCCGCGCGCGGTCTCGGCTTCAACCTGACGGTGGTGCCGGAGGCGCTGCCCGACGTGTGGTGGAAGTACCCGGTCCTGATCCTCTCCGCGATGCAGAACGCCATCCTCGAAGAGGTCATCGTCGTCGGCTACCTGCTGCGCAGGCTGGACCAGTTGGGCTGGAGCGCGGGTACGGCCCTGGTGGCCAGTGCGGTACTGCGCGGGTCGTACCACCTCTACCAGGGGATCGGCGGCTTCGTCGGCAACATGGTGATGGGCGTGGTCTTCGTCTACCTGTACCGGCGCTGGGGCCGGGTCGGTCCCCTGGTGGTGGCGCACTCCCTGCTCGACATCGGCGCGTTCGTGGGCTACGCGCTGCTGGCCGGCAAGGTCGGCTGGCTGCCTACGGCGTGAGCAGTTCGCCGTCGATCACGGTCACGGCCCGGCCGGTGAGCAGGGTGCGGTCGCCGCGCAGCGCGGTGCGCACGAAGCCGGTGCGCCGGGAGGCCTGGAGCCCGGTCAGGTCGGGCCTGCCGAGCCGGGCCGACCAGTGCGGGGCGAGCGCGGTGTGGGCGCTGCCGGTCACCGGGTCCTCGGCGATGCCGACGTTGGGGAAGAAGCAGCGGGAGACGTAGTCGTAGTCCGACGCCGGGTCCTCGGCCCGCGCGGTGGCGATGATCCCGCGGACGGAGTGGGCGCCGAGCGCCCTCAGGTCGGGGGAGAGGCCCAGCACGGCCTTCTCGTCGGCGAGTTCGAGGAGCAGGTCGCCGACGCCGGGTCCGGTGTCGAAGGCGGCCACGGGTTCGGCGCCGAGCGCGTCGGCGACGCCCGCGGGGGTGTCGACGCGGGTGAGCGGGGCGGTGGGGAAGTCGAGGGTGATCGCCCCGTCCGCGGCGGGGGTGGCGGTCAGCACCCCGCTGCGGGTGGCGAACCGCACGGGGCCGGCGTGCGTTCCCGTGGTGTGCAGCACATGGGCCGTGGCCAGCGTGGCGTGTCCGCACATCGCCACCTCGGTGACCGGCGTGAACCACCGCAACGCCCAGTCGCCGTCCCCGCCTTCGGGCAGGGGGTGGGCGAAGGCGGTCTCGGCGTGGTTGACCTCCATGGCGACGTTCCGCAGCCACGGGTCATCGGGAAAGGAGTCGAGCAGCACGACACCGGCGGGGTTTCCGGTGAACGGCCGCTCGGCGAAGGCGTCGACGATTCGGATCCGCATACCCCGGACGCTAACGCCCCCACCCCCCACCCACCCAAGTCCAATCCCACCCCCCTGGCCCGATTCCCCCACCCGGCCGCCCGACAGGCACACGGGGAACGGCGCCCCGAAAGGGGCGCGGGGAACTGCGCAAAGGCCCACGACGGCGCCGCACCGCGACACAAGAGGGGGCCGGCCCGTCACCGAGCCGGCCCCACTCCCCGCCGCACGCTCAGTCCGTGCCGAACTCCATCGCCGCCCGGTCCAGCAACTCGTCCGCGTCCGCCGCAGCCTCCCCGCGGGACGCGATCGCCTCGGCCCCGCCCTCCGGCATGCTGCCGATCAGCCCCGTCGCCGCGGCCTGCGCCGCACCGATCGCCGGGTTCGCGGTCCCGATCAGGCCGAGGCCCGCGTACTGCTCCAGCTTCGCCCGGGAGTCCGCGATGTCGAGGTTGCGCATGGTCAGCTGGCCGATCCGGTCCACCGGACCGAACGCCGCGTCCTCGGTGCGCTCCATCGACAGCTTGTCGGGGTGGTAGCTGAACGCGGGCCCGGTCGTGTCGAGGATCGAGTAGTCCTCGCCGCGCCGCAGCCGCAGCGTCACCTCACCGGTGACGGCCGCGCCGACCCACCGCTGCAGCGACTCGCGGATCATCAGCGCCTGCGGGTCCAGCCACCGGCCCTCGTACATGAGGCGGCCCAGCCGCCGGCCCTCGTTGTGGTACTGGGCGACCGTGTCCTCGTTGTGGATCGCGTTGACCAGCCGCTCGTAGGCGGCGTGCAGCAGCGCCATGCCCGGCGCCTCGTAGATCCCGCGGCTCTTGGCCTCGATGATCCGGTTCTCGATCTGGTCCGACATGCCGAGCCCGTGCCGGCCGCCGATCGCGTTGGCCTCCATGACCAGTTCGACGGCGGTCTCGAACTCCTTGCCGTTGACGGTCACCGGCCGACCCTGGTCGAAGCCGATCGTCACGTCCTCGGGGAGGATCTCGACCTCGGGGTCCCAGAACCGCACGCCCATGATCGGGTCGACGGTCTCGATGCCGTTGTCCAGGTGCTCCAGGGTCTTCGCCTCGTGCGTGGCGCCCCAGATGTTGGCGTCGGTGGAGTACGCCTTCTCGGTGCTGTCCCGGTACGGCAGCCCGTGCGCGAGCAGCCACTCGGACATCTCCTTGCGGCCGCCGAGCTCGGTGACGAAGTCCGCGTCCAGCCAGGGCTTGTAGATCCGCAGGTGCGGGTTGGCGAGCAGGCCGTACCGGTAGAACCGCTCGATGTCGTTGCCCTTGAAGGTCGAGCCGTCGCCCCAGATCTGGACGTCGTCCTCCAGCATGGCCCGCACCAGCAGCGTGCCGGTGACGGCACGGCCCAGCGGGGTGGTGTTGAAGTACGCCCGTCCGCCCGAGCGGATGTGGAACGCACCGCAGGTCAGCGCGGCCAGCCCCTCCTCGACCAGCGCGGCACGGCAGTCCACCAGGCGCGCGATCTCCGCACCGTAGGTGTGCGCGCGGCCGGGCACCGAGGCGATGTCGGGCTCGTCGTACTGGCCGATGTCGGCGGTGTAGGTGCACGGGACGGCGCCCTTGTCGCGCATCCACGCGACCGCGACCGAGGTGTCGAGCCCGCCGGAGAAGGCGATGCCGACGCGCTCGCCGGCGGGAAGGGAGGTGAGGACCTTGGACATAGGAAGAGTATGCATGAGAACGCATGACCATGCAACGCCCCTGGTGGTGGGGGCCGGGGGCGAATCTGTCGGCGGGGGTTGTCAAGCGAAAGGGTTCCGATATATCGTTGAGGCATCGCGAACGATACGCGACAGATCAACGATGGAATGGAGTGATGGTCATGCGTCCCCACGGACACGAGCATGGACATGGACAGCGACAGGGACGCCGTGCGGCGTTCGGGCCCTTCGGTCCCGGCGGCCCCGGCTTCGGCCCGGGCGGGCCCGGTTTCGGACCCGGGCACTGGGGTCCGCGCGGGCGCGGAGGTCCCAGGGGCAGGGCGCGGCGCGGTGACGTGCGGGCCTCGATCCTGGCCCTGCTGAAGGACCGCCCGATGCACGGTTACGAGATGATCCAGGAGATCGCCGAGCGCAGCGGGGGTGCGTGGAAGCCCAGCCCCGGCTCGGTCTACCCCACCCTCCAGCTGCTGGAGGACGAGGGGCTGATCGCCAGTGAGAGCGAGGGCGGCAAGAAGCTGTTCTCCCTCACCGACAGCGGCCGCACGGCGGCCGACGAAGGTCCGGACGCCCCTTGGGAAGAGGCTTCCCGCGGAGTCGACTTCGAGGCCCTCGGCGAGATCCGGCAGGCCGGCTTCGGCCTGATGGAGGCGTTCGGGCAGGTCTGGAAGACCGGCACCAAGGAACAGCGCGAGAAGGCGCTGGCCGTCATCAACGAGACCCGCAAGAAGCTGTACCTCATCCTCGCCGACGAGGACTGACCCTCATGGGCACGGCGAGCGGGGCGCCCCGCGGAGTGATTCCGCGGGGCGCCCTTCCGCGTGCCCGGGGCGGGCGTCAGGCCACCAGTCCGCCCAGCTTGCGCAGCGACTCGTTCAGCGCCGCGGTCGCCGAGTCCTTCAGCTTGCCCGCCATCAGCGACACGGCCGCGCCGGTGAACTCGCCGTCGATCCGCACCCCGGTCGCGTCCCCGTCCGGGGTCAGCGTGTAGCGGGTCGCCACCGTCACCGCCATCGGGCCCTTGCCGCGGATCGCCAGCACCCGCGCCGGCTCCAGTTCCTCGATGGTCCACTCGACCTCGGCCGGGAAGCCCATCAGCTTCATGTTCTCCTGGAAGGTGCCGCCCACCGCCAGGTTCTCCGGGCCGCCCTTCGGGAAGCTCGTGTGGGTCGCGTTCCACTGCCCGTACGCCGGCCAGTCGGTGAGCTGCGCCCACACCTTCTCGGCCGGTGCCTGGATGCGTGACTCCGCGCTGACTTCGGCCATGCGACCACCCCTTCGGATCGGGCTACGGTGTCGCGGAACGTAGCCGCAGGGCCGCGAACATTCAATACTGATGAACCGTCAGAACGTGTGCGGGTCCGCGCCGGGCTCCACCCGCCGTATCTCCGCCGCGTCGAACAGGTCGCAGGCCCGCGGGAACGCGCTTTCGTCGTGGCAGTGCCAGGCGTCCCAGAACAGGTCCGCGAGCAGGGCGTCCGCCGGCGCGCAGACGCGGTAGACGTACCGCCTGCCGTCGACCGCGGGCAGCGCGACCAGCCAGCAACCGCAGCAGTCCTCCACGACGACGAGAGACGTGCGCCCGGTGTACGACGGTTGCGCGACCGGCGCATGGCAACGCGACGCGCGCCGTTGTGCGGGATTCGGCCTGATCTCATCCGTAGGGAGGAGATTCCGGCCGCCGCCGTCCACTCTGCGTGGGACGCGAAGATGGTTCCCCTCGGTGATGACTCAAGCGCTTGCGGTTGATGAGGTAGGGGATGTGCAACCCCGTATTCCCCGCCAGCCCGTCCAGGACCAGGGCGGCATCCACGCGGACGGCGATGCCGGGCTCGGCGCCGAGCTGGCAGCGGTGGTCGCCGGTGCCCGCCGCCGGGCCGTACGGGACGGGGACCGCCAGGTCGACACCGCCCATCTGCTGCACTCGCTGATCGAGTACGACCCCGAGGTCCGCGCCGCCATCGGCGACGCCCCGCAACTCGCCAAGCTGCTCGGCTACCTCGTGCAGCGCAGCATCGGCTACGGCCTGCGCTGGCAGGAGGGGGTCGAGGACTCCGGCGCGCTCCCCGCCGTCCCGCGCGCCGCGGGAAGCGGGGACGGGGCCTGGTCACCGGTGGCGACCGCCGCCCTGGAGCACGCCCGCAGCCGCGCCCGGAGCCGGACCGCGGGCCGTGCCGGCGGCACCGATCTGCTGGCCGGTCTCGTCGTGGACCCCGCATCGCGTGCCGTGGAGGTCCTGGAGCGGGCCGGAGTGGCCGCCCGCGCCCTGGCCCTGCGGATCGACGGGGACGGCGGGGCGTGGGACACCGGGACGGAAAACCGCACGTCCAGCCGGTGAGACAGGGGTCAAAGGGGGTGACGCTCATGTCGTTCCCTGACATCCTGTGCCGGTGCCTCTCACTGACAGCAACCACGGCAAGCGCCTCGGGCTCGGCCTCGCCCTCGGATCGGCGCTCGCCTTCGGCGGCTCCGGTGTCGCGGCCAAGCCGCTGATCGAGGCCGGTCTCGACCCGCTGCACGTGGTCTGGCTGCGGGTGGCGGGCGCCGCGCTGGTGATGCTGCCGCTGGCCGTGCGCCACCGCGACCTGCCGCGCCGCCGCCCCGCGCTGCTCGCCGGATTCGGCCTGCTCGCGGTCGCGGGCGTCCAGGCCTGCTACTTCGCCGCGATCTCCCGCATCCCCGTCGGGGTCGCACTGCTCGTGGAGTACCTCGCGCCCGCGCTGGTGCTCGGCTGGGTCCGGTTCGTCCAGCGCCGGCCGGTCACGAGGGCCGCCGCGCTCGGCGTCGTCCTCGCGGCCGGCGGCCTCGCGTGTGTCGTGGAGGTGTGGTCGGGGCTCGGCTTCGACCCGCTCGGGCTGGCCCTGGCGCTGGGGGCGGCCTGCTGTCAGGTCGGGTACTTCGTGCTCTCCGATCACGGCGGCGGCGAAGGCGTGGACCCGCTCGGTGTCATCGCGTACGGGCTGCTGGCCGGCACGGGTCTGCTGACCGCGGTGGCCCGGCCGTGGGAGATGGACTGGGCGGTGCTGGCCGGCTCCGCGCCGATGAACGGCACACGGGTGCCCGCGTTCGCGCTCCTCGCGTGGATCGTGCTGGTCGCGACCGTGCTCGCCTACGTCACCGGCGTGGTCTCGGTGCGGCGGCTGTCACCGCAGGTCGCCGGAGTGGTGGCCTGCCTGGAGGCGGTCGTCGCCACCGTGCTCGCGTGGGTGCTGCTCGGCGAGCACCTGTCCGCGCCGCAGGTCGGCGGCGGGGTGCTGGTGCTGGCCGGGGCGCTCATCGCGCAGTCGTCGGCCCCGGCGAAGGAGCCGACGACGGACGGGGGCGCGGTGGCCGAGCGGGTCGCCTCACCCAGCGCGATGTGACCGGGACGACGGCGCGGTCCGGCCCCCCGCGCCCGCACGGCGGCAGCCACCACAGGGCACGGCCCGGCGCCCCCGAAGGGGCGCTCCCCCCTCGCCGCGGCCGGGGTCAGAGGCTCTTCAGATACAGCGGAACCGGCGTCCCGGCCGCCAGGTCGCCGTCGGCGATCGGCGTGTCGTAGCCCTTCCGCAGTGGCACCACGCCCGCCCAGTACGGCAGGTCCACGTCCTCCGGCTCGTCGTTGACGCCGCCTGTGCGGGTCTTGGCCGAGACCTCGGCCAGGTCCAGGCGGATCACCGCCGTCGCGGCCAGCTCCTTGCGGTTGGCCGGGCGGGAGTCGGCGGAGCGGCCGCGCACCACGTGGTCGACCAGGGCGTCCAGCGCGCGGCTCTTCTCCTCGGGGTCGGTGACCTGGTGGGCGACGCCGTGCACCACGACCGAGCGGTAGTTGATCGAGTGGTGGAAGGCGGAGCGGGCCAGCACCAGGCCGTCGACATGGGTGACCGTCACGCACACGGGGAGCCCCGGGTCGGCCTGGCCGGTCATCCGCAGCGGACGCGAGCCCGTCGAGCCGTGCAGGTACAGCACCCCGCCCACCCGGGCGAACAGCGTCGGCAGCACCACCGGCGCGCCGTCGCGCACGAAGCCGAGGTGGCACAGGTACGCCTCGTCGAGGATCGAGTGCACCACCTCCTTGTCGTACGACGCCCGCTCCGCGGAGCGGGTCGGGACGGTGCGGTCGGTCGGTGCGTAGGCGGCGGGCTGTGCCGGAACGGTCCCCCGCACGCCGGGCTCGGCGGTCTCCATTGCGTCTCCCTATTGCACTAGTGCATAATTTCTTTTGTGCTAGGAGAATATCTGATCGAAGGCCGCGGCGCAGCGGAGATTGCCGCCGACGTCGAGCGCGCGGTGGGCGCCGGCGACCTGGAGCCCGGTCAACTGCTGCCGCCCATGAGGGAGTTGGCGGCCCGGCTCGGTGTGAATCCCAATACGGTCGCGGCCGCCTACCGCACCCTGCGGGAGCGCGGGGTCATCGAGACGGCCGGCCGGCGCGGCAGCCGTGTCCGGTCCAGACCGGCCACCACCGGCCGGGACGGGATCGGCGCCGACGTCCCGGCCGGCGTGCGCGACCTGTCCTCCGGCAACCCCGACCCCGCGCTGCTCCCCGCCCTCGGTCCGGTCCTCGCGGCGCTGGCCGCCGACGAGGACGGCCGCGCCCCGGTCCTGTACGGCGCCGACCCCGTCGAACCGGAGCTGGAACGGTTCTCGCGCGCCGAACTCACCGCCGACGGCGTGCCCGACGGTCCGTTCACCGTGACCTCCGGCTCCCTCGACGCCGTCGAGCGGGTCCTGCTGGCCCACCTCAAGCCGGGCGACGGGGTCGCCGTCGAGGACCCCGGATGGGGCCGCACCCTCGACCTCGTGCCCGCGCTCGGCCTGCGCACCGTGCCGGTGGCCGTGGACGACGACGGACCGCGCGCCGACAGCCTGCGCACGGCGCTGGAGTCCGGGGCGCGCGCGGTGATCGTCACCGCCCGCGCGCACAACCCCACCGGAGCCGCGGTGAGCGCCGCACGCGCGCGTGCGCTGCGCGCCGTGCTCCGCGACCACCCGCACACCCTGCTGATCGAGGACGACCACGGCCACGGCATCGTCGACCTGCCCCTGCACCCGCTGGCGGGCGCCACCCGGCACTGGGCCTTCGTCCGTTCCGTCGCGAAGGCCTACGGCCCGGACCTGCGGCTGGCCGCCATGACCGGCGACGAGACCACCGTCGACCGGGTACGCGGCCGGCAGCGGCTCGGACCGGGCTGGGTGAGCCGCCTGCTGCAGCGCGCCGTGGTCCGGCTGTGGACGGACGAGGCGGTGCGCGGCCCGGAGGTGGCCGCCGCCTACCGGGCCCGCCGCGAGCTGCTCGTCGACGCGCTCGCGGACCACGGCATCGAGGCCCACGGGCGCAGCGGCATGAACCTCTGGATCCCGGTCCCGGACGAGACCGGCGCGGTGTCGCGGCTGCTGCACGAGGGCTGGGCGGTGTCACCGGGGGCGCGGTACCGGCTGGCCTCGCCGCCCGGCATCCGGGTCACGGTCTCGACGCTCACCCCCGAGGAGGCCCCGGCGCTGGCGGCGGCGGTGGCGGCGGCGGTCGCCCCGGCACGGGGCCGCGTCCAGGCGTAGGGGCCGGCCGATGCGACCGTGAGCGGCCGGCCGCCGGTGTCCGCCCGGCCTCGACGGGCCCCGCGCGACCGGCCGTCGAGGAGACGCGTGCCGTGTGCGACCGGTCGTTCAGGAGGCGCGTGCCTTGGGCCGGACCTGCGTCAGTGCCGCTCCGGCGAGGACCACGGCCGCCCCGACCGGTGTGCTCCATCGCAGCGACTCGCCCAGCACCGCGACCCCCGCCGCCGTGGCGATGACCGGGATGAAGTACGTGACCATCTGGGCGGTGGTCGGGCCC
The DNA here is from genome assembly GCF_044757385.1 of Streptomyces sp. NPDC091282. Lineage (NCBI taxonomy): Bacteria > Bacillati > Actinomycetota > Actinomycetes > Kitasatosporales > Streptomycetaceae > Streptomyces > Streptomyces sp. NPDC091282. The sequence continues at coordinate 58,369 of NZ_JBIVUX010000004.1, forward strand.
ACCTCGGCGACCAGCCCGTACTGGATCAGCACCGCCAGCCCGGTCCCCAGCGCGCCGAGCGCCGCGACCGCCAGCAGCGGCACCAGAGCGAAGTGCGCCGGCATCGAGGTGAACAACGGCGTCACGACGGCGAGTTGAAGCGTCGCGAGAAGCAACTGCGCACCGGTCATCGACAGATGCGAGTGACCCGTGCCCGCCAGCGTCCGGCGGACGTAGATCCACCCGACCGGATAGCTCAGCGAGGCCAGCAGCGCCGGCAGCGTTCCCATGACGTCCAGCCCGTGGAACCCCTGCCAGGCGCCCAGCACGGTCAGCACCCCCAGGAACCCCAGACCGAGTCCGGCCACCCGGATCCGGGTCGGCCGGTCCTCCGAGAGCGCCACCAGCGACAGCGCCATCCCCCACAGCGGCGAGGTCGCGTTGCAGATGCCGGCCAGCGTGGACGGGATCGACAGCTCCGCGTAGGCGAACAGCGAGAACGGCAGCGCGTTGAGCAGGAACGCGGCGACCGCCAGATGCCCCCAGGTACGCACCCCGCGCGGCAGCCGCTCCCGCTTGACGGCCATCGCCGCCGCCAGCACCGCCGTACCGAAGACCAGCCTGCCCAGGGTGACCTGGAACGGCGCGTAGCCGTCCGTCCCGACCTTGATCAGCAGGAAGCTGAAGCCCCAGATCAGCGACAGGACGGCGAACCGGAGACGCCAGTCGAGGCGGGGGCGGGGCAGGGCGGACGCGGGCGTCGGCGCGCCGGTCCTGGTGCGGGTGACGGTGCTCATGCCGTCCACCATGCGGGAGGTGACGTCGTAGCACAATCGAGATTTCCCGAGTGGTACCTCTTAGAATCGCTTACATGTTGAATCTGGAGCGCCTGCGCACCCTCGACGCCCTCGCCCGGCACGGCTCGGTGAGCGGGGCCGCCGAGGCCCTGCACGTCACCACGTCCGCGGTGTCGCAGCAGATGGGCAAGCTGGAACGCGAGGTGGACCAGCAGCTCCTGGCCAGGAACGGGCGGGGGGTCCGGCTCACCGACGCCGGGCGGCTGCTCGCCGAGCACGCCTCCCGGATCCTCTCCCAGGTGGAACTGGCCCAGTCCGACCTGGAGGCGCACCGCGGACAGGTCGTCGGCGAGCTGAGGGTGGCGGCGTTCCCGACGGCCGCCCGCGGCCTGTTCCCGGCCGCGCTCGCCGCGCTGCGCGCCCGGCACCCGGCGCTGCGCGTGCGCTCCGGCGAACTCGAACCGGAGAACGGCGTCGCCGGGGTGGTGCGCGGCGACCTCGACCTCGCCGTCGTCCTGGACTGGTACAACAAGCCGATGCCGCTGCCCGACGGCCTGGTCAAGGCCCCGCTGCTGGACGACCCGGCCGAGGTCGCCCTGCCGGCCGGGCACCGGCTGGCCGGACGGGACGAGGTGGACCTCGGGGAGTTCGCCGACGACGAGTGGATCACCTGGGGCGAGGGCGAGTTCTGCCACGAGTGGCTGATGTTCACGCTGCGCTCCCGCGGCGTCGAACCGATCATCGGCCACCGGGCCGCCGAGACCCACACCCAGCTCAACCTGGTGGCGGCGGGACTGGGGGTCTGCATCGCGCCGCTGCTCGGCCGCCACCCGGTGCCGGAGGGGATCGTGACGGTGCCGCTGAAGCAGCGGGTGCGCCGCCATGTGTACGTCGTCTGGCGGGCCGACGCCGACCGCCGCCCCTCGATCCGGGCCGCCGTCCAGGCCCTGCGGAGCGCCGCCGAGGCCATCTCCTGATCGTGCGGAGCGGCGTGCCGGCCGGTGTCCGGAGCCGGCGGGCCCGGCGGGCTGGGCGCGCGGGCGGACGCGACGGCCGTGCCGCACGGCCCGGCCACCGCCCGGCCGTCCGGTACGGCGGTCGTCGTCGGGCGCGCGGCGCCTCAGCCTCCCAGTTTGCGGAAGTCCCAGGAGGCGATCTTCGTCGGGGTCAGCCGGGCCCAGGCGTGCCGGCCGTCGTGCGGCATCTCGTCCAGGCCGAAGTTCTTGCGGGCGAACAGGGTCTCGACGTAGTCGAGTTCGGCCACCAGCTCACCGGTGCGCGGCACCTCGCCCACGAACTCGACGGTCCCTCTCAGCTCCACGCCGCGCAACTGGTCGTACTCCTCACCGGAGTCGACCACGACCGCCACCCGCGGGTCGCGGCTCAGGTCCGTCCAGCGCTGGCTGCGCACCACCGAGTACAGCCACAGGGACGTGCCGTCCCAGGCGAACCACAGGGCGCTCACGTGCGGGTCGCCGGACGCCGACACGGTCGCCACCCGGCAGGTGCGCTGTGCGGTGAGGAACTCGTCGAGCTCACCGGGCGTCATCATGATCTTCCGGCCCCGGCGCTGAGTCACGGTCATGCGGCCCCCTCTTCTTCCGTTCCCGCGCGATGCTGGTTAGTCTCGCCCGCCCCGCACCAAGGCGGAAGGGGGCGTCACATGCCGTCGTACGAACGGCTCGCGGAGCTCATCGATCCCGTGAGCACCGTCCTGCTCACCGTGGAGTGCCAGCAGGGCGTGGTCGGCCCGCGGAGCGCGCTGCCCGAACTCGCCCACGAGGCACGGGCGTCCGGCGCCCTGGCCAACATCGCCCGGCTGGTCGCCGCCGCCCACGACACCGGCGTCCAGGTGATCCACGCGCTCGCCGAACGCCGTCCCGACGGCCGCGGCGCGAACCGCAACGCCCGTCTGTTCCGGGCCGCCGAGCGGCTGCCCGTCCAGCAGCTGTCCGGCACCCAGGCGGTCCGCGTCGCGCCCCCCATCGAGGTCTCGGAGGAGGACCTGCTGGTGAGGCGGCTGCACGGCCTGTCGCCGATCCAGGGGACCGACGTCGATCCGCTGCTGCGCAACCTCGGCTGCCGCACCCTGATCGTCACCGGGGTCTCGGCCAACGTGGCCGTCCCCAATGCCGTGTTCGACGCGGTGAACCGGGGCTACACGGCCGTCGTCCCGGCCGACGCCATCGCGGGAGTGCCCTCCGAGTACACCCCCGCGATGGTCCGCAACACCCTCGCGCTGGTCGCCACGGTCGCGACCACCGACGAGGTGCTCGGCTGCCTCAAGAACCCGCGCCGACGCCCCTGAACCGCGGGTCAGGCCAGCGTGATCTGGTCACCGGACACGGTGATGTTCGCGGCCGTCAGACCCGTCGTCGCCGGACCCTTCTTCACGCTGCCGTCCGCGATGGCGAACTGGCTCCCGTGGCAGGGGCAGACGATCGCGCCGTCGGCGATGCTCGACACCGCGCAGCCCGCGTGCGGGCACTTCGTCGAGAACGCCTTGTAGGTGCCCGACGTCGGCTGGGTGACGACCACGGACTGGTCCTTGTAGATCGTGCCGCCGCCCTCGGGGATGTCCGTGGTCTTGGCGAGCGCCGAACCGCCGCCGCCCGCCGAGGAGTTGCCGCCGGAGCCGTTGCTGTCCTGGGTGGTGGAGCCCGCGCCGGAGTTGTCCGTGGCCGAGCCCGACGAGTCGTCGGACGACCCGCAGGCGGTCAGCGCGGCGGCGAGCCCCGCCGCTCCGGCCGCCGCCATGATCGTACGGCGGGCCGGTTCGGCCGAGGGGTTGAACGATGCGCCGGTCATGTGAGGGGTTCCCTTCAGCGGAGCTTCTCGTTGATCCGTCCAGGGGTACGGCCGTCGGGCCGCACCTGTTCAGACGGCATCCGATAGTGACCACCCGGACATGAGCCCCCGGTGAAAGAGCGCTGTCGGTTGCCTGTCGGCCGCGGCCGGGACCCCGATCGGCCACGACATTGGACGGGGACCGGACGCGATCAAGCAGGTAAGGTCAGCCTAAGTTCTTTTCACGACTTGCCGGTTGTCCCGCCAGGGGAGGCTCGATGACGGAGTTCGCAGGCACATCGCGCGACCGGATGGCGAAGGCGCCGCCCCGGGGGACGCCGACGACGCTGGCCCGGGTGCGGCTCGGGTCCGGCGGACCGCTCGCGCGCGTGCGGGTGGCGGACGGCACGGTCACCCACGTCGTCGCCGAGCGCGAGGATCCGGCGGCGGCGGGCCTCGCCGCCGGGGACCGGGTCCTCGACCTGGACGGGCGGGTCCTGCTGCCCGGACTGTGGGACGCCCACGTCCACCTCGCCGAGTGGGCCGGGGCGCGTCGCAGGCTCGACCTGTCCGGCACCTCCTCCGCGCGGGAGGTGGCGGACCGGGTGCGCGAGCACGGCCGGACGGCCCCCGCAGGACCGGTGCTGTTCGGATACGGCTTCAGGGACGGGCTGTGGAGCGACGCCCCGCACAAGGACCTGCTCGACGCGGCCCTGCCGGACCGTCCGGTCGCTCTGGTCAGCGCCGACCTGCACGCCGTCTGGCTGAACTCCGCCTGCCTCGCCCTGGCGGGCCGCGGCGACCATCCGACCGGGCTGGTCCGGGAGCACGAGGCACACGTGATCCTCTCCGCCCTGCCCGAGGCTCCGGACGAGGTGGTGGACGGCTGGGTCGCGGACGCCTGTCGGGCCGCCGCCGCCCGCGGGGTCACCGGCGTCATCGACTTCCAGTTCGGCGACACCGTGGGCGCCTGGGAGCGGCGCTCGGCGGACCGCCCGCCGGCCGTCCGGGTGGCCGCGGCCGTCTACCCCGCCCACCTGGACGCGGCGCTGGAGCGCGGCCTGCGCACGGGGTCCCGGATCGGCCCGCACGGAGAGCTGGTGCGGGTCGGCCCGCTCAAGCTCTTCACGGACGGCTCGCTCAACACCCGCACCGCGCTGTGCCGCGACCCCTATCCCGGCCTCGAGGACACCGGCGAGGCGTACGGCATCGAGCAGACGCCGCCCGGCGAACTGGTGCGGCTGATGCGGCGGGCCGCCGCCCACGGCGTCGAACCCGCGGTGCACGCCATCGGCGACCGTGCCAACACCGTGGCCCTGGACGCCTTCGAGGCCGTCCGCTGCCGCGGCCGGATCGAACACGCCCAGTTGCTCAGCCCCGAGGACCTGCCGCGCTTCGCGGAGCTGGACGTCGTCGCCGGCGTGCAGCCCCGGCACGCCACGGACGACCGTGACGTGGCGGACCGGCACTGGGCGGGCCGCACCGCGCGCGCCTTCGCCTACGCCGACCTGCTGGCCGCTGGAGCGCGCCTGGAGTTCGGCTCGGACGCGCCCGTCTCGCCGCTGGACCCCTGGCTCGCCGTCGCGTCCGCCGTCAGCCGCACCGACGACGGCCGCCCCGCCTGGCACCCGGAACAGCGCCTGCCGGTGCCGGCCGCGCTGGCCGCCGCCGCCCGCGGCCGCCGCCTGATCCGGGTCGGGGACCCGGCCGACCTGGTCGTCGTGGACGCGGACCCGCTGACGGCGGACCCGGACACCCTGCGGGTGATGCCCGTGCACGCCACCCTGACCGACGGCCGCTGGACCCACGGGCCGTACTGACCCCGCGCCGTGCCGGCGGCGCGGGACGCCCCGTGGCCCGGACGGGACCGTACCGTCCGGGCCACGGGAGTACGGGGCGGGTCAGACCGCCGTCAGCCGGTCGCCCAGCACGGACCGGTGGATCTCCTCCGCGCGGACCGCCACGGTCGACAGCAGCGTGCTGCTGAGCCCGTGGGTGTGCTCGGTCCCGCCCTGGAGGTAGATGCCCGCGGTGACCTCCGGCGCCGTCTCGACGCGGTGGTCCCGGCCCACCCGGATCGCGTCCCCGTCGTCCTTCAGGCACAGCTTGGCCGCGTCGCCGAGAAGCGCCGTCAGGTCCCGGGGCCGGTAGCCGGTGGCCAGCACCAGGACGTCGGCGGGCAGCACCTGCCGCTCGCCGGTGGGCAGGAACTCGACGGCGACCTCCAGACCGCCGCCGTCCGCGGGCGTGACGCCGCGCACCCGCGAGACGTTGAGGAAGCGCAGCCGCTCCCGGCCCGCCACCTTCTCCCGGTACGTGGTGGCGTACAGCGACTCGATCAACTCCATGTCGACCACCGAGTAGTTCGTGGAGCGGTGGTAGTCGAGCAGGGACTGCTTGACCTCGGAGGGCGACGAGAAGTAGACGTCGACCGCCTCCGGATCGAAGATCCGGTTGGCGAACGGGCTGTCGTCGGCCGGGGTGTAGCCGTACTTGGCGAAGACCGAGCACACCTCCGCGTCCGGGAACGTGCGGTGGAGGTAGTCCACCGTCTCGGCCGCGCTCTGCCCCGCACCCAGCACGATCGCCCGGCGCACCGGGGCGCCGGTGTCCGCCAGTTGCCCGGCGCGGGGAATCAACTCGCTGTTGTGCCAGATGCGTTCGGCCAGCTCAAGGCCGGGCGGCACGTGCGGTTCGAGGCCCATCGCCACACTGATGTTGCGGGCCCGGTGGGTCACGGTCGCGCCGGGGCGCTCCGGGTCGCGGCGGACGACGTCGAAGTACGCCACCCGGCCGTCCTCGCCGCGCACCGGGTCGACCGCGACCACCTCGCTGTCGTAGGCCACCAGGTGCGCGACCCGGGCGGCCGCCCACTCGAAGTACTCGTGGAACTCCATCCGCAGCGGGAAGAGCGTCTTCTGGTTCAGGAAGTCGATCAGTCTGCCGCGTTCGCGCAGGAAGCACAGGAAGCTGTAGTCGCTGGTCGGGTTGCGCAGCGTGACGAGGTCCTTGAGGAAGGAGACCTGCATCGTGGCGTCGTCGATCAGCATGCCCCGGTGCCAGCCGAACCGCGGCTGGCGTTCCAGGAACAGGGCGTCGATGCGACGGTCTGCCGCGAGACCCGCGTTGTGTTCCTCAACCGCTATGGACAGAGCGAGATTTGACGGGCCGAAACCGATCCCGACGATGTCGTGCACGACGTCGGGACCACTGATCGGTGATTTCACCTTGGCATCGCCTCCCTCAGGCCTGCCCATGCTAGATAAGGTAAGGCTTACCTAGCAATGGAGTCTTGGAAGGGAAGGACCGTCATGCGGGTCGTCATGCTCGGCTACCAGACGTGGGGTCACCGGACGCTGCAGGCGTTGCTGGACTCCGACCACGAGGTCGTCCTCGTCGTCACGCACCCGAAGAGCGAGCACGCCTACGAGAAGATCTGGGACGACAACGTCGCCGAACTGGCCGAGAAGCACGGCGTGCCGGTGCTGCTGCGCAACCGGCCCGACGACGCCGAACTCCTCGCCGCCGTAAGGGACTCGCGCCCCGACATCATCGTCGCCAACAACTGGCGCACCTGGCTGCCGCCCGAACTCTTCGACCTGCCCCCGCACGGCACCCTGAACGTCCACGACTCGCTGCTGCCCGCCTACGCCGGGTTCTCGCCGATCATCTGGGCGCTGCTCAACGGCGAGGAGCGGGTCGGCGTCACCGCGCACCGCATGAACGCCGAACTCGACGCCGGGGACGTCCTCGTGCAGCGCTCGGTGCCGGTCGGGCCCGCCGACACGGCCACCGACCTGTTCCACCGCACCGTCGGCCTCATCGCGCCCATCGTCCGCGAGTCGCTCGACCTGATCGCCTCCGGGCGGGACGCCGGCCAGTGGATCCCGCAGGACCGCGGCCGTGCCAGCTTCTTCCACAAGCGGTCCCTGGAGGACAGCCGCATCGACTGGACGTGGCCCGCGGAGCGCCTGGAGCGCCTCGTGCGGGCCCAGTCGGACCCGTACCCCAACGCGTACGCCTTCCACCGCGGCGAGCGGCTGAGGATCGTCTCCGCGGCCGTCTCCGAGGGGCGGTACGGCGGCACGCCGGGCCGGATCTTCATCCGCGAGGGCGACGGAGTGGTCGTGGTGGCGGGTCCCGAGGCCCACACGGGCCGCGACCGGGGCCTGCTGGTCCGCCGGGTACGGACCGACGACGGCGCCGAGCACGCGGCGGCGGACTACTTCCGCACCATGGGCGGCTACTTGACGTCCCGTCCCTGACGGCGGAACCGGCCCCGGCAGCCCTCGGACGGGCTCCGGGGCCGGACCGGTGGCACCGCGGCCGTCGCGGGCCCCGTGTCGCCGGTGCCCGCGCGTGCGGCTCAGTCGACCGTGGCCGGGACCGCCTTCCGCGGGGCGGGGGCGTGGTCGTCGTGGTGGTGGCGGCCGAGCGGGATGACCATCGGCGTGCCGCTGACCGGGTCGGGCGTGATCCGGCAGCGCAGCGCGAAGACGTCCTCGACGACGGCCTCGGTGACCACCTCGGCCGGCGGGCCCTCGGCGACGATCCGGCCCGCCTTCATGGCGATGACGTGATCGGCGTACCGGCAGGCCTGGTTGAGGTCGTGCAGGACCATCACCACCGTGCGGCCCTCGCGCCGGTTGAGGTCGGTGATCAGGTCCAGCACGTCGATCTGGTGCGCGAGGTCGAGATAGGTCGTCGGCTCGTCCAGCAGCAGGACCGGGGTGCCCTGGGCGACCGCCATCGCGATCCACGCGCGCTGCCGCTGCCCCCCGGACAGCTCGTCCACCGGCCGGTCGGCGAGGTCGGTGAGTTCGGTCGCGGCCAGCGCCGCCCGCACGGCCTCCTCGTCCGCCGCCGACCACTGCCGCCACCAGGTCTGGTGCGGGGAACGGCCGCGCCCGACCAGGTCGGTGACGGTCAGCCCCTCCGGCGCCACCGGCGTCTGCGGCAGGATGCCCAGGGTGCGGGCGAGTTCACGGGTCGGTATCGAGCGCAGCGCGGCGCCGTCCAGCTCGACCACGCCCCGGCGCGGGGCGAGCAGCCGCGCGAGCGCCCGCAGCAGGGTCGACTTGCCGCACGCGTTGGCGCCGACGATGGCCGTGATCCGCCCGGTCGGGACGGTGAGGTCCAGGTCCTCCACGACGGTGCGTCCGTCGTAGGCCAGATGAAGGCCCGCGGCACGCAACTCGGGTCCGGATGCGGGCGCTTCGGATGAGCCGGGGGTGCGCGAGTCGGTGGTCGACATGGGATCAGCCTCCAGAGCCCGCGCGGTTCGCGCGGATGAGCAGCCACAGCAGGACCGGCGCGCCCAGGGCGCCGGTGACGACCCCGACCGGCAGTTCCGTCCCGGGGATCGCCTCGCGTGCGAGGAGGTCGGAGCCGAGGACGACGAACGCGCCGGTGAGGCCGGAGACGAGCGGGGGCGGCGACGCGGTGCCGGCGAGCCGCAGGGCGATCTGCGGACTGGCCAGGGCCACGAACGCCACCGGGCCGGCCGCGGCCGTGCCGAAGGCGATCAGGCCGACCCCGGTGAGCAGCAGCGCCAGCCGGACCGGCTGGACGGGCGTGCCGAGTCCCGCCGCCACGTCGTCGCCGAGCTGGAGCGTGCGCATCCAGCGGCCCATGCCCAGGGTCACCGGCAGCAGCACGGCCAGCGCGACGGCCAGCGCGTCCACCTGGTCCCAGGTGCGGCCGTTGAGGTTGCCGACCAGCCAGCCGAGGGCCTCCTCGGCCTGGAACCGGTTGCCGCGCGCCACCAGGAAGTCGGTGGCGCTGGTGCAGATCCAGGACACGCCGATGCCGACGAGGATGATGCGGTAGCCGGTGGTGCCGCCCTTCCAGGCCAGCGCGTACACGAGCAGCGCGGTCGCGAGGGCGCCGAGCAGTCCGAGCGTGGACAGTCCGAGGCCGCCGGTCCAGCCGAGGACCACGGCCGCCACCACGGCGGTCCCGGCGCCCTCGGTCAGCCCGATCATGTCGGGGCTGGCCAGCGCGTTGCGGGTCATCGTCTGGAACACGGCCCCGGAGACCCCGAAGGCGACGCCGACCAGGAGCCCGGCGAGGGCGCGCGGCAGCCGCAGGTCCCGTACGACGGTGAGGGTGCCGGGATCGCCCGCGCCGAACAGGGCCTTGACGACGTCGGGCAGGCTCACCGGGTAGTCGCCGAGGGCGAGTCCCCAGCAGAACAGCGCGAACGCGCCGAGGGCGACGAGCACGCCGGTCAGCACCAGGCGCGGCCGGAACGTCCCGGAGACGGGCGGCGCGGCCAGCCGGAAGGTACGGTCGCGCAGCGCGGGCCGGGTCCGGGCACCGGAACGGACGGTCGGGGGAGCGGTCACGGTCACACCTCCGCGAGCTTGCGGCGGCGGACCAGGGCGATGAAGAACGGGCCGCCGAGGAACGCGACCAGCACGCCGGCCTGGATCTCGGTGGGCCTGGCCACGAGCCGGCCGGCGATGTCGGCGGTCAGCAGCAGTACGGGAGCCAGCGCCGCCGAGATCGGCAGCAGCCAGCGGTGGTCGGGGCCGATGCCGGCCGCCTGGGCCAGCACCCGCGCGATGTGCGGGACGACCAGGCCGAGGAAGACCACCGGCCCGATCACGGAGACCGAGGCACCGGTCAGCAGGACGACCGCGGTCACCCCCTGGAGCCGCACCAGGCCGAGCCGCCGTCCCAGCGAGGCGGCCACGTCGTCGCCGAGGGCCATGCTGTTGAGGGCCGGAGCGCAGGACAGCGCGAGGACGGCGCCCACCGCGAGGAACGGCAGGATGCGCAGCAGGTCGCCGGAGTCCTGGTCGGCCAGGGTGCCGGCGGACCAGAAGCGGTACCGGTCCAGCGCGTCCTGGTCGGTCAGGACCACGGCGCTGGTGAGCGAGGACAGCAGCGAGGTGACGGCCACTCCGGCGAGCGCCAGCTTCACCGGGGTCGCGCCGGACCGGCCGAGCAGGAAGACCAGGACGCTGGCGGCGAGCGCCCCGGCGAACGCGAACCACACGTAGCCGTACAGCGATCCGACCCCGAACACCGCGACCGAGACGACGATCGCGAAGGAGGCACCGGCGCTGACCCCGAGGATCCCCGGGTCCGCCAGCGGGTTGCGGGTCAGGGCCTGCATCAGCGCGCCGGACATGCCGAGCGCCGCGCCGGTCGCGAGTCCCAGCAGGGTGCGCGGGATGCGCACCGACCAGATCACGTTGTCCACGAGCCGGCTGGGCGGATGGCCGAGGACCGAGCGCACCACCTGGCCGAGCGGGACGTTCAACGCGCCCAGTGCCACGGAGAGAAGGGACAGAAGGACCAGGAGCGCGACGATCAGTGACACCAGCACCGTCGTGCGAAGCCTGCTGTCTGAAGCCACTTTCCGGTCTCCATACCGTCTTCCGGCGGGCCCCCGAGGACTTCTGAGGGCAGGTTAGGTGAGCATAACCTCAGCCGCTGTGATGTGGACCGCTGAAATCACATCGACCCTGTTGAGTTAGGCAATCCTTACCTTACTATGCGAGCGGTCGCGGCTCCGCTGAGCCGTTCCACACCTATGGGGAGGCACGGGCAGCTGTGTCGGGCAACACGCGTTCTTCCGCACCCTCTTCGGCGATTCCGGCTTCCGCGGACTCGGCGACGAGCGTGACCAGCACCGAGGACTACTGGCGGCAGAGGTTCGCCGCACCGGCACCGGAGACCGCGCTGCCGCACGACTTCCCGCACCGGCCCCGCGCCCAGGAGCGGCCGCGGCCGGCCCGGCGTACGGCCGTGCTGGCCACCACCGCCGACGAGGCGACCCGGCTCGCCGCCTTCGTCGCGCTCCTGCACCGCTACGGCGGCACCGGGGCGACCGACCTGACGGTCGCCCACGACGGGCTGCCGCTGCGCCTGACGGTCACCGGCGGACTCTCCTTCGCCCAGCTCCGCGCACGCGTCACGGCCGCCCGCGCCGAGGCCGCCGCCCACCGGCTGCCGACCGCCGGCCTGCTGCGCCTGCTCGCCCCCGAACCCGGCCGCGGCGGCGCCCTGTTGTGCGCCACCGGCTTCGGCGCCGCGCCCTGGGACGACGGCGGCCCGCTGGACCTGGCGCTGTCCGTGTCCGACGGGCACGTGCACGCGGACTACGACCCCTCCCTCTTCGAGGCCGCCACCGTCGACCGGATCCTCGGCCACTACGCCACCCTGCTCACCGCCGCCCTCGACTGGGCCGGCGCCCCGGTCGCCGCCCTGGAACTCCTCGGCGCGGACGAACGGCACCGGATCCTCGTCGAGTGGAACGACACCGCGCACGACGTGCCCGCGCTCACCTGGCCGCGGATGTTCGCCGACCAGGTCGCCGCCCGTCCCGACGAGATCGCCCTGATCCACGAGGACGTCCGCCTCACCTACGCCGAACTCGACACGCGCGCCGCCCGGCTGGCGCACGCCCTGGTCGCCCGCGGCGCCGGTCCCGAACAGGTGGTGGCCCTCGCCGTCCCGCGCTCGGCCGACATGATCGTCGCCGAGGTCGCCGTGCTCAAGGCGGGCGCCGCCTACCTGCCCGTCGACACCGACTACCCCGCCGACCGCATCGCCTACATGCTGGAGGACGCCCGGCCGGTGTGCCTCGTCACCACCGCCGAGATGCTCCCCGACCTGCCGCCGGGCCAGGACCCGCTGGTCCTCGACGACCCCGCGACCCGCGCCGAACTCGCCGCCCACCCCGCCCACGACCCGGCGGCCGCCGCCGAGCTGACCGTGGCGCACGCGGCGTACGTCATCTACACCTCCGGCTCCACCGGCCGCCCCAAGGGCGTGGTGCTCTCCCACGGCGGCGTCGCCAAGCTGGTCGCCACCCAGCGCGAACGGTTCGGGATCGGCCCGCACAGCCGGGTCCTGCAGTTCGCCTCGCCCAGCTTCGACGTGGCCTTCTGGGACCTGTGCCTCGGCCTGCTCTCCGGCGGCCGGCTGGTCGTCGTGCCCGCGGACCGCCGGGTGCCGGGCGCCCCGCTCGCCGACTACGCGAACGAGCACGGCATCACCTTCATGATCCTGCCGCCCGCGCTGCTCGCCGCGCTGCCGGACGACGTCCGCCTGCCGCCCGCCGCGACCCTGCTGGCGGGCACCGAGCGGGTCTCGCCGGAACTGGTCGGGCGGTTCGCCCGCGGCCGGATGATGTTCAACGCGTACGGGCCCACCGAGGCCACCACCAACTCCACGCTCGGCCTGTGCGACCCGGACACCCCGGCCGGCACCATCGTGCCCATCGGCGTCCCCGACCCCGGCACCCGCGCCTACGTGCTCGACGACCGGCTGCGGCCGGTACCGGCGGGCGTGGTGGGGGAGTTGTACCTCGGCGGCGCCGGACTCGCCCGCGGCTACCTCGGCCGGCCCGCGCTGACCGCCGAGCGTTTCGTCGCCGACCCGTTCGGCGCACCCGGCGAGCGCCTCTACCGCACCGGCGACCTGGTCCGCTGGAAGGCCGACGGGCGGCTGGAGTTCCACGGCCGCGCCGACAGCCAGGTCAAGATCCGCGGCTTCCGCATCGAGCCCGGCGAGATCGAATCGGTGCTGCGCGCCCACCCGGCCGTCGACCAGGCCGCCGTGGTGGTCCGCGAGGACCGCCCCGGCGACCGCCGCCTCGCCGCCTACGTCGTGCCGTCCCTGGACGCCGCCGCCGAGCCCGACGAGGCCGTGTCCGACTGGAAGGACCTGCACGAACTCCTCTACTCCGCCGCCGGTTCGGACGGTTTCGAGGAGAACTTCGCGGGCTGGAACAGCATGTACGACGGGCTGCCCATCCCGCTCGCCGACCTGCGCGAGTGGCGGGACGCGACCGTCGGCCGGATCCGTGAACTGCGGCCCCGCCGCGTCCTGGAGATCGGCGTCGGCAGCGGCCTGCTCCTGTCCCGGATCGCCCCCGACTGCGAGGAGTACGTCGGCACCGACCTCTCCGAGGAGGCCGTACGCGCCCTGCGCGCCCAGGTCGGCGCCGTACCGGAGCTGGCCGGCAAGGTCACCCTGCTGGCCCGGCCCGCACACGAGCTGACCGGCCTGCCGGAGGGCTCCTTCGACACGGTCGTCGTCAACTCCGTCGTCCAGTACTTCCCGAGCGCCGACTACCTCACCGGCGTGCTGCGCTCGGCGGCCCGCCTCCTCGCACCCGGCGGCGCCCTGTTCGTCGGCGACGTACGGAACCTGCGGCTGCTGCGGACCCTGAGCGCCGCCGTCGAGACCGGCCGGACCCGCACCGACGACAAGGACGCGCTGCGCGCCGCCGTCGACCGGGCCGTGGCCTGGGAGGGCGAACTCCTCCTCGACCCGGACTACTTCGCCGCCCTGGAGGGCTTCACCGCCGAGGTGCGGATCAAGCGCGGCAGCCACCACAACGAGCTGACCCGCTACCGCTACGACGTCGTCCTGCGCCCCGCGCCCGCCCGGCACCCCGCCGTTCCCGCGACCGAGGTCCCCTGGTCCGCCCTCGGCACCACCCAGGCCCTCGCCGCCCGGTTCACCGCCGCCGGCCGCCCGCCCCTGCTGCGGGTCACCGGCATCCCCAACGCCCGCCTCGCCCCGGACCTCGCCGCGCTCGGCACCCTCGACGACAGCAGCCGCACCGGCGGACCGGGCGTCGACCCCGAGGCCCTCCACGACACCGCCGCCCGGCACGGCTACCGCGCGGCCCTGACCTGGACCGCGGACGCGGAGGACGGCAGCCTCGACGCGGTGTTCGCCCTCGGCGGCGACACCCCGCCCGGCCCGCTCTACCGCCCCGCCCAGCACCACCCGTACGCCAACTGCCCGGCGCCGTTCCGCAACGTCACCGCCTTGATGGCACAACTGCGCGCGCACGCCGCCGAGTTCCTGCCCGAGTACATGGTCCCGGCCGCCCTGGTCCCGCTGGAGCGGCTGCCCGTCACCCCCAGCGGCAAGCTCGACTCGGCCGCCCTGCCGGAACCCGACTACGGCCTGCTCAGCTCGGGCCGCGCCCCGCGCACCGAGCGCGAACGCCTGCTGTGCGACCTGTACGCGCGGGCCCTGCGGGTGCCCTCGGTCACCGTCGACGACGACTTCTTCGCACTCGGCGGTGACAGCATCACCGCCATCCAACTGCTCGTCCTGGCCCGCGGATCCGGCCTGGAACTGACCCCGCGCGACGTGTTCCGGCACCGCACGGTCGCCCAGCTCGCCACCGTCGCCCGCACCGCCCCCGCCGACGGCGACGCGGCCGCCGAGCTGCCCTGGGCCGACCCGACCGACGACGAACTCGCCGCGCTCCAGGGCGGCGACCCGCTCACGGTCGCCGAGGTGCTGCCGCTCGGCCCGCTCCAGGAGGGCTTCTTCTTCCACGCCCTGGTGGACGGCGCCGAGCACGACGCCTACGTGGTCCAGCAGGTCCTCGAACTCGCCGGACCCGTCGACGGCGGTCTGCTCCGCCAGGCCGCCCAGCGGCTGCTCGACCGGCACGCCCCGCTGCGGGCCTGCTTCCGCCGCCTCCCGGACGGCCGCCCCGCCCAGATCGTCGCCACCGGCCTCGACGTGCCCTGGCGCGAGGTCGACCTCGCCGCCCAGGACACCGCGGTCCGCACGGGCCTCGCCGAGGCCGTCGCCGCCGACGAACGCGCCCGCCGCTTCGACCTCGCCCGCCCGCCGCTGCTGCGCTGCGCCCTGGTCCGCCTCGGCCCGGACCGCAGCCGCCTCGTGCTGACCTTCCATCACATCGTCGCGGACGGCTGGTCCCTGCCCGTCCTGCACCGCGAACTCCTCGCGCTCTACGGCGCCGAGCCCGCCCCGCTCCCCGACGTCGCCCCGCACCGCAACCACCTGGCCCGCGTCGCACGCGCCGACCGCCGGGCCGCACGGGACGCCTGGCGGGCCGCGCTGGCCGGGATCGACGAGCCCACCCGCCTGGTCGAGACCCCGGCGGCCGGCCCGATCGAGCCCGCCCAGATCCGCGTCGAGCTGCCGGAGCGCACCACCGCCCGCCTCACCGCCCGCGCCCGCGAGCACGGCGTCACCCTCGGCACCGTCGTACAGGCCGCCTGGGGCCTGCTGCTGAGCGGCCTCACCGGCCGGCAGGACGTGCTGTTCGGCACCACCGTCTCCGGCCGCGACGCCGCCGTGCCCGGCATCGAGTCGATGGTCGGCCTCTTCATCAACACCCTGCCCACCCGGCTGAGCTGGACCCCCGCCGACACCCTCGGTGCCGTCCTGGAACGGCTCCAGCGCGAGCAGAGCGCCCTCCTGGACCACCAGCACCTCGGACTCGCCGAGATCCAGCGGGCGGCGGGACACGCGGGCGGCGGCGAACTCTTCGACACCCTCGTGGTGTTCGAGAACTACCCCGCCGACGCGAACCCGGCCGATCCCACCGGCACCGTCCGCCTGACCGGGCACGCCTTCCACGACGCCGTGCACTATCCGCTGGCCCTCGTCGTCAAGCCCGGCCGCCGGCTCGACCTGCGCCTCAAGCACCACGCCGACCGGCTCCCCGCCGACGCCGTGCAGACCCTCGCCGACCGGCTCACCCTGGTCCTGGACGCGCTCGCCGAGGACACCGGCCGTCCGGTCGCCGCCCTCGACCTGCTGACCCCGGCCGAGCGGACCCACTCCGAGGGCGAGCGGCACGCCGTGCCCGCGCGCACCCTGCCCGCCGCCATCGCCGAACAGACCGCCCGCACCCCCGACGCCCCCGCCGTCGTCTTCGCGGACACCACCCTCACCTACGCCGAACTCGACGCCCGCGCCGAGGCCCTGGCCCGGCGGCTGCGGGCCGCGGGAGCCGGACCCGAGCAGTTCGTCGCCGTCGCCGTGCCCCGCTCCGCCGAGCTGATGGTGGCCCTGCTCGGCGTGCTGAAGTCGGGCGCCGCGTACCTGCCGGTCGACCTCGACTACCCGGCGGACCGGATCGCGTACGTGCTCGCCGACTCCGGCACCCGCACCGTCGTGACCACCGCACGGGACGCCGTACGGCTGCCGGACACCGACGGCCTGCGCGTCCTGCACGTCGAGGACGCCGAAGACCTCCCGGACGCACCCCCGGCCCGGCCGCTCACCCCCGACCACCCCGCCTACCTCATCTACACCTCCGGCTCCACCGGCCGCCCCAAGGGCGTCGTCGTCACCCACCGGGCCATCGGCAACCGGCTCGCCTGGATGCAGGGCGCGTACCCGCTCACCGCCGACGACCGGGTGCTGCAGAAGACACCGGCCGGTTTCGACGTCAGCGTCTGGGAGTTCTTCTGGGCGCTGCACGAGGGCGCCGCCGTCGTCCTCGCCGCCCCCGAGGGCCACCGCGACCCGGCCTACCTCGCCCGGCTGATCCGGGCCGAGAACGTGACGACGGCGCACTTCGTGCCGTCGATGCTGGCGGCGTTCCTCGCCTCCGAGGAGGTCACCGCCGATCCCGCGTGGGCGGACAGCCTGCGCCGGGTCTTCAGCAGCGGTGAGGCGCTGCCGGGACGGGCCGCCGCCCACTGGCGGGAGCTGACCGGCGTACCGCTGCACAACCTGTACGGCCCCACCGAGGCCGCCGTCGACGTGACCCACCACGCCGTCGACGGCACACCCGGCACCACCGTGCCCATCGGCACACCCGTGTGGAACACCGGCCTGCGCGTCCTCGACACCTGCCTGCGCCCGGTGCCCGACGGGGTGCCCGGCGAGCTGTACCTGACCGGCGTCCAGCTGGCGCGCGGCTACCACCGGCGGCCCGCGCTCACCGCCGACCGGTTCGTCGCCGACCCGTACGCGACCGAGCCCGGCGCCCGCATGTACCGCACCGGCGACCTGGTGCGCCGCCGCCCCGACGGCACCCTCGACTACCTCGGCCGCACCGACCGGCAGGTCAAGCTGCGCGGCAACCGGATCGAACCCGGCGAGATCGAGGCCGCCCTGACCCGGCACCCGGCGGTGGCGCGGGGCGCCGTCGTCGTCCGCGACCAGCGGCTGGTCGCCTACCTGGTCCCCGCCGCCGGTGCCGTCGCCGACCCCGCCGACGTGCGTGCCGCGCTCGCCGCCGCCCTGCCCGCACCGCTGGTCCCGGAGGCGTACGTCGTCCTCGACGACCTGCCGCTGACCCCCAGCGGCAAGCTCGACCAGGCCGCACTGCCCGCCCCCGAGGCCGAACGCGCCGTCCGCCGGGAGCCCGCAGGCCCGCTGGAGCGGCGCCTCACCGAGATCTTCGCGGGCGTGCTCGGCATCGCCGACGTCGGCCCTGACGACGACTTCTTCCGGCTCGGCGGCGACAGCATCAGCTCCATCGGCGTCGCCGGCCGCGCCCGCGCCGCCGGCCTGGACCTCAGCCCGCGGGACGTGTTCACCCACCGCACGCCCGCCGCGCTCGCCACCGCCGCGGGCACCGCGCCGGCCGCCGCGCCCGCCACCGCCGCCACCCTCGCCCTCACCGAGGCCGAGCACGCCCGGATCCGCGCCCTCGCCGCCCCGGCCGCCGTCGCCGACGTCTGGCCGCTGGCCCCCCTCCAGGAAGGCCTGTTCTTCCACTCGGCCTACGACCGGCACGCCCTGGACGTCTACACCGTCCACGAGACCTTCGACTTCGCCACCCGCCTGGACGCGGCCCGGCTGCGCGCCGCCGTCCGCACCCTCCTGGACCGCAACCCCGGCCTGCGCGCCGGATTCACCAGCGAAGGCCTGGACCGGCCGGTGCAGTTCATCGTCGAGGACCCGGGGATCCCGCTGGAGGAGGTCGACCTCGCGCACCTGCCAGCCGCCGAACAGGACGCCCGCATCAAGGAGTTGACCGACGCCGAGCGCGACCGCCGGTTCGACCTGTCCGCGCCGCCGCTGTTCCGGCTGCTCCTGCTCCGCCTCGGCGCCGAACGCGGCGACCGGCTCGTCGTCGGCCGGCACCTGATCCTGTGGGACGGCTGGTCGGCCTGGCTCTTCCTCGACGAGCTGTTCGCGCTGTACGAGACCGGCGGCGACGCCCGTGACCTGGCCGCGCCCGGCAGTTACCGGGACTACCTGACCTGGCTGGACCAGCAGGACGACGCCACCGCCACCGCCGCCTGGCGCACCGCGCTGGCCGGTCTCGACGAACCCACCCTGCTGGCCCCGACCGCCGCCGACGGTCTCGAACCGGTCATCCCCGACCAGCTCGACCTGCGCCTGAGCGCCGAACTCGGCGACCGGCTGCGGGAGACCGGCCGCGTCCACGGCCTCACCCTGAACACCGTGCTCAACGCGGCCTGGGGCCTCACCCTCGCCTCCGCCACCGGCCGCCCCGACGTCGTGTTCGGCACGACCGTCGCCGGCCGGCCCAGCGAGGTCCACGACGTCGAGAACATCATCGGGCTGTTCCTCAACACGGTCCCGGCCCGCATCGTGTTCGACCCCGCCGAACCGGTCCTCGGCCTCCTGCGCCGCATCCAGGGCGAGCGGCTGGACCTGATGCCGTACGAACACCTCAGCCTCGGCGTGCTCCAGGCCGAGACCGGGCACCGCAAGCTCTTCGACACCCTGTTCGTGCTCCGCAACAACGACACCGAGGACCGGCTGGCCCGGCTGCGCACCCGGCACGGCGCCACCGCCGTCGCCAACGTCGACGCCACCCACTACCCGGCCAACCTCGTCGTCACCCCCGGCCACCGGATCGCCGTCACCCTCACCCACCGGCCCGACCTCGTCCCCGCGGACCGCGCGCGGGCCCTCCTGGACCGCTTCGCCCTGCTCCTGGACCGCCTCACCATCGACCTGACGGCTCCTGTCGGCTCCCTGGACCCGCTGCTGCCCGCCGAACACGCCGCGCTGCGCGAGGAGCGGGCCGCCGGCCGGGTCGAGGACCCCGAGGACACCGTCGCCGACCTGCTCGCCGCACAGGCCGCCCGCACCCCGGACGCCCGCGCCCTGGTCTTCGGCGCGCACACCCTGACCTACGCCGAACTCGACGCCGCCGTGAACCGCACGGCACGGCTGCTGATCGCACGCGGCGCGGGCCCCGAGCGTGTCGTCGCCCTCGCCCTGCCCCGCTCGCTCGACATGGTCGTCGCCCTGTTCGCCGTGCTGCGCACGGGCGCCGCCTACCTGCCGCTGGAACTCGACCACCCCGCCGACCGGCTCTCCCTGACCCTCGCCGACGCCCGCCCGCTGCTGCTGCTCTCCACCACGGCCGTATCGGCCACGCTGGACGGGGAGACGACCCGGGTGCTGCTCGACGACCCGGCCGTACGGGAGGAACTGGCGAGCCTGCCGGACACGCCCGTGCACCGCCGCTTCAGCCTCGAACACCCCGCGTACGTCATCTACACCTCCGGCTCCACCGGCCGGCCCAAGGGCGTCGTCACCCCCTACCGGGGCCTGACGAACATGCAGCTCAACCACCAGAAGGAGATCTTCGAACCGGCCATCGCGGCGGCCGGCGGACGACGGCTGCGGATCGCGCACACCGTGTCCTTCGCCTTCGACATGTCCTGGGAGGAACTGCTCTGGCTCGTCGAGGGCCACGAAGTGCACGTGTGCGACGAGGAGTTGCGCCGGGACGCCGAGGCACTGGTCGCCTACTGCGACCGGCACCGCGTCGACGTCGTCAACGTGACCCCCACCTACGCCCGGCTCCTCATCGAACAGGGCCTGCTGGAAGGGCACGTGCCGCCGCTCGTGCTGCTCGGCGGCGAGGCGGTCCCGGAGACGGTCTGGACGGCGCTGCGCGACACCGAGGGCACCTACGGCTACAACCTGTACGGACCCACCGAGTACACCATCAACACCCTCGGCGGCGGCACCCTGGACAGCGCCACGCCCACCGTCGGCAAGCCCATCCGCGGCACCCGGGCCCACCTCCTGGACCCCTGGCTGCGCCCGGTCCCCGACGGCGTCCCAGGCGAGCTGTACATCGCCGGCATCGGCCTGGCCCGCGGCTACCTCGACCGCCCCGGCCTGACCGCCGAACGGTTCGTCGCCGACCCGTTCGGGGCGCCCGGCGAGCGCATGTACCGCACCGGCGACCTGGTGCGCCGCAACCCCGACGGCAACCTCGACTTCCTCGGACGCACCGACGACCAGGTGAAGATCCGCGGCTACCGCGTCGAACCCGGCGAGATCGAGACCGCCCTCAGCCGCCACCCGCTGGTCTCCCAGGCCGCCGTCGTGGTCCGCGACGAGCGCCTCGTCGGCTATGTCGTGCCCTCCGGCGCGGGCACCGCCGAACGCACCGCCGCCGAGGCCGCCCAGGTCGGCGAGTGGCAGGAGATCTACTCCGACGAGTACGAGGAGATCGGCACCGCCGTCTCCACCGAGCAGTACGACGGCTGGGACAGCTCCTACGACGGACGGCCCATCCCCTTCGAGGAGATGCACGAGTGGCGCGAGGCCACCCTCGCCCGCATCCGCTCCCTGAACCCGCGCCGCGTCCTGGAGATCGGCGTCGGCTCCGGCCTGCTGCTGTCCCGGCTCGCCCCGGAGACCGAGGCCTACTGGGCGACCGACTTCGCCGCCCCCGTCATCCGGAAGATCGGCGCCGAACTGCGCGCCACGGACCCGGAACTGGCGGCCAGGGTCGAACTGCGCTGCCGTCCCGCCGACGACCTCGCCGGACTGCCCACCGGCTACTTCGACACCATCGTCATCAACTCCGTCATCCAGTACTTCCCGAGCGCCGACTACCTCACCACCGTCATCGACGGCGCCATGGCGCTGCTCGCGCCCGGCGGCGCCCTCTTCATCGGCGACGTGCGCAACCTGCGGCTCGCCCGCACCTTCCACACCGAGATCCAGCGGGCCCGGGGCACGGCCGAGGCCGAACGCGAGCGGGCCGTGGAGCGCGGCCTGCGCCTGGAGAAGGAACTCCTCGTCGACCCCGACTTCTTCACCGCGCTCGGCCACGGCGTCGACCTGCGCACCAAGCGCGGCCGGCACCACAACGAACTGACCCGGCACCGCTACGACGTCGTCCTGTACGCCGGTGAGCCGGACCTGCGCCTGACCGACGCCCCGACGGTCGCCTGGGCCACCGCCCACACCGTGGGCGAACTCGCCCGCGGCGGCTGGACCTCCGACGCCGTCGGACGGCTCCTCGGCGCCGCCGGGCGGCTGTCCGGCCACCTCGGAAGCCGCTCGCGCGACGGCCGGCCCGCCGCCCTGCGCGTCACCGGCATCCCCGACGGCCGCACCCGCGAGGACGGCATCGACCCGGAGACGCTGCACGCGCTCGGCGCGACGGCCGGACACCGGGTCCTGACCACCTGGTCGGCGCCGGCCGGCACCTACGACGCCGTCTTCGTCGCGGCCGACGCGGGCGAACACCGGCTCACCGAAGGCCTGTTCCGGCCCGGCGGCGGCACCGGGCCGCACACCAACGACCCCACCTCCGCCCGCGAGACCGGTGCGCTGATCCGCAGGCTGCGCGAGGACCTCGGCCGCGAACTGCCCGAATACATGGTCCCGGCCGCCTTCGTCACCGTCGACGGCCTGCCCATGAACGCCAACGGCAAGCTCGACGTCCGCGCCCTGCCCGAGGCCGAACCCGCCGTCGCCCTCGGCGGCGGACGCGGCCCGCGCACCCCGCGGGAGGAGGTGCTGTGCCGCCTGTTCGCGGAGGTGCTGGGACTGCCGGAGGCCGGCGCCGAGGACGACTTCTTCGACCTCGGCGGACATTCGCTGCTCGCCACCCGCCTGGTCAGCCGCGCCCGTACCGAACTGGGCGCCGAACTCGCCATCCGCGACCTCTTCGAGGCACCCACCCCGGCCCGCCTCGCCGCCCGCGTCGGCGCCGCGAGCCCGGCCCGGCCGCCCGTCACCCCGGTGACCGACCGGCCGGGCCGGATCCCGCTCTCCCCGGCCCAGCGCCGGCTGCTGCTCGTCGAGCAGATCACCGGGAGCACGGTCGCCTACAACTTCCCGCTCGTCGTCAGGGTGCGCGGCGGTCTCGACACCGAGGCCCTGCGTGCCGCGCTCGGGGACGTCGCGGGCCGCCACGAGTCGCTGCGCACGGTGTTCCCGTCGTACGAGGGCGAGCCCTACCAGCGGATCGTCCCGGCCGACGAGGCGCACCCGCCGCTCACCGTCACCGACGCCTCCGAGGAGGGGCTGCCCGCGCTGATCGAGGCCGCCCAGCGCCGCCCCTTCGACCTCGCCGCCGAACTCCCGCTGCGCTGCGAGGTGTTCCGGCTCGCCGACGACGACCACGTGGTGGCCGTCGTGCTGCACCACATCACCACCGACGAGTGGTCCGACCGGCCGTTCCTCGCCGACCTCGACACCGCCTACGCGGCCCGCCGGGCCGGCACGGTCGCCGACCGGGCACCGCTGCCCGTGCAGTACGCCGACTACACCCTGTGGCAGGACCGCCTCCTCGACCAGCTCGGCGAGCGCCAACTGGCCTACTGGACCGAAGCGCTGCGCGGAGCGCCCGCCGAACTGGCGCTGCCCCTCGACCGGACCCGCCCGGCCGAGCCCTCCGGGCGCGGCGGCACCGTACGCCGTGCCGTGCCCGCGGACACCGGCCGCGCCCTGCGCGACCTCGCCACCGCCACCGGCACCAGCATGTTCATGCTGCTCCAGGCGGCCACCGCGGCCCTGCTGCACCGGCTCGGCGCGGGCGACGACATCCCGCTCGGCGCCCCCATCGCGGGCCGCACCGACAGCGCGCTGGACGACCTGGTCGGCTTCTTCGTGAACACCCTCGTCCTGCGCACCGACCTGTCCGGCACCGACGCCGGACCACTGACCTTCCGCCAACTGCTCCAGCGGGTACGGGAGTCGTCCCTGGCCGCCTTCGAGCACCAGGACGTGCCCTTCGACCGCGTCGTGGAGGCCGTCAACCCGCCCCGCGCCGCCGGCCGCAACCCCCTCTTCCAGGTCATGCTCGGCTACCACCACCGCCCCGACGGCGACCCGGACACCCTGCTCGGACTGCCCGCCGAGTGGTACGACATGGACACCGGCACCGCCAAGTTCGACCTCGACTTCACCTTCGTCGACGAGTCCGACGTCTCCGGCCGCATCACCCTCCTGCTGGAGTACGCCACCGACCTCGCCGACCCCAGGACGGCCGCGCTGCTCGCCGAACGACTCGTCCTGCTCCTCGGCCACGCCGCCCGCACCCCGGACGCCCCGGTCGCGGACCTGGACATCCTGACGCCGGACGAACGGGCCGGCGCCACCGGCGCCTGGAACGACACCGCCCGCCCGGTGGAGACCCGCTCCGTCCCCGAGATCCTCGCCGACACCGCCCGCCGCCACCCCGGCCGCACGGCCCTGGTCACCGGCCCCTGCGACGCCCCGCGCCGCACCACGTTCGCCGCGCTCCACGGCGACGTCCAGGCGCTGGCGGCACGGCTGCGGGCGCACGGCGCGGGTCCCGGCACCGTCGTCGGACTCGCCCTGCCCCGCAAGGAGATGGTGCCCGCACTCCTCGGCGTCCTCGCCGCCGGCGCCGCCTACCTCCCACTCGACCCCGAACACCCGCTGGAGCGCCTGGAGTTCATGCTCGCCGACGCGGCACCGGTCTGCGTGCTCAGCACCTTTGCGCTCGGCGCACGGCTCCCGGACAGCCCGGCCGTACCGCGCCTGCTGCTCGACGAGCCGTGGCCGGTGGCCGGGCCCGCTCCCGCCACCCCCGCACCGCACCCGCTCCAGGCCGCGTACACCATCTACACCTCCGGCTCCACCGGCCGTCCCAAGGGCGTCATCGGCACCCACCGCGGCCTGGCCAACCTGTACGCCGCCCACCTGCGCGACCTGATCGAACCCGCCGTCCGCGCCACCGGACGGGACGCGCTGCGCGCGGTCCACGCGGCCTCCTTCAGCTTCGACGGCTCCTGGGAACCGCTGCTGTGGCTGCTCGCCGGGCACGAACTGCACGTCGTCGACGAGCCGACCATGCTCGACCCCGCTGCCCTGCTGCGCCGGCTCGCCGACGCGCACATCGACTTCGTCGACCTCACCCCCACCTATCTGCGCGAACTGCTCCACCACGGCTTCCTCGCGGCCGACGGCACCGGCCCGGTCCCGGCCGTCCTCGCCGTCGGCGGCGAGGCCACCCCGCCCGCCCTCTGGGCGCGGCTGACCGCCCTGCCGGACACCGCCGTGCACGACCTGTACGGGCCCACCGAGTGCGCCGTCGACGCCTACGGCTGGCACCACGCCCCCGGCACGGACCGCGCCGCCGACCTGGCCGCCCCACTCGACAACATCCGCGCCCACGTCCTGGACGAGCGGCTGCGGCCGAGCCCCGTCGGCGTCCCGGGCGAGCTGTACCTGGCCGGCGAGGGCCTGGCCCGCGGCTACCTCGGGCGTCCCGGCCTGACCGCCGAACGGTTCGTCGCCGACCCCTACGCGACCGAGCCCGGCGCGCGCATGTACCGCACCGGCGACCTGGCGCGCCGCCGCCCCGACGGCACCCTCGTCTTCCTCGGCCGCGCCGACGACCAGGTCAAACTGCGCGGCTTCCGGATCGAACCCGGCGAGATCGAGGCCGTGCTGGCCGGCCACCCCGACGTCGCCGCCGCGGCCGTCGTCGTCCGCGAGGACCCGCCCGGCTCACCCCGCCTGGTCGCCTACGTCGTCCCGGACCGCACGAGCGGACAGGCACCCGACCCGGTACGCCTGCGCGCCCACGCCGTGGCCGCACTGCCGGCACCCATGGTGCCCGCCGCCTTCGTCGCCCTCGACGCGCTGCCCCGCACGGTCAACGGCAAGCTCGACACCGCCGCCCTGCCCGCACCCGACCCGACGGCCGCCGCCACCGCCGGCGGACGGCTCCCGCGCACCCCGCGCGAGGAACTGCTGTGCGCGGAGTTCGCCGCCGTCCTCGGCGTCGGACAGGTCGGACCCGACGACGACTTCTTCGCCCTCGGCGGCCACTCACTGATCGCCATGCGACTGATCGGCCGGGTCCGTACCGTGCTCGGGGGAGACGTGTCGCTGCGCACGGTCTTCGACGCGCCCACCCCCGCCCGGCTCGCCGCCCGCCTCGACACCGGTCACACCGTGCCCCGCCCCGCGCCGGACACCGCGCGGCCACGCCCCGAACGGCTGCCGCTGTCCTCCGCCCAGCACCGGCTGTGGCTGCTCGACCAGGTCGAGGGCCCCAACCCGGCGTACAACATCCCCGCCGCCTGGCGCCTGACCGGCGCCCTGGACCGGGCCGCCCTGGAAGCCGCCCTGAACGACGTCGTCGCCCGGCACGCGCCGCTGCGGACCGTCTTCCCGGCCGTGGACGGGGTGCCGTACCAGCAGGTGCTGGACCCGGCACAGGCCCGCGTCCGGCTCGGGACCGCACCGCATTGCGCACTGGCCGCCGAAGCCGCCCGCCCCTTCGACCTCGCCCGCGAACTGCCCCTGCGCGCGGTGCTGTCGGAGACGGACTCACCGCACGAGCAGGTGCTGCTGCTGGTGCTGCACCACATCGCCACCGACGAGTGGTCCGACCGCCCGCTGCTCGCCGACCTCTCCACCGCCTACGCCGCCCGCACCACGGGCCGCGCACCCGACTGGGCCCCGCTGCCCGCCAGTTACGCCGACTACACGCTGTGGCAGCGCGACCTGCTGGAGGCGACCGGCGCCGACCTGCTGGCCCACTGGACGGACACGCTCGCCGGCCTCCCGGCGGAGCTGAACCTGCCTGCGGACCGGCCGCGTCCCGCCGAGTCCAGCGGGCGCGGCGGCACCGTCGGCTTCACCGTCGCGCCCCGCCTGGAAGGCGCGCTGCGCGCCCTCGCCCGCGACCACGGCGTCACCATGTTCATGGTCGCCCAGGCGGCCGTGGCGGCGCTGCTGCACCGGCTCGGCGCGGGCGACGACATCCCCCTCGGCGCCCCCGTGTCCGGGCGCGGCGACGAGACGCTGGAAGACCTCGTCGGCTTCTTCGTCAACTCCCTCGTCCTGCGCACCGACCTGTCCGGCGACCCCACCTTCGCCGAGCTGCTCGCCCGCGTCCGCGAGACCGACCTGGCCGCCTACGAGCACCAGGACCTGCCCTTCGAACGGTTGGTGGAGGCCCTCAACCCGGAACGCTCCCTGGCCCGGCACCCGCTGTTCCAGGTGATGGTCGTCCACCTCGCGGGCCGAGGAGGAACCCCCGACCTGGCCGGTCTCACGGCCCACCGCGAGACCGTCGGCCAGGACAGCGCCAAGTTCGACCTCAGCTTCGACTTCGTCGAACAGGGCGAGGGCGACGGCATCCAGGGCTGGATCGAGTACAGCGCCGACCTGTTCGACCCCGCCACCGCCGAAGCCCTCGCCGCCCGGCTGGAGTCGCTCCTCGAACAGGTCGCCGCCGACCCCGGCCGCCGCGTCGGCACCCTCGACGTGCTGCGCCCGACCGAACGCGCCCTGGTCCTGACCGAGTTCAACGACACCGGCCACGACGTCCCCGACCGCACCCTCCCCGAACTCTTCCGCGCCCAGGCCGAACGCACCCCCGCGGCCACCGCGGTCGTCTTCGAGGACACCGCGCTCACCTACGCCGAACTGGACGCACGCGTCGAACTGCTGGCCCGCACCCTCGCCGCGCACGGCGCCGCCGCCGAGGCCACGGTCGCCGTCGCCCTGCCCCGCTCCCTCGCCCTCGTGGTGACCCTGCTGGCCGCGCACCGCGCGGGCGCCGCCTACCTGCCCCTGGACACCGCCCACCCGGCCGAGCGGCTGGCGTACACCCTCGCCGACGCCCGCCCGGTCTGCCTGGTCACCACCGAAGGCGTCGCCCTCCCCGGCACCGCCGTGCCCCGCGTCGCGGTCGACGCCGACGGCCGCCCCGCCGACCCGGCCGACGCCCCGCTGCCCGCCGCCCACGACCCGCGCCACCCCGCCTACGTCATCTACACCTCCGGCTCCACCGGCCGCCCCAAGGGCGTCACCGTCCCGCACCGGGGCATCGCCAACCGGCTGCTGTGGATGCAGGACACCTACCGCCTGGACGCGGACGACCGGGTGCTGCAGAAGACCCCCGCCGGGTTCGACGTGTCCGTGTGGGAGTTCTTCTGGCCCCTGATCACCGGCGCCACCCTGGTCGTGGCCCGGCCCGAGGGCCACCAGGACCCGGCCTACATGGCCGGCCTGATCCGGCGCGAGCGGATCACGACGGCCCACTTCGTGCCGTCGATGCTGCGCGCCTTCCTCGACGAACCGACCGCGGCCGGCCGCACCGCGCTGCGCCAGGTGATGTGCAGCGGCGAGGCCCTTCCCGTCCCGCTCGCCGCCCGTTTCCACCAGGTCCTGCCCGGCACCCGCCTGCACAACCTGTACGGCCCCACCGAGGCGTCCGTCGACGTCACCGCCCACGAGGTGCCCGCCGACCCGGTCACCGTGCCCATCGGCCGCCCGGTGTGGAACACCCGCGCCCACGTCCTGGACGCCGCCCTGAACCCGGTGCCGCCCGGCGTCACCGGCGAGCTGTACCTGGCGGGCGTCCAGCTGGCCCGCGGCTACCTCGGGCGTCCCGGCCTGACCGCCGAACGGTTCGTCGCCGACCCGTACGCGACCGAGCCCGGCGCCCGCATGTACCGCACCGGCGACCTGGCCCGCTGGAACGCGGACGGCGCCCTGGAGTACCTCGGCCGCGTCGACGACCAGGTCAAGCTGCGCGGCTTCCGGATCGAGCCCGGCGAGATCGAGGCCGTGCTCACCGCCCACCCCGACGTCGCGCACGCCACCGTCGTGCTCCGCGACGAACGGCTCGTCGCCTACGTGGTCCCCGCCCGGCCCGGCACCGACCCCGCCGGACTCCGCGCCCACGCCGCCCGGTCGCTGCCGGACCACATGGTGCCCGCCGCCGTCGTCACCCTCGACGCCCTCCCGCTCACCCCGAACGGCAAGCTGGACCGCCGGGCGCTGCCCGCGCCGGACTTCGCCGCCGAGGTCGGCGACGTCCGGCCGCGCACCCCCCTGGAGGAGACCCTGTGCGCGCTCGTCGCCGACGTGCTCGGCCTCGAACGGGTCGGCGCCGACGACGACTTCTTCTCCCTCGGCGGCGACAGCATCGTCGCGATGCAACTGGTAGCCCGCGCCCGCGCCGCCGGGCTGGCGTTCAGCCCGCGGGACGTGTTCCGGCACAAGTCGGCCGCCGGGCTCGCCACGGTCACCACCGCGGCCGCCGCCGAACGCCGGGACGAGACCGTCCTGCTCGACCTCGACGAGAGCGAGCGCGCCGAACTCGCCGCGCTGCCCGCCGGATCCGACGTCCTGCCCGTCTCCCCGCTCCAGGCCGGCCTGCTCTTCCACACCGCCCTGGACTCCGGCGACGAGGGACCCGACGTCTACACCGTCCAGGTCTCCTACGACCTCGACGGCCCCCTGGACGCGGGGCGGCTGCGGGCCGCCGCGCAGGGCGTGCTCGACGCCCACGAGAACCTGCGCAGCGGTTTCCGGCACCTTTCCTCCGGACGCCCCGTCGCCGTCGTACCGCGTACCGCCGTGCTGCCGTGGCGGCAGCTCGACCTCACCGCGGAACCGCGCCACTGGGCCCGGCTACTCGAAGAGGAACGCCGCCGCTTCGACCCCGAACGGCCGCCGCTGCTGCGGATGCTGCTCGCCCGGGTCGGGCCGGACCGGCACCGGCTGGTCCTCTCGCACCAGCACCTGCTCCTCGACGGCTGGTCGCTGCCGCTGCTGGCCGCCGAACTCTGGGCGCGCTACGAGGGCCGCACCCCGGCACCGGCCGCCCCCTACCGCGCCCACCTGCGGCTGCTGGCCGCCAAGGACCCGGCGCTCTCCGCCGCCGCCTGGTCCGAGGCGCTCGCCGGGCTGGCCGAGCCCACCCGGCTCGCGCCCGCCGACCCCGACCGGGCCACCGCCCTCCCCGACACCCACACGGTGGAGCTGGACGCCGGACGCACCGCGGAACTGGAGACGTTCGCCCGGCAGCACGGCGTCACCCTCAACACCCTGGTGCAGGCCGCCTGGGGCGTGCTCCTCGGCCGCCTCACCGGCCGCGAGGACGTCGTCTTCGGCGCCACCGTCGCCGGCCGCTCGCCCGAACTCGCCGGATCCGAGACGATGATCGGCCTGTTCATCAACACCGTCCCGGTCCGCGTCCGGGTCCGCCCCGAGGAGAGCACGGCCGCCCTGCTGGCACGGCTCCAGGACGAGCAGTCCCGGCTCATCGCCCACCAGCACCTGGGCCTCGCCGACATTCAGCGCGCCGCCGGACTCGGCGAACTCTTCGACACCCTGGTGGTGTTCGAGTCCTACCCGGTGGCCGAGGACGGCGAGCCGGCCGGGGACGCCCCGCGGGTCACCGTCCACGACCACGCGGACTCCACCCACTATCCGCTGGCCTGGGCCGTCGAGCCCGCCGAACGGCTGCGGCTGACCGCCGAGTTCCGCCCCGACCTGTTCGAGGCGGCCACCGTACGGCGGATCACAAACGCCCTGACCGGACTCCTCACCGGCATGGCCGCCGACCCGGACGGCCCCGTCGGACGGCTCGAACTGCTCGGCTCCGCCGACCGGTACACCGTCCTGGAGACCTGGAACGACACCGCGCTCCCGGCCGCCGAACGGCCCGGCACCGTACCGGCGCTGTTCGCCGCGCAGGCCGCCGCCACCCCGGACGCGGTCGCCGTCACCGACGGCCGCACCACCTGGACCTTCGCCGAACTCGACGCCCGCAGCACCGAGCTGGCGCGGACCCTGGCCGGGCACGGCGCCGGACCCGAGCGGCTCGTGGCGCTCGCCCTGCCCCGCACCGCCGGCCACATCGCCGCCGTCCTCGCGGTGATGAAGGCGGGCGCCGCCTACCTGCCCCTCGACCCCGACCTGCCCGCGGCCCGGCTGACCGCGATGCTCGCCGACGCCCGGCCGACGCTGCTCCTCGCCACCGCGGAGACCGCCGCGGAACTGCCCGGCACCGAGACCCCCGTCCTGCTCCTGGACGCCCCGGCGGACGGCCTGCCGCAGGCCGAGCCCACCCCGCCCGGCCCCGACCACCCCGCCTACGTCATCTACACCTCCGGCTCCACCGGCCGCCCCAAGGGCGTCGTCGTCACCCAGCGCGGCATCGCCAACCTCTTCCACAGCCACCGCCACGACCTGCACGACCCGGCCAAGGAACGGACCGGGCGGCGGCACCTCAGGGTCGGACACGCCTGGTCGTTCTCCTTCGACGCCTCCTGGCAGCCGCAGCTGTGGCTCCTCGACGGGCACGCCCTGCACATCGCCGACGACGAGACCCGCCGCGACCCCGAACTCCTCGCCGCCTTCGTCCGCGACCAGGGCATCGACTTCATCGAGGTCACCCCGTCCCTGCTCGCCCGGATGGCGGACAGCGGCCTGATCGGCCCGGACGGCGACTGCCCGCTCGCGCTGGCCGGGTTCGGCGGCGAGGCCGTGTCCGAGGCGCTGTGGAAGCGGCTGGCCGCCCTCCCGGACACCGAGGCCGTCAACCTCTACGGCCCCACCGAGGCCACCGTGGACGCCCTCGTCGGCCGGGTCCGCGACAGCGCCCGCCCGGTCGTCGGACGCCCCGTCCACCACTCCCGCGCCTACGTCCTGGACACGGCCCTGCGCCCGGTCCCGCCGGGCGTCACCGGCGAGCTGTACCTGTCGGGGCCGGGCCTGGCCCGCGGCTACCTCGGCCGACCGGAACTCACCGCCGAACGCTTCGTCGCCGACCCCTTCGGCATGCCGGGGGAGCGGATGTACCGCACCGGCGACCTGGCCCGCTGGACCGAGGACGGGCTGCTGGAGTTCGCCGGCCGCACCGACGACCAGGTGAAGATCCGCGGCTACCGGGTCGAACTCGCCGAGATCGAGGCCGCGCTCGACACCCACCCGGCGGTCGCGCGCAGCGTCGTGGTGACCCGTGAACACCGTCCGGGCGTGCGCCAGTTGATCGCCTACGCGGTGTCCGGCGAGGCGGACGGCGCCACCCTGCGCGCCCACGCCGCCGCCCGGCTGCCCGACTACATGGTCCCGGCCGCCGTCGTCGTCCTGGAACGGCTGCCGCTGCTGTCCAACGGCAAGCTCGACCGGGCCGCGCTGCCCGCCCCCGACTTCGCGGCGGCGGGCGGCGGCCGGGCCCCCGGGAACGACACCGAGCACGCCCTGCGCGACCTGTTCGCGGACGCCCTCGGCCTGCCCGCCGAGGCCGTCGGCGCCGACGACGACTTCTTCGCCTTCGGCGGCGACAGCATCGTCGCCATGCAACTCGTCGCCCGGGCCCGCTCCGGCGGCCTCAGGATCACGCCCCGCCAGGTATTCCAGCACCGCACGGTCGCGGCCCTCGCCGCCGTCGCCGTCCCGCTGGACCTGGCCGACCGGCACGCCGTCCACGACGACGGCACCGGCGCCGTCCCGCTCACCCCGATCATGCGGGCCCTGCTCGACCGCGGCGGCCCGCTCGCCGCCTACCACCAGGCGGCCCTGATCCGCACCCCCGCCGACCTCACCGAACCCGGCCTGCTCACCGTGCTCGGAGCGCTCGCCGCCCGGCACGACATGCTGCGCGCCCGGCTCGTCCGCGCACCGGAGCCGGTCCTGCGGGTGCCGGCCGCGCCGGACACCGACGTGCGGACCTGGCTCACCCGGGTCGACGTACGCGACGCCGTGGCCGACGAGTCCGCGCTGCGGGAGGCCATCGCCCGCCACGCGCGCACGGCCCTCGAAGGCCTGGACCCCGACGCCGGGGCGATGGTGCGGGCGGTCTGGTTCGACGCCGGTCCCGGTCGGCCCGGCCGGCTGCTGCTCCTCGTCCACCACCTGGTGGTCGACGGTGTCTCCTGGCGGGTGCTGCTGCCCGACCTGGCCGCCGCCTGGGCGGCCGTCCGCTCCGGCCGCACCCCCGAACCGGCCCCGGTGGAAATGTCGTTCGGCCGCTGGTCGCGGCTGCTCGGCGCCCGTGCCGTCGACCCGGCGGCCGAGGACGAGATGCCGTGGTGGACGTCCGCCCTCGCCGACGGCGCCGGACTGCCCCTGGCCCGCCCGCTCGACCCCGCGCGGGACACCGTCGCGAGCACCCGCTACCTCTCCCTGACCCTGCCGGCCCACATCACCGGGCCGCTGCTCGGCCGGGCCCCGGCCGCGTTCGGGGCGAGCGTCAACGACGTCCTGCTCACCGCGTTCGCGCTGGCCGTCGGCGACTGGCGGGCGCGGACCCTGGGCGCGCCGGGCGCGGGCGGCCCGGTCCTGGTCGACCTGGAGGGCCACGGCCGCGAGGAGGAACTCGCGGGCGACGCCGACCTGTCCCGCACGGTCGGCTGGTTCACCAGCGTGGTCCCGGTACGGCTCGACCCGGGCCCGGCCGGACCCGACGCCCTCGCGGGCGGGGCCGCGCTGGACGCGGCGGTGGCCCGGATCCGGGAGCACCTCACCGGCCTCCCGGCGGCCGGGATCGGGCACGGCCTGCTGCGGCACCTCAACCCCGTGACCGGCCCGCTCCTGGCCGAACTCGGCGAGCCGCAGATCGAGTTCAACTACATGGGCCGCTTCGACCGGCCCGCGGCCGCCGACTGGTCCTACGCCGCCGAGGAGTCCGCCGCCGACCTCGACGCCGAACCGGGCATGCCGATGTCGCACGCCCTCACCCTCAACGCCCTCACCGAGGACCGTCCCGAAGGTCCCGAACTCGGCGCCCACTGGGCGTACGCGGCCGGACTCCTTACCGAGGAGGCGGTACGGGACCTGGGCGAGACCTGGTTCCGCGTGCTGGAGACGCTGGTCGCGCGCGCGGACGAACTGAACTGACCACATCCACCGAACAGACCGAGAGGCAAGGACCCGCTGACATGACCAACCCGTTCGAGAACCCCGACGGCGTCTACTCCGTACTCGTCAACGACGAGGGCCAGCACAGCCTGTGGCCCGACTTCGTGGCCGTCCCCGCGGGCTGGACCGTCGTGCACGGCCCCGCCGCCCGGCAGGAGTGCCTGGACCACATCGAGACCCACTGGACGGACCTGCGTCCCAGGAGCCTCGTCGAGGGCTCCTGACCCGCGGCACGGAAGAGAGGGTGGGCGGATCCGGTCCCGGATCCGCCCACCCTCTCTTCCGTCCCTCCGCTACGACGCCGGCTGCCCGACCTTCGTGGCGGCCTTTCCGTCCACCGCCGCCGCCAGCTGCGGCACCAGCCGGTCCAGGACGTAGGGGATGCTCAGCACGGTCGACAGGGACACCGCGTTGCCGTAGTCACTCGTCTCCTTGACGAAGACCTCACGGCCCTGCTTCACCACGTTCAGATCGCCGTAGATCGGGTCGCCGTGCAGCTTGGCCACCGCCGCCGTGGTGTCCGGCACGATCCACACGGCCACGCCCTGGTCGAGCAGGTCGTAGCGCTCCTTGCTGATGTTGGCGCCGAACTGGTCACCGATCGCCTTGTCGAGGTCCTTCGGCAGCGCGAAGCCGAGGTCGGACAGGAGCCGGGAGCGCGGGTCCTCGCTGCCGTAGACGAACACGCCCTCGTAGGGGGTCGCCATGACCGCCGTGGCCTTCGCGAACGCGGGATGTTCCTTCTTGGCGGCCGTGAACCTGGCCTCGACGCCCGAGACCAGCGTCCTGGCCTCGGCCGCCTTGCCGAGCGCCTGGCCGATCTCCTCGGTCTGCTGCTGCCACGGCACGCCGTAGTCGTTGTACTGCTTCGGCTGGGCCACCACCGGAGCGAACTTCGACAGGCTCTCGTACTGCGCCTTGGTCAGCCCCGAGTACACGGCGAGGATCAGGTCCGGCCTGAGCGCGGCGATCTTCTCCACCTGGGGACCGGTGCCGGTGTCCTTGAGCACGGTCGGCGCGGCGGCGCCGCCCAGCTTGTCCTGGGCCCACGGGCCGATCGCGCCCTTGTAGCCGCCCACCCACTCGGTGGTGCCGACCGGGAC
This sequence comes from Streptomyces sp. NPDC091282, assembly GCF_044757385.1. Taxonomy (NCBI): domain Bacteria; kingdom Bacillati; phylum Actinomycetota; class Actinomycetes; order Kitasatosporales; family Streptomycetaceae; genus Streptomyces; species Streptomyces sp. NPDC091282. The sequence continues at coordinate 92,666 of NZ_JBIVUX010000004.1, forward strand.
CTTGCCGAGGGCGAGGACGGCGTCCTGGTCGGTGAGGCCGACCGTCACGATCCGCTTGGGCTCGGACTTGACGGTCGTACTGCCGTACTTGTGGGCGATCGTCACCGGAAAGGCGCCCGCCGACGCGGACGACCCCGTGGAACCGGACGAGGACGCAGCCGAGTCGGAGTCGGAGGAACCGCAGGCGACCGCCGTCGCCGTGAGCAGGAGTACGGAGGCGAGCAGGCCGGTGAGCCTGGTGACTCTGGTGGCGCGGGGCATCGGATGATCCTTCTGTTCTGGGCGACGGGGTCCGGCGGGGGGCCGCTTGGGTCAGTGGGGGGCTCGGGAGGTGTCGGCGGGATGGCCGCGGGCGGCGCGGCTGCCGCTCCAGGCCTGCCACAGGGCCGCGTACCGGCCCCGTGCGGTGAGGAGTTCGTCGTGGGTGCCCTCCTCGACGATCCGGCCGGCGTCCAGGACGACGACCCGGTCGGCCGCGGCGGCCTGGCTCAGCCGGTGGGCCACCACCAGCGCCGTACGGCCCCGCAGCGCCTGCTCGGCGGCCTCGTCGAGGACCCGCGCACCCGAACTGCCGGCCTCGGCGGTCGCCTCGTCGAGCACGACGACCGGCGGATCGGCCAGCAGCAGGCGGGCCAGGGCGAGTTGCTGGGCGCGGTCGGCGGTGAGCCGGTGGCCGCCGTCGCCGACGACCGTGTCCAGCCCCTCCGGCAGGGCCTCGGCCCAGCCGAGGGCGCCCACCCGGGCCAGCGCGTCCCACAGCTCCTCGTCGCTCGCGTCCGGGCGGGCCAGGCGCAGGTCGTCGGCGAGCGGTCCGGCGAAGACGTGCACCTCCTGGGTGACGAGTCCCACCAGCCGGCCGGACTCGTCGGGTTCGGCGCCGCCGATGTCGACCCGGCCGGCCGCCGGGCGGTGCAGCCCGGACACCAGCTTGGCCAGCGTCGTCTTGCCCGCGCCGGTGGTGCCGACCAGCGCGATCCGTTCCCCGGCCCGCACCCGGAGGTCGACCTCGTGCAGCACCGGACGGCCGGGTACGTAGGCGTGCGAGACACCGGCCAGGGTCACCGACGGTTCGCCGGCCGCGGGGGAGCCGGGCCGGGCGGCGGGCGCGGGCGCCGGTTCGTCGATCACACCGACCAGCCGCGCCAGGCCCGCCGTGGCCGACTGGGCGTCGTCGAGCAGCACCAGCGCGGTGTTGACCGGACCGAAGAGGCTGTGGAAGTAGAGGGCGGCGGCCGTCGCCGTGCCGACCGAGGCGGACCCGGACCGCACCAGCAGGAACCCGGTGACCAGGACGGCGGCGAGGCCCACGTACTCGGCGATGTGCAGCCTGCTGTAGAAGCGCAGCACCAGCCGCACCCCGCGCATGGTCAGTTCCACCGCGGCCCGCGAACGCTCGGCGACCCGGCGCGCGTGCCCGTCCTGCAGCCGGTACGCCCGTACCGTGCGCGCCCCGCCGATGGTGTCCAGCAACTGCTGCTGCTGTTCCCCGGTGGCGATCCGCTCCTGCGCGTACAGTGGGACCGCATTGCGGACGTACCAGCGCGCCGTGTGCGCCTGCACCGGCACGGCGAGCAGCGCGGCCAGCAGGAACCGCCAGTCCAGCAGGGCCAGGGCGCCCAGCGTCAGGACGATCGACAGGGCGGAGCGGGCGAGTTCGGGCAGGGCGGTGCGGACCGCGTCGGCCACCCGCGAGACGTCCCGGGTGACCCGCGCGTTCAGGTCGCCGGATCCGGCCCGCTCCAGCCGCTCCAGCGGCAGCGCCAGGGCGCGCTCCACGAACCGTTCGCGCAGCCGGGCGAGCGCGGTCTCACCGAGCCGGGACACCAGCGACATGCCCAGCGAGGTCGTCACGCCCTGCACCACCGCCACTCCGGCCAGCGCGAGCACCGGCAGGGTCAGGGCGTCGGCGGAGCGGTGCCGGGTGACCAGGTCGACGATGTGGCCGAGCAGGGGCTGGGTGAGCAGGCCGACGGCGGTGGCGAGCACCATCATGCCGAAGCCGGCGGCGGCCAGGCCCCGGCTGGGGCGCAGCAGGTCGCGGACGGCCGCGCGGGTGCGGGCGGGCGTGGCGGTGGGCAGCAGGGCCCGCCCGGGACCGGCTGCCTGGTCGGTCCGGGTCATGCGAGCACCGCCGTCCGGTAGGTCTCGTGGGTCAGGGCGAGTTCGGCGTGCGTGCCCTCGGCGCCGACCCGGCCGCCGTCCAGGAACACCACCCGGTCGGTGACGGCGAGCAGCGCCGGGCTGTTGGTCACCACGACGGTCGTCCGGCCCCGTCGGATCTCCCGCAGGCCCTCGGCGATGCGGGCCTCGGTGACCGCGTCCACCGCGGTCGTCGGGTCGTGCACCACCAGGACGGGCGGTTCGGCGCGCAACGCCCGTGCGAGGAGGACGCGTTGCCGCTGTCCGCCGGAGAGCGACCGGCCGCCCTCACCGACGCCGGTGCGGGCCCCCTCAGGCAGCGAACGGGCGACCTCGTCGGCGTCGGCGGCGGCCATCGCCCGGTCCGTGCGCGGGTCCTGGCCGTCGCCGCCGTCCGGGCTCACGTTCTCGGCGAGGGTCCCCTCGAACAGCGCGGCGTCGTGCGCGGCGACCAGCACCGCGGCCCGCAGGCCCGCCGGATCCAGCCGGGTCAGCGGCACCCCGTCCAGTTCGACCGAGCCGGACTCCGGGTCCGCGTCCCGGCCCAGACAGCTCAACAGGGCCTCGGCGCACGCCGGATCGGTCACCGCGATCCCGGTCAGCCGTCCCGCGGGCAGGTCGAGGTCGACGCCGTCCAGGCCGCCGAACCGCACTGAGCGCAGCCGCATCCGGCCGTGCACCACGTCCGGCACCGGCTCCTCGCCGCCGACGACGGCGGGGCCCGCGGCCAGCACCTCGGCGATCCGGGCGGCGGAGGCGCGGCCCTGCGCCAGTTCGGTGTTGACCCAGGCGAACGTCTCCAACGGCCCCAGCAGGAACAGCGCGAGACCGACCGCCGAGACCAACTGCCCCAGCGTGAGCGAGCCGTCGAGCGCCAGCCGGCCGCCGATCCAGGCGATCAGTGCGATGAACCCGCCGGTGAGGGCCAGCACCAGGCCGGTCTGCCACGCCTCGGCGCGGGCCGCGCGCAGGGTGGCCGCCAGCGAGACCCTGCTGGTGCGGCGGTAGCGCTCGACGGCCGCCCGCTGCGCGCCGAGCCCCTTGAGCACCCGCAGTCCTGCGACCAGGTCGGCCGCGACCCCGGCGGCGCCCGCCGCCATGTCCTGCTCGGCCTCGCTGCGCCGCTCCAGCGGCTTGCTGAGCAGATGGCCGAGCCACAGCAGCACGGGCGTGCCAAGGAGCACGATCAGACCGAGCGGCACGGAGGTCAGCAGGAGGGCCACGGCGCTCACGGTGACGCCGGCGACCGCCCAGATCCCGCTCATGAGCGCCATGGTGACCGCGCCGACGCGCTTGGCGTCCTCGGTGGCCACGTTGGCGAGTTCGCCGGAGAGCCGGTCCTCCTCGGCGCCGCCGCGCGGATCGAGCACCCGGTGCACGATCGCCAGCCGCAGGGTGTGCGCGGCCTCCTCGGCGCCGCGTTCCCCGGCGCGCGCGCCGAGCCGGAAGCTCCACGACAGACACACGTACAGGACGGCCAGGACGGCCAGCCACAGTGTCAGGCGTCCGGCGTCCTGACCGGCGACGGCCTGGTCGACGACGACACCGATGAGTACGGGGACCAGTGCCTCCCCGAGCTGGTGCACACAGCCGAGCGTGGAGCCGAGGGCGAGCCGCCGCCCCTGCCCCCTGACCGAGCGTGCCAGGACATCGCGTCCCGACGGTTCCCCTGATCCCACCAGCCACCCTCCGGAAACCGGTCAACTTAGGCAAGGCTACTCTAAGTAAATGTGGTGACGTCAATCCCCGATTCCCGTTCGCATGGCGGCCGGTGACGGTCTCCCGGCCGGTCCTCCCCGCCTGTGATCACCCTCGGTTACTATGCTCACTTCGTGCCGGAGGCCGGAGCCCAGCGGGTGCCGCGGCCGGCCGTGGACCGTGCAGCCGAAGAGACGGGTGGCCTGGGAAAGTGCTCACAGAGGTCATCGCGACCCGCTACGTCACGCCGCTGCGTGAGGGCGGTTCCCTGCCGGGGCTCGTCGAGGCCGACGACCTCGGGACGTACGTCACCAAGTTCACCGGCGCGGGGCAGGGCCGCAAGACGCTGGTGGCCGAGGTCGTCTGCGGCGAACTCGCCCGCCGGCTCGGCTTCCGGATGCCCCGTCTGGTCACCGTCGAGGTGGACCCGGTGCTGGGCCTCGGCGAACCCGAACAGCAGGTGCAGGACCTGCTGCGGGGCAGCGGCGGCACCAACCTCGGCATGGACTTCCTCTCCGGTGCCCTCGGCTTCGACCCGCTCGCCTTCACGGTCAGCGCCGAGGAGGCCGGGCGGGTCGTCTGGTTCGACGCGCTGATCAACAACGTCGACCGCTCCTGGCGCAACCCCAACCTGCTGGTGCACCACGGCGACCTGTGGCTCATCGACCACGGCGCCACCATGATCTGGCAGCACAACTGGCCCGCCGCCGAGGCCTCCGCCGCCCGCCCCTACGACGCCGCCGACCACGCACTGAGCCGCTTCGCCCCCGATGTCCGGGCCGCCGCCGCCGAGTTGGCACCCCGGGTCACCGAGGACCTGCTCGCCGAGGTCACCGCCGAGATCCCGGACGTCTGGCTGGCCGGCGAGCCGGGCTTCGACACCCCCGACGACCTGCGGCGGACCTACGCCCGGCCGCTGCTCGCGCGGGCCGCCGGCATCCACGACCGCATCACCGGCATCGAGCCCGGCACCCAGGGAGCGAAGTGAGCCAGACCCACATCAACGTGGCCGGACATGTGGTCGAGCGCCACATCACCCGCTCCGGCCAGGGCGGCGACCGCGACGTCTTCGAGTACGCCCTGCTCCGCGTCGTGCCCCGGGTGGAGCGCGGCGAGTGCATCAACGCGGGCGTGCTCGTCTACTGCCGGGCCAAGGCCTACGTCGGCGCCCGCACCCATCTGGACGAGGCCCGGCTGCTCGCCCTGGACCCGGCCGCGGACGTCGCCGGGGTGCGGGCAGCGCTCGGTGCGGTCGAGGCCGTCTGCGCCGGCGGGGAGGCGGCCGGAGGCGCGGCCGGGGACGATCCCGGGCGGCGGTTCCGCTGGCTGGTCGCGCCCCGCTCGACGATCGTGCAGCCCGGTCCCGTGCACACCGGACTCACCCGCGACGCGGCGGCCGAGACGGAGCGGTTGCTCGACCTCCTGGTGAGGTAATGGATCACACCCGCGCGGTGTGACGTTGACACCGCGTGCCAGGGCTTCTAGCGTCACGTCTGCTGAAGGTACTAAGCGGTCGCTCACCGCAGGGCGGGCTCCGCGAGCGGGCTCACTCGATCAGGTTCTCTCAAGGGCGAGGAGACACAGGAATGTCCACCACAGAGCAGCGGGTCGCGGTCGTCACGGGTGCCGCGCGCGGGATCGGCGCCGCCACCGCCGTACGACTGGCCGCCGAGGGCCGCGCGGTCGCCGTGATCGACCTCGACGAGGCGGCCTGCAAGGACACCGTCGAGAAGATCACCGCAGCCGGCGGCAGGGCGGTCGCGGTCGGCGCCGACGTCTCCGACGAGGCCCAGGTCGCCGCCGCGATCACGCGGGTCGTCGAGGAGCTGGGCGCCCCGACCATCCTGGTCAACAACGCCGGCGTGCTCCGCGACAACCTGCTGTTCAAGATGTCCGCGTCCGACTGGGACACGGTCCTCAACGTGCACCTGCGCGGCTCCTTCCTGATGACCAAGGCCGTCCAGCAGCACATGGTCGAGGCCGGCTGGGGCCGGGTCGTCAACCTGTCCTCCTCCTCGGCGCTCGGCAACCGGGGCCAGGCCAACTACTCCGCCGCCAAGGCCGGTCTGCAGGGCTTCACCAAGACCCTCGCCATCGAACTCGGCAAGTTCGGCATCACCGCCAACGCCGTCGCCCCCGGCTTCATCGCCACCGAGATGACCAAGGCCACCGCCGAGCGCGTGAAGATGGGCTTCGAGGAGTTCAAGGCCGCCGCGGCCACCCAGATCCCGGTGCAGCGCGTCGGCGAGCCCGAGGACATCGCCAACGCCATCGCCTTCTTCACGAACGAGGCCGCCGGCTTCGTCTCCGGCCAGGTGCTCTACGTGGCCGGCGGACCGCTGGACTAGCGGGCACCAGGGACTATCGAGGATCACCGACATGACTGAACTGCCCGAGCTGTCCGGCAAGGTCGCCGTCGTCACCGGCGCCAGCCGCGGCATCGGTTACGGCGTCGCCGAGGCGATGGTCGCCCGCGGCGACCGCGTCGCCATCACCGGACGCAACGAGGACGCGCTCAAGGAGGCCGTGCAGAGCCTGGGTTCCGAGCGCGTCATCGGCATCGCAGGCAAGGCCCACGACCTGGCCCACCAGAGCGAGGTCGTCGAGCGCACCATGGCGGCCTTCGGCCGCGTCGACTACCTGGTCAACAATGCCGGCACCAACCCGGTGTTCGGGCCGATCGCGGACGTCGACCTGGACGTGGCCCGCAAGGTCTTCGAGACCAACGTGGTCTCGGCCCTCGGCTTCGCCCAGAAGACCTGGCACGCCTGGCAGAAGGAGAACGGCGGCGCCATCGTCAACATCGCCTCCGTCGCCGGTCTTTCGGCCTCGCCGTTCATCGGCGTCTACGGCATCAGCAAGGCCGCGATGATCAACCTGACCCAGCAGCTGGCGCACGAGTACGCGCCGGGCGTCCGGGTCAACGCCATCGCCCCCGCGGTCGTCAAGACCAAGTTCGCGGAGGCCCTCTACGAGGGACGCGAGGCCGAGGCCGCCGCGGGCTACCCGCTCAAGCGGCTCGGCGTGCCCTCCGACATCGGCGGCGCCGCCGCCTTCCTCACCTCGGAGCAGTCCGACTGGGTCACCGGCCAGACCCTCGTCGTCGACGGCGGCATCTTCCTCAACGCGGGCGTCGCCTGACGGTACGCCAGACCGGTCCGCTCGCTCCGGGCGTCGTTTTCGTCACAGACATTTCCTCGCAGAAATGACGGAAACGGCGCCCGGTCCGGCGTACAGGATCCGCACAGCCGGATGACAACGTCGTCATACCACATTCGATCAACGCCCGTGTTTCCGGGGCGGTTCAAGGAGGACAACGCTGCGGTATGGTCTGCCGCCGACCCCTGGTACGGCGGATCGAGGAGCGAGCGCGTGTTCAACCGCAACCGAGGCCTACGCAGAGTGGCCGCTGCCGCGTCCTTGTCGCTCGTCGCCGGCTGCGGGATGTTCTCCGGGAGCGGTTCGGGCAAGGGCGGTCCGATCGTCGTCGGTACCACCAGCGCTCCCAGCACCCTGGACCCCGCCGGTTCCTGGGACGGCTCCTGGGAGCTGTTCCGGAACATCTACCAGACCCTCCTGGCCTACCCCGACGGCGCCACCACCCCGCAGCCCGACGCCGCCGAGAAGTGCGCCTTCACGGACTCCGGCAACCGCACCTACCGCTGCGAACTGCGCTCCGGCCTGAAGTTCGCCGACGGCGCCGCACTCGACGCGGCCGCCGTCAAGTACTCCATCGACCGGATCCGCGCCATCAACGCGCCCAGCGGCCCCGCAGGACTGCTCGGCAGCCTCGACAGGATCGAGACGTCCGGCGACCGCGAGGTGGTCTTCCACCTCGGCAAGCCCGACGCCACCTTCCCGTTCGTGCTCGCCACCCCGGCCATGTCGATCGTCGACCCCGACGACTACCCGGCCCACTCGCTGCGCGAGGACGACTCGGTGCACGGCTCGGGGCCGTACACGCTCAAGTCCTACCGCGACGGCGAGCGGGCCGAACTCGTCCGCAACGACCGCTACCAGGGCTTCGCCGACCGGCAGAACGACGCGGTGACCATCCGCTACTTCCAGGACTCGGCCACCATGGTCAAGGCCCTGCGGACCGGGGACATCGACGTCACCTACCGCGGCCTCGCCGCCTCCGACATCGTCAGCCTGGAGGCGCGCACCGACACCGACCTGCAACTGGTCGACGGCACCGGCACCGACATCAGCTACCTGGTGTTCAACCCCAGGGACCGGTGGGCGAAGGTGCCCGCGGTGCGCAAGGCCGTCGCCCAGCTCGTCGACCGCTCCGCGATCGCCCACACCGTCTACAAGGACACCGTCGACCCGCTGTACTCGATGGTCCCGGCCGGTCTCACCGGCCACAGCACCGGCTTCTTCGACGACTACGGCGACCCGAGCACCGCCAAGGCGCGCAAGATCCTCACCGACGCCGGCGTCACCGCGAAGGTCCCGCTCACCTTCTGGTACACCACCGACCGGTACGGCTCCGAGACCGGCCGCATGTTCCAGGAGCTGAAGCGGCAGCTGGACGCCTCCGGACTGTTCGCCATCACCCTCAGAAGCCGCCCGTGGAAGACCTACGTCGTCGGCTACCAGAAGGGCGAGTACCCGGTGTTCGGGCGCGGCTGGTTCCCGGACTTCCCGGACGCCGACAACTTCATCGCCCCGTTCGTCGGCCAGGAGAACGCCCTCGGGACGCCGTACCCGTCGCCCGTCATCACGGACCGGCTGCTGCCCAGGTCCCGCTCCGAGAGCGACCGCGGCGAGGTCGTCAAGGAGTTCGAGGAGGCCCAGCAGATCCTCGTCGACGACGCCCGGCTGATCCCGCTGTGGCAGGGCCGGCAGTACGTCGCCGCCAGCGACGACATCTCAGGCGGCGAGCAGGCCCTCGACCCGTCGACGATCATGATGATGTGGGAGCTGCACCGCAAGACCAGCTGGTGAAGCCGTCCGCGGGGGCGATTGTCAGTGGCCGCCTGTAGGTTCTTGGGCATCAGCAGGAACCGCAAGTGACCGTAGATCGTGAGGACGTTGACGTGACCGACATCGCCATGCTGCCCGAGTCCTGGCGCGGGGTTCTGGGCGACGAACTGCAGCAGCCCTACTTCAAGGAGCTGACCGAGTTCGTCGAGGAGGAGCGGGCGAACGGCCCTGTCTACCCGCCCCGCGAGGAGGTCTTCGCCGCGCTGGACGCCACGCCCTACGACCAGGTCAAGGTGCTGGTCCTCGGCCAGGACCCGTACCACGGCGAGGGCCAGGGACACGGCCTGTGCTTCTCCGTCCGTCCCGGAGTGCGGATCCCGCCGTCCCTGCGGAACATCTACAAGGAGATGAAGGGCGAGCTGGGCTGGGAGGAGACGCCGGACAACGGCTATCTGATGCCGTGGGCCCGGCAGGGCGTCCTGCTGCTCAACGCGGTGCTCACCGTCCGCGCCGGTGAGGCCAACTCGCACAAGAACAAAGGTTGGGAGAAGTTCACGGACGCGGTGATCCGCGCGGTCGCCGAGCGGCCCGACCCGGCGGTCTTCGTCCTCTGGGGCGGGTACGCGCAGAAGAAGCTCCGGCTGATCGACGAGAGTCGGCACGTCGTCGTCCAGGGCGCCCACCCGTCGCCCCTGTCGGCGAAGAAGTTCTTCGGCTCGCGCCCCTTCACGCAGATCGACGAGGCGGTCGCGGCGCAGGGCCACGAGCCGATCGACTGGCGGATCCCGAACCTGGGCTGAGGCCGGACGGCCGAGAGGCCGAGAGGCTGTGAGACGGGGCGGTGGATCCGTGGGGGCGGCACGCCGGTCGGGGCATCACGGCCGGAGGGGCACCGGGCCGCCGGGGGAGCAGCCGCGGGGAACCGCTGACGGGGGTGGGCCGCCGGGGGCGGCTCGGCGCGGGGCGCGAGGGGGTGTCCGGCGGGAGGCCGGCGGGACCATGGGTGGGGACACGTGGGGGCCGGGGCGGGTCGGATGGCCGGGTGGGGGCGCGGTGGCGGTTAGCGTCGTGGCAGACAGCCGGCGAGCTCGGAGGGACGCGGTGGCGGAGCGACAGGAGCGCACGGCACCCGATGCCGTGCTCACACGGATCGGGCAGGTCGTGATGCTGCACCACGCCGGGGACCGCGAGGAGGCCCGGGGGCGCCTGCTCGACCTCTGGGCCGAGCTGGGCGAACACGGCGACCCGCTGCACCGCTGCACCCTGGCCCACTATCTGGCCGACACCCAGGACGACCCGTCCGACGAACTCGCCTGGGACCTCAGGGCGTTGTCGGCGGCGGACGAGGCGGAGGGAGCGGCGGGGCTGCGCGCCTTCTACCCCTCCCTGCACCTGAACCTCGCCGCCGACTACGTCAAGCTCGGCCGCGCCGAAGCCGCCCGTACCCACCTGCGCCGGGCCCGCGGCGCGGCCGTCGCCCTCGGCGACGACGGGTACGGCGACGGGGTGCGGGCCGCGATCAGCCGCCTGGAGCTGCGGCTGGGCGAGGACGACAGGCCGGACGGCGAGTCCTGGGGCCCGCCTCGCCAGCGCCCGAACTAGCGCCCGGCCGGCCGCCGCGGCCACCGCCCTACCGGTGACCGCGGTCCCGTGGCCCCGTCGTCGCAGGCCCCTGTCCGCGGACGTGGCTGTCGTCCCGTGACGCCGTCCCGTGACGCCGTCCCGTGCCAGGCCGGGCCGTCAGTGGCCGTACGTCTGGTCGCAGATCCGCGCCTGGGGGCTGTCCTGGGGCCAGCCGCCGTACTGCCTGCCCAGGGAGCACACGTCCGGGGCCTTCGGGACGGGGCCGGAGAGGCCCGGGGCCTCGGCCCGCGGGCCGAGGGTCCGCCGCGGACGCGGCTGCGGCTGCGGGGCGGCCGCGTGCGGAGCGGCGGAGTGCGGGTGCGCCGGCGGCGGAGGCGGGGGCACCGCGGTCCGGGGCGAGGCCGGGGCGGCCCGGCGGGACGGGCGGGACGGGCGGGACGGGCCGACCATCTCCAGTGCCTCCTTGGCCGGCGCCTGCACCACCCGGGGCTCCGCGGAGCCGTCCGGGCGGGGCACCGACGGCTGCAGGGGCGCGGAACCGGGCGGCGAGCCGGGCGCCGCCGGACGCTGGACCGTCACGCAGCCGGAGAGGGCCGCGACGGTCACGGTGACCAGGAGCGCTGCGGTGGTGGTCGTTCGATGCACCCGCGCAACTCTGCTGGGTCCGCACGACGGTTGACACCGTCCACGGGAGTTCGGTGACCCGCCCGGGTGATCTCGTGGCCCGTACGGGGGACGGGCGGGTGCGAGGCTGACGTCAGTCGCCCGTCACGCCGTCGATCCGCTCCCGGATCAGGTCGGCGTGGCCGTTGTGCCGGGCGTACTCCTCGATCATGTGGGTGTGGATCCAGCGCAGGTTCATCCGCTGCCCGCTGCGCCGGTGGCGGCCCCGGGAGAGGTCGTCCAGGGCGAAGCCGGCCGCGTTGTGCCGGGCCGTCCCGATCTCGGCCCGCCAGTTCGCGTACGCCTCTGGCCAGCCGGTGCCCTCGCCGAGACGGAAATCGGCGTCCGGGTCCTCGTCGGTCCAGTAGAGCGGCGTCACCGCCTCGTCGACGAGGACGGTGCGGTACCAGAACCGCTCCACGTCGGTCATGTGCCGCACCAGCCCCATCAGGGACATGGGCGACGGCTCCACGGACGCGGTCTTGAGCTGGGCGTCGGTCAGGCCCTCGCACTTCATCGCGAGTGTCCGCCGGTGGAACTCCAGCCAGCCCTCCAGCGAGGTGCGCTCGTCGGCGTCGAAGGCGGGCTCGCGGCGTTCCGTCGTCATGCCCGGCATCCTCGCCCACCCCGCCCCGTCCCACCACGGATTATCGGCCCGTATGCTTCCCGGCAGGCACAGGGGCAACCACGGGGAGCGCATCGGTGAAGGTCGGCTGCATCGGACTCGGCGACATCGCGCGGAAGGCGTACCTGCCGGTACTGGGCGCCCGGCCGGGCCTGGACCTCCATCTCCAGACCCGCACCCCGGCCACCCTCACCGAGGTCGCCGACAGCCTCCGGCTGCCCGAAGGCAACCGGCACGCGACCCTCGACGACCTCCTCGCCCAGGACCTCGACGCCGCCTTCGTCCACGCGCCCACCGCCGTCCACCCCGAGATCGTCACCCGGCTCCTGGAGGCGGGCGTCCCGACGTACGTCGACAAGCCCCTCGCGTACCGCTTCGCCGACTCCGAGCGGCTCGTGGCACTCGCCGAGGCGCGGAACGTGTCGCTGGCCGTCGGCTTCAACCGCCGCCACGCGCCCGGTTACGTCCAGTGCGCCGACCACCCCCGCGAGCTGATCCTGATGCAGAAGAACCGCGTCGGGCTGCCCGAGGAGCCGCGCGCGATGATCCTCGACGACTTCATCCACGTCGTCGACACCCTCCGCTTCCTGGTGCCCGGCCCGGTCGACGACATCACCGTGCGCGCCCGGGTCGCCGAGGGCCTGCTGCACCACGTGGTCCTGCAGCTGTCCGGCGACGGCTTCACCGCGCTCGGCGTGATGAACCGGCTCAGCGGCTCCGCCGAGGAGATCCTGGAGGTCTCCGGCCAGGACACCAAGCGTCAGGTCCTCAACCTCGCCGAGGTGATCGACCACAAGGGGCAGCCGACGCTCAGGCGGCGCGGCGACTGGGTGCCGGTGGCCCGCCAGCGCGGCATCGAGCAGGCCGTGCTCACGTTCCTCGACGCGGTCGGCGCCGGCAAGGTGCTCAGCGCCCGGGACGCACTGGCGACTCATGAGCTGTGCGAGCGGGTGGTACGAGAGGTCGGGCGGTACCCCGGCGCAGCCTGACCGCCCGCAGCCGCAGCCCCTCGCCCAGGCAGTACCCGGCCAGCACCAGCAGCGCGCCGTCCACGGTCCAGTCGCCGAACCGCACGAACGGCGTGGTCCCGTGCGCGAGCGGCACCTCGTAGACCCGCGCCGCGACGGTGTCCGTGCCCAGCCACGGGCCCAGCCGCCTCCCGTCCGGGCCGTACACGGCGGAGACGCCGGTCAGCGTGGCGTGGACCATGGTGCGGCCGGTCTCGGCGGCCCGCAGGGCGGCCAGCGAGGCGTGCTGTTCGGGGGCCCAGCTGTGCTGGAAGGACGAGGTGGACGTCTGGCCTATCAGCACCTCGGCGCCGTCCCGCGCGAGCTGCCGGCTCATGTCCGGGAACGCGGTCTCGAAGCAGACCAGGGGCCCGATCCGCAGCCCGTGGCCGACGTTCATCACCACCTGCTCGGTGCCGCGGCGCCGGTCCTCGCCGGCCGCCTTGCCGACCGAGGTGGCCCAGCCGAGCAGCGAACGGGCCGGTATGTACTCGCCGAACGGGACCAGCCGCATCTTGTCGTACCGGTCCCCGGTGGGGCCGTCCGCGCCGACCAGGAGGGAACTCTTGTAGATGCCGGGCCGGTCGGAGCGCCTGGCGTCCACGTTGACCAGGATGTCCGCTCCGGTCTCGCGGGACAGGGCGGCGATCCGCCGGGCGAGGTCGGGCCGGTCACCGAGGTCGTACCCGACGCTGCTCTCGCCCCAGACGATCAGGTCGGGGCGCTGCCCGGCCAGTTGCCGGGTCAGCCGCTCCTCGATCGCGAAGCGCCGGTCGGCTCCGGCGGTGCCGTCCGTACCCGCACCGCCCTCCACGACGCCGGGCTGTACGACCGCGACGCGCACCTGCCCCTCGACGTCGGGGCGCGGCGACCAGACCCAGGCGGCGGAGGTCGCGGCGGCGGTGGCCACCAGCGAGGCCACCGCAGGCACCCGCGCCTCGCGCACGCGGACGAGCACCGTCACCGCCACGTTCACGGCCACCACCAGGAAGCTCAGCAGCCACACCCCGCCGACGGAGGCCAGCCGCAGCGCGGGCGTCACCTGCCACTGGGTGGCGCCGAGCATGCCCCACGGGCCGCCCAGGCCCTGCCAGGACCGCACCAGTTCCACCGTCAGCCACGCCGACGGCAGCACCAGCACCGCGGCCGCCGCCCGCCCCGGTGAGGGCGTGCCGCCCAGCAGCCGCCGCGTCAGCAGACCCCAGGGCGCCCACAGGACGCTCAGCAGCCCGGCTATCAGGAAGATGAAGACGTGCAGGCTCGGCAGCAGCCAGTGGTGCACGGCGACCATGAACCCGAACCCGCCGCACCAGCCGTCGTACGCCGCCCGCCGCCCGGTCGGCGCCGACCGGGCCAGCAGCAGCCAGGGGACCAGCGCGACGTAGGCGAACCACCACAGCGACGGTGCGGGGAAGGCCAGTACGGGCAGCGCGCCCGCGAGCGCCGCCACGCAGGAACGCCGCCAGGGCGAGGTGAGCCAGCGCTCGACGGTCCTCATGCGTCGCCTCCTGCCTGCGGGTCCTTCCAGTGTGCGGGACCGGCGGCGATCTCCGACAGGGGGCGTGGGAGCGGGGTCAGTCCGGTGCGACCGCCGCGCGCGGTCCGGCCGTTCTGCGCCACTTCTCCTCGACGACCACCCGGCGCAGCCGCCAGCCGTCGCCGGTGCGCAGGAACGCGAAGGCGTAGCGGCCGCCGCACACGAAGTCCGGGGCGGTCGCGGCGGTGCCGCCGCCGGCGAACCGCATGGGGTTGATGTAGTCGGCCTGCAGCTGTGCCGTGTCGCCCGTGTCGTGTTCCAGGACCTCGAACCGCACCCGGCGGTTGACGATCAGGTGCTGCCGCATCGAGAACAGCGTCAGGCTCTCCGCGAGCCACCCGGCCACCTCCGCGGCATCCCCCTCGATCCCGCCGGCCGACCGGTAGTCGGCCCGCCCGTCCGTGCTGAACAGCCCGCGGTACGCCGTCCAGTCCCCGTCGTCGACGGCCACCGCGTAGTCGGTGACCAGTCCGTCCACGGCCAGCCGGTCCATCACGGTCGCGAGCTCCACACGCTGCGTCATCGGCTCAGTGTTGGGCACGGGACGGGCACAGCCAAGGGGTGCGGACGATCTGCGCGTGATATTCGGCGATGTTCGAACAGCACCTGACCGGATCTCGGTCAGGTGCGCGACCGGCGGTCCGCGCGGGAACGCGGGTTCGGTCAACGGCGTCCGGTGACAAACCCCTTGGACACGGCCGCCGGAGTCCGGATCATGGCCGCGTGACGAAGTGGACGAGGACGAGCGGGTCCGCCGCCGGGCAGCCGGTGCCCGAGCCGGGGCTCACCTCCTACCAGCGGGCGCTGCGGGACCGGCTCCTCGCCGCCCCCGAGGTCCCCGCGCCGGAGCCCTGGCGGGACGTCACGTCCGTCCCGGTCGGCGGTCTCCTCGGGATCGGCTTCACCGTGCACCCCGACACCGGGCACGACCTGGTGATGGTCGTCTCGCACGACGGTCACGGTCTCTTCGACGCCGTGACCGGCGAGAAGATCGCACGGGACCGCGACCCCGGCCCCGAGGACAGCACGCCGGAGTCGGATCCCGAGCTGTCGTGCCCCGGCCTCGGACCGGTCGCCGGGAGCCGGGTGCGGATCGCCGGGCTCTTCGGCGGCGGCCTGCACGCCGTCACCGGCGACGGGTGGCTGCTGGAGGTCGTCGTCCCGGCCTGGCCCCACGAGCGGGTCCTGCTGTCCCGCGACGGCGGGCTGCCGCACGCCGGTCCGCACGGCGAGCGCTGGTGGCACCTCTTCCACGCCCGCCACTGCGAGCTGCGGGCCGCGGGCTTCTCCCCGTCCGGGCGGACCATCGCCGTGGCGACCAGCGGCGATCTGTCCCTGTGGGCCCGCCGGCCTTAAGATCATCGCCCGGTCCGTCCCAGGAGGTTCGCATGGCCCGTCCCGTCACCGTCGTCACCGGCGGGAGCCGCGGCATCGGCGCCGCGACCTGTCTGCGGCTCGCGGCCGACGGCCACGACGTCGTGATCGGCTACGTCCGGGACGCGGACGCCGCCGAGTCGGTCGCGCGAGGGGTGCGCGGGACCGGGGCGCGCTGTGCCGTCGTCCCGGTGGACACCGCCGTGGAGGCCGACGTGGAGCGGCTGTTCGACACCGCCGAACGCGAACTGGGCGCCGTCACCGGGCTGGTCAACAACGCTGCCGTGACCGGGCCGCTGGGACGGCTGGCGGACACCGGGACCGCCGATCTGCGCCGGGTCGTCGAGGTCAACCTGCTGGGCGCGCTGCTGTGTTCACGGCGCGCGGCCCGGCTGATGGCCCCGCGGGGCGAGGGCGCGATCGTGAACGTGTCCTCGGCCGCGGCCACGCTCGGCAGTCCCGGCGAGTACGTCCACTACGCGGCGACGAAGGCGGCCGTCGACGCCCTGACGGTGGGCCTCGCCAAGGAACTCGGCCCGGACGGGGTGCGGGTCAACGCGGTCGCGCCCGGAGCCGTCGACACCGACATGCACGCGGCGATGGGCGACCCGGGCCGCGCCCGACGGATCGGCGCCGCCGTGCCGTTGGGCCGTGCGGCCCGGCCGGAGGAGATCGCCGCGGCCATCGCCTGGCTGCTCTCGCCTGACGCCTCCTACACGACGGGCGCGGTGCTGCGGGTCTCCGGCGGGCGCTGAGCCCGGTCCGCGCTCAGGCCGCCTCGATGATCCGCGCGCGGATCGCCTCGGCCCACTCGACCACCAACAGCTCGTACTCCGCCCGCTCCTGTGCCGACAGGATTCCGCCCGCACGCAGCCACAGCGCACGGATGTGCTCGTTGACCTCGGCAGCAGACCGCGCGGAACCAGGGGTTCGGGAATCGGGGGACATACCGAACAGCGTAGGGGCAGAACCTGACCGTGCGCCACCGGGCGGCTACGCAGACCGTATGGGGTTGGTCACGGGCGGCGCCGCGGTCGGGGCGCCACGCCCTGGCATGTGCCGGGCGAGTGGTCGCCTCACGGACCGGGCGGCAGGCCTCTGCCCTGGACTTCCTCGCTCCGGAGCCGGTACGGCGCTCCCGGCGCCCCTGCGGGCGGGTGGCGCTCCGGATTGGCCGAGACAGACCGCCGCCGGGGCCGGATCCGGGCGCCGCTGTCCGTATCGCGGACGCGCGGTCCGGCGAGGGGAAGCCACGGGAAGCCCTCCGCCGGGCCGGTGACGCGCGAACGACCGCCCCGGTCCCGGCGGCCGTGCGGAATTCCGCTGGTCGGGGCGTGGTGCGGGGACATAACATCCCGGCATGACGGACCAGGACGTACAGGCGGTACAGGCGGCCATCGACGGCGAGCTGCGGCTGCTCGATCCCGAGGTGCGCGCCCGCCCGGACCTCGTCCTGGAACTCCTCGACCCGGAGTTCACCGAGATCGGGGCGTCCGGCCGCCGCTGGGACGCGGTGTCGATCCTCTCGGTGACCGGCGACGGATCGGTGTCCGCGCAGTCGCCGGTCGAGGTCTCCGAGATGTCCGCGACCGTGCTCGCACCGGGCATCGTCCACCTGACGTACCGCGCCGACAACCAGGGCCGCCGGGCCCGCCGCAGCTCCGTGTGGCGGCTGACGGAGAGCGGCTGGCGGGTGTACTTCCACCAGGGCACCCTGGTCCCCTGAACCGACCGCACGACCGCACGACCGCTACCGAGCCGCCGAGAGCACTTGACGCGTGGGGGAGTACCCCTAGCCGGCCGACTCCGCCGCGTGCGGGCTCAGGACGTCCGCCGAGACCAGGGCGATGATCACGACGCCGAGGGCGATGCGGTACCAGACGAACGGCATGAAGCTCTTGTTGGAGATCCACTTCATGAACCACGCGATGACGGCATATCCCGACGCGAACGCGATCACCGTGGCGAAGAGCGTCGGGCCCCAGGCCACGTGGCCCTCGCCCACCGAGTCCTTGACCTCGAACGCACCGGAGGCCAGCACCGCCGGGATGGCGAGCAGGAAGGAGTAGCGGGCCGCCGCCTCACGCCGGTAGCCCATGAACAGGCCGCCGCTGATGGTCGCGCCGGAGCGGGAGACGCCGGGGATCAGGGCGCAGGCCTGGCAGAAGCCGTAGATCAGGCCGTCCTTGACGCTCAGGTTCTCCAGCGTCTTGCGCTGCTTCGGTGCCCGGTGCCGCCCGCCCTTCTCGTCGCGGGCGGCCATCCGGTCGGCGACGCCGATGACGATGCCCACCACGATGAGCATCGTCGCGGTGATCCGCAGGTCGCGGAACGGGCCCTCGATCTGGTCCTTGAGCGTCACGCCCAGCAGCCCGATCGGGATCGAGCCGACGATCACCAGCCAGCCCATCTTGGCGTCGTGGTCGCCGCGCACCGCCTTGTCGAACAGCGACCGGAACCAGGCGGAAACGATCCGCCCGATGTCCTTGCGGAAGTAGATCAGCACCGCCGCCTCCGTGCCGATCTGGGTGATCGCCGTGAAGGCCGCGCCCGGATCCTTCCAGCCGGAGAAGGCCGCGGTCAGCCGCAGATGCGCGCTGGAGGAGACGGGCAGGAACTCGGTCAGCCCCTGGACGAGTCCGAGGATCAGCGATTCAAACCAAGACATGAAGGTACGGCGTCCCAGGGGTGAGAGGGCTGGCGGACGCGCGGGCGCGCGTGATCATGCGTGTGCAACGGCAGCGTAGCGGGCGGCGACGGCGGCGCGGACACAGGGGTTCGGCGGGCGGGCGGACGCGCGGGGGTGTTGACCGGCCCGGCCACCGGCGCTTACGTTTCCCCAGGAGAAAGCGCTTGCTCCGCACATCGGGGTGCGGGTGTGGCGCACGCAGGGCGACGGTTCGCGCCCATCGTCGGTCCCACCCGAGGAGTGCTGATCACGTCCATGCCTCGCACGCCCAACGCCCCCTCGACCGTCTCCTCGCCGTTCGTCGGCCGCCGGATCCGGGGCGCCGTCGTCGGCGCCGGTGCCATCGGGCGCGGCTCGCACCTGCCCGCGCTCGCCCGGCTGGCCGCGGAGGGCGAGACCGAGGTCGTCGCCGCCGTCGACATCGATGCCGAGGCCGTCGAGGCGTTCCGCGCCGAGGCCGGCATCCCGCACGCCTACACGGACCTGGACCGGATGCTCGCCGAGCAGCGGCCCGACCTGGTCACCATCTGCACCCCGCCGACCCTGCACCGGGACCAGACGCTGGCCGCGCTGCGGGCCGGCGCCTGGGTGTGGTGCGAGAAGCCGCCGGTGCCCTCGCTCGCGGACTTCGACGCGATCGAGGCGGCGGAGGGCACCGACGGGGGGCCGTACGCCTCGATCGTCTTCCAGCACCGGTTCGGCTCCGCCGCCACCCACGTGCGGCGGCTGCTGGCGCGGGGTGCGCTGGGCCGGCCGCTGGTCGCGCACTGCCAGACCACCTGGTACCGGGACACCGCGTACTACGCCGTGCCCTGGCGGGGCCGCTGGGCGACCGAGGGCGGCGGCCCGGCGATGGGCCACGGCATCCATCAGATGGACCTCCTCCTCGACCTGCTCGGGCCGTGGAGCGAGGTGCGGGGCATGGCCGCCCGGCTGGTGCACGACGTGGAGACCGAGGACGTGTCCACCGCTCTGGTCCGGTTCGGCAACGGCGCCCTGGCGACCGTCGTCAACAGCGTGCTCAGCCCCGACGAGGTCAGCCGCATCCGTATCGACTGCGAGCGCGCCACCGTCGAACTGACCCACCTCTACGGCCACTCCAACGCGGACTGGCGCATCACCCCGGCCCCGGGCGTGCCCGCCGGCGAGGCGGCGGCCTGGCAGGACTTCGGCCCGGACGTGCCCAGTTCGCACCTGGCCCAGCTGCGCGAGCTGATCGCCTCGATGCGGGCGGGGGAGCGGCCGCGCAGCAGCGGCGCCGACGGACGCACCAGCCTGGAGCTGATCACCGCGCTGTACAGGTCGGCGTTCACCGACACCACCGTACGTGCGGGCGAGATCGGTCCCGGCGATCCCTATTACACGGCCCTGCACGGCGGTGCCGCGGGCTGGGCGCCCGGCGAGCGCGAGGAGGTGCCCGCGTGAGCGGCGGACTGCGGATCACGCACACGCACGGCGACCGGGTCACCGTGACCGAACCGGTCACCGGGGTACGGCTCTTCGTGTACGTCTACCGGCCCGAGGCGGCCTGGGAGGCCCCCAAGCCGTATCTGCACCCGGTCCGCACCCTGTCCGGGAACGTCGTCACCGACTACCGGCCCAACGACCACCGCTGGCACAAGGGGCTGTCCCTGACCGCCTCGCACCTGTCCGGCGCGAACCTGTGGGGCGGCAACTCCTATGTCCACGGCGAGGGTTACCTCGTCCTGCCGGAGCGGGTCGGATCGATGCGGCACGCCGGCTTCGACGAACTGTCCGCGGCGGACGGCCGGCTGACCGTCGCGGAGCGGCTGACCTGGCATCCGTACGACGGGACGCAGTGGGCGCGGGAGCGGCGGCGCATCGAGGTCCAGGACGTCGACCTCGAATCCGGCGTGTGGACGCTGACCTGGTCCAGCGCCGTCACCAACGTCCGCGACCAGCCGCTCCGGTTCGGCAGCCCGACCACCGCGGGACGCGAACGGGCGGGCTACACCGGCCTGTTCTGGCGCGGCCCGCGGGCCTTCCGGGACGGCAGGATCATCGGCCCCGACGGGGAGGGGCCGGAGCTGATGGGCTCCCAGTCGTCCTGGCTCGCGCTGTCCGGCGAGCACGACGGCGCCGACGGCCATGCCACCGTCGTCTTCGAGCACGCCCCGGAGAACGACCAGTCGGGCGCGGGCGGCACCCATCCGGCGCACTGGTTCGTGCGCAACGACCCGTTCGCCGGCATCGCCCCCTCCTGGGCCTTCCACGACGAGCTCGAACTGGCTCCGGGCGACACCCTCCGGCGCCGCTACCGGGTCGTCGTCGCGGACGGCGCCTGGGAACGCGCGGACATCGCCGCCTACCTCGCGGACCATCCGTGGTGAGCGGCGGGGCGTCCGGGTTCGCGGGGCTTCCGGGCGGGGTCGCGGTCTCGCACCTGTGCGTGTACGACTGGCCGGCGGCGGACGGGGTGCGCGGCGGGACCCCGCATCTGCACCTGGTCTGCTCGGAGGGGTACGTGGTCACCGGCGGCCGGGGTGCGGTGCAGACGCTCACCGCCTCCGGGTACCGGGTCACGCCGCTCACGGCCGGCACGGTCGCCTGGTTCACGCCGGGCACCGTGCACCGCCTCGTCAACGAGGACGGTCTCCGCATCACCGTGCTGATGCAGAACGGCGGCCTCCCGGAGGCCGGGGACGCGGTGCTGACGCTGCCGCCGCGCCACCTCGCCGACCCGGAGGCGTACGCCGCGGCGACCACCGTTCCGGCCGACGCGCCCGAGGCGGAACGGGAGCGGATCGTCCGCGCCCGCCGCGACCTGGCCCTGGAGGGCTACCGGGCGCTGTGCGAGGCCACCGGCCCGGAGCCGCTGGCCGCCTTCCACCGGGCCGCGGCCGCCCTCGTACGGCCCCGGCTGGCCGACTGGCGGGCCCGCTGGGAGCGCGGCGCCCGGGCGGCGGCCGAGGCCACCGGGGAGCAGCTGGACCGCCTGGGCCGGGGTGACGCCGGCCACCTCGCCGATGCCGTCGTACGGGCCGAACAGCCTGTTGAGCAGGGGCGGTTCGGCATGTGCGGGCGGCTGGAGGTGTACCGGCAGGGGCAGGAGGGACCGTAGGGGTGCGGGGCCGCGGGGCGTGGCCGGTCTTCGGACCGGTCGCGCCCCGCGGCGTGTGCGCGGGCGGGCGCCGAGGCGCCTCCGCCGGAGACGGTTGGATTTTCCTACTCACGGAGTTATGGTGAGTCCGGATTTCCTACTCACCGGTAATCGAGACTCGCGATCGAGGTCCCTGATGCGTGACGCAGTCATCGTCGAAGCCGTACGCACCCCCGTCGGGAAGGGCAAGCCGAACGGGTCCCTGGCACACGTCCACCCCGTCGAACTCCTCGCGCACACCCTGCGCACCCTCGTCGAGCGCTCGGGCGTCGACCCGGCCCTGATCGACGACGTGATCGGCGGCACCGTCGACCAGGTCGGCGAGCAGGCCATGAACACCACCCGGTACGCCGTGCTCTCCGCGGGCTTCCCGGAGACCGTCCCCGCGACCACCGTCGACCGGCAGTGCGGCTCCTCCCAGCAGGCCGTGCACTTCGCGGCGCAGGGGGTCATGTCCGGCGCCTACGACGTCGTGGTGGCCTGCGGCGTCGAGTCGATGAGCCGGGTGCCGATGTGGTCCAACGTGCCGCCCGGCAAGGACCCCTTCGGCCCCGGGGTCGCCGCCCGCTACCCGGAGGGCCTGGTCCCGCAGGGCATCAGCGCCGAACTCATCGCGGCGAAGTGGTCGATCGGCCGGGCCGAGATGGACGCGTTCGCCGTCTCCTCGCACCACAAGGCCGCGGCCGCCTGGGACGCGGGCCTCTTCGACGCCGAGGTGGCGCCGCTGGAGGGTGTGGGCCGCGACGAGTCGGTACGGCCGGGCACCACCGCCGAGATCCTCGCCGGCCTCAAGCCCGCCTACCACGACCCCGGCTTCGCCGAGCGCTTCCCGCAGATCGACTGGAGCGTCACGGCGGGCAACGCCAGCCCGGTCAACGACGGCGCCTCCGCCGTGCTGATCATGGCCGGTGAGACCGCCGAGCGGCTCGGGCTGCGGCCGCTGGCCCGCCTGCACGCGTTCGCCGTGACCGGCTCCGACCCGCTGCTGATGCTGACCGGCGTGATCCCGGCCACCGAGAAGGTGCTCCGCAAGGCCGGTCTCGGCCTCGGCGACATCGACCTCTTCGAGGTGAACGAGGCCTTCGCCAGCGTGGTGCTGGCCTGGCGGCAGGAGACCGGCGCGGACCTGGACCAGGTCAACGTGCACGGCGGGGCCATCGCGCTCGGGCATCCGCTCGGGGCGAGCGGCACCCGGCTCACCACGACCCTGGTGCACGCGATGCGCGAGCGCGGCGCCCGCTTCGGTCTCCAGACCATGTGCGAGGCGGGCGGGCTGGCCAACGCGATGATCCTGGAGGCGGTGCGGTAGGGGTCGTGCGCCGCCTGGGGTGGTGTGTCGTGCCGTCGTGGCGGGTGCGGGTTCGTCGTGGCTTGTCGCGCAGTTCCCCGCGCCCCTTTGGGGCTCGGGTCGCCGGGGTGTCCTCCGGGGGAGGGTGGGGCAGGCTGCGTGGCGGCGGTGTGATTCGCCGGACGGGTCCTGGGGCCGTGCGCCGCCTGGGGTGGTGTGTCGTGCCGTCGTGCGGGTGCGGGTTCGTCGTGGCTTGTCGCGCAGTTCCCCGCGCCCCTGTCGGGGCGTGCCCTTATTTGGCGCGCAGGTGGTGGCGTTTGCGCCAGGCCACCACCGCGCCCGCCACCGCCGGCACGACGATGGCGGCGACCGAGATCAGGAAGACCGGGGACGTCGGGGTCGAGGCCCGTGCCCCGGCCACCACGTACGCGGCGACGTTCGGGATCGAACCGAGCCCGGTCGCCAGCAGGAACGGGGTGTAGCGCATGCGGGAGACGGACGCCGCGTAGTTCGCGGCCCAGAACGGCACGCCGGGGAAGAGCCGTACCGCGAGCATCGAGCGGAAGCCGTGCTCGCTGAACTGGTTGTCCGCCGCGTTCAGCAGCCGGCCGCGCAGCAGCGGGCGCAGCGCGTCCTGGCCGAGCAGGCGGCCGAGCGCGAAGGAGATCCACGCCCCGAGCAGGGTGCCGGCCATCGCCGCGCCCATCCCGAGCGCCGAGCCGAACAACGCGCCGGCCGCCAGGTTCAGGAACGGTCTCGGCACGAACGCCACCGTGACCAGGCCGTACGCCACGGCGAAGACCACCACCGCGGTGGTGCCCTCGACCTGGGGCGGCCAGCCCTGCGTCAGCAGCTTCTGCGGTTCGAAGAGCAGCACCGAGGCGCCGGCCGCCGCCAGCAGGGCGACGAGCAGGGACAGCCTGGACCACGGCGACAGCAGCACTCTCGTGCAGCGCGCGGCGAAACTCACCTGACCGGACACGGCAATGGTCAGCTCCTCGGCGGCGGCCGGGGGAACGGCCGTGGCGGTGCCAGAGCGGTTGGCATCGAGCATTCAGTGACCCTAGCCGAAGCAGATGTGTGATCGCCGTACGCTTCCTGTCCATTGGGCGAAACCGGTGCCACGGAAAACCGTTCGACGTGCGGCGACGCGTCGGCCATGATCTGCGTCATGTTCCGGTACGCCTTCCTCCTCGCAGCATCCGCAGCCGCGGATGCGCCGAAGGCTGCCGTGCCCGCTCTCCCGGCCACCGTCGACGGCGCCCGAAGCTGACCCTCCCCGGAACGTCCGGCGGACCCCGCAGGGGGAGGGTCGGCGGTCCGCCGGGGTCCCCGCGTCCCGCATCGACGAGACGCCCCACCGCAGTTCAGGCTTCGAGGTAGAGCCATGCCCAAGACGGCATACGTCCGCACCAAACCGCACCTCAACATCGGCACGATGGGCCACGTCGACCACGGCAAGACGACCCTGACCGCCGCCATCACCAAGGTCCTCGCCGACCGCGGCACCGGCACCTTCGTGCCGTTCCACCGCATCGACCGGGCCCCGGAGGAGGCCGCCCGCGGCATCACCATCAACATCGCGCACGTCGAGTACGAGACCGACACCCGGCATTACGCCCACGTGGACATGCCGGGCCACGCCGACTACGTCAAGAACATGGTCACCGGCGCCGCCCAGCTGGACGGCGCGATCCTGGTGGTCTCCGCGCTCGACGGGATCATGCCGCAGACCGCCGAACACGTGCTGCTCGCCCGGCAGGTGGGCGTCGACCACATCGTGGTCGCGCTGAACAAGGCCGACGCGGGTGACGAGGAGCTCACCGACCTCGTGGAGCTGGAGGTCCGGGACCTGCTCACCGCGCAGGGGTACGGCGGCGACGCCGTGCCCGTCGTACGGGTCTCCGGGCTCAAGGCCCTGGAGGGCGACCCGCGCTGGACGGCGTCCGTCGAGGCGCTGCTCGACGCGGTGGACACCTACGTCCCGATGCCGGAGCGGTATCTGGACGCGCCGTTCCTGCTGCCGGTGGAGAACGTCCTCACCATCACCGGGCGCGGGACCGTCGTCACCGGTGCCGTCGAGCGGGGCACCGTACGGGTCGGCGACCGGATCGAGGTGCTCGGCGCCGGCGTCGAGACGGTCGTCACCGGCCTGGAGACCTTCGGCAGGCCGATGGACGAGGCGCAGGCCGGGGACAACGTGGCGCTGCTGCTGCGCGGGGTGGCACGGGACGCGGTGCGGCGCGGGCACGTGGTGGCCGCGCCGGGCAGCGTGACGCCGGCACGGCGGTTCACGGCACGGGTGTACGTCCTCCCGGGCCGCGACGGCGGCCGTACCACCCCGGTCTCGACGGGATACCGTCCGCAGTTCTACATCCGTACCGCGGACGTGGTCGGCGTCGTCGACCTCGGCGCGGCGGCGGTCGCCCGGCCCGGTGACACCGTGGAGATGACGGTGGAGCTGGGACGGGAGGTGCCGCTGGAGGCGGGGCTCGGCTTCGCGATCCGCGAGGGCGGCCGGACCGTGGGCGCGGGGACCGTGACCGCCGTGGAGTGAGACCGCGGTGAGCGGGCGGCGCGGGCCGGTGCGGGGCCGGTCTTCCCCGTGCCTCCGGGCGGACCGGCGCATCGCACAATGGAGGCGTGAACGAAGCCATACCCGTCGTCCGGGTCACCGACCACGGCACCGCGAAGCTCATGCCCGACGTCGACCGGGCACGGGCGTGGCTGCTGACCGTCGACGGGGCGCCCCAGTCGTACGTCGATCTCGACGCGCCGACGCATCTGGAGTTCGAGTACGCCCGGCGTCTCGGATTCGTCCTCGACGCCGTGGCGGAGGCCGGGGCGCCCCTGGACGTGCTGCATCTCGGCGGGGGCGCCCTGACCCTGCCGCGGTACGTGGCGGCGACCCGGCCGGGCTCCCGGCAGGACGTCGTGGACGCCGACCGGGGGCTGCTGGACCTGGTCACCGAGCAGCTGCCGCTGCCGGACCGCGCCGGGATCGCCCTGCACGCCGCCGACGCCCGCGGCTGGCTGGAGGGCGCTCCCGGCGACTCGGCCGACGTGCTGATCGCCGACGTGTTCGGCGGGTCCCGGATCCCCGCGCACCTGACCTCGCTGGGCTACGCGCGCCAGGCCCAGCGGGTGCTGCGGGACGGCGGCGTCTATCTGGCGAACCTCGCGGACTCCGCGCCCTTCGACTTCCTGCGCTCCCAACTCGCCACGTTCGCCGCCGTGTTCGAGGAGCTGGCGGTCATCGCGGAGCCCGGCGTGCTGCGCGGGCGGCGGTTCGGGAACGCGGTCCTCGTCGCCTCGCACCGGCCCGTCGACCTGTCCGGGCCGGCCCGCCGCACCGCCGCCGACGCCTTCCCGGCGCGTGTCGAACACGGCCCCGCGCTGCGGCGGTTCATCGGCGGTGCCGCACCGGTCGCCGACGCGGACGCCGTCCCCTCACCCGAGCCCCCCGGCGGAACGTTCGGCATCGGCTGACGGCCGCGCCGCCCGTGCGGCGACCGGGACCGTGCGCCGGGTCAGGTTGCGGACGTCCGGCACCAGCAGCACCGCGGCGGTGACCGCGACCACCAGCCCCGCACAGCCCCACAGCGCCGGGCTCCGGCCGAAGGCGTCCTCCGCCGGGCCCGCCAGCGCGGTCGCCAGCGGCAGCAGGGAGACGGAGCCGAACCAGTCGTACGCCGAGACGCGGGAGAGCTTGTCCTCGGGTATCTCCTGGTGCAGCACGGTCATCCAGGAGACGCCGAAGACCTCGACCGTGGCGCCGGAGACGAACATCACCGCGTAGAGGACCGCCACCGGGACGGGCACCGCGAGCGCCGCCGAGGGCAGGGCCAGCGGGAAGATGCACAGGGTGCCGGCGAACAGCGGCCGGCGGGGCTTCCAGCGGGTCATCAGCAGGGCGCCGGCCACCGTGCCCGCCCCGAAGGCGCCCAGCGCCAGGCCCCACGGTGCCGGGCCGCCGAGGCTGTCGCGGGCGACGAGCGGGCCGTAGACCGCGTCGGCGGCGCCCACCACCGCGTTCGCGATCGAGAACTGCACGACGATGCCCCACAGCCAGGGACGGCCCTTGACCTCCCGCCAGCCCTCCCGCAGGTCGGCCACCAGTCCCTCGCCGGGCACGCGCGGCGGGACATGGCTGACGTCGAGGAACGAGCGCAGCGCCGCGGCGACGGCGAAGGCGGCCGCGTCCACCGCCAGCACCCAGCCCGGACCCACCGCCGCCACCAGGGCACCGCCGAGCGCGGCACCGCCGAGCGCCGCGCCCTGCATCGCGATCCGGAACACGGCGAAGGCGCGGCCCGCCTGCTCGCCGCTCACCGAGGACATCAGCATGCCCTCGGCGGCCGGGCTGAAGAACGCCTGGCCGGTGCCGCCGAGCGCGGTGAGCAGCATCATCTGCCAGAGCTTCGGGTCGCCCGCGAGCACCAGGACGGCGAAGGTGCCCTGGGAGAGGAAGTTCAGGGCGTTGGCCGCGACCATCACCCGGTGGCGCGGGAAGCGGTCCGCCACCGCGCCGCCGACGAGCAGGAACAGCACCAGCGGCAGCGTCCGCGCGGCGGCCACCAGACCGACGTCCCCGCCGTCGCCGCCCGCGTCCAGGACCGCGAACGCGGCGGCGATCAGCGAGCCGTTGGCGCCCAGGCTCGTCACGACCGCCGCCGCGGTCAGCAGACTGTAGTTGCGGCCCGCCCAGCCGGGTCTGCGCAGGCGGGCGGGGGTGCCGGGGGTGTCGGAGGTGGAGGTCACCGCCCGACTATCCCTGCCGCGGGTCCGGCTTGCCAAACCGGTCGGCGGGCATGTGGACCCCCGGCCGGGTCAGCCTCCGGTCGGCGTGCCGTGCAGCCGGACCGTGCTGAGGATCTTCATGATCGTCGCCGTCGGGACCTCGCCCTTGACACCCTTGGCGCCGTAGAAGTCCCAGGACACCAGGTCGCCGGCCGAGTTCTCGAAGCCGAACGTGATCGCCTTGCCGTCGCTCGCGCACTTGCCCTTCTGCGGCGTGTCCGACGAACGCGCCCAGGCGTAGGCGCCCTTGAGACCGGAGGCGGTGGTGTAGGCGGTGGCCTTCTTGTCGTAGTCGAGGCTCTTCTTGTCCGGCTGCGTGTAGCCGCCGTACACCCACCAGGGGACCTCGCGCACGGCCGCGTCGCCGCCGCTCTTGGCGCCGCTCTCGCCCTTGGTGCCGACCCCGGCGAGGGAGGTGTCCTCGGTCCTGCCGTCCTTGTCGTCGTCGCTCGTGCACCACGTCGACTTGTACTGGGCGGCACCCGACATGGTGATGATCGGCTTGCCGTCCTTGTCCTCGAAGCCGATGGACGTCCCCGGGGTGAGCACCTCCCAGTCGGCCGGCACGTCGAAGGCCGTGCCCCACTTCGGGTTCACGACGGTCTTCCAGCCCGCGATCGTCGGCTTCTCTGTCTCCCCGCCGCGCGGGTTGTCGTCCGCCGAGGCGGAGACGGTCGGCGACGGCGCGGGCGACCGGGACGCCTGCCGGTCCTTGCCGCCGTCCGCGGTGTCGTCCTTCTTGCCGCCGAGCACCAGGAAACCGGTCACGCCGGCCGCCACCACGACCGCCGCGGCCGCGATGATCGCGACCAGCT
The DNA here is from genome assembly GCF_044757385.1 of Streptomyces sp. NPDC091282. Classification (NCBI taxonomy): domain Bacteria; kingdom Bacillati; phylum Actinomycetota; class Actinomycetes; order Kitasatosporales; family Streptomycetaceae; genus Streptomyces; species Streptomyces sp. NPDC091282. The sequence continues at coordinate 120,935 of NZ_JBIVUX010000004.1, forward strand.
TCGTCCGGTTGCCGCCGCCCCCGCCCTGCGGCGGCTGCGGCCCGCCGGCCTGACCCGGCTGACCCCACTGCGGCTGCTGCCCGTACCCGCCCGGCGGCGGGTACTGCTGGTAGCCGGGCTGCTGGTACGGATTCGGCTGCTGGTAACCCGGCTGCTGGTACGGGTTGCCCTGCGGGTGTTGCTCGCCCCCTGGCGGCTGCTGTTCTGGCCACATGGCTCGTAACCCTAGTGCCGCCCGGGTCCGGGGTACCCCCTCGGGACCGGTGAACGCCGTCGGGCCAGGTGGCGGCCGCCCCGGCGGCGAACACCGCACCGGCTCTGTGCAGAACTGCTACCCGTGAGTAACATGACCGTCATGAGCACAGACCAGATGTCGATCGGCGAGATGCTCGCCGCCACGGTCCCGATGGTGCGGACCCTCAACCTCGAGTACCTGGAGACGACTCCGGAGCGCGCCGTGCTGGCCCTCCCGGACCAGGGCGACTTCCACAACCACATCGGCGGCCCGCACGCGGGCGCGATGTTCACCCTCGCCGAGTCCGCGAGCGGCGCGATCGTCCTCGCCGCCTTCGGCGACCAGCTCTCGCGGGCCGTGCCGCTGGCCGTCAGCGCCGAGATCGCCTACAAGAAGGTGGCACTCGGACCGGTCACGGCGACCGCGACCCTGGGCCGCCCGATCGCCGACGTCGTCGCCGAACTCGACGAGGGCAGGCGCCCCGAGTTCCCGGTCGCCGTCGCCATCACCCGCGAGGACGGCGCCGTCACCGGGGAGATGACCGTCGTGTGGACCCTGCGTCCCAACGGCTGAGCCGGCGCCTCCCCGGTCGTCCGCCGCCTCAGTGCACGGAGGCGGCCGCGGACTGGATCACCTTCGTCACGGCCGCCGGGTCCGACACCAGCGTGAGGTGCGAACCGCCCTTGTAGAGCGTCACCTTGGACCCGGCGCGGCGCGCCATCGCCTTCTCCGAGTCGGGCGTGATGATCTGGTCGCCGGTGCTGATGAAGTACCAGGACGGGATCGTCTTCCACGCGGCGTACTTGGAGGGGGTGTTGAAGGCCACCGTGGTCGCGGCGCGCTGGGTGGCCCACAGGCCGAGCGCCTGGTCGTGGCGGACACTGCTCGCGAACTTCGTGACGAACACGTCCTGTTTCAGGTACAGCGCGGACGCCTTGGACGGCGCGTTCGCGTACGGCACCGCGTCGTACAGGTCGGCGGGCGACCCCTTGGTCAGCACCGACGTCGGGCCGCTCAGCCGCGCCGTGGTCTCGCCGACCGCGGGCGCGGCGGCGTCGACGTAGACGAGCGCCTTGACGTTGCCGACGCCCTGGGCGGCGTTGGTGATCACCGAGCCGCCGTAGGAGTGCCCGGCCAGCACGATCGGGCCCTTGATGGTCTTCAGGAAGTCCTGGACCGTCTGCGCGTCGGTCGTCAGGTTCTCCAGCGGATTGCCGATCGCGCGCACCGTGTAGCCCGCCCGGCGCAGGAGAGAGACCTCGCCGTTCCAGCTGGACGCGTCCGCCCACGCGCCGTGCACGAGGACGATCGTGGGTTTCGTCCGCTGGTCGGCCGTCTGCCCGCCGGACGCGGGGGCCGCGGACAGGGTGCCGGTGAGGGCGATCGCCACCGCCGTGAGTGTCGTCGAGAGATTCCGCCGCCGTGCGGTGGACGCCATCGGAAGCCTCCTCGTTCCAGCTTCTGCGAAGGGGACGCGTCCCGACAGGAGAAAGGGCCGGTGCGCGGATCGGAGAAGAGGTCCGCCGTACCGGTGGACACGCCCCTGGCTCTCCCCACGACGGTAGCGCCATGCCGCCGCATCAGCACCCGGGCCCGAGGGCCGCGCGGGTCCGCCCGGCGGGCCCGGAGGGCGCGGGCACACCTCGCGCGCGCACGCCCCGGGGGCCCGGTTCAGGCGGCCCGTGCGGCCTCGCCCGCCGTCAGGTCCGCCACGAACTCCTTCAGCCACGCGGTGAACCCGGGCCCCAGGTCGGGGCGTTCACAGGCGAGCCGGACCACCGTGCGCAGGTAGTCCGCCTTGTCGCCGGTGTCGTAGCGCAGTCCGTCGAAGACGACCCCGTGCACCGTGCCGTCCGCGGCGAGTTCCCGCAGCGCGTCGGTCAGCTGGATCTCGCCGCCCCGGCCCGGCGCGGTCCGCTCCAGGACGCCGAACACCGCGGGGTCGAGGACGTAGCGGCCGATGACCGCGTAGTCGCTGGGCGCGTCCTGGCGGGACGGCTTCTCCACCAGGCCGGTCACCCGCAGCACGCCTTCCTCGCCGGTGCGCTCGACGGCGGCGCATCCGTAGAGGTGGACCTGCGCCGGGTCGACCCGCATCAGCGCCACCACGCTGCCCCCGAGACGGTCGCGGACCTCCAGCATCCGGTCGAGCAGGGTCTCCCGGGCGTCGATCAGGTCGTCGCCGAGGAGTACCGCGAACGGCTGGTCGCCGACGTGGTGCCGCGCGCACAGCACCGCGTGGCCGAGGCCGAGCGGGTCGCCCTGGCGGATGTGGTGGATGTCGGCGAGCCGGGCGGGATCGCGTACCGCGTCCAGGCGCACGGTGTCGCCCTTGGCGGCGAGCGCCTGTTCCAGTTCGAAGGCGTGGTCGAAGTGGTCCTCGATGGCCCGCTTGTGCCGGCCGGTGACCATGAGGATGTCGTCGAGCCCGGCCCTGGCGGCCTCCTCGACGACGTACTGGATCGCCGGCTTGTCGACGACCGGCAGCATCTCCTTCGGGGTGGCCTTGGTCGCGGGCAGGAACCTGGTGCCCAGCCCGGCGGCCGGTACGACGGCCTTGCGGACCGGACGGGCGGCGGCGGGCGCGGGGGAGGGGTGGGGGGCGGTCATGCGGGCCATGCTGGCGCGCCGGGATGAGAGAGGGCCGAGAGGAACGTGGGAGACGGCTGTGGAAGGGCCCGTTCCGCCGCGGTCGACGCGGCCTGGGGCGAGTTGAAGATTTCGTGTGCCACCGGGTCCATGACGCGCACAACTCGGCCCGGTGGACCCGCCGAATGCAATGCGGATGCGGATACCGACGGTAACTCATCTGAATTCACCGAACCCTGAACCCGAGTCATCACGAGTTCTTGTTTCCTGAGAGACCTGTGTGCGAAGGTGAGCCTCCCCGCGGGAGGGTCCAGAGACCGGCACGGCCGTCAGCCCGGTCCTTATGGTCTCCAAAAGGTACGCACCAATCAGGCACTGCATTCCGTCAGGACGCCATTTCGACTGCCGTCCTGCGGCTCGGAAGGAAATGGTTCAGTGCAATCCCCCTACCCCCCACGCCCGCCCTACCCGCCCCGCCCCGGCGCGACCCCGGGGGAGTCCGACCGCGACCTCCTCGCCCGGCTCGCCGGAACCCCCGCGGACAGGCATCACGCCGTCGCCCTGCTGCTCACCCGGCACTGGCGCGCCACCTGCGACTACGCCGTCGTCTGCCTCGCCTGCGCCACCCCCGCCGCGCAACTGGTGGCCGGCGCCGCCTTCGAGCGGGTGCTCGGCGGGGCGGCCGGCGGCGCGGTCGGCGGCGCCCTGCGTCCGCGGCTCCTGGTGGCCGTACGGGAGACGGTCCGCGCGTGGGCCGCCGACGAAGCCATTTCCGTGGTCGTACCGGAACTGCGCAAAACCACCGGAGGCCGTGGACTCGGCGCCGCGAAGCCGGGCACCCCGGAAAGGCGGCACCTCGCGGAACGCGCTTTCCAGGCCCTTCCCGCGGCCTCTCAATGTCTCCTGTGGCACACCGAGGCCGAAGCCGAACCGATAAACATACCCGCTGGTCTGTTGGGTGTCGACGTGGCCACCGCGACAGCCGCGCTCGACCAGGCCCGAGAACAATTCAGGGCCGGTGTGGTCCGCGCCCACCGGGAACTCGCGCCCTCGAAGGAATGCCGTTTCTACAACCGCCTCCTCGACGTCCCCCTGCGCCGGGGCGGTGCCCTGCTCCCCGACGTGCAGCGGCACCTGGCCCTCTGCCGCTTCTGCCGGCACGCCGCCGAACAGCTCAGCCACTTCGACGGCGGTCTTGAGGTGCTGCTCGCCGAGACCGTGCTCGGCTGGGGTGCCCGCCGCTACCTCGACGCACGGCCCGGCCGCGGCACCGCCGAGCCCTGGCCGGCCCGCACGGTCCCCGCGTCCGCGTCCGCGTCCGCGACGGCGCCCGGCGGCCGGCACCGCACGGTGTCCGAGGGCGGCCGTCGCGGGGCCCTGCTGGCCGGGGCCGCCCTGGTCTCCCTCGCGCTGCTCGCCACCGTGCTCGTGGCCAGGAGCTGGTCCGACGACAACGGTGTCCCGCGTCCCGGCGCCACCGCCTGGGGCGCCCACGGCTCCGGCGCCACCACGCCCGGCCCCGACCGCGCACCGGCCACCGCCGGCTCGCCGTCCCCGGCCTCCGCGGGCGAGCCCGCCGAGGTCGCCCGCGGCAGGCTGCGCAGCCTCGAATCCGGGCTCTGCCTGGACGTGCGCGGCGGCCGGCCGCGGGAGGGGGCGGGCCTCGGGCTCGGCCGGTGCGCGGACACCGGCTCCCAGCAGTGGTCCTACCAGGACGACGGCATGCTGCGCAGCACCCTCGACCCCGGTCTCTGCCTGGCCGCCGACCCGGGTGCCGGCACCGTCGTGCTCTCCGGCTGCCTGGTGCACCCGGGCGAGGTGGCGTACGACCTGACCGTGCGCGGCGAGCTCCTGCTGCGCTGGGACACCGGCCGCGCGCTGACCGTGGACGGCACGAAGGTGACCGTGGCCCGGCGTGACGGATCGTTTCGGCAGCGCTGGGAGCTGGCGTCCGGCGGCGCCGCACCGGGCGCCCCGCACTCCGCACCGGCCGCACCGGCCGCACCCGAGAAGAGCGAAGGACCGCCCGCCCCGGCGTCCCCGCCGGACGCGTCGGCTCCGCCGAAGGCGCCGGAGGACGCGCGGGAGCCGTACCGCACCCGGGTCGCGCAGGTCGGTTCGCACGGCACGGTCCCGGTCGTGCCGTCCGGGCCGCCGGAGCGGGCCGAGCCCGTCGCGACGCTCACCGCGACGGCCGACGACGTGCTGGAGTCCGTCCCGGCCACGGTGACCGGCGTCCTGGACGGAGCGGCGGGCCTGCTCGGCTGACCGGGGGCACGTACCTCTCCGTCGGCCCGGTGGCGGGCGCCCCCGGCGGCCCCGGTGTCCGCCCGTGCGCGCGGGCCCGCCCCGCACGCCATGCCCGCGTGGGCGGACGGAAAACTGAACGAATGTCAATGAGCGGTCGGCGGGCGAACCCTCTCCGGCCGCTTTACTTCAAGGGTTTACAAGGATTTTCCCCGTCGTGCGTTTCACCTGAAGTAATACGCTCGGCGACAGGTTTTTGTCAGGCTTGGGTCAGGGTTGGTGCAGGCTTCGTGCAGGGCCGGGCGCCGCACGTTTCCGCTGTGCCACGATCGAGCCAGCGGACCGAAGTCATCCCGAATTTACAGAGCTGGGCGCGCCCGCACGGGGTGTTGCGCCGGGGTGAGTGGCGCGTGAATGACCCGGGCGCTTTGACGGTCTTGTGGCGGTGTGACGCCGGTGCTCGGCCGGTTCCGGGGCCGTTTCGGCGCAGTGGAATGCTCGGATTTTCGGCACTTGCGGTGTATTTCCCCGGCTGGCCGAATCAATGCCCCCGGCCATGGTAGGGCCGTTCCGTTATTGACCCGCGAGTAATGAACTCGCTAGTTTCCGTGGCCTCACCCCGAGCTTTCCGCCGCACACATCCCCCACCGTGCTGTCCTCCCGATTATTCGGAGCATCATGACGTCCCCTGTGCGTGCCGTCGACCTGATCATGTGCGTCACCCCTTTCGGAGAACCCGACCACCGGCTGGCCACGGCGGTCTGTGCCGCCGGCGGACTCGGTGTCCTGGACCTGGGGCGCGGAGACCGAAGAACCCGGGAGGCCCTGGCCCGGCTGAGACGCGCGGCCCCCGGCCCCTACGGCGTGCGGGTCGGCCCGCGCTGCGCACTCACCCCCGACGACCTCGACGAGGCGCCCGACACCGTGGTCCTGGCCGCCGACGCGCCCTGGCCGGCCGGCCGGCTCACCGCGCGGAGCCGGGTGCTGGCCGAGGTCACCGACCTGGCCGGAGCCCGGACGGCGGTCGAGGCCGGAGCCCACGGGCTGATCGCCCGGGGCGCCGAGAGCGGCGGCCGGGTGGGCGGGCTCAGCACCTTCGTCCTGCTCCAACAGCTCCTCGCGGCACCGGAACTGACCGTCCCGGTGTGGGCCTGCGGCGGCATCGGACCGCGTACCGCGGCGGCCGCGGTGGCCGGCGGCGCGGCCGGAGTCGTCCTGGACAGCCAGCTGGCCCTGCTCGCCGAGTCCCGGCTGCCCGAGGCCACCGCGGCCCTGCTGCGCTCCCTGGACGGCTCCGAGACCACCGTCGTGGCCGGTCACCGGATCCTGCACCGGCGCGGCCCGGACGCCCCGCGCCCGCCCGCCGACGACCCGGCCGCGGTCGCCGCGCTGCTGGGCGCCGAGGACCCCCGCACCCAGCTCCTGCCGGTGGGACAGGACGGCTTCCTCGCCGCCCGGTTCGCCGACCGGTGGGGCGATGTACGGCGCACCATGAGGGAGTTGCGGGCGGCGATCCAGGAGGACAGCGCCGTCGCCCCGGACGCGTTACGGCCCGGCACCTCCGCCATGAGCCGAGCCCTCGGCACCCGGCTGCCCGTCGCCCAGGGCCCGATGACCCGGGTCAGCGACCGGGCCACCTTCGCCGCGGCCGTCGCCGCCGACGGAGCGCTGCCCTTCCTGGCCCTCGCCCTCGCCGACGGCGCCCGCACGCGGGAACTGCTCACCGAGGCCATGGCCGCGCTGGACGGCCGGCCCTGGGGCGTCGGCGTGCTCGGCTTCGCCCCCGAGGACCTCAGGAACGCCCAGCTCGACGCCGTCCGGGAGCTGCGGCCCAGCCACGCGATCATCGCGGGCGGCCGCCCCGCCCAGGCCGAGGCGCTGGAACGGGCCGGGATCACCACCTTCCTGCACGTGCCCTCGCCCGGCCTGTTGCGGCAGTTCCTGGAGGCCGGAGCCCGCAGGTTCGTGTTCGAGGGCTCCGAATGCGGCGGCCACGTCGGACCGCGCGCGAGCTTCCCGCTCTGGGAGGCCCAGCTCGCCGTCTTGGAGGACTTCCCGCGGGCCGAGGGACTTGAGGTGTTCTTCGCCGGCGGCATCCACGACGAACGCTCCGCCGCGATGGTCGCCGCGCTCGCCGCTCCGCTGACCGCCCGGGGCGCCGCCGTCGGCCTGCTCATGGGCACCGCCTACCTCTTCACCGAGGAGGCGGTGGACCGGGGCGCGATCCGGCCCCTGTTCCAGCGCCAGGTCATGGCGGCCGCCTCGACCGCGCTGCTGGAGACCGCGCCCGGCCACGCCACCCGCTGCGTACCCAGCCCGTTCACCCTCGGCTACCACAGGCGCGAGGCGGAACTGCGGGCGAACGGCGTGCCGGACCGGCGGCTGTGGGAGGAACTGGAACGGCTCAACGTCGGCCGGCTGCGCATCGCCAGCAAGGGCGTCGACCGCTCCGCCGCCGGCGAGCTGACGCCGGTCGACGAGCAACGCCAGCTCAACGAGGGAATGTTCATGGCCGGTGAGGTCGCCGTGCTGCGCTCGGCGAGAACCACCCTGGCCGCCCTGCACCACGCCGTCACCGACGGCGCCGCCGACCGCCTGGCCCGGCGGCCCGCCCCCGAGCCGCGCAGGGAGCCGCCCGCGCCCGCCCCGCTCGACATCGCGATCGTCGGCATGGCCGGGATGTTCCCGCAAGCACCCGACCTCGCCACGTTCTGGGCGCACGTGGTCGCCGGACACGACGCGGTCACCGAGGTCCCGGCCGAGCGGTGGGACCCGGACGTCCACCACGCCGACGGCAGCACCACCTCCAAGTGGGGCGGCTTCCTGCCCCCCATCCCGTTCGACCCGCTGGGCTACGGCATCCCGCCCGCCTCCCTCGGCCACATCGAACCCGTCCAGCTGCTCGCCCTTGAGGCCGCCCGGCGCGCCCTGGACGACGCCGGATACGCCCGCGGAAAGGAGTTCGACCGCTCCCGCACCTCCGTGGTCTTCGGCGCCGAGGCCGGCAGCGACCTCTCCAACGCGGCCACCCTGCGCGCCGTCCTGCCCTCCTACTACGGCCGCGTCCCCGACGGCCTCGACGCCCAACTGCCGCAGCTCACCGAGGACTCCTTCCCCGGCATGCTCGCCAACGTCATCTCCGGGCGGATCGCCAACCGCCTCGACCTCGGCGGCGCCAACTACACGGTGGACGCCGCCTGCGCCTCCTCGCTGGCCGCCGTCGACGTCGCCTGCAAGGAACTCACCGCCGGCACCAGCGACGTCGTCCTGTGCGGCGGCGCCGACCTGCACAACGGCATCAACGACTACGTCCTCTTCTCGTCCGTGCACGCCCTCTCGCCGACCGGCCGCTCCCGCGCCTTCGACGCCTCGGCCGACGGCATCGCGCTCGGCGAGGGCGTCGCCTGCGTCGTCCTCAAGCGGCTCGCCGACGCCGAACGCGACGGCGACCGCGTCTACGGCGTGATCAAGGGACTCGGCTCCTCCAGCGACGGCCGCTCCCTCGGCCTGACCGCCCCGCGCCCCGAGGGACAGCGGGCCGCGCTGCTGCGCGCCTACCGCAACGCGGGCGTCTCCCCGGCGCAGGTCGGACTGGTGGAGGCGCACGGCACCGGGACCGTCGTCGGCGACCGCACCGAACTCACCATCCTCAGCGAGGTGTTCACGGAGGCGGGGGCCGAAAGAGGCGGCTGCGCGCTCGGCTCGGTCAAGTCCCAGATCGGGCACACCAAGTGCGCCGCGGGACTCGCCGGACTGATCAAGACCGCCCTCGCCCTGCACACCGGCGTCAGACCGCCCACCCTGCACCTGGACCGGCCCAACCCGGCGTGGCAGGAAGAGGACAGCCCGTTCGCCTTCCACACCGAGGCCCGGCCGTGGGCCGCTCCGGCGGCCGAACGGATCGCCGGGGTCAGCGCGTTCGGCTTCGGCGGCACCAACTTCCATGTGGTGCTCGGCGCCCACGACGACGGCGTGCCGCCGGAGCAGGCACTGGACCTGTGGCCCGCCGAGCTGTTCCTGTTCCGCGGCCGGGACGCGCAGGCCGCGCACCGGGGCGTCGAGGAAATCCTGCGGGCCGCCGAGACGGGCTCCTGGCGGCTGCGCGACCTGGCGCTCGCCGCCGCCCGCCGCGCGGACGCCTCCCACGAGCCGGTCGTGGCCGCGGTGGTGGCCCGCGACCCGCGGGAGCTGACCGGACAGCTGCGGCAGGTCCTCGCGGGCGAACCCGGCCCGGCCGCCGGCGTCCACCTGGCCGGTGCGCGGGCGGACGCCGACGCCAAGGTCGCCTTCCTCTTCCCCGGCCAGGGCAGCCAGCGCCCCGGCATGCTCGCCGACCTCCTGGTGGCCCTCCCCGAGCTGCGGCACTACCTGCGCCTCGGCCACGCCCACGCAGGCAGCCTGTACCCGCCGGCCGCCTTCGACGACGCCACCCGGGACCGCCACCGGGCCGCCCTCACCGACACCCGGGCCGCGCAGCCCGCCCTCGGCATCACCGGCCTCGCCGCGCACGCCATGCTGACGGCGGCCGGGGTCCGCCCCGACATGGCCGCCGGGCACAGCTACGGCGAACTCGTCGCCCTCGCCGCGGCCGGCGCCCTCGCCCCCGAGACCGTCCTGGCGCTGAGCACCGAACGCGCCGCCGCGATCCTGGCCGCCGCGGGCGACGAACCGGGCACCATGGCCGCCGTGTCCGGCGCCGCCGCCGACGTGGAGCGCGCGCTGCGCACCGCCGGGATCCCGGACTCCGTCGTGGTCGCCAACCACAACTCGCCCGAGCAGAGCGTCATCTCCGGCCCCACCGCAGAAGTGACCGAAGCCGTGAAGCGATTGCGCGAAGCCGGGCTCGGCGCCAAGCGGATCCCGGTGGCCTGCGCCTTCCACAGCCCGGTCGTCGCCGGCGCCGCGCCCCGGTTCGCGGCGGCCCTCGCGCGGGCGGCCGTACAGCCCGCCGAGTTCCCGGTGTGGTCCAACCGCACGGCGGCCCCCTACCCGGCGGACCCCGGCGCCGTACGCGCCGAACTCGCCGCCCAGATCGGCTCGCCCGTCGCCTTCGCCGCCCAGATCGAGGCGATGTACGAGGCCGGAGCACGGGTCTTCGTCGAGGCCGGGCCCGGCACCGTGCTCACCCGGCTCGTCGGGCAGATCCTCGGCGACCGGCCGCACACCACCGTGGCCTGCGAACCCCGCGCCGACAGCGGACTGCGCGGCTGGCTCGACGCGCTCGCCCGACTGGCCGCGGCCGGGGCGCCCGTCCGCACCGCCTGGCTGCTGCGCGGCCGGGACGCCGTCGACGCCGTCCGCACCCCGGCGCCCGCGCGCCCCGGCTGGACCGTCGACGGACAGCTCGTGCGCACCGCCACCGGAGACCTCCTGCCCGGTGCCCTCGCACCGGCCCGACGAGTCGTGGAGACGACTGTGACGACGGACCAGCCGCACGGCGCCCCGGCCGACCGGGACGCGCTGATCTCCGAATTCCTGCGCACCAGCCGGGAGATGATCGCCGCTCAGCGCGACGTCCTGCTCACCTACTTCGGAGGAGCGCCGGGAGCGGTGCCCGACGCACCCGCGTCGCCGCCGCGGCCCGCGCTCGCCCCCGTCCCGGTCCCCGCACTCCCGTCCGCGCCCACGCCGGCCGCGACCGCCCTGCCCGAGCCCGGACCGGCGCCCGCGACCCCCGGGACCGACGTCGAACGGATCGTCCTGGAGATCATCAGCGAGCGCACCGGCTACCCCGTCGACATGATCGAGCCCGACCTCGATCTGGAGGCGGACCTCAGCATCGACTCCATCAAACGGGCCGAGATCGCCGGCGAACTGGCGAAGCGGCTCGGCATCGCGGGCGGCGCGGCGACCCTGGACGACGCCGAGCTGGAGGAACTGGCCAAGGCGCGGACGGCCGCCGCCGTCACCGGCTGGCTCCGGGCACGAGTCGGCACCGGCGGACGGCGGGAGGAGACGGCCGCGGCCACCGCCGAGGACGGTGCCGATCCGGCCGCCGCCGCGCCGGATCCCCGCACGTCCGCGCCGGTCCACCGGTCCGGCCGGGACGAGGACACACCTCGGGGCGAGGCGCCCGGACGGTTCGAGATGCGCCCCGTCGACCTGGCGGAACCGGACCCCGGAACCGATCCGGCCGCCGTGCTGTCCGGCAGGCGGTTCGTGATCCTGGGCGGGGGCGGGGCGCCCGCCGGACACGGCGACCGGCTGACGCGGCTGCTCTCCGGACACGGCGCCGCGTGCGTGACGGCCGGCGCCGACCACCTGCTCGACGAGGCCGACGGACCCGTCGACGGCGTCCTGTACCTGGGCGCGCTGCCCGGCGGCGACGGACCCGTGCTGCCCGACGCGTTCCCCGTGCTGCGCGCCGCCCTGGCCCGCGCCCCGCGCTGGCTGCTGGCCGCCCGGCCCGCCGGAACCGAGGACGCGGCCCGCTCGGCGGGACTGCACGGCCTGTTCCGGACCGTCGCCCGCGAGTACCCGGACACCGTCGCCCGGGTCGTGTCCCTCGCGGACACCGCACCGGCCGCCGTCGCCGACGCGCTCCTCGCCGAACTGCTCCTGCCCGCACCGGCCCCCGTCGTCCTGCGCACCGCCGAAGGACGGCAGGGCCTCGAACTGACCGAGGTACCGCTCGGCCCGCTCGCCGGCACCGGCGCGGGACCCGCCGGGGCCGGCGCCGCCGAGGCCGCCGCCCTCGGCCTCGACCGGGACTCCGTGGTACTGCTGGTCGGCGGGGCACGCGGCATCACCGCCACGTTCGCCGCCGGCCTCGCCGCCGCCTGCCGCTGCCGCGTCGAGCTGATCGGCCGCACCCCCGCGCCCACCGGACCCGAGGCCCGGGACACCGCTGCCGCCCCGACCCCCGCCGCGCTCCGCGCGGCCCTCGCCGCCCGGGGCGGCCTCGGGCCCGCCGAGGTCAACCGGGAGGCCGAACTGATCCTCGCCCAGCGGGAGATCACCGCCACCCTGGACGAACTCGCCGCACTGGGCAGCGAGGTGCGCTACCGCGCCGTCGACGTCCGCGACCGGGACGCCGTGCTCCAGGCCGTCAAGGAGATCCACGCCGACCACGGCCGCCTGGACGGCGTCGTCTTCGCGGCCGGAGTGATCGAGGACCGGCTGATCGCCGAGAAGACCCCGGAGTCCTTCCGGCGGGTCCACGGCACCAAGACGAACGGCGCCGCCACCCTGCTCGCCGCCCTGGACGAACTGCCCGAAGGACCCGGATTCGCCGTGCTGTTCGGCAGCGTCTCCGCCGTCCTCGGCAACCGCGGCCAGGCCGACTACGCCGCCGCCAACGACGCGCTGGAGAGCCTCGGCGCCCAGTGGGCGGACCGCACCGGCAACCGGGCGCTGACCGTGCACTGGGGGCCGTGGGCGCCGACCGGCGGGCACACCGGCATGGTCAGCCCGGAGCTGGGGCGCGAGTACGCCCGGCGCGGGGTCCGGCTGATCGACCCCGAGGAGGGCGCGGCCGCGCTGCTGCGCGAACTCGCCTACGGACCGGAGTCTGTGCGGGCCGTCGTCTACACCGCGTCGGGCTGGTGACATGAGCGACGACCGCCAGACGCCGGTCGCGATCGTGGGCATGGCGGTGCTGCTGCCCGGCGCCGCCGGCCTCGACGCGTACTGGAGAAACCTGCGGGACGGCGTGGACGCGATCGGCGACGTGCCCGAGGGCCGCTGGGACGCGGACTACTACCGGCCCGGCTCGGCGGCCGGGCCCGCCGTCCCCGACCAGGTGTACTGCCGTCGCGGGGGCTTCGTGGACGGCCTCGCCGAGGTCGAGGTCACCCGGTACGGCATCATGCCGCACTCCGTCGACGGCACCGAGCCCGACCAGCTGATCGCCCTCGACGTGGCCGCCGCCGCGATCGCCGACGCCGGCGGCCCGGACCGGCTGCCCGACCGGCACCGCGTCGGCGTGGTCCTGGGCCGCGGCGGCTACCTCACGCCCGGCCTGGTCCGCCTGGACCAGCGGGTCCGCACGGCCGGGCAACTGGTACGCACCCTCGGCGAGCTGGTGCCCGGCCTCACGCCCGGTCAACTGGCCCGGGTCCGGGAGGCGTTCACCGAGCGGCTCGGACCCGCCAGCCCGGAGTCCGCGATCGGCCTGGTGCCCAACCTGGCCGCCTCCCGGATCGCCAACCGCCTGGACCTGCGCGGCCCCGCCTACACCGTCGACGCGGCCTGCGCCTCCTCGCTGGTCGCCGTCGACCAGGCGGTCACCGAACTCACCGCCGGGCGCTGCGACCTGATGCTCGCCGGGGGAGTGCACCACTGCCACGACATCACCCTGTGGAGCGTCTTCTCCCAGCTGCGCGCGCTCTCCCCGAGCCAGCGCATCCGTCCCTTCCACCGCGAGGCCGACGGCATCCTCATCGGCGAGGGCACCGGCGTCGTCGTCCTCAAGCGCCTCGCCGACGCCGAACGCGACGGCGACCGCGTCTACGCCGTGATCCGGGGCACGGGGGTGGCGAGCGACGGCCGTACCGCCGGACTCGTCAACCCCGACCCGGGCGGTCAGGCACACGCCGTACGGCAGGCCTGGCGGGCCGCCGGGCTCGACCCGACCGCCCCGCACTCCGTCGGGCTCCTGGAGGCGCACGGAACCGCGACCCCGGCCGGTGACGGGGCCGAACTCGCCACACTGGCCGACGTGTTCGGGGCGAGCGACGACGGCGGCGAGCGGGCCGTGCTGGGCTCGGTGAAGTCGATGATCGGCCACACCATGCCGGCCGCCGGCGTCGCGGGCCTGGTCAAGGCCGCCCTCGCCCTGCACCACGCGACCCTGCTGCCCACCCTGCACTGCGACGACCCGCACCCGGCCCTCGCCGGCACCCGCTTCCGCACCCTGGACCGGGCCGAGCCCTGGCCGGCCGGCCCCGACCGGCCGGTGCGCAGGGCCGGGGTGAACGCCTTCGGGTTCGGCGGGATCAACGCCCACGTGGTACTGGAGGAGGCACCCGGCGCACGCCGGTCCGCCGCCCCGTCCGCCGTGACGGTCACCGAACCCGAGCGCGTCCTGCTCCTCGCCGCCCGCACCCCCGAACGGCTGGCGGCCGCGCTCGCCGCCGACGACTCCGCCGTCCTCGTCGCCGGACTGGCCCCCGACCGTGCCCACCCGCAGGCCGGTCCGGCCCGCCTCGGCATCGTCGACCCCACCGCCAAACGCCTCGCGCTGGCCCGCCGCGCCGTCGGCAGGGACCGCGCCTGGCAGGGCCGCAACGACGTCTGGTACCGGCCCTCGCCGCTCCTGGACACCGGCAGGCTGGCCTTCGTCTTCCCGGGCCTGGAAGGCGAGTTCACTCCCCGCGTCGACGACATCGCCGTGCATTTCGGCCTCCCCGCCGTCACCGGACCCGCCGAACGGGACGTTCGGGTCGGTGACGTGGGCCGTCATGGATTCGGTGTCGTCGGCGTGGGGCGGCTCCTGGACGCCGCGCTGCGCCGGATGGGCGTGGTCCCGGACGCGGTCGCCGGGCACAGCGTCGGGGAGTGGACGGCGATGGCGGCCGCCGGCCTCTACTCCGGCGACCAGGTGGACGCGTTCATGGCCGGGTTCGACCCCGACGCTGTCACCGTGCCCGGCCTCGCCTTCGCCGCCGTGGGCGCCCCGGCCGCCCGGGTGCTGGCCGCCCTGGACGACGACAGGGCGGACTCCGGGATCGTCCTCTCCCACGACAACGCGCCCGGCCAGTCGACGGTCTGCGGCCCGGACCGGGCGGTGGCGGACCTCGTCCGCGCCTTCCGCGCCGACGGCGTGCTGTGCCAGGTGCTGCCGTTCCGGTCCGGGTTCCACACGCCGATGCTGGAGCCGTACCTGGGGCCCATCAAGGCGGCCGCCGAGCGCTTCGAGCTGCACCGGCCGACCGTCCCGGTCTGGTCCGGCACCACCGCCGCGCCCTTCCCGCGGGCCGAGGCCGAGGTGCGCGCCCTGTTCGTCCGGCACCTGCTGGAGCCGGTCAGGTTCCGGCAACTGGTCGAGGCCCTGTACGGCGCGGGGCACCGCGTCTTCGTGCAGGCCGGTCCCGGCCGGCTGGCCTCGCTCGTCACCGACACCCTCGGCGACCGCGACCACCTGGCCGTCGCCGCCAACTCCCCGCACCGCTCCGGGATCGCCCAGCTCCGGCGCGTGGCGACCGCGTTGTGGACGGCGGGCGCGACCGTGGCACCGGCCGTACCACCGACCGGTGCCGGTGCCGGTGCCGGTGCCGGTGTCCGCGTCGCCCGCGGCACGAGTACGCCCGCAGCGGGCCGTCCGCCCGTCCGGCTCGACCTGGGCGGCGCGCTGGTCTCCCTGGACGGCCCGGTGCTGCACCGGCTCCGCGCCGAGCTGGGACGGCCCGCCGCGGCCGGGCCCGGCCCGTCCCCGCTCGACGACCTGGCCGCCGCCCTCCCGGCCGCCGCCGAACTCAGCGCGCTGCTGCGCGACACCGCGGACACCGCGGCCGCCGTCCTCACCGCACGAAGGACACCGGTCCCGTCCGCTCCCGCGGCCCCACCGGACCCACGGCCGCCGACGCCCCCGCGCGTCCCCGCGACCCCGCCCCGTCCCGCGGCAGTCTCCGCCACCGCCACCGCCACCGCCGCACACGCGCCCGGGACCCGCACCACCACCGTCCGGGTCTCCCCGGACACCATGCCGCACCTGCTCGACCACTGCTTCCACCCGCAGCGCGCCGGCTGGCCCGACATCGAGGACCGCTGGCCGGTCGTCCCGGCCACCACCATCGTCCGGCACCTGATGGACGCCGCCGAGGAGGCCACCGGGCTGCGCGCGGTGGCCGTGCACGGCGCCCGCTTCGACCGCTGGCTCACCGCCACCCCGGCCGTCGACGTCCTCGTCACCGTCACCCCCGAAGGCCCCGGCCGGGTCGCCGCCGCCTTCGGCCCCACCGCCCGCGCGGTCGTCGAACTCGCCCCGGCCCACGCGCGCCCGCCCGCCGCCACCGCGCCGCCGGCTCCCGAACGCACCCCCGGCCACACCGCGGCCCAGCTCTACGCCGACCGCTGGATGTTCCACGGCCCGGCGTACCAGGGCGTCACCGAACTCACCGCGATCGGCGACCGGCACATCCGCGGAGTGATCACCACCCCCGCCGCCCCGGGGGCCCTGCTCGACAACGTGGGCCAGATCCTCGGCTACTGGATCATGGCCACCCGCACCGAGCGGACCGTCGTCTTCCCGGTGGGCATGCGGGAGATGCGCTTCTTCGGCCCGCATCCCGCGCCCGGCACCGAGGTCGGCTGCCAGGTGCGGATCACCTCGCTCACCGACACCGTCCTCGAAGCCGACGTGGAGCTGACCGCCGGGGACCGGGTGTGGGCCTTGATCCGGGGCTGGCAGGACCGGCGCTTCGACAACGACCCGCACACCCGCCCGGTCGAGCGCTTCCCCGACCGCAACACCCTCTCCGAGGCACGGCCGGGCGGCTGGGCGCTCGTCCACGAACGCTGGCCCGACCTCGCCTCCCGTGAGCTGATCATGCGCAACTCGCTGGGCGGGCCGGAGCGTTCGCGGTACGCGGAGCACACGCCACGCGGCCGCAGACAGTGGCTGCTCGGCCGGATCGCCGCCAAGGACGCCGTCCGGCAGTGGCTCTGGGAGCACGGCGAGGGACCGGTCTTCCCGGCCGAACTCCGCGTCCACAACGACGACTCGGGCCGCCCGTACGTGACCGGTGTGCACGGTCGCACGCTGCCCGCGCTCGACGTCTCGCTCGCCCACCGCGCCGAGGCCGCGGTGGCGATCGTACGGCCGCACCGGCCGGGACCCGGCCCCGGCATCGACCTCGAAGAGGTCACCGAACGCGACCCGGCCGCGCTGGCGGCCGCCCTGGGCGCGGACGAACTGCGTCTGCTGCACGAGCGTTGCGGCACCGGCGGTTCCACCGCCCTGTGGTTCACCCGGTTCTGGGCCGCCAAGGAGGCCGTCGCCAAGGCGGAGGGCACCGGATTCGACGGCAGGCCGCGGGACTTCGCCGTCCTGGAGGCGGCACCCGACGGCAGCCGGCTCCTGGTGGCGGGCCGGCTGGAACGCGCCTACCCGGTGCACTGCGCGCCGGTCCGCAATCCCCCCGCACTGCCGGACCGCGACTACGTCGTGGCCTGGACGACCGGACCGGCAGCCGCAGACCCTCAGGAGGACCCGCGATGAACCCGACCGAGCCCGAAGTCCGCGCCGACGAGCAGGCGGTCCTCGCCGACCTCACCCGGATGCTCCGCACCCTCCTGGAGGAGTACGGCGACGACGACGCCGAGATCGGCATGGACACCACCTTCAACCGCGACCTGGAGCTGGAGAGCATCGACCTGGTCACCCTCGCCGGACTCCTGGAGGAGCGGTACGGGAAACGGGTCAACTTCGCCGAGTTCCTTGCCGGGATGGAGTTCGACGAGATCATCGGGCTGACCGTCGGCCGCCTGGTGGAGTTCGTCGTGTGGAGCCTGAAGGCCACGGAGGCGGGCTGAACCATGGCGATCGTCGACACCGGAGACATCCGGCTGCACGTCCAGCGCATGGGCCCGGCGCAGGGCCGTGTCCCCGTCGCCACGGTGGTCCTGGTCCACGGGCTGCTCACCGACAGCCTGGCCAGCTACTACTTCACCGTGGCGCCCGCCTTCGCCGCCTCCGGCCTGGACGTGGTCATGTACGACCTGCGCGGGCACGGCCGCAGCGCCCGGCCGCCCGGCGGATACACCCTCGACCACAACATCGACGACCTGGAGGCGCTGCTCGACCGGTTGTCGATCACCGGCCCGGTGCACCTGGTCGGCAACTCCTACGGCGGCACCATCGCGTTCGGCTACGCGGCCCGCCACCCCGCACGCGCCGCCAGCCTCACCCTCATCGAGTCCGAGCCCGCCACCGCCGCCTGGGCGGACAAGCTCGGCGGGATCCTGCGCCGCGTCGTCACCGAACTCGCCCACAACGAGCCGGACGCCATCGCCTGGATCACCGCGAACCGCAGCCACAACACCGCCCGCCTGGCCAGGGGCGCGGCCCGGCTCGCCCGCGAGACCAGCCTCGGCCGGGACATCCCCGCCAGCCGGGTGCTCACCGACGAACAGATCAGCGCCGTACGCTGCCCGGTCCTCGGGGTGTACGGCGGTGACTCGGACCTGGTGGAGGTGGTCCCGCTGAAGGAGGCGCTGCTGGCCGACTTCCGGTCGGTGGTGCTGCCGGGACACGAGCACTCCGTGCTGGTCGAGGCGGCCGGCACGGTCGGCGGACACATCATGGAGCTGATCCACTCGGTCAGCGGGGCGCGCGCGGCCGGCGTCCGGTGAGCCGCTTCCTCTTCGTCGTACCGCCTCTGGTCGGCCACATCAACCCGGCCGTCGGCGTCGCCGCCGCACTCCAGGCGCGCGGACACCGGGTGGCCTGGGTCTGTCCCGATCCCGCGCTGCCGGGCCGGCTGGCGGGGCCGCGGGCGCGGGTGTACCCGTGCGCGGGCACGGCCGACGGCGAGCGGCCCGCCGACCTGCGCGGCGCGGAGGCGCTGAAGTTCCTGTGGGAGTGGTTCCTGGTGCCGCTCGCGCGGGCGATGGCCCCCGGCGTCCGGGCCGCCGTCGACGACTTCCGTCCCGATGCCGTCGTCGCCGACCAGCAGGCCTTCGCAGGCGCCCTGGTGGCCGAGCGGCTGGGACTGCCCTGGGCGACCTCGGCGACCACCTCCGCCGAGTTCGGCGGCGCCTACGACGGCATCCCCAAGGTCGCCGAGTGGCTCCGGGCCAGGCTCGCGGAGCTGCGGGAGGACATCGGCGACCCGGCGGGCACGGCCGACCCGCGCTTCTCCCCGCACCTCACGCTCGCCTTCACCACGCCCGAACTGGCAGGTACGCAGACGCGCATGACGATCCGTCACGTGGGACCGTCGATCGCCGAACGGCCGGTGGCCGGCGGCTTTCCCTGGGACTGGCTGGACCCCGGCCGGGAACGGGTGCTCGTCTCGCTCGGCACCGCCAACGCGGACGTCGGCGGCCGGTTCCTCGCCGAGTGCGTGGCCGCGGTGCGCGAACGGGCCCACCGGGTCCAGGCGTTGGTGGCCGACCCCGGAGGCACCCTGCCGCCCGCGACCGACGACAAGGACGTCCTGATCCTGCCCTCGCTGCCCCAGCTCCCGCTGCTGGAACGGGTCGACGCGGTGGTCTGCCACGCCGGGCACAACACCGTGTGCGAGGCCCTGTGGCACGGCGTCCCGCTGGTCGTCGCCCCCATCCGGGACGACCAGCCGGTGATCGCCGGGCAGGTCGTGGACGCCGGCGCGGGCGTCCGGGTCAGGTTCGGCCGGGTCACCGCCCAGCGGCTGGGCGAGGCCCTCGACACCGTCCTGTACGAGCCGGGCCCGCGCACCGCGGCCGCCCGGATCCGCGCCGCGTTCCGGGCGGCGGGCGGAGCACCGGTCGCCGCGACCCACCTGGAAGCCCTGGCAGCCGATTCGCACCTCAGGAGACCCGATGAGCAAGCAGAGTGAGATCGACGCGTTGCGCTCCGCCTACCAGCGGGACCTGGCCGACGGCGTCGACCGCTTCTTCGAACCCCGGCGCACCGCCTGCCCCTGGTGCGGTTCCGGCCGGCTGACCACCCGGCTGCGCACCACCGACCTGCTCCAGCACAAGCCCGGCCGCTTCCTCCTGGACCGCTGCCAGGAGTGCGGCCACACCTTCCAGAACCCGCGCCTGAACGAGACGGGCCTCGACTTCTACTACCGCGACTTCTACGACGGCCTCGGCGAACAGCGGATGAGCGGCACCTTCGGCGGCCGTACCAAGATGTACCGGGGCCGTGCCGCGGCCATGCTCCCGCACGACGCCACCCCCAAGAACTGGCTCGACGTCGGCACCGGCCACGGCCACTTCTGCGAGGCCGCCCGCGAGGTGCTGCCCGGCACCGCCTTCGACGGCCTCGACTTCACCGACGGCGTCGAACTGGCCGCCCGCGAGGGCCGCGTGGAGCGCGCCTACCGCGGCGCCTTCCCCGAACTGGCCCCCGACCTCACCGCGGCCTACGACGTGGTCAGCATGTTCCACTACCTGGAGCACAGCACCGACCCCGACGACGAACTCCGCGCCGCCCACCGCACGGTACGTCCCGGCGGCCACCTGCTGATCGAGGTCCCCGACCCGCAGAGCCGTTACGCGCGGCTGCTCGGCCGCTGGTGGCTGCCCTGGCTCCAGCCCCAGCACCTGCACTTCGTCCCGGTCGCCAACCTCCGCGCCCGCCTCACCGAGCTGGGCTTCACGGTGGTGGCCGAACAGCACGCCGAGGCGCACGACCCCGTCGACCTGCTGGCCGCCGTCTGGCTCGCCCTGGACCACACCGCCCCGCGCGAGGACGCCCCCTGGCTGTCCCGGCCGCCGGGCGCCCTGCGCAGGACGGCTCGCGCCGCGCTGCTCCTCGCCGGGATCCCGGCCCTCGTCGCCGGCACGCTCGCCGACCGCTTCGCCGTACGGCCCCTCGCGCACCGGCTGCGCGTCTCCAACGCCTACCGGATCGTGGCCCGCCGCGACTGAGCCCTCACAGGGTCTTGGCGCGGATCATCGCGGACAGCACCAGGGCGCCCGGCAGCAGCGGCACCCAGTCGGTCACCATCCGGTAGCCGATCACGGTCGCCGTGGCCACCGCGACCGGAGCCCCGAACGCGGCCAGCGTGATCACCAGTGCCGCGTCCACCGCGACCCCGCCCGGCACCGGTACGGCACCGCCGGCCGTCCCGCCGGCCAGGAAGGCGAAGACGACGGTGCCCCACGGCAGCCCGAGCCCGAGCGCCTCCCCGGTGCAGGCCAGCGCGCTCGCCTGCACCACCGGCAGGGCGGTGGCCCCGCCCCACAGGGCCGCCGCCCGGCAGGGCCGGGCGTGCACCGCGCGGGCATCGGTGAGCGCGGCGCGCACCAGCCGGGTGACCGGCCGCCGCAGCGGTCGTACCACCGCGGTCGCCACACCCACCAGCGTGAGCACGGCCGCGACCGGGACCAGCACCACGCCCTCCGGGATCAGGTCGCCCAGCCGCCGCCAGGCGGAGGAGGACAGCAGGAACCCGATCAGCACGGCCGTCTTCGCGCCCGACTTGGCCACCGAGTACAGCGCGATCGAGGAGGTGGCCCGCTGCAGGGGCACTCCCTGGGTGCGCAGGAAACGGACGGTGACGGCGTGCGCGCCCAGTCCGGCGGGCAGCGCGTGATTGGCCGCTCCGGCGGCGAACTGCGAGGCCAGCAGCAGCCCCGGCGGCAGCGGGTCGGGCACGGCGCCCTGGCGCATGCACGCGGCCAGCACCCAGGTCAGGCAGGTCAAACCGCCGGCGGCCAGCAGCCACAGGGGTTCGGCGCGGGCGAGCCGGGCCACGCCCTCGTTCAGCAGGGACTGGTTGGTCAGCCCATAGACCGCGGCGACCAGCAGCGGGGACAGGCACAGTGCCAGCCGGAGCGGACGGCCCGCCGCCGACGGCACCGGCAGGGTGCGCGCGGGGGCGTCGGGGCAGGGCGAGGACAGTGACGACAGTGAGGACACGGGGACGTTGTCCTTCCACGGCGGGCCGCGGTGGGGGGCCGCAGGCGAGCGGGACCGCAGGCGTGCGGGACCGCTCGGAGCCTTCCCGTCCCGTATGACACCCGGATGTCGGAGAGCCGAAGGACGGGGGGCGGGCCGGTGCCACGGGCACGGCCCCGCCCGGGCGACCCGGTAGCCTTCCAGGGGTATACCCGGCACACGACAGGGGAGGAACCCGCGGTGCACGTCCAGGAATGGCTCGACTCGGTGCCGGCGGTCGCCGTCTACGCAGTGGTGGCGCTGGTCATCGGGCTGGAGAGCCTGGGCATCCCGCTGCCGGGCGAGATCGTGCTGGTCTCGGCCGCGCTGCTGTCCTCCCAGCACTCGGGCATCGACCCGTTCGTCCTCGGAGCCTGCGCCACCGCGGGCGCGGTGATCGGCGACTCCGTCGGCTACGCGATCGGCCGCAAGGGCGGCCGTCCGCTGCTGGCCTGGCTGGGCCGGAAGTTCCCGAGACACTTCAGCGAGGGCCATGTGGCCACCGCGGAGCGCTCCTTCGAGAAGTGGGGCATGTGGGCGGTCTTCTTCGGCCGCTTCATCGCCCTCCTGCGCATCTTCGCGGGCCCGCTCGCGGGCGTCCTGCACATGCCGTACTGGAAGTTCCTGACGGCGAACCTGCTCGGCGGCATCTGCTGGGCGGGCGGCACCACGGCCGTCGTCTACTACGTCGGCATCGTCGCGGAGGACTGGCTGAAGCGGTTCTCGTACGTGGGCCTGGCGGCGGCGGTGCTGGTGGGCCTCGCGTCGATGCTGATCGTGCGGCGCAAGGCGCAGAAGGCGCAGGTCGCCGAGAAGGAAGCCGAACCGGTGGGCGCCGGGGAGTGAAGGCCCGCGGGCGCGGGCCGCGGGGGCGCGGCGGACCCGGACCGGCCGCGCCCGTCGCGGGGCCTACGACGTGTGCACCTCGCGGTGCGCCTTCGCCAGCTCCGCGTACAGGGTCCCGTTGAGGGTCACCCCCTGAAGCTCCTCCTCCGACAGGCTCCGCTTCACCTTCGCCGGCACCCCGGCCACCAGCGAACCCGCCGGCACCACCATGCCCTGCGGCACCAGCGCCTGCGCGGCGACCAGCGAGCCCGCGCCGATCACGGCCCCGTTCAGCACGGTCGCCCCCATCCCGATGAGGCAGTCGTCCTCGACCGTCGCCCCGTGCACCACCGCGTTGTGCCCGATGGACACCCGCTCCCCGACGCTCACCGGGAACCCGGGGTCGGCGTGGAGCGTCACGTTGTCCTGCACGTTCGCCTGCGCACCCACGGTGATCTTCTCGACGTCCCCGCGCACCACCGCGCCGTACCAGACGCTCGCCCCCGCCTTCAGCGTCACGTCCCCGATCACCGAGGCGGTCGGCGCCACGAACACGTCGTCCCCGATCACCGGCTCGCGCCCGCCGATCCCCACGATCAGTGCCTTCCGCGTCATCACGCACTCCCTTTCGTCCTCGATGTCCACGGCAACCTAGCCGACGGCCTGGGGCGAAGATCACAGCGGCCCGCCCTCTTGCCGACGGCGCCCTGCGCGTAGCGTGACCCCGTGCCGAAGCCCAAGAACACGTTCTCGTCCTGGTGCCGCCGCCTCGCCCAGCGAGCGGTGCACGCGGGCTGGGCCTGGGTGCAGCGCACCGGTTCGGTCACCGCCGACCACCCCGGCCGGTTCCGGTTCGGCGCCATCGGCGAGGCCACCCGCCTGGCCTTCCCGCTGGGCACGGTCTTCGGCGAACCCTGGATCCACCTCGGCTCCCACTGCATCGTCGGCGAACAGGTCACCCTCACCGCGGGCCTGATGCCCGACCTCGACCTCGGCCCCGAGCCGATCCTGCGCATCGGCGACGGCGTGGTCCTGGGCCGCGGCAGCCATGTCATCGCGGACACGACCGTCACCATCGGCAGCGACTGCTACTTCGGCCCGTACGTCTACGTCACCTCCACCAACCACTCCTACGACGACCCGCACGAGCCCATCGGCCGGCAGTGGCCCCGCATGGAGTCCGTGGAGATCGGCCCCGGCTGCTGGATCGGCACCGGTGCGGTGATCCTGCCGGGCGCGCGGATCGGCCGGAACGTGGTGGTGGCCGCCGGCGCGGTGGTCCGGGGCACGGTGCCCGACCACGCCGTGGTGGCCGGCGCGCCGGCCCGGGTGGTCCGCCGCTGGACCGCCGAGACCGGCTGGCAGCCGCCGCTGCGCACACCCGCGCCGGTGCCGATACCGGAGGGCATGACCCCGGAGCAGCTGCGCGCGCTGGCGGAGCTGGACGAGGAGGGTGTGGCGCGGCTCGCGGCGCTGGAGAGCGAGAACTGAGTCAGCCGGTCGCGAGCAGCAGCGTGCCGACCAGCGCGAGGCCCGCGCCCGCCGCCTGCACGGCCCGCAGGCGCTCGCTGAGGAATCCGCGGGCCGCCAGCGCGGTGACCACCGGATAGAGCGAGGCGAGCACCGCGGCGACGGTGACCGGGCCGTGCTGGGCGGCCACCGAGTAGGTGCCGTTGGCGGCGACGTCGGCCAGACCGACGAAACCGAGGGCCGGCAGCGTGGACCAGGCGAAACCGCCGTCCGGCAGCGCGGGCGTGCCCTGCCGCACCGACAGCCACAGGGCGGCGCCGCCGGTCGCCACGCTGGTCAGCCGCTGCACGAAGAGGGCCAGGAAGAGGCCGGTGACCGTGGTGGACGCCTCCGTGATCAGTGCGAAGACCGTGCCGAAGCCGCCGGCCGCGACCAGGGTGAGCAGGATCGTGCGGCGCTGGACCGGCGCGCCGCGCAGCTGCGGTCCGCCGGCCAGGACGACCCCGGTGACGGCGACCGCGATCCCCGCGAACTGCAGCAGTCCCGGCCGCTCGCCGAGTATCAGTCCGACACCGACCGGGACGGCGACGCTCAGCGTGGCCAGCGGGGAGACCACGCCCATGGGGCCGAGCGCGAGCGCCTTGTAGAAGGAGAACAGCGCGACCGGCCCGACCAGGCCGGCGGCGCACGCGAACCAGAGCCGCGGCCCGGCCTCGCTCCAGCCGCCCGTGGCGGCCACGATCACCCCGAGGACCACCGCCGCGATGCCCTGCGAGACGACGACCACCGTGAGCGCCGGGGCGCGTCGCGTGAGCAGCCCGCCGCCGAAGTCGGCCAGCCCCCACAGGAGGCTGGTGGTCAGGGCGAAGAATGCTGTCACGGCCCGCCTCGCAGTACAGTTCGGTGAACGATCAGGTACACCCCACCGTAGTTCACTCAGTTAAACGCTGTCATTCAGAATATTGGACCTCGATGCTCACGACGATGGACGGAACGTGTCGGACCTCGACCTGCTGACCCAGTCCCTGGCCCGCAACGTCAAGCACTGGCGCTCGGTGCGCGGCTTCACCCTCGACGTGCTCGCGGCCCGGGCCGGGGTCAGCCGCGGCATGCTCATCCAGATCGAGCAGGCCCGCACCAACCCGAGCATCGGCACCGTCGTCAAGATCGGCGACGCGCTCGGCATCAGCATCACCACCCTGCTCGACTACGAACAGGGGCCGAGGGTCCAGATCGTCCCGGTCGACAAGGCCGTCCGGCTGTGGCACACCGACGCCGGCAGCTACAACCGCCTGCTCGCCGGCACCGAGGCGCCCGGCCCGCTGGAGATGTGGGACTGGCGGCTGATGCCGGGCGAGAGCAGCCCCTCGGAACCCCACCCGGCGGGCACCGTGGAGATCGTCCACGTCACCGCGGGCGAGCTGACCCTCACCGTCGACGGCGCCGAGTACCGCGTGCCGACGGGCGCCAGCGCCTCCTTCGAGGCCAACACGGCCCACGTGTACGGCAACACCGGGGACGAGCCGATGGAGATGGTCATGACGGTCTCCGTCCCGCCCGTGCCCTGAGCCCGCCCCACCCGGCTGTTACGGTGCGGGCATGCGCGCACCCATCGGAGACTTCGAGACCGCCGACCCCGCCCCCGACCGCCTCGACGACCTGGTCGCGCCGGTCGCCGACGCCGTACGGCACTGGAGCGGCTCCGTCCCCGCCGAGCAGATCGTCTACGTCGAGACGGACCCGCAGTGGGCGGACACCGCCGTCTTCGTCGAGCACTACGGGCGCGATCTGCTGGAGCGGTCCGCCAACTGCGTCGTGGTGGCGGGCAAGCGCGGCGGCGGCACGACGCTCGCCGCCTGCCTGGTCCTCTCCACCACCAGGGCCGACGTCAACGGCGTCGTACGGCGTCATCTCGGCGCCCGCAAGGCCTCGTTCGCCCCGATGGACCTGGCGACCGGGGAGACCGGCATGGAGTACGGCGGCATCACCCCGATCGGACTCCCGCGCGACTGGCCCCTGCTGGTGGACCCGGCCGTGGTCGACCTGCCCTACGTCCTGGTCGGCAGCGGCCGCCGGCGCGGCAAACTCCTGGTCCCCGGCAAGGTGTTCGCGGAACTGCCGGGCGCGGTCGTGCTGGAGGGGCTGGGCGGCTGACCCGGCGCGTGGTGGGCCAGGTCCAGGTGCGGGTCCCGCTCGCCCGGCGCGGGCGCCGGATCGGCGTGCACCAGGGCGGCGGTGAGCCGGGGCACGGCGTGCAGCAGGGCGTGTTCCGCCGCCACCGCGACCGCGTGCGCCTGACGCACGGTCGACTCGCCGTCGACCACCACCGCCACCTCGGCCCGCAGCCGGTGCCCGATCCACCGCAGCCGCAGCTCGCCCACCGCCCGCACCCCCGGCACCTCGCCGAGCGCCCGCTCGGCCCGGTCCGTCAACTCCGGGTCCACGGCGTCCATCACCCGCCGGAACACCTCCCGGGCCGCGTCCCGCAGCACCAGGACGATCGCCGCGGTGATCGCCAACCCCACCAGGGGATCGGCGAGTTGCCAGCCCAGGGCCGAGCCGCCCGCTCCCAGCAGCACGGCCAGCGAGGTGAACCCGTCGGTGCGGGCGTGCAGTCCGTCGGCCACCAGGGCCGCCGAGCCGATCGACCGGCCCACCCGGATCCGGTACCGGGCCACCCACTCGTTGCCCGCGAAGCCCGCCAGCGCGGCCAGCGCGACCGCCGGGAGATGCGCGACCGGCCGCGGATCCAGCAGCCGTTCGACCGCGGTCCAGGCGGCGAAGGCGGCCGACGCGGTGATGGTCAGCACGATCGCGATCCCCGCCAGGTCCTCGGCCCGCCCGTAGCCGTAGGTGTAGCGGCGGTTCGCCGCGCGGCGCCCGAGCACGAAGGCGATGCCCAGCGGTACGGCGGTCAGCGCGT
This sequence comes from Streptomyces sp. NPDC091282, assembly GCF_044757385.1. Classification (NCBI taxonomy): domain Bacteria; kingdom Bacillati; phylum Actinomycetota; class Actinomycetes; order Kitasatosporales; family Streptomycetaceae; genus Streptomyces; species Streptomyces sp. NPDC091282. Next base: position 147,755 of record NZ_JBIVUX010000004.1, read on the forward strand.
CGGCGGTGTTGTGCACGGTGTCGCCGAGCAGGGCCACGGAGCCGGACAGGGCCACGACCGCCGCCTGCGCGGCCGCCGTCACGCCGAGCACGGCCAGTGAGACCCACAGCGCCCGCAGGCCGCGCGCCGAGGCCTCCAGCGCCGGGTCGAGCTTGTCGGCCGTCTCGTGGGAGTGCGGGGTGAGCAGATGACCGAGGCGGTGCCGGAGGCCGCCCGGCGCGGAGTGCGTGTGCGGGTGGCCGTGCGCGTGTCCGCCGGGCCCGTCGTGGACGTGGGCGTGCTCGTGGTGGTGCCGGTCGCTCATGCGGCTCCCCTCTCCGGTGCGCGGGCGTGGACAGGCGACGCCCTCGACGCCATTATGTGCGTATGAGCGCACGCATGCACCTATCACCTGCGCACCATGCGCATCCGCGCAGTCCGGGCGAGGAGCAGTTCGCGCTCGCCGCCGACCTGCTCGCCCTGCTCGGCGACCGCACCCGGCTGACGCTGCTGCACGCCCTGGCGTCCGGGGAGGCCGACGTCACCACGCTCACCGAGGTGTGCGGTGCCGCGCGGCCGGCCGTCAGCCAGCATCTGGCCCGGCTGCGGCTCGCCGGTCTGGTGGGCACGCGCAAGGAGGGACGGCGGGTGGTGTACTCGCTGCGCCACGGCCATGTGCGCAGGCTGGTCGACGAGGCGCTGAAGGTGGCGGACCACCGCCTCACCGAGACGGCCGCCGACGCGGGGAGCTGAGCCCCGCCGGCAGGGCGGGCACCCGGTCCGGCTGGCCGTCGGCGCGGGGACGGCGCCGGCCGTCCCCGCGCGGTGGTCAGAAGGCGACGGCCGCGCCGAGGTACTGCTCGGCGAAGGCCGTCGCCGCCGCGGTCGAGGTGAACAGCCTGCGCAGCCGGGCCAGGCTGGTGCCCGCGAGGAACGGATCGCCGGAGGCGGTGCCGTGGTAGATGCCGGACAGGAACCCGGAGAACTCCTGGTAGTCCCAGACCCGGCGCAAAGACGCGTGGGAGTAGCCGTCCAGGCCCGAGTCGTCGTCCTCGGTGACGTGCGCGACGAGCGCGTCGCCCAGCAGGAAGGCGTCGTGCAGCGCGAGGTTCATGCCCTTGGCGGCGATCGGCGCGGTCAGGTGCCCGGCGTCGCCCGCCAGGAAGAGGCGGCCGAACACCATCGGCTCGACCACGTAGTTGTGCATGTCCAGCACGCGTTTCTCCACCAGCGGCCCCTCGTTGAGCGGCGGAGCACCCTCGGCGCCGAGCCGCTCGTGCAGTTCGGCCCACACCCGGTCGTGCGGCCAGTTCTCCGGGTCGTCGCCCGGCGGGCACTGCAGGTAGTAGCGGGTGACCTCGGGGCCGCGCGCCATGTGCCCGGCGAAGCCGTCGGGGTGGACGCCGAACAGCACGCAGTCCGAGGACGGCGGGGCCTGCGCGAGCAGTGCCAGCCAGCCGACGCCGTAGTCCTGCCGGGACATCCGCGTCCGCGCGTCGGGCACCGTGTCCCGGCTCACCCCGCGCGCCCCGTCGCAGCCCGCCACGAACGCGCAGTGCAGGACGTGCCGCCGGCCGGTCGCCGGGTCGGTGTAGGACACCGTGGGCCGGTCCGAGTCGACGTCGTCAAGCCGGACGTCCCGCACCCCGAACCTGATGTCGCCGCCGCGCACGTCCGCGTACTCCCGCACCAGATCCGTCACCAGCAACGGCTGCGGATAGATGTAGTGGTGACGGCCCGTCAGCGCGGCGTAGTCGAAACGGAAGCGCTCGCCGTCGAACCGGAACTCGCACGCGCTGTGCACCTGCGCCCCGGCGAGCAGCGCGTCGGCGAGCCCGCGCTGCTCAAGGCCCCGGACCGCCCACTCCTCGATCACCCCGGCTCTGGGCCGGGTCTCGATGAACTCTCTGCTCCCGGTCTCCAGGACCACGCAGTCGACGGCGGCGGCCCGCAGGATGTTGCCGACGGTCAGCCCGGCCGGTCCGGCGCCGAGGACGACGACCGTACGGCGTTCTTCGGAAGGTGAGTGGGGGATCACCGTCCCATTATGACGGTGTCCCGTCAGCCGGGGCGGGGGCCGCCCCTGGCTGACGGGACACGTGGGAAGCCGGAAGGGGTCAGTGCGCCGGGGCGTCCGTGACCACGACCTCGTCGATGCTGCGCTCGATGTCCTGTGCCGAGGAGGCGGTCGCCTTGGCCCAGTAGTAGACGACGACCGAGAAGACGGCGATCACCAGGATGTCCCACCACAGGGCGATGTGGCCCTGGCCGCCGAAGCCGCCCTGCCACGAGATGACGCCCATGCCGACGAGGTAGACGGGCAGCCACTGGGCGGCCTTGAAGTCCAGCCGCGGCGCGTCGGGCAGGCCCTTGCGGTGGGCGTAGACGCCGTACCCGCCGAGCAGCACGTAGCCGAGCACGATCGCGATGCCGAGCCGCCACAGGGTGCCCCAGCCCGACCAGTAGATGATCAGGTTGGCGACGACGAAGGACAGCGGGGAGATCAGCTTGCCGAAGGGCAGCCGGTAGGGCCGCTCGAAGTGCGGCAGCCGGTCGGCGAAGACGCCGTACGCCAGCGGGGCACCGGCGTACATCAGCACGCTCGCCGAGGTGATGAAGCTGACCAGCTCCTGCCAGCTCGGGAACGGCAGGAAGCAGATCACGCCGGTCACGAACGACATGATGAGGCCGAACCACGGCACACCGCGGGAGTCGGTCCGGCTGAAGATCTTCGGCGCGTAGCCGTTCTTCGCCAGGCCGAAGGAGACCCGGGAGGTGGCGGTGGTGTAGATCAGGCCGGTGCCGCCGGGGGAGATGATCGCGTCGAGGTAGAGCACCCACGCCAGCCAGCCGAGGCCCACCAGGGTCGCGAGACCGGCCCACGGGCCGCTGTCGCCCGCGTAGTGGAGGTGCGCCCAGCCGTGCGCGAAGGTGCTGTGCGGCAGCGCGGCGATGAAGACGACCTGGAGCAGCACGTAGATGACGGCGCCGATGGCCACCGAGCCGAGCGTGGCGCGCGGCAGGTCCCGCTTGGGGTTGCGGCTCTCGCCGGCCAGCTGGATGGCCTGCTCGAAGCCGAGCAGCGCGAAGATGATGCCGCTGGTGCTGATCGCCGCGAGCACGCCCTTGGCGCCCATGGGCGCGAAGCCCTCGGAGTGGAAGTTGGCCGGGTGGAAGTTGCCGACGGCGATGATGAAGATCGCGGCCAGCGGCACGGCGATCTTCCACCAGGTCGCGGCGCTGTTGGTGTGCGCGAGCACCCGGACGCCGAAGAAGTTGACCCCGACGAACAGGGCCATCAGGATCACGGCCACCAGCAGGCCGCTCGCCGTCAGGGTGCCGTCGGCGTGCTCCAGGTGCTGCGCCCACTTCCAGTGACCGGCGTAACCGATCATGGCCTCGACCTCGATCGGCGCCACGGTCGCGGCCTGCAGCCAGGAGAACCAGCCGAAGGACATGCCGGCCAGTCCGCCGAAGGCGTAGTGCGGGTACCGGGCCGTGCCGCCCGCCACCGGGAACATGCCGCCCAGCTCGGCGTGGACCAGGGCCAGCAGGACGATCGCTATCGCGCCGACCACCCACGAGATGGTCGCCGCGGGACCGGCCTGCACGACCGCTTTCTGGGCTCCGTACAGCCAGCCGGAGCCGATGATCGACCCCACGGAGGCCCACATCAGGCCGATCAGCCCGACGTCCCGCCTCAGGCCGCCCGAGGGAGTCGTGTCCTCCGTGGCGGCTTTCTCGACACTCACCATGTCAAGTGGCCTCTCAGTTTCTGAACGCAGATTTAACGAGTAAGGGGCCACAAGGTATGGGCGCGTGCCGCCCGGACTGAAGACTGTTTCCCAAAACTTGACCCTCGATCTTTCCTGTCTTGGCCAAAGCCTTTGCACAGGTCAGCGAGGGTCATGGAATGTCCGTATTCAGCTGTGATAAGTGAGAAGAAGGTAAGACAGCGAGTCTCAGATCTTCCTCAAATCCGGCCGGTTCCCGGGTCCGGTCATCCGTCCGGACATCCGTCAGTTCCGATTCAGCCGGGGAATTTCGATGGCCGGGCAGCGGTCCATGACCATGTCCCGTCCCGTGGCCCGCACCCGCTCGTAGGCCGCCTCGTCGACCACCCCGAGCTGGAACCACACCGCCTTCGCGCCCTTCGCCACCGCCTCGTCCGCCACGGCACCGGCCAGCTCGCCGTTGACGAAGACGTCGACCACGTCCACGTCGAAGGGGATGTCCGCCAGCGAGGCGTAGCCCTGCTCCCCGTGCACCGTCTCCGCCTTCGGGTGGACCGGCACGACCCGCTTGCCGAACCGCTGCAGCACCTGCGCCACTCCGTACGCCGCGCGGCCCCGGTTGGACGACAGGCCGACCACCGCCCAGGTGTCGCCGGTCTCGGTCAGGATCCTGCGGATCGTCTCGTCGTCGCCGTACATCGCCGGCCTCCTCGGTTCGGGGACATGTCCGTCCTGGCCAACAGCGACCGCCCGGACCCCCATTCCCCGCCGGAGACAGCGGCAGAAGGCGCCACATGTCCCGCATGTCCCGCCACGGTGACCGGAATCGGCGCAAGGTGCCTGCGTACGGCCCTCCACGCGCCTACGCTCAGCCCGTGCTCCGCATCCTCGACGCCACGACCGGTGAGACCGTCCCCGCCGCCCCCGCCCGCCGCGCCCTGACCCGGGTCGAGGCCCATGTCCACGGGTACGACCTGACGGCGCTGCGGGTCCTGCTCACCACCGACCTGCTGCTGCGCGCCCTGGAGATCGGCGGCACCCCGGTCCTGCCCCTGCTCACCGCCGGCCACCGGCAGGCCGAACTGCACGCCGCCGCCACCACCCTCGGCATCCGCCCCTTCGAGGACGGCCGCGACCTCGCGTCGGGACTGGGCGAGGCCCAGGTCGTCCACGTGGCGGCCGAGGGCACGACCGTGCCCGGCAGTGGGCCGACCGTCGCCGTCGCTCCCGCGAGCGGCCCCGACGCGGCCGTACTCAACGGGCTCGCCGATCCCGCCGCGCTCCGGCTCGCGCTGCTCGACGCACCGCGCGGCACGGCCGTCCACCTGGGCGCCGGCGCCGTGGACGCGGCCGGCCGCAGCCTCGCTCGGCTCCGCCAGGACGTGGCCCGGTGGGCGCGCAGCCCCTCGCGGCCGGTGCCCGAGACGGTCCGGGGGCGGCTGCGGGACGCCTGGGAGGACGACCTCGACGTCCCCGGCGTGCTCGGCGTCCTGCGCTGGGCGGCGGGCCGGCCGGAGATCCCCGACGGCGCCCGCTTCGAGACCTGCGCCCACGCCGACCGGCTGCTCGCCCTCGACCTCACGCGCGACGTCGGGAGCGCCCCGTGATCCGCGGCGCCGGGCCGCTGCGCCGGCTGGTCGTCCTGCGGCACGCCAAGTCCGCCTGGCCCGAGGGGGTGCCCGACCGGCTGCGCCCGCTCGCGGCCCGCGGCCGCCGCGACGCCCCGGCCGCCGGCCGCGCCCTCGCGGCCGCCGACTGCCTGCCCGACCTCGTGGTCTGCTCCACCGCGGTGCGCACCCGGCAGACCTGGGAACTGGTCTCCGGCCAGTGGGGCACACCGCCGCCGGTGCGCCTGGACGGCCGGGTCTACGCGGCCGGCGTGCCCGAACTCCTGGAGGTCGTGCGCGAGATCCCGTCGGAGGTGGAGACGCTGCTGCTGGTCGGGCACAACCCGGGACTGGAGGAGCTGGTCCTGGAACTGGCCGGGGACGGCCTGGACGACACCCTGGAGCAGGTCCGCAAGAAGTTCCCGACGTCGGCGATCGCGGTCCTGGCCTGGCACGGGCGGGCGTGGACGGCCCTGGAGCCGGGGGCGGCGCTGCTGACCGAGGTGATCGTGCCGAGGGGCGGACGGGGCTGAGCCCGACCTCGGACGAGCCGGGTCCGCGGGTCCGCATAGGCTGGGCGGATGCAGGACGAGTACCGCACAGTCGCCCGCGCGGGCACCCACGAGACCGAGGTCAACCGCTCCCGCTTCCTGTGCGCCCTCGCCCCGGCGGCCACCGAGCGGGAGGCCCGGGACTTCGTGGCCCGCGTCCGCAAGGAGCACGCCGACGCCAGCCACAACTGCTGGGCCTACGTCATCGGCGCCGACGCCGCCACCCAGAAGGCCAGTGACGACGGCGAACCGGGCGGCACCGCGGGCGTCCCCATGCTCCAGATGCTGCTGTGCCGCGACATGCGGTACGTCGTCGCCGTCGTCACCCGCTACTACGGCGGGGTCAAGCTCGGCGCCGGCGGACTCATCAGGGCGTACGGCGGCGCGGTCGGGGAGGCCCTGGACAGCGTCGGCGCGATCACCCGCCGGCGCTTCAGGCTGGCCACCGTCACCGTCGACCACCAGCGGGCCGGGAAGGTCCAGAACGACCTGCGCGCCACCGGCCGCGAGGTCCGCGACGTCCGCTACGGGGAGGCGGTCGCCATCGAGATCGGCCTGCCGGACGCCGACGTGGACACCTTCCGCGCCTGGCTCGCCGACGCCACCGCGGGCACGGCGGACCTCGAACTGGGCGGGGAGGCCTACGGGGACGCGTGAGGATCTGAACTAAACGGACAAAACTCCCTTACCTCATCCGGCCCATGAGGGGTTGATACGGGAGTAACCGCCCGTGATGTCAGACCCGGCCGTTAACCTCGGGGATCATGAGACTCCTGCACACTTCCGACTGGCACCTCGGCCGGGCGTTCCACCGGGTGAACATGCTCGGCGCCCAGGCCGAGTTCATCGGCCACCTGGTGGAGACCGTGCGTGCGCACGCCGTCGACGCCGTGGTCGTGTCGGGAGACGTGTACGACCGCGCGGTCCCGCCGCTGGCCGCGGTCGAGCTGTTCGACGACGCCCTGCACCGGCTCGCCGCCCTGGGCGTGCCCACGGTGATGATCTCCGGGAACCACGACTCGGCCCGCCGGCTCGGCGTCGGCGCCGGTCTCATCGACCGTGCCGGCATCCACCTGCGGACCGAACCCGCGGCCTGCGGCACGCCCGTCCTGCTCGCCGACGCCTTCGGCGACGTCGCCTTCTACGGCCTGCCCTACCTCGAACCGGCCCTGGTGAAGGACGAGTTCGCCGTCGACAAGGCAGGACACGAACCGGTGCTGGCCGCCGCCATGGACCGGGTCCGCGCCGACCTCGCCGCCCGCGCGCCCGGCACGCGGTCCGTCGTCCTCGCGCACGCCTTCGTCACCGGCGGCGAGACCAGCGACAGCGAACGGGACATCACCGTCGGCGGCGTGGCCGCCGTCCCTGCCGGGGTCTTCGACGGCGTCGACTACGTCGCGCTCGGCCATCTGCACGGCTGCCAGACCCTCACCGAGCGCGTCCGCTACTCTGGGTCCCCGCTGGCGTACTCCTTCTCCGAGGCCGGCCACCGCAAGAGCATGTGGCTCGTCGACCTCGACGCCGACGGCACCGTCACCGCCGAACGCCTCGACTGCCCGGTACCGCGCCCGCTGGCCCGCGTCCGCGGCACGCTCGACGACCTGCTCGCCGACCCGGCCCTGACCAGGCACGAGTCCGCCTGGGTCGAGGCCACGCTGACCGACCCGGTCCGGCCCGCCGACCCGATGGCCCGCCTGACCGAGCGTTTCCCGCACACCCTCAGCCTGGTCTTCGCCCCCGACCGAGCCCCCGGCGACCCCGACGTGACCTACGCCCGCCGGCTGGCCGGCCGCAGCGACCGCCAGATCGCCGAGGACTTCGTCGCCCACGTCCGCGGCGCGGGCCCCGACCAGCGGGAACTGACCGTACTGGGCGAGGCCTTCGACGCCGTCCAGGCCCATCTCGCGGTGCGCGAGGCGGCGCGGTGACCATGGACGCACGACGGACCACGGAGGCCGCCCAGTGAGGCTCCACCGGCTCGACATCACCGCCTTCGGGCCCTTCGGCAGCACGCAGAGCGTCGACTTCGACGCGCTCTCGGCCGCTGGCCTCTTCCTGCTGCACGGCCCGACCGGCGCCGGGAAGACCTCCGTCCTGGACGCCGTCTGCTACGCGCTGTACGGCACCGTCCCCGGGGCCCGCCAGAGCGGCCAGGGCACCTCCCTGCGCAGCGACCACGCCGATCCCGCCACCCGCACCGGGATCCGCCTCGAACTCACCGTCGGCGGACGCCGGCTGGAGATCACCCGGCAGCCGCCCTGGGAGCGCCCGAAGAAACGCGGCCACGGCACCACCCTCGACAAGGCCCAGACCTGGCTGCGCGAGTACGACGCCACGAGCGGCGCCTGGAAGGACCTCAGCCGCTCCCACCAGGAGATCGGCGAGGAGGTCGCCCACCTGCTCGGCATGAGCCGCGAGCAGTTCTGCCAGGTCGTGCTGCTGCCCCAGGGCGACTTCGCCCGCTTCCTGCGCGCCGACGCCGGCGCCCGCGGCCAGTTGCTCGGCCGCCTCTTCGACACCCAGCGCTTCGCCGACGTCGAGAAGCGCCTCGCCGAACGCCGCAAGGCGACCGAGGCCAGGGTGCGGGAGGGTGACGCGGCGCTGCTGGCCGCCGCGCACCGTATGCACCAGGAAGCCGGCGACGCGATGGAAGTGCCGGAACTGGCGCCCGGCGAGCCCGGACTCGCCGAGGCCGTCCTCACCGCCGCCGCCGTCGCCCGCAGCACCGCCCGCGAACGCCTCACCCTCGCCCGCTGCCGCCTCACCACGGCCGAGTCCGCCCAGTCCGCCGCCGACCGCGCCCTGGCCGGCATCCGCGAACTGGCCCGACTGCAGAGCCGGTTCGCCGAGGCCCGGGAGCGGGCCGCACGGCTGGAGGAACGGGCCGGGGACCGCCGTGCGGCACATACGAGGATGGAGCGGGCGCGGCAGGCGGCCGCGGTGGCACCGGCGCTGGAACTGCGGGAGGCCGCCGAGGCCGGGCACCGCGAGGCGGCCGCCGCCGAGGCACGCGCGCGTGCGCAGCTCCCGGAGACCTTCGCACAGGCCGATGCGGGCGGACTCGCCGGCGCGGGCCGCCGGGCCGCCGAGGAACTCGGCGGACTGGAGTCCGCGCGCCGGGCCGAGCGACGGCTCGCCGAGGTCGAGGCCGAGCGCGGCCGCCTGGACCGGCAGGAACGCGACGACGAGGACGCCCTGCGCGAGGCCGTGGGCTGGCTCGCCGACTGGGACGCCGTGCGGGCGGGGCTGGCGGCCCGGATCGACTCCGCGCAGGAGGCCGCGACCCGCGCGGAGCAGCTGGCCGTCCAGCGCGACCCGGCCCGCCGGCAGCTGGCGGCCGCGCGCCTGCGCGACGAACTGGGCCGGGACACGGACGAGATCCAGCGCAGCGCCCTGGACTCCGCACGCCGGGCCGCCGACGCGCGGACCCACTGGCTCGACCTCAAGGAACAGCGGCTGGCCGGCATCGCCGCCGAACTCGCCGCCGACCTCACCGACGGCGCGCCCTGCGCGGTCTGCGGTGCCACCGAACACCCCGCACCGGCGCGCAAGGTCGCCGGACACGTCGACCGCGAGGCGGAGGAGCGGGCGCTCGCCGCCTACCAGCGCGCCGACGAAGGGCGCGCCGAGGACGAGCGCAGGCTCGGCACCGCCCGCGAGGCGCTGGCCGCCGCCACCGCGGCCGCCGACGACCTGCCCACCGCACGGCTCGCCGCTCGCATGGACGAACTGGAGCAGGAGTACACCCGCGCCCGGCGTGCCGCCGCCGGCCTGCACGCCGCGCACGAGGAGCTGCGGCTCGCCGAGCAGGAGCGCGAGCGCCGGCTCGCGGGCCGGCAGCAGGCCGAGGTCAGGGCCACCGCCCGGCTGACCCGGCGGGACGGCCTCGACGCCGAACGGGCCGCCCTGGAGGAGGAGTTGGCACAGGCCAGGGGCGGCGCGGCCAGCGTCGCCGCGCGGGCCGCGCAACTGGAGCGGCAGGCGGCGCTGCTCGCCGACGCCGCGGACGCCGTCCGCGCCGCCGCCGACACCGCCGGGCACCTGAAGGACGCCGACGCCCGGCTCGCCGACGCCGCCTTCCGGGCCGGCTTCGACACCCCGCGGGACGCGGCCGCCGCCCTCCTCGACGACCGGGCCCACCGGGAACTGCAACGCCGCCTGGACGACTGGCAGTCGGAGGAGGCCGCGGTGCGCGCGGTCCTCGCGGAGGCCGACACCGCGGCAGCCGCCGTACGGCCGCCCGCCGACACCGAGGCGGCGGAGCGGGACGCGGCCACGGCGGCCCGGCGGCTGCGTGAGGCCGTCTCCGGCCGGGACCTGGCCGACCGCTGCCGCGCCGAACTCGACCGGCTGTCCGCCCGCGCCGCCGAGGACGTCCGCCGCCTCGGACCCCTGCGCGAGGAGTACGAGCGGGTCGCCCGGCTCGCCGCCCTCACCGCCGGCACCTCCGCGGACAACGAACGCCGGATGCGGCTGGAGTCGTACGTCCTGGCGGCCCGGCTGGAACAGGTCGCCGCCGCCGCGACCGTCCGCCTGCACCGCATGTCCTCCGGCCGCTACACCCTCGTCCACTCCGACGACCGCAGCGGGCGCGGACGCAGCGGGCTCGGGCTGCACGTCGTCGACGCCTGGACCGGACGCGAGCGGGACACCGCCACGCTCTCCGGCGGCGAGACCTTCTTCGCCTCCCTCGCGCTCGCCCTCGGCCTCGCCGACGTCGTCACCGACGAGGCCGGCGGCGTCCGGCTCGACACCCTGTTCATCGACGAGGGCTTCGGCAGCCTCGACGACCAGACCCTGGACGAGGTCCTCGACGTCCTCGACTCGCTGCGCGAACGCGACCGCAGCGTGGGCATCGTCAGTCACGTCCCGGACCTGCGCCGCCGCATCCACGCCCAACTGGAGGTGGCCAAGGGCAGGTCGGGCTCGTCACTGCGGCTGCGCGGCGTCTAGACGCTGACCGCGCGGCGGGGGAGGGGCGAGGAGTAGACGACGCTCGTCGTCACCGAGCCCAGGGCGCCGATCCTGCCGGTGATCTCCTCCAGGTGGCGCATCGAGCGGGCGGTGACCTTGATGACGAAGCAGTCGTCGCCGGTGACGTGGTGCGCCTCCAGGATCTCGGGCGTGACGGCGACCAGGTCGTGGAAGGGGCGGTAGTTGCCGTTCGGATAGCGCAGCCGGACGAAGGCGAGGACCGGCAGGCCGAGCCGTTCCGGGTCGACCACGGCGGCGTACCCCTGGATCACCCCGGCCTCCTCCAGCCGCCGCACCCGCTCGGTCACCGCGCTCGGGGACATCGCGACGGCCCGTGCCAGCTCGGCGAAGCTGGCCCGTCCGTCGCGCTGGAGGGCTTCGAGGATGCGCCAGTCGGTGGCGTCCGGGGAAAACGCGGTCATGGGCGATGGATACCAGGGATTCCACGGCCCCACAAGAAGAGGGCCGGGGATCGCACCTTCAGGGCGGCCGGTCGGCGCCGTAGATTTCCGGACGTGGACAACCGCCGTACCGGCGCCCGGAGAAAGGCCCCCAGATGACCCTCACCACCGCGAACCCCGTCCTGCGCGTCGCCCCCGCCGCGCCCGCCGAGGCCGCCGCCCACTTCCGCGCGAGCCTCGCCCTGCACGCCGACGTCTCCGACGTGGCCGCCGCGCTGGCCGCGGACGGCGACCCCGGCTTCGTCGTCCTGGACTCCCGCTCCACCGAGTCCTGGGACCAGGGCCACATCCCCGGCGCCGTCCACCTGCCCACCGCGCTGATCCCCGAGCAGGCCCCCCTGCTCCTCGACAAGGACGTGCCCGTGGTGACGTACTGCTGGGGCCCCGGCTGCAACGGCGCGACCCGCGCCGCGCTCGCGCTCGCCGAACTCGGCTACCGGGTCAAGGAGTTGCTCGGCGGATTCGAGTACTGGGCGCGCGAGGGCTTCGAGTTCGAGACCTGGCAGGGCCCCGTACGCCGGGACCCCGACCCGCTGACCGCACCGGCCGAGGGCGACTGCGGTTGCTGATTCCCCGAGGCGAACGGGCCTCGTCGCGCTACGTGTAGGTTCACCCCATGACTCGTTATGCGGATCCAGGCGCGGTGGAGTGGGTGGAGTCGGGCGGCGGCCCCCTCGTGGCGGTCCCGGAGACGGTCCTGCCGTTCTGGGCCGGAGCCGACAGCGAGGACCTGGCCACCGACTACGACCGGGCCTGCGAGGTCGACGGCTACGTCGGACTGCTCCCGGTCGGGGACAGCGCGGCCCTGGTCCTCGGTGACGAGCCCGCCGCGACGTCCTTCCTGCCGGACCATGGCATGTTCGTCCGCTGGTCCGCCGCCGACTCCGAGGACGAGCTGCTGGCCCAGGTCCCCGCCGCGCTCGACAGCGCCGTGTGGGAGAAGGGGATCCGCTGGCAGGTGCCGGGCCCGGTCGTCCTGTTCGACTCCGCCTGGCCGGGCGGCGAGGCCGAGGGCGGGGACCACCTGCGGGTCCCGCTGGAGGCCGGCACCTACGAGGTGCACGCCGCCTACACCAGGCCCGGCCCGGAAACGTGGGTGGGCCTGGTGCGGTTGCGCAGGATCGAGTCCTGACGAGCCGTCACCTCAGGCCGTCGATCGCGATGTTGAGGTGGCGCGGACCGCGCAGCACCGCGTTCGGGCGGTAGGGCGGCGGGTCCTCGACGAGCCGCGGGTTGTCCAGCCGCCTGGCCAGCTGGGACAGCGCGATCTGGGCCTCGAGGCGGGCCAGCGGGGCGCCGAAGCAGCTGTGGATGCCGCTGCCGAAGCCGAGGTGCTGGATGTCCTGGCGGTCCGGGTCGAAGCGGTCGGGGTCCGTGAACCGCTCCGGATCCCGGTTGCCAGCGGCCAGCACCAGCCAGATCCGCGAACCCTTCGGAATCGTCACCCCGCGCACCTCGATGTCCGCGATGCAGGTGCGCTGCGGCACGAGCTGCACCGGCGGCTCGTAGCGCAGCAGCTCCTCCACGATCCGCACCGAGAGACCCGGGTCGTGGCGCAGCCGCTCCAGGACCTCCGGATGCCGCAGCAGCGTGAGCATGCCGTTGGTGATCAGGTTGACGGTCGTCTCGTGCCCGGCGATGAGCAGCAGCACGGCCGTGCTCAGCACCTCCATCGTCGTCATGGCTCCGTCCGGGCCGCTGCTGTGCACCAGGTCGGAGAGCATGTCGTCACGGGGCTCCTTGACGCGCTGCTCCACCAGTCCGTTCAGGTACATGCCCAGTTGCAGCCGGGCCTCCTGCGCGGTGCGCTGCGACTCCGCGGCCGTGCGGCTGTCGGGGTCCAGGCCCGCGACGATCGGGTCGACCCAGGCCCGGAAGCGCGGCTCGTCCTCGCGCGGCACCCCGAGGACCCGGCAGATCGCGGTGACCGGGAAGGGGTAGGCGATCTGGTCGACGAGGTCGAACTCCCGTGCCTGGCCGAGTCCGTCGATCAGACCGGTGACGATCTCCTCCAGCTGGCCCCGCATGTCGTCGATCCGGTGCGGCCGGTGCGGAGGTCCGAAGGAGCCGTTGGCGATCCTGCGGAGCCGGTCGTGCTCCGGCGGGTCGAGCCGGATGAAGCTCGGCGGCAGGCCCGTCGCCTCCGGCCCCGACAGGTCGTCGCGCCCGCCGACGGTCACGTTGGACTCGTCGGAGCTGATGCGCGGATCGTGCAGCAGGGCCTCGATGTCGTGGTACGAGCTGATGATGTAGGGGCCGTCGTCCTCCTCGTGCAGCACCGGCGTCTTGCGCAGTTCCTCGTACACCGGATACGGGTTGGCGCGGTTCGCGAAGTCGGTGATCTGGCGCAACATCGAGGTCTGCGTCGTCATGGCAGGTCCTTGCAGCGTCGGGGCCGGGGCACGGTCAGTGGCGGGCGGGGTGGAAGACCAGCTGCTGGTCGGTCGGCGAGTAACCGCTCAGGGTCACCATCGGGCCGTGCGTCGGCAGCGCGGGGTCCGGGAAGTCGGCGTCGACCGGCACCCGGCCCTCGGGCCGCCGGTTCACGGTCGGGAACTCCACCGGGAACGGCGCGCCCTTCTCGATCTGCCGCTGGTAGAACTCCAGCCACCGCGTGTCGTCGAAGCTCACCGCGGCGATCGTCCGGCCCTTGTAGCCGTACACCCCGACGAACCTGCGTTCGGCCAGCGAACCCTGCGTGATCATGATCTGCTCGCCCATCGGCGGCACCCCGACGGACTTGATGTTCACCCCGAACTGCGACGACCAGAAGGCCGGCACCCACAGGTGCGGCCGCCGCTCGGCGCTCGGGCTGATCATGTTGTGCGCGGCGGTCTCCGCCTGCGCGACCGCGTTGCCCCAGTGTTCGAGGGAGAGGAACTGGTAGCCGAACAGCGCGTGCGGCGACCTGGCGACGTCACCGGCGACGAAGACGTCGTCGGTGACGATGCCCCGGAAGTCGAAGGCACGGCAGCCCGCGTCGCAGGCGATGCCCCGGGGACCCGCGCCGAGACCGGACCCGGTCAGCCAGCCGGTGTTGCGGGTCGCGCCGAGCGACACGATCACGACGTCCGCCTCGACCACGCTCTCGTCGGACAGGTGGACGGCCCGCACCCGGCCCGCCGAGTCGCCCTCCAGGGCGGTGACCATGACCCCGGTGCGCAGGTCCACCCCGTTCTCGCGGTGCATGTCCGCCGCGACCGCCCCGATCACCCCGCCCAGCGCTCCGACCAGCGGCGCGCCCGCGCGTTCCGCCACGGTCACGTCGATGCCGTGCTCCCGGCAGGCCGAGGCGATCTCCGAACCGGTGAACCCGGCACCGATCACGAACACCCGGCGCGGACCCGCCTTCAGGCGCCGCAGCAGCGCGGCCGCGTCGTCCCGGGTGCGCAGGGTGAACACGCCCTCCAGACGGGCCTCGTCCTCCTTGGGCCAGGGCCGGGCGCTCACTCCGGTCGCGATCAGCAGACGGTCGTACTCGACCTCGTCACCGTCGGCCAGCCGTACCCGCTTGGCCTCCAGGTCGAGCCCGGTCGCCGCCACCCCCAGCCGCCACTTCGCGTCGATCTCCCGGCGCCGGGGCAGCTCGGTGTGGTTCGGGGACGCCTTGCCGAGCAGCACCGCCTTGGACAGCGGCGGCCGGTCGTACGGCTCGTACGGCTCGTCACCGATCATGGTGAGTTCGCCGGTGAAGCCCTCGGCGCGCAGGGTCTCGGCGCCGCGCAGCCCGGCCAGCGAGGCGCCGACGATCACGATCCGGCCCTCTCGCCGGAGCCAGTCGAGGTAGTCAGCGGGCGCCATCGGAGGTCCCTCCCACGGCACCGTCCAGACCGTCGGCGGTGATCGCCTGCACGGGGCAGGCGGCGACGGCACGGGCCACCCGCTCGCGCTGCTCCTCGTCGGGGTGCGGGCTGTAGACGAGGGATTCCTCGCCGTGCATGGTGAAGACGTCCGGGGCGAGGAACGCGCACTGCGCGTATCCCTGACATCTGTTGAGATCGACGACAAGGCGCGTCATGGCTCCGCCCTTCCGGTGGCCGGGTGTCGTGCGTCCCCCCGTCCGTGCCTTCAGTCTCGGACGGCGGTGAACTCCCCGCACGCCAGCATGGGAGCCCGCACCCGGCGCCGCGCGCCGGGGCGTTCCGAACGGGTGAGCGCTCAGGCCGCCGGTTCCGGGTCCGGGGCGGTGGCGGAGCGGCGGAAGCTCTCCATGAGGATGTACACGCTGAGCAGCAGGGACCAGGCCGGGAACACCAGCTCCGACCAGGGCACGCTCGCCGACACGAACAGCAGCACCAGCGCGGTGAGGAAACCGAGCAGCGTCAGCCAGCGCGGCATGATGCCCAGCCGGTGCCCGATCACCGACGTGGAACAGACGAAGACGGCCGCCATCCGCATCGCGTACTCGATCATCAGCGTGTAGGCGAGATGCTGGCCGAAGTCCCAGGTGGGCCTGGACGGTGAGGTGCCCGCCGGATGGGAGGTGGCGAGCAGGGCCGAGGCCACCGCGGCGGCGGAGAACATGGTGGCGGTGAAGACCACGGCGCTGCCGAGGTACACGGTGGCCACGAACCGGTCCTCCGCCTCGCCGACGTGCGAGCGGACGGCGCCGACGAACCACAGGAAGAAGATCCCGGCGAACGGCACCAGCAGGAGGGCCCACTTGACGGCGCTGCGCCGGCTGGGGTCCGGCGCCTGGTAGGAGACCGCGTCGGCGCCCTGGGGGATGCCGAGCCGGATCAGCACGATGGCGGCGGCGATCAGCAGCGCGAACACGATCCCGGCCACACCGGCGGCGCGCGGGGTCTGCAACGGCTCCCGCCGTGATGTCGTGGAGGTCTGCATGCGCGGCTCGCTTCCTGTCCGGTGGCCCCCGGCACCAGAAAGCCTGCTGCCGGCGGCCGCCGCCACCGGAGCACCCCCGAACGGCAGACCGCCGCGACCCGGCGGCGGTCACCGCCGCCGGGCGCGGGCCGCCGCCGTCAGAGCTGCGACAGCTCGTCCACCAGGTCGTCCAGGCCCAGCGAGCCCTGGGACAGGGCCGCCATGTGCCAGGCCTTGAGGTCGAAGGCGCCACCGCTGCGCTCGCGGGCCCGCTCCCGGCCGGTCAGCCAGGCCCGTTCGCCCAGCTTGTAGCCGATGGCCTGCCCCGGCATGGACAGGTAGCGGGTCAGCTCGCTCTCCACGAAGTCCGCCGGACGGCTGCTGTGCGCGCCGAAGAACTCCTGCGCCAGTTCGGGCGTCCAGCGCTCGCCGGGGTGGAACGGCGAGTCGTCCGGGATCGCCAGCTCCAGGTGCATGCCGATGTCGATGATGACCCGGGCGGCGCGCATCATCTGCGCGTCCAGGTAGCCGAGCCGGCGCTCCGGGTCGGTGAGGAAGCCCAGTTCGTC
Source organism: Streptomyces sp. NPDC091282 (assembly GCF_044757385.1). NCBI lineage: Bacteria > Bacillati > Actinomycetota > Actinomycetes > Kitasatosporales > Streptomycetaceae > Streptomyces > Streptomyces sp. NPDC091282. The sequence continues at coordinate 164,454 of NZ_JBIVUX010000004.1, forward strand.
CATGAGCCGCTCCGCGTACAGCGCCCAGCCCTCGGCGTTGGCGCTGACCATGCCCACGCTGGCCTGGTAGCGGGAGAGGTTCCCGGCGACGTGCTTCCACTGGGCCAGCTGGAGGTGGTGACCGGGCACGCCCTCGTGGTACCAGGTCGACACCAGGTCGTAGACCGGGAACCGGGTCTGGCCCATGGTCGGCAGCCAGGTGCAGCCGGGGCGCGAGAAGTCGTCCGACGGCGGCGTGTAGTACGGCGCCGCCGCGCTTCCCGGAGGAGCGATCCTGGACTCGACGCGGCGGACCCGCTCGGCCAGGTCGAAGTGGGTGCCGTCCAGCTCGTCCATGGCCTCGTCCATCACGGACTGCAGCCAGCTGCGGACCTCGTCGACGCCCTCGACGTGGGTGCCCTGCTCGTCCAGGTGCGCCAGCGCCACCCACGGCGTGGCCGCGCCGGGCAGGATCTTCTCGGCCTCGGTCCGCATCTCGGCGAGCAGCCGGTGGTACTCGGACCAGCCGTACGCGTACGCCTCGTCCAGGTCGAGGTCGGTGCCGTTGAAGTAGCGCACCCAGCGGGCGTACCGCTCGCGGCCCACCACGTCCGGAGCGCCCTCGATCGCCGGCGCGTACACGTCCCGCATCCAGTCGTGCAGCGCCAGCACGGCCGCGTCGGCGGAACGGGCCGCCTCGTCCAGACCGGCCCGCAGTGCCTCGGGCCCGGAGGCGGCGAACTGCTGGAACCAGCCACCCCCCTCGCCCGTGCCGGCCCATTCGCCGAGCTGCCCCACGAAGGTGGCGGTGGCGCGCGGACCCGCGTGCAGCTTCCGCTCCAGGCCGAGTTCCAGGGACTGCCGGTAGCCCTCCAGCGCGGCCGGCACGGCGCGCAGCCGCTCGGCGACCGCCGCCCAGTCCTCCTCGGTGGCCGTGGGCGTCACGGTGAACACCTGGCGCACCGCGTGCGCGGCCGAGCTGAGGTTGCTGACCGAACGCAGGCTCTCGTCCGCCTCGTGCACGGCGAGGGAGGCGGTCAGCCGCTCGCGCAGCAGCCGCGCGCAGCGACGCTCGATGTCACTGTCCGCACCGGGCTGCCGCTCGGCCTCGTCGAGCCGCGCGAGCGTGTCCCGCTGCAGCCGGGCGAGCGCCTCGCCGCCGGCCGGCGAGGTGTCGGGGAGCCGGCTCGAACTCTCTTTGACGCCGAGGAACGTACCGGTGATCGGATCGAGGGCGATGAGCTCGTCGACGAAGGTGTCGGCGACCTGACGGGGCAGCGGGCTCTTGGTCTGTGACATGCGGTCCATCCTCGTACGGCGGGCCGCCGCCCGTCACTGGGTTTGAGCCGAGGGCGTAGGCGGGAGCAGCGGTCCGCACTCCCACTGCTGGAAGATCAACCGGGTCTCCACCCGGGCCACCTCGCGCTGGGACGTGAACTCGTCGAGGACCAGCCGCTGAAGATCCGTCATGTCGGACACCGCGACGTGCACGAGGTAGTCGTCGGGGCCGGTCAGATGGAACACCGTCCGCGACTCCGGCAGCGCCCTGATCCGCTCCACGAACGGCCCCACCAACTCCCGCCGGTGCGGCCGCACCTGCACGCTCAGCAGCGCCTCAAGACCGCGCCCGAGCTTGGCGGGGTCCAGCTCCAGCCGGTGACCGAGGATCACACCCGAGCGCCGCAGCCGGGTCACCCGGTCCAGGCAGGTCGACGGCGCCACGCCGACCCGGGCGGCGAGATCGCGGTAGGTGGTCCGGGCGTCGTTCTGCAGCAGCCGAAGCAGCTGCAGATCGACCGGATCCAGTACGACAGATTCGGCCATACGGCGAACGTAACACGGTGTTCGTCTCCCGTACCCCGCTCGATGTTCACCCTTCGGGCATGGACTCGACGAGCACCTACGACGACTCAGTGAGCGCCCTCGACGGCCCGGTGCACCTCGGCGACGGTGCCGCGCGGCGGTCCGGCGCCCCGCGCGCCCTGGCCACCGAGGCCGTGCACGCCGGCCGCGACGACCTCGCCCGGCAGGGCCTGCACGCCCCGCCGATCGACCTGTCCACCACCTATCCGTCCTACGACAGCCGTGCCGAGGCCGCCCGCATCGACGCCTTCGCCACCGACGGCGCCGACCCAGCGGGACCGCCGGTCTACGGGCGGCTCGGCAACCCCACGGTCGCCCGCTTCGAGACCGCCCTGGCCCGTCTGGAGGGCACCGAGTCGGCCGTGGCCTTCGCCAGCGGCATGGCGGCGCTGAGCGCCGTGCTGCTCGCCCGCACCGCGGCCGGCCTGCGCCACGTCGTCGCCGTACGGCCCCTGTACGGATGCAGTGACCACCTCCTCACCGCGGGCCTGCTGGGCACCGAGGTCACCTGGACCGACCCGGCCGGCATCACCGACGCGCTGCGCCCGGACACCGGTCTCGTGCTGGTCGAGTCCCCGGCCAACCCGACGCTGGCCGAACTCGACCTGCGGGCCGTCGCGCACGCCTGCGGCACGGTCCCGCTGCTCGCCGACAACACGTTCGCCACGCCGGTGCTCCAGCGCCCCGCCGAGCACGGCGCCCGGCTGGTGCTGCACAGCGCCACCAAGTACCTCGGCGGTCACGGCGACGTCCTCGCCGGTGTGGTCGCCTGCGACGAGGAGTTCGCCGGGCAGCTCAGGAAGATACGTTTCGCTACCGGCGGCGTGCTGCACCCGCTGGCCGGCTATCTCCTGCTGCGCGGCCTGTCCACGCTGCCGGTACGGGTCAGGGCCGCCTCCGCCACCGCCGCGGAACTCGTCCGCCGGCTCGCCGCCGACCCGCGCGTCTCCCGGGTCTACCCGCGGCTGGGCGGCGCGATGATCGCCTTCGAGGTGCTCGGCGACCCGCACGAGGTCGTCTCCCGGGTCGGCCTGGTCACTCCGGCCGTCAGCCTCGGCAGCGTCGACACCCTCATCCAGCACCCGGCGTCCATCAGCCACCGCATCGTGGACGCCGACGACCGCCGGGGCGCCGGAGTGAGCGACCGGCTGCTGCGCCTGTCGGTGGGCCTGGAGGACGTCGAGGACCTCTGGTCCGACCTGGACCGGGCACTGGGCCCGGTGCGCTAGGGGCACGGGGCCGAGGCGCGGCCCCGCCGTGCGGGTGCGGCCGGTCGCGCGCACCCGCGGCGGCGGTACGGCCCGCAGGCCTACGGCGCTTCGGTCCTGCCCGGCTCGCCCGCGCCGGACAGCCGCCCCAGGGCCGTCACGGCGCTGCCCGGCTCCGCGGCCAGCCGGGCCGTGACGACCAGCGTCCCCTCCTCGATCTGATAGTCCAGTGGCAGGTCAAGTCCGCGCATGGCCGCCACCATCGCGGTGTTGGACGCCTGCGTCACCGCGTACACGCTCTCGCAGCCCGCCTCGGCAGCCATGCCCACCAGCCTGCGCAGCAGCTCGGCGCCGATGCCGCGCCGCTGCCAGTCGTCCTCGACGAGCAGCGCGACCTCCGTCTCGTCCCCGTCCCACAGCAGGTGCCCGAGGCCGACGATCCGGCCCGAGGCGGTCTGCACGGCCAGCGTCCGGCCGAAGCGCGGGCTCAGGAGGTGGTTCAGGTAGCGGTCCGCGTCCCCCACCGGGCCGTGGTAGCGCAGCCCGAGGGTCCGTGCGGAGCAGCGCTCGTGCATGGCCTTCGCGGCCTCCACGTCACCGGTGTCGGCCCGGCGTACGGTGATCTCCCTGCCCTCGGGCAGGGTGAGCACGTCCTGACCGTGCGGGACGCGCGGCCCGAGCCGGGCGTCCAGTTCCACGAGCGCGCGGGCCCGCGCGAACTCGGTCGGCGTGAACGGCAGATAGGGCCGCTCCACGGTGATCACTCCACCCTCCGGTGCGCGCAGCCGCATCACCGTGTCCTCCAGCACCCCTTCGACGGGAACCGCCTCGGGGCGCCGGGCCCCGCCGACCGGATGGGCGGGGAGCGAGCGGATCGTGCACCTTCCCAACAACTGCCGGAGGGCCAGCGGAAGTTCCGCCGCGTCCAGAGCGGTTCGGGTCGCCAGGCCCAGCACCCTGGTCGGGGCGTCCACGAGGTCGTGCGCGTCGGCCCGCTCGAGCCAGGTGTCCCGGCCCCCGGCCACCGCCACCGCCCGGGTGATCTCGCCGGCCGTCAGCGGTCCCGGTGCCCGCAGCAGGAACTCGTCGACCGTGCCGTCGCCCAGCGGATGCGTCTGCAGGTTCAGGATGTCGACCGCGTGCCCGGCGAGCGCGGCGCACAGCACGGCCAGCGAACCCGGCTCGTCCCGCACGGTCGTGCGCAGCCGCCACAGCGTGCTGTCCGCGCCCTCGGCCCCCGGGGCCTGCGGACCGGGCCCGGCCTGCCGCGTCGTGGAGACCGCGGGCCGGGCGCCGGTATCGCTGCGGTGCACCGGGGGTGCGTGACCCGGACGCCTGGCCCACCACACGTGGAAGCCGGCCGTCGCCGCCAGCACCAGGGCCGAGATCACCAGCAGCGCCGGGCCGTCGGGCCCGTGCCCGACCAGGTTGGCCACCGCGTCCGCGGCCGCGACGGCCGTGAACAGGGCGGCGAGTTCGACGACGTCCCGTCGCCAGTGGTGCACGGGGCGTCCATCCCGTGTGCGCCTCACGTCAGACATGTCTCGATTCATGCATCCACTGTGAAGGAAGGGTGTTGCGTGATCACGAACGCTCTGTGACCGACGGGTAAAGTGTGCTTATGTTGTTTTTGCGCCGAATTTTGCTGTTGGCGAGCCCTGGAAATGACCGGTTCTGATCCCTGTCAGGCGGCAGCCTCCGTATCCAGCGCGTCACGCAGCCGGCGGGCCTGGACCGCCAGACGGGACGAGCCGCGCCGTGCCGCCGCCCGCGACAGGTGCGGCACGGCACCGCGCGCTCCGCACCGCTCGGCGCACTCGGCGGCCACCGAGAGCAGCTCCCCGAGCCCGCGGGCCGCGCCCGGTGTGCCCGCGCCCGCCGCCGGCAGATCGGCGAGCAGCACGGGAAGCGCGTGCCGGAGCATCTCCCATATCGTCGTGTTGGCGCCGGTGGCCGCCGCCGTCCGCGCGGACTCGGCCAGCCGCAGCGGCTTCACCGCGCCGCGCCGGACCAGCTGCCCCAGGTCGGCGCCCAGCCGCTCCGCGTCCAGCTGTCCCCGCGCTGCCAGCACCAGCAGCGCGTCCACCGCGGCGAGCCGGTCCTCCGGATGCCGGGCGCCGAGCCCGTAGGCGACGCACAGCCGGGTGCTCTCGCCCGCGGCGCCGCCGGACTCGGCGAGCAGCGGAAGCGCGGCGGCCGCGCCCCGCTCGTCGTCCACCGCCGCCTCCGAGACGTCGTGCGCGAGCCGGACGGCGACCAGTTCGCGCAGCTCCGGGAGCGTGGCCAGCCAGTGCCGGTGGTTCTCGTGGCCCCAGTGGTAGCAGTACCGAACGGCGTCGGACACGGTGAACGGCAGCCCCAGCCGCCGGAACGCCTCGGGGAAACCCGTCCGCAGTTCCGGGACCTCACCGGACTCGATCAGGACGCGCGGGCCCGATGTCCGGCGGTGGGATGCGGGCAGGACGGGCGCCCCGGCCGACAGCAGGCGGGCCAGCCGCTCGCCCTCCGGCATGCCGAGTCCGCTCGCGCGCCGGGCCGCCGCCAGGGCCGCGGCCTGGTCGCCGCGCCGCACCCGCAGCAGCGCCTGCGCGAAGTCCACCTCGCCCACCCGGGCGCCGAGGCGACGGTAGGTGTCCAGCCGGTCCACGAGATCGTCCGGCTCCAGGAGACCGGTGCTCCAGGACGGCGTCGCCAGCAGCAGCGGCTGCGGATCCGTCCTTATCCGGTGGGCCAGTTCACGGAAGCGGACGTCCATGACCCGGGAGAACGCGTGGCGCGCGCAGTCGTGGTCGGCGGGACCCTTGCGCAGACCGGCGAGCAGGGTGGCCGGGCTCACCAGTTCGTAGAGCGCGGCCAGGACCAGTTCGAGGCCTCGCTCGGCGTCCAGGAGGCCTCGCCGTCCGGGGCCGAAATAGTCCTCGACGTGCAGTCGGCCCATCACGTCGGGCTGCCGCCACCAGCGCGTGGCCGCCACCGGCTCCAGCGCCGCCCGCAGCGCGTCCCGGTCGCGGTAGGCGTGGCGGGCCAGGCCGTCCAGCGCCCGCTCGAACGCCGCCACGTCCCCGTCGGACGCCAGCAACGCCCCGATCTCCTCGGCGAGTTCCACCGCCGAGTCCGGCGCCGGCTCCGGGCGGAACGGCTCCGGCACGGGCGGCAGCACCTCCGCGTACGCCTCGGGAGCCGCCGCGGGCGCGAGGCCCAGGGCGCCGGTGGCCCGGGTGCGCAGGGCCGGGCTCAGCCGGTCGGCGGCCTCGGCGATGCCGGACCTCGCCACCGGGTCGGCCAGCCGCTTCGCGTGCCGCTCCACCAGCTTCAGCGCCCGCTCCTGGACCTGGGTGTCCTCGTGCCCGAACGCCTGGGCCACCGCGGGCAGCAGCTGCGGCGCCGCGTCCGGGGCCCCGGCGAGCACCTTGCCGAGCAGCACCAGCTGGGCGCGCACCAGCTTCTTCTCGGAGCGGAACAGCACCCCTTCGGAGGCCTCCGCCAGCTGCCCGGCGGCGAGCCGCCCGTCGAGGGCCAGGGCGGCGAGGACCGCCTGGGCGTGGGCGGCGACGGGGGAGGCGGCGTCCCGGGCCAGGGCCGTCCAGTCCGCGACCCGGTCGCGCTCCTCCTCCCGGGTCAGGGCGAGCTCGACCAGCAGCGGCAGGAAGACCCGGTGGTCGGTCGGGCCGCCGCCGCGCAGCAGCCGGGCGACACAGGCGTCGACCACCGCGGCGCGGTCCAGTTCGCCCGTCCGGGTCAGTTCCGCGAGAGCGCTCTGCCAGGAACCGGGGCCGTCGCCGAAGAGCCAGCGGACCTCGCTCAGTTCGGAGAACTCGAACAGGCCGTTCACCAGTGGCACCAGGTCAGGCTCGGCCCTCAGCCGGTCCACCAGCGGCACGCGGCCCCAGCCGTGGCCGACGTGCCGGACCCAGCCGACCACGTAGGCGTCGGTCACCGGCACCTCGCATCCCGAGCGGCGCACCAGCCCGGCCATCAGCGCGAACGGCACGTCCGCGGAGACCGGGCGGTCGGCGAGGCGCCGGGCCACGTCGGCCTGCCAGCCGGTGTCCCGGCCGGCCAGCGCCCGCAGCAGCGTCTCCGTCGGCGCCTGCCGCCAGCGCATGTCGGCCCCGGCGATCCAGGTCGCGGCCGCGGCGGCCCCCGAGTGGCACATCGCCCCGGCCACCTGAAGCGCCGGATACATCCGCTCGGCCCGGCTGCGCTGATCCCACGGCAGGTCCCGCACCTCCTTGCGCAGCTTCTTCAACTCCGGCAGCAGCGAACGCCGTTCGGCGTCCGGCAAGCTCCTCAGCAGCAGCTCCGTCTCGCCCGCGCGTCCCGTCCGCACCGCATCCAGCACCGCACTCATCGCGTACCCCCGCCGATCTCCGCCACGTCCTGCTCCACCGCTCCACCGCGCCGCACCATCCGCACCGCCAGCGCGTGCTTGCACGGCCCGCGCCCGCCCCGGTACTTCGCCCACCACACACAGCTGCAGCTCAGCACCCCGCCCGCGTCCCGCACCCGGTGCAGATGACCGTCCTCGGCGGTCACCGTCCCGACGGCGCCGTCCACGGTCACCGCGCCCGCGGCCACCAGCGCCCGCGCCGAGCGCAGCCGCGGATTGTGCCGCTCGACGCGGTCCGCGTCGTACGGCAGCTCGCGGTGGAAGTAAGCGGCCTCCGCGGTGTCGTAGCCGACGCGTCCCGAGGTGCCGAGACGGACCAGGGCGGCACGGACCCGCTCCGGGGTGAGCCCGGCCGAGGCGGCCAGGTCGGCGACGTCGACCCGAGGCTCCCAGGCCAGCAGCACCGCGATCAGTTCCGCGTCCTCGGCGGCCGCGTCGGTGGCGAGCGCGTCCAGCACGCCGCCCTCGCCGGAGAACCCGCGGCCCGCGTCGGGCGACAGGGTCAGTGTCAGCCGCATGCCCGGCAGCACCACCTCCCACGCGGCCGCCGCACCGGACACCGGGAGAGCGCCCTGCGGGCCGTACACCCGCAGCGCCGTCGCGTGGCGCAGCACCCGCTGCAGCGCGGCCAGCCGCTCCGGTCCCGGCAGGCAGACCGCGCCCGGCACCGGGCGGGTCGTCGGCCGCAGTCCACGGCCGGCCGGCACCACCCAGCGGGGGCCGGCCGAACCCCGGCGGCCGGTGCCGGCGCGGGGCAGCGAGCGCAGGAACCGCACCGCCTCGTCCGCGGGCAGCTCGGCCCGCAGGTCGAAGCCGGCCGCTATGACCTGCGCCTCCGCGAAGCCGCGCAGCCAGCGGTCCGGCAGCGGCACCTTCTTCTCCACCACGGGGCCGTCGAGCGTGGTCACCGCGAGTTCCTCGGGACCGACCCGCAGATGCAGCGGATCGTCGCTGCCGAGCCGGGAAAGGGCCTCCCGCAGCGGGTTGTTGACGTCGACGTTCGTCGTGCCGTGGCCGGTCTCGCCGCCGTCCAGCCCCGCACCGAGCACGTCCAGCCGGGCGTACACCCCGCCGCAGCCGGAGAAGGACTCGAAGCGCAGCCGGTCGCCGTTGCCCGTCACCACCGGGTCGAGCGAGGCGCGCAGCTGCGGCTGGTAGTACCGCGCGGCGGCGACGTCGGCCACCGCGAGCAGCCCGGCGGCGGCCACCTGAGGCGAGGTCAGGAAGCCCGCGAAGAACCGCGGATGGTCCTCGACCCCGGCGGGTGTCGCACCCCGGGACGTCTCCAGTCCCAGATGGCGTCCGCCGGCGGCGGAGCGCAGCACGGAGGGTTGGCGATAGGCCACGGCCTGTGAAGATCGCGTCATGGAAAAACCGTAGAGGCGACCACTGACAATCCGCTCCGAGCTGCGAGAACACCCGGTTCCCGGGGGAGTTGGGGGAGCCCCGCGGGAGCTGTGCGCGGCGGGCGGCAGGGCCGTGCGCCGGGGGATGACGCCGAAGCACGGCCCTGGGGAAAGCGTACGGGAGCTACTGGCCGACCAGGCCCGGCCGCAGGGTCCGGGTGAAGAGCACGGTGCCGTCGTACTCGCGCAGACGGACCGTCAGTTCGCCGCTGTGGCCGTCGATGTCGACCTCGCCGAAGAACTGGTAGCCCTCGGCGGGGGACACGTTCGAGGCGGTCGGTGCCTTGACGAACACCCGGTCGGGGCCGAACGTGCCGTCGAGCGCGCTGGCCGGGAAGGCGCCGGCGTTGAGCGGGCCGGAGACGAACTCCCAGAACGGCGCGAAGTCCTTGAACGCGGCCCGTGACGGGTCGTAGTGCTGGGCCGAGGTGTGGTGGACGTCCGCCGTCAGCCACACCGTGCCGGTGACCCCGTCGTGCTTGATGTGCCGCAGCAGCTCGGCGATCTGCAGCTCCCGGCCGAGCGGCGCGCCCGGGTCGCCCTGGGCGACCGCCTCGAAGTTCGCCAGGCCCTCGACCGGGTCGGGCACCACCAGGCCGAGCGGCATGTCCGCGGCGATGACCTTCCACACCGCGCGCGAGCGGGACAGCCCGCGCTTGAGCCACGCCAGCTGCTCGGCGCCGAGGATGCCCTGCGGGTCGGTCCGCTGGTCGTCGGGCGAGTTGGCGTTGCGGTAGGTCCGCATGTCCAGCACGAAGACGTCCAGGAGCGGGCCGTGGTGGTGGACGCGGTAGATCCGGCCGTCGGGGCGGCCGCCGAGCGTCGAGACGGGGAAGTACTCCGAGAACGCCCGCCGGGAGCGCACCGCCAGGTCGTCGAGCCGGGTGCCGGCCGGGTAGGGGGTGCCGGTGCCGACGACCTCGCCCGGGTACCAGTTGTTGCGGACCTCGTGGTCGTCCCACTGGATGACGTTCGGCACCTGCGCGTTGAACCGGCGCAGCGCCTCGTCCAGCAGGTTGTACCGGAAGTTGCCGCGGAAGTCGTCCAGGGTGAGCGCGACGTGCGACTTCGCCTCGGTGGTGAGGTTGCGGTACAGGCTGCCGTCGGGCAGCGCCTGGGTCGCGGAGATCACGCCGTCGGCGTAGATGTTGTCGCCGCTGCACAGGAAGAAGTCCGGGTCCAGTCCGGCCATGGCGTCGAAGATCCGGTAGCCGCCGAGGGACTCGTTGATGCCCCAGCCCTGTCCGGCCAGGTCTCCGGACCACACGAACCGTACGCCCGTGCGCCGCCGGGTCGCGGCGGTGCGGAAGGTGCCGGTGACCGGCTCGCCGGTGCGGCGCGGGTCGTCGGGGTCGGCGAGCAGCACCCGGTAGTGGATCTGCTCGCCGGACGGCAGCCCGTGCAGCCGCGTGGTGCCGGTGAAGTCGCTGTCCGCGCCGAGCAGCGGCCCGTGCCAGCGGCGCGCGTCCCGGAACGACTCGGTGGCCGAGGTCTCCACGATCATCCGGGCCGGCCGGTCCGAACGGACCCAGACCAGGCCGGAGTCGGCGCTCACGTCACCCGCCTGCACACCCCAGTCCGCACGCGGCCGTCCGGACAGTGCGAACGCCGGGGCCGTACCGAGCGCCGTGGGCAGGGACAGGGCCGCGGACGCGGCAAGGGAGCCGCGCAGCACACCGCGGCGGCCGGGGAGGGAAAGGGACATGGGGGCCTCCTGAACGGGGTCCGGTCAGTTGCTCACCGCCACACCTACTGGTGCGCCGCAGCGCGCACGGAAACCGGAAGTGAACAACGGCCCGGCCCCGCAGGGTCACCCGGCGTGCCCGTCGAGCGCCCGCGCCATCGTCCGCACCCCTTCCCGGATCCGCGCCGGCGGCAGATGCGCGTATCCCAGCACCAGCCGTACGACACGGTCGTCGGCCCGCGTGCGCGTGCACGCGCCCAGTGCGCGCACCGCGACCCCGGCCGCCGCCATCCGTGCCAGGAACCGGCTCTCCGGGCCGCAGGACGCGGGCAGTTCGGCGATCGCGTGCAGGCCCGCCGCGATCCCCGACACGCGCGCGTGCGGGAGGTGCTCGGCCAGCGCGGCCACGAGGACGTCCCGGCGTTCCCGGTAGGCGCGCTGGCAGCGGCGCAACTGGCGGTCGTAGTCGCCCCGTTCCAGGAACCGGGCGAACACCGCCTGGTCGAGCGAGGGATGCCCGAGGTCCATGGTCCGCTTGCGCTCGACGACCTCGTCCGCCAGGTGTTCCGGCACCAGCAGCCAGCCCAGGCGCAGGCCCGGGGCGAGGGACTTGCTGACCGAGCCCATGTACGCGACGCGTTCGGGGTCGAGGCCCTGGAGCGCGCCGACCGGGGCGCGGTCGTAGCGGAAGTCGCCGTCGTAGTCGTCCTCCAGCAGCAGGCCGTCCGCCGCACGGGCCCAGTCCAGCAGCCGGGTCCGGCGGTGCGCGGAGTAGGCGATCCCGGTCGGGTACTGGTGCGCGGGTGTCGTCGTCACGGCGCGCACCCCGGAGGCGCGCAGCGGACCCAGGGCCAGGCCCTCGGCGTCCAGGGGCAGCGGCACCGTGCGCAGCCCGGCCGCCAGGTACAGGTCCTCGTGCTGGGGGCTGCCGGGGTCCTCCACCCCGATCTCGCGCTCCCCGCGCGCGTGCAGCACGCATCCCAGCAGCGTCGTCGCCTGCGCCACCCCGGAGACGACCACGAGCCGCTCCGGGTCGGCGACCACGCCCCGGCGGCGGGCCAGCAGTTCGGCGAGGGCCGAGCGCAGCCGGGGCAGCCCGCGCGGATCCGGGTAGCCGAGGTCGCGGTGCGGGAGGTCCGCCAGCACCTCGCGCTGCGCGGCGGCCCACGCGGTGCGCGGGAACAGTGCCAGATCCGGTGAGCCCGGCACGAAGTCCACCCGCGCGCCCGGCGGGCGCGGCGCCAGGTCGCGCGCGCGTGCCGGTGCCGGCCGTACGGCGCCGCCCACCCAGGTGCCCGCGCCCCGTCCGCTGCGCAGGTAGCCCTCCGCCGTCAGCTGCTCGTACGCCTCGGTGACCAGACCGCGCGACACCCCGAGGTCCTTGGCCAGCTCGCGGCTCGGCGGCAGCCGGGTGCCGGGCCCGAGCCGTCCCGCACGGATCGCCTCGCGCAGGGCCGCCTGGAGGGAGCGGCCGCGCGCGCGTGCCGGTGCCGACGCGGCCGGCAGCAGCAACTCCCAGGCGGCAAAGCCCGGCAGGCCGTCCGGATTGGTCCCCGATGACGTCATGGAAGTGGACCTTAATCCGGGCCGCCAGGGTTCCTAACGTCGTCCTCATGAACGCCACCACCGTGCGCGGCGCCCTTCTGACGGCGTTCGCCTATGTGCTCGTCGGAGCCTCCTTCACCGCCAACAGCGTGCTGGGCCACTACCCGTACGCGGGCGGCCAGTTCCTGCGCTACGGGCTGGCCTGCCTGCTGCTGGTGCCGTTCGTCGGCCCGCGCGCAGGGGCCCGGCTGGGCGGGCTCGGGGCGCGCGGCTGGCTGCGGCTGGCCCTGCTCGCAGCCGTCGGGATGGTGGGCTTCAATCTGGCGGTCCTCGCCGCCGAACGCACCGCGGAACCGGCCGTACCGGGTGTCTTCGTGGGCTGCGCGCCGGTGGTGGTCGCGGTCCTGGTCCCGCTCCTGGAGCGGCGGGCGCCGCGGCGGCGGGTCCTGCAGGGAGCGCTGCTGGTCGCCGTCGGCGCCTTCGCCGTGCAGGGCTGGGGGCGGACGGACCTGAGCGGGATCGCCTTCTCGGTGTGCGCGCTGGCCGGTGAGGTCGGGTTCGCGGTGCTCGCGGGGCCGGTGCTGAGGCCGCTCGGACCACGGCTGCTGACCGCCGCCGTGTGCGCGGTCGCGGCGGTCGAGGCGGCGGTGGCCGCGGCCGTGCTCGACGGCGGGGCGTGGCTGTGTCGGCCCGACGCCACGGAGACCGCCGCGCTGGTGTGGCAGGCGGCGGTCGTCACCGTGGTCGGTTTCGTCTGCTGGTACATGGGCGTGCAGCGCATCGGCACCGAGCGCGCGACGCTCCTCACCGGCCTCGTTCCGCTCACCGCCGTCGCCACCGCGCCGCTCGTCGGAACGGGCGGCTACGGCCTCGCGCAGGCCGTGGGCGGGGCCCTGGTCGGCGCGGGGCTCGCCGTGGGCTCAGGGGCCCTGCCCCGCCTCGGCCGCCGGCACGGGCACACCGCCACCGCGGCGCCTCGGGCGGCGGAGGCCGTGGCGCGGTCCGGCGGGAGCCCGGGGTCCGGGGCCGCCGGAGCCCTCGTGTCAGGCCCGCTGCGGGGCTCAGCGGCTGCCGTCGAGGATGACCCGCGCGACCATGGCCGGGTCGTCGTTCATCGGGCAGTGGCCGCAGCCGGGCAGCCGGACCAGCCGGGCCTTGGGGATGATCTGCTTGGCCCGCACTCCCTGACGGCGCACCAGCAGCATGTCCCGGGTGCCCCAGCCGACGGTGACCGGCAGGCCCGGCACGTCGTCGGTGAACTGGACGGCGGTGCCCGCCCGCAGGGTCTCGGCGAACCCGGTGGCCCGCGCGAGCGCGAGTGTCTCGGCGACCACGGCCTCGGGTGAACGGCGACCCGGGCGCGCGTAGATGGTGCTGGTCAGGGCCGTGCGTCCGGCGGCCGTCCGGGACAGCCGCTCGACCAGCGGGAGCGGCAGCCGCTCCGCGATGCGCCGCATGGCGATGAGCACCCCGAAGGCGTACCGCCGTTCGGCCTGCGTCCAGAACCCGGCGGGGGACAGGGCGGTGACGGACCGTACGAGCTTCTCGCGGCCCAGCTCCAGGGCCAGCAGGCCCCCGAGCGAGTTGCCGGCCACGTGCGGCCGGTCCAGTTCCAGCGCCTCGAAGACGGCGGCGAGCACGGTGTTGGTGGTGGGCAGGTCGTAGGCGAGGCCCGCCGGCAGGCCGGGGGAGGCGCCGAAACCGGGCAGGTCCACGGCGATCACGTCCCGCTCCGTCGCGAGGATGTCGACCACCGGGTCCCAGGCCTGCCGGTGATGCCCTATGCCGTGGATCAGGACCAGCGGCTCGCCTCGGCCCACGCGCGCGTAGGAGACGGTCACGTCCTGACGGCCCTGCGCGGCCGGGACTTCGACGGAGACGGTGGCGGACATGGGGGCTCCTCGTCTGTGACATCGGCTGACGCCGTAGACAGCTTGTCAGCAATTGCTACTGACGGGTAGTCCCCGGGGGCGGCGTGTCGTGCCGTGGCGGAGGCGGCGGGACGCGGGCGCCCGCGAGCGCCGGACGCGGGCGGCCGTCCGGGATCATTCTGGGCCGGGCATCCGGTGGGTGCTGCGATTCCGTCCGGACGCGCGAGAACGTGTCGCCGGACGCGCGAGAACGTGTCGCCGGACGCGCGGGGACGGACCGGGCGGAGGCCACGGCGGCGGGTGCGGACCCCGTCGGACGGCCGCCTCTCACGCCTCTCCCGCCCCGGTGTTCCCACGCGTCCCGCCGTGCTGCGGGAGCTTTGCCGTCATGTCACGAAAACGCACCCGTGCGAACGCCTCGTGAACGCTGCGTGGCACCGCTTTCTATGGAGTGCCCATGGGATCGAGGATTGGTCTTGACCAAGGGTGTGCGCCGCCTTATGGTCGCAGATAAGTACAACAACCTTTAATAAACAAGGGCGCTAAAACGCCGCCGGACCACGGCGATTGCGGAGGACAGGGTGGGGACCACGCAGCTGGAATCGGTGCCGGAACCGAAGTACTGGCATCTCAGGACCGTACTCAGTGAGGCACTCGACTCGGAGTTCTCGGTCGGCGAGATCCTGCCCAACGAGCGCGACCTCGCCGCCCGCTTCGGCGTGGCCCGCGCCACCCTCCGACAGGCCCTCGAACAGCTCGAACTGGAGGGCCGTCTGCAGCGCCGCCGCGGTGTCGGTACGACGGTGGCGCCCCCGCGGGTCGGCGTGGCCGTCGGCACCGACCAGCACGCCTGGCCCGGCGCCCCGGACGACGCCTGGCAGCCGGTCGACTGCGTCCTCGCGGTGCCGCCCGCCGGCGTCGCCGCCGCCCTGGAGACCGGCGCGGAGGAGCCCGTGCACATCGTGCGCCGCTCCCGCGTCTTCCACGGCCAGCCCGTCGCCGCCGAACTGCTCTACATCCCGGCGTCCTCGGTCCCCGACCTGACGGCGATCGACGCGCCGGCCGGCTCGGCACGCGCGCGTGCGGTGCTGCGCGAGCTGCAGCACCTGGAGCTGGAGGGCCGGGACAACGCGGTGGAGCTGGGATCGGCCCGCGCCGACGACGCCAAGGAGCTGGACCGCCTCCCGGGCGCCCCGGTCCTCGTCGTCACCACCCGTTTCCTCGCCGCCGGCCGCACCGCCGCGCTCTCCGTCGCCACGTATCGCGCGGACACCTGCCGCCTGACCTTCGGCGACTCCGGCAGCGTGGAGATCCACCACGGACCCGAGCGGCAGGCCTCCTAGCCACCGCACCACGAGCGACGCGCCCCGGACTCCTGCGGGGCGCGTCGCGTCGTACACGGGGCCGCTCAGCGGCGCGCGGTGACCGTCCCGTCCACCGCGAACAGCTGCTCCTCCACGTGGTCGAGGGCGAGCCGCAGCGCGCCGGTCGCCACCGCCGCCTCGCCGAGCATGGACAGGGCGACCCTCGGCGGGCGCAGACAGTAGCGGGCGAGTTCGCGGCGCAGCGGCTCCAGCACGCCGTCCAGCCCGGCCGCCCAGCCGCCTATCACCACCAGTTCCGGATCGAGGGCGAGGACCAGCGCGGCCACGTCGTGCACCAGCCGCTGGATGAACCGCTCCTCCGCGGCCCGGGCCCGCGCGTCCCCCTTACGGGCCAGCGCGAACACCTCGGCGACCGCCTGCTCGTCCAGCGGATGCAGCGGTTCGTCGGTGGTGGACAGCAGTGTCTCCGGGGTCACCTCGCGGCCCAGCAGGTGCAGCGCGCCGATCTCGCCGGCCGCCCCGCCGTAGCCCCGGTGCAGCCGTCCGCCGATCAGCGAACCGGCGCCCGGACTGAGCCCGGCCATCACCATCACCATGTCGTCGGACTCGGTGGCGGCGCCCTTCCAGTGCTCGGCCACGGCCGCCGCGTTGGCGTCGTTCTCCACCAGCACCGGGCACTTGAAGGAGCGGCTGAGCCGCTCGCCGAGCCGCAGTCCCGTCCACTCGGGCAGCGCCGTGCCCAGCCGCACCCGGCCGTCGGCCTCGACGATGCCCGGCGTGCCGACCCCGACGGCCCGCAGCGAACTGCGCGCCACCCCGGCCCGCCGCAGCAACTCGGCGACCGCGGTGCGCAGCCGCTCCAGCCGTTCGTCCGCGTCGGCCGTCTCGTCGACGTCCTTGGCCTGCGCGCCCAGCACCCGGCCGTCCAGATCGGACAGCAGCGCGGCGACGCGGTGCGGGCCGATCTCCAGGCCCAGCAGATGCCCGGCCTCGGCGCGGAACCGGAACCGGCGCGCGGGCCGCCCCTGCCGCCGGGTGGCCCCCTCCTCTGCCGCCTTCTCGATGACCAGCCCGGCCTCGATCAGCCCTTCGACGACCCCCTCGACGGTCGGCCGGGACAGCCCGGTCACCCGTGTGATCTCCGTCAGGGTCGCGCAGTCCGTGGCACGCAACGCGTGCAGCACCACGGCCGAATTGATCCTCCGCAGCAGCGACGGATCACCGCCGGTCAGCCCCGCCAACGTCCGTCCTCCCAGCTAGCCCTGCGTGTTGGCCGGATCGTACTTCGGTAACGACGACCCCGGCGAGTGCCCGGCGCGGCCGATCTGCGGAGGATGTGCGATCGGCGGCGCACGACCGACCGGGACCCGTGCCCCGTGATCACCGGCGGGGTGCGGTTCGTGCGGCCCGGAGGAGGGGGACGCGGGCCGGGGGAGAAGACACGTCGCGGGGGCGCCCGGCGGCCCGGCGGAGGCCGGAGGTCAGTCCCCGGGCCGGTGCTCCGCGGCCTCGCGCAGCCGCCCGAACTCCTCCGCCATCGTCGCCGCCGTCCAGTGCGCGTTGAGGCCGCTGGGGTTGGGCAGCACCCACACCCTGGTGTCCCCGATCAGCCGCTCCTGCGGCCCCACCCGGGCCGTGCGGTCGCCGAACGCGGCCCGGTAGGCGGTGACGCCCACCACCGCCAGCCACCGCGGCCGGGTCCGCGTCACCTTCGCCGTCAGCAGCCGGCCGCCCTCGGTGTACTCCGCGGCCGTCAGCTCGTCGGCGCGCGCGGTGGCCCGCGCCACCACGTTCGTGATGCCGAGCCCGTACGACAGCAGCTCGCCCTGCTCCGCGGGCCTGAGCAGCCTCGGGGTGAACCCGGACAGGTGCAGCACCGGCCAGAAGCGGTTGCCGGGACGGGCGAAGTGGTGGCCCGTGGCCGCCGTCATCAGGCCGGGGTTGATGCCGCAGAACAGGACGTGCAGGCCGTCCGCGATCACGTCCGGTACGAGACGGTCGCGGGCGGCCTCCAGTTCCGCCGCCGAGAAGCGGGTCAGAGGATCGCCCCGGGGGCGTAGGCGGCGGCCTCGGGGTGCTGCTTGAGGATCTCCTCGATCCGGCCGACGACGACCGCGACCTGGTCGGCGGCCGCACCCGTGAAGGAGAGCTTGTCGGCCATCAGGTCCGCGAGCTGCGCGCGGTCGAGCGGCAGCCGCTCGTCGGCGGCCAGCTTGTCGAGCAGGTCGTTGCGTTCGGCGCCCTGCTCACGCATCGCCAGGGCGGTGGCGACGGCGTTCTCCTTGATCGCCTCGTGCGCGACCTCCCGGCCGACGCCCGCCCGCACCGCGCCCATCAGCACCTTCGTGGTGGCGAGGAAGGGGAGGTAGCGGTCCAGTTCGCGCGCCACGACGGCGGGGAAGGCACCGAACTCGTCGAGGACTGTCAGGAACGTCTCCAGCAGGCCGTCGAGCGCGAAGAACGCGTCGGGCAGGGCCACCCGGCGCACCACCGAGCAGGACACGTCGCCCTCGTTCCACTGGTCGCCCGCCAGCTCGCCGGTCATCGAGGCGTAGCCGCGCAGGATGACCATCAGGCCGTTGACGCGCTCGCAGGACCGCGTGTTCATCTTGTGAGGCATCGCCGAGGAGCCGACCTGGCCCGGCTTGAAGCCCTCGGTGACCAGCTCGTGCCCGGCCATCAGCCGGATCGTCTTGGCCAGCGACGACGGCGCCGCCGCCAGCTGCACCAGCGCGGTCACGACCTCGTAGTCCAGCGAGCGCGGGTAGACCTGGCCGACCGACGTGAACGCCTGCGAGAAGCCCAGGTGCCCGGCGATCCGGTCCTCCAGCTCGGCCAGCTTCGCCGCGTCACCGCCCAGCAGGTCCAGCATGTCCTGGGCGGTGCCGACCGGGCCCTTGATGCCGCGCAGCGGGTAGCGGGCCAGCAGTTCCTCGACGCGGCCGTACGCCACCAGCAGCTCGTCGGCGGCGGTCGCGAACCGCTTGCCGAGGGTGGTGGCCTGCGCGGCCACGTTGTGCGAGCGTCCGGCCATGACCAGCTCCGCGTGCTCGCCGGCCAGCCTGCCCAGCCGCGCCAGGACCGCCACCGTACGGTCGCGCACCAGCTCCAGCGAGAGCCGGATCTGCAGCTGCTCGACGTTCTCGGTCAGGTCGCGGGAGGTCATGCCCTTGTGGACGTGCTCGTGCCCGGCGAGGTCGTTGAACTCCTCGATCCGCGCCTTCACGTCGTGCCGCGTGACCTTCTCGCGCTCGGCGACGGAGGCCAGGTCGACGGTGTCCAGGACCCGCTCGTAGTCGGCGATCGCCGCGTCCGGCACCTCGATCCCGAGGTCCTTCTGGGCCCGCAGCACGGCGAGCCAGAGCTGCCGCTCCAGCTTCACCTTCTGCTCGGGCGACCAGAGCGTGGCGAGCTGGGCGGAGGCGTAACGTCCGGCGAGGACGTTCGGGATGCGGGGCTTGGCGGGAGCGGCAGAAGTCACGTGTACGGATTCTACTGGCGATTCGTGCAGGCCAGCGCAGCAGGTCCGCTCGTGCGAAGCTACGAGAGCCGGGTCAGGGCTGCGGCAGGTCGGCCAGCTCCGCCAGGACGTGCGCGTGGCACAGCTCGGGCGCGCACCAGCAGGCCAGGGTCTTCCCGCGCAGCTGTGCGACCTGTTCCAGCAGTTCGGGGCGCTCCAGCAGGTATGCCCGGTACATCGCCATGACCTCGGCCCGGGTGCCGTCCCGTCTCTTCTTCGGGGTGTCGTAGGCGAAGGGATTGGCCAGCGGGTGACGGGGCAGGTCCCAGCCGCCCAGGGTCCACCGGCGGCCGACGTACACGAGGTCCGCCGGGGCGTGTTCCAGCCGGGGGCCGAACTCGTGGATCCGGCCCCTGACATTGATCACGCGTGTGGGCACAGGACCGACGCTACGCCTCGTACGGCAGCAGCTCCGGCCGCTTCGGCGCGCGGCCGTCGCCCGAGGAGCGGCCGGTCAGCCGGCGTCCTATCCACGGCAGCAGGTGCTGCCGGGTGAACCGGACGTCCGCGACCCGGCGCGCGGTCCAGCCGGGCGGCGGGGTGAGCGGCATCGGCGTGCGCCACTCGGTGTCCTCGGGCTCGTAGCCGAGGCCCTGCCAGACCGCCTCGGCCACCCGGCGGTGCCCCTCGGCCGTCAGGTGCAGCCGGTCCACGTCCCACATCCGCGGGTCGGCCAGCGAGGGGGCGCCGTACAGGTCGACGACGAGGGCGCCGTGCCGCTCGGCCAGTGCGTCGATGCAGGCGAACAGCTCCTCCATCCGCGGCCGGAACCGGTCCAGGACCGGGCCCTGGCGGCCGGGGCTGCGCATCAGCACCAGCTGTCCGCAGGCCGGCGCCAGCCGTTCCACGGCCTGCGTCAGCAGGTCCCGGACCCGGTCCATGTCGCACTTGGGGCGCAGGGTGTCGTTGAGGCCGCCGACCAGCGTGATCACGTCGGGCCGCATCGCGGCCGCCACGTCCACCTGCTCCTCGACGATCTGCCCGATCAGCTTCCCGCGCACCGCGAGGTTCGCGTACTGGAAGCCGGGGGAGTGGGCGGCCATCCGTCCGGCGAGGACGTCGGCCCAGCCCCGGTAGGAGCCGTCGGCCTTCAGGTCGGACATGCCCTCGGTGAACGAGTCGCCGATCGCGACCAGACTGGAGTGTGCGGGAAGCACAGGGTTCTTCTGCATGGCGACGGAAATGGTATCCCGAGGCGCATACCCGCCGGTCGGTCACTCCCCTCGGGGGCGGACCCGGCCCGGAGCCGGGTCCGCGGCCTAGGCGTGCTGCCCGAACAGCTCCCGCAGCACGTCCTCCATCGTCACCAGCCCGGCCATCCGTCCGTCGTCGCCGAGGACGCCCGCCAGATGGGTGCGGCTGCCGCGCATCGCGGTCAGCACGTCGTCCAGCGGGGTGTCCTCGCGGACCCGCGCGATGGGCCGCATGTCCCGCAGCCGGAACGCCTCGTCCCGCGGAGAGGCGTCCAGCGCGTCCTTGACGTGCAGGTAGCCGACGATCCGCCGCCCCTCGTCCACCACCGGGAACCGGGAGAACCCCGACTCCGCCGACAGCCGCTCCAGCTCCTCGGGGGTGACGCCCACGCGCGCGTAGACGACACGTTCCAGCGGGACCACCACGTCCCGCACCGGCCGCCTCCCCAGCTCCAGGGCGTCGTGCAGCCGCTCCTGAGCCCGGTCGTCGATCAGACCGGCCTCGCTGGCGTCCTTGACGATCTCGGCCAGCTCGGCGTCCGTGAAGGTCGCCGAGACCTCGTCCTTGGTCTCCACGCGGAGCAGCCTGAGCAGCGTGTTGGCGAACGCGTTGATCGTGAAGATCACCGGACGCAGCGCCCGGGAGAGCGCGACCAGCGGCGGCCCGAGCAGCAGCGCGCTGCGCACCGGCTCGGCGAGCGCCACGTTCTTCGGCACCATCTCGCCGAGCAGCATGTGCAGGTAGGTCGCCAGCGTCAGCGCGATCACGAACGACACCACATGGCCCGCGCTCGTGGGCACGCCGACCGCGTGGAACACCGGCTCCAGCAGATGCGCGATGGCTGGCTCGGCCACCACGCCCAGCACCAGGGTGCACAGGGTGATGCCGAGCTGGGCGGCGGCCAGCAGCGCCGACACGTGCTCAAGACCCCACAGCACGCTCCTGGCCCGCCGGTCGCCCGCCTCGGCGTACGGCTCGATCTGCGAACGGCGCACGGAGATCAGCGCGAACTCGGCGCCCACGAAGAAGGCGTTGACGACCAGCGTCGCGAACCCGATCAGCAGTTGTACGACGGTCACCGGTGCCCCTCCTGCTCCTGTTCCGTGGCGGGCGGCGCGTGCAGCAGCACCCGGGCCGCCCGCCGCCCCGACGCGTCCACCACGTCCAGCCGCCACCCGGCGACCTCGACCCCGTCCCCGGTCTCGGGTATCCGCCCCAGCTCGGCGGCGACCAGACCGGCCAGCGTCTCGTACGGTCCGTCGGGCACCCTCAGTCCGACGCGCGCGAGCTGGTCCATCCGGGCCGCGCCGTCCGCCGAGTAGAGCGCGCGGCCCTGGTCGTCGGCGCCCGCGGGGGCAAGGTCGGGCGTTTCGTGGGGGTCGTGCTCGTCGCGGACCTCGCCGACGACCTCTTCGACGATGTCCTCCAGGGTGGCGACCCCGGCCGTACCGCCGTACTCGTCGATGACGACGGCCATGGTGCGCCGCCCGCCGAGGCGGTCCAGGAGGCGGTCGACGGTGAGGGACTCGGGGACCAGCAGGGGCTCGCGCATCACCTGGGCGACCCGCACCCGGGAGCGCTCCGCCGCCGGCAGGGCCACGATGTCCTTGATGTGGGCGGTGCCCACGACCGAGTCCAGGCTCTCCCGGTAGACCGGGAAGCGGGACAGCCCGGTGGCCCGGGTGGCGTTCGCGACGTCCTCGCAGGTGGCCCGGACCTCCAGGGCGACTACCTGGACGCGGGGGGTCATCACGTTCTCCGCGGTGAGATCGGCGAGGTTCAGGGTGCGCACGAACAGCTCGGCGGTGTCCGCCTCCAGCGAGCCCTCCTTGGCGGAGTGCCGGGCCAGCGCGGCCAGCTCCTGGGGGCCGCGCGCGGAGGCCAGCTCCTCGGCGGGCTCCACGCCGAAGCGCCGCACCACCCGGTTCGCGGTGTTGTTCAGGTGCGTGATGAACGGGCGGAAGGCCGCGCTGAACCAGCGCTGGGCGTTGCCCACCCGTTTGGCCACGGGCAGCGGCGAGGAGATCGCCCAGTTCTTGGGCACCAGCTCGCCGACGACCATCAGGAACACCGTGGACAGCGCGGTGCCGATCACCAGCGCGAGCGAACTCGCCGCCGACCGCCCGATGCCCACCGCCTCCAGCGGACCGGCCAGCAGCTTGGCGATGGACGGCTCGGCGAGCATGCCGACCACCAGGTTGGTGACCGTGATGCCGAGCTGTGCGCCGGAGAGCTGGAACGTCAGCTGCCGGACGGCCTTCAGGGCGCCCGCCGCGCCGCGCTCGCCGCGGGCCGCGGCACGCTCCAGTTCGCCGCGGCCGACCGTGGTCAGCGAGAACTCGGCGGCGACGAAGGCACCGCAGGCGAGCGAGAGCAGGATCGCCACCAGCAGGAGGAGCACTTCGGTCATCGGGTCACCTCCGTCCCATGATCGGACAGGGCGGACGGGACCGCGCGGCATCGCGGGGAAAGAGGACTGGGAGGCTCGCCCATGGGCGGACGCTCACACACCTTTCATCGAGGAGCGGAAGGACTCCTCAATAGTAAAGGACAGGCAAAGTAGGGTGCTCGTAAAGATCTCCTACAGCGGCTTGACCCAGCGCCGCCAGTGGTCCTCGCGGTGGTAGCCGGTGGCGGCCCAGGTGTGATGGGCCTGTTCGTTGGCCTCCAGGACCATGGCGTCGACGCGTCGCCCGCCCAGGGCGGCGAAGCGCTCCTCGGCGGCCCGCAGCAGGGCCGTGGCGACACCCCGCCTGCGGTGGTCCGGATGCACGGCGAGCCGGTAGGCGGAGCAGCGCCAGCCGTCGAAGCCCGCGATGACGGTCCCCGCGAGCACGCCGTCCCGCGTGGCGAGGAGCAGGGCTTCGGGGTCGCGGGCGATGAGAGCGGCCACCCCGTCGTGGTCGTCGCTGATGCTCGTGCCTTCCGCGGCCTCGCGCCAGAACCGCAGCACGGCGTCGATGTCGGAGAAGGATGCGCGGCGGATACGGAGATCGCTCATGGCAGGAGCCAAGCAGCGGGCCCCGCGTCTGGCGAACGACTTTCCCACTCTGTGGACCACGCGGGCCCATGGACCACGCGGGCCCATGGACCACGCGGGCCCATGGACCACGCGGGCCCATGGGCCGGACTCGGGTGCGCTACGCCCAGCAGCCGTTGACCGTGGCGGCGAGGCCGTCCAGGGCGTCCTTGGTGGCGGCCGGGTCGGCGGGGGAGCCGTTCTCGATGAAGGAGAAGATCTTCCACCGTCCGTCCGCGGCCTTCGTCAGTCCGCTCAGCGCGATCGCGCCCGTCAGGGTGCCCGTCTTGGCGCTCACCTTGCCTACGGCGCACTGGGAGTCGGCGGTGTCGAACCGGCCCCACTCGGGCCCCAGCGTCGCGCCCGCCTCGCCCGCCACGGGCAGCCCGTCCACGATGTACTTCAGGGTCGGGCCGTTGGCGGGGGTGTCGGCCACGTCGAGGATGTCGGCGATGGTCTGCGCGGGGATGCGGTCTGCGCGGGACAGGCCGCTGCCGTCGTGGATCTCCAGCCCGGCCGGCGACACGCCGTACTGGGCGAGGATCTGGCGCACCACCGCCGTGCCGTCCTCGAAGGTGGCCGGGCGGCCCGCGGCGAGCGCGGTGGCGCGCAGCAGGGTTTCCGCGATGTCGTTGTCGCTCACCTTGAGCATGTGCTCGACGATGGCCGACAGCGCGCCGGACCGGTGCTGGGCCAGCGTGGCGGCTCCGGTGCCCGCGGTGCCGCGGGCGACGCTCCCGCTGACGGTGACACCGCGCTGGGCGAGGAGCTTCGCGAAGACCTGACCGGCGTCCAGGGACGTGTCCGTGACCTGGTGGCCGTCGACCACCAGCGCCCGTACCGGGGCGACGGAGTCGGGGTAGTAGCCGTCGTTCCAGCCGACGGCGAGCGTGGGCGCCGGGAAGAGGCTGTCGTCGACCCGCACCTTCACCGAGGTCACGTGCGCGCTCTTCAGGCTCGTGACGACCGTCTTGGCCAGCGCGTCGAGGTCGGCGGAGGTCAGGGTGCGGTCCCCGCCGCCGACCAGGGTCACCGTGCCGTTGCCGTAGCGGACCTGCGTGGTGAAGCGGTGGTCGGGGCCGAGGACCGTCAGCGCGGCGGTCGAGGTGGCCAGCTTGGCGTTGGACGCGGGCATCAGCGCCGTCGTCGCGTCATGCCCCCAGACGGCCGTCCCGGTCCCGGCGTCGATCACGACACCGCTCAGCGTGCCGCCCAGGCGGGTGTCCTGGACGCGGGTGTCGAGGTGGTCCGCGATCGTCTGCTCGGCGGGGTCGAGCACGGCGGGCGCGGCGAACGCGGACGTGGCGAAGAGGACCGTCCCGGCGACGGGTGCGGTCACCGCGACGACGGCGGCACGCCGGAGCAGCGGAGCGACCGGTCTGCTCCGGCGGCGGGCGCCCGTGCGGTGGGCGGAGGGGGAGTTCGGCATGGGGTACCTCGGTGCGGTGTGGGAGGTGGACGGTGCGGCGGACCCGCGCCTCGGGAACGGGCGAGCGGTGGCCGCAACTGAGGTTACCCATGGGCCTGTTGCGGAGTACGGAACCTGGCCGGACAACGTTCGTGACGGATCGTCAGCCGTCGTCGGCGAGCCGCGCCCGCACCGGCGCGAAGGCCTCCAGGCACGGCTCCAGCACGGTCAGGTACGAGATCCCGTACCGCTCGCGCAGCCCCCGTACCCGGCCGGTGACCTTTTCCAGGGTGCCGACGAGGACCGTGGGCAGCGCGAGGGCCCGGGCCAGTGTCAGTTCGGGCCGCCGGGCAAGGAGCGGGCCGAGCGCCGACCGCGGGTCGTCGGTGACCGCGACCGTCTGGATCAGCAGGTTCCGCTCGGCGGCTTCGGTGCGGTCCGCCGCCGACCGGGCGTAGCGGGCGACCCGCTCGTCGAGGTCCCGCGCCGTGGCCGGCTCCAGCCGGCCGACCGTGCTGCCCGGTGTCAGACGTGCTCCGGCGAACGCCACGATGTCCGCGTGCTCGGCGGCCAGCCGCAGCATCCGGTCGCCGTCGCCGCCGATCAGCAGCGGCACCCGGCAGCCGTCCGACGCCCGCAACTCCTCGACCGTGCGCCGCAGCTGGTCCACCCGTTCACGCGGCGAACCGAACGGCAGCCCGGCCCGTTCGTGCTCCGCCCGCACGTAGCCGGTGCCGAGTCCGAGTTCGAGACGGCCGCCGGTCAGCGCGGCGGTCGTTGCCACCTCGCGGGCCAGCAGCACCGGGTTCCAGAACCCCGCGTTGAGGACGAAGGTGCCAAGACGCGGCCGTTCGGTGGCCGCGGCCGCCGCGACCAGCGCCGGGAAGGGCGCCGGCATCCCCAGGTGGTCGGGGACGAGCAGCACGTCGTAGCCGAGGTCCTCCGCGCGCCGGCATTTCGCCCGCCACTCGGCGGCCGACGCGGACGTGAGCAGGCTGACGCCGAAGCGGAACGGACGCGGCATGGACTCTCCTCGGTGGCGGTCGGCCCGGTCACTCGTGCGCGATGGCGGCGAGCACGTTCATGCGCGAGGCGCGCAGCGCCGGCAGCAGCGCCGCCACGATGCCCACCAGCGCCGAGCCGATCACCACCGCGACGATCGTGCCCCACGGGACCGCCAGCGCCTTCATGCCCTGCAACGCCAGCACCTGCTGGGTGCACACGCCCCACACCAGGCCGAGCGCGAGCCCCAGCACCGCGCCGAACACCGCGATCACCACGGACTCCAGCCGGATCATCCGGCGCAACTGCCGCCGTCCCAGCCCGATCGCGCGCAGCAGCCCGATCTCCCGGGTGCGCTCCACGACCGACAGGGCAAGGGTGTTGACCACGCCGAGCACCGCGATCACGATCGCGAGGCCCAGCAGCGCGTACACGAGGTACAGCAGCACCGCGATCTGGTCGTGGACCAGCTTCTTGTAGTCGGCCTGGTCGCGGACCTGCACCTGCGGGAACGGCGCGAGGGTCTTCTCCAGGTTCGCGCGGAGCCGGTCCACGCTCGTGCCCGGCGCGTGGTTGACGTACAGCGAGGAGTCCTGGCCGCCCGGGACGTACTTCTGCACGGTGGCGATGCCGAAGAACAGCCCGCCCTGGGTGCCGAATCCGCTGCCGCTGTCCTGGTCGGTGAGGGCGCCCACCGTCATCTCGGCCCGCTTGCCGCCCTGGAACTCGACCGGGAGCACGCTGCCGAGGCGCACCCCGTGGTCCGCGGCGAAGGTCGCGTCCATGCCGATGCCGCCGTCGGCCAGCGCGGCCGCCGTACCGCCGCCCTGGTAGGCGACGTGGGCGACCTCGTCGACCTGCGGGTCGTACCCGGCGGCGGTCGTGGTGACCCGCTTGCCGTCCGGCAGCCGCACCGCCACCGGCGCGAACCGCTGCCGTACGACGAGCCCGACGCCGTCCGTGCCGCGCACCTTGTCGGTGATCTGCTGGGTGAACGGCGCGAAGTTGCCGTTCTGGACGATGAAGTCGGCGCCCAGCGTCTTGTCGATCTGCTGGTCGAAGGACTTGGACATGGAGGCGCTGGCCACCGACATCCCGCCGACCAGGGCCAGTCCGACCATCAGCGCGGCGGCGGTGGCGCCGGTCCGGCGCGGGTTGCGCAGGGCGTTGCGCTGGCTCATCCGGCCGACCGGGCCGAAGACCGCCGGGAAGGCCCCGCCCAGCACGCGGATCACCGGGCGCACCAGCAGCGGACCGGCGACGACCGTCGCGAGCAGCGTCAGGACCACGCCGAGCCCGAGGAACGAGGCGGCCGAGGCGGTCTTGGTCGCCGCCGCACAGCCCGCGAGGGCCGCCGCGCCGAGCGCCCCGACGACCGCGCCCACGATCGCCCGCGTCCGCAGCGGCCTGCCCACTCCGGCGATCTCGGCGTCCGCGAGCGCCGCCATCGGCGACACCGTGGCCGCGCGCCGGGCGGGCAGATAGGCGGCGACGAAGGTGACCCCGACGCCCACGACGTACGCGGCGACGGGCGTGCCCCAGCCGACCACCATCTCGGTGGTCCTCAGGTTCATCCCGAACGCGCTCATCAGCTTGATCAGCCCGAGCGCCAGCCCGATGCCGGCGCCCAGCCCGAGCGTCGAACCGACCAGCCCGAGCAGCACCGCCTCGGTGAGCACGGACCGCCGCACCTGACGGCGGTCGGCCCCCAGCGCCCGCAACAGGCCCAGTTCGCGGGTGCGCTGGGCGATCAGCATCGAGAAGGTGTTCACGATCAGGAACACGCCCACGAGCGTGGCGATGCCGGCGAACCCGAGCATCACGTACTTGATGACGTCGAGGAAGCCGCCGAGAGCCGCGGCGGAGGACTTCGCCTGCTCGTCGGCGGTCTTCAGGTCGTACGTCCCGGTGCCGATCGCCGCGCCGATCCGCCGCTTCAGCACGGCGTCCGTGACGCCCGGCGCCGCGTCCACCGAGATGCCGGTGGCCCGGCCGGCGGAGCCGAGGAGTTCCTTCGCGGCCACCGCCGGGTCCAGGAAGACCAGGGCCGCGCCCGGGTTGGTGGTGGTGAAGGTGGCGATGCCGACGATCTCGACCTGGAAGGTGCCGGGCTGGGCCTGCACGGTGAGCGTGTCGCCGATCCGCACGTGCTTCTTGCCCGCGGTGTCCGCGTCGAGCAGTGCCTGGCCGGCGCCGTGCGGGGCGTGTCCCGAGGTGAGCTTCACGGGACTGCGGTGGGTGAGGTACCAGTCGGTGGCGATGGTCGGGGCGCCGGTGGTCGGGCCGACCGACTTGTTGTGGCGGTCGACGACCACGATGTTCTGAACGGACACGTCCGCGTGGCTGCCCGCGACCCCGTCGACCTTCGCGACCGCGTCCCGGAGCGCGGCCGGCACGGTCTGTACGGCGCCGGTCGGCACCGACGACTTGAGGTCCTCCTTCGGCTCCACCGTCACGTCGGCGGAGGTGGAGGCGAAGAGCCGGTCGAAGGTGCGGGTGACGGTGTCGGAGAAGATCAGGCTGCCCGCGACGAACGCCACGGACAGGACGATGGCCAGCGCGGACAGCAGCAGCCGTCCCTTGTGGGCCAGGAAGCTCCGCAGGGTTGCCCTGAGCACCGGGTCAGTCCTCCTCGGGTCCCGCGGACCCGCCGTCCTCGTCGGGACCCGGGGCCTGGGGACCGCCGCCGGGGAAGCGGCGCATGCGTTCCAGCACCGCGTCCGCCGTCGGCCCCTGCATCCGGTCCACCATCCGGCCGTCCGCGAGGAAGAGCACCAGGTCGGAGCGGGCGGCGGCGCCCGGGTCGTGGGTCACCATGACGACCGTCTGGCCGAGCCGGTCGACCGCCTCCCGCAGGAAGCCCAGCACCTCCAGGCCGGCCCGCGAGTCCAGGTTGCCGGTGGGCTCGTCGGCGAAGATCAGTTCCGGCCGGGAGGCCAGGGCCCGCGCGCAGGCCACCCGCTGCTGCTGCCCGCCGGACAGCTGCGCGGGCCGGTGCTTGAGCCGGTCCCGCAGCCCCAGCGTGTCGATGACCTGGTCGAGCCACTTCGCGTCGGGTGCCCGGCCCGCGATGTCCATGGGCAGGGTGATGTTCTCGGCCGCGTTCAGCGTCGGGATCAGGTTGAACGACTGGAACATGAAGCCGATCCGGTCCCGGCGCAGCCGCGTCAGCTCGCGCTCCCGCAGCCCCGTTATCTCG
Organism: Streptomyces sp. NPDC091282; assembly: GCF_044757385.1. Lineage (NCBI taxonomy): Bacteria > Bacillati > Actinomycetota > Actinomycetes > Kitasatosporales > Streptomycetaceae > Streptomyces > Streptomyces sp. NPDC091282. Next base: position 193,067 of record NZ_JBIVUX010000004.1, read on the forward strand.
GTGCCGCCGAGCCAGACCTGGCCGGCCGACACCGTGTCCAGACCGGCCAGACAGTGCATCAGCGTGGACTTGCCGGAACCCGAGGGGCCCATGACCGCGGTGAACCGGCCGCGTGCGATGTCCACGTCCACCGAGTCCAGCGCGAGCACGGCCGTCTCACCCGACCCGTACGCCTTGGTCAGTCCCCGGGCCCGGGCTGCTGTCCCCCCGTCGGCCGGTGCCTGAGCAGCAGGTGTGGCCAAGACTGCCTCCTCGCTCGCGCGGGCTCTGCGTCGGCGTCGAGCGTAGTGTGACCCCGCGCACAGGCGGTATTACTTTTCGATTCCGATGCGCGCTTGCCGACGCTAGCGCGACCGCGCTAGCGTCGAGGTATGGCGAAGACCCAGCTGAACGTGCGCGTGGACGAGGGCACCGCCAGAGCGGCCCGTGAACGCGCCCTGGCGCGCGGCATGAGCGTCAACCGCTACATAGAGGAACTGGTCATGCAGGACACAGGTGAGGCGGGCCGCACGTTCGTCGAGGCCGCCGCCGACTTCATGAAGCAGTACGAGTCCGTCTTCGCCGAGGAGTTCGGCGAAGCGCAGGGCCCCGAACCGTCGGACAAGACCGAAGGCCGTCACTGATCCCTTGAGCGACCTGACCATCGACCTCGCCTGGCTCCTCATGCTCGCCGAACAGAAGACCCCGGGGGACCCCCAGGTCACCGACTGGGGTGCGCTGATCGCCGCCGTCGCCAGGCACCGGGCCGAGATATTCGACGTCCCCGTCTACGACACCCCGCAGGCCCGCGCCGCCGCCCTGCTGCAACTCCTCATCCACATCCCGGCGCTGGAGCGCTCCAACGCCCTCTTCGCGTCCTCGGTCGCCTACGCCTACCTGGTCGCCAGCGGCCTCAAGATCGCCACCTCGCCCGAACAGGTCCGTGACCTCGCCCGGTTGGTGAAGTCCGGCGAGGCGAGCGTCTCCGACATCGCGGAGGAACTGCGCGGCTGGAGCCTGTGAGAGACCTCCGCCTTGCAGCGGCCGCCACCATGACGCCCCCGAAGGGGCGCGGGGAACGGCGCACCCAGCCACGACGGCGCCGCGGCCGACCGACAACCTCCCTACGCGGCAACACAGACGCCTCCGCCTCGCAGCGGCCGCCACCATGACGCCCCCCAAAGGGGCGCGGGGAACTGCGCGCCCGGCCACGACGGCGCCGCGGCCGGCCGACAACCGACGCCCGACGACAGGTCCCCGCGGCCAGCGCTCAGCGTGCCTCGCGCTCCCGGAACGCCTCCGCGTCCCACCCCCCGTCCAGCCGCGCCGACAGCCACCCCGGCGCCGCCGCACGGAAGCCCGCAGGCGCCAGCGCTCCGGCCCCGGCGGGCAGCGCGCCCAGCAGCGGCGCCCCGGCGACCTCCGGCAGGTCGGTGACGTTGCACCGCGACGCGAGATCCGGGGACTCGGGCCAGCTGCCGATCACCACGCCCAGCAACTCCAGCTCACGCGCCCGCAGCTCACGCGCCGTCAGCTCGGTGGTGTTGAGCGTGCCGAGCCCGGCCGACGCCACCACCAGCACCGGCGCGTTCAGCAGCCGGGCCGCGTCCGCGAGCGTGCCGCCCGCCGCGTCGAACCGCACGAGCAGCCCGCCCGCCCCCTCGACCAGCACCAGTTCGTGCTCGGCGGCCAGCTTGACCGCGGCCTCCGCCACCTCGTGCGGGCTCACCGGCGCCATCCCGGCCCGCCGAGCCGCCGTACCGGGCGCCAACGGCTCAGGGAACCGGGCGAGTTCGGCCGTCGTCACCGGGCCCGCGAGCCGCGCGACCTCGTCGGCGTCGCCGCGTTCGCCCGGTCGTACGCCGGTCTGCGCGGCCTTCAGGACCGCCACCGAACGGCCCGCCGCGAGCGCCGCGGCGGCGACGGCGGCCGTGGTGACCGTCTTGCCGACCTCGGTGCCCGTCCCGGTGATGATCAGGATCGGCATGTTCATCCCTCCTGCGCGGCGGCGCACACCGCGCGCGCGATCCGTGCCAGGTCCGCGTCGCCCGTGACGTACGGCGGCATCGTGTAGACCAGATCGCGGAACGGCCGCAGCCATACGCCCTCGCGGACGGCGGCCGCGGTGGCCGCGGCCATGTCCACCCCGTGGTCGAGCTGGACGACCCCGATGGCGCCGAGCACCCGGACGTCCCGGACGCCGGGGATCTCCCGGGCCGGCGCCAGGCCGTCCCGCAGTCCCGTCTCGATCCGCTTGACCTCCGCCTGCCAGTCCTGGCCGAGCAGCAGCCCGAGCGAGGCACAGGCCACGGCGGCGGCCAGCGGGTTGCCCATGAACGTCGGGCCGTGGGCCAGCACCGGCACCTCGCCCCGCGAGATGCCGTCGGCCACCCGGGACGTGCACAGGGTCGCCGCCATGGTCAGGTAACCGCCGGTCAGCGCCTTGCCCACGCACATCACGTCCGGGGTGACGGCCGCATGGTCCGCCGCGAACAGCGCTCCCGTGCGGCCGAACCCGGTCGCGATCTCGTCGAACACCAGCAGCACGTCGTGCGCGTCGCAGGCCTCGCGGAGCACCCGCAGGTACCCGGGGGAGTGGAACCGCATCCCGCCCGCGCCCTGCACCACCGGTTCCACGATGACCGCGGCCAGTTCGTGCGCGTGCCGCTCGATCAGCGACCGCAGCCCGTCGGCGTACGAGGCGTCGAACTCGGCCGGCGGCGCGTCCGCGAAGACCTGGCGGGGCAGCAGCCCGGACCAGAGTTCGTGCATCCCGCCCTCGGGGTCGCACACCGACATCGGCTGCCAGGTGTCGCCGTGGTAGCCGCCGCGCCAGGTCAGCAGGCGCTGCTTGCCGGGGCGGCCGAGGGAACGCCAGTACTGCAGGCACATCTTGACCGCGACCTCGACCGACACCGACCCGGAGTCGGCGAGGAAGACGTGTTCGAGTCCGTCCGGCGACAAGTCGACAAGGAGTTTCGACAGGCGGACCGCCGGCTCGTGCGTGAGCCCGCCGAACATCACGTGGCTCATCCGGCCGAGCTGGTCGCGCGCGGCCTCGTTGAGCACCGGGTGGTTGTAGCCGTGGATCGCCGACCACCAGGACGACATGCCGTCGACCAGCTCGCCCGAGCCGTCCGCGAGCCGCAGCCGGACCCCGCTCGCCGACTCCACGACGAGCGGTTCGGCCCGGCCCGGCATCGGTCCGTACGGATGCCAGACGTGCCGCCGGTCCAGCTCCAGCAGCTCGGGGACGCTCAGGTCAGGCATTGGGCGCGAGGTCCGTTCCGGCGCCCCGGCGGCGGACGGCGACCAGGTCGGTGCGCGGCTCATTGGCGCTCGCGGCGGCCTCCACGAGCGGGCCGGCCTCCCCGTGCGACCCGCAGCCCGCCTCGGCCGACGCACCGCAGCCCGCCTCCGCGTGCGACCCGCAGCCCCCGGCCGCGACGTCGGCCCGGTGCTGCGGCAGCGTCACCTCGTCGGCGCCCTCGACCACGAACCCGGCGTCCGCGATCATCTCCAGGTCCGCCCGGCCCGCCTGGCCCTCGGTGGTGAGGTAGTCGCCGAGGAAGATCGAGTTGGCCAGGTTCAGCGCCAGCGGCTGCATGGTGCGCAGGTGCACCTCGCGGCCGCCCGCGATCCGCACCTCGACGTCCGGGCAGACGAACCGCACCATGGCCAGGATCCGCAGACACCGCTGCGGGGTCAGGTTCCACTCCTTGGCCAGCGGGGTGCCCTCGACCGGGATCAGGAAGTTGACCGGCACCGAGTCCGGGTCCAGCTCGCGCAGCGAGAAGACCACGTCGACCAGGTCCGCGTCGCTCTCGCCCATGCCCGCGATCAGGCCGGAGCAGGCCGACAGACCGGCCGCGTGCGCCTTGGTGACCGTGTCCACCCGATCGGCGTACGTGTGCGTGGTCGTGATGTCCCCGTACGTCCCCTCGGACGTGTTGAGGTTGTGGTTGTAGGCGTCCGCGCCCGCCGCCCGCAGCCGCTCGGCCTGGCCGTCGGAGAGGAGCCCGAGGCAGGCGCACACCTCGACGCCCTCGTTCTGCTCCTTGATCGCCTTGATGGTGCCGGCCACCCGGTCGACGTCACGGTCCGTCGGGCCGCGTCCGCTCGCCACCAGACAGACCCGCTTGGCGCCGCCGGCCAGGCCGGCCGCGGCCGCCTTGGAGGCCTCGTCGGGTTTGAGCCAGCTGTACTTGAGGATCCCGGTCGTGGACCCGAGGCGCTGCGAGCAGTAGGAGCAGTCCTCAGGACACAGACCGGACTTGAGGTTGACCAGGTAGTTGAGTTTCACGCGCCGGCCGAACCAGTGGCGGCGCACCTTGCCGGCCGCGGCCACCACATCGAGCACGTCGTCGTCGGAGGTCGCCAGCACGGCGAGCGCTTCCTCGCGGGTCGGCAGCTCGCGCCGAAGCCCCTTGTCCACCAGCGTGTTCAGCAGGTCCATGAGAGCCGATCCTGTACTACGGGGCCGCTCCTGGCCAAGGAGAGTTTGCACAACCCTGTCAGTTCGACGTGTGGGGTATATAACATGACCGCCCCTGTACGTGGGGTCCACAGAGAGCACGGAAGACCAGGCCAGAGGCCCCAAGTCCGCGTCCCGTCGCCGATTTGATGAGAGCCATGTGTGAGGCGCACGGGCCAGTGGATCAGTATGGAGGGTTCCTACAACAACCCCGAAGAGGTTGTTCCCTCAAGACCGCGAGGCGCTCGACCGGATCTTGAGCGAAAGGGCCACGCACGCGGCACTCGCGTTCCGCAGCAGGCTGAACGGGTGCTCCTCGAAATCGAAGGGACGACCGGATGTCCGCGAGAGCGGCTTGATCGGTATCTCGCTACCGGCGTGGCCTGTGTGCCGTGGGCGAGGGGTTGTTGACGCCTCCTTCTTCGGTTGCGCATCATCCGCTTTGTGGCCTATGTGGACATCGTGACGTGGAGGGGGGCGGGTGTTCCTGCGGAGATCGGCTGCCAACGGCAGGGCGAGCCGGAGCTGGGCGTGGACGGCGAGGATCAGCCAGGTCCATCGGTCGGCCGCCTCGGGAGTCCGGTTCTTCATGCAGATACAGCCCAGGGTCCCCACACGACCGGCTTCGGCGTGGCTCCACTGGGAGTCGCTCGACCCGCAGAAGCATCACGGTGCCTTCGATGACAGGGAGGGCGCCCAACTGGCGGTCCAGGACGAGCGGTGGGTCAGCCGCGGGTGGAGCCGGCCCCATGCCTAGACGGTGGTCTTCTCGCTCGCCGATGATGTCCGGTCCGTGCCCGCGGAAGCCGGCGCCGCCTCACCGCACCTTGAGGCGCTCCCGTGGTGGACTGACCAGCAAATCCACCTCGCGGTCGAGCCGGGGCAGAAGCCCTTTTCGGTCGTGACCACGGACGGGCAGCGGGGCGACTCTCCTTATTTCGAAGCGGTCCTGGAGACCGTCCAGGTTCCGCGGCTGGGGCTCGGCAGGCCACGCAAGAGCCTGGACCGGGTGCGGGCCGACAAGGCGTACAACTCCCGCGGCAATCACTCCTATCTGCGCAGACGCGGGATCAAGACCACCATCCTGGTTCTGGCGGACCGGGTCCGTAAGCGCCTCGGACGTGGATCGCGTGGCGGGCGGCCGCCAGCGGCCGACAAGGATGACTACAAGCAGCGTCACGCGGTCGAGCGCTGGCTCAAGCGCCACAGGGCCGTCGCCACTCGATACGACAAACTCGCCGTCCGCTACGAAGCTACAGTGCTGGTCGCAGCCATCAATGCGTGGCTGTGACCAGCACTTTCGCAACAGACTCTAGGCGTGTCAGCCAGCGAATGATTTCTTCCGGAAAAGCCGGGCATGTCCCGTGCAGGGGAGACCCGCTACGTCTGTGAGACAGCGGCCTTCGGCCCGCGGCAGGGAATTCGATAAGTTGCTCTCCGCGATCGCCCCCCAAGATCTTTGCCAGAGCCCAAAACTCGGCGACGTGGCTCTTCCGTGGACCCGGACGTTCTCGCTGCTGAGCGACAGACGTTCCTGTAACTCACCTACATAGCCAGCCCGGCATGGCGTAGTGCTGTCCATGAACCCGATCGAAGTGGTCGTGGGAGTCCGGGTTGGTGGTCGTCGATGTCGCGGCCCTGCACTCTCCAAGATGCTCTCGCTGCTCGGTGGGTGAGGTGACCGCGGGCCGTGCAAGCCATGATCCTTACCAGCCGCATGTTCGGTTCCACCGCTACCCGGACTTGCGCCAGTCGCCCGGCTCGTGGGTATTCGACTGGGAACTGTGGTGGTCCTTGACAGCACGTACCTGGCTAGGGCTGGCCCGTACCGCGAAGTCTTGGGGTTTCGGGGCGGACGCCTTCCCCTGAACGGCAAGCCGTACCTGCGGCTACGCGCAGCTGGCGTGGCATCAGATTCGGAGTGAGAGCGGCGCTCTCTACCGACATGTTGGAACACGGTCAACGTGACGGACGACACTGTTGACCGCGACTCAAGATCCACACATGATCCTCATAAGGGCTTCCTAGGCAAGCCCGCCGACGCCGACACGGGCCTGCCCCACGTCGCCGCCCGCGAGTACGATCCGACCACCGGCCGCTTTCTATAGGCCGACCCAGCCCAATGCCAACGACCTTCCTGACACAGGGAAACTCGCAACCTGGCAGAAGATAATATTGGGCGCCGTCTCGGTTGTGTCAGTGGCTGTGGCCGCCGCTCCGGTGATTGCCGTCATGGCCCCAGGGTGCCTGGCGACGGCTCCGGTGTGCGCTGCGGAGATCGCGGAGATGGCGTCCGGCAGCGCGTCCGGCGGAAGCCTTGCGGTGGGCGGCGGGGCACTCGGGGCCGGAGCGAAGGCACTGACCGCGGGTAAGGGTATGTCCGAGGAGCCGGCCATCCTGTTTGACCCGTTCCACCGGCTTGGCAATGAGAGGACCCAGTCGGTGGGCACGGCCCGGACGATCGTGGAGTCCAGTGAGCTCTGGGGCAGGGCTCCGAAACAGGGCGGCAACGCGACCGCCCAGGCGTGGCGTGGTCCGATTCCTCATGACGCCAAGCCGGGAAGCTTTGAGTTCTACACGACCCTGAAGCCCAAGGCCTTTGACCGCAGTCTGCCCGGCCAAGCCGCATGGGAGGCTGAGGTGGAGGACAATGTCAGCTCGTTCGTCAAGGACGGCGATGAATGGGCCTCCATCCCGATCGTCGTTACGGAGGTGCGCTAGGTATGGATCAGCGGGAACTGGGCCCGACGGGTCTGCAGCGGATTGCTGAAGGGACCGTCAGCCCGCGTGACATCCGATGGCTCGTCCAGGTCGATGTTGATGGTGCAGCGTTGGAGGAGCGTTGGGGTTCTCCGGAAATCACCAGCGACGACTTCGCGGAGTGGTTCTGCTTCGCCTTCTCCCCGGCGGAGGGGGAGGCGTTCCTCCTGCTGCGACAGGTGCACCATCCAGTTGAGCCCGGATTCGTACTGAGCGCGACCAAGGGGCTCTACTCTGCTGAAGTTGCTGAGAGGATCGTTCAGGCCCTGGACATTCCCGGTGCGAGAATCACCCGTGTGAACGCCGAAGCCACCCGGTGACGCGAGGCACACACTGGGGCAAGGAGCCGCATGGCATTGCCCTGACGAGTGGCTGACGGCTGACTGCGTCGAGCATCACAGAGCCGCCGGCTCTGAAACACACCTCGGCCGGACCCCCGCACGACGGGTTCCGGCCGTGGTGTCCTGTCGTGGCAGGTCAGACGGGGAGGCCGGTTCGGAGCACACCTTCGCAACCGACGCCGCGCTGCTCGGCATCGTGGTATGGCATTTGGCCAGCGCAGCAGGCAGCGCTTCAACGAATGATTTTGTGGAAGTGGTATATGGGTTCCGCGAACTCCGCCTCGACGAGGCATCGGGGATGGTGACCTGTACAGAAGGTTGTTGTTGGTGATCATCTGCCGTTTTGGCGTTCTCGCTCACGGATGTCTCGGTGGCCGGGGAGGGGCAGTGCCACATCAGGTGGAGGCAAGGCGGTCTCGCGCATAACTGCCGTAGACGGGGCGGCGGTCAGCTGTCGTCCCGGGACGGAGGGGCGAGCGGGATGGCGTCGGCGGGGCGTCGGCGGGGCGGACGAGGACCACGGTCCGGCGGGCTCGGGTGCTGAGGGTCTGCTGCACGATCGGGTGACATCTGATCTGGCTTGCCCTATGGGGCGGGTGGGAAGGATGTCGCTGTGCCCAAGCCCTATCCCGAAGAGTTCCGCGAGGACGTCGTGCGGGTCGCGAGGAACCGCGGCCCGGGGGTGACGGTCGAGCAGGTGGCCAAGGACTTCGGCGTCCACCCGATGACGCTGTGGAAGTGGATGCGCCGCGCGGACATCGATGACGGGACCAGGCCCGGAACGACCAGCCAGGAGAGCGCAGAGCTTCGGCAAGCGCGTCGGCGGATCAAGCTGCTGGAGCAGGAGACGAGGTCCTGCGGCGGGCCGCTGCTTATCTGTCGCAGGCACATCTGCCGGGAAAAGGATCTACCCGCTCGTGAAGGAGCTGGCCGGGGACGGGATGCCCGTCACGGTTGCGTGCCGGGTGCTGAAGCTCGCCAGACAGCCCTACTACCGCTGGCTGGACCAGCCGGTGACCGACGCCGTGCTGGAGGAGGCGTATCGCGCGAACGCACTGTTCGACGCTCACCGCGACGACCCGGAGTTCGGCTACCGCTTCCTGGCCGACGAAGCGCGCGGCGCCGGGGCCGTGATGGCGGACCGGACTGCCTGGCGGATCTGCCGGGACAACCGCTGGTGGAGCGTGTTCGGCAAGAAGCTCGGCAAGGGCAGGAAAGCCGGCCCGCCGGTGCACGACGACCTCGTCCGCCGTGACTTCACCGCGAGGGGCCCGAACCGGCTGTGGCTCACCGACATCACCGAACACGCCACCGGTGAAGGCAAGCTGTACCTCTGCGCGATCAAGGATGTGTTCAGCAACAGGATCGTGGGCTACTCCATCGACGCGCGGATGAAGTCCCGCCTGGCCGTGACCGCCCTGGACAACGCCGTCGCCCGGCGTGAACACGTCGACGGGTGCATCCTGCACAGCGATCGCGGATCGCAGTTCCGGTCCCGGAAATTCGTCCGGGCACTCGACCGCCACCGGATGGCCGGATCGATAGGAAGAGTCGGGGCCGCAGGTGACAACGCAGCCATGGAGTCCTTCTTCAGCCTGCTGCAGATGAACGTCCTCGACCGCCGTGTCCGGTCCACCCGCGAAGAACTCCGGATCGCGATCGTGTCGTGGATCGAGCGGACCTACCACCGGCGCCGCAGGCAAGCCGCACTCGGCCGGCTGACCCCCATCGAATTCGAGACCGTCATGACTACACCGGCCCTCCAAGCCGCGTGACCCAACCTGTCACCCGAAACTGCAGCAGACCCGACCCCGACTTGGGGCAGCCCGGTAGGCAGTGTCGTGGTGTCTCTTTGCGCGGGTGTGGGCTTGGCTCAGGGAAATGGCCGGGTCCGCGCCTGCTCTTGGCGGAGCAGGCGCGGACCCTAGGTCAGTGATGGGTTAGTGCAGTGCGCTGACCTCGGTGGCCGACAAGGTGCGCGGGTAGACGTGGACGTCGGCGACGGAGCCGGGGAAGGCGAGGTAGGGGGTGGAGGCGGAGGCGCTATTGACGCAGCCGCCGATGGTGAGGGGCATGGAGGAGTCGTACTGGGGGCTGAGGTTGGTGGCGGTGCCGATCAATGTGCCGTTCTGGTAGAGGGCCATGTTGCCGGGACTGGAGTCTCCCGGGACCCGTGCGCGGAAGGTGGCGACGAGGTGGGTCCAAGTGCCGGCCGGGCCGCTGTTCGGCTCGCCTTCGGCGGTGGGGAAGTCGGAGTTCTCGTCGTTGGTGGTGGAGGTCTGGAACATCCAGGCGGCGCTGGGTTTGTCGTAGGAGAGGTAGAAGGCTTGGTGCTGGGTGGTGCCCTGGCAGACGGCGGTGGTGCCGAGTGCTGAGTTGATCTTCACCCAGGCCGAGACGGTGTAGTCGCCGAGGGTGTTGACCGCACTCTGTTTGCTCTTGAGAAAACCGGTGCTGCCGTCGAAGGCGACGCTGCCGGACATCCCGGCCGGTGCGTCTGTGCCGAAGGATGTGGTGCCGGTAGCGGTGAACGGGTTCAGAGAGGCGGTGTCGGTGCCGTTGGCGGCGAGTTTCCAGTCGTCTTCGGGCATGCCGTTCTGCCATCCGTTGGGCACGATGACGCTGCCGGCGTCGGCGTCGCTGGCTGGCATGGCGTAGGGGTAGACCTGGACGTCGGCGACGGAGCCGGGGAAGGCGTTGTACGGCGACGTCTCGGCTGGGTCGTTGACGCAACCGCCGATGGTCAGGGGCATGGCGGAGTCGTACTGGGGGGTGAGGTTGGTGGCTGTCCCCATGAGGGTGCCGTTCTGGTAGATCGACATCACCCCGGTCCCGTCGTCACCGTCCACGGGAGCGGTATAGGTGACCAGGAGATGGGTCCATGTGCCAAGGGCCCCGGTGCCTGCGTCTCCTTCCGCTGTGGGGAAGTCGGCGTTGTCGTCGTTGGTGGTCGTGGTCTGGAACATCCAGCCTTGGTTGCCTCGGTCGTAGCCCAGGTAGAACGCCTGGTGCTGGCTGGTTCCTTCGCAGATGGCGGTCGCGGGGCCTGCTGCCGAGTCGAGTTTCACCCAGGCGGAGATGGTGTAGTCGTCGAGGGTGTTGACGGCGGTGTGGTCGCTTTCCAGGAAGCCGGTGCTGCCGTCGAAGGAGGTGGCATTGGCTGGGGCGTTGGCCGCGTCGGATCCGGCGGCGTTGAAGGTCGCGCCGCCAAAGGCGGTGAAGGGATTGTCGCCGCGCTGGTCGGTTCCGTCGGCGGCGAGGTCCCATTCGTCATCGGGGGTGTCGCTGCCGGTGGCGACCGGGACGATCAGGTTCGGCGCGATGGCGATGGTGTCGGAGTTGTTGGTGTCGCTGAGGTACCGGGCGGCCAGGTCGTCGTAGTAGGCGTTGGATGGGTTGCCGTTGGTCAGGTCGGCGGTTTTGACGGTGGGAGACGCTGACGTGCCGTCCGCGGAGACTGCCGCTGCGAAGTCGATGACCTGGCTCGGGAAGAGGTCGGTTAGCTGACTGTTGACTTCCTGGCGTGCGGCTTCCTGCGTCGCTGTACCCGGGTGCGCGGCGGTGAAGGGCGGGATGGTGGTGAAGTACACGGTGATGTTGGAGTTTTCCAGCACCGGTTGCTGCTCGACGGAGGTCTGCCCGTCATCGGTGGTGTACGAGCTCAGTTGACTGTTGAGTGACTGCATGCCGTTCTTGACGATGGTCGCGCAGGCGTCGGCGGTGCCGGTGCAGTTGAGTAGGTCGGTGGCGCCTGTGGAGACGAGGACGGTGCGGACGTTGCCCTGGGCCAGGACGTTGCGGTCCAGTGGGTTGAGTGCGTTTCTCGGGGTGGCGTTGTTGGTGATCTGCGGCAGCAGGTTGTTGCTGAGGCTGCTGCTGTTGGTGCCGGCGTTGAGTACGCCGTAATCCACGGAGTTGTCTCCGTTGGGGTCGTTGACGAGGGCGCTGGTGATGGCGTCGCTGAGGTGATGTTGGCCGTCGTTGCTTGCGGTGTCGCCGTTGATGCTCTGGTCGCCGTAGAGGACCACCGACCCGGTCGGGAGAGTAGTGGGAGACGATGTGGGGGTGGTGACGTCGATTCCGGTCAGGTAGGGCAGACCGGTGTACGTCGTCTTTGTGTAGTTGGCGGCGGAGGCTTCCTGGGTGCGGTTGGCTGCGTCGCTGATCCATACGGGTGTCTGCGCCATCGCATGGCCGGCCAGGGCGGGAACGGAGCCGTGCACCTGAAGGCTGATCAGCACGGTCGACAGTTGCGTGAGGGGCAAGTTCACGGGGTCGCTGATGGCGTCGGCACCGGCGGGGATGGTGACGGACACATGGCCACCGAAGGCCAGCGGCGTGGGCGCCGCGGCTGCCGTGGCGCCGCCGGTGGTCGTGTCCTGCAGGGCCACGGAAGCTGCGTCGAAGGTCACGGGCGTGGTGCCCAGAGCGTTGGACAGATGGATGCGTATGCCGTTGCCGACGGTGTCGTTGCCGATACTGATGTGGGCCGGGATGCGCAAGGTCTGCCCGTTGGCAGCAGCCGTGGTGCCGCCGGACTGCTGCACCTTGGCGGTGTCCTGGACGGAGGACCAGGTGCCGACCCAGTGCTGTGCGCTGGATCCGCTACCGGTGAGCGCCATCGGGCGTATGCCCAGCCCGAGGATGTGCAGGGCAGGCTGGTTCGCCTGGACACCGTTGGTGAACAGGGGCAGGGAGATGCTGCTGATGACCGAGCCTGGGCAGTCCAGCGGGACACTGATGGCATAGATCTTGGGGCCGGGAGCCGGGCTGGTCTGGGTGTTGTCGCGGTGGTTCTCGTGGAGCAACGTCAGGGCGGCAGCTGAGGCGGGGCCGCTGAGCCAGTCGGGCACGGTGTCCAGCCGGTAGGACTGGTCGAAGGGACTGTCGTTGTGGCAGTTGCCGGCGGCGTAGGTGACGGTGCCGGTGGTGCTATTGGCCGGACCGCCGGTAGCGAAGGCGAGGAAGACCAGCGCGTCACCGGTGTTCACTGCGGTATTGCTCGGCAGGGTGACGGTCTGGCCAGAGGCCAGCATGTTGTCGTAGGTGCCGGTGCCGAACTTCGGCAGGGTGATGGTGGCGCCGTCGACGGTGACGGTCTTGCCGCTTTGCCAGCCCGAGGTGCTTGTCAGGTCGGTGGAGTTGATGCTGTTGCCGGAGCCGTCGGCGTCCGCGGGGCTGGTTGTGGTGGTGAAGGTGCTGGTGGCGGTGTTGTTCAGGCAGCTGCTGGTGTCGTTGATCGTGCAGGTCAGCGCCGGGGCGAGCCGCAGCACGTCGATGCCGGCCTGGAATCCCGCTGACGTGGGGTTGTTGCCGGTGAGGGTGAGGGTGAGGGTGTGCACGCCCTTTTTGAGGGTGAGCAGTTGGCCGCTGGCGTCCCTGGGCATGCCGAGATCACGGAACTGAGTGGTCGTGTAGGAGCTGTAGGCGTCGTAGTCGCTGAGCAGGGTCGTCTGGGTGCTCTTGCCCGCGTCCAGGACCAGCCGGTAGATCCCGTAGTCCTTGGCTTTGGTGAGGTTGGCACCGAAGCTCCAGGGGCCGTCCTTGGGGATGTCAAAACTGAAGGTGGCGCTGTCACCGGCGACTACCTTCGATGTGGTGCTTTTGTTGGCGAGCCAGGCCTGGTAGCCGTCGGCGAACTCGTATCCGCTGCCGGCGGCCTGGCTGATCAGCTGGCCACCCTTGGTGGTGGTGGTCGCCTTGGGGACGGCAGTGGTCGTGCCGTCGGTGTTGGTCGCGGTCCACCCGGTGATCATCTTGTCGCCGTAGGCGTAGATCGGGGTACTGGTACCGGCGTAGAAGCTGTAGGGCGCCTCGACGGACGTTGAGCCGGCCTGGTCCACTGCTTTGGCGTACAGCTTGTGAGGACCTGTGGTGCCGGGGGCGAAGGAGGGGGAGGCACTGCCGTTGACGACCGTTGTTCCGGTACCGGGGCCGTTGTCCGACGTGACGTAGTACGCCTGGCCCGGCGTGATCTTGGTTGTGGTGCTCCAATGGATGACGTTGCTGCTGCTGTACACCGTATTGCCGAGTGTCGTGTCCAGAGAGAACAGATATCCGGTGATGTTGTTGGTGTGCTTGTTGCCGAGGGTGAAGGTGCCCTTGTCGCCGTAGGCGGCGCCGATCTGCCCAGCTGGGAACTGGCTCGAGGTGATCGTCGGTGCAGGGGGCGCGAGGGTGTCCACGGTGAAGGTCTGGGTCTTGGTCCAGATGCCTGATCCGGTGCCCGCCCAGTAGCCTGCGGCATTCTGCGCGGTGGCTTTCCAGGTGTAGGTGCCGTCGGGCAGACTCGGGGTCGTCCAGTCGCTGCCGTTGGTGTTGTACCGGGCGTGTTTCTTGGAGTCGGTGCTGGGGCCGAAGCCCTGGTGGATCAGGGAGCCGCCGGAGTTGTAGACGTTGTACTCGATGCGCACCAGCTCGCTGCCGCCGGCCAGGTCGGGATCGACCGCGCGGGCGGAGAGCGTTGGGGTGTGGGTGGTGGTCATCGTTTTGCCCAGGTTCACTGTGGACGGTTTGATGGCGGGGGTGCCAGTGCCGCTCTTGAGCTTGGGCCGGTAGCTGTAGGTGACCGACATGGTGGCGCCACCGCCGTAGGCGAGCTGCTTCCACTGGGTGGGGTCATTCATGTCAGGCGACTGGACCATCAGCGTCATGCTGCTCCAGCTGCCGGCCGCCGCGCTCTGGGCCCGGGAGGTCACGTCGAATTCGAGTGAGGGCGGGCTGACCCACGAGTTGGCCCCGTCGGTGACCGGGCAGGTGCCGGCTTCATGGCTCTTCGGGTTGGCGCCCAGCGCGCCGGTACGGCCTCCGGGCTCGTGGCCCCAGTACAGAGAGGAGGAGCTCCATCCCGCGGGACGGTCGGTGCCGTAGACGGCGGCCGGTGTGTCGGAACAGGAGGCGGCGGAGAGCTGCTTCACGTACAGGGAGGCGTGGCTGACCACAGCGCCTTTGATACCACTGGTGTTGATCTGGTAATAGGTTCGAGCCCGTTCGCCGTTGCCAGGATTGTTGTTGTCCAATCCTTCACGAGCGTTGGTGGAGCCTGTGGTGGATGTCGAGTTGTAGACGTTCCATCCGTTGTCGGAGATCCGCGCCCAGTCCAGCTGGGAGGGCCTGCCACTCCACTCCGGATCCACGTAGACGGGGTAGGCGGTGCTCTTGGAGGAGAGCATGTTCCGGTCCAGGGACAGCAGTTGTCTGCCGGGTTTCAGGTGTACCTGGACCTGGGCGCGGTGCCTGCCCATGTTGGCCGCCGCCCGGTGCTCGACCCGGGCGGACGAAGCGGTCTTGGTGCGGGTCAGGGGGGCGTGCGCGGCTTTCTCTCCCGCGCTGTCCCACATCAGCGCGGTGTCACTGTGGAAGACCGTTTCGTTCGTGTGCCTGTCGGTGGCCTGAACACCACCGTCACGGGTGGCGGCGAGCGTGAGGCCAGCCGAAGCCGTCTTGAGGGTCAGGCCTTTCAGGTGGGGATCGGTGGCAGCTTTGGGGGTCTTGACCACGAGGATCGACGAGTAACCGGAGGCGTCCGCGGTCAGCTGGAGGTCGACCTCGGGGAGCACGTCCGGGTAGGTGGCGGTGTCCCCGGAGACCACCGGTCTGGGCAGCATGGTCGGCCAGGAGAATGCCAGTCTGTCCGTTCCACTGCGCATGGTGACCAGTGGGCTGGATCCGCCCCCGGAGAATGCCACGTCCGTGACAGCCGCTTTGGGCCCCCAGGTCCCATTGGCATGCCGGACCAGAGTGGTGTCGATGGGGACCCATTTCCCGCGTTGCTGTACGCGTTGGGGCATGGATGAGTCGGTCCGGGTGAAGGTGCCGTCCGGGTTGGCCACCACCTGAGTGCCGGTGCCCGTGAGCGCGTCGACGGTTACCGGCCGGCCAGTGGCCTTCGCCTGCGAGGAGGCCCACTCTGTGGCGTTGAGGCTGTGGATGGCGGACGGCGAGTCATCTTTCTTTGAGGCGGACTTGGACGGGGAGCTCGGCCCGTCCGACGGCCCAGCGTGGGCTGGTGCGGTGGCGGCCAGCGATCCGGCGGCCAGGGCTGCGACAACGAAAGCAGCGAATGGCCTCGAAGCGGAGCGTCTGGCGTGCACGGGTGTGCGAGAGGCGGACATGTGAGGGCGAAGTCCTTCGCAGGTGTCATGCGGTTCCCCCCGTGGGCCCCGCGCCGTTAGGCATTCTGTGCAGACGGTGTGAAGCCGGTCCATCATCAATTGATCGACAAGCGCCTCCGATGAGTCCGCTTTTGATCAATACGTGTCAACTTGACGTGCGGTCTGTGGATTTCCTTTGCCCTTCCCCTGGAGAAGCTTTGCCTTCGGGGCTGATCTCAGGCCCTAGCGTGATCGCGTGCGGGGGATGTGATCAATATGTGCCTCCGCTGTGACGTGCACTCAAACGATGCAACTGATGGGCGAGTTGAGTGTCGTGGACGGGGAGGGGACGCACAGCATGGCGCGGATTTCGGGGTGGAAGCGCGGACGGGCGGCCTGGACGGCCCGGCGTGTCCGACACACTGCAACAGTGGTGGCCGGCGCCTTGATGGTGAGCCTGCTGCCCGCCGGGGTTGCGGCGGCAGCGACCTCGGAGCAGCGGCATGTGACGGCTCCTGCGGCGCCGCAGAACAAGCGGGTGCCCTTGGTCCACTCCAGACCCGGGTGGGGCTCCACCTCGAAGCGTTTCAAACAGTTCGATCCCAGCGGTCACGCGAAGCTCCCCGTGCCGGGCAGCTCCGTGGTCACTCTGCCGATCCGTGCCGCATCTGCGCGGCTGACCGCCAAGGCGACCGAGGCGCGGGCCAAGGGCACGCCCGTGCTGCTGGGCGACGTCGCAGGGACGGGGGTCAAGGCGGCCACCGTCACCGGATCCCAGCGGGTGCGGGTGACCGTGCTGGACCAGAAGGCAGCACAGACCGTCGGCGTGCACGGTGTGCTCTTCACTCTCCAGCGCACCAGCCCTGGAGGCGGAAAGGTCGATCTGCGGGTCGATGACTCCGCGTTCCGCTACGCCTTCGGCGGTGACTTTGCTTCGCGCCTGCACCTGGTCCAGCTGCCCGCCTGCGCGCTGACTACGCCGAAGCTGGCGAAGTGCCAGGCCCAGAGTGCGGTGCGCACCGCCCCAGGAACGCCACTGAACGCCCAGGTCGCTCTTCCTGGGCCGCGGCCGGTGACGTGGAATGCCGTCGGCTCGGTCCGTTCGGCGGCGGCGTCGACCGGCGCGACGGTGGTCATGGCGGCGGCCGCGGGCACGTCGGGTTCGTCGGGTGACTACTCGGCGACCAGCCTGTCACCGGGCGGTTCTTGGTCGGCCTCCGGCAACACGGGTGCGTTCACCTACAGCTATCCGATCTCGGTACCGCCGGCGATCGGCGGCACGGTCCCGAACGTCGACCTCTTCTACAACTCCTCAAGCCAGGACGCGCGCACCGAGGGGACCAACAACCAGTCCTCGTGGCTGGGTGACGGCTGGAGCTCGGCCGAGAACTATGTCGAGCGCACGTACAAGTCCTGCAAGGACGACCCGTCGTCCGGGGCTCCGGACAACGACGGCGACCAGTGCTGGGCGGGGCAGATCCTCACGCTCTCACTGAATGGCAAGTCCACCGAGGTCGTCTACGACGACTCGGCCAAGACGTTCCATCCTGTCGACGACAGCTCCACGATCAAGGTCGAGGACCTGACCGGTGCCACGAACGGTACGAAGAACGGGGAGTACTTCAAGGTCACCGAAGGGGGCGTGCAGTACTTCTTCGGCCGTAACCGCCTGCCGGGCTGGACCAGCGGCAAGGACGAGACGAATTCCGTGTGGACCGAACCGGTCTACCACGCGCACAGCGGCGTCTCCGACTGCCCGGACAGCACCGACTTCGCCGCTACCTCCTGCATGCTGGGCTACCGCTTCAACCTCGACTTCGCGGTCGACACCCACAGCAACGCCACCGCCTGGTACTACTCCCCGGAAACGGGCTACTACGGCGCGGACATGAAGAACACCGCCGTCGCCTACACGCGCGGCGGAACCCTGTCCCGCATCGACTACGGCATGACCGCCTCCACGATCTACTCGGCCACCGCACCGGAGCAGATCGCCTTCGACGCCTCGGCAGAACGCTGCATCCCGGGCACCCCGTCCGGCAACACGTGCGCGGACAGTCAGTTCACCACTGCCAACGCCGCGTACTGGCCGGACGTACCAGTGGACCTGAACTGCACCTCGAACTCGACGAACTGCACCAACCACGGCCCGAGCTTCTGGTCCCGTAAACGCCTGACATCGATCACCACCCAGATCCAGTCGGGCGGGGCGACCCAGCAGGTCGACAAGTACACCTTCACCCAGTCCTTCCCCGACGGCGGCGACCACGCCCCCACTCTGTGGTTGGACTCCATCAAACGGACCGGCCTGGACACCCTGGGCGGCGCCTCGGCCAGCTCCTCCACCCCGGCGGTGAGCTTCGACCCGCCGCTGCAGCTGCCCAACCGGGTCGGGACGATCCCTCAGATGCCGCTGATGTATCACGACCGGATCCAGACGGTCACCAGCGAGTCCGGCGCGCAGACGACAGTCACCTACGACCGCCCCGACTGCTCCAAAGCGCCGGCGAGCGACCCCGACGACCCGACCGACGCGGCCGCCAAGACATTCGCCTCCACCAACACTCTGTCCTGCTTCCCGGTGTACTGGACCCCTGACGGGCAGCCGACGCCGTGGATGGACTGGTTCTACAAGTACAAGGTCTCCTCGGTCGTCACCGAAGACACCCACAACTCCTACCAAGACGGCACCCAGCCCAAGCTGGAGACGGACTACTCCTACAAGGGCAACCCCGGCTGGCACTACGACGACAACGAAACCGTCAAGGCCAAGAACCGTACCTGGGGACAGTTCCGGGGCTATCCGGAAGTGGACGTCACCACCGGTGACACCACTGTCTTCCACAACACCGACAAAGTCGCGGTCCACGACCAGAAGACGCTGACGAAGACGTACTACTTCCTGGGCATGAACGGCGACACCCTGCCCGGCGGCAAGACCCGATCGGTTCCGGCACTGACCAGCCAGGACGGTGCCACCTCGGTCGCCGACGACAACGCGCTGGCGGGGCAGACCTTCGAAACCGACACCTACACCAGTGCCACGCGCAGCCTGGACAAGGCCGTGGTCAATGTGCCCACGATCATCGGTCCCACGGCCAGCCGAAGCCGCAGCGGTCTGCCGGACCTGACGGCGCAGATGGCGCGCCCTGCCAAGACGCTGACCCGTCAGGCAGTGTCCTACGGCTGGCGCAAGACCGAGAGCGACACCTTCTACAACACGGCCCTGGACAAGTCGACCACGGGCATGGCCGTGCAGGTCGACGACCGCGGCGAGACCGCAGCCGGCGGCAACGTCGCCAAGTGCACCTACAACCACTACCTCACGGGCAGCGTCGACACCCTGGTACTGGCCGCCGAGACCCTCACCACGGCCCAGGACTGCTCGACCGCGGGTGCCACCCCCAGCGGCACTCTGATCTCCGACACCCGCACGTCCTACGACAGCAACGGCTTCACCTACGACGGCGACGGACAGGCGAATCCCGCCCGCCCCAAGACAGGTGACGCCACCCTTGTCCAGGGAGCATCTGCTGCCAGCGGCGCCACCGCGACCGCCTTCGTCGACAAGACCGCCACCACCTACGACTCCTACGGCCGCACGACGAAGGTCACCCGAACCCCCAAGTCGACGTCACCGGACGGCAAGAGCCTCGCCCAGTCCGTCTTCACCACCTACAGTCCGGCCAGCGGTGCGCTGCCCACCAGCAGCACGACCGTCACCCAGGTCACGCCCGGCGTGGACTGCTCCACAGTCACCGTCTCGTCCAAGGACTGCCAGCTCGCCATCAGCACCCTGGACCCGTCCCGGGAGCTGCCCACCGCGAGGACCGATGCGGCCGGCAAGCTCACCTCGCTTACCTACGACGCGCTCGGCCGCCTGACCGGGGTGTGGTTGCCCAACGAGATCAAGGCCAACAGCGCGCCGGCGAACACCACCTATACCTACAGCATTTCCCAGTCGGCACCGTCGGTCGTAGCCTCCAACGCCCTTCTTGACAACGGCAGCTACCAGACCAGCGAGACGCTGTACGACGCGATGCTGAGGCCCCTGCAGGTCCAGAAGGCCGGTGAGAATTCCAGCACTGCGGTCACGGACACCCAGTACGACTCCCACGGCTGGACGGTCGTCACCAACAACAACTACAGCGTCTCGGGCAGCCCCCGCAGCAGTCTGATCTCCGTCTCGCAGGCGACCATCCCCGACGCCACCGTCACCGATTACGACGGGCAGGGCCGCGCTGGCCTGGTCACCGAGGAACACAACGGGAACAAGACCTGGAGTACGGCCACCGCCTACACCGGGGACAGGACCACCGTCCTGCCGCCCAAGGGCGGGGTCGCCTCGACCACGGTCGTCGATGCACGAGGCCAGACCTCCGAACTGGACCAATACACCGTCCCGCCCACGCTGTCCGGGTCCGCGGCCGCCGGCTTTACCGCCACCGGCGGCACCACCTCCGCCACCACCTACCAGTACACAGCCGCGGGCCAGCAGCATCAGGTCACCGGCCCCGACAAGACGGTGTGGACGTTCGACTACGACCTGCTGGGCCGTAAGAAGTCCCAGACCGACCCGGACACGGGCGGGAGCAGCTACGGCTACGACGACGCTGGCAACCTGATCTCCACGACCGACGCCAAGCAGGTCGAACTCGACTACACCTACGACCTTCTGGGCCGCAAGCTCACCGCCACCGACAAGGCAAAGTCCAACTTCCAGTTCGCGTCATGGACTTACGACACGCTTCGCATCGGCCTGCCGAGCTCCTCTACTCGCTACGTGCAGGGCGTTACCGGTGGCTACACGGTCGCTACCACCGGCTACACCTCTCTCGGTAAGCCGAGTGGCACCAAGATCACTCTGCCGGCGTCCGAGGCTCCGCTACCGGCGACCTACACCACCACTTACACCTACACGCTCCGCGACCAACTGCTCGCCACACAGAGCGATCCACGTACCCAGGGTCTTAGCAGCGAACTCATCACCTACGACCGCGACGCATTGGGCAACCCGACCGGCTCCGGGAGCAGCGGGTTCGCCTACGTCACCGGAACCGTGTACACCGACTACGGTCAGCCGTCCCGGGTCACCATGGGCGCCTCGACCAACCCGGCCACGGCCACCTACGACTACGACGATCAGACCCTCCGGCTGAAGGAACGGGTGGTCAGCCGGACCCAGGCGCCCGGGCCGACGGTCGATGACACCAAGTACTCATACGACGCCTCCGGCAACCCCACCTCCACCGTCGACCAGCAGTCGGAGACCGGAAACACCGTCACCGACCAGCAGTGCTACGGCTACGACGCCCTGGATCGGCTCACCGACGCCTGGACCGGCAACGACAACTGCACCGCGAAACCACCCACCAGTAGTACCCTCACCACCGCGCCCGGCTCCTACTGGCAGACCTTCGGCTACGACGCCATCGGCAACCGCCACCAGAGCATCGACCACGCCATCGGTTCCACCGGCAGTACCGTCACCACCACCTACGCCGACGGCTGCACCGCCAACTGCAACTCCACGGGAGCCCAGCCCCACACCCTGACCGCCACCACCGGCGGCACCAACCCCACGACGTTCGGGTACGACGAAGACGGCAACCTGCACACCCGCACCCCCACCACCGGCCCCGGCCAGACCCTGACCTGGGACGACGAGGGCCACCTGGCCCAGGTGGACACCACCGGCGCCAGCCCCACGACCACCAAGTACCTCTACGACGCCGACGGCAACCAGCTCATCCGCCGTGATCCCGGCCAGACCACGTTCTTCGCCGGCGACACCGAGATCGTCCTCAACACCAGCGTCACCCCCAACGTCCTGCTGGGCGCCGTCCGTATGTACAGCCACGGCGGCACAGGCGTCCCCGTCGCCATGAGCTCCAGCCTCCCCGGCGGCGGCGTCAAGTATCTCTTCAACGACTCCCACGGCACATCGACCCTGGCGATGGACACCACCACCCAGCAGGTGTCCCGCCAGCAGTACACCCCTTACGGACAGCCACGTAGCAGCGCCAATACCGTCACCTGGCCCGATCCCACCCACTCCTACCTCGGCAAGCCACAGGACAAGAACACCGGCTACACCGACGTCGGCGCCCGCAAGTACGACCCCAACCTCGGAAGTTTCATCAGCGCCGACCCGATCTTCGAAGCCACCAGCCCTCAGGAACTCGGCGGCTACACCTATGCCGCCAGCAATCCGGTGACAGGCAGCGATCCGACCGGCACCATCAGGATGAACTCCGACGGTACCCAGTGCAGTGGCGGCTGGAATGAATGCGGCCCTGGCACCGTAAGCACCGGCGGAGGATCCACGACGGAAGCCACCACCACGAGTCACGGAGGCGGTGGCCTCGGGGCCTGGTTCGGTGGCGTGGTCAGCACCGTGGTCGACCAGGCCAAGAAGACCATCGTCAACATGGTGGAGTCCCCCTACCTCCAGTACGAATCAGACAAGCAGTGCTTCACCAGCGGCGACAACTGCACAACGCTGCTTTCTCAAATCGATCCCAGCTTCGCCGCCTCCACTGCGGTAGTGGGTCGCGGGTCCGAGATCTATGGAGACTTCGCGCACGGCAGAACCGCCGAAGGCACCGGCAAGCTGCTGTTCGACGCGGCCTCCCTCGTCCTCACGCGCGGTGAGGGCGAAGCGGTCGAATCCGAAGCCGCAGAAGCTAGAACCGTGGCAAAACCGGTGAGGTGCAGCTTCGCCCCCACCACCCTCGTACTCCTGGCCCACGGCAAAACCAAGCCCATCAAGGCCATCAAACCGGGCGACAAGGTCGAAGCCGCAGACCCCGCCACCGGCAAGCATCAAGGCACCCGCACCGTCCAGCACGTGTGGATCAACCACGACCACGACCTGCTCGACCTCACCATCCGCACCAAGAATGGCCACACCGCCACCCTCCACACCACCGCCAACCACCCCTTCTGGAACGACACCACCCACAGTTGGATTCCCGCAGGCCAACTCCACCATGGCGACGCCCTTACCACCGTCACCAACAGTCACGCCTACGTTCTCGCGGCCCGGCCCACGCCCGGGACGGCAAACCGCTGGAACCTCACCATTCAGCAACTCCACACGTACTATGTCGTGGCGGGCGGCGTCTCGATCTTGGTCCACAATACGTGTGGACCTGGCGGGCCCGACGATGCGGCTCTCGCTCAGCAATCCGCCCAGGATCTCCAAGAGTTGCGACACAGCGCGACAAACGATCACTGGATGGCGGGCGACCGTGGGACAACTGCCGTGATTGCAGTGCGAAACACCGAAACGAACGCGCTCTCAATGCGTACGGGTATCAACGGTGGCGGCGAGGCCCCTGACAGCTGGCCCCAGTGGGCCAAGGATTCCTTTGTTCAGGCTGGTGGTCACGCCGAAGAGGGCATCATCAACTCGATGGCCTCCAATGAAGTACTGGAATTTGGTGGAACATCTCGAAATATCTGCGAAGAGATATGTTATCCACTCATGAATCAGCGCGGAATCGTCGTCGGTGGCCCCGAATTCCCTGGTGCGGCTGATAAGACTCCATGGCGGATGTTCTGGACGGATCCGGTGGATCCAGACTAGTAGACTTGGGCCCCCGAGAGCTCGGGGGCCCAAGTCTGAACTGCAAGATTGGATGAGTCACACATGCCGGAGCGAGGCTTCCAAGCCGGTGATCACTTGCTGTTGGAGTGCGCGCCTGCAGATGCTGAAGTTTCCAAGGTCGCGGGGCGCTATGTCTTCATCGAATGGCCTTGGCGGGAAGTGGACACGGAATCTCGGCTTCGTTGGAGCGGGCAGGTTGCATTCCCTCGAAGTCCCGATAGCTTCGAATGGCTCAATACGCCTTGGCGAATTGAGCCCGATGTGGAGATGCTAGAAGAGGGGGATGCCTGCATGGTGGGTATTTCGCCGACTCGCGTGATTGTCCGCGCGGTACACCAGTTTGATCCGGCTAAGGATTTGGGTTGGCTTCCTCGTCCGAGCGTGGGTCTTTCGGTTGTTCCAATGGGCGACTTTGAGGGTGACGATGAGGCGGGTTACATGATCTACCTTGATGGAGCAGAGCCGATCATTGTCCAGCAAATCTGAGCTCCGCCGGATTTCTTTGTGGCGGGGCCGTCGGCCATGCGAGGGGTGACCCTGACGGCAGTAGTTGACGGCAACGTCAGCGGACGGGTGCTGCACGAGGCGGCGGGTCGTCTTTGTCGTCACTCTCGGCCCGGTCGCCGAGTGCGTGTCCGAGGAGGTCGATGGCCTGGCGTTGGAGGCGGAGGCGGACGTGTGCGTACACGGTGGCGGTGACGCCGATGTGGGCGTGGCCCAACAGTTCCTTGATGACGACGAGTTCGACGCCTTGCTCCAAGAGGAGGGTTGCCGTTGAGTGGCGGAGGTCGTGAAACCGGATCGGCCGCAGGTCAGTGTCGCGGAGCAGTGCATTGAACTGCTTGGTGAGGGTGGCGGGTTCGATCAGGTGTCCGTCGGGTCGTGTGAAGACGTGGCCGGTGTCATGCCAGTCGGAGCCCGTCTCCTCCTTCTCCTCTGCCTGGTGCTCACGGTGACCGCGGAGTGAGGTGACGCAGGAGGCCGGGAGTGCGATGCGTCGTTCGGAACTGATGGTCTTGGTGGGGAGGGTTGCCAGGCCGCGACTGTTGGTGCGTTGGAGGGTGCGGCGGATGGTGGCGGTGCCGCCGTCGAGGTCGAGGTCTTCCCAACGGAGGCCGAGGAGTTCGCCCTTGCGTAGGCCGGTGCGCAGGGCGAGTTCGAAGAGTGTGGCGTGCCGGTGGCTCTGGGCGGCGGCGAGAAAGTGCCGGGCCTCGTCGGCGGTGAGGGGGTTGAAGCGGCGGGGGCGTGGGACTCCGGTGCGGACGTTGCGGGCGACGTTGCGGGGGATCTCCTCTTCGCGGACGGCGTGTTCCAGGGCGGATTTGAGTACGGAGTGGATGTAGGCGAGTGTGAGTGGGGAGAGGTGCTTGCGGCAGCACTGGCCGAGCGCGCAGCAGCGTGGGCGGCGGCCGGTCTGGGCGTCGGGTTTGCGGCGGGCGTCGATGCCGCGTGCGCAGCACTGGCAGACGGTTCGTAGTCCGTTGAGCCAGGTGCGGACGTCCTTGGCGGTGAGCTTGGCGAGCTTCTTCCGGCCGAGGCCGGGAATGAGGTAGTGCTCGACGACGGCGGTGTAGTGGGTGTGGGTGGTCTCGCGGAGGTGGTGGACGGCGACGTTGTTCAGCCAGTAGGTCAGGTAGGCGGCCACGCTGTCTTGGGCGGTGATGACGGGGACGCCGCGGTTGCTGGCGGCGATCTTCTCGGTCAGCTTTGCCAGGGCCTCTTTGCGGGTGGCGGCGTAGACGCGGATGCGCTTTTGGGTGTTGCCGGGGGCGAGGATATATCCGGCGGCTTCCCAGCGTCCGTCCTTGCGCTGGTAGATGGTCCCCTCGCCGTTGGCGCGAGTCCTCTTGCGCGGTATGGGCATCAGGCGGCTTCTTCCAGGTGATGGCGGATGTATGTGTCGAGGGCGGAGGCAGGGATGCGGCGGGCACGGCCGATCGTGAGGGAATGCAGTCGGCGGGTACGGATCAGGTCGTAGACCGTGGAGCGGCCCAGCTTCAGCCGTCGCATGACCTCTGGGACCGTCAGCAGCTCGTCGTCAGGCACGAGTGGGTTCTCCTTCCGTTCCGGGGGCTGGTTCGAGGGATGCGGCAAGCCAGGTCTCGGCGGCGCTCAAGCCAGTGCCGGCGAAGACCCAGTGCGCGAGGACGTACGTCGTGTCCGGCCGAGCGCTGGCAACTGTCGCCGCCTGTGTACGACGCCATTCGGCGCGGGCGTCGCGGAGGGCGCCGAGGGTGGTGGAGTAGCGGCGGGATTTGGTGGAGAAGTGGCCGCGGAAGCCGAGCATGTGGGCCCATGCGCGTAGGCGGAGGTGTTCGAGGTCTTTGCGGGCGCCGAGGGTCCAGGCGGTTCGGATGAGGCGGCGGGCGTGGTCGCTGATGTCGAGTTGGGCGAGTTCGGCGGCGAACTTCAGTGGCCGGTCGAGAGCTCCCGTGGCGGTCTCGGCGCCCTTGGTGGCGTACTTGGCGATGTAGGCGGCGACGGCACGTTCGGTGAGTTCCTGGCCGTCGTTGAAGTCGGCGGATCGGATGGTGCGGACGTCGAGTTGGCGGCCGAAGGTGAAGGTGTGGGTGCGGTCGTCGAGGGTCGGGCCGTCGACGCGGACCTTGGCGGTGGCCGTTTGGATGGCGTCGGTGAGGAGTTCGGCGGTGGCCCAGGGCGGGGGTGGGGTGTCGCCGCCGTTCGGGCCGTCGAGGCGGATGACGGCGTGGAAGTGGACGGCGCCGCGCTTCTGGTATTCGGCGACCTTGGCGAAAGAGACGCGGGCATGGTCGCGTAGGCGGCGCTGCGAGAGGCCAGCGCGCTTGGCGACCTCCCGGCGGAGGTAGATCGAGAAGCGCCGCCAGAGGGCACCCGCGTGGGCGTTCCAGAGCACGGCCGCTTCGTAGTCGTAGGTGTCGGGGTCGAGCGGGGTGCCGAGGGCGTCGTCGTCCTGGTCGTGGTGGGTGCCGCAGCGGCAGGGGCGGTTGTCGGTGCGGCGGTTGTGGACGGGGCCGAAGCCGGGGGCGGTGAAGGTGGCGAAGACGCGGGGGTGGGTGGCGACGTGTTCGGGGGTGCCCTTGCCGCCGCGGAGTCCGGTGGTGATCAGGTGGAAGGTGTCGCGGCGGTAGACCTCG
This sequence comes from Streptomyces sp. NPDC091282, assembly GCF_044757385.1. Classification (NCBI taxonomy): domain Bacteria; kingdom Bacillati; phylum Actinomycetota; class Actinomycetes; order Kitasatosporales; family Streptomycetaceae; genus Streptomyces; species Streptomyces sp. NPDC091282. The sequence goes on from NZ_JBIVUX010000004.1 coordinate 219,442, forward strand.
GCGCAGGCCGCGCAGCGGGTGGTGCGGCGGTTGTTGCAGCGGACGAGGAGTTGGCCGGCGGGTAGGTCGGTGGAGTCGAGGTGCTGGAGGATGCGGCCGATCTCGCCGGTTGTGGTGTCGACGTCGTATTCGGTGCGGTGGCCGTTGAGGCGGATGGGGTTGGTGCAGCCGCCGAGGCCGGAGAGTTGGCGGAGGATACCGGGCAGGGTGCCGCCGGAGGCGAGGTTGGTGAGTTCGCGGAGCGGGGGCGGGGTGGTGCGGGTGAAGATGGCTGGCTCCTTCTGGCTGGCTCGGTCAGGGGGTGACGGGCCCCGGGGCGGCTGGATGCTTGGCGGTGTCGTGGCCGCCCCAGGGGTCGGGCACGGTTCAGCGCCGGTTGTGTTCGCGCAGCAGGGAGCGCAGGACCACGGCGGCGATGGCCACGGAGATGGCCGACACGGCGACGGCGGCCAGGAGCGCGGTGAGGACCACACCGCCCGTGAGCACGGCGACGACGGCGCCGGTGCTGACGGAGACGGCCGGAAGCGCGGAACGCCGGGCGGGGGCCGGGTCGGTCGGGGTGTGGGTGTGTGCGGGCGGCGGGGTGGGGCTGTCGGGGTACTTGGGCAGGAGCACGGCGAGCTTCTCCTTATCTACTCGTCTAGGCATGTGAGCCGTTTATGACGGTCACGCGGCTACGCGTGCCGGACTCGATGGCAGGGGCCAGGAAGGTGTGGGAGAGCCAGAAGCCGAAGAGGGCGACCAGGACGACGATCCAGGTGCGGACGCCGAGGTACTTGATGGCCGCCCAGGCGAAGAAGCCGAGGACGACGACGAGCGGCAGGTTGAGGGTCACGGGATACGGGGTCCTTTCAGCGGACGGGGCAGCGGTGGGTACGGGCGGCGAGTTCGGCGGCGGCACGGCTGTCGTAGTCGGCGGAGAAACCACAGCGCGGGGCCGTGCAGGCGGCGGTGTGCTTCTCGCGGCCCCGGTCGTCGTAGGCGGTGCCGACCTGGACGGGGCCGATGCGGGTGACGTTGCGGAAGCGGCGGTTGGCGGTCACGGGTCCTGGTTCTCCTTTCAGAGCTGGGCGGCGATGGCTTCGGCCATGGGGGCCGGGACGCCGAGGCGGGCGCGGAGGGTCGGGGTGTCGATGGGCTTGCCGGTGCGGGTGTGGTGCTCGGTGGCGACCTTGCGGGCGTGCGCGACGAGGGCGGCCGGGACCGGGACGGTTGGGGGTACGGGTGGCTGTTCTTCGGCCTGCGTCTCGGGGGTCGGTTCGGGCTCTTGCTCCCGGTCGTCGTCGGCGGTCTCTACGACGGCGGGTGCCTTTGGCGCTGTGTGGGCGAGGAGGGTGCCGCCGAGGAAGGCGACGGCGGGCCATCCGGCGACGAGGATGCGGAGCCAGGCGGGGACGTTGCCGAGGTCGAGGAGGCCGGCGGTGGCGATGTTCGCGCCGAGGGAGGCGCCGAGGGCGATGACGAACCAGCACCAGGCGGCGGCTTTGGTGACGCCGGTGCGCAGTCGACGCCAGGCGGCGACGAGGAGCAGGTCGACGGAGACGGGGTAGGCCCAGACTTTCCATCCGTCCTGTCCGGCAGCTGAGGCGACGTCGTGGAGGTGGGCGAAGGACAGGGCGGCGGCGATGAGCGCCTGGACGAGCACCGCGTCGACGCGGGCCAGCTGGGCGCGCATGATGCGGCTCCTTCCGGTTTTGGGCATGGAGGGGTAGGGACACGGCGCGAAGAGGCCGGGTGGTGGGTCAGTCGGTGAGGGGATGCGGCTGTACGACCGGACTCGGCGTGGTGTGCGGTCGTACGGGGACGTCGGGCCGGAAGGGCTTGAGGGCGGGGACGTCGGGGACCAGGTCTGCTGTGTCCTGGCAGATGGCGGCAGCGTCGGCGAGGGAGAGGAAGGGGGTGCGGATGCGGGACCAGCCGCCGGAAGGGTCGCCCGCGACGGCGAGGCCGGGTGTCTCGGGGGCGATGGAGCAGGCGGCGTAGACGGCTTCGGGGGCGATGTCGCCGAGGGCCATCTTGGCGGAGGCTTCGTCGTTGACGCGGTGGCAGACGCGGCCGGTGAGCTGGGCGCGGAGCATGGTGGCGCCCTTGCCGAGTTCGGCGCCGAAGCGCTGGCCGCAGACTTCGAGGTAGATGCCGGCGGCGCGGATGAGCTGGGCGAGGCGGATGAGCTGGGTGACCATCTCGTCGCGGCGGTCTTCGTCCTTGCGGGTGGCGGTGAGGAAGAGTTCGGCCACCTCATCGATGAACAGGACGACGGGCGTGGGGCGTCGGTTGTCGGGCAGGCCCCAGATGTCTGAGGTGATCTCTTCGTCGGGGGTGTCCGGGGCGATGCCCTGGCGGGCCTTGATCAGGTCGTATCGGTCCTCCATTTCCTTGACCAGCACGGGCAGCAGTTCGGCGGCTTCGTCGGGGTCGGTGGCGAGGGCGGAGAGGCGGGCGGCGAAGGGCGCCAGTTCGACGCCCCGCTTGCAGTCGATGCCGACGAGCGCGACGCCCTCTTGCCGGGCGAGTCCGGAGATGAGGTGGCGCAGGTACATGGACTTGCCGGACAGGGTTGCGCCGAGGGTGAGTTGGTGGGGAACGGTGCGGTAGTCGCGGACGAAGGGCATGGCGTCCTCGCGCAGCGCGACCGGGACCTTGAGGACGCCGCCGCCGGTCTTGCGGGGCATCCGGACACGGCGTAGGACGTCGTAGCCGACGAGCCGCAGTTCCACGACGCCCGGTTTGACGGTGGTGACATAGACGGCGTGGACGCCCCAGGCGTGCCGCAGGCGTTCGGCCGAGGCGGCGACGTCGGCGGGTTCCTGCCCGGGAGCGAGCCGGAGGCGGAGCCGTAACCCGGTCGAGGTGGGGCGCAGGATGCCCCGGCGGGGCGGGACCGGCCGGATCTCCCGCCGAGTGGTGGCCTTGACGGCGAGGACCCTGAGCCGGGAGGGCGCCACGGTCAGACCGCAGGCCTCCATGACGGAGCCGTACGAGCTGAGCAAGCGGACCGTGGACATCGGACCGCCAACCGCGGACCAGTAGACCGCCGGGCGCTTGGCCCGGGTGTAGGCTGCCCCGCCACCGAGTGCGGCGAGGGGGCCACCCACCTCCAGGAGTGTCGTCAGGTCGGACATCAGGCGGCAGCCCCGGCGCTGGCCGGGAAGGCGGACGGGGTGACGGCGGCGGCGCGGTAGGCGATGCCGTGACGCTGCTGGCCGTTGAACACGGACTCCCACGGCCGGGCGATGAGCCCCGGCAGCGAGACGGGCGAGCCGAGGACAAGCCCTTCGGAGACACCGCCCTCGGGAACGGTGACCTTGATCAGAGCGGACTCCCCGTCCTCGATGTAGACGACGCCGATGGTCATCAGCGCCTCACCGCTCACCGCGTCCTTGGCGATCTCGCCGGTCTGGCGGTCGCGGACCTTCGGCTCGGGGGCCTCGGTCAGCAGGATCGTGGCGGCGGTGGTCTCCACACGGATGGTGCGCACGAAACACTTCCTATCTACTCGTCTATACATGTAGTGATCTGTGAATCCGATCTCCCGGGCTCACGACGATCACCCTGCCACACAACTTGCCCACTCGTCTATACGAGTAAGCGTGTTGGGGTGTACGAGTTGAGGAAGCGTCCCCCGCGCACCACCGCAAACCACGACGATCAGGTCGCCGGGAGCTGGTACGACAGCACGTAGGCGTCCGCCGCCATGACCGTGTCGCACACCTCCACTGCCCGCCCCTCGGTGTCGAAGGCGGTCCGGATCAGGTGGATCACGGGCACGCCGGCGGCGAGGTGGAGCGTCTTGACCTCGGAGGGCGAGGGCATCCGCGCACGGATCTCTTCCTCGAAGTGGTCGAGGCGGTGGCCCAGCTCTTCGAGGCGGGCGTAGATGCCGCCGGGGCCGGGGTTGGGTTCAGCGATCTGGGTGCCGCGGGCGATGTCGAGGGGGAGGTAGGAGGTGGCGAACTCCACGGGCCGCCCGTCCAGCAGGTACCGGCGACGCCGGGCGAGTACCCGCCGTACGGAGCCGAGCCGGGTGGAGACGTCCTGGCTGGCCTTTTCTTCCTTGACCTCAAGGCTGTCGACCTGTGGGTGGCTGCCGGCCGCGTCGGCTTCCACGATGAACGCGGACTTGCCCTGCTCGCGGTGGCGGCGGGCGAAGCGGTCGGAGGCGAGGCGCCGCACGGGCGGCCGGGGGCGGACGAAGACGCCCTTGCCGTGTTCGGCGTGGACCAGGCCCTCGCCGGTGAGGATGGAGAAGGAGTTGCGGACGGTCATCCGGGAGACCCCGTAGTGCTCGACCAGCTCCGCCTCGGAGGGCAGTTTCTCGCCCTCGCCAAATCGCCCACGGTCGATGGCCTCGCGCAGCTGGTCGGCGATCTGCCTAAAGACCGCACGATCGCTCGTGGGGTCGAGATCGCCGAGGAGGCCCGAAGAAAGAGGGGTCACTGTGTGTACTCCTTTAGGTATCTAGACGAGTGGGCGAGTGAAGTTGCTACGGTGGAGAGCCTAGCCATCCGGGAGGGCCGAGGAACGTGAGCACAGAACGCCCGCACTCCGTGAGCGTCGCCGGGGTCGTCGTCGACGCCCAGGGCCGTGCCCTCCTGATCCAGCGCCGTGACAACGGCAAGTGGGAGCCGCCGGGCGGTGTCCTCGAACGCGAGGAGACCATCCCCGAGGCCCTGCAACGCGAAGTCCTCGAAGAAACCGGCATCAAGATCGCTCTTCCGGCGACCCTGACCGGCGTCTACAAGAACATGACGGGCCTGATCGTCTCCCTGGTCTTCCGCTGCGAGGCCGCCGACGGCACGCCCACCACCGGCGACGAAACCCGCGCCCTGCGCTGGGCCACCCGCAAAGAAGTCTCCGAGCTTGCCGACGAGGCATACGCAATCCGCGTCACCGACGCACTCGACGCAATGACCCCGCCGGCCGTCCGCGCCCACGACGGCGTGAAACTCGTCTAGCCCGAACCCGCTACACATGGCGGCCTACCAGTACGAAGGAACTTGTATGCACGAGTATACGAGTCGAGTCCGAGTCTGGGGCCTGACTTGCCCAGGATATCCCGAAGAGGTAAGCCGGGCCCGCCGCTGGACGCGAGACATCCTGCGCGGATCGCCCCTGGCGGACGACGCGGCCCTGATCGTGAGCGAGCTGAGCACGAACGCGCTCCTGCACACGAGCAGCGGCGAGGAACACGGCAGCTTCCACCTCGCCCTGGCGGTGGCACCACAGGTCATCGCACTGTCGGTCACGGACAACGGAGGAGGCGGCGCCCCGAAGGTCGAGCACCAGGACCAGGACACCGAGCACGGCCGGGGCCTGGGCATGGTCAGCGCCCTCGCACACAGGGTCGTCGTCCAGGGCGCCGGCGGCGGCTACACGGTCACCGCGGAACTCTTCGTGAACGCCCAACGGGGAGGCCACCCGTGCTGATGGACAAGCCCCGGCGGGGCTTCTGGTGCGAGTGCTGGACCGAGGACCTCACCGACGGGATGCAGTGGCCGGCACTCCGGGCATCCTTCGACGCCTACTCCGCACCCCAGGCAGACAGATGGGTCGCCATCGCACTGCGCATCATCTCACCGGCACTCGACCCAGATGCCTCGGACGAGGTCTGGGCCTGGCTCCACGACGGCCGCGCCGAAACACGACGAGCCCTCCTGCGCTTAGAACCCTGCACCGTGTCCGTCACCCAGGCCACCACGCGCATCACATGGACGATCCGGCCAGTGGTCTTCCTGCCGCTGGCTCACCGCCAAGACGCCGAACTCCCAGCCTGCGCATACACCTTCACGCCCCACAGCCCCGAGTGAGTTACAACTTTCTCTACTGGTTCAAGGCGGCTCGCTCCGCTCCCCGCGCGCGGCCCGGCCCCCGGCCGGGCCTGCGCTCCTGTCTCCGCCCCGCTCCAGCCCGGCCGGCGCCCGGGCCACGCTCACAGCAATCAGACGCTTGATGCCAGAGAAGGGGTACGTCGTGGCTGGGGCGGGCGGCGGAGCGATTTTAGCCAGCCACTTTGGCGCGAGCCTCGAAGATCATGGCCCCAACGTCGTGCTTTACCGGGCAGGTCCACAGACTGCCCGACGCGCCGGAAGCTTACGGGGCCATGATCACTCGCGCCAAAGCAGCTCCAGGCCAAAATCGCTCAGCCGCCCGCCGTTGTCGTCTGCCGCCTGTCCGTTACGCGGTCTAAACCACTGACGGCAACGCTGACGGCAATAAGGGCGGACATCAGCGCACTCCAACGGACCTCGGCGGACGGTCAGTTCCGCGCCGACCTGCAAAAACTCAGGTAGGGAGCGGCCCGCTTTCACACGTACTATGTGCTGGCGGGCGGCACGCCGATCTTGGTGCACAACACCGGCGCGGCCTGCCCCACGGGCTACGATCCAGAGTTCCCAACGATCAAGCTGAGCAACTATCGCGGGAGGTTCAATGCGGCTCTCAATAAGGCCGGCCTCAAGCGGTTGCCCGACGATTGGGATGCCCACCACGCGATCCCCCAAGAGTACCGAGACGACCCGCAATTTGAAGGCTTCGACTTCGATGCTCCGTCTAATATGCGAGGGATACCAGGGAGCAGGATGCAGTCGCGGGGAGCGAATGTCCATCAGGAGATCACTAATCAATGGAAATGGTTTGGTGATATGAATCCAAATGCATCCCGGGCTGAGATTGAAGACTTCGCCGCTCAAATAGATAGGGGATATGGTGCCTATTACTGGGGAGAGCCTAAGTAGGTGGGTTGATGTGATGTGCGAACTCATCCCTAGGTTCACGCAGGGCTTCGAGAGTCAGTTTGGCTACCCTCCAGGGGAGAACGTACTGGTCAGATCGACATCCGAGACTGCGAGCGAAGAGAAGGCGTCGCTGGTGTCAGCCGGGATCTCGGGAGATCTGCTCAGCTTCTACGGGCAGGTTGAGCGGCTGTCTCTTCCGGACCTGGACAGCGGTTTCTTCATTCATTCCATCGTCGACGTGGTCAATGGCGAGCAGCCAACGATTCTTGCTGGAGACGTTAACGATTCGATCGTTGTCTTTGGCTCTGATGGAGGGGGTGGTCTGCTTGCCCTCGGTGCCGCCCAGGGGAATGTCTATATGCTCAGCGGCGGATCTCTAGTCGGAGATACTTATGAAACTGGAAGACATGGGGTGAAGATTGTCTCTTGTGACCTCTGGGATTTCCTGGAGAGCCTGCGAGAAGAATTGACGAACGCGATTACGCCTCGTTGATGGCGCGAGGTCAGGCCTAATTGAGTTAAAGAGCGAGGGCCCGACCGGAAGGCTATCCGGTCGGGCCTTTGTGCTGCTTGACGGCAGTAGTTGACGGCAACGTCAGCGGACGGGTGCTCCACAAAGTGGTGGTTCGTCGCCGTCGTCGGGCCGGATGGTCGGCTGAGCCGGGGCGCGGAGGACGTGGCTGAGGAGGTCGATGGCGTCGCGCTGGAGGCAGAGTCGGACGTGTGCGTAGACCGTCGCGGTCCCCCCGATGTGGGCGTGTCCCAGTAGCTCCTTGATGACGACGAGTTCGACGCCTTGCTCCAGGAGTAGGGTCGCGGTCGAGTGGCGGAGATCGTGAAACCGGATCGGCCGCAGGTGCGCCTCGCGGAGCAGAGCGTTGAAGTGCCGGGTGAGCGTGGCAGGCTCGATGGGGTGGCCATCGGGCCGTGTGAAGACGTGGCCGCTGCCCTGCCACTCCGAGCCCGCCCGGTCTCGCTCCCCGGCCTGCCGCTGGCAGTGTGCGCGCAGCGCGGTGACACAGGAGGACGGCAGGACGGTGCGGCGCTCGGAGCTGATGGTCTTGGTGGGGAGGGTGGCCAGCCCCCTGGTGTTGGTGCGCTGGAGAGTGCGGCGGATGCTGGCGGTGCCGCCGTCGAGGTCGAGGTCTTCCCAGCGCAGGCCCAGGAGTTCGCCCTTGCGCAGGCCGGTGCGCAGGGCGAGCTCGAACAGCGCGGCGAGCCGGTGTCCCTGGGCGGCGGCGAGGAACTGCCGGGCCTCGCCGGCGGGTGAGGGGGTTGAAGCGGCGGGGGCGGGGTGTTCCGGTGCGGACGTTTCGGGCGACGTTGCGCGGGATCTCTTCTTCGCGGACGGCGTGCTCCAGGGCGGATTTGAGCACGGAGTGGAGGTAGGAGAGCGTGAGCGGTGAGAGGCGTTTGCGGCAGCACTGGCCGACCGCGCAGCAGCGCGGTCGGCGGCTGACCTGAGCGTTGGGGTCGCGTCCGGCGTCGATGCCGCGTGCGCAGCACTAGCACACGGTCCGCAGCTCGTTGAGCCAGGTTCGTACGTCCTTCGCGGTGAGCTTGCCGAGGTTCTTCCGACCCAGGCCCGGTATGAGGTACCGGTGCACGACGGCGGTGTAGCGGGTGTGGGTGGTCTCGCGGAGCTGGTGGACGGCGACGTTCTCCAGCCAGTACGTCAGGTACGCCGCGAGGCTGCCCTGGGCGGTGACGATGGGGACGCCGCGGTTGCTGGCCGCGATCTTCTCGGTGAGCTTCGCCAACGCATCCGTGCGGGTTCTGCCGTAGACGCGGATGCGCTTGCGGGTGTTGCCGGGGGGCGAGGACGTATCCAGCGGCTTCCCAGCGGCGGTCTTTTCGCTGGTAGATGGTTCCGTCGCCGTTGGCGCGGGTGCGGCGGGAGGCGGGGGTGTCGCGGGGTGCGGTCGTCATGCGGCTTCCTGGTCGAGGCGGGTGTGGATGAAGTCGGTGAGGGCGTGGGTGGGGATGCGGCGGGCGCGGCCGAGGGTGAGGGAGGGGAGTTGGCGGGTGCGGATGAGGTCGTAGACGGCGGTGCGGCCGAGTTGGAGGCGTTCCATGACCTGGGGGACGGTGAGGAGTTCGGTGCCGGTGGTCACGCGAGTGCCCCCGTCCGGGCAGCACGGGGCAGCCGATCAGTGGAGTGACCGGCCGGGTGACCGGCGCGGTCGCGGGAGCGCTTCGAGTGGCGGGTTCGGGTCGGTTGTTCGGGTCGGGTCTGCCGTTTTTGCGGCCAGGAGGTCGGCGAGGTGTTCGAGTTCGGGCAGGAGGCCGGTTCCGGCGTACTGCCAGTGGGAGATGACCAGCGTTGTGTCCGAGTCCCCGCGCTGACCGACGATGTTGCGGTGACCGGCGTCCAGGTCGGTGGAGTGTCCGGCGCGGTCACCGACCGGACCGCTGCTCGTCTGGACGGTCTGCGTCTCAGCTGGTGCTGGTGCTGGTGCTGGGGCTGGGGCTGGGGCTGGGGTCTGGGTGTCGGGTCGGCGGGTTCGCCAGGCGGTGCGTTCGGCTCGGAGGTGGGCGAGGGTCGTGGAGTAGCGGTGGGTGTGGGTGGAGAAGTGGCCTCGGAAGCCGAGCATGTGGGCCCATTGCCGCAGGCGGAGGTGGGCGTGCTGGGGGCGGGTGGCGAGGTGCCAGGCGGTGTGGATCATGCGACGGGCGTGGTCGGTGATGTCGTACTGGGCGAGTTCGGCGAGGAGGCGGAGGCGGCGGTCGAGGTGCCGGTGGTGGTCTCGGCGCCCTTGGTGGCGTACTTGGCGATGTAGGCAGCGACATGCCTGTCGGTGACCGGGCCGCCGCCGGTGAAGTCAGTGCCGTGGATCGCGCGGACGTCGATCTGCCGCCCGAACCGGAACACCAACGGCTCTGCCCGATGTGAATCTTGGGGCTGGGACGCGGGGATGTGCCCGGTGGGCTGCGGTTGCCTCGGCGGCTGGCCTTCGTGGTGGACGCGGGTGCGTGCGGCGGTGGCGCGGACGGCGTGGTCGAGGAGCTGGGTGGTGGCCGAGGCCGGTGGGGTGCTGGCGGGGCCGGTGGGTCCGTCGAGGCGGATGACGGCGTGGAAATGGACCTGGCCCCGTTTCTGGTACTCGGCGACCTTGGCATAGGACAGCGTGGCGTGGTGGCGCATGGCCCGCTGCGTCACCCCAGCCGCCTTCGCGATCTCCCGCCGCAGGTGGGTGGTGAAGCGTGCCCACAGGGCCGGGGCGTGCGCGTTCCACAGGACCGCGCCGGTGTAGTCGCAGCGGTCGGGGTCGAGCGGGGTGCCGAGAAGCGGGTCGTCGTCGGGGTGGGTGTGGCCGCAGTTGCAGCGGCCGGTGTCGGCTTGGTTGTGGACGGGTCCGAAGCCGGGTGCGGTGAGGGTGGCGAAGACGCGGGGGTGTGTGGCGACGCTGGTGGGGACGGTCTTGCCGCCGCGCAGTCCGGCGGCGATGAGCTGGTAGGTGTCGTAGCGGTAAACGGTGGAGCAGGCAGGGCAGCGGGTGGCGCGGCGGTTGCCGCAACGCACCAGCAGTTCGCCCGCCGGGAGCCGGCCGGAGTCGAAGTGGTCGAGAATCTCGCCGGTCGCGGTGTCCAGGTGGGTGCGGTGCCCAGTCAGGCAGATCGGGTGCACACAGCCGCCGAGTCCGGCTATCTGCCGTGCTAGGGGTGCGAGGTGGCCGGTGGCGGCGAGCTTCGCCAGCTTGGCGGTGAGCCTGGCGCGGCGCTCCAGCGCCGACCGCCCTCCCGCTGCTGCGGCGGTGATGTCCGCCGGGCGGGGTGGCGCTGCAAAAGCCGACGACGAGGGACGCGAGGCGGCTGGAACGGTCGTGGGGTACGGGAGTTGGAGCTGTGCGGGCATACGGGAAGGGGCCTTTCGGCGGGAGTGCGGAAGCGGTGTGGCGCGGCGCGGCGTGGGCAGGCCGAAGTGATCGGCTCACAGGGGAACGGGGGCGCCTGGCAGTTGGGCGCGGGGGCCGGACCAGTGGGGGCTTGGTCGGCGGGTGCGGTGGTGATCACCGGCGGGTGCGTGACGCTAACATCGGTCCATGGGCGCATTCAAGTCCATCCCTCCTAATTCCTTTCTAGTGGGTGGTGGGACGCGGGTAGTGTGGGGTCGGTTTCCCGGTTTGGACGGGCCGGATTTCGCTGATAGAAGGCGTGGAATGCGGGGGTGACCGGCGTGGTGGTGGGGCGGCGCGGGCGCAGGCCGGCGGGTAGCGGGGTGCAGTTGACGTTCGAGGTGATCGCCGAGGCCCTGCGGGAGCGGATCCGCTCGGGTGGGCTGCGGCCGGGGGACGCGTTGCCGACGCAGGCTGTGTTGATGCGGGAGTTCGGGGCGTCGAGCCTGACCGTGCAGAAGGCCATGGCCCTGTTGAAGCAGGACGGGTGGGCGGTCTCCCGCCCCGGCAAGGGCGCCTTCGTCGCCCACTACGACCACCCCGACGACGCTGATGAGCTCGACGGCCCGGAGGCGACCGCACCCGTCGGCGGGACGACGGCCCGCGTCGAGGTGTTGGAACGTGCGCTGGCCGAGGCCGCTCAGCAGATTGCCGACCTTCGTGGCCGCGTCGAGGCCCTGGAGTCAGGCGGCGGCGGGCGGGGCCACTGACCCGCCGTGCCGGGTGGCCCGGGGCTGCGTTCAGATTTTCTCTACGAGGTTCAAGGCGCCCCCCCGCCGAGGCTGGCCGCCATCGCCGACGAGCCCGCCGTTCAATCGGGAGGCCAGCTACGCCGCAGGTGGCGAGCCGCCCAGGCAGTCGGGGGTGATCCGGGGCTGCCGGAGCGGCAATCGCCCTGGTCGCCGGGCTGACCGTAACCGGGCTCTTGGCGGAGCAAGTTGTCGCCCGCGACCGTCCTACGGCCGGATCGCAGGCAAGGGCCGACCAGGGTGCCGCCCCTTCACGTCCGCCGCCGGGCTCACCGGGGGCGGTGGCCGACATCGCCTCCGGAGGGGAGCGAAGCTCCAGGCGCCCCACGATCAGCCGATCCCTCCCGCCCCGGCCCCGCGCCGCGAGACCGGAGCAGGCACCCACCCCGCCGCCCACCGGCCGAGGACTCCCTGGTTGCCGAGCCGCCGAGACCCCCGGGCCACCGAGGTCCCGAGCAGCCGAGTGGTCTAGACCCTTGACGGCAGTAGTGACGGCAACAACCACGACCAACCCTGGCCGAACCCGCACCTCAGCGGAACCGCCGAACATCGCTTGACCTGCGAAAAAGCAGGTAGAGAGGGGTCGCTTAGCGCACGTACTATGTACTGGCGGGGACCACGCTGGTCCTGGTGCATAACAGCTGTGGCGAAGAGGGAAATAAGGGTGGGGGGTTCTTCTCCAGGCTATTTGGAAGGGGATCGAAGGCTGCCGACACGGCCCGTGAGCCAAATGCGACAGTTGGCGATCTTCGCGGAATCGGACATGACAACGTCGATGCTGACGGGAATTGGCAGTCATATCCTCTCAAGGCTGGAATGGCGCGTTCGATGACCGACGAACAGCTCGTTAGGAGTACGACCCAGCCAACTGATGGCGAGTTTTCCCTCCTGCGATTCCACGCGGAAGACAACTACATGATTGAAGGTAATCACAGAATGGCTGAGCTGCTCAGGCGGGCAGCCAGCTCAGATTATCCTGGAATCACTTTCGACACGCCTATCTATATTCACCTCTGGCCGGGTGCAGGGTGATTGATGGGTTAGTTGCGATGAATTGAGTGGGAGGGGTGCGGCCTGCATCCCTCCCACTCGTACGCTATGAGTTGGACCTGAGAAGGATGGAGTAGCAGGTGAGGCGCATGGATGACTGGGGTGCTGGCTCGTTCTTGAAAAACACCGCAATGCTTGAGATTCGGGCGATGGCGCGGCGCCGGAAGCCTGTGGAATTTTGGCCGAACGACGACTATGTGGCTTGCATTGCGTGGCTTGCCGACCTTTGCCACAATATGCCGGACGCTTCTCTACGGCGCAGCGGATTTCGTGGCATGGTGCAGCGCTACAAGCATCGAAAGCGTCCTTTTAGGCACGCTTGGGCGGTGGCTGACTCAATGGGGCGAGAGTGGATCATTGGTCGACTGGCACGCGAGAGAATTGAATGGACTCCTCCGGTATTGGCGAAGTAAAAATCTGCAAATTGATGGTTTCGTCTTGATTGGTCTGCCGAACTTCTTTGTCGGACAACAAGATCGATTACGGGACAGCCTTTGGGAGCGCGACGAGGCCCCGCCGAATCTGCCGGGGTCTCGTCGCATCAGACGCATCCTCCCGTAGGGTTGAAGGATGAGCGGGTCCCTCGCTGTCAAGTCCGAGTCCCTGCCTAACGCCGAGTTGGCCTTCGCGGGCAAGTGGTACGGCATTCGCTGCGCTGCCGAACGGCGCTTCTGAGGCTGGTTCTGCGTCGGACGCTTCCGGAGAATGGTGTCGTGGAACGGCGGATCGACTTCTGGCGCGAGCGGCAGATGCTCTGTGGGCGCTGCGGTCATCGGTGGCGCGTCGATCTGGACTGGATCGATCGGTGGGAGCGGGCGGAAGAGACCTGCGCCGGCTGCGGCACGACCTGCGAGCACGAGGACTCGCCTCGGGTGACGCTCGACTTCGGCGACCCGGCGCTCGACGACGACAGGGTGGCGCAGTTTTTCTGGTACCACACGAGCACCCAGCCGGACTGGCCGACGCGGGACTTCGACCCGGCAGCCGTCTTGGCTCCCGAATTCCGCAGGATGATGGGTGGGGAGCATCGGGTTGCCGCGTGGGCCGCACGGCAGCGCGCGCATGCCCTCCACGTCGGTACGTACGAGGCTGCTGTCCACAACATGCTGAGAAGGATGCGCAACCAGGCCGAGCAGCGCAGCCAGTTCTTTTTGTATCGGGTCAGCCTGGAGCCATCCGTCGTGGTGCGGGCAGGGTGGCTCGTCGACCCCGGCAACTTCGTCGGCGATGTAGTGCTCGACGAGGTCTGCCCGCAGGGCGTCGATGTCGCCCGCTATCTGAACTATCACGAGGATCCGGGAGGGCTCTCGCTCGCACTGGGGAGGGACGCGATCGCCGGCGTTCAGCGAATCGCTGTTCCGCTCCCCGACACCTGGGATGGCGGCTGGGTGCGCGATGCCGCTGCGGCTCTCGAGGGCGTGAGCGGCAGCGTCGTCCCGGCGGCCGTCAAGCCGGACCGCTTCATGCGGCCGTCTTCGTCGCGAGCCGTCCTGGGCCGGGAACTCGGTACGTTCCTGGCCGGCAAGGTGCCGGTTAACCTCCGGGACCAGTTTGCATGGGCCGCTGCGTTCGTGGAGGGAGAGGATCCAGAGCAGTGGGCGCGACGGACCAGCGGCCTGTTCGTTCTGATTGACGATCCGACTCGCGTGCTCGCTGCGCTCGACCGGCAAGATCCCCGGGAGGTCTGAGAACGGTCTGTCCGCTCCTCAGGGGGGAGCCCGGAGGCCGTTGTCGGTCTTCCAGACCGGCGCCGCCCTGAGTCGGGAGAGCGAGAGCGGGGGCTTTGGGATTGGCTGCCGTCGCCGAGCTACCAGGTCGAGCTCTGCCTCCCGCCCGACCCGCAGTTTCCGCAGCCAACCGCTGATTGGAGGACCGTCTCGTAGACGGCCGGGAGTGCCGTCCGGGAGGTGCCGGCTACTTCCGCGGTCTGCCGCTCGCTGGCGTGATGCAGGAAGCCGCCCGCGATCTCCGCGAGGTTCGGGTGCGCTCGCAGCACCTGCAGCGCGGTGAGGACCTCGTAGGCATACTCGGGCATCTCCACGATTCTTGTGCTGGTGACGGAGGATGAGGCGCTGGCCCACATACGGCGGAATCTAGTCCAGGTGGGGGCCGATGCGTGTCCTGGGCGGCGCATTTACGGATCTCAGTGGTGTCGGGCTGGGGGTTTCGGCGATCAGCGGCGTTGTCGCGTCCGGCCCGGTGGCAGGAAAACACATCCTCATGGACACCACCGGAACTCGAAGATGTCTATGGCGGTACGCCGTTGGCAGAAGAGCAGCTCACGCTCAACTTCCGAGAAGCATCCTCCGCGGTGATCTACAGCGAGGACTCCGGGGACGACCGTCGGCCACTCCCAGTCGGCGAAGAGCACGACGACACAGATGGTCTGTGCTGACTTGGGCGCAGACACGGAAGCGCCCCGGTGAGCGTCAGGGCTCGTCCGGGCCTCGCAGGGTCACTGTTCGCAGGCTTGTGCCTCGCGGCCTGTACGGGCCGGTGCAGGACGGCCTTGATGGCTTCCCGGACGGTTGGCACGTTCCTGATGTGGGGCTGCTGGTGGTGCACCGGTTGTAGGCGATTTGCCTTGCGCTCGCGCAGTAGCAGCCACTGACCTCAAATCGGCGCCGCCTGAGCGCGCGGCTGGTCCGTGTTGTGGGAGACGATCTTCAGTCCAGGGCATGATATAGCCTCTGACCTGGACATTTTCCTTGCCTGCCAATACCGGCTGTGGGTATTGCCACACAGTGGGTGGCAGATCGTCCCGCTAGGGTCTGTTCACTGCCTACAAAATCACCGGAGGAGCCATGGCGTTCGGCTGGATCGACGAACAGGCGGAACTCCGCCGCCGCGCCGGACTGGTACGGACCCTGCGCCCCCGCCCCGCCGATTCCCCGCTGCTGGACCTGGCGAGCAACGACTACCTGGGCCTCGCCCACCACCCCGAGGTCACCGAGGGCGCGGCGGCGGCGGCCAGGACCTGGGGCGGCGGCTCCACCGGCTCCCGGCTGGTCACCGGCACCACCGAACTCCACACCGAGCTGGAGCGCGAGCTGGCCGATTTCTGCGGGTTCGAGGCGGCCCTGGTCTTCTCCTCCGGCTACGCCGCCAACCTCGCCGCCGTCACCACCCTCGGCCCGCACGGCTCCCTGATCGTCTCCGACGCGCTCAACCACGCCTCCCTGATCGACGGCTGCCGGCTGGCCCGGGGCACCACGCAGGTCGTCGGGCACGCGGCCCCGGACGCCGTCCGCAAGGCGCTCGGGACGCACGAGGGGCCCGCCGTCGTCGTCTGCGACACGGTGTTCTCGGTGGACGGCGACGCGGCGCCGCTGGCCGCGCTGGCCGAGGCGTGCCGGGAGCGCGGTGCCGGGCTGCTCGTGGACGACGCGCACGGGCTGGGCGTGCTCGGGGACGGCGGGCGGGGCGCGCCGCAGGCGGCCGGGCTGGCCGGCGCCGACGACGTGGTGGTCACGGTGACCCTGTCCAAGTCGCTGGGCAGCCAGGGCGGGGCCGTGCTCGGCCCGGCACGGGTCGTCGACCATCTGGTGAACGCGGCCCGGACCTTCATCTTCGACACCGGCCTGGCGCCGGCCGCGGCGGGCGCGGCGCTGGCGGCGCTGCGGCTGCTGCGCCGGGAGCCCGAACGCGCGGAGCGGGCCCGTGCGGTCGCCGCCGAACTGCACGCACGGCTGACCGCCGCGGGTCTGGAAGCGGTGCGTCCGGACGCCGCGGTGGTCTCCGTGCGGGCCCCGTCCCCGGAGGGGGCCGTGCGGTGGGCGGCCGCCTGCCGTGCGGCAGGCCTGGCCGTGGGCTGTTTCCGCCCGCCGTCCGTGCCGGACGGCGTGTCGCGGCTCAGGCTGACCGCCCGTGCGGACCTCTCCGGGGCCGAGATCGAACGCGCTGTACAGGTGATCGGTGAGACACGACCATGAGTCGGCGTGACACGGCCGGGTCCTGACCGAATGCGGATACGGAGTGGGTCACGTACCGATCAGCAGGTGAGCGCCGACACGAAACCCGCCCAGCTCCCGGGGGAGAAGAGCAGCGCGGGTCCGGCCGGGTCCTTGGAGTCGCGCACGGCGAGCAGTCCGGTCAGCCGACCGGAGCGCGGCCGTGCCGTCTCCACGCAGTTGTTCGCTCCGGTGCTGTAGCTGCTGCGCAGCCACCGCAGTCCGTGCAGATCGGCACTTGAAGGTACGTTCCGAGGCAGTGCAGTCATGGTGCCTCCTTACGCGCCGTCACCTATCCCGGCGATGTAATCCAACGAGTCCTCGGGCGAAAGGGCGTGGATCTGAAGGGTGTTGAAGGCCTCCGTGTAGGTCTGGAGGTCTTCTTTCCGTTCGAGGTAGAGGCTACTCGTCAACTGGTCGAGAACAACAACATCCAGATCAGAAGTGCTCGGAAATGAGAAGATTACGAAAGGGCCGGTGATGCCGATATGGGCTCCGGCCGAGAACGGCAGCACCTGGAGCCGTACTTGGGGCAACCGCGCCGCCTCCAGCAGCCGTTCCAGCTGTCTCGCCATCACGCCAGGACCGCCGACCTCCCGGCGCAGCACCGCCTCGTCCAGGACCGCGCTCAGCTCCAGCGGCGGACGGTTGCGCAGCACGTCCTGCCTGGCCAACCGCACTTCCACGAGGGCGTCCAGGGCCTCGTCGTCGAGCCCGTCCACGGCCGCCCTGGTCACGGCACGCGCGTACTCCGGGGTCTGCAGCAGCCCCGGCACGACCGAGGTCTCCAGCGTGCGCATCGCGCCGGCCTGCGACTCCAGACTGATGAAATCCCGGTAGGTGGGCGGCAGTACGCCGCGATAGGCGTGCCACCAGTGGTGCCGCCCCGCGGTGTCCTCCGACCCCGCCAACACCAGCAGCAACTCCCGCAGTTGCCCCTCGACCACGCCGTAGGCGTCCAGGAGTAACCGCACATCGGCCGGTTTCACACCGCTGGCGCCGGTCTCGATCCGGCTCACTTTCGACTGGTGCCAGCCCACCAGACGGGCGGCCTCGCCGCTCGTGAGGCCGGCACCGGTGCGCAGTGAGCGCAGCTCGGCACCCAGTTTCCGGCGGCGCACCGCGGGACCGTTCTGCATGGGCTACTCCTTACTCCTTCCGGGCCGCCCGAATACGCTCTGGGGTCGCAGAGTTCACCGCATCGAGCGACAGATATATGCATATCTTGGTGGATCGCTCCCCTGACCGTCCCGGCAATGGCAGTCTGGCGGAGAAGCACCAGTCCGGGACCGTACTCGAACCATCCGCACCGTGTCGGACCACGGTCCCGTGGGAAAGGGACGACGTCGCCATGGCAGACCACCTGGAAGCATCCATCACTCTGCCGAGCGATCCCGCCTCGGTCTCCGTGGCCCGCTCCTACGCGCTGGGCACCCTCGCGGAATGGGGTCTGCCGCCGGAGACGGAGACCGCGGACACCATCCGCCTCATCGTCTCCGAACTCGCCACCAACGCGGTCCAGCACACCTTCGGGCAGTCGCCGACCTTCACGCTGGACCTCGTCCTGGACCGGGACGAACAGCTGCGCATCGGCGTCACCGACAGCCATCCGCGCTTCCCGAAGAGACTCCCGGCCGCGGTCCAGCAGGACAACGGACGGGGCATGGTGATCATCCGCTGGCTCACCGCGGAGTGCGGCGGCAAGCTCCGGGTGCGCCCCACCCGGGAAGGCGGCAAGACCGTCTTCATCGAACTGCCCTGGACGGTCCCGGCCGGCACGGTCACCACGGCCGGCCGGCAGGAACCGTAGCCCCGAGTTCCCGCCGGCCGACCGCGGGCCGGGTCAGCTGACCCGGCCGTACCAGACGCTGCGCGTCCAGATCTTCTGCAGCTTCACCACGTCCCCGGTCTTCGGGGCGTGCCAGATCCGTCCCTTCCCGGCGTAGATGCCGACGTGGTACACGCTGGAACCCGAATGGAAGAAGACCAGGTCCCCGGCCTTGCGGCTGCCGGCCGAGATGTGACGGGTCCTGTTGTACTGCTGGGCCGCCGTACGCGGGAGCTTCTTGCCCGCCTTCTTGAACGAGTACAGCGTCAGCCCGGAGCAGTCGAACCGGTTCGGTCCGGTGGCACCCCAGCTGTAGGGCGACCCCTTCTTCGAGGCCGCTACCTGAAGAGCCCTGGTCGCTATCGTGGCGGCCGAGGCGTCCGCGGCGACGCCAGGGATCACGATGGAGCCGCCCACGGCGGCGATGGTGAGCGCCGAGGCCGTGCCGGCCCGTGCCATCAGCGACGGGACACGATTGAGCGCAGTCATGCGCAACCCTTCGTCAGCCGCCTGTGAAGGATGACCTGTCGGATTCGGGCTGGCGAAGTTGCCCGGCCGTGTCGCCACGGCTTCACCCCAAGGGCTGCGCGGCCCGGTCATGGTGCGACCGTGCCGGCGACCCGTCGTGCTCGGGTCCTCCACTCCTGCCGATCCACTTCCGTCGACCGGTCATCCGGGCGGCGGCAGGACTCGGCGTCCGCACGGATCGCCCCGCCGCTGTGGCGGGGGCTTGTCGTCAGACAGGGATCTTCACTTACGCGTGTCCGAAAATCCCAACGGAATCGGGGATTTGTGGGGTTACTCACCACCCACCCGTTCGGGTGGACAGGGGTGTGTTCGAATACCAGTCAACTGCCGTACGTAGCCCCGGACCTGCACCGAAGCCCTCCGAGAGCCCCTCCGTGCGCGCATCTTGAGCGGCCCCGGCGGTCAGGTAAAACCACGCCGCACTCGGCCGAACAGCCGTAACTCCACTGGGTCGTTTCAACTCGGCCCCGGCCGGAGGGCGGACGCGTCCCACCGGACGTCGGCGGGCATCACGGTACGCAGTCGGGCGGGAGTGCGACGCGCGCGGTCCGGCGCTCGCCGTCGAGCACCCGCAAGGCCCGTGCCAGCGTGTCCCCGTGGAGCTCCGTCTCGCCCCGCCGGTGCATCAGGGCGAGGGCGTCGCGCAGCTCGGCCGCCGCGCGCACCAGCGCCTGCGCGGCGCGCAGCCCGCGGTAGGTGTCCTCGTTCTGCGCCGGGTTGATACGGCCCAGCAGGTCGACCACGTCCAGGTACCGGTCGATCAGCTCGCCCTCGGCGCGGGTCAGCGCGGGCAGCGGCGGCAGTTCGGGAGGCGGCATCCCCCGCTCACCCCGCGTCCTGGCCGGGCGAGCGCCTGCGGCCGGGCACGATCCGGTCCACCAGCCCGTAGGCCAGCGCCTCCTGCGCGTCCAGCACCAGGTCCCGCTCCAGATCCCGGTGGACCCGGTCCGGTGTCCGTCCGGTGTGCCGGACGAGCATCTCCTCCAGGAGCGCGCGTGTCCGCTCCAACTCCGCCGCCCGGATGACCAGATCACTCGGCCGGCCCTGCACCGGTTCCGGCAGCGACGGCTGCTGGAGCACGACGCGCGCGCCCGGCAGCGCGTACCGCTTGCCCGGGGTGCCGGCCGCGAGCAGCACCGCGGCCGACGCCCCGGCCTGTCCCAGGCAGATCGTCTCCACGTCGCAGGTGACGTACTGGACGGTGTCGTAGATCGCGGTCATGGCGCTGAACGAGCCGCCGGGGGAGTTGATGTACAGCGAGATGTCCCGGTCCGGGGCCGCGTGTTCCAGGTACATGAACTGGGCCATGACGTCGTTGGCCGAGATCTCGTCGACGGGTGCGCCCAGAAGGACGATCCGTTCCTCCAGCAGCTTGGCGTACGGGTCCAGGGTGCGCTGCCCGGCGCCGGTGCGTTCGGTGAACTCGGGCAGGACGTGGCGGGCGGACGGTCGGGTCATGACGTACCCCTCCTCGCGGCTGAGCTGTCTCAGCGGCCGAAGTCTCGGTAAGAAACGTACAGGACGTACAGAACTCCGGGAGGGTGCCGGACCGGGATTCCGCTGTCGCCGAACAAGATGTGCCGCCCGGGGTCCGCCGTAAGCTGAGGGCATGTCCTACGAGATTCCGGTGACGCAAGCCAGGGCCGAGCTCGCCGACCTGATCAACCGGGTGGTGTACGGCGGTGAGCGCGTCGTCGTGACGCGGCACGGCAAGCCCCTGGTCGCGCTCGTCTCCGCCGCCGACCTCGAACGCCTCGAAGGGCTGCCGGAGGCCACCGAGGGCCAGGTCGCCAGCGCGGTCTCCACGGTCCGCGAGGCCGCCGCCGCCCGTCCGGAGCGCGGCCACTTCGGCATCGCGGCCGAACACCGGGGCGCCGCCGGTTCCTGAACCCCTGTCATGCCACCGGCCCTCGCGCGGAGTGTCCGCGCGAGGGCCGGCGCATGTGCGCACGGCGCCCGGCGCGGCGCGCTGTTCACCCGTACGGGCGCGAGGGCGGCGGTGAGAAGCGACAGGACCCGTTCGGCGCAGACCGCGCCCCGCGCCGGTGCGCACCCCCATGCGCCGGTCATCAGATGATCAAGGTCCGGTTAACGTCCTCGAAACTCCGGCAAACTAGCCTGCCGATCCACGCCACCAGGGGTTTTCCTGTCCGGATCGGGTCCGCCCGATCTGTCGCGGTGGCTGCGGCAACCGGACCCCGCACGGTCCGGAGCGAGGACTGTGAGGTGGGACGTGCAACTGACCCCGCACGAGCAAGAGAGGCTGCTGATCCACGTGGCGGCCGACGTGGCCGAGAAGCGCCGGGCCCGCGGACTGCGGCTGAACCACCCCGAGACGATCGCTCTCATCACGTCGCACATCCTCGAGGGCGCACGGGACGGCCGTACCGTCGCCGAACTCATGGCTTCCGGACGCAAGCTCCTGACCAGGGACGACGTCATGGACGGCATCCCCGAGATGATCCACGACGTCCAGGTCGAGGCGACCTTCCCGGACGGTACGAAGCTCGTCACCGTCCACGACCCGATCGTCTGAGGGGGCCGCCGATGATTCCCGGAGAGATCCTCTTCGCCGACGGGCCCATCGTGTACAACGAGGGCCGCGACGTCACCCGGATGACCGTCCTCAACACCGCCGACCGGCCCGTCCAGGTCGGCTCCCACTACCACTTCGCCGAGGCCAACCCCGGCCTGGAGTTCGACCGGAGCGCCGCGCGCGGAAAGCGGCTGAACATCGCCGCGGGCACCGCCGTCCGCTTCGAGCCCGGCATCCCCGTCGACGTCGGACTCGTTCCCCTCACCGGGGCCCGTGTCGTCCCCGGGCTGCGCGGGGAGACCGGAGGTGCCCTCGATGCCTGAGATCTCCCGCGCCGCCTACGCCGACCTGTTCGGACCGACCGCCGGCGACCGGATCCGGCTCGCCGACACCGACCTGGTCGTGGAGATCGAGGAGGACCGCTGCGGAGGGCCGGGGCTCGCCGGCGACGAGGCCGTCTTCGGCGGCGGCAAGGTCATCCGCGAGTCCATGGGCCAGTCGCGCGCCACCCGGGCGGACGGCACCCCCGACACGATCGTCACCGGAGCGGTGATCATCGACCACTGGGGCGTCGTCAAGGCCGACGTCGGCATCCGCGACGGCCGGATCACCGGCATCGGCAAGGCCGGCAACCCCGACACCATGGACGGGGTCCACCCGGAGCTGGTGATAGGCCCCGAGACGGAGGTCATCGCCGGCAACGGACGGATCCTGACCGCCGGCGGCATCGACGCGCACGTCCATTTCATCTGCCCGCAGATCGCCGACGAGGCGCTGGCCGCGGGAATCACCACGCTCGTCGGCGGCGGCACCGGCCCGGCCGAAGGGTCCAAGGCCACCACCGTGACCCCGGGGCCGTGGCACCTGGCCCGGATGCTGGAGGCGATGGAGCAGTACCCGCTCAACATCGGCTTCCTCGGCAAGGGCAACACCGTCTCGCACGAGGCGATGCTCTCCCAGATCCGCGGCGGGGCCCTCGGGCTGAAGCTGCACGAGGACTGGGGCTCCACCCCGGCCGTCATCGATGCGGCACTGACCGTCGCCGACCGCACCGGCATCCAGGTGGCCATCCACACCGACACCCTGAACGAGGCCGGGTTCGTCGGCGACACCCTCGCGGCGATCGGCGGACGCGGCATCCACGCGTACCACACCGAGGGCGCCGGGGGCGGGCACGCACCGGACATCATGACGGTCGTCTCCGAGCCGCACGTCCTGCCCAGCTCGACGAATCCGACCCGGCCGTACACCGTGAACACCGCCGAGGAACACCTCGACATGCTGATGGTGTGCCACCACCTCAATCCGGCGGTCCCGGAGGACCTGGCCTTCGCCGAGTCCCGGATCCGTCCCTCCACCATCGGCGCCGAGGACGTCCTGCACGACCTCGGCGCGATCTCCATCATCTCCTCCGACGCGCAGGCCATGGGGCGCGTCGGCGAGGTGATCCTGCGGACCTGGCAGACCGCGCACGTCATGAAGCGACGGCGCGGCGCGCTGGCGGGCGACGGACGGGCCGACAACCACCGGGTACGGCGCTACGTCGCCAAGTACACGATCAACCCGGCACTCGCCCAGGGGCTCGCCCGTGAGATCGGGTCCGTCGAGAGCGGCAAACTCGCCGACCTGGTGCTGTGGGAGCCCGCGTTCTTCGGGGTCAAGCCGCATCTCGTCCTCAAGGGCGGCCAGATCGCGTACGCGCAGATGGGCGACGCCAACGCCTCGATCCCGACACCCCAGCCGATCCTGCCGCGCCCCATGTACGGGGCGATCGGACGGGCACCGGCCGCCAACTCCTTCAACTTCGTCGCCCCGCTGGCCGTCGAGGACGGGCTGCCGGAACGGCTGCAGCTCGGCAAGCGGTTCGTCGCCATCGACTCGACGCGCGGGGTGACCAAGGCGGACATGCGCGAGAACGACGCGCGTCCGCAGGTGCGGGTCGACCCCGACAGCTTCGCCGTGTACGTCGACGGCGAGCTGGTCGAGGCGGCCCCGGCCGCCGAACTGCCCATGGCCCAGCGCTACTTCCTCTTCTGAGGGGCGGTGTCTGCGATGTCTCGGGCAGCGTTGCTGATTCTGGCCGACGGCCGCTTCCCGGCCGGAGGACACGCGCACTCCGGCGGTGCGGAGGCGGCCGTCAAGGCCGGGCGGATCACCGGAGCGGCGGGTCTGGAGGAGTTCTGCCGCGGGCGGCTGCACACCGCGGGGCTGGTGGCGGCCGCGCTCGCGGCGGCCGCCGTGCTCGGCTGCACGGTGGCGGAGCTGGACGCGGCGGCGGACGCGCGGACGCCGTCGCCCGCGCTCCGGAACGCCGCTCGCAGACTCGGACGGCAGCTGCTGCGGGCCGCCCGTGCCACCTGGCCGGCCGCCGAACTCGACGCCCTGGCCGCGGAGTTCCCCAAGGGGGCCCATCAGCCGGTGGTGCTGGGGACGGTGGCCGCCGCCGCCGGACTGTCGGCCGAGGACGCGGCCCACTGCGCCGCCTACGAGTCCGTGAGCGGACCGGCCACGGCGGTCGTACGGCTGCTGAGCCTGGACCCGTTCGAGGCCACCGGTGTGCTGGCCCGGCTGGCACCCGAGGTGGACCGGACGGTCGACCGGGCGGTGGAGGCCGCGCGCGCGGCGGCCGCGGGAGGCGGGACCGACGCACTGCCCGCCGCTTCCGCGCCGTTGCTGGAGATCGGCGCGGAGTGGCACGCCGCCTGGGCCGTACGGCTGTTCGCGTCGTAGTACCGCGGGCCGCCGGACGGGCCGTTGACAAGACCACTGTACAAGGGAGCCGTACATGCATCTCGACCACGATCACCACCACGGCCCCGCCGCCGTCGGCGCGGACGCCCGCCGTCCCGACGGATCACGGCGGGCCCTGCGGATCGGGCTCGGCGGGCCCGTGGGGTCCGGCAAGACCGCCACCGTCGCCGCCCTGTGCCGGGCCCTGCGCGACGAACTGTCGCTCGCCGTCGTCACCAACGACATCTACACCCGTGAGGACGCCGAGTTCCTGCTGCGGGAGGCGGTGCTGCCGCCCGAGCGGATCACCGCCGTCGAGACGGGCGCCTGCCCGCACACCGCCATCCGGGACGACATCTCCGCCAACCTCGAAGCGGTGGAAGACCTGGAGGACGAGACCGGGCCGCTCGACCTCGTCCTCGTCGAGTCCGGCGGGGACAACCTCACGGCCACCTTCTCCAAGGGGCTGGTGGACGCGCAGATCTTCGTGATCGACGTGGCCGGGGGCGACGACATCCCGCGCAAGGGCGGTCCCGGCGTCACCACCGCCGACCTGCTGATCGTCAACAAGACCGACCTGGCGCCGTACGTGGGGTCCGACCTGGCCCGGATGGCTGCCGACGCCAAGGCGCAGCGGGCCGAACTGCCGGTCGTCTTCCAGTCGTTGCGCGGCGAGACCGGTGTCGCCGACGTGGCCCGGTGGGTGCGGGAGCGGCTCGCCGCGTGGACGGCGTGACCGTCACCGGGGTGCGCGCGCGGGCGCGGATCGTCGCCCGGCCCGACGGCCGCGGCGGCACCGCCCTCCCCGTACTGGAGGGCGAGGGACCGCTCGCGCTGCGCCGGACCCGGTCGAGCGGCGCCGAGGCCCGGGTGATGGTCGTCGGCGCGATGAGCGGGCCGCTCGGCGGGGACCGGTTCGGCATCGACGCCCGGGTGGAGAATGGGGCCCGGCTGTCCGTGGGTTCGGCCGCGGCGACGATCGCCCTGCCGGGACAGCTGAAGGGCGAGGCCCGCTACGGCGTGCGGCTCGACGTCGCCGACGGTGCCGAACTGCGCTGGCTCCCGGAGCCGTTGATCTCGGCGAAGGGCAGCGACCTGCACGTCGGCACGCGGGTCGACGTCCACCCGTCCGGACGGCTGGTGCTGCGTGAGGAGCAGGTGCTCGGACGGGCGGGGGAGGAGCCGGGCCGGCTCACCAGCCGGCTCACCGTGCGTGTCGCCGGAAAGGCCGTGCTGGACCAGGAGTTGGCCTGCGGGCCCGGCGCGCCCGGCGGCTGGGACGGGCCGGCCGTCCTGGCGGGACACCGAGCCGTGGGACAACTGGTGATCGTACGGCCGGAGTTCGTGCGCGAGCCGGTGACGGCCCGGATGCTCGGGGAGAGCGCGGCACTCACTCCGCTGCCCGGGCCCGCGGCTCTGGTGACCGCGGTGGCCGGCGACGCGCTGCTGCTCCGGCGCCTATTGGACCAGGCACTGGAGCAGCTCGGCGCGTGATCCGCTCAGCAGGACGTGATCGTCCGGTTATCGGATTGGTAAAGACGGCTCTCACACCCTGTTCTCAGGTGGCGCACAGCCGGGAGGATCCCCCCTGACTATTCGTAACCACGTACGGGGAGGGCCCACTTGAGGGACAACTTCAGATCGAGGAGCCGGACACTCGCGTCCGGCGCGGCCGGCGTGCTCGTCACCGCGAGCATGATCACCGGTGCGCTCGCGGCCCCCGCGTCCGGTGCCGAGACCCGGCACGGACAGGACCGCGAGCAGTGGGGCGCGGCCGTCGCCGCCGCACATGCCGCCAAGGCCGGGATCGACTGGGCCGACTGCCCGACCGACTGGGCCCTGACGAAGCCGGTCCAGTGCGGCTGGGTCAGCGTCCCGCTCGACTACGCCAAGCCCTACGGCAAGCAGATCAAGCTGGCCGTCGACCGGATAGGCAACACCGGGACGAAGGCGGAGCGCCAGGGCGCGCTCGTCTACAACCCCGGCGGCCCGGGCGGCTCGGGCATGCGCTTCCCGCTGCGCGTCACCACCAAGAACCCGCTGTGGGTCAACACCTCCAAGGCCTACGACTTCGTGGGCTTCGACCCGCGCGGCGTCGGCCACTCGGCCCCCATCTCCTGCATCGACCCGCAGGAGTTCGTGAAGGCGCCCAAGGCCGACCCGGTGCCGGACACCGAGGCCGACAAGACCGCCCAGCGCAAGCTCGCCCGCGAGTACGCGGACGGCTGCGCCGAGCGCACCGGCCGGGCGATGCTCCAGCAGATGACCACCGCCAACACCGCCCGTGACCTGGACGTCATCCGGGCCGCGCTCGGCGAGAAGAAGCTCAACTACCTCGGCGTCTCCTACGGCACCTACCTCGGCGCCGTGTACGGGACGCTGTTCCCGGGCCACGTCCGCCGGATGATCGTGGACAGCGTCGTCGACCCGGCGCGCGAGAAGATCTGGTACCAGGCCAACCTGGACCAGGACATCGCCTTCGAGGGCCGCTGGAAGGACTGGGAGGACTGGGTCGCCGCGCACGACGCCTCCTTCCACCTGGGCACCACCCGGGCCGCCGTCCAGGCGAAGTGGCTGCAACTGCGCGCCACCGCCAAGGCGCACCCGATCGGCGGGGTCGTCGGACCGGCCGAGCTGATCGGCTTCTTCCAGAGCGCGCCGTACTACGACTCCTCCTGGGTCCCGGTCGCGACCGTGTTCGCCAAGTACGTCGCGGGCGACACCCAGGCGCTGGTCGACGCCGCGGCGCCGGACCTGACCGACACCGCGGGCAACATCTCCTCGGAGAACGGCAACGCCGTCTACACGGCCGTCGAGTGCACCGACGCCCAGTGGCCCACCAGTTGGAAGAAGTGGGACCGCGACAACACCGCGCTCAACAAGCAGTACCCGTTCATGACCTGGGCCAACGCATGGCTGAACCTGCCCTGCGCCACCTGGCCGGTCAAGCAGCGGACCCCGGTGCACGTCACCACCCACAAGGGTCTGCCGCCGGTGCTGATCGTGCAGTCCACCCGTGACGCCGCCACCCCGTACCCGGGCGCCGTCGAACTGCACAAGCGCTTCAAGGGCTCGCGCCTGATCACCGAGCAGGGCGCCGGCTCGCACGGGGTGACCGGCCTGGTCAACCCGTGCATCAACAGCCGTGTCGACACCTACCTGCTGACCGGGAAGGTGGACCGCGCGGACGTCACCTGCACGCCGCACGCCACGCCGCAGCCGTAACCGGCCGAGAACGGCGAAGAGGGGCGGCGGGAACACTCCCGCCGCCCCTGTGCCGTGCCGGGTCAACTCAGCGGCGCCCGCGGGAACCTGCGCTCCTTGGTGCCCTGCGCGGCCGTCTGCCCGGCCTTGACCACGGCCGCGTACTCGTCGACGTACTCCTGCTCCGACAGGCTCATGATGGCGTACATGATCTCGTCGGTGACCGCGCGCAGGACGGCCTTCTCGTTCTCCATCCCGGCGTAGCGGGAGAACTCCAGGGGTTCGCCGAACCGGATCACCACGGGGTGGATGTGCGGGACGACCTTCCCGGGCGGCTGCGCCTCGAAGGTGCCGATCATCGCGCAGGGGACCACCGGCACCCCGGCCCGCAGCGCCATCACCGCCACTCCGACCTTGCCCTTGTAGAGCCGCCCGTCGTGCGAGCGCGTCCCCTCCGGATAGATGCCGAGCAGCTCGTCCCTGCCCAGCACCCCGAGCCCCTCCCGGATCGCCGCCTGCCCGGCCTCCTTGCCCGACCGGTCCACCGGGATCTGCCCGGCGCTGCGGAAGAAGAACGCGGTCAGCCTGCCCCGTACGCCCGGACCGGTGAAGTACTCGGCCTTGGCGAGGAAGGTGATCCGCCGCTTCAGGACGGCCGGCATCAGGAAGTGGTCCGCGAACGAGAGATGGTTGCCGGCGACGATCGCCGGACCCGAATCGGGCACGTGTTCCAGCCCCTCGATCCGGGGCCGGAACGCCAGCCGGAGCAGCGGCCCCAGGAAGACGTACTTGAGCAGGTGGTAGAACATGGCTCGCCCTTCGCTCCAACAGGTCGTACCCAAGCCGAAGTCTGCCGGGCCCGGTATGAATAGCACAGCCGTCGTACCGTGCCGGTCCCGTGACCGCGCGGGTGACGTGTCCGCTCCGGTCGGTTCCCGGACCGCGCATAGGATGATCCCGATGCGTCCCACCGAGCAGCCCGCCCCGCTCCCGCCGCACCGGCGGTGGCGAGCCCTGCTCGTGCTGGGCCTGATGGCCGGTCTGCTCGCCATGCACGCGCTGGCACCCGGCGGCGGCCTGGGCCCCGGCGGGCACCGCGGCCACGACCGGGTCATGGAGACGGCCGCGACCCTCACCGCCCCTGACGACTGCTCCGGCGACGACGGCCGCCACGGCGGCGACCACACCCACCACGCCGACGCGACCTGCGCCTCGGCCGCGGTGACCGGCGGACCGGCGCTTCCCGCCCCGGCCCCGGACCCGGTGTCCTGCCCCACGGCCGCCCGGTCGGCCGGTTCCCGCCCGGCCACGCCGCCGGACGGCGCCCGCGCACCCCCCGATCTGGCCGAACTCCAGCTCCTGCGGATCTAGAGGTACCCGAGCCGGCCGTGGCGCACCGCGCCGCGCCGTGCTCCCGCGTGCCCTTTCCCACCCATCGCAGGAGACCGACCATGACCACCACCCGTACCCGCGCCGCGCTCGGCGCACTGGCCGCGATCGCCGCCCTCGCCCTCACCGCGTGCGGCGGCGGCGACGGCGCCGCGGCCCCGCACGGCGGCGGCGCCGTCGACACGCACAACGCGCAGGACGTGACCTTCGCGCAGCGCATGATCCCGCACCACCGGCAGGCCCTGGAGATGGCGGAACTCGCCGCGGGCCGGGCCTCGTCGCCGCGGGTCAAGAACCTCGCCGCACGCATCGAGAAGGCCCAGGACCCGGAGATCGACACCATGTCCGGCTGGCTGAAGGCCTGGGGCGAGGACGTGCCCATGGCGGGCATGGACCACGGCGGCCACAGCGGGACGGCCGGCGCGATGACCGGAATGATGGACGACGCGGACATGACCGCGCTGAAGAAGGCCGAAGGGCCGGACTTCGACACGAAGTTCCTGACCATGATGGCCGAACACCACCGGGGCGCCGTCGAGATGGCCGCCACCGAACGGTCCGCCGGCGCGTACCGGCCGGCCACCGCTCTGGCCCGTGCCATCGCCACCGGCCAGAACGCCGAGATCAAGGAGATGAACCGGCTCCTCGGCAAGGGCTGACCGGGCGGGGTGCGGCCGCGCCCGACGGCGCGGCCGCACCGGCTCAGGCCGCCAGCACCTTCTCCAGAGCGCCGAGCGCCGACCGCAGTTCGTCCGCGGTGACGGTCAGCGGCGGAGCCAGCCGGATCGTCGACCCGTGCGTGTCCTTGACCAGGACGCCCTCGCGCATCAGGCGTTCGCTGATCTCGCGCCCGGTGCCGATCGCCGGGTCCACGTCGACGCCCGCCCACAGCCCGCGGGAGCGGAACCCGACCACGCCCTTGCCGGTCAGCTCCGTCAGGCCGTCCCGCAACACCACGCCCAACTCGGCCGCCCTGCGCTGGAATTCACCGCCCTCCAGCAACTCGACCACGGCCGTGCCGACCGCGGCGGCGAGCGGGTTGCCGCCGAACGTCGAGCCGTGCTCGCCCGGCCGCAGCACACTCATCACCTCGCGCCTGGCCACCACCGCCGACACCGGCACGATCCCGCCGCCCAGCGCCTTGCCGAGCAGCACCACGTCCGGGACGACGCCCTCGTGGTCGACGGCGAGGGTGCGGCCGGTACGGCCGAGGCCGGACTGGATCTCGTCGGCCACGAACAGGCAGCCGGCCCGCCGGGTCAGCTCCCGGACCCCGGTCAGGTAGCCGTCGTCGGGGATCACGACCCCGGCCTCGCCCTGGATCGGCTCGATCAGCACGGCGGCCGTCGTCTCGTCGACCGCCGCCTCCAGCGCGGCCAGGTCGTTGTACGGCACGATCCGGAAGCCCGGCGTGAACGGGCCGAAGCCCGCACGGGCGGTCTCGTCGGTGGAGAAGCTGACGATCGTCGTCGTACGGCCGTGGAAGTTGTCCGCCGCGACCACGATCGTGGCCCGGTCGGCCGGGACGCCCTTCACGTCGTAGGCCCACTTGCGGGCCACCTTGATGCCGCTCTCCACCGCCTCGGCGCCGGTGTTCATCGGCAGCACCATGTCCATGCCGGTCAGCGCGGCCAGC
Organism: Streptomyces sp. NPDC091282; assembly: GCF_044757385.1. Taxonomy (NCBI): domain Bacteria; kingdom Bacillati; phylum Actinomycetota; class Actinomycetes; order Kitasatosporales; family Streptomycetaceae; genus Streptomyces; species Streptomyces sp. NPDC091282. The sequence continues at coordinate 249,672 of NZ_JBIVUX010000004.1, forward strand.
CGCTCCGCGAACCCGGCGAGCCGGTCGTTGTGGAAGGCCCGGGAAGTGAGGGTCAGTCGGTCCAGCTGGCGGTGCGCGGCCTCGATCAGCGCCGGGTGGCGGTGGCCGAAGTTGAGCGCCGAGTAGCCGGCCAGCATGTCGAGGTAGCGGCGGCCCTCGACGTCCTGGACCCAGGCGCCCTCGGCGTGCGCGACGACCACGGGCAGCGGGTGGTAGTTGTGCGCGAGGACCGGCTCCTCGGCCTCGATCAGCTCGGCGGAGGTACGGGCGTGGGCGGGTGCGGTCATCGATTGACTCTCCTCGGACCTCAGCGGATTTCCTGGGTGCAGCACTTGATGCCGCCGCCTGCCTTGTGGAACTCCGACAGGTCGACGGGGACCGGTTCGTAGCCCTGGTCGGCGAGCCGGGAGGCGAGCACCTCGGCCTGCGGCGCGATGAAGACCCGGTGGCCGTCGGAGACGGAGTTCAGTCCCCAGGCCATGGCGTCGTCGCGGGTGGCGAGGACCGCGTCCGGGTAGAGCCTGCCGAGCACCTCGCGGCTGCCGCTGGAAAAGGCCTCGGGGTAGTAGCAGACGTTCTCGTCGTCCAGCACGAACAGCGCGGTGTCCAGGTGGTAGAAGTACGGGTCCACCAGGGTCAGGCTGATCACCGGGTGGCCGAAGAACTCCTGCGCCTCGCGGTGCGCCTCCCGGGTGGTGCGGAAGCCGGTGCCGGCGAGCAGGTAGCGGCCCGTCCACACCAGGTCGCCCTCGCCCTCCACCACCGAGCCGGGCCGGTACACGTCGTAGCCGGCGGTCTTGAACCAGAGGTCGTAGTGGGAGGACTCGGGACGCCGCTCGGGCGCGTGGAACAGCGAGCCGAAGACCCGGCCGCCGACGACGACCGCGGAGTTCGCGGCGAAGACCATGTCGGGCAGGCCGGCGACCGGCTCCAGGTGGTCGACCGTGTGGCCGTGGGCGCGGTAGGCGCCGATGAGGGCGGTCCACTGCTCATGGGCGAGGTCGACGTCGACCCTGGTGTCGGGGTTCATCCAGGGGTTGATCGCGTACTGCACGGCGAAGTGTCTGGGTTCGCAGACGAGGAAGCGCCGGACGCGCGGCACACGGGTTTCGGCCACAGAGGTGTTCCTCCGCTTTCGTGCGGTGTCGACGAGGGTGACACCACGGTAGAAAGCGTCGGATACGGTGGACAAGCAATGGATGTTGCGTGTCCGCGCAGGAACGCTGCGTCTTCGATCATACGGACGCAGCATCGATGCGTTTATCCGGCTCCGCCCCCGGGCGCCTGGGGCGCCGCGTGGGTCGCGCCCGCCTCCGGGCTCTCCGGGAGCAGGTGCGACAGCACCATCACACTGATCGTCTTCCGGATGAACGGCTCCACCCGGATGCGCTCCAGCACCTCCTCGAAATGGTCCACGTCCCGGGCGCGGACGTGCAGCAGGGCGTCCGCGCCGCCGGTCACCGTCATGGCCGCGGTGATCTCCGGATGGTTGCGGACCACCTCCGCGAGCCGCCGGGGCGGAGCCGCGCCCTCGCAGTACACCTCGACGTACGCCTCGGTGCGCCAGCCGAGCGCCGCCGGCGTCACGGTGGCCGTGAAGCCCGTGATCACGCCGGTCTCGCGCAGCCGGTCGACCCGCCGCTTCACGGCCGTCGCGGAGAGCCCGACGGCCGCGCCGATCTCGGCGAAGCTGGTCCGCGCGTTCGCCATCAGCGCGGTGGTGATCTTCCGGTCGAGATCGTCGAAGGGGGCGGTGCCGCTGTTCATGTCCGCACTGTATCCACGGCCCGCAGCACTTCAGGAGCGCCACATCCGGCGGTCCCCGGGACGCGGACGGCCGCGTCCCGTACATGTCCAGGGCCCCGGTCCGCCGCCTACACTCCGTTCATGCTGCGCGCCCTCGCCGTCGACGACGAACGCCCCTCGCTGGAGGAACTCCTCTACCTCCTGAACGCCGATCCGCGCATCGGCAGCGTCGAGGGCGCGGGCGACGCCACCGAGGCGCTGCGCCGCATCACCCGCGCCCTGGAGTCCGGGCCGCACGGTCCCGAGGCCGTCGACGTGGTCTTCCTGGACGTCCAGATGCCCGGTCTGGACGGACTGGAGATGGCCCGGCTGCTCACCGGCTTCGCGCGGCCCCCGCTGGTCGTGTTCGTCACCGCCCACGAGGACTTCGCGGTGCGGGCCTTCGACCTCAAGGCGGTCGACTACGTCCTGAAACCGGTGCGCAAGGAACGCCTGGCGGAGGCGGTACGACGGGTCGCCGAACTGCGCGGTGCCGCACCGCGGATACCCGTGCACGAACCCGACCCGGACCAGCTGCCCGTCGAACTCGGCGGCGTCACACGGTTCGTGGCCGTCGACGACATCACCCACGTCGAGGCCCAGGGCGACTACGCCCGCCTGCACACCGAGCGCGGCAGCCACCTCGTGCGCATCCCGCTCTCCACCCTGGAGGACCGCTGGCGCTCCCGCGGCTTCGTCCGCATCCACCGCCGCCACCTGGTCGCCCTCCGGCACATCGGCGAACTCCGCCTGGACGCCGGCACCGTGAGCGTCCTGGTCGGCGGCGAGGAACTCCAGGTCAGCCGCCGCCACACCCGCGAACTGCGGGACCTGCTGATGAGGAGGGTCTGACGGTGCCCGCCGACCCCGCCGAACGCCGGGTCACCGTCACCGGCCCGCCCCGCCGCAGCCGCCGCAGCCCCGGCTACTACCGGCCGCGCACCGAGATCGACGAACAGACCACCCTTGGCCACACCTACGTCCGCTCCCTCATGCGCTCCCAACTCCGGGTCGCCCTGGTCGTGTTCGCGGTCCTCGTCCTGCTCGTCGGCCCGCTCCCGCTGGTCTTCGCGGCCGCACCGCAGGCCCGCCGCCTGGAGTGGCTGGTGCTCGGCTTCTGCCTGTACGCCCCGCTGATCCTGCTGGCCCGCTGGTACGTGCGGCGCGCCGAACGCAACGAGGAGGACTTCGTCCGCCTCGTCGAGGACCGATGAACCCCCGCCCCGGCGAGGCCGGATGAACTCCGGCTACGCCGTCCCGGCCGTCGCCCTCGTGGTCGTCGCGACCGTCCTGGTCGGCGCCTTCGGCCTGCGCATATCCCGGACCACGTCCGACTTCTACGTCGCCTCCCGCACCGTCGGACCCCGCCTCAACGCGGCCGCGATCAGCGGCGAGTACCTCTCCGCCGCCTCCTTCCTCGGCATCGCGGGACTCGTCCTGGTGCAGGGCCCGGACATGCTCTGGTACCCGGTCGGCTACACCGCCGGCTATCTGGTCCTGCTGCTCTTCGTCGCCGCCCCGCTGCGCCGCTCCGGCGCCTACACCCTGCCCGACTTCGCCGAGGCCCGGCTCGCCTCGCAGCCGGTCAGGCGGCTGGCCGGAGCCTTCGTCGTCGGCGTCGGCTGGCTCTACCTGCTGCCCCAGCTCCAGGGCGCCGGACTGACTCTCGCGGTCCTCACCGGCGCCCCGGACGCACTGGGCGGACTGATCGTGGCCGTCGTCGTGGTCGCCACCGTCGCCGCCGGCGGCATGCGCAGCATCACCTTCGTGCAGGCCTTCCAGTACTGGCTGAAACTCACCGCCCTGCTGGTCCCGGCGCTCTTCCTGGTCCTCGCCTGGCAGGACGCCGGCGCCCCCACCCACGCCTTCGACGAACCGGCCGCCTTCCGCGACCAGCGCACCGTCGCCGTCCAGAACACCCTCGACCTCAAACTCGACCGGCCCCTGACCGTCACGGTCACCGGCACCGTCGACGGCCACCCGCACCGGGACGCCCCGGTCACCCTCCCCGAGGGCACCCACCGCATCACCGCCGGCACCCGGCTGACCTTCGCCCAGGGCACCCGGGTCCCCGCCACCGACCGGGGCACCAACGGAGGCATGTCCACCTCGCTCGCCGAGAGCCGCGAGGAACGCCCGCTGTACGCCACGTACGGGCTGATCCTCGCCACCTTCCTCGGCACCATGGGGCTGCCGCACGTCGTCGTCCGCTTCTACACCAGCCCGCACGGCGTCGCCGCCCGCCGCACCACGGTCGCCGTGCTCGCCCTGATCGGCCTCTTCTACCTGCTGCCGCCCGTCTACGGCGCCCTCGGCCGGCTCTACACCCCCGAACTCACCCTCACCGGCAACGCCGACGCGGCCGTGCTGTTACTGCCCGGCAGGGTCGTCGGCGGCCTCGGCGGCGACCTCCTGGGCGCGCTGGTGGCGGGCGGCGCCTTCGCCGCGTTCCTGTCCACCGCCTCCGGACTGACCATGGCGGTCGCCGGCGTCCTCACCCAGGACGTCCTGCCGTCGCGCGGCGTACGGCACTTCCGGCTCGGGACCGTGCTGGCCATGGCGGTGCCGCTGGCCGCCAGCGTGCTCGTCGGCGGGCTGCCGGCCGCGGACGCCGTGGGGCTGGCCTTCGCGGTGTCCGCCTCCTCCTTCTGCCCGCTGCTGGTCCTCGGCATCTGGTGGCGGCGCCTGACCCCGCCAGGCGCCGCCGCCGGGATGCTGGTCGGGGGCGGCTCGGCGTTCTGCGCGGTGGCCGCGACGATGGCGGACTTCCCGGGCGCCGGGAACCTGCACGCCCTGCTCGCCTGGCCCGCCCTGTGGTCGGTGCCGCTCGGCTTCCTCACCATGATCCTGGTGTCGCTGGCGACGCCGGGCCGGGTCCCGCCGGGCACGGCCGCGATCCTGGCCCGCTTCCACCTCCCCGAGGAACTGCGCGCGGAGGTGAAGGCGTGACCGGGTTCCTGGCCGGCCTCCTGGTGGCCGTGCTCCCGCTGCTGGCCGCCGGCTTCTGGCTGGGCCGGCGCACCGCCCGCCCCGAGAGCCTCGGCGGCCTCGGCACCCCCGTCGAGCACGCCACCTTCGAGACCCTGCACACCGCCTCCCTGGCCGCGCCCCCGCTGCGCGCGGGCCTGACCGAGGAGACCGCCCGCCGCTCCGCCCGCCGGCTGCGCACCCTGCTCGGCACCGACGCCCTCTGCCTCACCGACCACGAGCGCCTGCTGGTCTGGGACGGCGTCGGCGACCACCACCGCGCCGAGATCACCGAACGCCTCTTCGGACCACTGGAGTCCGGCCGCGGCGAGGCCTTCCGCCTGCACTGCGAGTATCCCGACTGCCCCGTCCGCTGGGCGGTGGTCGCGCCCCTCACCGTCGACGACCGCGTCCACGGCGCCCTGATCGCCTGCGCCCCGCGCGAGTCCGCCGTACTGGTCCGCGCCGCGGGCGAGGTCGCCCGCTGGGTGAGCGTCCAGCTGGAACTGGCCGACCTGGACCGCTCCCGGACCCGGCTCATCGAGGCCGAGATCCGCGCCCTGCGCGCCCAGATCTCCCCGCACTTCATCTTCAACTCGCTCGCGGTGATCGCCTCGTTCGTGCGCACCGACCCCGAGCGGGCCCGGGAGCTCCTGCTGGAGTTCGCCGACTTCACCCGCTACTCGTTCCGCAGGCACGGCGACTTCACCACGCTCGCCGACGAGCTGCACGCCATCGACCACTACCTGGCGCTGGTCCGGGCCCGCTTCGGCGACCGCCTCGCCGTCACCCTCCAGATCGCCCCCGAGGTGCTCCCGGTCACCCTGCCCTTCCTCTGCCTGCAGCCCCTGGTCGAGAACGCCGTCAAACACGGCCTGGAGGGCAAGACCGGGACCTGCCGCATCCAGATCACCGCGCAGGACGAGGGCGCCGAGGCCCTGGTCGTCATCGAGGACGACGGCGCCGGCATGGACCCCGGTCTGCTGCGCCGCATCCTCGCAGGCGAGACCAGTCCGTCCGGCGGCATCGGGCTGTCCAACGTCGACGACCGGCTCCGCCAGGTCTACGGCGACGACCACGGCCTGGTCATCGAGACCGCGCCCGGCGCGGGCATGCGGATCACCGCACGGCTGCCCAAGTACCAGCCCGGCGTGCACCCGGCGGCCCGCCTCACCCCGGAGTGAGCCGTGCGGCCCGTCAGCCGCTCTGGGTGACCACCATCGCGAGCGTCAGCAGGCCCAGCACCACCCACCCGAACCAGAGCCAGCCGTTGCTGCCGAGCGCCACCGTGTAGGCCGTGACGACCACGAGCCCGCCCACGGTGAGGACGCCCATCGCCTTGGTGGAACCGTTCGAGCCGTTCGCAGAACCGGGCATCGCGACACCCTCCTCGTGGTCCGACTCCCTCCATGGTGCCCCGGTTCCGCTCCGGGCGGGACGGGGCGGGCGAGAACGGTGTGGGCGGCCCTCAGGTTCCGCGGGTGTTGAGCGAGGCCAGGTACGCGTTGTAGGCCTCCAGCTCCTTGTCGCCGTCCCGGTCCGCGGCGCGGTCGGTGCGGCGGGCCTGACGCTGCTCGGAGCCGTACCACTGGAACAGCAGGGCGATGAGCACCAGCACCGAGGGGACCTCGCTGAAGGCCCAGGCGATGCCGCCGGCCGCGGTCTGGTCGGACAGCGCGTCGATGCCGAGCGAGGCGGGCGGGTGCTCGAACGTCGAGACCATGGGCTCCGAGCCCATCATCAGCGCGATGCCGAAGAACGCGTGGAACGGCATGCCCGCGAACAGCTCCAGCATCCGCATCAGGTATCCGGGCCGGTGCGGTCCCGGGTCGACGCCGATGATCGGCCAGAAGAAGACCACGCCGACGGCCAGGAAGTGCACCATCATCGCGATGTGCCCCGCCTTCGATCCCATCAGGAAGTCGAACAGCGGGGTGAAGTAGAGCGCGTAGAGGCTCGCGATGAACAGCGGGATCGTGAAGGCGGGATGGGTGATGATCCGCATGTACCGGCTGTGCAGCAGCGCCAGCAGCAGTTCGCGGGGCCCCTTGCGCCCCTTCCCCGCGACGGGCAGCGCGCGCAGCGCGAGGGTCACCGGGGCACCCAGCAGGATCAGGATCGGCGACAGCATGCTGATGACCATGTGCTGCACCATGTGCACGCTGAACATGACCATCCCGTAGTCGTTCAGCCCGGTGCACATCACCAGCATGACGGTGAGCACTCCGGCGACGAACGACACCGTGCGCCCGACGGACCACGCGTCCCCGCGCCGCCGCAGCCGCACCACACCAAAGCCGTACAGCGCGAGCCCCGCGACACAGGCCACGAGGAAGAAGGGATCCGCCGACCACTCAAGACCCCGCCCCAGCGTGAACGGCGGCAAGTCCATGGTCATGCCGTGCCCGCTGTGATCCATCCGCCGGCTCCTGATTCGTGGGGGGTTGTACGTTTCTGCCGCCCCAAGAGTAGAACCGGCCGCGGCCACCTCGACGACCGGGGGTACCCCCAGCCGAAGGCTGGGGGAGGAACTGCGCGACCAGCCCCCACGCACCCGCACCCGGCGAACGGCGGTGACCCTTACAGCACCGTCTCCGCCTCGTCGTACCGCTGCGCGGGCACCGTCTTCAGCGTCTCCACCGCCTCGGCGAGCGGCACCATCGCGATGTCCGTCCCCCGCAGCGCGGTCATGTGGCCGAACTCCCCGCGGTGCACGGCCTCCACCGCGTGCCACCCGAACCGCGTCGCCAGCACCCGGTCGTACGCCGTCGGCGTCCCGCCCCGCTGCACGTGTCCGAGGATGACCGGCCGCGCCTCCTTGCCGAGCCGGTGCTCCAGCTCGACGGAGAGCTGCCGGGCGATCCCGGCGAACCGCTCGTGGCCGTAGATGTCCTTGCCGCCCTCGTCGAAGGCCATCGTGCCCGCCTTCGGCTTGGCCCCCTCCGCCGCGACGACGATCGCGAACCGCTTGCCGGCCTCGAACCGCTCGCCGACCCGGCGGGCCAGCTCGTCGATGTCGAAGGGCCGCTCCGGCACGACGATGGCGTGCGCGCCGGCCGCCATACCGGAGTGCAGCGCGATCCAGCCGGTGTGCCGGCCCATGACCTCGACGACGAGGACCCGCTGGTGGGACTCGGCGGTGGTCTTCAGCCGGTCGAGGGCGTCGGTCGCGACGCCCACGGCCGTGTCGAAGCCGAAGGTGACGTCGGTGACGGCGATGTCGTTGTCGATCGTCTTCGGCACGCCCACGATCGGCAGGCCGGCGTCGGACATCAGCCGGGCCGCCTTCAGCGTGCCCTCACCGCCGATCGGGATGACGGCGTCGAGACCGAGTTCGGCGACATGGCCCCGGGCCCGCTCCACGCCGTCCCGCAGGTGCGAGGGCTGGACCCGGGAGGAGCCGAGGATCGTGCCGCCGCGGGCCAGGATGCCCGCCACGGCGTCGAGGTCGAGCTTGAGATAGTCGCATTCCAGAAGGCCCTTCCAGCCGTCCCGGAAGCCGATGACCTCGTCGCCGTGGTCGACGACGGCACGGTGCACGACGGACCGGATGACGGCGTTCAGGCCGGGGCAGTCGCCGCCGGACGTGAGGACACCAATGCGCATAGCCCGAAACAACCTTCTTCACGTGGGCCGAGGACCGGACCACGCTGTCCGGCTGACATCGCCGTCACCCTACCGGCGGGAGGGGGTCCCGCCGTACCGGGCGTCCGCCTGCTGGACGCACCCGCACATGTGAGCGGACACCCCGTCAGGCGGGCCCGGACGCCACGTCCGCGGTACGGCTCAGGCGGGCTGCTCGGCGGCCGCGATGCGCTCGGTGCGCAGCGCCTCGTACCACCGGTCGTCGATCGGCGGCAGCGCGTTGACGTCGAGCGCCAGCTTCAGCAGCAGGTCGGCGATGAGCGGGTTGCGGGCGAGCACGGGGCCGTGCATGTACGTGCCGAAGACGGTGTCGTTGTACGCGCCCTCGGTGCCGTCCCCGGTGCCGTTGCCCTTGCCCAGCCGGACCCGGGCGAGCGGGCGGGCGGTGGGGCCGAGCTGGGTGACGCCCTGGTGGTTCTCGAAGCCGGTCAGCGGGGGCAGCCCGAGCCGCGGGTCGATGTCGCCGAGGACGTCACCGACACACCGCTCGCCGGTGCCGCGCACGGTCGTCACGTCGAGCAGGCCGAGGCCCGGCTCCCGCTGCCCGAGGTCGTTGATGAACTCGTGGCCGAGGATCTGGTAGCCGGCGCACACCGAGAACACGATCGCGCCGTTCTCGACGGCCCGGTACAGGTGTCCGTCACGGCGCAGCCGCTCGGCGGCGAGCCGCTGCGGACGGTCCTCGCCGCCGCCGATCAGGTAGATGTCTCCCGAGGTCGGGATCGGCTGGTCGCTGCGGACGTCCAGCCGGGCCACGTCGAGACCGCGCTGCCGCGCCCTGCGCTCCACGACGAGGGCATTGCCCTGGTCGCCGTAGGTGCTGAGCAGATCCGGGTAGATCCACACCAGCCGCAGTTGGTTGTCGCTCATCAATGATCGTCCTTCGGGGTCAGTCAGTTGCCGACGCGGCGGCGCAGATCCTGGAACGCGGTGTAGTTCGCGATGACCTCGATGCGCCCGGGCGGGCACATCTGCACGGCCTGGTCGAGGGAGTCGCAGACCTGGAAGTGCTGGTTCGCGACCTCCAGACGCACCGCGAGGTCGAGCTTGCGGTCGCCGAGCACGAAGATCGGGTGGCCGGTGAGGCGGGTGTAGTCCACGTCCCACAGCCAGGAGGTGTCGGTGCCGTCCGCGCCGCGTGCGTTCACGGACAGGATCACCGGGGCCGGCGGCGGGTCGATCAGCGAGAACGTCTCCAGCCAGCCGGCCGGGTTCTTCGCGAGCAGCAGCCGCAGGTCACGGCCCTGGAACTGGACGACGTCGTACCGTCCGGCGACGGCCTGCACCTGGTACATGCGCTCCAGGGCGACCTGCGGCGGCACCCCGAAGACGGCGGCGACGGCGGCCGAGGAGGCCGCGTTGGCCTTGTTGGCGCGTCCCGGCAGCTGGAGGTGGATCGGCCAGGCGGATCCGTGCGGGTCCAGGACGTGGTCCCCGGAGAGCACCCAGCTCGGGGTCGGCCGCCGGAACCCGCACTCGCCGCAGAACCAGTCGTCGCCCGGGCGCTGCATCACACCGCCGCAGGACGGGCAGGACCAGGCGTCGTCCTTCCACATCTGCCCGGCGGCGACCCAGACCACGTTGGGGGAGGAGGACGCGGCCCACACCACCAGCGGGTCGTCGCAGTTCGCCACGATGACCGCCTTGCAGCCGGCCAGGCCCTCCCGCCAGTTCTCGGCGAGCATGCGGGTCTCGGCGGCGCGGTCCAGCTGGTCGCGGGAGAGGTTGAGCAGCGCGATGCACTTCGGGTCGGTGTCCCGGGCCACACCGGCGAGGTACTTCTCGTCGACCTCGATCACGCCGAACTTGGCCTCGGAGCCGCCGGCCAGCGCCGAGGTGATGCCGGCGGGCATGTTGGCGCCGAGCGCGTTGGAGACGACCGGTCCCGCGGCCTTGAGCGCCTCGGCGATGAGCCGGGTGGTCGTCGTCTTGCCGTTGGTCGCCGAGACGAGCGTGACGTCCAGGTTCTGGGCGAGCCGGGCGAGAAGGTCGGGGTCGAGTTTGAGTGCGACCCGGCCGCCGATCACGGATCCGCTGCCGCGCCCCGCGGCACGGGACGCCGCTGCGACCGCCTTCCCGGCGGTCACGGCGATCTTGGCCCGCGGCGTGAGCGGGTCCGAGTTGCCTGCCATCAGTTCTCGATCCTCCTTGACTACGCGCCGCGCATCAGCCATCCGGCAACGTGGTGTGCACCTCAGCCTATCGAGATCTATTCGCACACCCGAATTCCGGCCCTCGCCGCGCGGCGGGCGGGGGCTGATTCGAACCGTACCCTTGCGGTCATGCGACAAGGTTCCATTCCGGGCGTCCGCGGGCGGGTCCGGCCCCTCACCCTGTTCGGCGACCCCGTGCTGCACGCCCGCTGCGCGGACGTCACCGGCTTCGGCCCCGAACTCTCCCGTCTGGTGGAGGACTTGTTCGCGACGATGTACGCCTCGGAGGGCGTGGGCCTGGCGGCCAACCAGGTGGGTGAGTCGCTGCGGGTGTTCGTCTTCGACTGCCCGGACGACGAGGACGTACGGCATCTGGGCCATGTGGTGAATCCCCGCCTGGTGACGGCGGACGGCGTGACGGTCCGCGGCCCGGAGGGCTGCCTGTCCCTGCCGGGCCTGGAGGCGGGCACGGAACGGTACGACCACGCGGTGGTGGAGGGCTTCACGGCCGCGGGGGAGCCCGTCACGATCGACGGGACGGGTTTCTTCGCGAGGTGTCTGCAGCACGAGACGGACCACCTGGAGGGCCGCGTGTACGCGGACCGCGTGACGGGCCTGCGCGGGCGCAGGCTCATGCGGCAGGTGGCCAGGGCTCCTTGGCACCGGTGAGCGGACCGGCCGCCGCGCGGGCGCACCGGGCCCCGCCGCCGGCCTGCCGGACCCCGCCGGCTCAGAACCCCGGCCCGCCCACCTTGTCGCCCGCGGCCGCCAGCCTGCCCCACAGCAGGTCGGCCAGACTCTTCACCAGTTCCGCACGTGTGCAGGGCCGTTCCCCCAGCCACCAGTCGCCGGCCGCGTGCATCATGCCGACGATGCCGTGGCCCCACACGCGGGCAAGGAGCTGGCTCCCGGGGCCCAGATCCAGCCGTTCCTCGATGACCTGCGCCAGCTCCTCACCCATCCGGCGCAGCAGCGGGGCCGAGTGCTGGCCGACGTCGAATCCCTGGTCGGAGCCGGTGCTGCCGTCCGCGGGATGCATCAGGAACCGGTACACCTGGGGCCGTGCCTCGATCGCCGCGAGGTAGGTGTCCAGGGTCGCCTCGACCCGCTCGCGGCGCTCCGCGGGAGCGTCCAGCGCGGCCCGCAGCGAGTTCAGCAGCGCGTCGGTGTGCCGGGTGGCCAGGGCCGCGTAGAGTCCGCTCTTGTCGCCGAAGTGGCGGTAGAGGATCGGCTTGGTGATGCCGGCCTCCGCCGCGATGGCGTTCATGGAGGCCTGCGGGCCGTCGCGCAGCACCACGCGGTCGGCCGCCTCCAGCAGCTCCCGCCGCCGGCGGTCGGCTGATCGCTGCTGTTCGGTCCGTTGTGTGGTGTCCATTGGCTCTCCCCACCCCGTGCTGTTTCGGTGACGCCTGCGCAAACTAACACCTGACGGCCGACCCATCTCGAACTGGCTGCCGAGGTGACCTTGGGAGTTGACTTTTCCTACCGACGAGTAACAGACTTCAGTTACCGCTAGTAACACATTATGCGCCGCCGCTGGAGGGGTCATGGCCGAGTTCACCATGGAGCTCAACGACGAACAGAAGGAGGTCAGGGACTGGCTGCACGGCTTCGCCGCCGACGTCATCCGCCCCGCGGCCGCCGAATGGGACGAGCGTGAGGAGACTCCCTGGCCGGTCATCCAGGAGGCCGCGAAGGTAGGCATCTACTCCCTCGACTTCTACGCCCAGCAGTACTTCGACGCCACCGGTCTCGGCATCCCGATGGCCATGGAGGAGCTGTTCTGGGGCGACGCGGGCATCGCCCTGTCCATCGTGGGCACGGGTCTGGCCGCCGTCGGCGTCCTCGCCAACGGTACCGAGGAGCAGATCGGCACCTGGATCCCGCAGATGTACGGCGATCCCAATGACGTCAAGGTCGCCGCGTTCTGCTCCTCCGAGCCCGACGCCGGCTCCGACGTGGCCTCCATGCGCACCCGGGCCGTCTACGACGAGGCCAAGGACGAGTGGGTGATCAACGGCACGAAGACCTGGGCGACCAACGGCGGCATCGCCAACGTCCACGTGGTCGTCGCGGTGGTCGACCCGGAGCTCGGTTCCAAGGGCCACGCGTCCTTCATCGTCCCGCCGGGGACGCCCGGGCTCAGCCAGGGCCAGAAGTTCAAGAAGCACGGCATCCGTGCCTCGCACACCGCCGAGGTCGTCCTGGACGACGCCCGGGTGCCGGGCTCCTGCCTGCTCGGCGGCAAGGAGAAGCTGGACGAGCGGCTCGCCCGTGCCCGGGAGCGGGCGAAGTCGGGCGGCGAGCGGGTCAAGAACGCCGCGATGGCGACGTTCGAGGCCTCGCGTCCCGCCGTCGGCGCGATGGCCGTCGGCACGGCTCGCGCCGCCTACGAGGTCGCCCTCGACTACGCGAGGACCCGCGAGCAGTTCGGGCGCCCGATCATCGACAACCAGGGCGTCGCCTTCCAGCTCGCGGACATGCGTACGTCCATCGACGCCGCCCGGCTGCTGGTGTGGCGTGCGTCCTGGATGGCGGTGAACGGGAAGCCGTTCACCGCCGCCGAGGGCTCGATGTCGAAGCTGTTCGCCAGCGAGACCGCGAAGAAGGTCACCGCCCAGGCCATCCAGATCCTGGGCGGCAACGGCTACACGCGGGAGTACCCGGTCGAGCGGATGCACCGCGACGCGGCGATTTATACGATCTTCGAAGGGACGAGCGAGGTGCAGCGGCTGGTGATCGCCCGCACGCTGTCGGGGATGCCGATCCGGTAGCTCCCGGCGCCCCCGGACAGGCGGGCACGCTCACCGGTGCTTCAGAGGGGTGAGCTGCTCGATGTCGTAGCGCTTGCGGAGTGCCTCGATGGCCTCGTGGTCCGGCGGACCGGCGCTGTTCAGGATCTCCAGCAGTTCCTCGAAGTACCGCTCGTGCTCGGGCGGCGGGGACGCCTGGAAGAACATCCGCGCCGGGCTGTTCGTCGGATTGGCGAAGGCGTGCGGGCAGCCGGGAGGTACCGCGATCAGCGTGCCCGGTGTCGCCCGCACCACCCGCGTGCCCGAACTCGACTCCCACTTCTGCCAGTTGTCGGGGGTGCGGATGCGAGGCTCGAAGGCGAGGACGTCCAGCTCGCCTTCGAGGACGTAGAACAGTTCCTCGCTGCGGGTGTGCACATGGGCGCCCACGTCGAAGCCCGGCGGCACCTCCACCTCGAAGGTGGAGGCCATCCGCGAGTGCGTGCCCGTCACCTTGAAGGTGACGCGCTGGGCCGGTGTGTGGACGACACGTCCGTGTCCCGGCGGTACGAGAAGTCCCTCGGTCGTGGTCATGGGCACCTCACCACGCCACCGGAAGGGTTTCGGGCCCGCGGATCAACGCGCCCTTCCTGAAGGGCACCTGGTCCGCGGGCACGGCCAGCCGCAGCCCGGGAAGCCGGTCGACCAATGCGTCCACCAGGAGTTCCTCCTCCAGCCTGCCGAGCTGTCCGCCCGGGCAGTAGTGCGGGCCGAACCCGAACGAGACGTGCGGGTTGGGACTGCGGGTGAAGTCGATCGTCCCGGGGTCAGGGAAGACGTCGGGATCGCGGTTGGCGGCCAGGTAGGAGACGTAGACGGCGTCCCCCGCCCGGATCCGCACGCCCTTGATGTCCACGTCCTCAAGGGCGATCCGGGACAGCCCGACCGCGCTGCGGTGCGGTATCCAGCGCAGCAGCTCGTCGATCGCCCGCGGGCGGATCTCCGGCTCGGTGCGCAGCCGGTCGAGCAGGTCGGGCCGGGTCAGCAGCAGGTAGAACATCTGCCCGCTGTTGTTGGTGACCGCCTCGCCGCCGATCTGGAGGAGGACGGAGAGACCTACGGCCTCCTCCAGCGTGACCTCCCGGCGGCCCACGGCCGCGCCCAGCAGCGAGGTCACGTCCTCGCCCGTACTGTCCACCCGCAGGGCGATGAGGTCGGCGAAGTAGGCGCCCATCTCACGCTTGGCCCTCTCGCTGACCTCCTTGCCGTGGCTGGAGGACAGGATCAGCTGGGTCCAGAGGTGCATGGTGTGCCGGTCGGCGGCCGGAACCCCCATCACCTCGCAGATCACCGCGATGGGGAAGGGGCTCAGGACCGTCGCCGTCAGGTCGGCGGGCGGGCCCTGCCGGACGAGTCCGTCGACGAGCTGGTCCAGCATCACGCGGGCCTTGTCCCGGACCCGCTCGACGCCCTTGGAGGTGAGCGCGGGCGCCACGGCGCGGCGCAGCCGGGTGTGGTCGGGCGGATCGAGGAAACCGACCGCGCCGCGGTCCGGGATGAAGTGCGGGGCGAGCCGGGTGACCGGCTGCTCCATTACCGCCTCACGGCTGAAGCGCAGGTCGTTGGCGACCGCCCGTACGTCGTCGTACCGGGTGAGCAGCCAGGCCCAGCCCTCGCCGTTGGGCAGGCGGATCCGGGTGACCGGACCTTCCCGCATCAGCTCCGCCAGGGTGGGGTCGAAGTCCACCCCCGCCAGGTCCGGCACCTCCCAGTGCCGGACCGGGCAGGCGGCCACGCCGGGAGCCGCGCCGGCGGCCCCCTCGGCGGGGTCGAGTGGTTCGGTGACGGTCATCGCGGTCAGGCCGCCTCTTCGCCCGAGCGCCGCCAGCGACCCAGCGACATCTCCGCGGTGATGCCGGGACCGAAGCCGGCGAGCAGGCCGCGGGCCTGGGGTTCCGCGCCGCCCTCGTCGAACATCCGGCGCAGCGCGTCCAGGACGACGGCGCTCGCGATGTTGCCGTACTCGGTGAGCGTGGCGCGGCTGAACCGGAACGCGTGCGGATCGACCTTGAGGAACTTGCTCAGGTCGTCCAGGATCCGCGGCCCGCCGGCGTGGACGATGTAGAAGTCCAGGTCGGACGCGTTCCAGCCGTGCAGCCCCGCCAGGTCCTGGAGGGCCGGCGCCAGCGGCTCCATGGTCGCGGGCACCCGCTTGTCCAGCAGGAAGTGGAATCCGGTGGCCCGGACGTCGTACATGATCCACTCTTCGGTCTTGGGGATCAGGTACGAGCCGTTGCGTTCGAGCTCGACGCCGGTGCCGCCCTTGCCGCGGACCACGGCGGCGGCGATGCCGTCGCCGAACAGGCCGTTGGAGAGCAGCGAGCCGACGCCGAGGTCGGTCGGCTGGTAGCACAGCGAGCAGAACTCGCAGGCCACGATGAGCGCGTTGGCGTTCGGGTACGCGGTGCAGAAGTCGTGCGCCCGGTTGATCGCCGCTCCGCCCGCCGCGCAGCCGAGCTGGGCGATCGGGATCTGGCGGGTGGTGGAGTCGAAGTCCATCTCGTTGATCAGCCACGCGGTGAGCGAGGGCATCATGAAGCCCGTGCACGAGACGTAGATGATCACGTCGATGTCGCTGGTGAGCAGCTCGGCGTCGTCGAGCGCTCGCTGGATGACTGCGGGGACCCGCGACTTGGCCTCGACCTCGTAGAGCTTGTTGCGCTCCTCGAAGCCGGGGTGCTTGAGGGTCTCCTCGATCGGCTGCACGATGTGCCGGGTGCGAACGCCCGTGTTCTCGATCAGTCTCAGCGCCAGCGGCAGCTGCGGGTGGTTCTCATGGTGGGAGCGCGCCAGATCCAGCGTCTCCTCCATCGTGATCACGTACTCCGGGACCGACACTGAGGGTTTGCACAAAGTCGCCATGAACCGTGCCTGCTTTCAGCCTTCCGGTGGGTTTGCCCCGACCGGTCAGAGAGGTGGTTCACCTCAGGAGGTGGTTTTCTCACGATCACCCGAGAGAGCGACGATCTCGCGCCGGACTACTCCGAACCGGTGACCCGGTGTCAGGGCCGGATCGGCGCAGAGGTATCGGGACGCGGAGGCGGCGACGCCCGTCACGGCCGTTCAAAGGCCGAGAAGGACGAGGTCAGAGCCTGCTCAGGAGCCGGCCGCCCTGCCGTGGGTCCCGCCGGTGGCGGGCGGCCCGGCGAGCCGGGGGACCCTCGCCGCGCCGGGCCTCGAAAACACCGCGTGAACCGCGCCGTCCGCCGTGCGTTCCTGCATCTGGCGCAGCGGGCCGCCGGGGCGGGCGGTGGGGGTGAGGGGCGCCGGCCGACTCACGCGCCCCCGCCCGGCTGCCAGGCGTACCCGGCGTAGGTCTCGTGACCCGTCCCCGGTCCGGACCGCGAACTACCCCTGCTGCCCGCTGCTGTGGGCGATGCAGGCCACGTCGATCCGGTCGGCGAGCTTCGCCAGTTCGATGGTGAGCGCGGCCACCGTGTCCTCGTCCAGCCCGCTCTCCCCGGCCTCCACCAGCCGCACCCACCGTCCGCCCATGGTCCGCAGCAACTTACTCACGTCGGCGGCGGCCACCTGCAGGGTCCCGCGGTCGTCGACGATCAGAGGCAGAGTCACTTCCCGGTTCACACCCGGATCGTAGCCGCGTGACCCTCACGCACCCTGCCAAACGGTGGTGATGTTGCAGAACTCCCGGATTCCGTGCCCGGACAGCTCACGCCCGTACCCGGACCGCTTCACGCCGCCGAACGGGAACGCCGGGTGGGACGCGGTCATGCCGTTGACGAACACACCGCCCGCCTCCAGGTCCCGGACGAACCGGTCCATCTCGGCCTCGTCCCGCGTCCACACGTTCGAACTGAGCCCGAAGGGGGAGTCGTTGGCGATGAGGACCGCCTCGTCCAGGTCCCCGGCCCGGTAGAGCGTGGCCACCGGACCGAAGGCCTCCTCCCGGTGGATGCGCATGTCGCGGTGGATACCGGCCAGCACGGTCGGCGGATAGAACCAGCCGGGTCCCTCCGGCCGCTGCCCGCCGCACAGCACCTGTGCTCCCGACCGCTTGGCGTCGTCGACGAGTTCCTCCAGGTCGGCCCGCCCCTGCTCGCTGGCGAGCGGTCCCACGTCCGTGCCCTCGTCCATCGGGTCGCCCGTGCGCAGGGCCGCCATGCCCGCCACGAACCGCTCGGCGAAGGCGTCGTAGACGTCCGTGTGCACGATGAACCGCTTCGCGGCGATGCACGACTGCCCGTTGTTCTGGACCCGCGCGGTCACCGCGGTCCGCGCGGCGCGGTCGATGTCCGCCGACGGCATCACCACGTAGGGGTCGCTGCCGCCCAGTTCCAGCACCGTCTTCTTGATCATCTCGCCGGCGGTGGCGGCGACCGCGCGGCCCGCGGGTTCGCTGCCGGTGAGCGTGGCGGCCCGCACCCGCTCGTCGCGCAGGATCTCGTCGACCGCGCCGGAGCCGATCAGCAGGGTCTGGAAGCAGCCCTGCGGGAAGCCCGCCCGGTGGAAGAGGTCCTCCAGGTACAGGGCGGTCTGCGGCACGTTCGACGCGTGCTTGAGCAGCCCCACGTTGCCGGCCATCAGCGCCGGGGCGGCGAACCGGACCACCTGCCAGAGCGGGAAGTTCCACGGCATCACGGCCAGCACCGGCCCGATCGGGCGGTAACGCACCCGGACCCGGGACGCGCCCGAGTCCTTCACGTCCTGCTCCGCCGGTTCCTCGTCGGCCAGCAGTTCCTCCGCGTGGTCGGCGTACCAGCGCATCGCCTTCGCGCACTTCCCGGCCTCCGCGCGGGCCTGCGCGAGCGGCTTGCCCATCTCGGTGGTCATCGTGCGGGCGATGTCGTCCCGGTCCGCGTCCAGCAGGTCGGCGGCCCGGTGCAGCAGGCGGGCCCGTTCGGCGAAGGCGCTCGTGCGGTACGTGCGGAACGTCGCCTCGGCGAGTTCGAGCCGGCGTTCGAGTTCGTTCTCGTCCATGGCCTCGAACGTCTCGAGCGTCTCGCCTGTCGCCGGATTCACCGTCGCGATGGGCATGGCTGACCTCCCTGGGAGCGGGTTTGCTTCGACCTTGGCGCGCGTCCCGGTGGACCGCAACGCATGCGCGCCTGTTCAGTCCGTGTGCTCCGCCAGCCGGTCGAGAAACGCGGCCTGCGCCTTGACGATCACCTCACGCGCGCGGTCGGGAGAGAGCCAGGCCACCCGGTCCAGCTCCGGGAACTCCTGGATCCGGCCCGAGCGCGGCGGCCACTCCATCGTGAAGGTGCCGGGCTCCATCGCGGCCGGGTCCAGGTCCGCCTCGACGGCCCACACCGTCACGATCTTGCCGTTGCTCTGCCGGACCTCGCCGAGGGCGAGCGCCTCGCCGTCCGGCGGCGGCAGGCCCAGCTCCTCCTGGAACTCCCGGCGGGCCGCCTCCCACGGGGTCTCGCCGGGCTCGTACTCGCCCTTGGGGACGCTCCACGCGCCCGCGTCCTTCTTCGCGAAGAAGGGGCCGCCCATATGGCCGAGGAGTACCTCGACGCCGTGGCCGGTGTGCCGGAACAGCAGCAGTCCGGCGCTCCGCTTCGGTTCCGTCAACGCCGTACCTCCGGATGGGCGGCCAGCAGGGTCTCCACCGTATCGGCCTCCTCGGGCCGTTTGTCCTCGCGGTAGCGGACGACCCGGGCGAACCGCAGGGTGACGCCGGCCGGGTAGCGGGAGGACCTCTGCAGGCCGTCGTAGGCGATCTCGACGACGAGCGAGGGCCGTACGGTCACCACCCCGCCGTCGTCGGAGACCTCCAGTTCCTTCAGCCGGGCGGTCTGCCACTCCAGCATCGCGTCGGTCATGCCCTTGAAGGTCTTGCCGAGCATGGCGAAGCCGCCGTCCCGGGTGCGGGCGCCGAGGTGGAGGTTGGAGAGCCTGCCGGTGCGCCGGCCGTGTCCCCACTCGGCGGCCAGCACGACCAGGTCGAGGGTGTGCACCGGCTTGACCTTCAGCCAGGCGGCGCCCCGGCGGCCCGCGCTGTACGGGGCGTCCAGGGCCTTGACGACCACGCCCTCGTGGCCGCGTTCCAGGGTGGCCGCGAGGAACTCCTCGGCGGCGGCGGTGTCCCCGGGTGAGGAGACCAGCGCCCGGCGGACCCGCATCGGCTCCGGGACCAGCCGGGCCAGCTCGGTGTGCCGG
Source organism: Streptomyces sp. NPDC091282 (assembly GCF_044757385.1). Classification (NCBI taxonomy): domain Bacteria; kingdom Bacillati; phylum Actinomycetota; class Actinomycetes; order Kitasatosporales; family Streptomycetaceae; genus Streptomyces; species Streptomyces sp. NPDC091282. The sequence goes on from NZ_JBIVUX010000004.1 coordinate 269,140, forward strand.
TCGGCGAAGGGGAGGTCGAGGAGGTCGTGGTCGCCGGCCGAGAGCACGTCGAAGAAGACCGGGGAGACCGGGACCTCGCGGGCGGCCTTCGCCACGTCCGTCCGGGAGCCGACCCGGCCCGCCGTCTCCTGGAAGGACCGGGGCCGCCCGGCGGCGTCGAAGGAGATCACCTCGCCGTCCAGGATGAACCGGTCGCCCGGCAACTCCAGCGCGGCGGAGGTGACTTCGGGCAGGCGGTCGGTGATGTCGTCCAGCGTGCGGGTGTAGACGCGGACCGCGTCGCCGTCCCGGTGGACCTGGACCCGGATCCCGTCGAGCTTCTCCTCGACCGCGCACGTGCCCAGTTTGCCGACCGCCTCGGCGACCGAGGAGGCGGTGTGCGCGAGCATCGGCAGCACCGGGCGGCCGACGGTGAGCCGGAAGCGGGCGAGGGCCGCCGGGCCGTCCGCGAGCAGCGCCTCGGCCACCGTCTGGAGCGACCCGGCGAGCATCACCGCCCGCCGCACGCCGGCCGCGTCCGCGCCGGTCGCCTGCGCCAGCCCCTCGACGGCCACCGCGTCCAGGGCGCCCTGGCGGACCTCGCCGGTGATCAGTCCCAGCAGGAAGCGCTGCTCGGCGGCGGTCGCCGCACCCATCAAGGCGCCTACCAGGCGGGTGCGCTCGGCCTGCGAACCGGGCCCGGCCACCTTGCCCAGCTCGGTCAGCCGGGCGTCGACCTCGCGGACGGTGAGGACCGGCGCGGCGGCCGGCGGGACCGGGCGGCTCAGCACCTTCCAGCCGATGCCGAGGCGGCCCTGCGGGAGGCGGCCGGCCAGGTAGGGGATGACGACCGGCACGTCGTCCGGGGCCGTCTCCCGGAAGAGGTCGGCGAGCAGTGCGGTCTTGCGGGACCTGGCCGCCGTGGCGGCGACCTCACGGGACACTTCGGCGAGCCGGCTCAGCAGCATGCAGCCATGGTGCAACGGGCGGCCGCCGGCTACACCCGCACGGCGGCGTCCAGGTCGGCGAAGAGCAGCTCGCCGTTGATCGCCGCACCGGCCCGGTAGCCCCGGCTGGCCGCGTTGACCACCTGCTCGGCGAAGCCGCTCGCGTTCCCGGCCGCCCACAGGCCCGGCACGGTCGTCAGGCCCCGCTCGTCGATCACCGGGTAGGTGCCGAACGGCGTCTCGGCCAGTTCCGCGCCCAGCTCCACGAACAGGTCGTTGCGCGGGACCGGGCGCGGGGCCACGAAGAGGGCCCGGCGCGGGTGCGTGCTCCCGTCGGCGAGCCGGACGCCGGTGAACCGGTCGTCCTCGATCCGCAGCCCGGCGACCTCGCCCGGCACCACCCGGACCCCGGCCGCCGCCAGCCGCCGCCGGTCCTCCTCCGACAGGTCGCTCTCGGCGACCCGGTGCAGGAACAGCGTCACGTCCTTGGACCACTGGGTGACCATCAGCGCTTGGTGGGCGCTCATCACGGGGCCCGCGAGGACGCCGAAGGCCTGGTCGCGGACCTCCCAGCCGTGGCAGTACGGGCAGTGCAGCACGTCCCGGCCGAACCGCTCCGCGACCCCCGGCACGTCGGGCAGCTCGTCCCGCAGGCCGGTGGCGACCACCAGCTGCCGGGCCCCGACCCGCCGGCCGCTCGCCAGCGCCACCGTGAAGTCGCCGTCCCTGGACGCGCCCACGGCCCGGTCCCGGACCAGCTCCACGCCGTAGCGGGCGATCTCCTCGCGGCCGGCGGCCAGGAACTCCGCGGGCGGCATGCCGTCGCGGGTCAGAAAGCCCTGCATGTGGGCGGCGGGCGCGTTGCGCGGCTCCCCCGCGTCGACGACCAGGGTGCGGCGCCGGGCCCGGCCGAGGACCAGCGCGGCGCTCAGCCCGGCCGCACCGCCTCCGACGACGACCACTTCGTACCTGTCGGTCATGGTGACCACCTCCGTCGGCGACGGTCGCGCACTCCTGGCCGGATTGACAAACCTCTTTGCCGAAACTGCAATACGTTCATGACTACCGACGACGTTCTCGCGGGAGTGGGCCCCCGGCTGCGCAGGCTCCGCAAGGAGCGGGAGGTCACCCTCGCCGCCCTCTCCGAGACCACCGGCATCTCCGTCAGCACCCTCTCCCGGCTGGAGGCGGGGCTGCGCAAGCCCAGCCTGGAGCTGCTGCTGCCGATCGCGCAGGCCCACCAGGTGCCGCTGGACGAGCTGGTCGGCGCCCCGCCGGTCGGCGATCCCCGGGTGCGGGCCAAGCCGATGGAGCGGTACGGCCGCACGTTCTGGCCGCTGACCCGGCAGCCCGGCGGTCTCCAGGCCTTCAAGGTGGTCGAGCCCAGGCGGAAGCTCGATCCCGAGCCGCGCACCCATGAGGGGTACGAGTGGCTGTACGTGCTCTCCGGGAAGCTGCGGCTGGTGCTCGGCGACCACGACGTCGTCCTGGCGGCGGGGGAGGCGGCGGAGTTCGACACCCGGGTGCCGCACTGGTTCGGATCGACGGGGGAGGGGCCGGTGGAGTTCCTGAGCCTGTTCGGGCCGCAGGGGGAGCGGATGCACGTGCGGGCCCGGCCGAAGGGCGCGGCCTGACACGTCCGCCGTGCCGTCGGCTGTTCCCTCATCGGCAAGCGACCGCTTAGTATGCGATGGACCCCGACGAAGCAGTCTGTGGAGGCACCGCATGCAGGCATGGCAAGTGCACGAGAACGGCGAGCCGAGCGAGGTGATGCGGCTCCAGGAGACGGAGCGGCCCACCCCCGGCGACGGCCAGGTCCTGCTGAAGGTGCGTGCCGCCAACATCAACTTCCCCGACGTGCTGATGTGCCGGGGCCAGTACCAGGTGCGCCCGCCGCTGCCGTTCACCCCCGGCGTGGAGATCTGCGGCGAGACGGAGGACGGACGCCGGGTGATCGCCAACCCCGCGCTGCCCCACGGCGGTCTCGCCGAGTACGCGGTCGCGGACGCCGCCGCCCTGCTGCCCGCGCCCGACGCGCTGGACGACGCCGAGGCCGCCGCCCTGCACATCGGGTACCAGACGGGCTGGTTCGGACTGCACCGCAGGGCCGCGCTCCAGGCCGGCGAGACGCTGCTGGTGCACGCCGCCGCCGGCGGGGTCGGCAGCGCCGCCGTGCAGCTCGGCAAGGCGGCCGGGGCCACCGTGATCGGCGTGGTGGGCGGCGCCGGCAAGGCGGCCGTGGCACGCGAACTGGGCTGCGACGTCGTCGTCGACCGGCACGCCGAGGACGTGGTCGGCGCCGTCAAGGAGGCCACCGGCGGCCGGGGCGTCGACGTGATCTACGACCCGGTCGGCGGCGAGGCGTACACCCAGTCGGCCAAGACCGTCGCCTTCGAGGGCCGGATCGTCGTGGTCGGCTTCGCCAGCGGCACCATCCCGAGCCCCGCCCTCAACCACGCCCTGGTCAAGAACTACTCGATCCTCGGCCTGCACTGGGGCCTGTACGCCACCAAGAACCCGGCGCTGATCCTGGACTGCCACCGGCGGCTCACCGAACTGGCCGCGAGCGGCGCCGTCAAGCCGCTGGTGAGCGAGCGGGTCCCGCTGGCCGGGGCCGCGGACGCCGTGCAGCGGGTCGGCGACGGTGTCACCACCGGCCGGGTCACCGTCGTACCGAACGGAGCCGCGGCATGACCGACACCGCCGAACTCACCCGCCGCACGGCGGAGTTGCTGGCCGCCTTCCCGCCCGCCACGACGGACCGGCTGGACTTCCTCAGGGCCCGCTTCGACGCCGGACTCGCCTGGGTGCACTACCCGCAGGGCCTCGGCGGGCTCAGCGCCCCGCGCTCCCTCCAGGCCGTCGTGGACGCCGAGCTGGAGGCCGCCGGCGCCCCCGACAACGACGCGCGCCGCAACGGCATCGGACTGGGCATGGCCGCGCCGACCATCCTCAAGTACGGCACCGAGGAGCAGAAGCAGCGCTTTCTGCGGCCGCTGTGGACCGGCGAGGAGGTGTGGTGCCAGCTGTTCAGCGAGCCCGGCGCCGGCTCCGACCTGGCCGCGCTCGGCACCCGCGCGGCGCGGGAGGGCGACCAGTGGGTGGTCAACGGGCAGAAGGTGTGGACCTCCGGCGCCCACAACGCCCGCTGGGCCATCCTGATCGCCCGCACCGACCCGAACGTGCCCAAGCACGCCGGCATCACGTACTTCGTGTGCGACATGACCGACCCGGGCGTGGACGTCCGGCCGCTGCGGCAGATCACCGGCGAGGCCGAGTTCAACGAGGTCTTCCTCACCGACGTCCGCATCCCGGACTCCCGGCGCCTCGGGGAGGCCGGCGACGGCTGGCGGGTCGCGCAGACCACGCTGAACAACGAGCGCGTCGCCATCGGCGGGATGCGCCTGCCCCGCGAGGGCGGCATGATCGGCCCGGTCGCGCGGACCTGGCGCGAACGCCCCGACCTGCGCACCCACGACCTGCACCAGCGGATGCTGAAGCTGTGGGTCGAGACCGAGGTCGCCCGGCTCACCGCCGAGCGGCTGCGCCAGCAGCTGGTCGCCGGGCAGCCCGGCCCCGAGGGCGCCGGCATGAAGCTCGCCTTCGCCCGCCTCAACCAGGAGATCAGCGGCCTTGAGGTCGAACTCCGCGGCGAGGAGGGCCTGTTGTACGACGACTGGACCCTGCGGCGGCCGGAACTGGTGGACTTCGTCGGCCGCGACACCGGCTACCGCTACCTCCGTGCCAAGGGCAACAGCATCGAGGGCGGGACCAGCGAGGTCCTGCTGAACATCGTCGCCGAGCGCGTGCTGGGCCTGCCCGCCGAGCCGCGCACCGACAAGGACGTCGCCTGGAAGGACCTCGCCCGATGACCGACCTGCTGTACTCGGAGGAGGAAGAGGCGCTGCGGGCCGCGGTGCGGGACCTGCTGGCCGACCACTGCGACGCGCCGGGCGTCATCGCCCGCACCGAGTCGGACGCCCCGCACGACCTGGCCGCCTGGAAGGCGCTCACGGAGGGCATGGGGCTGGCCGGTCTGCTGGTGCCGGAGGACATGGGCGGCCAGGGCGCCTCGCACCGGGAGGCCGCCGTCGTCCTGGAGGAACTGGGCCGAGCGGTGGCGCCGGTGCCGTACCTGAGCAGTGCGGTGGTGGCCACGGAGGCGCTGCTGGCCTGCGGCGACGAGGAGTTGCTCGGGCAGCTGGCCTCGGGCCGGACGATCGGCGCCCTGGCCGTGGGCCTGCACGCCGCCCCGCACGCCGACTTCAGGACCGTACGGGTCGAAGAGGGCCTTCTGCACGGCGAGTTGACCGGCATCGCGGACGCGGTCGCCGCGGACGTCCTGCTGGTGCCCGGCGACGACGGCGGGCTGTACGCGGTCCCGGCGGCCGAGGCGCGGATCGTTCCGCAGGTGTCCTTCGACCTCACCCGGCCGCTCGCCACCGTCGTCCTCGACGGTGCCGCCGGACGCCGGGTGGGCGACGCCGGACCCGCCGTCCGCCGTGGCCTGCGGGCCGGGGCCGGGCTGCTGGCCTCCGAGCAGTTCGGGCTCGCCGACTGGGCGCTGACCGAGACCGTGCGGTACCTCAAGGAGCGCAAGCAGTTCAACCGGCCGGTGGGCGGGTTCCAGGCGCTCAAGCACCGGCTGGCGCAGCTGTGGCTGGAGGTGGTGAACCTGCGGGCCGCGGCGCGCGGGGCTGCCGACGCGCTGGCCCGGGGTGAGGACGCCGACGTGCTGGTGGCCGTCGCGCAGGCCTACGCGGGGCCGGTCGCCGTGCACGCCGCGGAGGAGGCGCTGCAACTGCACGCGGGCATCGGAATGACCTGGGAAAACCCCGTCCACCTGTATCTGAAGCGCGCCAAGGCGGACTCGATCGCGTTCGGTACGGCGGGCGCGCACCGCGAGGCGCTGGCCGAACTGGTCGATCTCCGGGCCCCCTGATCCCGGGCCGCCGGTCCACGGTTCCCGGCGCGGGACTTCCGCGCCGGGACCGGTCGGCACCCGAGCCGGCCGTCCGCCGGGCGTCGCGACACCACCCGATCGGGGGACGTGTCGACCGCACGGGCCTCCCCTCCGCTACGCCACACTTGCGGCCGAACGCCCTGGAACGGGCGTGGCGGAGGAGGTTCGCGATGGCCGTTTCCATCTCTGTGGTGCTGCTGCTCCTGTTGCTGGCCGTGCTGTTCATGCGCCAGGGCGGGCTGAAGATCTCGCACGCCCTGGTCTGCATGCTGCTCGGCTTCTACCTGGCCAGCACCAGCATGGCGCCCACCATCAGCAGCGGGCTCACCGCGACGGCCGACATGGTGAGCAGCCTGCGTCCGTGAGCCCGCGTCCGTGAGCCGGCGGAGGTGAGCCGGCGGACGCGGGCCGCGGTCAGGGTGCGGAGAAGACGCCGATCCCGTTCGCCACGGGCCGTTCCGGGCTCTCCGTCGGGTGGTTGAGCACGCGCACGGTCCGGTCGCCCGGGGTGCGGGCGACCAGTGTGGTGGAGCCGCCGCCGTCCAGGCTGAACGCGTCGGAGGCGCCCAACGCCCGCATCTCCCGCGCCACTTCGGCGATGGTCAGGCCGCTGCGGTAGGGCTTCGCGCCGTCCAGCGCGAGCAGCAGGAGCCGGCGTCCGCCGCTCGTGAGGCCCGCCGCCGTGCGGACGGCCGCGGTGGCGTCGTCGAGCCCGGCCGCCGGGCGGCCGCCGCGCAGCACCGGGTAGCCGCCGACCGCGAAGCGGTAGGGGACCTCGGTGGCCGAGGCCACCAGTCGCCTGCGGATCGTGACCCGTTGGCCCTTGGTGAGCCGGCGCAGCCGGTCCGCGCCGGCCTCCCGGCCCAGCAGGACGGTCGTGTCGGCCGCGATCGGGCCGCTGCCCGGCGCGCTGGCGGTCGCGACGACCCTGCCGTCGCGGATCCGCACCTCGTAGGTGTCCGTGCTGCATCCGGCCGCCCGGTCGGTGTCCGAGCCGCAGGTGGCGCGCTTGCGGGAGGCCGATCCCCAGGCGGCGGTGTAGGCGCCGACGGAGTCCTGGGCCAGCGCGTACTGGTTGAGCCCGCGCAGCGCGAGACTCCCGGCGGGGGTGCCGACGGTGCCGGTCAGCGTCAGCCGGTCCAGCCGGGCCCTGCGGTCCACGCCGACGCCGAGGACGTCGGTGGTGGCGGCGCCGGGCGGCAGCGACGGACCGAACCGCTGGGCCGTCGGGACCGCCGCCTTGAGCACCCGGCCGTGGGCGATCGCCGGGCCGACGCTCGCGCCGGTCGCGGCCACCCCCGGGTGCTGGGTCTCGCTGATGTTGAAGAAGTCGCCGTTGACGCCCGCGACCGCGCCCGCCGCGTCGGCCATCGCGGACACCGGCGACCGGGCGGCCACCGCGCCCGGGGTGAGGAGGTCCACGTGGACGCGCGGATCGCTCAGGTCGACGGTCAGCAGATGCGCGTGGACGGTGCCCTTGGCCGCCGGGAGGTCGAACTCCCGGTAGCCGACGCCGGACGCGATCCGCCCGGTGCCGGTCGCGGCGCCGGCCGGTGCCGCCCCCGCGAGGGCCGCGCCGGCCAGCACGCCGGATGTCGTGAGGATGGTGAACAGAGTTCGGCCGGTCGCCGCAAGTCGTCTCTGACGATGCGTCACCGCACCCCCTGATGTCTCGTCGAGTACCTCGGGACTCAGGGAAGTGCAGCAGACGGGAGTGACCGGCAGGGCGGTCAGACGTCGACTACGCGAGAACGGGTGAGAAAACGCACCCCCTCGGGTGCCTCCAGCGAGAATCCGCTACCCCGTCCGGGCACCACGTCCACGATCAGCCGGGTGTGGCTCCACACGTCGTACTGGCTGCGGGACATCCAGAAGGTGACCGGTTCGTCGACGCCGTCCACCGCCAGCTCGGCCAGCAGCACGTCCGAGCCGCCGGTGCGGAACTCGCCGTCGGGGTAGCACATCGGCGCGCTGCCGTCGCAGCAGCCGCCGGACTGGTGGAACATCAGCGGGCCGTGCTCGGCGCGCAGCCGGCGCACCAGCTCGGCCGCCTGCGGGGTGAGTTCGACGCGCTGAGGCGCCGCCTGGTCGTCCATGGTCACCCTCCTGGGGCCGGGTGTCGGGTCCCCCCAGTCTCACCCCTCGTCACCGGCCGGTCCATAAGCGGTCGTTGACGTCCCGGTGCGCGGTGCCGCCGCGGTACGCAGCCGGGCGGGTCCGGCGCGCCGGGACGGCCGCGGAGCAGGCCGCCGGGCGGGCGGTCCCGTGGGCCCATTGACCCGAGCGCGTCCGCATCCTTAATCTACATCTTCATATGTAGATGCTGTTTTCCCTTGCGTAAGGACGTCCCGCCCATGGCCCAGCCCGTCGTCACCCGCTTCTCCGTGTACCCGGTGGCCGGCCGGGACTCCATGCTGCTCAACCTCTCCGGCGCCCACGCGCCCTATTTCACCCGCAACGTCCTGGTCGTCGAGGACTCCGAGGGCAGGACGGGGCTCGGCGAGGTGCCCGGCGGCGAGGCGATCACCCGGACGCTGCGGGACGCGGAGCCGCTGGTCGTCGGAGCGCGCCTGGGTGACCACAAGCGGGTGCTGCGGGCGGTCGGGGAGGCGTTCGGCGGCCGGGACGCCGGCGGCCGCGGTGAGCAGACCTTCGACCTGCGGACGACCGTGCACGCCGTCACCGCCGTCGAGTCCGCCCTGCTCGACCTGCTCGGCCAGCACCTGGAGGTGCCGGTCGCCGCCCTGCTCGGCGACGGCAAGCAGCGCGACGCGGTACGCGTCCTCGGCTACCTCTTCCACGTCGGCGACGCGGCCCGCACCGACCTGGACTACCTCGGCGAGCCCGACGCCGACGTGCCCTGGCACCGCGTCCGCCACGAGGAGGCCCTGACCCCGGAGGCGATCGTCCGGCAGGCGGAGGCGGCCTACGACCGCTACGGCTTCCGGGACTTCAAGCTCAAGGGCGGGGTCCTCGCCGGCGCCGAGGAGGTCAAGAGCGTCCAGGCGCTGAAGCGGCGCTTCCCCGAGGCCAGGATCACCCTCGACCCCAACGGCGCCTGGTCCCTGCGGGAGGCCGTCGAGCTGTGCCGGCCGCTGCTCGGCACCCTCGCCTACGCCGAGGACCCCTGCGGGGCCGAGGACGGCTACTCCGGGCGCGAGATCCTCGCCGAGTTCCGCCGGGCCACCGGCCTGCCCACCGCGACCAACATGATCGCCACCGACTGGCGGCAGCTCACCCACGCGCTCGCCCTGCAGTCGGTCTCCATCCCGCTCGCGGACCCGCACTTCTGGACCCTGAGCGGTTCGGTGCGGGTGGCCCAGCTCTGCCACGCGGCGGGACTGACCTGGGGATGCCACTCCAACAACCACTTCGACATCTCGCTGGCCATGATGGCGCACTGCGGTGCCGCCGCCCCCGGCGACTACAACGCGCTGGACACGCACTGGATCTGGCAGGAGGGCCGGGAGCGCCTCACCGTCGCACCGCCCCGGATCGTCGGCGGCGAGGTGGCCGTCACCGACGCCCCCGGCCTCGGCGTCCGGCTCGACATGGACCGGCTGCTCGCGGCCCACGCCCGCCACGAGGAACTCGGCCTCGGCGCGGGCCGCGACGACGCGGCCGGGATGCGGCACCTCGTGGACGGCTGGACCTTCGACGCCAAGCGGCCCTGCCTGGTGCGGTGAGGCCGTCAGGCTCCCCGGACCGCCGGCTCCTGCTCGGCGGTGGTGTGTCCCGCCGCCCGGAGCGTCGCCGGCCGCTCCCGCGGGGCGCGCAGCAGGACCGCCGCGACCAGGGCGGCCAGCAGGGTGAGGCCGCCCGCCGTGATCAGGCACAGCCGCATCCCGTCCAGGAAGGACTGGCCCAGCGCGCCCAGCGCCTGGCCGGTCCGCGGGCCCAGGTCCAGGCCGGCGACCGCGCCGAGACCGTCCGTCCGCGCGACCGAGACGACCCGGTCCTGTGTCGCGCCCGTGACCCCGGCGCCGGTCAGGTGACCGGGCAGCGCGTCGACGGCCCGGGTGGTGAGCAGGGCGCCCAGGACGGCCGGCCCGAGGGCACCGCCGACCTGCCGGAACGCGTTGTTGCCCGCGGCCGCCATGCCGGCCAGGTGGTACGGCACGGAGGCCACCGCGGTCGCCGTCATCGGCGTCATGACCAAACCCATGCCGAGGCCCAGCAGGACGAGCCGCCAGGCGGCCGACGCGAAGGAGGTGTCGGCGGCCAGCCCGGTCAGCGCGAACTGCGCGCCGGCGACCAGCAGCAGGCCGACGGTGATCATCCAGCGCGCGGAGATCCGGTGCATCAGCCGCCCCGCCGGGCCGCCCACCAGCAGCGCCGCTCCGGTCACCATCAGCAGCCGCCAGCCGGCCTGGAGGGTGTCCAGCTGCTGGACCATGCCGAAGTAGAGGCTGAGGACGAAGAAGCACCCGATCAGCGCCAGGAAGCTGATCATCGCCACCAGGGTGGTGGCGGTGAAGGCGGGGCTGCGGAACAGGCTCAGGTCCAGCATCGGGCTGTCGCTGCGCCGTTCCACGAGGACGAAGGCCGCACCGGCGGCCACGGCGGTGAACAGCGCCACCATCACCCCGGTGTCCGTGAACGAGCCCGCGCCGCCCTCGATCACGCCGTAGACCAGGGCGGTGATCGCGAGTGTGGCGGTGAGCTGGCCGGGCCAGTCCAGCCGTCGGCCGTGCGGGGCCCGGGAGTCGGTCAGCTGCCGGGCGGCGACCGCGACGGCGAGCAGCGCCACCGGGACCGACGGCAGGTAGATCCACCGCCAGGAGAAGTGCGCGACGACCACACCGGCGATCACCGGGCCGATCGCCAGGGCCCCCATCAGGCAGGTCGCCCATATGCCGATGTACTTGCCGCGCTCGCGGTGGTCGGGCACCACGTGGCTGATCAGCGCCAGCGTGGTCGGCAGCAGCGCGGCCGCACCGGCACCGGCCAGCGCCTGACCGGCCCAGACCGTCTCGACGGAGTGCGCGCACAGGGCGGTGACCGCGCCGGCGGCGGAGCAGAGCAGACCGGCCTGGAAGACCTTCTTGCGTCCGTGGACGTCACCGAAGACGCCCGCGGTCAGGATGAACGCGGCCATCGGCAGCACGAACGCGTCCTGCACCCAGGACAGCTGGGCCGTCGACGCGTTCAGCGCCGACTGGAGCGCGGGCAGGCTCACGGAGACGGTGGTGACGGGAAGATAGGCGACGAAGACGCCCAGGCAGGCCATGACGATCGTGGCCGCCCGCCGCTCGACCGGCGGGCTCGCCGGTGTCGTGACGTTCACGGGGATACTCCTTCGCGGCGCGCCGCGCCGCGGTCGAGGCCCCGGCGGACCGGTGGCCTGTGTCGTACGGGCGTCCGGTGGGAAACCCGCCGCCACAGCATCCGGTCCCGCTCGCACAACCACCAAACAACCGCCGCTCGGGCAGCAGAATCCTCCAGATGCGCGCGTCGCCGTGACAGACTTCCACCATGCTGGACGACGTGGACAGGAAGATCCTCCGTGCGCTGCAGTGCGCGCCCCGGCTGTCCTTCCGCCGGATCGGTGAGGTCGCGGGCGTGTCCGAGCAGACCGCCGCCCGCCGCTACCAGGCGTTGCGGCGCAGCGGCGCGCTCCGGGTGGTCGGACTGGTCAGCCGGCGCGTGTACGGCGCCGCGGAGTGGGTCGCCCGCATCCGCTGCCGCCCGGACCGCGTCGCCCCGCTCGCCGAGGCCCTCGCCCGCCGCCCCGACATCTCCTGGGCGCATCTGGCGTCCGGCGGCTCGGAGATCATCTGCGTCATCCGCGCCCCGCTCGACATGCCCAGCGAGGACGTGCTGCTCCGGCAGCTGCCGAGGTCCGCCTCGGTGCTGGATGTCAGCGTCGACCTGATCATCCACAACTACGACGCGCCCGGCACCGCGGGCTGGACGGGCTACGGCGAGAACCTGGACGCCGCACAGGTCGGCCTGCTCACCGCGGAGCGTCCGCCGCCCACCGCCGGGCCCCCGCTCCCGCCCACCGACGAGGACGCGCCGTTGCTGGAGGCGCTGGCCCAGGACGGCCGCACCACCCACACCCGGCTCGCCGAACTCACCGGCTGGTCCCTGTCCCGGGTCGCGAGGCGGCTGGAGGCGCTGGAGGCGTCCGGCACCCTGGAGTACGAGGTCGAACTCCTGCCGGAGCGGCTGGGCCACTGGCTGCACGCCATCCTGTGGCTTCGGGTGGCACCCGCCGGGCTCGAACGGGTCGGCACGGAGGCCGCCGGCTACGCCGAGGTCCCCTTCGTCGGCGCCATCAGCGGGGAGCACAACCTGATGGTCTCCGTCATCGCCCGCGACCCCGAGGACTTCTACCGCTTCCTGACCACCCGGATCGCCGCCACGCCGGGCATCGACGCCTACGCCGTCAGCATCAGCGTCCACCACCTCAAGAAGGCGGCCTCCCTCATCTCGCGGGGCCGCCTGGTACCGCCGTAGGCCCTCGGGAGGCAGCCGGCGGACCCGGGCTCCGGGGCCGCGACCGGGTACGACGTCCGGCCGGGCACCGGCGGCGACCTGCCGTCCGTGATTGAGACTCCTTGCTTGAGCACGCTATTCTGCCGCGATGAGTGCCGAGGAGCCGCTGACCGCCCAGGAAGAGCGCCTCTGGCGTGCCCTGCTCCGCGTGACCGTCGCGCTGCCGCGCTCGCTGGACGACGATCTGCTGCGGTCCACGGGGCTCACGCTCACCGAGTACGTCGTCCTGATGAACCTCTCCGAGGCCGAGAACCGCGAACTGCGGATGACGGACCTCGCTTCGGCCACCGCCCTGTCCGCGAGCCGCATCACCCGTGTCGTGGACGCCCTGCAAAACCGGGGCCAGGTGGTCAAGCGGCGCTACGAGGGAGACGCGCGCGGCAACGTGGCGACCCTCACCCCGGAGGGGCTCAGGCGCCTTGAGGACGCCTACCCGGTGCATCTGGCGAGCGCCCGCAGGCGGGTCCTCGACCTGCTCGACGGCAGGTCGGTGGCGGCCATGGCACGCCAGTTCGACGCGGTGGTGGAGAAGCTCGACTGAATTCCAGGAGGGCGGCCGTCAGCTTCGTTCGGCGGCAGCCGCGGGTGCGAAGGAGATCGTCCCCTGGGCGACCGCGCACACCGTCTCGCCGCCGTCCGGACCCACGCAGACCACGTCGCAGCGGCAGACGGCCAGGCCACGGCCCGCCCGCACCACCCGGGCCCGTGCGAGCAGCGAGGTGCCGTCGGCCGGGCGGACGTAGTCGATGGTGAACCCGGCGGTGAGCGGCCGGTTCCCGGACGCGGTGCCGGCGGCGAACGCCATCGCGTTCTCCGCCACGTAGGCGAGGACCCCGCCGTGCACGTACCCGTACTGCTGGCGCAGGTCCTCGCGGTTGTCCAGTTCGAGCGTGGCCTCGCCGTCGCCGAAGGCCACCAGCCGGGTACCGAGCAGCGCGCTGAAGGGCTGCGCCGCCAGGATCCTCCGCGCGAAGGCCAGATCAGGCGTCCCGTTCACACGCGCCACCCCGCACCATCTCGATTCACTAGTGAAGTGAGAATGGCGCCCGGCCGTCGCGTCTGTCAAGATTCCGCCCATGTCCGAGCCCGACCAGCGCCTCTTCTTCCTGCTGCAGCGCGCCGCCCACCAGCTGCGCACCACGGCCGACCGGCGGCTGCTGGCCACCGCCGGGATCACCACGGCCCAGCTCGGCGCCCTGCTGGCGCTCGGCGACCGGCCCGGCATCACCCAGCAGCAGCTGGCCCAGGTGCTCCAGCAGCGCGAGTCCGGGATCACCGCGCTGGTCAGGCGCCTCCTGGACGCCGGCCTCGTCACCCGGCACCGGCACCCTGACCAGCACCGGGCCGTCGTACTGGAGCTGACCGAACGCGGGGCGGGCGTGCTCGGCACGGCCCGGCCGGAGATCGACCGCTTCAACGCCGAGCTGCGCGCCCTGCTCGGCGCCGACCGCTTCACCGACACGGCCGAGGCGCTGCACAGCATGGCGCACTGGGAACCCTGACCCGGTCACCGGCCGCGCCGCTCCCGGCGCGCCTCGGCCAGCGCGGGCAGCAGAGACAGGACGACGATCACGCCGACCAGCGGCAGCAGATAGCGGTCGACGTGCGAGACGGACGAGCCGAGCGCGAACCCGGCGAGGACGAAGGTCTGCGACCAGAGCACACCGCCGACCGTCTGCCACAGCGTGAACGGCCGCACCGGCACCCCGAGAGCCCCGGCGGCCGGATGCAGCACCGTCCGCAGCACCGGCACGAAACGGCCGATGACCAGTGCCTTGCCGTATCCGTAACGGGCCAGCAGGCGCTCCGCGCGGGCCGCGCCGGACTTCACCCGCCGGCTGGAGGTGCGGGCCAGCAGCGGACGGCCGCCGTGCCGCCCGATCAGATAGCCCACCTGGCCACCCGCCACGGCACCGACGGCCGCGCACACCAGCACCTGCCACAGCTCCAGCCGGGGCCCCCGGTCCGCGTTCGCCGCGCACAGCACACCGGCCGGGAAGAGCAGGGTGTCGCCCGGCAGGAAGAATCCGACGACCAGCAGTCCCGACTCGGCGAAGATCACCACCAGCACGGCCAGCGCCCCGAAGGCGGCGAGCAACGAGGCACTGTCCGTCGGATTGACGGCGATCACCCTCGTCACCTCCCCGTCCCGTACGCCGGTCGCTTCCCTCAAGTGTCACGTGCCGGCCGCCGGGGCGCCGCGCCGTGACACCGGGGAACGGTCAGGCCGACGGGTACCCGAGCTGGCGTCTCATGTACGGGGTCATGAGCGTCTTCGCCTTGGCCATGGTGGTGGCCCGGGTGCCGAGGACCGCGCTCTCGCCGAGCGGCACCGGCAGCACGGTCACGCCGTCGGCCGGTCCGAAGGGCACGATCAGCGGGGTGCGGCGGACGGCCCGGTAGGTCCGCAGCCTGGTGCCGTGCCGCCCGGAACCGCGCAGGTAGGAGAGGATGTTGTGGGCCGCCACCTCGGCCTGGGCGAGCGCGGCCGGGGTGACCTTGAGTTCGGTGACGTCGTTCACGTCGCCGACCGCGAACACGTCAGGCCGGCCCTCGACCCGCAGCGTCCGGTCGACCTTGACGTGTCCCGTCCCGGTCAGCCAGTCGCCGTGCCCGGCCAGACGCAGCCAGAGCGTGTTGGGCGTGGTGCCGGTCGCCCAGAAGGAGAGGTCGGCGGCGAGGATCCCGCCGCGGGTGTCGCGGTAGGTGCCGAAGTCGGCGCCCGGCGACATGAACGAGTCCAGGCGGACGGTCACGTCGTGGTCGGTCAGCCAGGTCCTGGCCCGGCGGCCGGCGCGGGCGCTGCCGGTGGAGTGCAGCAGCTCCTGCCCGGAGTGCGCGAGGGTGACCCGCGCGTCCGGCCGGGCCAGCCGTATCTCGGCACTCAGCTCGACGCCGGACGGACCGCCGCCGACGACCAGGATGTGGCCGGCGGCGGCGATGCCGTGCTGGTGCTCGGCGAAGGCCTTCGCGGCCTCGTCGGGGGTGGTGCCGACGAACCGGGCCGGTTCGGGGTAGTCGGCTCCGGTGGCCACGACCAGCACGTCGTAGGGCAGCCGGTCACCCGTGGCGAGGGTGACCCGGCGCTCCGCGGTGTCGATGCGGACCGCCTTGCCCACCACCAGACGGCCGTGCACCAGCAGCCGGTCGTACGGGATGAACGGGGCGCCCGTCCACTCCGGGCGGACACCTGCGCGCAGGGAGGCGATGCGGTGGAAGAAGACCTCCTTGCGGTCCACGAGTGTGACGCGGGCCGCGGCGTCCAGTTTCCTCGCCAGCCGCACGCCCGCGTAACCGCCGCCGATCACCACTACGTTGCCGTCCCGCACAGCGATTCTCCTGAGCCAGGTGGGGGGAATGGCGGCGAGCGTAACATTTGAAACATCAAGCGCAGGGCGGGTTCTGTGAGAGTGCCGCGAAGGTGCCCGGGGCCGGTGCGGTCCGGCTGTCCGGCGGCGTCCGCCCCGCGTCGCGGGCCGCCGTCAGGGCGCGGCGGCCGGAGCGGGTGCCGTCGCCTGCCGCCACTCGTACAGCCGGCTGGTGACCTCGGTCAGGTCGGCGATGAACATGCCCGCCAACTCGGCGGTGAATCCGGTGCGTACGACGAGACGCAGCACGGAGACGTCCTGGCAGGGCGCCGGGAACGTGTACGCGGGCACGTGCCAGCCGCGGGCGCGCATCGCCTGGGAGATGTCGAAGACCGTCAGGCCCTCGGTGCCGGGTGCCAGCCGGAAGGCGAAGGCGGGCAGTTCGGAGCCGTCGGTGACCAGTTCGTAGGGCGTGATGGCCTGGATGCGCGCGGCCAGGGCGCGGGCCGTCGTCCGGTTCTGGGCGGCCAGGTTGCGCAGCCCCTCGAAGCCGTAGCGCAGGAAGCTGTAGTACTGCGCGACGACATGGGCGCCCGGGCGGGAGAAGTTGAGGGTGAAGCTGGGGGAGCAGCCGCCGAGGTAGTCGACCTCGAAGACCAGGTCGTCGGGGAGGGCCTCGGCGTTGCGCCACAACGCCCAGCCGAGGCCCGGGAAGACGTGCCCGTACTTGTGCCCCGAGGTGTTGATGGAGGCGACGCGTTCGAGCTGGAAGTCCCAGAGCAGGCCCGGGTCGAGGAAGGGGGCCACCATCGCGCCGGAGGCGCCGTCGACGTGCACGGGGATGTCGGTGCCGGTGGCGGCCTGGTATCCGTCCAGGGCCAGGCAGATGTCCGAGACGGGCTCGTAGGAGCCGTCGAAGGTGGAGCCGAGGACGGTGACGACACCGATCGTGTTGTCGTCGCAGTAGGCGGTGAGCGTGTCCGGCGTGAGGTGGTAGCGGCCCGGTTCCATCGGGACGTAACGCGGCTCCACCTCGAAGTAGTTGGCGAACTTCTTCCAGCACACCTGGACGTTGGCGCCCATCACGATGTTCGGGCGTGCGGTGTCCTTGCCCTGCGCGCGCCGGCGGTCCTGCCAGCGGCGCTTGAGCGCGAGGCCGCCGAGCATGGCCGCCTCGCTGGAGCCGGTGGTGGAGCAGCCGCGGACCTGCTCGGGGAACGGCGCGTGCCAGAGCCGGGCGAGCATCCGGACGCAGCGCCCCTCCATGGCGGTGATCTGCGGGTACTCCGCGCGGTCCGCGAGGTTCTTCTCCGCGGTCTCCGCCATCAACTGCCGTGCCTGCGGCTCCATCCACGTGGTCACGAAGGTGGCGAGGTTGAGCCGGGCGTTTCCGTCGAGCATGAGCTCGTCGCGGACCCGGCGGCCGACCTGGTCGGGTGAGGACGCGTGCGCGGGCAACTCGTCGACGGGCAGGAGCAGATGGTCGGCGAGCGGCGCCAGGCCGGTGACGGCCGGGCGGTCGGGTTCCGGTTCGGGTTCGGGTTCGGTCCCGGGGGAGACGATGAGGGTGTCGAAGTCGGGTGCGGTCATGACGTCGGTATGCGGGATGGGCATGAGTGACTCGATGCCTTTCTTGTCCGTGCGGCCCCGTGCACTCCGAAGCTAGATCGCTTTTCGGTGCGGCATCGGTGCCGATTACACCGATCCAGCGACCGGTTTGCGGACTGATGAACTGGATTTTCCCATCCACATACTGGCGGGCCCGGTGGCATGCCCCGGCAGGCCGAACGCGCCCGTCCGTGCGCCGTCCGCGCCGGACCCGTCCGGCGGATCGGGCCGCCGGAGCCCGCCGGCGTGTCAGCCGCGCGGTCCGCCGGAGGGGTCCGGGCGGCCCGGATCATTGGCCGGCCGGGGTGCGGGCAGGGCGGCGATTCCGGCGCGCAGGAAGGCCATCGCCGTCTCGATGTCGTGCTCCCGGGGGGTGCGGCACATCACCTCGCAGACGACGGCCGCCGCCGCGGCGGCCGCCATGCGCGGGCCGAAGTCGTCCGGCGTCTCGCCGCGCTCCTCGGCGAGGATGCGCGTGCCCTCCTGGATGACCTCCGTCAGCCGGGTGTTGGCGACCGCCTTGACCTGCGGATTGAGTTCGAGCATGCGGTCGTAGAGGTCGTCCAGTTCGCTGTGGTCGGCGGCCTCGGCCCGCAGCCAGCCCTCCAGTGAGTCCACGATCGAATGACCCTCCGCGCGGTCCCGCACGGCCGTGCCCAGCCGGTCCGTGAACGCGTCGAATCGCGAGGTCGCCAGCTCCAGCTTGGACGGGAAGTACAGCGTGACCGTGCGCGGCGAGACCTCCGCCGCCTCGGCGATGTCGGCGATCGTCGTCGCCTCGAAACCGCGGTCGGCGAACAGCCGGTAGGCGGCCCTGAGGATCGCTTCCCGGCGGCGCGCCTTGGAACGCTCTCGCAGACCCTCGCTCATCATGACCGGCACTTTACCATCGGACGCGTATTTACAGTCGACTGCAAAAATGCCGTACGTTGTTACCGGCCGAGTGGTCGAGGGAGAGGGAAGAGGAACATGGCGTCACGCCTGTACACCTGGGGGCGATGGGCGGTACGCCGTCGCGGCCGGGTCATCGCGGTCTGGGTGCTGCTGCTCGCCGTCGTCGGCGGTCTCGGGATCGCCCTGCACGGCAAGGCGACCACCGAGTTCTCGGTGCCCGGGATCGAGTCGCAGCAGGCCCAGGAACTGCTGAAGAAGAAGTTCCCGCAGGCCTCCGGCGGCGTGGCCCGGGTGGTCTTCGCGGCCCCCGAGGGCGGCCGGCTCACGGCGCCCCGGACCGAGGCGGCCCTGGAGGCGAGCCTCAAGGAGGCCGCCCGGATACCCGGCGTCCTGGACGTCTCCGACCCCCTCAGGACCAGGACGGTCGCCGCGGACCTGCGCATCGGCTACGCCGACGTCCGCTTCCGCCAACAGGCAAGTGACGTGCCGCAGTCGTCCAAGGACGCCCTGGACCGCGCGATGACGAAGGCCCGTCACGCCGGGCTCACCGTCGAGTTCGGCGGCTCGGCCATGGACGTCAAGACCGAGGTCGGCGGACCGGCCGAAGTGGTCGGCGTGGTGGTCGCCTTCGCCGTGCTCGCCCTGGCGCTCGGCTCGCTCGTCGCCGCGGGACTGCCGCTGCTGACCGCCCTCGTGGGCGTCGCCGTCGGCGTCCTCGGCGTGCAGTTCGTCTCGCGCTGGGTCGAGATGACCAGCACCGCCACCGTGCTCGCCCTGATGATCGGCCTGGCCGTGGGCATCGACTACGCCCTGTTCATCATCTCCCGCCACCGCGAGCAACTCGCCGACCCCGAGCAGGACATGGCCGACTCGATCGCCCGCGCCGTGGCCACGGCCGGCGGCGCGGTCGTCTTCGCCGGCGCCACCGTGATCATCGCGCTGGCCGCGCTGGCGGTCACCGGCATCCCGTTCCTGACCGTCATGGGCCTGGCCGCGGCCGCCACCGTGCTGCTCGCCGTGCTCGTCGCGGTGAGCCTGGTGCCCGCCGCCCTGAGCCTGTTCGGCGAACGGCTGCGGCCCCGCGCCCACCGCCCCGCGCCCGCCGGTGCCCGCCCGCGACGCGAACGCGCCGCCGGCTCCTGGGGCCTGGCATGGGGCCGGGCCGTCACCCGCAGGCCGCTGCTCGTCCTCCTGGCCGGCACGCTCGGCCTGCTCGCGCTCGCCGTGCCCGCCCGCGACCTGCGCCTCGGCCTGCCGAGCAACGCCTCGCAGCCCGTCGACAGCACCCAGCACAAGAGCTACGACCTGCTGACGGAGGGCTTCGGGCCCGGCTTCAACGCCACCCTGACCGCCGTGGTCGACATGGACCGGATCCCGGCCGCCGACCGCACGGCCACCGTCAAGTCGCTCAGCAGGTCCCTGGCGAGCGACCGCGGAGTGGCCGTCGTCGCCCCGCCGGTCACCAACGCCGACGCCACCCTCGCCGTCGTCGCCGTGGTCCCGAAGACCGGCCCGGACGCCCAGGCCACCACCGACCTGGTGCACCGGCTGCGCGAGAACGCGGCCACCGTCGGCACGGCAGGCGGCACCCTCTACATCGCGGGTACGACGGCCGCCGCGATCGACGTCGCGGGCAAACTGTCCGACGCGCTGCCGCTGTTCGTCGCCATCATCGTGATCCTGGCGCTCCTGCTGCTGACCGTCGCCTTCCGGTCCCTGCTGGTCCCGGTCAAGGCCGCGCTCGGCTTCCTGCTGTCGGTCGCCGCCTCGCTGGGCGCCACCGTGTGGGTCTTCCAGGAGGGCCATCTCAACGGCGTCCTCGACATCCCGTCCGCCGGACCGGTCACCAGCTTCCTGCCGGTCCTGCTCATCGGCGTGCTCTTCGGACTGGCCATGGACTACGAGGTCTTCCTGGTCAGCCGGATGCGGGAACACCACCAGCACACCGGCGACGCGGCCGAGGCGGTCACGCAGGGAGTGGCCCGCAGCGGCCGGGTGGTGAGCGCCGCCGCCCTGATCATGGTCGCGGTCTTCGGCGGCTTCGTCTTCAACCACGACCCGATCATCAAGTCCATCGGTTTCGCCCTGGCGTTCGGCGTCCTGGTCGACGCGTTCGTGGTCCGCATGACGCTCGTCCCGGCGGCCATGGCCCTGCTGGGCCGCCGCGCCTGGGGCCTGCCAGGCGTGCTCGACCGCATCACCCCGGACGTGGACATCGAGGGCGCGAAGCTGCCGGGTCCCGCCCCGGTGGAGCCGGAACGCAGGGAGCACGAGCCGGCGGCCGGCTGACCGGTCCCGGGCGGCCCGCCGGAGGCGACGACGAGCCTCCCGGCGGGCCCGGCGCGGTGCGTGCGGTGGCTCGGTTCCGCCGTCCCGCTCCCGCGGAGGTCGGCCCGGATACCCCACCCCTGGAGGGGGTTCGGGGACCGGGCGCCGCCGACTGTCCGCGCCTCGCGGGGGACTTGGTCCGGTGCCGTCCGTCTTTGCTCCGGCGGGGGATGTGGCCCCGTGCCGTGCACCCCTGCCCCGGAGGGGACGAGCACCCCTGCCCCGGAGGGGACGTGCACCCCTGCCCCGGAGGGGACGAGCACCCCTGCCCCGGAGGTGACGTGCACCCGTGCCCCGGAGGGGACGTGCCTTCGCGGCCCCGGAAGGCCGGGCGGCATGCGCCGTCGTACGGCCGTGCGCGTGCCCGATGCGCGCTGGGTACGCTGATCGGCGCGGATCGGTGCCCCCGGCGGGCTCACCGGGGTGTCCGCCCGCTCCGCAGGAAAGGCAGAACGTCCGCATGACCCTTCGCTGTGCCGTACTGGACGACTACCAGGGCGCGGCTCTCGCCCTGGCGGACTGGAGCTCCCTCGACGGCCGTGTCGAGGTGCGGCCGGTCCGTGCGCACATCGCCGACCGGGAACGGCTCGTCGCCGAGCTGGCGGACTGCGAGATCGTCGTGATCATGCGCGAACGCACCGCCTTCGACGCCGACTTGCTGGAGCGGCTGCCCCGGCTGCGTCTGCTGGTGACCACCGGCATGCGCAACGCGTCCGTCGACCTGGCGGCCGCGGCGGCCCGCGGGGTGACGGTCTGCGGCACGGCCAGCAGCTCCACCCCGCCGGTCGAACTGACCTGGGCCCTGCTCCTCGGCCTGGCGCGGAACATCGCGACCGAGAACCGGTCACTGCGCGAAGGCGGCCCCTGGCAGTCCACCGTGGGACAGGACCTGCACGGCCGCACCCTCGGCCTGCTCGGACTCGGCAAGATCGGCACCCGGGTCGCCCAGGTCGCCATCGCCTTCGGCATGGAGGTCCTGGCCTGGAGCGAGCACCTCACCCCGGAGCGCGCCGCCGACGCGGGCGTCCGGCTCGCGCCGAGCAAGCGCGACCTGCTCGGCCGCAGCGACTTCGTCTCCGTCCACCTGGTGCTGTCCGAGCGGACCCGCGGCCTGCTCGGCGACGAGGACCTGCGGGCCATGCGACCGCACGCCTACCTGATCAACACCTCCCGCGCCGCCATCGTCGACGGGCCGGCGCTGCTGCGCGCCCTCCGCGAGAACCGGATCGCCGGGGCCGGACTCGACGTCTTCGAGACCGAGCCGCTCGCCCCCGACGACCCCCTGCGCTCCCTGCCGAACGTCCTCGCCACCCCGCACCTGGGGTACGTCACCGAGGGCAACTACCGCACCTTCTACACCCAGGCGGTGGAGGACATCGCCGCCTTCCTCGCCGGCGAGCCCGTGCGGCGGCTGACGCCGACGGCGTGAATCAGCCCGACGGCGTGTTGTAGTTGACGATTCCGTCCACCATGACGGCGACCGCACCGGACAGCGGACTGGCCGCCCCCTCGGCGACGACGTCGGGCAGCCGGTGCGCCTCGGCCTCGCCGGCCGCCACCATGCCCCAGAACGCGTTGTAGCCCGAGGGGTCCGCCGGTTTGTCGACGGCCGCCGCGACGGTCAGGACACCGTCCGCCTCGGCCACCGCGAGCGCCCCCATCTGCCGCAGCGTCCCGGGATCGCGCTCCTCGGCGGCCACCACGCTCCAGCCCGACTCCTCGGCGTGCCGTACCGCGGCGAGGAGCGTGCCGGCCGTGTCCGGGCCCGTAACAACGATGTCAGGGAGGACGAGGGCCACCGGGCCCCGCGTCATCGGCAGGGCGGACCGGATCGCTCCGTCGAGACCCGGTCCGCACGACTCGTCCTGGAAGACGAACACCATGTGAAAGATCTCCGCATAGCGCGCGAGATGGCGCACGGTGTCGAGTTTGTGCTTCCCGAACACCACCACAAGACGGACGCGGAGTCCGCTCTTGACCAGTTCGACGACGGATTCCAGGCTGCGGTCGAGCACGGTGACCCCGGGAGCCAGACAGTGCAGCTCCTTGGGGTAGGGCGCGCCGAAACGGGAGCCGATTCCGGCGCAGGGCAAGATGACCGAGACATCGGGTGCGGGCACGGACGGACTATGCATCGAGCAGCTCTCCGGTGGAATTGTCGATGGGGGACCTCGCGTGCCTCGTCGAGGCATGCCGGCGTTCACCGTAGACACTGCGCACGGCGCTTATCGAAGAAACATGGTGTTGACCGATCCGTACCGCGGACGCATACCGTGGCGGCCGGTGCGCCGCGTGAATGGCAGCGCTCGAATTCCGGGCGGAAACGGCCCGAAACGCGTGGAAGACACGACGAAGGAGAATGCGGAATGCGGGTGCTGTTGTCCACATACGGGACGCGCGGCGACGTCGAACCGCTGGTGGCCCTCGCGGTGCGGTTACGGGCGCTCGGCGCGGAGGTGCGGATGTGCGTCCCGCCGGACGAGGAGTTCGCCGCGCGGCTCACGGGCGTCGGCGTGCGACCGTTCCCGGTCGGGCCGCCGGTACGGGAGGTGATGCGCGGGACGGCACTGCCGTCGGCGGCGGACCTGGCCCGGTACCGGACGGAGATGGTCGGCGCGCAGTTCGACGCGTTCCCGGCGGCCGTCGAGGGATGCGACGCGGTGGTGGCGGCCGGCCTCGCGCAGATCGCCGCGCGGTCGGCGGCGGAGGCGGCGGGCGTCCGCTACGTGTACGTGAGTTACGCGGCGGTGCACCTGCCCTCGCCGCACCATGCGCCGCCGCCACGGCCGGGCTGGCCGGACCCGGACCCGGGGACGGACGGCAACCGGGCGCTGTGGGAGCTGGACGCGCGGAACGTGAACGCGCAGTTCGGCCAGGCGCTGAACGACCGCCGGGCGGCGCTCGGTCTGCCCCCGGTGGACGACGTCCGCGGGCACGTCCTCACCGGCCGGCCGTGGCTGGCGGCGGACCCGGTCCTCGGCGCGTGGCCGCGGACCCCCGGTCTCGACGTCGTCCAGACGGGTGCGTGGTACCTGCCGGACGACCGTCCGCTCCCGGCCGACCTGACGGCCTTCCTCGACGCGGGCGCGCCGCCGGTCTACGTGGGCTTCGGCAGCATGCGGCCGTCACCGGGCATCGGTCGCATGGCCGTCGAGGCGGTCCGTGCCCGGGGGTACCGGGTGCTCGTGTCGCGCGGCTGGGCGGAACTGGACGCGGGCGACGAGCGGGAGGACTGCTTCGCCGTCGGCGAGGCCAACCACCAGCGCCTGTTCACCAGGGTGGCCGCCGTGGTGCACCACGGCGGCGCGGGAACGACGTCGACGGCCGCCCGTGCGGGCACGCCGCAGGTGGTGATACCGCTCCAGCTGTCGGACAACCCGTACTGGGCGCGGCGGGTGGCGGACCTCGGCGTCGGTGCGGCACTCGACGGTCCGCCGCCGACATCCGACGCGCTGGCCGCCGCGTTCGAGACGGCCCTGTCGCCGCAGACCCGGGCGCGGGCGAAGGCCCTGGGAGGCCGCATCCGCACCGACGGGGCGGAGGCGGCCGCGAGCCTGCTGACCGAGGCGCTGCGGTAGCCCCGGGCCGCCCCGGTGAACGGGAGCCCCGGCCGGGGCGGACGCGATCGGCCGGGGCTCCCGCACGCCCCGCCGGGCCGCGTGGGTGCCGTCGGCCGGCTGCTAGCGTGCGGGCGCATGGACGACGGCGTGTACGTGGGCAACGCGGGCAAGGACGCGGCGCTGGACCGGGGTTGGCTGCTCGGGCACTTCAAGGAGCCCGGCGATCCCCGCCGCAGCGAGGCCGTCGAGGTCAAATGGGGCGTCCACCCGCGGGGCGAGGGACGGGTCCAGTGGGTGCGCGGCGAGGTGCGGACGGCCCTCCTCGTGCTCGTTTCGGGCCGCTTCCGGGTGGAGTTCCCCGGCCGGAGCGTCCTGCTGGAGGAACAGGGCGACTACGTCGTCTGGGGCGCGGGAGTGGATCACTCGTGGACCGCCGAACAGGACTCCGTGGTGCTGACCGTGCGCTGGCCCTCCGTGTCCGGATACGCCGCACCCTAGGTGAAAAGCCGCAGTCCGCCCAAACATTTTCTAAACCGAAGGCGGACGCCTTTTCCGCCTTCGAAAATTGTGGCGTCGGTCACTGTTGACCATCTAATCGGTACCCACCTAACATCGGCGGAAATGAGCCACCGCCGGGGTGGCCGGAAAAACGGACACTTCCCCGACCACTCCTCCGCACGTATCCGACGCAATTCATGGAGTTCCGGCACAGGAAAGGCGGCCGGCAGTCCGCTTCAAACGCCGCTGAACCCATGAGAATTTCAGTCCGGGCGCCGATACGTCCCGCTGAATTGTGCCCGAATTCCGGACGGCACGCCGAATGATCCGACCACGGCCGTGCCGGGCCCGAGTGCGCACCGAAGTGCGTGAACCATTGATCCTTCGGGGGCGCGGGCGACGCATGCCCGCGTTCTCTTCTCGTGAAGGGTAATCCGTGTCTTCCCCACGAATCACCGTCACCCATCACTCGGACAACGGAACACCGCCCGCGTCGCTGTCCCTGGCGCAGGAGCGACTGTGGGTCATGGCGCGCATGGACGGAGACGCCAGCGCCGCCTACAACGAGCCGATGCCCTTCGACATCCGGGGGCCGCTGGACCGTGACCTGCTCATCCGGGCGCTCCATCTGCTCGCGGCCCGCCACGAGGCCCTGCGCACCCGGCTGGTGCCCTCCGGCGGGACGGCCCTCCAGGTCGTCGACCCGCCGGACACCCCGTTCCCGGTGACCTTCGAGGACCTGACGGGACGGGCGGACGCGGCCGAACGGTTCGCGCGGATCCGCCGGGAGACCGAAGGCACCCCCTTCCGCCTGGGTGCGGAGCCCATGGTCCGCGGTGTGCTGGTCGCACTCGAACCGGACCACCACGTGCTGATCCTGACGGCCCATCACATCATCTTCGACGGCTGGTCGCGCTCCCTGCTGCTGCGCGAACTGGGCCTCGTCCACACCGCGCTCCAGCGGGGACAGGACGCGGAACTGCCGGAACTGACCTGGCAGTACAGCGACTACACCCGCTGGCAGTGGGACTGGATGTCCGGTGAGGAGCCCGACGCGCACGCCCGCTACTGGGCCACCGCGCTGGACGGCGCCCCGGCCGTCGTCCAACTGCCCACCGACCGCCCCCGCCCGCCCGAACAGGACTTCCGCGGCGACCGGGTGCCCGTGACGGTGGACGAGGACCTGACGCGGGCGCTGCGCCGGCTCGCCTCGGACAACGATGTCTCGCTCTACGCCACCGTCCTCACCGGCTGGTCGGTACTGCTCTCCCTGCTCTCCGGCCAGGACGACATCGTCGTCGGCGCCCCCACGTCCAACCGCAGGCGCGGCGACGTCGAGGGACTGATCGGCTTCTTCGTCAACACCCTCGCCCTGCGCGCGGACCTGTCCGGCTCACCCACCGTCGGCGACGCCCTGAAACAGGTGAACCAGCGGATCCGTGACGCCCTCCGCCACGTCGACCTGCCCTTCGAGCGGGTCGTGGAAGTCGTCAACCCGCCCCGCAGCCCGGCCTTCACGGCCCTGTTCCAGACCATGTTCGCCTGGGTGCCCTCCATGCGCAGGGAACTCGAACTCCCCGGTCTGGCAGTCGAGTTGCGGCAGGACGCCGCCCATGTCCCGGCGAAGTTCGACATGGTGCTGGCGCTTGCCGACGAGGGCCGGCAGCTCACCGGGGAGATCGACTACGCGGTGGCGCTCTTCGACCGGGCGACCGTCGAGCGGTACATCCGCCAGTTCCTGCGCGTGCTGCGCCTCATGACCGAACGGCCGCTCGCCGAGATCGCCGACCTGACGCTGCTGGACGAGGACGCGCAACGCGACCTCCTCGCCACCTTCAGCACCGGGCCCGCCGTGGCCGCGGAGGAACCGCCGGGCCTGCTGGAGCGGTTCGCGGCGCAGGTCCGGGAGCGGCCGCGGCAGACCGCCGTGGTGGCCGAGGACACCGAACTGGACTACGCGGCACTGGACCGCCGGGCCAACCGGCTCGCCGACGCGCTGCTCGCCCGCGGCGCCGGACCCGACACGGTGGTGGGCCTGCACGCCGGGCGCACCACCGAACTCGTCGTCGGCGTCCTCGGCATCCTCAAGGCCGGAGCCGCCTACCTGCCCCTCGACCCCGACCAGCCCTCCGAACGGCTCACCGCCATGGTCGCCGACGCCGCACCGCTGCTCGTCCTGACCGACCGGCCGGACCCCTCGGGCGAGGACCGCCCGCTCTGGCAGGACCTGGCGAAGGTCGAGGCGGAGGGCACCCGCGACGAGCCGCCGCCCGTCGGCACGGACCCGGCCCGGCTCGCCTACGTCATCTACACCTCGGGATCGACCGGCCGCCCCAAGGGCGTGGCCGTCACCCACGCCAGCGTGGTCAACCTCTTCGACCACTGGCACGAGCTGATGGGGGACACCCCGGGCGAGGCGTCCTCGGCCTGGTCGAGCATCGGCTTCGACGCGTCGGTGCACGAACTGCTGCTGCCGCTGACCACCGGCGCGGTGCTCCACATGGTCCCCGACGACCTGCGCGGCGACCCCGCGGCGCTGATGGACTGGCTGCGCGAACGCAAGGTCACCCAGGCGTTCCTGCCACCGTCCTACGTCCTGTGGATCGACGAGGATCCGGCCGCGCGCCTGGCCGGACTCAGCCTGCGCCAGCTCCTCACCGGAGTGGAGTCCCTGCCCGAACGAGCCCTGCACCGGATGCGCGAGCTGCTGCCGGGCCTGCGCGTCTGCTTCGGCTACGGCCCGACCGAGGCCACGCTCTACGCCACCGCCTACACCGACCCGCAGCCCCGCGACCGCTCGTGCCCCATCGGACGGCCACTGCGCGGCACCCGCCTCTACCTGCTCGACGCCCGCATGCGCCCGGTCCCGGTGGGAGTGCCCGGCGAGGTCTACCTCGGCGGAGCGAGCCTGGCCCGCGGATACCTGAACCGGCCCGACCTCACCGACGAGCGCTTCCTGCCCGACCCGTTCCTGCCGGGCGAACGCGTCTACCGCACCGGTGACCTGGCACGCTGGCTGCCGGACGGCAACGCCGAGTACGCCGGCCGCGCCGACGACCAGCTCAAGCTGCGCGGCTTCCGCATCGAACCCGGCGAGGTCGAGGCCGCGCTGCTGGCGGTGCCCGGTGTACGGGAGGCCGTGGTGCTCGCCGACCGCGACGCCCCGGGCGGCCCCCACCTGGTAGCCGGCGTGGGATGCGAGCCCGATGCCACGCGGACGGCCTACGAGTGGCGCACGGCCCTCAAGGACCGCCTGCCGGACTACATGATCCCCGGCGTGGTCGCCGAGTTCCCGCGCCTCCCGCTGAACCGCAGCGGCAAGGTCGACCGGACCGAGGTGCTGCGCGCCGCGGCCGAGTCCCGTTCGGGCCGGGTCAACACGGCCGCGCCCCGCGACCACGTCGAGATGGCGCTCTACCGGATCTGGCGGCAGGTGCTGCTGCACCCGGAGATCGGCATCGGTGACAACTTCTTCGAACTCGGCGGCACGTCCATATCGGCGATCAAGATGGTGGCCGCCGTCCAGGAACGGCTCGGCGTGACCCTGCCGGTCCGGGAGGTCATGATCCACCCGACCATCGAGGCGCTCGCCGAGCGGGTGCGCGGCAACGGCCCGGAGACCGCGGCGGCCGCCGGGCACGGCAGCCTGGTGGAGTTCCGCGCGGGCGACGGCGACCGGCGTGTGGTGTGCGTGCACCCGGCCGGCGGCACCGCCTTCTGCTACCTGCCGCTCGCCACGCTGCTCCCCGACGACGTCGGCGTGCTGGGACTCCAGGCGCCCGGCATCGACCCGGGGGAGTCCACCCTGCCCGGCGTCGAGGCGATGGCCCGCGCGTACCTGGGGCTCGTCGGTCCCCGCCCGGACGAGACCCTGGTCCTGTGCGGACTCTCCTACGGCGGCCTGATCGCCTACGAGATGGGCCGCCTGCTGGCCGAGGCCGGGCACCGCCGGGTCGGCGTGGTGCTGCTCGACACCCACGGCACGCAGGACGCGGAGCAGAACGACGCGCTCGTCCCGGTCGGCATGGCGGAGTTCCGGGAGAAACTCGTGCGCTTCAACGGCATGTACCCGGGCATCGACGACGACCAGGTGGCCCGGTACCTGAACGTCTACAACCACCACCGCGAGACGGCACGCGACTACGCCGTGCCCGCGTCGCCTGCCCGCGTCGTGCTGATGCAGGCCACGGCGGTCGAGGACGAGGACGGCGAGGAGGCCGCCGGCCGGCTGCGCGCGTTCTGGCGGCAGCGCGTCGGCGGTGACTTCACGGTCGAGCCGGTGGCCTGCGGCCACTGGGACATGCTGGAGAGCGACGAACTGCCGCGCGTCGCCGCCGTCCTCGCCGCCGAACTGGAGCGGCCTGCCGCCGCCCCGGACCCGACCGGGGCCGGCCGCACGACACCCAACGGCAGGTCGGAGGCATGATGGAACCCCGCGTCGAAACATCCCCCGCCGGCCACGCCGACGACCTGGACGATGCCGCCGGGCTCGCCCTCGCGATCCACCGCAGGGCCCTGCGCACCCCGCACGCGGACGCCGTCGCCGACGGCGACGTACGGCTCGACTACGCGACGCTCGACCACACGGCAGCGGCCGTCGCCGAGACACTGGGCCGCCGGGGCGTGGCACCCGGACAGGCGGTGGCCGTGGCCCTGCCGCGCTCCTGGCAGCTGGTCTGCGTGATGCTGGGCATTCTGCGGCTGGGGGCGCACGTGGTGCCGCTGGACACCCAGAGCCCCGCCGAGCGCCGCCACTTCGTCCTGCGGGACTCCGGAGCCACCGCCCTGGTGCACGGGACGCCCGAGAGCGCCACCGGACTCCCCGACGGAGTCGAGGCGTTGGCCGCGCACACCCTGCTGCCCGAGCGCCCGTCCGCCGCGACCGCCGGGTCCGCCGCGGAGCCGCCGTCCGCCGCCGGTGAGGTGTCCTTCCTGTTCTACACGTCCGGAACGACCGGACGGCCCAAGGGCGTCGAGGTCCACGACGCCGGAATCACGCGGCTGGCCCGCCCCGGCTACCTGCGGGTCGAGCCCGGCCTGCGCTACGCGTGCCTGGCGAACCCGGCGTTCGACGCGCTGAGCTTCGAGGTCTGGGCACCCCTGCTGACCGGCGGCTGCTGCGTGGTCCTGCGCGACGGGGACGTGCAGGACCCCGAGCGGCTGGCCGCGGCGCTGCGCCGCGAGCGCGTGGACACCGTCTTCATCACCACCGCGCTGTTCAACGCGACGGTCACCGCCGTACCCGACTGCTTCGCCGCGGCCGGCGAGGTCCTGGTGGGCGGAGAGCAGCTCAACCCCCGCGTGATGCGGCGCTGGTACCGCGACAACGCCGACAGCGACACCCGCCTGTTCAACATCTACGGGCCGACGGAGTCCACCACCTTCGCCCTGTGCCACCCGATCCCACGGGACTTCGACGGCGAGGTCGTGCCGATCGGCCGGCCCCTGCCGCGCACCGGTGCCGTCCTCGTCGTACCGGACCGGGAACGGGTCGCCGCACCCGGTGAGGTCGCCGAACTCCTGCTGAGCGGCGACGGACTGGCGCGCGGGTACCGCAACCTGCCCGAGGAGACCGGGCGGCGGTTCGTGCGCCTGGGCTGGCTCGACGGCGGCCGGGAGCGGTACTACCGCACCGGAGACCTCGTACGGGCCGACGACGAGGGCCGGTTGGAGTACGTCGGGCGGACCGACCGGCAGGTCAAGGTCCGTGGCTTCCGGATCGAGCCGGGCGAGGTGGAGCGGCAGGTCCTCGCCCACCCGGCGGTCCGGCGCGCCCACGTGTGCACCCGCCGCGCCGGCCAGGACGGGCCCAACGAACTGCTGGCGTTCGTCGTCCTGCAACAGGACCTGTCCTACGAGGAGTTCGACGGCCACCTCGCGGCCCGGCTGCCCGTCTACATGCGCCCGCACCAGATCCACCTGGTGGCGGAGCTGCCGCTCAACGCCAACGGCAAGGTCGACCAGGCCGCGCTGCTGCTGCGGGCCGGCCGGCCCTGGCGGCCCGCGGCCTCCGGCGGACCCGCCCCGACGGAGACGGAACGCGCGGTCGTCGAACTGGCCGAGGAGATCCTGGGCACCACCGGGCTCGGGCCCCGCGACCGCTGGATCGCCTGCGGCGGCGACTCGCTGAAGGCGCTGCGGTTCCGTTTCGCCGTACGGCAGCGGTTCGGCCGCGAACTCGCGCAGACCACCGTGCTCCACGGCGACCTGGCCGCCGTCGCCGAGGCCGTCGCCACGGCCGCCCCCGGCGAGGCGGACGCCTGCCCGGCACCGGTGGCCGCCGGCGCCCGTTCGGCGCCCGCCACCAGCGAGCAGCAGCGGCTGTGGCTCCTGCAGCGCCGTACGCCGAAGTCCCGGGCGTACTCCGTCCACCAGGCCTTCCGGATCGACGGGCCCGTCGATCCCGCCGCCCTGCGACGGGCGCTGCGGACCCTGGTGGCGCGCCACGCGGCCCTGCGGACGGCCTTCACCTCCGAGCCGAACGGACTCCGGCAGACGACCGGCGACCCATACGACCCCTGGCACGAGCCGGACCCGCGCGGCGCCTGGGACGAGGAGGAGGCGCGCCGCTTCGCCGACACGTTCTTCGGCGAGCCCTTCGACCTCGCCGTGCCCCGCATGCTCCGGGCCTGCTGGCTGCCCCGGGACGGCGGTGGCACCCTGCTGCTGCACCTGCACCACATCGCCGTCGACGGCTGGTCGCTGGGCATCCTGCTGCGGGACCTGTCCGCCGCCTACGCCGAGACCGCCGGCCCCGGCACCGAGCCGGGCGCCGTTCACGGCGAGGCGGCACCGGCTCCGACCCCGCTGGACTTCGCCGCCTGGCAGTCCGGCTGGTTCGAGAGCGCGGCCTACCGCACGCAGCGCGACGAACTCCTCGCCCACTACGACGCCCTGGAGGAGCCGCAGGAACCGCTGCCCGCCGAGGACGCGCAAGCGGCGCCGCGGGCGCGCCTGCTGCACACCTCCCTCGACGTGGTGCGCCGGGCCCGCATCGACCGGCTCTGCGCCGAGTCGGGGCTGACCCGCTTCCAGTTGCTGCTGGGCGTGTTCTCCTGGAGCCTGTACGGCGTGACCGGCCTGGTCCGCCCGCGTGTCGCCGCCCCGGTCGCCAACCGTCCGGTACGCGAGTTCGAGGACAGCGTGGGCATGATGGCGAACACCGTGCTGCTCCCTCTGGAGGTGACGCCCGGCGCCGACCTGCTGAGCCACCTCGACCGGGCGGGGGCCGCGACCGGACAGGTGCTGCGGCGCCAGGACGTGGCGCTCGCGGACGTCCTGACCGGCCTGCGGACCGGCGGCGACGGCACCCCGTTCGACCTCCTGTTCGTCCTGGAGAACACCGACTTCGGGGCGCTGCGGCTGCCCGGCTGCGAGCAGCGCCCGCTGTGGTGGGCCGCGCCGGAGGCCAAGTGCCCGATGACCGTCTCCGTGGTCGAGCACCCCGACGGCCTCGACCTGCTGTGGGAGTACGCCGAGGACCGGTTCACCGGCGAGGCCGTCGAGGCGATGGCCGAACTCTTTTGGCGCGGCGTGGACGCGCTCGCCTCCGGCGGCGGTGCCACCGTGCGGGAGCTGGTCGCGCCCTACCGGCGGTCCCTGCCCGAGCACGGGCGCGGGCCCGCACCGGAACCGGGCTTCGGCACCGTCGCCGAGGGCTTCGCACGCCAGGTCGCCCGCACCCCGGACGCCCCCGCCGTGCGCACGGCCGACGGACGCACCCTGACCTACGCGACGCTCGACGCCCGCGCCGCGGCCCTCGCCGCCGAACTGGCCGGCCGCTACCCGGTCCCGGCCGACGGCAGCCCCTGCCGGGCGGCCCTCTACCTGGACCCGTCCGCCGAGCACGTGGTGGCCCTGCTGGCACTGGCGCGGCTGAACGTCACCGCCGTCCCGCTCGACCCCTCCTACCCGGCCGAGACGCTGCGCCGCGTCCTGGACCGGGTCGACCCGCTGTGCGTCCTGGTCGCGCGCGACGGCACACCGGTCCCGGACGCGCTGCTCCCCGACGGCGTGCCGCGGCACCTCGTCGACCCGGTCGACCCGGCACCGCGCGAGGACGCCGGCGACGGTCCGAACGGCGCGCCGTACGACGGGCCCGCGCACGACGGAGCCCGGCCTCTCTACACGCTGTTCACCTCGGGCTCCACCGGCGTCCCCAAGGGCGTCCAGATCTCCGACCGCACCCTGTGCGACCTGATCCGCTGGCAGTCAGGACCCGGCGGCCTGACCGCGCCCGCCGTCACCCAGCAGTTCTCCATGCTGGCCTTCGACGTGTCCTTCCAGGAGATCTTCGGGACGCTGTGCACCGGCGGCACCCTCCAGCTCGTACGCCCCGAGTGGCGCACGGACGTCCCCGCGCTCCTGGACCGCCTGGAGTCCACGGGCGCCGAGCGGATCTTCATGCCCTACGTGGCCCTGCACCTGCTCGCCGAGTACGCGGTGCGCCTGGGCCGGTACCCCGCCCGGCTGCGCGAGGTGGTCACCGCGGGCGAGCAGCTGGTGTGCACCGACAGCATCCGGCGCTGGTTCGCCGGACTGCCCGGCGCCCGCCTGTTCAACCACTACGGCCCCACCGAGACGCACGTGGTCAGCGCCCTGTGCCTGGAGGGCGATCCCTGGCAGTGGCCCGAACGGCCCGCCGTCGGACGCCCGGTGGCCGGTGCCGACCTGCGGGTCGTGGACGCCGAGGGCGACCCGGTGCCGCCCCGGTGCACCGGCGAACTGCTCATCGGCGGCACCATGGTCACCCGCTGCTATCTCGGCGAACCCGCCCTGAACGACGCCCGTTTCACCGAGGTGCCCGGTGCCGGGGTGTTCTACCGCAGCGGCGACCGGGCGTGGTTCGACGACGCGGGTCTGCTGCACTACGCGGGCCGTGACGACCAGCAGATCAAGATCAGCGGGCACCGGCTGGAACTCGGCTCCGTCGAGGCGGTCCTGCTGCGCCACCCGGCGGTCGTCAACGCCGTCGTCGCCCGGGACGGCGACCGGCTGACGGCCTGTCTGGAGATCCGCGGCGAGGCGCCGTCCGCCGACGAGCTGAGCGCGCACCTGTCCGCGTCGCTGCCCTCCTACGTCCGGGTGGACCGCTTCCGCAGACTGAACGCGCTGCCCCGCACCCCCAGCGGCAAGCTGGACCGGCAGGCGGCGCTGCGGGCGGCGGCCGAGGAGATACCCCGGGCGGTTCGCGCCCGCACCGGCGGATCGGCCGAGGAGGAGCGGCTCGTCGCGGCCTTCGAGGAGGTCACCGGACGGACGATCGCACCGGACCGGACCTTCTTCGAGGCGGGCGCCTCCAGCCTCGACCTGATGCGCTTCCACCTGCGCTGCACCACGGCACTCGGCCTGCGCTTCGGCGTCGCCGACCTCTTCGAGCACGTCACCGTCCGCGCCCTGGCCCGGCACCTCGCCACCGGCACCGACCCCGGCCCGCGGACACTCCCGGCCGCGACGGACGACGGCGTCCCCGAGCCCGGAGAACCGATCGCCGTCGTCGGCATGGCGGTGCGCGTGCCCGGCGCCGAGGACCTGGCGGCCTTCTGGGACCTGGTGGTCTCCGGCGGCACCGGCATCCGCCGCATCGACGCCCCGGAGGGTGTCGTCGGCGCCCACAGCACGCTCGACTCGATGCTCGGCTTCGACCCGGGCCACTTCGGCATCAGCCCCCAGGAAGCGCGCCTGATGGACCCGCAGCAGCGGCACCTGCTCATGGCCTGCGCGCAGGCACTGGCCCACGCCGGCATCGCGGACACGTCGGCCGCGCGCGTGGGCCTGGTGGCCGGCGCCGGGGAGAGCACGTACTTCCAGTCCCTGCTGCGCGAGGCGGACCCCGGCCGGCTGCCCGACGGCTTCGAGCTGGCCCTCCACCACGAGAAGGACTTCCTGGCCACCAAGGCGGCCTACCACCTCGGGCTGACCGGACCCGCCCTCAGCGCCCAGACGGCCTGCTCCAGTTCGCTGGTCGCCGTGCACCTGGCGGCCGGTCTGCTGCGGCAGGGCGAGGCCGACGCGATGCTCGCCGGGGGAGTGCTCGTCGACCCCGGCCTGACCGGCGGCTACCGCTACCGGCCGCAGCACATCTTCTCCGCCGACGGCGACTGCCGCCCCTTCAGCGACGACGCGACCGGGACGGTCGGCGCCAGCGGCGTCGGCGTCGTGGTGCTCAAGACGCTGCGGCGGGCGCGGCGCGACGGCGACACCGTCTACGGCCTCGTCACGGGCTCCGCGATCAACAACGACGGCGCGGCCAAGATGAGTTACACCGCGCCGTCGCTCGCCGGACAGCGCGAGGTGATCCGGACCGCGCTGGCCCGCGCCGGACGCACGGGCGCCGACGTCGGCTACGTGGAGGCGCACGGCACCGGTACCCGGCTCGGCGACCCGATCGAAGTCGCCGCGCTCCGGCAGGCGTTCGACGTCGACGAGTCCGGCCGCTGCGCGCTCGGCTCCGTCAAGAGCCAGCTCGGCCACATGGGAGCCGCCGCCGGCGTGGTGGGCCTCGTGCGGGCCGTCCTCGCCGTGCACCACGGAATCGTCCCGCCGCACCTCAACTTCCGTGCCTTCAACCCGGAGATCGGCCCCGACCCCACCCCCTTCCACATCCCCGTCGAGGCCGTGCCCTGGCCCGCGGGACGCGAACGGGTGGCCGCGGTGAGCAGTTTCGGGATCGGCGGCACCAACGCCCACGTCGTCGTGGAACAGGACACCGGCGCGAGCGCGGGCGGTGCCGCCGGGACCGGGGAGGTGCCGAAGTGCCTGGTGCTGTCCGCCTCCGGCGCGGACGCGCTCGCCGCCGACGCGGTCCGGATCGCCGACCACCTCCGGCTGCGGCCCGAGCAGTTCGACGCCGTGCTGCGCCATCTGCAGGCAGGCCGGCCGGCCCGGCGCCTGCGGACCGCGGCCGCCGTCGCGGACGCCGCCGCCGCCGAGCGCTGGCTGCGCGCGGTCGCCGCGGGAGAGATCCCGCACGGCAACGCGGACCAGGACGCCGTGCCGGTGCCCGCCGCAGGCCGCACCGCCCAGGACCTCGCCGCGGTGTGGACCGCCGGACGGCCCGTCGACTGGCAGCACGGCCCCGCCCCGGCACCCTGGGACTTCCCGCCCCCGTCCTTCGCGCTCGCGGACTACGACTTCGAGCGCGCCTCCGAGGCCCCGCCCGGCCGCCCCCGCCGGCTGCCCCGCGCCGACTGGCTGCACCAGCCGCACTGGGTCCGGCTGCGCCGCGCCGCGGCCACCACCGCGCCGCGGGAGCGCGCGCCGCTCGTGGTGATCGTCGCCTCCGAGACCACGGCGCCAACGGCCCTCCGGCCGTTCGAGGCCATGGCCTCCCGTGTCGTACGGGTGCACCCGGCGAGCGCCTTCGCCCGCAGGGGACCCGACGTCTTCGACGCCGACCCGGCCGACCCGGCCTCGCTGGGCCTGCTCCTCGACGCGCTGTCCGAGGACGGGCACGACGACGTCCCGGCCGACGCGGAGTGGATCCACGCACTGCCCCTGGAGGTGACGGGAGAGGTCGGACCCGGCACGCTCGAAGACGCCCGCCACGCCTGCCTGGACACCACCGCGGCGCTGGCCCAGGCGCTGTCCGGGCGGACCGGGACACCGCGCGTGTGGTGGCTGTCGTACGACGCCCGGCCGGTGACCGGCACCGTCGGCAGGCCCGAACTGGCGCTGCTGGCCGGGCCGGTGGAGGTCGCGCACCAGGAGGCCGCCCTGCACGGCCACTGGCTGGACCTCCCCGACGGCGACCTTGCCCGCTGGGCCGGACACGTGGCCGCGGCCGTCGCCGACGCCCGCCGGGCCGCGGACACCGGCGGCCCGGTCCCGCCCCGGCAGCTCGCGCTGCGGGAGGGCTACTGGTGGCGGCCGGGCACCACGCCGGTGCCGGCGCCGTCCGGCACGGAGCCCCTGGTGGCGCGGGACGCGGACGCGGTGCACCTGGTGCTGGGCGGCACCGGCGGGATAGGCGTCGCCGTCGCCGCCTGGCTGCTGGAGCACACCGGCGGCCGGGTCCTGCTGCTGTCGAGGAATCCGCGCCTGCCCGCGGAACTGACCCGCTGGGCCGACCGCGTCGGCCTCGTCCCGGCGGATCTGGCGGCGCAGTCCACGGACGCGGTGGCGGCGGCCGTCGCCGTACACACCGCACGGCTGGACGGCGTGATCCACGCGGCCGGTCTGGGATTCGGCGGACTGCTCGTCCGGCGCGACGCGACCGCCATGCGGGACGCCGCCAGGTCCCGGGAGCGGGGCGCACTCGTCGTGGAGCGCCTGATCGAGACCTTCCGCCCGGCGATCGCGGTCTACTGCTCCTCGATGTCCGGCGTGCTCGGCGGCGTCGGCCAGAGCGACTACGCGGCCGGCGCGGGCCTCCTCGACGCCTTCGCCCACCACCGTTCCGGTACGACGGAGACGACCGCGCGGATCGGCATCGACTGGGACATCTGGAGCGAGACCGGCATGGCGACCCGCGTCCCGGACGCGGACGGCCGCCACCGCGCCCACCTGGCGGTCGGCCTGACCGTCGAGGACGGCACGGCGGTCTTCGCCCAGGCCCTGGCCCTGCAACTGCCGCAGCTCCTCGTCTCCACCACCGACCTGGAGGCCTCCCGCGCCTTCTACGCCCCCGCCGCCGGCGGCCCCGCCGTCCAGCGGTCCGGGCCCGCGCACCGCGCGGACGGCGCGCCGGGCGTCCGGGAACCGGACGGGGCCGGGGCACGGGCGGACGCCATGGCCCGTGTGATCCAGGACCTGCTGGGCGTGGACGCCCTGGACCCGGACGACTCGCTGTACGACCTCGGCGCCGACTCGCTGACCCTGATCAGCCTGATCGCCACGATCGAGGAGGACCACGGGATCGAGTTCGACCTGGGCTCCTTCAGCCACCGGGTCAGCCTCACCGAGATCCTCAAGCACATCGAGGCGGCCCTCGCCGCCGAGCCCGCCGACGCGACGGCCGGGACCGCCGCCCGGGTCGTCCTCGACGTCTGGCAGGAGGGCACCGGCCGGGACGTCCTGTGCCTGGTCCATCCGGTGGGCGGCGACATCCAGGCCTACCGGTCCCTGGTGGCGGAACTCGGGCCGGCGCCGACCGTGTGCCTCATCGCCGACCCGGCACTCCGCGACGCCACGACACCCGCCTGGTCACTGGCCGAACGGGCCCGCCACTACGACGCGGCACTCCGCGACCGCTTCGACGGCACCGGTCACCGGGTCCATCTGGCCGGCTGGTCCTTCGGCGCCCGGGTCGCCATGGAGATGGCCGCCCTCGCGGAAGCGGACGGCCGGCCGCCCGCGACGCTCCACCTGCTCGACCCGCCCCCGCCGCGGGCCGGCGCGCTGGTCGCCGGCTACGACGAGACCCACCTGGAGAAGGTGTTCGCCGCCGAACTCGGCGCCGGTGCCTCCTCGGTGTCGGCGGAGCACGCACAGGCGTACGCGGAGCGGCTGGCCCGCTGCTGCCGGGCGAACCTGCGCAGCCTGGGCGAGCACCGGGTACGGCCGCTCGCCTCCGTGCCCACCCACCTGTGGCTCGCCGGCCGGCCCACGGCCGGGCTGCCCGCGGCCGGTGACCCGGGGGAGACGGACCGGCAGTGGAGCGCCGTGCTGCCCTCCTCCGCGGTGCGCCGGTCCCTGCCCACCGACCACTACGGCATGGTCGCGGCACCGCAGGTGCGCACGGTGGCCGGGACCATCACGGCCGCACTGGCGGGGCCGGCGGCGGACGGCGGCCCGGCCGCCCCGCCCACGCCCGCGTGACCCTCGCCGTACCGCCGCACCCAGGACCGCAACCCCACCCCTTCTGGAGGATGCCATGGAGACATACGAACGCGACGCGCTGGAAGCGGTGACCACACGTCCCGCGCGCCCCTACCGCACGCTCACGATCGACCGGATCACCCCCGTGACGGGCGCGGAGGTCTCGGGCGTCGACCTGTCCAAGGAGCTCTCGGCGGAGCAACTGGACGAGATCCGCACGGCGTTCCTCGACCACCACGTCCTGGTCTTCCGCGACCAGACGATCACCGCCGAGGACCACAAGCGCTTCGCCGGCGCCTTCGGTGAGCTGCGGCCCGTGAACCCGCCGCCGCCCGAGGGCGACCCGTACATCCTGGAGATCCGCACGACGTCGGCCGCGGCGGACATCGCGGGCAACGGCTGGCACGCCGACGGCACCGCCGACGCCGAACCGTCCCTGGGGTCGATGCTCTACATCACCGAGATCCCCGAGCCGGGCTGCGGCGGCGACACCCTCTTCGCCAACATGCACCTCGCCTACGAGATGCTCTCGCCGGCCATGCGCTCCCTGCTGGACCCGCTCACCGCCGTGCACGACGGCGCCCAGGCGCTGGCCGGATACACCCCGCCGGCGGACTACGTCATCCCGAAGAGCGAGCACCCGCTCGTCGCCAGGCACCCCGAGACCGACCGCAAGCTGCTCTACGTCAACAGGGCCTACACCAGCCGCGTCCCGCAGCTCTCCGCCCAGGAGAGCCGGGCCCTGCTCGACATGCTCTTCGACATGACCGCCTGCCGGCCGGTCCTGCACTGCCGGGTCCGCTGGGCACCGGGCACCCTCGTCTTCTGGGACAACCGGTGCGTGCAGCACCACGCGACGTACGACTACTACCCCTTCGCCCGCTACGGGCAGCGCGTCGCCATCAACGGCGGCCCCGTCAAGGGCTGACGGCACGCCCGCCCGACGGGACGTCCCCGTGTCGGACGTCCGCGGTCGCGAGCATAGGGCCGACGGCGACGATTCGGTCAACAATGCGCCGAACTTGCCCTGAATGCGACTTGGTCGGCAGGGCCGACACACCCCGGGGCGGCCGGTGCCGGCCGCCCCGGGACCGCGCGTCGTCCGAGGTCACACGGCGTGTCCCCGCTCGCGGGGGCAACTGACGCCCGCCGTCCGCCTGTTGACCCAGCTTCAAATCTCGAGCACAAATTCCACACGGCCCTCTCTTCAGACGGCTCTTGATGGTCTAGATTGACCGTGCTTCGCATGCTGGGACACTAGGCGACAAATGATGATCTATGGGTCCGGCGATGCAGACGGCCACAAGCCGAGTCTCTGCGGCCGGACGTGGGGGTGATCAACTCCGGTGTCCCAGGCAGGACTTCGGGTGCGGGGAGCACCCGGGGGCCTGACGGCATGCAAGTCCGCTGCGCCAAGGGCGGGTTCGTTCGAAAAGCGCTGAAGTAGCCGGGATGTCGTACGCGGAGGGCGGGGGCCGTCCGCGGGAGGAACAGCGCGGCGCGGAGAGCCGGGGGGCTTTCCGGGGGCGGATGCGTGCGGGAGGCGGGGGCCTCCCGGGGGGAGGAACCGTGTCAGGGCACCATGTCGAACCACTGGGGACCGGGGGGTTTCTGTGCGGCAGGGGGGACTAGTCGGCCCTTTTCCGCCGGCGCGCGAGCGTCTGGCGAACGGGGGAATGAGCAGGCCGGCGATCGAGTGGGAACAGCGGTACCGGCGTACCGTGATCATCAGCGACACCGTGGCCACCGCCTTCGTGGTGGCGGGGATCGGCGAGTTCTTCGGGGCTCGGGACGCGGCCAACTGGCATGAGAAATGGGGGATTCTGGCCTTCGGCACCGAACTGCTGGTGCTGGCGGCCCTCGTGGTGGGCCGGTCGTGGGCGCCCGCCGTGCTCGGCCAGGGCGCCGAGGAGTTCCGGCGGCTGGGCCGCGCCCTGTTCGCGGCGACCGTCGTCCTGGCGCTCGGCGGGATCGCCCTGACCTCACGCAACATCAAGCTCTGGATCTTCGTGGCGATCCCCGCGATCGGGCTCGTCACCATGACCGCGCGCTACGTGCTCCGCCTCTGCCTGCACCGACGGCGCAAGGACGGGCGGTGCCTGAGACCGGTGCTCGCCGCGGGCAGCCCGGCCACCGTGGGCGACCTGATCACCCGGACCCGCAAGTACCCGCACATCGGCTGGCGGGTGGAGGCCGTGTGCACGACGGACGGCCGCGGGACCGACGGCGACGAACTGGACGGAGTGCCGGTCGTCGGCGAACTGACGGACGTCGCCAAGCACGTGCGTCACGACGGCTACCGGGTCGTCGCGGTCACGCCCGACCCGCACTGGACGCCGGAACGGTTACAACGGCTGGCCTGGAACCTCGAAGGCAGCGACGCCGAGATGGTCGTGGCGCCGGTGCTGATGGAGGTGGCCGGACCGCGGCTGCACGTCGACGCGGTGCTCGGGATCCCGCTGCTGCGGGTCAGCCTGCCGACGTTCACCGGAGGCCGCCGGGCGATCAAGGAAGTCGTCGACCGGGTGGGCGCGGCACTGCTGCTGATGCTGTTCGCGCCGCTGATGGGGGTCGTCGCCCTGTTCGTGCTGGCGGACAGCCGGGGCGGTGCCTTCTACCGCCAGCGCCGGGTCGGCAAGGACGGCCGGGAGTTCACGATCCTCAAGTTCCGCACCATGGTCACCGGGGCGCACACCGCACGCGCCGAGCTGGCCGACCGCAACGAGGGCGCGGGACTGCTGTTCAAGCTCCGCAGGGACCCGCGGGTGACCCGGGTCGGCGGGGTGCTGCGCCGGTACTCCATCGACGAACTCCCGCAGCTCTTCAACGTCCTCACCGGAGCGATGTCGCTCGTGGGACCGCGGCCGCCGCTGCCCGAGGAGTGCGCCGCCTACGGCCCCGACATCCGGCGCCGGCTGCTGGTCAAGCCGGGCCTCACCGGCCTGTGGCAGATCAGCGGGCGCAGCGACCTGCCGTGGGAGGAGGCGGTCCGCCTCGACCTGCGGTACGTGGAGGACTGGTCGCTCGCCCTCGACACGGTGATCTTGTGGAAGACGATGCGCGCGGTGCTCCACGGGCAGGGGGCCTACTGATGAGCCGCGGACGTCGTCCGGCCGATGTGCGGACCGCAGGCCACAAGGGCCTGCCTGGGGGGGAGAGACGGGTCATGAGAGTCAGCGTCTTCGGGCTCGGTTACGTGGGCTGCGTGTCAGCCGCGTGCCTGGCCGGCATGGGGCACGAGGTCATCGGGGTGGACGTCAACCAGGTGAAGGTCGACCTGGTCAACGACGCCAAGGCCCCGGTGGTGGAGGAACGTATCGGCGAACTCCTCGCCGAGGTCGTGGGCAGCGGAGCGCTGCGCGCCACCCGTGACGTCCGCGAGGCGATCATGAACAGCGAGGTGTCGCTGGTCTGCGTGGGTACTCCCTCGGAGCCCAACGGCAGCCTGTGCACCACGTACCTGGAGCGGGTCACCGAGGAGATCGGCGCCGCGCTGGCCGAGCGCGGCGGCCGGCACACCGTCGTCTTCCGCAGCACCATGCTCCCGGGCACCTGCCTGAACCTGCTGGTGCCGATCCTGGAGAAGACCGTCGGCGGCACCGCCGGGGTGGACTTCGGGGTCGCGGTCAACCCGGAGTTCCTGCGCGAGGGCACCAGCGTCCGGGACTTCCTGGACCCGCCGAAGACCGTCGTCGGCGAACTCGACGCGGCCAGCGGCGACGCGGTGCTGGCGCTGTACGAGGGCCTGCCCGGCGAGGTGTTCCGGGTGCCGGTCCCG
Source organism: Streptomyces sp. NPDC091282 (assembly GCF_044757385.1). NCBI lineage: Bacteria > Bacillati > Actinomycetota > Actinomycetes > Kitasatosporales > Streptomycetaceae > Streptomyces > Streptomyces sp. NPDC091282. The sequence continues at coordinate 311,262 of NZ_JBIVUX010000004.1, forward strand.
ACGGCCGAGGCGATCAAGTACGCGGACAACGCCTTCCACGGCCTCAAGATCGGCTTCGCCAACGAACTGGGCGCGGTCTGCCAGGCGCTCGGCGTCGACTCGCACCAGGTGATGGACGTGTTCCTGGCCGACCGCAAGCTGAACATCAGCCCCGCCTACCTGCGCCCCGGCTTCGCCTTCGGCGGCTCCTGCCTGCCCAAGGACCTGCGCAGCCTGGTCCACGCGGCCCAGCGCGCCGACGTCTCGGTGCCCATCCTCGCCCACGTGCTGACCTCCAACGCCGACCACCTGCAGCGCGCGGTGGACCTGGTCGAGCGCGCCGGCAAACGCCGGGTCGGCCTGTTCGGGCTGTCGTTCAAGCCCGGCACCGACGACCTGCGCGAGAGCCCGCTCGTCGAACTCGCCGAACGGCTCTTCGGCAAGGGCTACGACATCAAGATCTACGACGCCAACGTGAGCCTCTCCCGGCTGATCGGCGCCAACCGCGAGTACATCGAGACCCGGCTGCCGCACCTCGCGCAGCTGCTCGCCGACTCCGTCGACGAGGTGCTCGAACACGCCGAGGTGTGCCTGGTCGGCACCAGGGACCCGGCCGTGCTGGCGGCGCTGCCCCACGGCGAGGGCCCGGTGATCGTCGACCTCATCCGCCTTCCCGACGCCGAGACGCGCCGGACCGAACCGGGGTACATGGGCCTTGCCTGGTGACGCAACGAGCGGCGCCGGCCCCGGCCGGCGTGCGCTGATCCTCGTGGAGAACCTGTCGGTGCCCTTCGACCGGCGGGTGTGGCAGGAATGCACGACCCTGCGCGACGCGGGCTGGACGGTGGACGTCATCTGCCCGCAGGGCAGCAAGCGCGACACCGAACCGGAGGCGGAGATCGACGGGGTGCGGATCCACCGCTACCCGCTGCGCGCCGCCACCGGAGGACCGGCCGGCTACCTCAAGGAGTACGGATCCGCGCTCTGGCACACGGCGCGGCTGGCCCGCAGGGTAGGACCCGTCGACGTGGTGCACGCGTGCAACCCGCCGGACCTCCTCTTCCTGCCCGCGCTGTGGCTGAAGCGGCGCGGCGCACGGTTCGTCTTCGACCAGCACGACCTGGTGCCCGAGCTGTACCTCTCCCGGTTCGGCCGCGGCAAGGACCTGCTCTACCGCGCCGTGTGCGCGCTGGAGAGGCGGACCTACCGGGCCGCCGACATCGTCATCGCCACCAACGAGAGCTACCGCGACGTCGCGGTGCACCGCGGCGGCAAGCGGCCGCAGGACGTCTTCGTGGTGCGCAGCGCGCCCGCCGTCGAACGGTTCCAGCCGGTCCCGCCGGAGCCCGAGCTGAAGCGCGGCAAGCCCCATCTGCTGTGCTACCTGGGCGTCATGGGCCCCCAGGACGGTGTCGACTACGCCCTGCGGGCCCTGGCCGAACTCCGCGACGGGCTCGGCAGGACCGACTGGCACGCGGTGTTCGTCGGCTCCGGCGACGCCTTCGACGCGATGGTGCAGCTGTCGCGGCGGCTCGGCCTCGGCGACCAGGTGCAGTTCACCGGACGCATCCCGGACGCCGACCTGGTGCGCTACCTGTCCACCGCGGACGTCTGCCTCTCTCCCGACCCGCGCAATCCGCTCAACGACGTGTCGACGATGAACAAGGTCCTGGAGTACATGGCCATGGGCCGGCCGATCGTCTCGTTCGACCTGAAGGAAGCCCGCGTCTCCGCCGGTGAGGCCGCCGTCTACGCGCCCGCCGACGAAGAGGCCGAGTTCGCCCGGCTCATCGCGTTGCTCCTCGACGACCCCGAGAAACGAGCCCGGATGGGCAAGATCGGCCAGGAGCGGGTCGGCGGACCGCTCTCCTGGCAGAACTCGCAGGTGTCGCTGCTCGCCGCCTACGCCGCTGCCTGCCGTGACCACACCCCGGTCGCGGCGAGTGAACAGGTTCGGACAGGGAAGAGGCAGCGCAGTTGAGCGAGGACACCATACGTCTGGTCACCATCGGGCGGATCTTCCGCCGCCGCTGGCGGTTTCTCACCGTGCTCACCGTCGTGGGAGCACTGGTCGGCTTCGGCGCCTCGGTGGTGTTCCCGCCGCGGTACACGACGTCGGCGTCGGTCCTGCTGCCCGGGCAGTGGGAGGAGCGCGAACTGCTCACCCAGGTCGACATAGCGACCAGTTCCACGGTGGTCGACCGCGCGTCCGCCGCGCTCGGCTGGAAGGACGTCAGCGCCGCCGATCTGCGCGACCAGGTGACCGCGGCGGCCGCCGACGGCAACATCATCAAGATCTCGGGCACGGCCGACACCCCGAGACGCGCCCAGCAGCTCTCCGACCAGGTCGCCCAGCAGTTCGTCAAGTTCGCCTCCCGGATCGCGGGCGGCAACACCGACTCCGCGGCGGCCACGGAGGCAGAGGCGCTGCGCAAGCAGGTCGAGGAGACCAACCGCCGTATCACCGAGCTGGCCGGCGCCGCCGATCCGGGACAGACCGTGGAGGGCGTACAGGCCCGCACGGAACTGGAGAAGCTGAGCACCTCGCTGGAAGAGGCCATGACGAAACTGGACGAGGCCGACCCGGCGACCAACAAGGCCGGCATGGTCGTGATGGGCGCGGCGGCCCGGCCGACCGGCGAGGCACCGCCGACCCGCATCCAGCTCGTCGTTGCCGGAGCCCTGCTGTTCCTGCTGTTCGCGGTCGTCGGCCACCTCGCCGCCGCCCGGATGAACCGCCGGCTGCGCGCCGAACCGGAGATCGCCGCGGCCCTGGGCTCGACCCTGCTCGGCACCGTCGACGTCCCCGGCGAGCGCCGCGGCGCGCACCGGGCGGACGGCGACGGCCGGCCGGGCCTGGTCCGCCGGCTCCTCGGCGTCGACACCCGGTGGGACCTGCCCGCCCCGCGGTGGTCCGACGACGAGGCCGCCCGCCGGATCCGCTACCGGCGGGTGTGCGCCCGCCTCCGGGACCAACTGCCCACGCCACGACGCCTATTGGTGGTCGTACCGGACGGCGACGAGATCGCCCGCCGGGCCGCAGGACAGCTCGCCGCCGAGGCCGGGAGCGATCCGCAGCTGCGCGTGGTGGAGGTCTCCGCGGCCCGGCCGATCGTGCCGGACCGCGACACCGAATCCGGCGCGCTGGTCGTCCTCAGTGCCGGCTGCTGGACCGCCGAGGAACTCGCCGGCATCGCCGAGGCCTGCGCCGACGGCAGGCACGAGGTGCACGGCGTCGTCCTGGCCGACCCGGTCCGCACCCACGGCACCCGGCCCGCCGGCCACCACCCGCCGGACGACGCCACCCTCGCGCTCGCGGTCCCCGGCAAGGCCACAGGAGGTTCAGCGTGACGACGAGCACGACACCGGAGCCGTCGGCCGCCGCTCCGCTGCTCGACCTGCAGGCGCTGGTGGTGTCCGTACGCAGGCGCCGCCGCCTGTGGGGCACCCTGGCCCTGCTCGGCCTGCTGGCCGGCTCCGCGCTGGCCGTCCTGATGCCGCCGGCGCCGACCGCGGTGACCACGGTGCTGGTCGCCCACGCCGAGGACCAGCCCAACGACACCGGGACGCTGATCCGCACCGACGTCCAGCTGCTCCAGACCACACAGATCGCGGGCAAGGCCCTGACGTCCCTCAAGTCCCCGGACAGGCCCGAGGACTTCATGAAGGACTACCGGGGCACCGGCCTGACCAACAACCTGCTGCAGATCACCGTGACCGGCGACAGCGACGCCCAGGCGGTGGCCCGCGCCAAGGCGCTCGCCGACGCGTTCGTCACCGACCACGTGCAGCGGATGCGGGACACCGCGCAGGCCCAGGCGCAGGCCCTGCTCGACCAGCGTGACCGCATGCGGGACGAACTCGCCCAGGTCAACAAGGAGATCGGCAACCAGTCCGCGGACAGCGACCCGAAGGCGTCCGCGGGCCTGGAGTCCCTCTTCGCCCGCCGCGCCGAACTCAACTCGCGCATCGCCGACTTCGACGAGCGAGCCGCCGACGCGCGGACCGGCACACCACAGGTCGTCGCCGGCACGCAGATCGTGGACGACCCGCGCGCGCTGCGGCACTCCCTGCCCAAGGCCCTGGTCACCGACGCCGTGATCGGGCTGGTCCTCGGCCTCTTCCTGGGCCTCGCGCTGGCCGCGGTCGGCACGGTGGTGGCGGACCGCCCCGTACTGCGCCGGGACATCGCGGCGAACCTGGGCGCCTCCGTCATCGCGGAGCTGCCCCGACGCAAGGGACGGCCGTGGCGGCGCCGACGCCATCGCTCCACCCGGGAACGGCTCACCGCGAGCCTCGCCCGCACCACCCGCGGCGCCACCGAACCGGTGTCGCTGCTGGAACTGGGCTGCGCGCGCGGCGCGAGCGCCCTCGCCCTGGACCTCGCCCGGACAATGGCGGCGGAGGGGCCGGTGACGGTCGTCGACGGCCTGCCCCGCCCGCTGCTGGCGGGCCGCCGCCAGAAGCCGGGAGACCCGGCCGTGGTCGGCGCCGAGCGGGCCGCGGCCGTGCCGCCCCAGGAACGCCGGATCGGCGTCGGCTCGGTGGCGCCCGGCACGGCGTGGACGGACCTGCGGCACCTCGGCACCCAGACGGTGCTCGTGGTGCGGGCCGGACACGGCAGCGCCGCGTGGCTGCACACCGTGGCACGCCAACTCGCCGACCAGCGCATCCCGGTGATCGGCGTGGTCCTGATCGACCCCGACCCGCGGGACCGCACCGACGGCACCCTGTGGGACGGAGTGCAGACCGCGCTGCGCGGCCGGAGCGAGCCGTCCGGGCGGCCGCCGGGCACGGCCCGGCGGCGGACGGAGCGGCAGCCGGTGTGGGCCGCCCGCGTCCCGGACAACGACCAGGAGGTCCGGTAGCACATGTGCGGCATCGCGGGTACCTACCGATGGCCCGACGGCAAGTCCGTGACCGACCGGCTCACCGACACCCTCGCCCACCGCGGCCCTGACGGGGCCGGCCGGTACAGCCACCCCGTCGGTGACGACGAGGTCCACCTCGGACACCGCCGGCTGGCCATCATCGACCTGTCCGACACCGGCGCCCAGCCGATGGTCTCGGACGGCCTGGTCCTCACCTACAACGGCGAGCTGTACAACGCACCCGAGCTGCGCGCCGAGCTGACGGCCGCCGGCGTGCGCTTCCGCGGCACCTCCGACTCCGAGGTGCTGCTGGAGGCCTGGCGGCGCTGGGGCACGGACTGCCTGCCCCGGCTGCGCGGCATGTTCGCGTTCGGCGTCTTCGACGAGCGCACCGGCGACCTGGTGCTCGCCCGCGACCAGCTCGGCATCAAGCCGCTGTTCCTGCTCCGCCGCGGCGGGGGCCTGGTGTTCGCCTCCGAACTCAAGGCGCTCGCCGCCGCCACCGGAGGCACGCTGGAGGTGGACCACGCGGCGCTGGTCGCCTCGCTCCTGTACTACTGGGTGCCGGACTCGCGGTGCGCGTTCCGCGAGGCGGAGAAGCTGCCGCCGGGGACCTGGCTGCGGTGCCGGCCGGACGGCCGGGTGGAGCGCGGCCGGTTCTGGAACCTGAAGGACGTCGCCGCCGAGGGCCGGGAGCGGGCCCGCTCCGGCGAGCAGCCGGACCTGGCCGCCGTCGTCGAGGAGTCGACCCGGCGCCACCTGCTGTCCGACGTGCCCGTGGCGACCTTCCTCTCCGGCGGCCTCGACTCCAGCTGGCTGACCGCGCTGGCGGCCCGCCACCGGCCGGGGATCTCCGCCTACACGATCGGCTTCCGCGCCGAGGACGCCCGGTTCGAGGCGATGCCGGACGACCTGCGCTACGCCCGGCAGGTGGCCGCCCGGTTCGGCGTCGACCTGCACGAGATCGAGATCGCGCCGGACGTCCTGGACCTGCTGCCCCGGATGACCTACCACCTCGACGAGCCGATCGGCGACCCCGCGGCGATCAACACCTACCTGATCTGCAAGGCCGCACGAGAGGCCGGAGTGAAGGTGATGCTCTCCGGGATGGGCGCGGACGAGCTGTTCGCCGGCTACCGCAAGCACCTGGCCAACCTCATCGCCGTGCGCTACCAGCGCGTGCCGGGGCCCCTGCGGCGCGGCCTGTCCGGGGCGGTGGACCGGCTGCCGGTCGCCACGAGCCGCCGCGGATACCGGTCGGTGCGCTTCGCCAAGCGGTTCCTGTCCTTCGCCGGACTGCCGGAGGAGACCGCCTTCCGGCGCAGCTACACCATGTACGACCAGGACGAACTGCTCGCGCTCCTCAACCCGGACCTGGCCGGGACGGTCGAGGACGTGCTGACCGAGCACGCGGACGTCTACGCGGACAACGACCTCGACGACTTCGTCAACCGGATGTGCCTCACCGACGCCCGGATGTTCCTGCCGGGCCTGAACCTCACGTACACGGACCGCTCCAGCATGGCGGCCTCGACCGAGGTGCGCGTGCCGTACGTGGACGTCGAGGTGGTCAGGGCGGCGTTCGCCGTGCCCGGCGACCGCAAGATCGTCGGACGTCAGGGCAAGGCCGTCCTCAAGGAGGCGGCCACCTCGATCCTGCCCCGGGAGATCGTGTACCGGCCCAAGGGCCTGTTCAGCGCCCCGCTGCGGGCCTGGATGAGCCGCGACCTGGCACCGCTGGTGCGCGAGGTGGTCGAGGACGGCCTGCTCGTGAAGTCCGGGTTCCTGCGCCGCGACGCGCTGGCCCGGCTGGTCGCCGAGGACGCCGCCGGACAGCGGGACTACTCCAAGCATCTGTGGCACGTACTGACTCTCGAGTACTGGTATCGCGACGCGACCTCTGGGTCCGGCCAGCGCACTCGTACGACGGCTTAGGAATTCAGAGGAGTTCGGGTGAAGCAGGTAGTGCAGAACTACAAGAGCGGCGAGCTGGCGGTGCTCGACGTGCCGGTGCCGGGGTGCAAGCCGGGCGGTGTGCTGGTCCGCAGCGCCTACTCGCTGATCTCCACCGGCACCGAGCTGATGAAGGTGTCCGAGGCCGGCATGTCGATGCTGGGCAAGGCCCGTTCACGGCCGGACCAGGTGGCCAAGGTCATGCAGAGCGTCGCCACCAACGGAGTGCCCGCCACCTACCGCAAGGTGATGGGCAAGCTGGACTCCTACACACCGCTCGGCTACTCGCTGTGCGGCGTGGTCGAGCAGGTCGGCGCCGGCATCGACGACGTGAAGGCCGGCGACCTCGTGGCCTGCGCGGGCAACGAGCACGCGCTGCACGCCGAGCTGAACTGGGTGCCCAAGAACCTCTACACCCCGGTGCCGGACGGACTCGCGCCGCGCCATGCCGCCTTCGGCACCGTCGGATCGATCGCCCTGCAGGGCGTCCGCCAGGGCGCGCCGCAACTCGGCGAGGTGGCCCTGGTCATCGGCCTCGGCCTGATCGGACAGCTGGTCGTCCAGCTCCTGACCGCCGCCGGGGTCCGCGTCGTCGGCGCCGACCCCGACCCGGCGCGCTGCGACCTCGCCGCACGCCTGGGCGCGGCGGCCTGCGGCGACCCCTCCTCCGCGGCCGTGGAGGCCGCCGTGGCCGAACTCACCGACGGACACGGCGTGGACCAGGTGTACCTGGCGGCCGGCGGCGGCAGCAACCAGCCCGTCGAGCTGGCCGCCCGGCTCTGCCGGGACCGCGGCCGGGTCGTCGACATCGGCAAGTGCCGCCTGGACCTGCCGTGGAACGCGTACTACGAGAAGGAACTCGACGTCCGGTTCTCGCGGTCGTACGGCCCCGGGCGCTACGACCCGGAGTACGAACTGGATGGACGCGACTACCCGATCGGCTACGTCCGCTGGACCGAGCGCCGCAACCTCGCGTGCTTCCTCGGCCTCGTCGCCCGCGGCAGCGTCGACGTGGAGCCCCTCGTCTCCCACGTCGCCGACTTCGACGACGCCGTCGACACCTACCGGCGGCTGAAGGACGGCGAACTGAAGGCCGTGGCCGTCCTGTTCCGCTATCCCGAAGCGGCCACGGAGCCGCGGGAGACGCCGGCCCCGTCGGTGGCCGTGCCCGCGGTCCGCCGCGCCGGACCCGCGTCCGCCCCGGCCCGGTCCGCCACGGCCCCGGTGCGGCTCGCGTTCGTCGGAGCCGGGAACTACGCGACGTCGATGCTGCTGCCGCACCTCGCGCAGCGCGACGGCGTCGAGCTGTCGACCGTCGTCACCACGACCGCGCTCTCCGCGGCCAACGCCCAGCGCAAGTTCGGCTTCGCCCACGCCACCACCGACCTCGACGCCGTGCTCGGCGACGACTCCGTGGACGCGGTGTTCGTCGTCACCCGGCACAGCTCGCACGCCGAACTCACCCGCAGGGCACTGCTGGCGGGCAAGACGGTGTTCGTGGAGAAGCCCCTGGCCCTCACCGAGGACGAACTGGCCGGCGTGCTCGCGGCGGTGGAGGAATCCGGCAACGACCGCCTCCAGGTCGGCTTCAACCGCCGGTTCGCACCGCTGCTGACCGAGGCCAAGCAGCGCCTGGGAAGGCGCACCGGACCGGCGAGCCTGCGCTACCTGGTCAACGCCGGCCAGTTGCAGCACGGCAGCTGGTACCTCCGCCAGGGCACCGAGGGCTCCCGGTTCGAGGGCGAGGGCGGGCACTTCGTCGACACCGCGAGCTGGCTGCTCGACGCCGACCCGGTCTCGGTGTACGCGGTCGCCCCGTCCGGCAACGAGGACCTCCAGGTCGTCCTGCGCTACCCGGACGGATCCACCGCCACCATCAGCTACGTCACCACCGGCGCGCCCGGCTTTCCCAAGGAGACGCTGGACCTCGTCGCCGACGGCAAGGTGCTCAAGCTCGACGACTTCGTCCGCGCCTCGGTGTACGGCCGTAAGCGCTGGGTCAGTTCACGGCTGCCCAAGGCCCGCGACAAGGGCCAGAACGCCGAACTCGCCGCATTCGTCAAGGCCGTGCGGACCGGCGGCCCGATGCCGGTGCCGCTGGAGTCGCTGACCGCCACCACGGCGGCCACCCTCGCGGTGCGCGGCGCCCTGGCCGCCGGTGCGCCGGTGACGCTGGAGCGGGCCCGATGACCATGAGCGCGGGCTGGTACCTGCGACGCCTGTCCCGGATGGGGCCGCGGGAGATCACCGGCCGGGCCGGCGACACGGTCCGCCGACGCCGGTGGCGGTCCGCCCTGCCGGACCGGCCGGAGGTGACCGGCGCCCGGTTCACCGCCGTCCTGCCCGCCGGGACGCTCGCGGCGGTGCCGCCGGACGCCGCCAAGCGCCTCGTCGCCGAGGCCGACCGGCTGATGTCCGGGCAGGCCGAGTTCTTCGGGGTGGTCCGCGACGACCTCACCGACCCGGACTGGTGGCGTGACCCGAAGACCGGTCGCCGGGCGCCGCAGGGCTACGCCTTCGACGTGCCGTACCGCGACGAGGACACCGTCGGGGACATCAAGCAGATCTGGGAGCCGTCCCGCCACCAGTACCTCACCGTGCTCGCCGCCGCCTACGCGGTCACCGGGAACGAGCGGTACGCCGAGCGGGCGGCCGGGCACCTGCGGTCCTGGTGGGAGGTGAACCCACCGCTGCGGGGCGTGCACTGGGTCAGCGGCATCGAACTGGGCATCCGGCTGCTGTCCTGGGTGTGGATCCGCCGGCTGCTCGACGACTGGCCGGGCGCGGCCGGACTGTTCGAGGACAACCCGGTGGCCCTGGACCAGATCTGGCACCACCAGCGCTGGCTGGCCGCCTTCCCCAGCCGCGGGTCCTCGGCGAACAACCACGTCATCGCCGAGGCCGCCGGACAGCTCGCGGCGGCCTGCGCGTTCGACTGGTTCCCCGCCTCGGGACGCTGGCGGGCCGACGCGCTGCGGTCGCTCGACCGGCACCTGCGCGCCAACACCTTCGGGTCCGGCCTCAACCGCGAACTGGCCACCGAATACCACGGACTGGTCCTGGAACTCGGCCTGGCCGCGCTCGCCGAGGCCGATGCCGCGGAGGTCCCGGTCCCCGCCACCGTCCGGCTGGTGCTGCTGCGGATGACCGACGCGCTCGCGGCCGTCGTGGACGACCGGCTGCGGCCGCCGCGCCAGGGCGACGCCGACGACGGCCACGGCCTGGTCGTGGACGGAGCGGACACCGACCGCTGGGGTTCGCTGCTGGCCACCGGTGACGCCGTGTTCGGCCGCCTGGACTGGTGGCCCGAGGTCACCGGCACCGACGTCCGCACCCCGCTGCTGGCCGCCCTCGTGCGCCCGTACCCGGCGGACGGCACCGCGCGGACCGTGTCCCGCCCGGCCCGCCGCCCGGCGCACTTCGCCGACGCGGGGCTCACCGTGCTGCGCGGCCCGGGAGGCATCTGGTGCCGCTGCGACGGCGGTCCGCACGGCTTCCTGTCCATCGCCGCGCACGCCCACGCGGACGCGCTGTCCGTGGAGGTCCGGCACGACGGCGTCGACGTGCTCGCCGACCCGGGGACGTTCTGCTACCACGGCCAGCCGGAGTGGCGGCAGTACTTCCGGTCCACCCTCGGCCACAACACGCTGCAACTGGACGGCACCGACCAGTCCGTGTCCGGCGGCCCGTTCCTGTGGACCCGGCAGGCCCGCACCCGCGTCCTGGCCGCGGACACGTCCGGCGCGGACCCGCGCTGGTGCGCCGAGCACGACGGCTACCAGGGGTCCGTGCACCGCCGCCGGGTGGAGCTGACGGCCGCGAGCCGGGAGCTGACGGTGGTCGACGAGGTGCGCGGCCCGCGCCGCACCGTGCGGCTGGCCTTCCACCTCGGCCCGGCGGTCGCCGCCGACCTGGTGGGGAACCGGGCGGCGCTCACCTGGATCCGGGACGGCGAGGGGCGTTCCGCGGTCCTCGACCTACCCGGGGAGCTGTCCTGGCGGGCACACCGCGGCGAGACCGGTCCGCCGCTCGGCTGGTACTCCGCGGGCTTCGGGCGCAAGGAGCCCGCCACGACGCTGGTCGGCACCGGTACCGCCGACGGCACGTCCGGATTCACCACCGTGCTCAGGTTCGGCGGCTAGGGGGAGCAGGTGAGGAACACGAGGCGGCACTGGGTGTGGGCGGCGGCACCGCTGGCGGCACTGGCCCTGCTGACGGCGACCGGCTGCGACGGCCCGCCGGACGCCCCGGCGTCCCGGCCGACCGCCGCGCCGTCCACGTCCACGTCCGCGGCCCGCGCCGTGGCCCGGGTGTGCGCGCATCCCGCCGCCGGGCCCGCGAAGGCACCGGCCGGCGCGGTGACGGTCGACCCCGCGGTGGCCGGCGACCTGGCGGCGAAGACCAGGAGCAGCCCGCCGCACACCACGTTCTGGCTCCGGCCGGGCAGGCACCGGCTCGACCCGGACCGCTACGCCCAGGTCGTACCGAAGACCGGGGACAGCTACCTCGGTGCGCCGGGCGCGGTCCTGGACGGCGGGAAGAAGAACCAGTACGCGTTCGCGGGCACCGCCCGGGACGTCACCATCCGCTATCTGACCGTGCAGCGGTTCGTCGCACCGCAGAACGAGGGCGTGGTCAACCACGACTCGGCCGACGGGTGGGTGATCGAGCACACCACGGTCCAGGACAACTCCGGGGCGGGGCTGATGGCCGGCGCCCGTCAGCGGGTCCGCGCCAACTGCCTGCGTGACAACGGGCAGTACGGAATGAACGCCTACAAGAGCGGCGGCGGCATCACCGGTCTGGTGGTCGAGGGCAACGAGATCACGGGCAACAACACCGACGACTGGGAGCGCAGGCAGCAGGGCTGCGGCTGCACCGGAGGCATCAAGTTCTGGGCCGTCGACGGCGCCGACATCCGCGGCAACTGGGTGCACGGCAACCACGGAGCGGGCCTGTGGGCGGACACCGACAACAACGACTTCCTCGTCGAGGACAACGTCCTGGAGTCCAACGACGGCGCCGCGCTGATCTACGAGACCAGCTACAACGCGATCATCCGGGACAACACGGTCCGGCGGAACAACTGGACCGAGGGCCGCAGGTACGCCGACCGCGGCGACACCTTCCCCTACGCGGCGCTCTACCTGTCCGAGTCCGGCGGCGAACCACGGATCCGGGCCCGCACCGACCACATCGAGGTCTACCGGAACGTGCTGGAGGACAACTGGTCCGGCATCACCCTGTGGGAGAACGCCGACCGCTTCTGCAACAGCCCGGCCAACACCTCCTCCGGCGACTGCACGCTGCTGGTGAAGGACACCCGCCGGTGCGCGGAGCCGGCGATCGCCAAGGCGCCGCTGTACGGCGACTGCCGGTGGAAGACCCAGCGCGTGGACATCCACGACAACCGCTTCGTGCTCGACAAGTCCGTCGTCGACTGCACGCAGATGTGCGACCGGATGGCGGTGCTGTCCAACTACGGCACCTATCCGGACTGGTCGCCGTACAAGGGCGAGAAGGTGGCGGAGGCGATCACGTACAGGCAGCACAACCGCTGGCACGGCAACGTCTACGTCGGGCCCTGGAAGTTCGTCGCCTACGACCCGAGCCGGGTCCTCGACTTCGACGACTGGCAGGGCCCCGACTACCGGCAGGACGCGGGCAGCACCCTCGACCCGGGAGCCGGTGACTGAGATGGACGAACGGACGCACACACGGCCGCCGACGGCGCCGGAGGCCGGCACCGGACCCGGCACCCCGAGGACTGTCGGGGTCGTCTGGGGGCTGCTGGTCCTCAACACGCTCGGCTCCGCGGGGGCGAAGACCATCGTCCCGCTGCCGCGCTCCCTCATCCAGATGGTCACCATGGGCGCCCTGGTCGCCGCGTTCGCGCTGGCGCTCACGGTCAACCTCCGGCTGCGCGTGCGGCCCAGCGCCTACCTGCTCCTGCTCACCCTGCTGCTGGTGACCAGCGTGATCTCCAGCGCGAACCTGGAGTCCGGGTTCGGCGCGCTGTTCCGCTGCTTCCGGCTGGCCCTCTTCATCGGCACGCTGTGGCTGCTCAGCCGCTGGTGGGACGGCGGCCTGACGTTCGTCAGGTACCACATCCGGGCGTACTTCGCGGTGCTCGGCTCGGTGGCCGCCGGCCTGGTCGTCTCACCGGGCGCGGCGCTCCCCGACCTCTACGGCGGACGCCTGGTCGGCGCGCTGTGGCCGCTCACCCCGCCGCAGATCGGGCAGTACGCGGCGGTGATCATCGGACTCACCGTGCTGCTCCTGCTCGGCCGCAGGACCGACGGGACCAGCGCCGCGGTGGTCATCGTGCCGTCCCTGGTGCTGCTCGCGCTGACCCACACCCGCACGGCCACGCTCGGCCTGTTCATCGGGCTGGCGCTGGCGATCGGCTCGCTCGTCCTGACCAGCGCGGCCGCCCGCCGGTTCTTCACCTGGGCGGTGGTCTGCGCCGTGGTCGCCGGGGTCGGGTTCGCCTCCGCCCTGCAGACGTGGTTCCTGCGCGGACAGAGCAAGGAGAACTTCTCCAGCCTCACCGGCCGCGCCAAGGTCTGGGACGCCCTGCTGTCCGCACCCCGGTCGACCTCGGAGAAGTTCCTCGGCGTGGGCCTGGGCGACAAGTCGTACGGCGGGCTGCCGATCGACAACAGCTGGCTGGCCGTCTACAACGAGCAGGGTCTGGCGGGCGTGACCCTCGTCGCGGTGATCATCATCGTGCTGGGCGCCGTCGCGCTGCTGCGGCCGCCGTCGCTGCAGCGGGCCTGCGCGATCTTCCTGATCAGCTACTGCGCGGTCGCCTCGTACACCGAGGCCGGCCTCGGCGACGCCTCGCCGTATCTGCTGCACCTGGCCCTGGCCGCCGCGCTGCTGGCGGCACCCGCCGCGGCGGCGCCCGGCCCGGCACCCGGCCTTCCCCGACGGCCCGCCCACCGACCGGAGGTGACCTGAGCATGCGTGTCCTCGTGGTGCACAACCGCTACGGCTCGGCGCAGCCGAGCGGCGAGAACAAGGTCGTCGACCAGGAGGTGGAGCTGCTGCGCGCGGCCGGCCACCGGGTCGAGGTCTTCGAACGGCGCAGCGACGACATCGCCGGCCGGTCCCTGCTCGGCAAGGCCGCGGTGCCGCTCCTCGTGCCCTGGAACCCGGCCGTCCGCACCGAACTCGCCGCCCGGCTGCGCACCGACCGGCCCGACGTGGTGCACGTCCACAACGTCTTCCCGCTGCTGTCGCCCGCGGTCCTCGCCGCGTGCGCCGACGCCGGGGTGCCCGCCGTCGCCACCCTGCACAACTACACGCAGGTCTGCCCGCCCGGCACCCTGCAGCGGGACGGCCGGCCCTGCACCGAGTGCGTCGGCTCCGCACCCCTGCCCGCCGTCCGGCACGGCTGCTACCGAGGCTCCCGCCTCGCCACCGTGCCGCTCGCGGTCAGCCTGTCGGCCAACCGGCGGCGGTGGTGGACCGGGGTGGAGCGGTTCCTGTGCATCTCCGCGGCCCAGCGCGACGTCCTGGTGCGCTCCGGCATGCCCGCCGACCGGCTGACCGTGAAGCACAACTTCGTGCCCGACCCCGGCTCGTGCCGGGAGGGCGACGGCGAGCACCTGCTCTACCTCGGCCGGCTCGCGGAGGCCAAGGGCGTCCGGCTGCTGATGGCCGCGTGGGACGAGATCACGGCGGCCGGCGGTCTCGGCGTGCCCCTGGTGATCGCCGGCACCGGGCCGCTGGAGCCGGAGGTGGCCGCCTGGGCGGCGGACCGGGACGACGTGCGCTACGTCGGCCTGCTGGACACGGCGGAGTGCCGCAAGGCCATCGAGCGGTCGGTCGCCGTGGTGGCCCCGTCGACCTGGCTGGAGGCGTTCGGCCTGGTCGTCGTCGAGGCGATGGCCGCCGGGGTCCCGACCGTCGCCGCCGGCCACGGCGCCTTCGTCGAACTCGTCGAGGACGGTGTCACCGGGCTGCTGCACCGGCCCGGCGAGGCGGCCTCGCTCGCGTCCTGCGTACGCCGGATCGCGACCGCACCGGAACGCAACCGGGAGATGGGCCGGGCGGCCCGCCGCCGCTACGAGCAGGGCTTCAGCCCGGCCGTCGGCCTGGCGCGCCTGGTGGAGGAGTACCGCACCGCGATCGCGGGGCGGTCGGCACAGGCTCACGACGGGGAGACCCGCGCGGGCAGGGGGGATGGGGACAGCAGATGACACGATGCCGACTCTGCGGCTCGGAAGCGATGGCGAGCGTCGTCGACCTGGGGGCGACGCCGCCGTGCGAGAGCTTCCTCGCCGCGGACCGACTGGACGATCCGGAGCCCGCGTACCCGCTGCACCTGCGGGTCTGCACCGACTGCTGGCTCGCGCAGATACCGCCGCTGATCACACCGGAGGAGACGTTCAAGGAGTACGCCTACTTCTCCTCGTACTCCACGTCCTGGGTGGAGCACGCGCGCGCCTTCGTGGACGGCGCCGCCGAGCGGCTGGCGCTCGGCCCCGACGCCTTCGTGGTCGAGGTGGCCAGCAACGACGGGTACCTGCTGCGGCACGTGGTGGACCGGGGGATCCGCTGCCTGGGCATCGAGCCGTCGGTGAACGTCGGCGCCGCGGCACGGGAGGCGGGCGTGCCCACGCTCACCGAGTTCCTCTCCCCGCAGACCGGTGCGGCCGTCCGCGCCGAACACGGGCCGGCCGACCTGGTCGTGGCCAACAACGTGTACGCGCACATCCCCGACGTGGTCGGCTTCACCCAGGGTCTGCGGGCCCTGGTCGCCGACGACGGCTGGGTCTCCGTCGAGGTGCAGCACCTGCTGACCCTGATCGAGGAGAACCAGTACGACACGATCTACCACGAGCACTTCCAGTACTACACGGTCGCCTCCGCGATCCGCGCGCTGGCCAGCGGCGGCCTCGCCCTCGTGGACGTCGAGCTGCTGCCCACGCACGGCGGCTCGATCCGGCTGTGGGCCCGTCCCGCCGAGGCGGCCGGCGAGCCGACCCGACGCGTGGCCGACGTCCTGGACCGGGAGAGGGCCGCCGGACTGCAGGAACTCGGCGGATACACCGAGTTCTCCGCCCGGGTCGCCAAGGTGCGCCGGGACCTGCTGCGCTTCCTCGTCGAGGCGGCCGAGCGCGGCCAGACGGTCGTCGGCTACGGCGCCCCCGGCAAGGGCAACACCCTGCTCAACCACTGCGGCATCCGCCCCGACCTGCTCGCCTACACCGTCGACCGCAACCCCTACAAGCACGGCAGGTTCACGCCGGGGACCCGCATCCCGATCCTCGCCCCCGAGCGGATAGCCGCCGACAGACCCGACTTCGTCCTCGTCCTGCCGTGGAACCTGCGGGCCGAACTCGTCGAGCAGCTGTCCTTCGTGCACGAGTGGGGCGGCCGGCTCGTCTTTCCCATCCCGGAACTGAGCATTGTCGAGGTGAAGTCGTGAAGGTCGTCCTGTTCTGCGGCGGTTACGGGATGCGGATGCGCAGCGGCGTGTCCGACGACGTGCCCAAGCCGATGGCGATGGTCGGCCCGCGACCGCTGATCTGGCATGTCATGCGCTACTACGCGTACTTCGGGCACACCGAGTTCATCCTGTGCCTCGGCTACGGCGCCCACCACATCAAGGACTTCTTCCTCAACTACGAGGAGACGACGTCCAACGACTTCGTCCTGCGCGGCGGACGGACCGAGCTGCTGTCCACCGACATCGCCGACTGGACGATCACGTTCGCGCAGACCGGCATCGAGTCACCCATCGGCGAGCGGCTGCGCCGGGTACGGCACCACCTGGACGGCGACGAGATGTTCCTCGCCAACTACGCCGACGTGCTCACCGACGCCCCGCTGACCGAGATGATCGACCGGTTCACCGCGCGGGACGCCGGGGCGTCGATGATGGTGGTGCCTCCGCAGTCGTCCTTCCACTGCGTCGAACTCGGCGAGGACGGCCTGGTGGGCGGCATCACCGCGGTGAGCGAACTGCCGCTGTGGGAGAACGGCGGCTACTTCGTGCTCCGCCAGGAGATCTTCGACCACATACCGGAGGGCGGCGACCTGGTCGCCGACGGCTGCGCCCAACTCGCCAAGCAGGGACGGCTGGTGGCGCACCAGCACCGCGGCTTCTGGAAGCCGACCGACACCGTGAAGGAACGCGCCGCCCTCGACGAGGCCTACGCCAGGGGCGACCGCCCGTGGGCCGTCTGGGAGCGGGACACCGCCGGGGCCGGAGCGTGATCCGGCTCGGGGCCGGACCCCTGGACCGGATCGTCGCCGTGGGCGCGCACTGCGACGACATCGCCATCGGCGCCGGCGGCACCCTCCTGACGCTCTGCCAGGAACGGCCCGGTATCCGTGTCGACGCCCTCGTGCTGTCCGGCGGCGGCAGCGAGCGCGAGCAGGAGGAGCAGGCCGCCCTCGCCGCCTTCTGCCCGGGCGCCGACCTGCGGCTGACCGTCCACAAACTGCCCGACGGCCGCTTCCCGGCGCACTGGGAGGAGGCCAAGTCCGCGGTCGAGGAACTGCGCGAGCGGACCGACCCGGAGCTGGTCCTCGCGCCGCGCACCGACGACGCCCACCAGGACCACCGCGGCCTGGCCACGCTCATGACCACCGCGTTCCGCGACCATCTCGTGCTCGGCTACGAGATCGTCAAGTGGGACGGCGACCTCGGCCGGCCGGCGGCCTACCAGCCGCTCACGCCCGAGACCGCCGAACACAAGGTGCGGCTGCTGCAGGAGCACTACCCCTCGCAGCGGCACCGGCCCTGGTACGACCGGGAGGCCTTCCTCGGCCTCGCCCGGATCCGCGGCATCGAATGCCACGCCCGCTACGCCGAGGCGTTCGCCGTCGCCAAACTCACGCTCAACCTGGGGGGTTGAACCTTGCGCGTACTACTGACCGGACACCAGGGCTATCTGGGCACCGTGATGGCCCCGGTCCTGAAGGCCGCCGGACACGACGTCGTCGGCCTGGACGCCGGCCTGTTCGCCGACTGCGTCCTCGGCCCGCGCCCCGAGGACCCGCCGGGCCACCAGGTCGACCTGCGCGACGTCACGGCCGACCACGTGGCCGGCGTGGACGCCGTGATCCACCTCGCCGCGCTCTCCAACGACCCGCTCGGCTCGCTGGCGCCGGAACTCACCTACGACATCAACCACCACGCGTCGGTCCGCCTCGCCCGCCTGGCCCGCGACGCCGGCGTGCAGCGCTTCCTGTACGCCTCCACCTGCTCGGTCTACGGCGCGGCCGGCGGCGACGACCTGGTCGCCGAGGACGCCCCGCTGCGCCCGGTGACGCCCTACGCCGAGTCGAAGGTCCGGGTGGAGGACGACCTGCACGCCCTGGCCGACGGCGACTTCACCCCGGTGTTCATGCGCAACGCCACCGCCTTCGGCCACTCGCCCCGGCTGCGCGCCGACATCGTCCTCAACAACCTGGTCGGGCACGCCCTGCTGTCCGGCGAGGTCCTCGTGCTCTCCGACGGCACGCCCTGGCGCCCGCTGGTGCACGCGGCCGACATCGCGCAGGCCTTCACCGCCGCGCTGACCGCGCCGCGCGAGGCCGTGCACGACCGGGCGTTCAACATCGGCAGCGAGGTCAACAACGTCACCGTCGCCGAGATCGCCGAACAGGTCGCCGACGCCGTGACCGGCTCCAAGGTGGTCATCACCGGCGAGAACGGCGCCGACCCGCGCTCCTACCGGGTGGACTTCTCCCGGTTCCGCGCCGCGGTCCCCGGCTTCGAGTGCGCGTGGACGGTACAGCGGGGCGCCCTCGAACTCGCCGACGCCTACCGCACGTTCGACCTGACCCGGGAGGACTTCGAGCAGCGCTTCACCCGGCTCGCCGTGCTGCGCGCGGCGTCCGAGGCGGGCACCGTCGACGACACCCTCAGGCGGCGCCGGTGACCGAGGTCAGCAAGGAGATGTACGCCCTGGTGGAGCGGCTGTACCCGCTCTGCCGGAGCATCACCGGCGACGGTGTGCGCGCCACCCTCGACATCGTCGGGGAGTACATCCCGCTCCAGGTGCACGAGGTGCCGACCGGGACGCAGGTGCTCGACTGGACGGTGCCGCAGGAGTGGAACATCCGGGACGCGTACATCGCCGACGCCGCCGGCCGGCGGGTCGTCGACTTCGCCGCGTCCAGCCTGCACGTGCTCGGCTACAGCGTGCCGGTGTCCGCCACCATGCCCCTCGCCGAGCTGCGCGCCCACCTGCACACGCTGCCCGACCACCCGGCCTGGGTGCCGTACCGCACCAGCTACTACAAGCCGGACTGGGGATTCTGCCTGGCCCAGGAGACCCTGGACGCGCTGCCCGACGGCGAGTACGAGGTCCGCGTCGACTCCACCCTCGCGGACGGCCACCTGACCTACGCCGAGTACGTGGTCCCCGGGCAGGTCCCCGACGAGGTCATCGTCTCCTGCCACGTCTGCCACCCCTCGCTGGCCAACGACAACCTCGCCGGCATCGCGGTGGCGACCTTCCTGGCCCGCGCCCTGGCGGAGCAGCGGACCCACTACACCTACCGGTTTCTGTTCGCGCCCGGCACCATCGGGGCGATCACCTGGCTGGCCCGCAACGCGGAGCGGGTGGACCGCGTCAAGCACGGTCTGGTGCTGGCCTGCGCCGGGGACCCGGGGCAGCTGACGTACAAGCAGAGCAGGCGCGGCGACGCGGAGATCGACCGGGTGCTGGGGCACGTCCTGACCGCGTCCGAACGCCCGCACCGCATCAACGAGTTCACCCCGTACGGCTACGACGAGCGGCAGTTCTGCTCGCCCGGCTTCAACCTCGGCGTCGGCTCGCTCACCCGCACCCCGTACGCCGGATATCCCGAGTACCACACCTCCGCGGACAACCTGGACTTCGTCTCCCCGGCGGCCATGGCGGACACCCTCGCCGTCTGCCGGGAGGCGTTCGGCGTCCTCGACCGCAACCGGCGGTACGTCAACCTCAGCCCCTACGGCGAACCCCAGCTCGGCAGGCGCGGACTCTACGGCGCGCTCGGCGGCCGCAGCGACACCCAGCAGGCCCAGATGGCCATGCTCTGGGTGCTCAGCCTCTCCGACGGCGAGCACTCCCTGCTGGACGTCGCCGAGCGGTCCGGGCTCCCGTTCGACACCGTCGCCGACGCGGCCGGCGCGCTGCTCGCCGCCGGACTGATCAAGGAATGACGCGGATGACCACCGAGGGGGAGAAGACGACGACGGCACCGGCCGGGTCCGCCAGGCGGGCCCTCGTCGGCCGGCTGTCCTGGGGACTGGCCGACCAGGCCGCCTCCAGCATCAGCAACTTCGCGGTGGGCATCTACGTGGCCCGGTCGCTGGGGGTCACCGCGTTCGGCGTGTTCAGCCTGGCCTGGGTGACCTACGGCGTGGTGCTCAACGTCTCCCGCGGCCTGGCCACCGACCCGCTCGTGGTGCGCTTCAGCGGCGTACCGGAGCCGTCCTGGCGCGGTGCGACCGCGCGTTCGACGGGCACCGCGCTCGGCGTCGGCTCGGTCCTCGGGGTGGTGTGCCTGGCGGCCGGGCTCGGCCTCGGCGGCCGTGTCGGACCCGCCTTCGCCGCCCTCGGCATCATGCTGCCGGGACTGCTGCTCCAGGACGCCTGGCGGTTCGCGTTCTTCGCCGCGGGCACCGGCCGCAAGGCGTTCCTCAACGACGTCGTGTGGGGCATCGCGCTGGTCCCCGCCATGGTGGTGGCGGCCCACGTGGACAGCGTGGCCGCCTTCGTGCTCGCCTGGGGCGCCTCCGCCACGGTGGCGGCCGGCTACGGCTGCCTCCAGTCCGGCATCCGGCCCCGAACGGCCGAGGCACGCGGCTGGCTGCGCGAACAACGCGACCTCGGATACCGCTACCTGGTCGAGAACGTCAGCCTCAGCGGCGCCAGCCAGGTACGGGCCTACGGGCTCGGCGTGATCGTCGGCGTCGGCGCGGTGGGCGCGGTGCGCGGCGCCGAACTCCTGATGGGCCCCTTCCTCGCCGTCCTCATGGGACTCTCGCTGGTCACCGTCCCCGAGGCGGCACGCGTACTGCGCCGGGCACCGCACCAACTGGGGAGGTTCTGCCTCCTCCTGGGCGGCGGGCAGGCCGCCGGAGCACTGCTGTGGGGCTCGGCGCTGCTGCTGATGCCCGGCCGGCTCGGCGCGCTGGCACTCGGCGACGTCTGGCACTCCTCCTCGCACCTCATCGTGCAGATCACCCTGAGCGTCGCCGGAGCGGGCCTCGGCACCGGCGCGGCGGCCGGACTGCGCGCGCTCGGCGCGGCCCGGCGCAGCCTGCGCTGCCAGCTGTTCGCGTCCGCCTGCTACGTCGGCGGCGGTCTCGGCGGCGCGGCCGCCGGCGGCACGGCCGGCTCGGCCTGGGGCGTCGCCGCCGCGACCCTCGCCGGCTCCGCCGTGTGGTGGCTCCAGCTGCGCTCCGCCCTGCGCGAGCACCACGACTCATCCATTCCCGAAGTGAGGACCTCATGACCGCCCGACCCAGGCTGAGCATCGGCCTGCCCGTGTACAACGGCGAGGAGTACCTGGCCGAGTCGTTCGACGCCCTGCTCGGCCAGACCTACGAGGACTTCGAACTGGTCGTCTCCGACAACGCCTCGACCGACGGGACCGAGTCCCTCTGCCGCAAGTACGCCGCCCAGGACTCCCGCATCCGGTACCTCCGGCTGCCCCGGAACATCGGTGCCACGCCCAACCACAACCGGGTGCTCGCCGAGTCCCGCGGCGAACTGTTCAAGTGGGCCTCGCACGACGACCTCTACGGCCGCGACCTGCTGCGCCGCTGCGTGGACGCGCTGGACGAGCGGCCGGACGTGATCCTCGCGCACACCGGCCAGGCGGTCATCGACGGCGACGGCCAGGTCACGGTCCCCTACGAGTACACGCTCGCGACCGACTCGCCGAACGCGCCGGAGCGCTTCCGCAGCCTGCTGTTCGAGCCGGGCGGCGACGACTTCTACGGGGTGATGCGGACCGACGTGCTGCGCCGGGTGAAACCGATGGACAGCTACCACCACGCGGACCGCACGTACGTCGCCGAGATCACCCTGCACGGCCCCTTCCACCAGGTGCCGGAACTGCTGTACTTCCGCCGCGACCACCCCACCCGCGCCGAGCGGGCCAACCCCTCCAAGCGCTCCCGGTGCGTCAACCTGGACCCGCGCCGGGCCGGCCCGCTGCACCCGACGCCCCGGCTGCTCGCCGAGTACGTCTGGGGCTTCGCCTCGGCGATCCGCCGGGCACCCCTGTCCGCCGCCGACCGGCGCGCCTGCTACGGCCACCTCTCCGCCTGGCTGACCAGCCGGGTCAGGCCGGGCGCCGGCGAGCGGGTCGAGGACCGCGCCCCCATCGACCCGGCCCTGCTCACGGTCTCCGTCGACGCCCTCGTCGCCGGCCGCGAGGGCAGGAGGCCGGCATGACGGCCACGGCCGGAACACCGGTGCGCGTCGGGGTGTTCGGCCTGCTCGGCTCCGGCAACCTCGGCAACGACGGGTCGCTCGAAGCCCTCCTCGGACACCTCCGCGCCGACCACCCCGACGCGGTGGTGGACGCCCTGTGCGGCGGACCCGAGGCGGTGACGGCCCGGTTCGGGATCCCCGCCACGCGCCTGCACTGGAACCGCGCGGAGTACCGGACCGCCTCACGCGCGGGCGCGATCGCGGCGAAAGGACTCGGCAAACTCGTCGACGTCTTCCGCACCGCCTCCTGGGTGCGCCGCCACGACGTGGTGATCGTGCCGGGCATGGGCGTCCTGGAGGCCACCCTGCCACTGCGGCCGTGGGGCTTCCCGTACGCGCTGTTCCTGCTCTGCGCGAGCGGCCGGCTCCTCGGCACCAGGGTCGCGCTGGTCAGCGTCGGCGCCGCCGAGATCCGCAACCGGCCCACCCGGGCCCTGGTGCGCTGGTCCGCGCGGCTGGCCGCCTACCGCTCCTACCGCGACACCCAGTCCCGCGACGCCATGCGCGCGATGGGCGTGGACACCGCCCGCGACGAGGTCTACCCGGACCTGGCGTTCGCCCTGCCGGCACCACCGGCGCGCGAGCCCTCCGGCGAGCCCGGCCCGGTGTGCGTGGGCGTCATGGACTTCCACGGCGGCAACGACGACCGCGCCCGCGCCGACGAGATCTACGAGCGCTACCTCGACGGCACGATCCGCTTCGTCCGCACCCTGGCCGAGGAGGGCAGGCCGGTCCGGCTGCTCACCGGCGACCGGTGCGACGCGACGGTGGTCGACGCGATCCTCGACGCGGTCCGCTCGCCGCTGGTCACCGCCGCCGAACCGGCCTCGCTGGCCGACCTGATGAAGGAGATGGCGGCCGCCGACACCGTGGTGGCCGTCCGCTACCACAACCTGATCTGCGCGCTGAAGACCGGAACCCCGGTGCTCGCCCTCAGCTACGCCGCCAAGAGCGACGCCCTCATGGCCCGGATGGGCCTCGGCGCGTACTGCCACCCGGCCCGCGAGGTCGACGCCGACCGGCTGCTGGAGCAGTTCCGGACGCTGGAGAAGGCGTCGGCCGAACTGCGGCGGACCCTCGCCGAACGGAACCTCGACGCGGCCCGGCAGCTCGACCACCAGTTCACCGCCCTGGCCGCCGCCGTGTTCCCGGCCGCCGACCGCACCCACGCCCGGCAGGAGTCCCGATGAGAGCGACCGAGGTCCCGGAGATCGCCGGCGCCTACCTGTTCGAACCCACCCCCTACGCCGACGAACGCGGCTTCTTCTGCCGCACCTTCGACGCCGACGTGATCCGCTCGGTGGGACTGGACCCGGACGCCTTCGTGCAGGACAGCGTGTCCCGTTCGGTCCGGGGCGTGCTGCGTGGCCTGCACCTGCGCGCGGGCGCCGGCGAGGCCAAGCTGGTGCGGTGCTCGTACGGCAGGATCTTCGACGTCGTCGTGGACCTGCGGCCGGACTCGCCGACCTACCGGAACCGGGCCTTCTTCGAACTGTCCGGCGAGACCCAGGCCACCGTGTACATCCCCGCCGGATGCGCGCACGGCTTCCAGGCGCTGACGGAGACCGCCGACACCTCGTACCGCATCGACCGCCCGCATGATCCGGCCGAGGACGTGACGATCGCCTTCGACGACCCGGAGCTCGCCATTCCGTGGCCGCTGCCGGTCACATCGATGTCCCGACGGGACCGGGAGGCACCGAGCCTCGCCAAGGTCTCGCAGCACTAGGAAAGTTGAGGTCGGCGTGCCCACCGAAGACATCCGAGAAATTCTCCTGCCCCGCTCGCGCAAGGCCAACGAGCGGCTGCACGCCATGATCCCCGGGGGCGCGCACACCTACGCAAAAGGCGACGACCAGTACCCCGAGAACCTGGCACCGGTCATCAGCCACGGCCGCGGAGCCCACGTGTGGGACGTCGACGGCAACCGCTACGTCGAGTACGGGTCCGGCCTGCGCTCGGTCAGCCTCGGCCACGCCCACCCGCGCGTGGTCGAGGCGGCCCGGCGGGAACTCGACCGCGGCAGCAACTTCGTCCGGCCCTCCATCGTGGAGGTCGAGGCGGCGGAACGCTTCCTGGCCACCGTACCGACGGCCGAGATGGTGAAGTTCGCGAAGAACGGGTCCGACGCCACCACCGCCGCGGTCCGCCTGGCCCGTGCCGTCACCGGGCGCCCGCGCGTGGCCCTCTGCGCCGACCATCCCTTCTTCTCCGTCGACGACTGGTTCATCGGCACCACACCGATGTCCGCCGGCATTCCGGCGGCCACCACGGACCTCACCGTGTCCTTCCCGTACGGCGACCTCGCCGCCACCGAGGAACTGCTCGCCCGGTACCCGGACGAGATCGCCTGCCTGATCCTGGAACCCGCCACCCAGACCGAGCCGCCGCCCGGCTACCTCGCCGGCCTGCGCGACCTGGCCGACCGGCACGGCTGCGTACTGATCTTCGACGAGATGATCACCGGCTTCCGCTGGTCCGAGGCGGGCGCCCAGGGCCTGTACGGCGTCGTCCCCGACCTCTCCACGTTCGGCAAGGCGCTCGGCAACGGCTTCGCCGTCTCCGCGCTGGCCGGCCGACGCGGCCTCATGGAACGGGGCGGACTGCGTGACTCCGGTGACCGGGTGTTCCTGCTGTCCACCACGCACGGCGCCGAGACCCACTCCCTGGCGGCCGCGATGGCCGTCCAGACGGTCTACGTCGAGGAGGGGATCACCGCGCGGCTGCACGCCCTCGGCGAGCGGCTGGCCGCCGGTGTCCGCGACGCCGCGGCCGCCATGGGCGTCGGCGAGCACGTCGTGGTCCGGGGCCGGGCCAGCAACCTGGTCTTCGCCACCCTCGACGAGAACCTGCGGCCCTCGCAGCAGTACCGCACCCTCTTCCTGCGCAGTCTCCTCGCGGGCGGCGTGCTCGCCCCGTCGTTCGTGGTCAGCAGCGCACTCGACGACACGGACATCGACCGCACCGTCGACGTGGTGGCCCAGGCCTGTGCGGTGTACCGGAAGGCGCTGGAGGCCGCCGACCCCACCCCCTGGCTGGCCGGACGGGCGGTGAAGCCCGTGTTCCGCCGCCTGGCGTGAGGTGACGTCAGCGGAGCCGCCGCCCGTCCGCGTCGGCCGTCCGGTCTGCCAGACGGTCGACCAGCCACGCGGTCGGCGGTGTCACCGCCAGCGCGGTGCACCAGCCGCCGAGGGCGTCGGTGGGATAGTGCGCGCCCAGGGCGACCTCGGCCCAGCCCATGGCCGCCCCGGCCGTCACCGCGGCGGCCAGCACGAGTGAGGTGCCGGCCGTCCTGCCGACGCCGGGCCGGCCGGCCGCGGGCAGCGCCGCCAGCACGGCGAGCGTGGTGAGGAAGGCGGTGTGCCCGCTCGGGTAGGACAGGTTGCCCGCGCCGTGGATGGTGCGTCCCACCACCTGCTTGAGCAGCGTGGTCGCGCCCACCGTCACGCCGACCCCGGCCACCACCAGCACCGCGGCCCGTCGGCGCCGGCGCAGCAGACAGACGGCTGCGCAGCCCGCGACCAGCAGCACCGATCCCACGGGTTCGCCCAGGAAGTCCAGGGCCAGCGCGACCTGCCGCCACGGCCCCCGCACGCTGTCCGCCGTGGGCGGGACCAGCCACCGGTCCACAGTGCTGGGCTCACCGTGACCGGCGAACAGCACACCGAGGACGACGACCACCACCGCGGCGACCACCGCGACCGCCCCGAGCCGCGCACGGTTCGCGGTGCCGGCGGCGGGGCCGGCCTCGGGTTCCACTCCTGCCAGGCGATCCACCCGATCCCCCCGGTCGTCCGTCCGCCCCCGGCCCCCACCCTAACCGCCGTCGAACGGCACGACAGGTCAAGAAGCGGACAGGGAACCGGACTTGGGGAAATCCGGACACCGGGTCCAGAGAGAGTCCGGCGAAGTTCCGGCGGGATTCTGGCAAGGCCCTAGAAGAACCCGACCGCCGCCCTCACCGCGCCACCGCGCTTCCCGTCGGCTCCGGGACTACCGAAGGAGGCCCGGTCAGCTGCGCGGGAGTTCGTTTGGACATCACTCGGTCAAGTCCAGTACTTGGCCCTCGTCGGCTTGGCAGCCACTCTCTGCTGTCAGCCCTTCACTACGACTGTCATTCGTAGGCGCCGTTGATCGTCCACAAGGGGCTTCGGGCGGACCCAAGGGGTCTTCGCCCGGGTCTCCGGAAAGAGCCGGTGCCGACTGGCTGTTCCTCGCAAGCCCTGATAAACCGGAGGAAAAGGAGGTGGCGTATGCCTCGTGAGCCGGTCAAGGGGCTGATCGCACTCCTTGCGGCGGTGATAGTCCCGCTTGGCGCATGCGTACTCCTGTTGCCGGCTCGCGCCTCCCTGTCCCAGGCCAATGTGGCCCTGATTCTGATGTTCGTCGTCGCCGTGGTGGCTGCTTTCAGTCATCGCTGGGCCGCGGCCTTGACAGCCCTTTCCGCCGCCATAGGGTTCACCTTTTTCTTCACCGCTCCTTACGAAAATTTCACTCAATTCAAAAACGCGGACGACATTCTCACCGCGGGGCTTCTGCTCGTCGTCGGCTTGGCGGTCTCTCAGCTGGCCCGCCGTTACTCCCGTGAGCGTGCCATCGCCACGACGTTGCAGCGCAGCCTCCTGCCTCGTATGACGCCGGACACCAGCGCCGTACGGCCCGCGTTCCGGTACGTGCCCGCCGACGCGGAGGTCGGCGGGGACTGGTTCGACGTGATCTCCCTCCCGGGCTTCCGCACGGCCCTGGTGGTGGGGGACGTGGTCGGCCGTGGGCTGCGATCCGCCGTCGCCATGGGCCGGTTGCGAACCGCGGTGCGGAACTTCTCCACCCTCGACCTGCCCCCTGACGAGCTGCTGGCCCGCCTTGACGACGCGGTGCATCAGATGGATGCGGAAGCGGGCGTCGGCGATGACGCGACCTTCGCGGCTACCTGCCTGTATGCCATTTACGACCCGGTCTCACGGTGGTGCACGATGGCAAGGGCCGGTCACTTTCCGCCCGCTGTCGTCCAGCCGGACGGTTATGTGGAACTTCTCGACCTGCCCGCGGGGCCCCCGCTCGGTCTCGGCGGCCTGCGCTTTCAGGCCGCCGAGCGGCAGCTGCCGGAGGACTCTCAGCTCGTGCTCTACACCAACGGGTTGGTTCACCATCGGGGCCGCGACATCGGGACCGGTCTGGCGCTGCTGTGCGACACGCTTTCCGGCGCGGGAACCGACCCGGAGGAAACCTGCGAGCTGATTGTCGGAGCGCTGCTGCCCGCGCACTCAGTCGATGACGCCACTCTCCTGGTCGCCCGAACCCGCGCGTTTCCCCACGACCGTATCGCCGACTGGGACATCCCGACCGATCCCGCCGCGGTGTCCGTACTGCGGAGCGAGGTGCTCGCGAAGCTGACCAACTGGAAGCTGGAGGAGATGGCGTTTGTCACCGAACTCATCCTCAGCGAACTCGTCACCAACGCCATCCGCTACGGGTCAGCTCCTGTCCACCTGCGTCTGCTGTTCGACACCAACCTGGTGATAGAGGTCTGCGACGGCAGCAGCACGTCCCCGCACCTGCGTTACGCGGCGGACATGGACGAAGGCGGTCGCGGAATCTTCCTCGTCGCTCAGCTCGCCGAGCGGTGGGGAACCCGCTTCACCCCCACCGGAAAGATCGTCTGGGCCGAACAGCCGGCCCTGCCGGTTCCCGCCGCCCCCGCTCCGGCCCCGCTTGCGTGACCGGACCGACCTGCCCGAGGAAGAGACGAACCGGCGACTGGGGGGAACGCGCACATGCCACCCCGACAGCTTTCCACCGAACCTCCGAAAAGATCAGTAAGAGTTGGGGTGGACAGGGGGCTGAGGCAAAGGTGTGAGACCGCGCTGGGGATCTTGGTCCAGGTATGTGCAACTGGTCCGTTCGGGGATCTGAACCGGTTGCACCGTAGTGAAAGATGAAGGGCGTGGTTACCGAAGAACGCGCCGTTGAGCTGGTCGAGGCCCTGTTGTCGAAAGAGCGCCAGGAGTCGCCCTGGACGGCACGGCTGCCCGAGCTCGCTGTCCTCGGTGTGGAGGAGCATGTGCTCGGGTGGCTGGTCACCTTGCAGTCTGCTGAGTACGTCAGCAGCCGCGACATCAAAGAGATGTTGGTCGGCGGTGGGCCCTATCTGGTGGACCGCCAGGACGGGAGCATCCACCACATCCCTGTCACCACATACGTGGGTGAGGACTGGGAGGAGCTCTACCTTCAGCAGGTCAGGGGGGTCCAACCGGCCGATCCGCTGATCACGGCTGTCGGGGAACTCGTGCACTCCGACGGGACGATGGCCGCGCTGCGCCACCTACGCAAGCAGGCTCCCCGGTTGGGACCACAGCAGGCGAAGGCCTATGTGATGGCCCTCCGGGACGGAGGCGAACCTCCCGATGAACTGGTCAGCCTCACCCGGGAGCCGGAGAAGTGTCCTCCATTGGCCATCACCACACTCGCGGGCCCGGCTTGGCCGCAGCACCCCAGCGTCGATGTCACGTCCGGCCAAGAACCGGGGTCCACCGAGGGGCTTCGTCATCAGGTCGCAGGCTGCCCACCCTGCTGCATCAGCAACGTGTGAGCCAGAGTGCCCACCTGGCAACCAGGCGGGCCTTGGGCATCGCGAACCGGCGATGTCTGGCACCTATCACGAATGAGTGAATCTTCCAGTAGGCGGCAACCGCGCGGCACCGTCACAGGTCACAGACCTCGTACCCGCAACCGAACAACCCAGGGGGAATCATGCGCCGCAGAACTGCCGCCGCGCTCACCGCCGTCACCGCGCTCGCGCTCGCCGCCTGCTCCACCACGAGCAACAGCAGCGGCGGTGAAAGCGGCAGCCCGGCCAAAGCGGACGCCGCAGTGAGCAAGCCCCTCACTGCCGGCACTGCTTTTGCGAAGCTCTCCGGCACGGTCGCCTCGGCGAAACTCTCGGGCACGGTCACCGCGGACAACGACCCCAACCACCTTCTGGGGCGCCCCCACCAGTACACCTCGAAGATCACCTTCACCGACAGTCGCATCAGGACGTCCGACGTCGAAGGCACCGACAAGGGCGACGTCGAGCGTGGCGGCGCCATCGAGGTTTTTGGTGACGGCGCCGGCGCGCAAGCCCGAGCCGAGTACATCCAGGCCGTCACCAAGTCGATGCCCGCGCTCTCGGAGTACGACTACGTCCACGGCGCCGTCCTGGTCCGGGTGTCGCACTACCTGACCCCGACACAGGCCGCCGAGTACAAGACGGCCGTGAACGGCCTGACCTGAACAGGGGCACGCCTGCATGACACGCACCCTCGCCGCCGCGGCGGCTCTCGTCGCCACGTTGACTGTCGCCGGATGCTCCAGGGACAGCATCGGCGGCGCTGCGCCAGGCCCTGTCCCGACCGTCGCGCCCACCGAGCAGTTCATCAACTCGGTGATCGACGCACACCTCGACTCGTACGCAAGCGGCGTTCCAGCAGTACCGCCGGCGGATGAGCTGGAGGCGTTCCCACCGAAGTGGTGCGACGCCCTCGCTGCGGGCCACAGCGTTGAGTGGATGCTCGACGACAGCGACGACCTGTATCCGGTAGGGGAGGACTGGGGTACGGGGAAGGCGGACGCCTACCAGCTGGTCGTGCTGGGGGTGGTCGCGTACTGCCCCCGGTACTCGGCGGTGGTGAAGAAGGAGCTACGGGAAGCAGGCGCGTACTGAACCGGAATGACCGACGGTCTGAGCTTCGAGGCCGGAGGCGAGGTCGGTACCGGGGGAGCGACATGGTCGAGGACAGCCGCGAAGGCCGCCCGCGGTGACACCGCCGGGACCCACGCACTCATGAAGGCGCTGCTGGCTGGCACATGGACCACGAGCAGGCCGTCCCCCCGCGCTTCCTCGCCGAGCCGCTGGCGGCGCGCGGGGCGGAGATCGGAACCGGCCTCGCGGAACCGGCCTCGCACGGCGCGCCCAGTACAACGTCGGGCAGGCATGCCTCAAGCCGGCCGTCCTCCTCGCCGTCGACGGGCCCGGCTTCGACGAACTGCGGGACGCGGCAAGGGCCGAGGTGGCGAAGACAGCCGCACGGACCATGCTCACGCCCGGCATCCACGACGCCTACACGGGCAACGTGCGGCGGATGCAGGACAACGGCGCCACCCGGATCGGCGCCGGAGGGGCTCCGGCCACCGCGTGGGAAGGGCAGTTGCTGGTGTACGAGGTCACCGGCGGGCAGCTGCTGGCTGAACCGGCCATGCGTGAGGAGGTGTCCGGTCCCTTCGTCCTGCTGGTGCGGCTGACCGGAGCTGACCAACTCCGCGAGGTCGCCCGCGGCTTCAGGGGACAGCTGTCGGCAAGCCTCCACGCCGAGGTGAGGGATCACGCCATCGCCCAGGAACTCCTGCCGATCCTGGAGCGCCGCACCGGCCGTATCGTGATCAACAACTTCTCGATGCCGCAGGAGGTTTCCCACGCCTCCGTCCACACCGGCCCGTTCCCCGCCACGTCGGACTCCCGCTTCACCTCCGTCGGGATGAGCGCGATCGAGCGGTTCCTTCGCCCCGTCACCTACCAGAACTTCCCCGACGAACTGCTGCCCGAGTCGCTGCGCGAGACCAACCCCCTGCACGTGTGGCGCCTCGTCGACGGCGAACTCACCCGTGACTGACCGACGCAACCTGCTCCTCGGCGCCGTCCGCTTCGTCGCGGCCCAGCGCAAGACCAAGCTGGTGCGGAACCAGACCATGGCCCCGACCCGGCGGACCGCGCGGGCGGGCGCCGACGGCGCGGGCGGCGCACCGGGTGAGCAGGGCGCCTGCGGACTCAGCTGAGCTGGGCGGCGACGAGGGCGAGCGGTTCGCTGTTTCGCCGTGCGCGGGACAGGATGACGGCTCCTTCGGCGGCGATCACCAACAGGGCGGCGCGCTGTGCGGCCTGGGCAGGTGCCAGTCCGACTTGTTCGAACAGGGCGGCCAGTGCTTCGCCGGCAGCGTCGAAGGCTGCCTCGGTCCGGTCGAGGATCGCGGGGTCGTGTCCACCGGCGATGGCCCCGGCCATCGCACAGCCGGCGCGGAAGTCCGTGCCCTCGACCACTCTGCGCCAGATGTCGATGTAGCCGACGACCACGTCGCTCGGCGTCTGCGGGTGGATCGCGGCGATCTGCTTCTGCGCCCACTGCTCGGAGTGTTCGAGGGCCAGCTCGATCAGCTCCGAGCGGCCGCGGGGGAAGTGGTGGTAGACGGAGCCGCGAGGCGCCCCGGTGCGGGCGAGGACCTCGCGGGTCGACATGCCCTCGAGTCCTCGCTCGGCGATCAGCAACCACGCCGCCTTGATCATCGCTTCACGCACGCCCTCTGACATGCGGCTCATTCTTTCTCATTCGGCAGACCCCCCCCGGGCCTGTGTGTGATTATGCTATGTTGCATAGCATAATCAAAGGGTGGCAGGACCCTGGACCCGTACTCCCGGAGGCTTCCATGGGGTCAAGCGTCGTGGCCAGGGCTGCCGGCGGCCTGATGTCCGTCCGCACGGAACCCGGCACGACGCCCTGTCGTCGCGCCCATCGCGGTGCCACCTCTCAGGGCGCTTCACCCCAGACCCCAATCCGAGGAGCAGACTCATGCCCATGATCGACGTCTACGCCGCGTCCGGTACCTTCAGCGACCCCAGGAAGCTGGCTCAGGGCCTGGCCTCCACCCTGATGGCGATCGAGCAGGTGCCCGACATCCCGATGTTCCGGAAGAACACCGCCGCGTTCGTCCACGACCTTTCTGCGGATCACATCTCGAACGTCGAGGGCGACAGCACCTATGTACGGGTGCAGGTCCTCACCAACGCCGGCGCCCTGGACCGTGACAAGCAGCTGGCGGTGGTCCGGCAGTTCACCGATCTCATCGCCGCGGCTGCCGGTGATCCGTCCTTGGCCGACAGGACCTGGGTACTGCTGACCGAGGCGCCGGACGGCGGCTGGGGACTTGCAGGTCACGCCCACACGAACGCCGAACTCGTCGCGGCGGCCCGCGCCGAGATCGCCTCGCTCGCCGGCGGTGCCCAGGGCTGAGACCGCGGTCCCGAACGAGCCACGCCGCCCGCGTCCCGACGCTCAACGGCAACGACACCCGCCCCGGCGGTTGGATGTTCCGGGGCGGATGATGCGCCGGGCGACCATGGGACAACAGCCGAGCGGGCGGCCGGCAGTCCGTGGGGGAGTGAGTCGTTGTCCGCGCCACCCGCCCGCCCGCTCGCCCGCCGGCGGGTCGGGGGAGGGGCGCCCAATGTCACATCAGAGGGGCCAGGCATCCTGCCTGGCCCCTCTCGGCGTCCCGGGGTGGGTGCGAATCAGGAAGCCGGCGTGAAATGCGGCTGTAGCTGCGGCTGTAGCTACAGACACTCTGGCCGTCACCTGGCGGGAAGCCGTGCGGGGCCTGTTCGCGGTCCACTTCCTCTGTCGGGCGAAAGAGCCCGCGGCGCCGGTGCCGCCCCACCGCCGGCGACCGCGATCAGGAAGCCCCGACAGGTCACGGGAAGGGTGGTGCCGTGCACCGCTCGAAGAAGCGGATCTCCGTCGCCAGGAGTGGGCCCGGGCCCTGGCCGCAGCTTGATGGAGCCCACGAAGGCACTCCGAAGGCTTGAGTGCGAGGGCGATTCTCCTGCCGCCTCCGCGGTTCCCTCCCCGACGACCGGGACCCCGCCGTTTGACACGGTGGATGTTAGGCGTCATCCTGATTCATGTGGATGATGCATAACATCCACATGTGGGCGGCACCACTGAGCCCCCTGAGGGGTTAAGCGCGGCAGACAGCCCAGGCCGTCCGGAACTCCGCGCGGCGGCCGCGCTGGATGCGCCCGCAGGGCCCCCGGGGACAAGGACAGTCGAATTCACCGCAAGGCTCGACGCCATGAGGCGCAAGCCTGACGTCTGACAGGAGATTTCGTATGAGTTACGACGCTTCGACCACCGCCATTCTGCTGGTCGACCCCTACAACGACTTCCTCAGCGAAGGCGGCAAGGTGTGGCCCCGGGTCAAGGCGGTCGCCGAGGAAGTGAACCTCCTCGACCACCTGCGCGAGGTGGTCGCCGCAGCGCGCGATCGCGGAGTGAAGGTCATCTTCGTCCCGCACCACCGCTGGGAGCCCGGTGACTACGTCTCCTTCGACTTCCCCACGCCCTACCAGCTCGGCTCGGCCAAGGCGCAGGCCTTCGCCAAGGACACGTGGGGCGGCACGTTCAGCGACGACTTCCAGCCCCAGCCCGGTGAGGTCGTCGCCCATGAGCACTGGGGATCGAGCGGCTTCGCCAACACCGATCTCGATCTGCAGCTCAAGCAGCACGGCATCCGCCGCATCGTCCTGATCGGCCTGGTCGCCAACACGTGCATCGAGTCGACCGGCCGGTTCGGTCAGGAGCTGGGCTACCACGTCACGCTGGTCAAGGACGCCACCGCGGCCTTCAGTCAGGAGGCCATGCACGCCGCCCACGAACTCAACGGCCCGACCTACGCCCACGCCATTCTCACGACCGAGGAACTCCTCGCGCAGCTGGGATGACGGCCATGGCGTCTCCCGGCCGAGGCCGGGAGACGCCCGCGCCCACCTGAGCAGCCCTGCAGCCCGCGACCGGCTCGGCGCGTACCCGCCCCCAGGGGGCCACGGAGACACTCGACCGGTCATGGAGGGCTCTCGCCCGCGATGCCGTAGGAGCCAGGCCGGCACCCCGGTGCGCACCGCTTCACCGAGGGCCTTCAAGGGCCTTGCGGAGGCGTACCGGCAGCCGAGGTCGAGAAGCGGGGACGGGGATGGACCGGGCGACGGTTCTTGCCGCACCGCCCGCCCCCGCGGGCGTCCTCCCG
Source organism: Streptomyces sp. NPDC091282 (assembly GCF_044757385.1). Lineage (NCBI taxonomy): Bacteria > Bacillati > Actinomycetota > Actinomycetes > Kitasatosporales > Streptomycetaceae > Streptomyces > Streptomyces sp. NPDC091282. Next base: position 345,352 of record NZ_JBIVUX010000004.1, read on the forward strand.
CTCGCACGGCCCTGCGATGACGCGGGTCGCTCCCGGCGCGGCATTGCGCTACGTGGCCGTCCACCCCTGGGCCGTAGGCCCGCTCCGCGAACGCTCCTTCTCGCACTGCCCTTTCACCGCAATGAAGTTGGCCAGCCGCGTCCCGTCGCGCCCTGGCCGCAGCACGACACCGTAAGGACCGCAATCGTGTCCCTGACCGACACGCCGACCCGCGTGACCGAACCCGTGGTCGCCTCGGCCTACAGGCGCGGCTCGACGCCTCTGATCATCGCTCTGGGGCTCGGCGCCATGGGCGTGGCCATGGCGCAGACCCAGGTGGTCCCGACTCTGGCCGGGCGGGACACCTCCGACGCCCACGACATCTGGATGAGCCATCCGGCCTGAAGCCCGGCAGGCCGCAGCCGCCGGACCCGGCCGGACCGGCCCGCAGCGCCCATGCGGCGCAGCAGATCCGGTGGTCGGCGAGCAGCGGCGTCGCGCGCGGATTCGGCTGTGCTTCGCCGTCTTGAATGTGGCTTGATTGCGGGAGTGCGGCAAGGCGGGCACCACTGCCGTACGGACTGGTTCCCGTGTGGCCGACGTGACGTCCTAATCCGTCTTGAGCGGCCAGATCGTCGGAGCGTTATGCCCACTGCGGCCTGCGGGTTTCTGCCAGGAGACGGCTCAGGAAGATGCGACTGCGCGAACCGTTACGGGGGCGCGTATTCGCTCATAAAAGTTCAACGGTCAAGTTAACGGGTCGGGGCGAGAAAAGCCTACTGATTATTGATAAGCGCGCCGGCCGTAAGGAAGATCGACCGCTTCATTGATCGCGCCGCATGCCTCTCGACGCCGTCCTGGTACTCCAGTGAGTGCCGCCGTCCTGCCTGTTCAGCGGCGTCGTTCGGAGTGAAGGGGACTGATGGCGGGTCAGTTGCCCGTGCTGGAGTCGGCGAACCGCTCCTCAGGCCAGTGCTTTCTTCTGCGTAGTCGGGGCGGGGGAGAAATCAAGCCGTCCGATGCGGCCGCCGAACCTAGCGGAATCGGCCATCCCGTAAATGCGGGATCCGGCACCGGGGAATCCTGCGAAAAATGGCCGGGGCATGCGCCGGTTTGGCCGGGGAACTCCGGGGCACACGGGGTGCGGAGAAGCGGGCAGGGTCCGTTTGCGCAATCGGTCGAATCTCCGCCAACATTTTCGGGGAGCGATGTCGATGCAGCAGGCACACACTCTGCGTTCAACTTCTGGGGGTTGCTTATGAATGACACGCGGTGAAGACTGTGGCCGATGTCCGACCGAGCGGAGGTGTATCGGGGGTGCGCTCCATGCGAGTGCGGAACGGCGGGGTCCGTATCGCGCAGTTCCGCACGCCGGACACACGAATCCGACTGCTTGTTCACAAGCATCCGGGAACTCGCGGGGTTGCCGCGCCGGACGACTCGCCGACGGAATGGGGCATTCCGGAGCGCTATGGCCTGTGGGGGTGTCCGACCAAGGGCCTTGCCCGGTCGGAGAAATGCAGTGGGTCACGTCTGATGTGTTGAGCCACGTCACACCTCACCGCTGACGGCCGGACCATGTCCGCGCGCGGCACCGTCTGCCTCCGCTCGCTGCTTTCCCTGTCGGCGCAGCCACGCCCCCATCAGTCGCCGGCGGATGGCAATCTCGCACACCCTGCCGACCTTCCCCCTTATTACCAAGGAGCATGGTGATGAGTGAAAGAGTGTTAGGCGCACCGCACCTGTTAGAAGTCTTACCCGAGCGCTGGCGGGACTTATACGCGTCCGGGCCGTTGCAGCTCGATGAGACACAGGGTGTGTGGCGGGTGGTCGATCACGAGACCGTCGCCGCGGTGCTCGGCGATCCGGCGACGTACTCCTCGGACCTCTCCGCCCTCGCCCCGGCGCAGCCCGACTTCGACGCCCTGCGCGAGGGCAACTTCGTCGCGATGGACCCGCCGAAGCACCGCAAGTACCGCACGCTCGTGAGCCAGGCCTTCACCCCCCGAGTCGTGCAAGGGCTGGAGCCCCGTATCGAGGCGATCGGCGAGCGTCTCCTGGACGACGTCGGCGACCGTGACCGCTTCGACCTCGTGGACACGCTCGCCTACCCGCTCCCCATCATCGTCATCGCCGAACTCCTCGGCATCCCGGCCGAGGAACACCGCCTCTTCCAGGAGTGGGCCGGCGTCCTGTTCGGCGGCGACCAGCTCGGCGAGACGCCCGACATGGCCGACCTGGAGCGGGCGCTGCAGGCCATCGCTCCCACGGTCCGCGCCATGACCGGTTACATGCTGGACCACATCCGCGCCCGCAGGGCCAACCCCGGCGACGACCTCACCAGTCGCCTCATCGCCGCGGAGGTGGACGGCGTCCGCCTCACCGACGAGGAGATGGTCGGGTTCGTCGCCCTGCTGCTGGTCGCCGGGCACATCACCACCACCGCTCTGCTCGGCAACGCCATCGTCATGTTCGACCGGCACCCCGGCGCGTTCGACGTGCTGCGCGCCGAACCCGCCCGGCTGCCCCAGGCCGTGGAGGAGGTGCTGCGCTGGCTGCCGCCCTTCCCCGAACTCGGCCGCCGCATCGCCCGCCCGGTGGTCCTGCACGGACGTGAACTCCCGGTCGACAGCCTGCTCATGGCACACCTGGGCGCCGCCAACCGGGACCCCGCCCGCTTCGCGGCACCCGACACGTTCGACATCGGCCGGAACCCCAACCCGCATCTCACCTTCGGCCAGGGCGTCCACTTCTGTTTCGGCGCGCCGCTGGCCCGCCTGGAGGCACGCATCGCCCTGCGGATCCTGAATAAACGATTCCGCACTCTGGCTGTGCCCTCCTACGCGGACGTGACCTTCCAGAACCCGGCCGTCATCGTGGGCGTACGCCATCTGCCCGTCCAGGTCGGCAGGACGTAGCGCCGCACCGCTCGCGCACCGCACGCATCCGCACCGGCAGCCTCCCGCCGCTCGATCGGGGCCGCCGTCACACCCGCACATGAGACCCATCAACGGGAGTCCCCTTCTCATGCCGTACGCCGTCCCCACCACCACGAACGCCCCCTGCGCGCCGTCCTCCTTGCGCGAGGAGCTCCAGGACCGCCTCGACACACTCGCCCGCTCCCACCGGGTGCCCGGTGCCCAACTCGCCCTGGACACCGGCACGGACACTCTCGTCCTGCACACCGGGACGGCCGACACCGCGACCGGCGCGCCCTTCACCGCCGAGACGGCCGTTCCGCTCGGATCGCTCACCAAGCCCTACACCGCGGCGCTCGTCCTGCTCCTCGCCGACGACGGGGACCTCGACCTGGACGGCTCCGCCGCGGCCCACCTGCCCGAACTGCGCGGAACACCGCAGGTCACGGTACGTCACCTGCTCAGCCACACCGGCGGACTGCCGACCGGGCCGGACTCCGACACCGCGGCCGCGACGTCCACCGCGCGCTACCTCGCCGCCATCTGCGACGCCCGCGACGCCCTCTTCACCCCCGGCACCGACTTCTCCTACTCCAACGCCGGATACGTCGCCGCCGGACGGCTCGTGGAGGAGGTGACCGGCATGCCCTGGCACGAGGCCGTGCGCGCCCTGCTCCTCGAACCCCTTGGCACCCGCCCCGCCTTCATCGGGGACCAAGTGGCCACCCGGCCGACGGCCGCCGGACACGCCGTCAACACCGCGACCGGCCTGGCCCGCCCGGCCCGCCAGAACCTGGCCCCCCTGGAGGCTCCGGCCGGCGCGCTGCTGGCCTCCGCCCTGGATCTGGTCGCGTTCGGCAACGCCCTGATCAAGCGCGTGGACGTGCTGCCGCCCGCCGTCGCCGAGGAGATGCGCAGAGTCGACCACGCCGCACGGCCGGCCGGACTCGCCGACGGCTGGGGCCCCGGGCTCGCCCAGTACCGGCAGGACGGCCTCGTGTGGTTCGGCCACGACGGCAACGCCCAGGGCACCTCCTGCCATCTGCGGGTCGACCCCGAGCACGGCGTGGTCCTCGCCTTCACCGGCAACTCCGGCGGTGCCACCGCCCTGTGGCGCGACCTCGCCGCCGACCTCGCCGACCTCACCGGCGTACGGGTGCCCGCCGTTCAGCAGCCCTCCGGCGGCCGACCCGCCCCGGCATCCGGCTGCGGGGGCGTCTACCGCAACGGAACCACCCACTACCGGGTGGCACTCGGCCCCGACGGCTCGCCGTCCCTGTCCATAGACGGTGACCTCGCCCTGCCGCTGGTCTGCTACACCGACCTGACCTGCGACCTCGTCGACCCGGTGACCGGGCGCCTCGAACCCGGCGGTCGCTTCCACCGCGACCCCGCCACCGGCACGATCGACCGGATACAGATATCCGGGCGTACCGCGCGCCGCACAGCCTCCGGCTGACGGCCCGGCACCACGGCCTGCGTTCCAGCCGCCGCAGCCCGGCCCGGGGCGCCCTCCGCCCCGTCGGCGCCGACTCCGTCCCCTGCCGTGCCCGCCCCCACCCACCCGCGCACCGGCCGGGTACCGGGCGGGCGCCCTGCCCGTACCGCGCCTTCGACCGCCTGCCCGCCCGCTTCGGCGGCAGCCCGGGCCGTCCGCCTCCGCCCGCGCCGTATCGCCCTGCCCTCCGAAGGACTTCACCCATGACGGACCTGCACGACAAGCCCGCACCCGCGCCGCGGGACGACCACGCCGCCGAAGCACCGGACGGTGCCGTGTCCCCGGCGGTGCGGCCCTTCCCGACGCTCGGCGAACTGTTCGCCGCCTGGGTGTCCCGCACTCCGGACGCGCCGGCCCTCACCGACGGCCGGCGGGTCTGGAGCTACCGGGAACTGTCGCAGCGGGCCGACCGGATGGCCGGTCACATGCGGGGCCTGGGCGCTGGCCCGGACCGGGTGGTCGCCCTGGTCCTGCCGCGCTCCATGGAACTGGTCGCGGCCGAACTGGCCGTCGCCCGCTCGGGCGCCGTGTTCCTGCCCGTGGACCCCGCCTACCCGGCGGAGCGCCGGGCCCTGATGCTCGCCGACTCCGCGGCCGCCGTGGTCCTGGACGATCCCCGTCAGGCAGCGGACCTGCTGGAGCGGGAGCCCGCCGCACCACGGGACGCAACGGCCGCGCGAGCGGACGGCGGAGCCGACGTCGGCCCCGACCACGCCGCCTACGTCATCTACACCTCCGGCTCCACCGGAACGCCCAAAGGCGTCACGGTCACCCATCGCGGCGTCGGCGGCTTCACCGCCGCCGCCGGCGCTCAGTACGCGGTAGGCCCCGGCGACCGCGTCCTGCAGTTCTCCTCGCCCAGCTTCGACGCCTCCGTCCTGGAACTGTTCGTCTCCGTCCTGTCCGGCGCCACGCTGGTCGTCCCGCCCGAGGGCCCCTGGCTGGGCGAGGAACTCGCGGCCGTACTGGACCAGCACCGCATCACGCACGCCCTGATCCCGCCGGCGGCCCTCGCCACCCTGCCCGACCCGGCGGACGGCACCGGACGGTCCCTGACCACGCTCATCGTGGGGGCCGAGTCGTGCCCGGCCGCCCTCGTCGACCGGTGGGCACCCGGCCGACGCATGATCAACTCCTACGGTCCGACCGAGGCCACCATCGTCGCCACCTGGACCGGCCCGCTGACCGCCGGCTCGGGCACCCCCACCATCGGCCGGGCGCTGCCGCACACCCGCATCCACGTCCTGGACTCCGCGCTGCGGCCCGTACCGGACGGCACGAGCGGCGAACTGTTCATCGGCGGCGAGGCGGTGGCCCGCGGCTATCTGGGACGCCCGGGCCTGACCGCCGCCCGCTTCCTCGCCGACCCGGCGGGCCCGCCCGGCGCCCGGATGTACCGCACGGGCGACCGCGCCCGCCGGAGGGCCGACGGAGAGATCGAGTTCCTCGGCCGCGTCGACCGGCAGATAAAGATCCGCGGCTTCCGCATAGAACCGGGCGAGATCGAGGCCGCGCTGCGCCACGCCGACGGCGTCGAGGACGCCGTGGTCGTGGCCCGCGAGGACGAACCCGGCCGCCGGCGCCTGGTCGGCTACATCACCCCGGCGGGCCCCGGACCCCGCCCCGAACCGGCGGCCCTGCGCGCGGCCGTGGCCCGCACGCTCCCCGCGCACATGGTGCCCTCCGCCGTGGTCGTCCTGGACCGGCTGCCGCTCACCGCCCAGAACAAGATCGACCTGCGCGCCCTGCCCGCCCCCACCCGCACCGCCCCCGGCCGTGTCGCGCCGAGCACCCCCGCCGAGCGCGCCCTGGCCGCCGTCTGGGCCGACGTCCTCGGCGTGGCCGAGGTCGGCGTGACGGAGGACTTCCTCGACCTGGGCGGCGACTCGATCCTCGCCACCCGCGTTCTCGCCCGCGTCCGCGAGGAGCTGGGCGTCCGGCTGACCGTGCGGGACGTCTTCACCGCGCGGACCGTCGCCGCCCTGGCCACGCTGGCCGACGCCGGCTCCGCACGGCCCGGGGAACCGGTGCGCCCCGTACCGCGCGACGGCGCGCTGCCGCTGTCCAGCGCCCAGCGCAGGCTGTGGTTCCTGGACGACCTGAACGCCGGCGGAGCCGAGTACAACACCGGCACCGCCCTGCGGCTGCGCGGCACCCTGGATGCCCGGGCGCTGCGCCGCGCCCTGCTCCGCCTCGCGGCCCGCCACGACTCCTTGCGCACCACCTTCGCCTCGGTGGACGGCCGGGCCGAGCAGCACGTCGCGCCCCACCCCGACCTGCCGCTGCGGACCGCCGACCTCACCGCCGTGCCCGAGCACAAGCGCGCCGAGGCCGCCGAGCACGCTCTCACCGAGGAGCTGAGCCGCCCCTACGACCTGGCCGCCGGCCCGCTCACCCGGGCACTGCTGATCCGCCTCGCCGACGACGACCACCTGCTCCTCCTCGCCCAGCACCACATCGTCACCGACGGCTGGTCGGTGGGCGTCCTCACCCGTGAACTGGCCGCGCTGCACCACGCGGAGGCCACCGGCGAGCCCGACGGCCTGCCCGAACCCGTCGTCCAGTACCCGGACTTCGCCGTGTGGGAGCAGCGGCAGCACGCCACCGGCCCGCACTCCGCCGACCTCGCCTACTGGAAGCGGCACCTGTCGGGCCTGCAGCACCTCGAACTGCCGACCGACCGGGCCCGGCCGCCGGAGCGCACCACCGCCGGCGCCGCCCACCGCCACCACCTCACCGCCGACCTGGTGGCCCGGCTGCACCGCCTGGCCCGTGACCGGGGCACCACCCCGTTCACCCTGTACACCGCGGCCGCCGCCCTGCTCTTCTCCCGCTACTCCGGCCAGAGCGACGTGGCGTTCGGCACCGTCACCAACGGCCGGCCCCACCGCGAACTGGAGGACGTGGCAGGCTTCTTCGCCAACACGGTGGTGCTCCGTGGCGAGGTCGACGAACGCGCGACCGTCGACGGCTTCGTCGAGCGCATGCGCGCCACGGTGCTGGACGCCTTCGCCCACGACACGGTGCCCTTCGACCGGGTCGTCGAGGAACTCGCGCCGCCGCGCGACGCCAGCCGCACCCCGCTGGTGCAGGCCCTGGTCGTCCAGCAGACCGGACCCGTGCTCCCGCCACGCTCCGGCGGCGTGCGCTTCGAGGACCATCCGCTGCCCCGCCCGGCCGCCCGTTTCGACCTCGTCCTGGAGTTCGCCCCGGAGGCCGGTCCCGACGCCGGCTGCGCGCTCACCGTCGAGTACAACACCGACCTGTTCGACGCCCGGACCATCGCCCGGCTCGCCCGTCACCTGCACCGGCTGCTGGAGGGCCTGGCCGACGGCCCGGACCGCACCCTGTCGGAGCTGCCCATGCTCTCCGACGACGAACAGCGCACCCTCGTCGACGCCTGGAACCCGCCCGCGCTGCCCTCCGGGGCGACCGGTGACGCCACGCTCGCCGACCTGTTCCGGGCACAGGCGGCCCTGACCCCGGACCGGACCGCCGTCGTCAGCGGCCCCGACCGGCTCGACTACGCCGAGCTCGACCGGCGCTCGGACCGACTGGCCCGGCTGTTCGCCGGCCGCGGCGCGGGCCCGGAGTCCCTGGTGGCGCTGTGCCTGCCCCGCGACGCGGACCTGGTCACCGTCCTGTGGGCGGTCCTGAAGTGCGGCGCGGGCTACCTGCCCATCGACCCCGCGTACCCGGCCGACCGGGTCCGCTTCATGCTCGGCGACGCCCGGCCCGCCCTCGTCGTCGCCACCCGCGAGACCGCCCACGCCCTGCCCGGGACCTCCGCGCCCCTCCTGCTGGAGGACATCGCGCCCGAGAGCGGGGACACCGACCCGGGCACCGCCGTCCCCGTCCGCCCCCTCCTGCCGGACCACCCCGCCTACGTCATCTACACCTCCGGCTCCACGGGCCGCCCCAAGGGCGTCGTCGTCACCCACCGCGGCGTCGCCGCGCTGGCCGCCTGGGTCCGCGAGCGGTTCGGCGCCGACCGGCTGCGGCACGTCATCGCCTCCACCTCGCTGAACTTCGACGTCTCGGTCTTCGAGCTGCTGTGCCCGCTGACCACCGGCGGCACCGTCGAGGTCGTCGCCGATCTGCCGGCGCTCGCCGACGAGCCGGGCGTCCGCCGCGCCGGGCTGCTCAGCGGAGTGCCCTCCGTGGTCTCCCGCCTGGTCGCGGGCGGCACGCCGTCGGTCACCGCGGACACCGTCGTCCTGGCCGGCGAGGCCCTGTCGGCCCAGACCGCGCAGGAAGTGCGCGCCGCCATGCCCGGCAGCCAGGTCGCCAACATCTACGGCCCCACCGAGGCCACCGTGTACGCCACCGCCTGGTTCGGCGGCGAGCGGCTGCCCGACCAGGCGCCCCCGATCGGCCGCTCGGTGGCCCGCACCCGTACCTACGTCCTGGACCGCTTCCGGCGCCCGCAGCCGGTCGGCGTCACCGGCGAGCTGTACCTCGGCGGTCCCGGTCTGGCCCGCGGCTACCTGGGCCGCGCCGGTCTGACCGCCGCCCGCTTCGTCGCCGACCCGTTCGGCGCGCCGGGGGAGCGCATGTACCGCACCGGCGACCTGGTGCGCCGGCGCGCCGACGGCGACCTGGAGTACATCGGCCGGACCGACCAGCAGGTGAAGGTACGCGGCTTCCGCATCGAACTGGGCGAGGTCGAGGAGGCACTGCGCAGCTGCACGGGCATCGCCGAGGCCGCGGCCGTCGCCGCCGACGGCCACCGCCGCCTGGTCGGCTACGTCGTCCCGGCGCCGGGGGAGCGGGTCGAACCCGCGTCCGTACGACGTGAGTTGGGCCGCACGCTGCCGGACTACATGGTCCCCTCGACCGTCGTCGTGCTGGCCGCGCTGCCGCTCAGCCCCAACGGCAAACTGGACCGCGGCCGGCTGCCCGACCCGGGCCCCGCCGTGGACGCCGTACGGCACGTCGCCCCGCGCACGCGCACCGAGCGCACGCTCGCCGCGATCATGGCGGACGCGCTGCGGGTGGACCGGGTCGGCGTCGACGACAACTTCTTCGAACTCGGCGGCGACTCCATCGTCAGCATCCAGGTCGTCGCCCGCGCCCGTGCCGAGGGCCTGGCGATCACCTCCCGTGACGTCTACCGGCACCAGACCGTCGCCGCCCTCGCCCGCTGCGCCGACGCCGCCGCCCCCGTACGGGCCGCCGCCGTCCCACCCGAGGCCGCGACCGGCGCCGCGCCCCTCACCCCCATCCAGCACTGGCTGTTCGAGGCGCTGGGAGAGCGCGCCGGCCACTACGCCCAGGCGCTCACCGTGCAGGTGCCCGACGACGTGGACGAGACGGCGCTGGAGGACGCGCTGAACGACCTGGTCGCCCACCACGACGCCCTGCGCTCCCGCTTCACCCGGCACGAGGACGCCGCCGGAATCCGCTGGCACATCGCCGAGCGCGCCCCCCGCCTGCGGCTGGGCCGCCACACCGGACCCGACGGCGACACCCCGCACGCCGGCCCCTTCGACATCGCCCGAGGACCGCTGCTGCGGGCCGTGCTGCACGACCGGGGCCCCGGCCGCGGACCGGCCCTGCACCTCGCCGCGCACCATCTGGTGGTCGACGGCGTCTCCTGGCGACTGCTTCTCGAAGACCTCGACCGCGCCTACCGGGCCCGCCGGGCGGGCCGTGACGGTACGGGCGTGCTGTCCGCCCCGTCCTCGCCGCTGCGCCAGTGGGCCCGCCGGCTCGACGCGCACGCCCTCGACGGCGGCTTCGACGGCGAGACGGCGTACTGGGCCGGGGCCGTCTTCGGCGCGCGCGGCGAACTGCCCGCCGACCTGGCGGGCGCCGACACCTACGCCTCCGCCCGCGCCGTCACCGTACGCCTGAGCGCCGAGGACACCGCGGTCCTGCTGCGTACCCTGCCGGACACCTACCGCACGCAGGCCAACGACGTGCTGCTGGCCGCGCTGGGCCGGGCGCTGTGCGCCTGGAGCGGGCACGAGCGGGTGCTGGTCGACGTGGAGGGGCACGGCCGCGAGGAACTCTTCCCCGACATGGACATCAGCCGCACCCTCGGCTGGTTCACCACTCGCCACCCCCTCGCCCTCGGAGTGCCCGAGGACGCCGGCTGGGACGCCGTGCTCAAACAGGTCAAGGAACAGCTGCGGGCCGTCCCGCTGCACGGCCTGGGCCACGACGTGCTGCGCCGCCTGGCCGGACCCGCAGCGCAAAGCGCCCCCGCCGCGCAGGTCAGCTTCAACTACCTGGGCAGGATGGGTCTCCCGGACGGTCCCGACGGCCTGTGCCGGTCGGTGCTGCGGCCGCTGGAGCTGGACGCCGACCCCGACGCCCCCCGCCCGCACCCCCTGGAGCTCGTCGGCCGACTGGACGGCGACACCCTGGAGTTCCGCTGGTTCTACTCCGACCGGCTGCACCGCCGGGACACGGTCGAGGCCCTGGCGCGGCGCTACGCCGACGCGCTGGCCGACCTCGCCCGCCACGCCTCCAAGCCCGGCACCGCGGGACGCACCCCGTCCGACTTCCCGCTGGCCCGGCTCGACCAGCAGGCCGTGGACCACGTCACCGGCGACGACCCGGCCGCCGTCCAGGACGTCCTGCCCCTGACACCGACCCAGAGCGGCATGCTCTTCCACGGCGTCTCCCAGGACGACCGCGGCGTCTACCTCCAGCAGCTCACCTTCGCCCTGGACGGCGTACCCGAACCGCGGGCCCTCGCCGACGCCTGGCAGCGGGTGACCGAGCGCACCGAGGTGCTGCGCGGTCGCGCCGTCTGGGAGGACGTGCCCGAACCCCTCCTGGTCGTCGAGCGGCACGCCCCCGTGCCGGTCACCCACCTGGACTGGCGCCCGCTGACCCCCGAGGAGCGCGACGACCGGCTGCGGGAACTGCTGGCCCGCGACCGGGAGAACGGCATCGACCTGACCCGCGCCCCGCTCCAGCGCCTGGTGCTCGCCCGCGTCTCCGACACCGTGGTCCGCGTCGTGTGGACCTTCCACCACCTGGTCCTCGACGGCTGGAGCCTGTTCCAGGTGCTCTCCGACGTGTTCGCCCAGCACGCCGGGACCGCACCGGACGCCCTCCCGGAACGTCCTCCCTACCGGGACTACCTCACCTGGCTGGCCACCCGCGACCCGGACGAGGCCGAACGGCACTGGCGCGACCGCCTGTCCGGGCTGGACGAGGCCACCGCGCTGCCCTACGACCGCGAACCCCACGAGAGCCACCGCAGCGAGTCCACCCGCGAGGTGCGCGTCACCCTGCCCGCCGACGCCACCCGCGCGCTGGAAGGCCTCGCCCGGACCTCGGGCCTCACCCTCAACACCCTTGTCCAGGGCGCCTGGGCCGTGCTGCTGGCCCGCTACGCGGGACGCGACGAGGTCGTCTTCGGCACCACCGTCTCCGGCCGCCCGGCCGAACTGCCCGGCGCGGACGCCATGACCGGCCTCTTCATCACCACCCTGCCCACCCGCGTCGCCGTCCCCGCGCAGGGAACGCTGCTGGAATGGCTGCGCGGGCTCCAGCGGGACCAGAGCGAGGACCGCCGCTTCGACCACCTGCCCCTCACCCGGATGCGCGCCCTCACCGGGCTGCCCGAGCGGACGAACCTGTTCGAGTCCATCGTCGTCTTCGAGAACTACCCGGTGGACGACGGCCTCGCCGCCGCCCACGGGCTGCGGCTGACCGGCCTGGAGGGCGTCGAGAGCACCAATTACCCGCTCAGCCTGGTCGCCTACCCGGGCACCGAGCTGACCCTGCGTCTCGGCTACGACCCGCGACTGTTCGACGCCGACACCGTCCACCGGACCGCCGAGTACCTCTCCGCCCTGCTGACCGGCATGCCGGACTCGGCCGCGCTCCCGCCCGCCCGGCTGCCGCTGCTCACCCCGCGGCGCCGCACCCAGGTGCTCGACGAATGGAACGCCACCGCCGCCGAGTCGCCCGACACCACGGTCGCCGGCCTGTTCGCGGCCCAGGCCGCCCGAACCCCCGACGCCGTCGCCCTGGAGGCCGGGGACGAGCGCCTCACCTACGGGGAACTCGACGAGCGGGCGGCCGCGACGGCCGCCCTGCTGACCGGCCTCGGCGTGCGCGCCGAGCGCCCGGTCGGCGTGCTGATGGACCGCTCGATCCACCTGATCGTCACCCAGCTCGCCCTGGTCCGCACCGGCGGGGTCTGCGTCCCGCTGGACGGCCGCGCCCCGGCCGGCCGGCTGCGCCGCATCCTGGCCGAAGCGGGAGCGGAGCTGCTGCTCACCGACGCCGCCTGGGAGAGCACGGCGCACGAGACGCTGCCCGACGGCGAGGTCGTACGCGCCGACACCCCGGCGGCGTCCGCCCCCCGCACGCCTGCCGCCGTCCCCGTGCACCCCGACAACGTGCAGTACGTCATGTTCACCTCCGGATCCACCGGCGTGCCCAAGGGCGTGGCGGTACGGCAGCGGGACGTGGCCGCGCTCGCCCTGGACCGCTGCTTCGACGGCCACGACCGGGTCCTCGTGCACTCCCCGCACGCCTTCGACGCCACCACCTACGAAGTGTGGGTCCCGCTGCTGCGCGGCGGCACGGCCGTCCTCGCCCCGCAGGCCGATCTCGACGCGGCGGCGGTACGCCACGCCGTACGGGACCAGAAGGTGAGCCACCTGTGGCTGACCTCCGGCCTGTTCCGTCTCCTCGCCCAGGACGACCCCGGCTGCCTGAGCGGCGCCCGCCAGGTGTGGACCGGCGGCGAGGCCGTGCCCGGCGCGGCCGTCCGCCGCGTCCTGGACGCCTGCCCCGGACTGACCGTGGTGGACGGCTACGGCCCCACGGAGACCACCACGTTCGCCACCTGCCGCCCCTTCCGCGCCGGCGATCCGCTGCCCGCCGTCCTGCCCATCGGCCGCCCGCTGCGGAACACCCGCGTCCACGTCCTGGACGCCGCCCTGCGTCCACAGCCCCCGGGCATCCCCGGCGAGCTGTACATCGCGGGCGCAGGACTGGCCCGGGGCTACGTCGGGCGCCCCGGCGCGACCGCCGCCCGCTACGTCGCCGACCCGTTCGGCCCGCCCGGCACCCGGATGTACCGCACCGGCGACGTGGTGCGCTGGAGCGGCGAGGGCGAGCTGCACTTCGTCGGCCGGACCGACGACCAGATCAAGATCCGCGGCTTCCGTGTGGAACCCGCCGAGATCGAGGCCCGGCTCACCGCGCACCCGGACCTCGCCGAAGCGGTCGTCCGCCTCCATCAGGACGGCGGACGCAAGCGCCTGGCCGCCTACGTCGTCCCGGCCGCCGGCGCGACGGTGCCCACCGCCGCGCGACTGCGCGCCCACCTGGCGGACGGACTGCCCGACTACATGGTGCCCGCCGCCTTCGTCACCGTGTCCGAACTCCCGCTCACCGCCAACGGCAAGGTCGACCGGCACCGGCTGCCCGCCCCCGACTGGTCGGCCGGAGCCGACCGGGCCTACCGCCCCCCGCGCGGCAGGGCCGAAGAACTCCTGGCCGGCATCTGGGCCGAACTGCTCGGCGTGCGGCAGGTCGGCGCCGACGACAACTTCTTCATGCTCGGCGGCGACTCCATCCTCAGCATCCAGGTCGCCTCCCGCGCCCGGACGGCGGGACTGGCCCTCACCCCGCGCGAGGTGTTCCGGCACCCCACCGTGGCCGAACTGGCCGCCGTCAGCGGCACCGCCACCCGGGTCGCGGGCGCCGAACCGCTCAGCGGCGAAGCCGGACTGACCCCGATCCAGCACTGGTTCCTCGATCCGCGCCCCGCCCACGCCGAGTTCTTCAACCAGTCCGTCGTCGTGGAAGCGCCCGCCCCCGTCGACCCGGCCGCCCTGCGCGACGCCCTGACCGCCCTGTGGACGCACCACGACGCGCTGCGCGCCCGGTTCACCGACACCCGGCCCGCCGACGGGAGCGCCGGTGAGGACTCCTGGCGCCAGCACGTCACCCCCGCCGACGCCCCCGTACCCGACCTCCTGCAGGTCTGCCCGCTCGACCCGCGCGCCGACGACGGCAGCGCCGAACGGGCCGAGGCCGAGCTGACGGCCGCGGCGCACGCCGGACTCCGCCCGGAGACCGGACCGCTGCTCACCGCCCGCCTGTTCACCGCCGACGGCGCCCGCCCGGACCGGCTGCTGCTGGCCGTGCACCACCTGGTCGTCGACGGCGTCTCCTGGCGCGTGCTGCTGGAGGACCTGGAGACCGCCTACCGGCAGGCCGTCGCCGGCGAGCCCGTACGGCTTCCCGCGCGCACCACCTCCGTGAAGGAGTGGGCCGAGCGGCTCCGCGCCCGTCAGGGCGAGTTCGCCGCTCACCTCGACCACTGGGAGCACGTCGCCTGGCACTGCGCCCTCCCGCTGCCCGCGGACGGCGACGGCTCCAACACCGCGGCCGACGTCGACGAGGTGACCGTACGCCTGGACGCCGTCCGCACCACCGCCCTGCTGCGCGAGGTCCCCGGCGTCTACGGCACCCGCGTCGACGACGTCCTCCTCGCCGCGCTCGGCCGGGTGCTCGCCCGGTGGAGCGGCCACGACACCGTCGCCGTCGGCCTGGAAGGGCACGGGCGCGAGGACCAGCTCTTCGAGGACATCGACCTGTCCCGCACGGTCGGCTGGTTCACCTCGCTCTACCCCGTCGCCCTCAGCGTTCCCGCGGCCGACTGGGGAACGGCGCTGAAATCGGTCAAGGAACAGCTGCGCGCCGTCCCCGAACGGGGCCTCGGCTACGGCGTCCTGCGTCACCTCGCCCACGACCCACGGCTCACCGGCACCCCCGTGCCCGCCGTCAGCTTCAACTACCTGGGCCGCTTCGACTGGACCGCCGCCGACGCCGCCCTGGTGGGCGCGGTGCCCGGCGGTCTCGGCGGCGCCGAGGCGCCCGGCACCGAGCGCCCCCACCTGCTGGACGTGGTCGCCCGCGTCGAGGACGGGCAGCTGGAGATCACCTGGTACCACAGCCGGACACGCCACCACCAGGACACCGTCACCCGGCTCGCCCGGGCCATGCTGGGCGCGGTCGAGGACATCGTCGCCCACTGCGCCCGCCCCGAGGCGGGCGGCCGCACCCCGTCGGACTTCCCCCTGGCCCGCCTGGACCAGGCGGCCGTGGACCACGTCTGCGGGGACGGACGCGACGTCGCCGACGTGTACCCGCTCACGCCCATGCAGGCAGGCATGCTCTTCCACAGCCTGCTCGACCCCGACGGCCGCACCTACGTCAACCAGGTGCAACTGGTGCTGCACGGCGTCACCGACCCGCTGCTGCTCGCCGAGGCGTGGCAGCGCACCGCCGACGCAAACCCGGCCCTGCGCACCCGCCTGGTGTGGCAGGACACCCCCGAACCGCTCCAGGTCGTCCAGCACCGCGCCACCGTGCCCGTCGCCCACCACGACTGGACCACGCTTCCCGACGGCCGGCGCGCGCACGAACTCGACAGGCTGCTCGCCAAGGACCGGGAGGCAGGCGTCGACCTCGCCTCCGCGCCCCTGATGCGGGTGACCCTGATCCGGCTCGCCGAGGACCGGGTGCGGATGGTGTGGACCTTCCACCACGTCCTGCTCGACGGCTGGAGCGCCGCCCAGGTCTTCGACGAGGTCTGCGAACGCTATGCCGCCCTCGCCGCCGGAGCCGTCCCCGACGTGCCCGACCGCAGGCCGTTCACCGCGTACCTGCGCTGGCTGACCGCCCAGGACGCCGGCCGGGCCGAACGGTACTGGCGCGGCGCCCTCGCCGGCTTCGCCGCCCCCACCGAACTGCCCCGCGACCGGCGGGCCGCCGGCGCCCACCGCGACTCCTCGTCCGGCACGGTGCTGGTCACCCTGGACGCCGGGGCCACAGGGCGGCTGCGGGAGACCGCGCAGCAGGCGGGCCTGACCGTCAACACCGTTCTCCAGGGAGCCTGGGCGCTGCTGCTGTCCCGCTACGGCGGTGGCGACGACGTCGTCTTCGGCACGACCGTCTCCGGGCGGCCCGCCGAACTGCCCGGCGTCACCTCGATGGTGGGCCTGTTCATCAACACGCTGCCCACGCGGATCCGGGTGGACGGACGCCGTCCGCTGCCGGAGTGGCTCCGCGAACTCCAGGCCGCCCAGTCCGAGGCGCGCCGCCACGAGTTCGTGTCACTCGCCCAGCTGCAGGCCTGGAGCGAGATCCCCGGCGGCAGCGGCCTGTTCGACTCCATCGTGGTCTTCGAGAACTACCCCTTCGACGAGAACGCGCTGCACCGGCACGGCCTGGCCGTGGAGCAGGAACGCGACCTGGAGCCGACCAACTACGCGCTCAGCGTGGTCGTCGCGCCCGGCCGCACTCTGTCCGTCCACCTCGACTACGACCCCGCCGCCTTCGACGCCGCCACCGTCGCGGGGCTCGGCGAGAGCCTGCGCACCCTGCTGACCGCGATGGCCGCCGACCTCGACGTCCGCCTGGCCGACCTTCCGCTCCTGGACGCCGAGCGCGGCCCCGACCTGCTCGCCCGGTACGGCGGAACGCCCGCGCCCGCGCCGCACGGCACCCTGCCGCAGGCGTTCGCGCGCCAGGCGGAGCGCACCCCCGAGGCCCTCGCGGTCCGCAGCGGCGACCGGCTCCTCACCTACCGCGAACTCGACGAGCGCTCCAACCGGCTGGCCCGCCGCCTCATCGCCGCCGGCGCGGGCCCCGAGAGGTTCGTCGCCGTGTGCCTGCCGCGTACCGCGGACCTCGTGGTGGCGCTGCTGGCCGTCCTCAAGAGCGGCGCCGCCTACCTTCCGGTGGACCCCCAGTACCCGGCCGAGCGCGTCGCGTTCCTCCTGGACGACGTACGCCCGGACGCGGTGATCACCGGCGCCACCACCGCCGGACGGCTGCCGCAGGGACCGTGCACCCGGATCGTGCTCGACGACGCGGCGGACTTCGACGCGCTGTCCGCCGCCCCCGTGGGCGACCACGAACGGCGTGGCCCCCTGCTGCCCGCCCACCCCGCCTACGTCATCCACACCTCCGGCTCCACCGGCATCCCCAAGGGCGTCGTCGTCGCCCACACCTCGGTGCTGGCCCTGACCGACTGGGCCGCCGCCGAGTTCACCGGCCGGGGCCTCGCGCACGTGGTGGCGTCCACCTCGCTCAACTTCGACGTGTCCGTCTTCGAGATCTTCTCTCCGCTGCTGTCCGGCGGCTGTGTGGAGGTGGTGCGCGACCTCCTCGCCCTCGCCGAGCGCCGTGAGCCCTGGCGCGCCGGACTGCTCAGCGCGGTTCCCTCCGCCCTGGACCGGCTGCTCGCCGAGGGCGCCGTGCACGTCGACGCGGACACCGTGGTGCTCGCGGGGGAGGGGCTGCCCGCTCGCACCGTCCGCCGGGTGCGGGAGGCGGTCCCCGGCTGCGAGGTCCGCAACATCTACGGGCCCACCGAGGCCACCGTCTACGCCACCGCCTTCACCTGCGACCCCGCCGACCCCGACCGCGACCCGCCGATCGGCAGGCCCGTCGGCGCCACCCGCGCCTACGTCCTGGACGAGCGGCTGCGCCCGGTCCCCGTCGGCGCCCCGGGTGAGCTGTTCCTCGCGGGCGCCGGCGTCGCCCGCGGCTATCTGCGCCGGCCCGGTCTGACCGCGTCCCGGCTCCTGGCCGACCCCTACGGGCCGCCCGGCAGCCGGATGTACCGCACCGGCGACCGGGTGCGCTGGAGCACCGACGGCCAGCTCGTCTACCTCGGCCGCGACGACGACCAGGTCAAGGTGCGCGGGTTCCGCATCGAACTCGGAGAGGTGGAGGCCGCCCTGTCCCGCCACCCGGCGGTCGCCCAGGCGGCGGCCCGGGTCGTCGAGCGCGACGGCCATCGCCGTCTGGTGGGCTACGCCGTGCCCCGCGACACCGGCCTGCCGGACGCCGCCGAACTGCGCGCCTTCCTCGCCCGCAGCCTGCCGGACCATCTCGTGCCCGCTGCCGTGGTCCCGCTGGAGCGACTGCCGCTCGGTGTCACCGGCAAGCTCGACCGCGGGGCGCTGCCCGACCCGGAGTGGGCCGCCGCCGTCCAGGGGGTCCGGCGGATGCCGAGCACCCCCGCGGAGCGGACCCTCGCCGCCATCTGGGCCGACGTCCTCGGGGTGCCCGAGGTCGGGGCCGACGACAACTACTTCACCCTCGGCGGCGACTCCATCCTCGGCATCCAGATCGTCTCCGCCGCCCGCCGGGCAGGCCTCGCCCTCACCCCCCGGCACCTGTTCACCCACCAGAGCCTCGCCGAACTCGCCGCCGTCTCCGCGCAGGTGCCCACCCGGGCGGCCGTCGCCGAACAGGGCCCGGTGAGCGGCGACATCCCGCTCACCCCCGTACAGCACTGGCTGCTCGACACCCTGCCCGGCGACCCCGGCCACTTCACCCAGGCCGTCTCCCACCACCTGTCCCACGACCCCGACGAGAGCCTGCTGCGCGGTGCCCTGGCAGCCCTGCTGGACCATCACGACGCGCTGCGACTGCGTTTCCCGGCGGACGGCGACGGAGGGCGGCGCCAGCACGCCGACCCGCCGGGCGCCGCCCCGCACCTGGAGGTCCACGAGACCGCGCCGGCCCCTGACGCGGTGGACGCCCTCGCCGCCGGCTTCGACCTGGCCGCAGGACCGCTGCTGCGGGCCGCGCTGTACCGGCCCGGGGACGGCGGACGGCCGGTGCTGGTGCTGGCGGCACACCACCTCGTCGTGGACGCGGTGTCCTGGCGGATCCTCCTGGAGGACCTGGATGCCGCCTACCGCGCCCTGGCCGCGGGCGAACGCCCGAGCCTCGGCGCCAAGGGCACCTCCTTCGCCGCCTGGGCCCGGCGGCTGACCGCGCACACCGTCTCCGGCGGCTTCGACGCCGAACTCGCCCACTGGCGCGGCCTCGACACCGGCACCCGCCTGCCCACCGACGGAGCCGGCCGCAACACCGCCGCCGAGGAACGCGACGTCACGGCCGGCCTGGACGAGGACGACACCCGCCGGCTGCTCCAGGACGTGCCCGAGGTCTACCGCACCCGGATCAACGACGTCCTGCTGTACGCACTGGGCCGCGTCCTGACCCGCTGGACCGGACGCGACCGGGTCGCGGTCACGCTGGAGGGCCACGGCCGCGAGGACTTGTTCGAGGACGTCGACCTGGCCCGCACCGTCGGCTGGTTCACCACCCTGTACCCGGTCGCCCTCGACGTGCCCCGCGACGCGGACACCGGCGCCGCCCTGAAGGCCGTCAAGGAGAGCCTGCGGGCCGTACCGCACGGCGGCGTCGGCCACGGCGCCCTGCGCTTCCTGCACCCGACGGCCGCCACGGGACTGCCCGGACTCCCGGAGATCTGCTTCAACTACCTGGGACGGCAGGACGCCGGCACACCCCCGGGCGGGCTGCTGCACACGCCGTACCGGGGGCTCACCGGCGGTACGGACCGGACGGCCGAGCGGCCGTACCTGCTGGACGTGCTGGGCCGGGTCAGCGGCGGCCGGCTGGAGTTCACCTGGTCGTACTCCCACGAGGTGCACCACCGCGAGACCGTCGCCCGCCTCGCCGCGGAACTGGCCGCCGAGCTGCGCGCCGTCGTCCGGCACTGCGCGGAACCCGGCGCCGGCGGCCGCACCCCGTCCGACTTTCCGCTGGCCCGCCTGGACCAGGCCGCCGTCGACCGGCTCGTCGGCACGGGCACCGGCATCGCCGACGTCTACCCCCTCACCCCCACCCAGACCGGGATGGTCGTGCACGGCCTGGACGACGCCGAACACGGCCTGTACGTCGAGCAGATCACCTTCGTCGCGGACGGCGCCCGCGACCCCGGCGTCCTCGCCGACGCCTGGCGGCACGTCGTGGACCGCACCCCCGTGCTGCGCACCTCCGTGGCCCTGCGCGACCTGCCCGTGCCCCTCCAGATCGTCCACCGGCACGTCACCCTGCCCGTCACCGAACTCGACTGGAGCGCCGTACCGGACGAGCGGCGCCCGGCGGAGCTGGAACGGCTGCTCGCCGGCGAACGCGAGCGCGGCCTCGCCCTGGACCGGGCCCCGCTGCTGCGCGTCACCCTGATCCGGCTCGGGCCGGACTCCGTGCGCGTGGTGTGGACGTTCCACCACGTCCTGCTGGACGGCTGGAGTGTCTTCCACGTCCTGTCCGACGTCATGGCCGCGCACGCCGCCCTCGCCCGGGGCGAGCTGCCCCGGCTGCCCGAGCGCAGGCCGTTCGCCGACTACGCCGCCTGGCTGGCCGGCCAGGACACCTCCCGCGCCCGCGAGCACTGGAGCGGCGTCCTCGCGGACCTCGCCGCCCCCACCCCGCTGCCGTACGACCGCAGGCCCGCCCCCGGACGCCCCGCCCGCTCCGGCACCTGGCTCTCGCACCGCCTCGGCACCGAGGACACGAAACGGCTCCAGGAATTCGCCCGGCGCCACCGCCTCACGCTCAACACCGTCGCGCAGGGCGCCTGGGCCCTGCTGCTGGCGCGCTGGAGCGGGGAGGACCAGGTGTGCTTCGGCGCCACCGTCTCCGGCCGCCCCGCCGACCTGCCCGGCGCCGACACCGTCACCGGCCTGTTCATCACCACCCTGCCCGCCCGGATCGCCGTCGACACCTCCGCCACCTGCGGGGCCTGGCTGCGCGCCGTGCAGGAGGCCAGGGCCGAGGACCGCCGCTTCGAGCACATGCCGCTGGGCGAACTGCGCGGTCTGACACACCTGCCGCCCGGCACCGAGATGTTCGACTCGCTGATGGTCTTCGAGAACTACCCGGTCGGTGACGCCACCGCGGGCGCCCACGGCCTCACCGTCCGCGACCTGGACGCCAGGGAGGCCACCAACTACCCCCTCACCGTCGTCGTCTCCCCGGGCGACCGGCTCGCCGTCGAACTCGGCTACGACGAGCGGTGCTTCGACGCCGCCACCGCCGGCTCGCTGGCCGGGCAACTGCTGCACACCCTGCGCGCCGTGGCCGGCGCCGACGACACCGTGACGCCGGACGACATCGACGTCCTGCCGCCCGCGCTGCGCGCCCAGGTGCTGCACCAGCCGAAACGGCCGGACCTCGCCCCGCCGCCCCCGGCCCTGCTGGCCGACCTGATCGAGGCCGCCGCGGACCGCACTCCGGACGCGCCCGCGCTCACCGAAGGCGGACGGCTGCTGACCTTCGCCGAGACCGACGCCCGCGCCAGTACGCTCGCCCACCGGCTCATCGCCCGCGGCGCGGGCCCCGGCGGCCTCGTGGCCCTGGTCCTGCCGCGCTCGGCCGACATGGTGCTGGCCCAGCTCGCCGTGCTCAAGGCAGGCGCGGCGTTCCTGCCCGTGGACCCCGGCTACCCGCCGGAGCGGATCGCGCTGATGCTGCGCGACGCGGCACCCGCCCTCACCCTGGACGCCGGTGAGGTCGCCGGCCTGCTGGCCGCGACCGGGAACGAGGCGCCCGCCCACCGGCCCACCGACGCCGACCGCACCCGCCCCCTCCATCTGGAGGACCCCGCCTACGTCATCTACACCTCCGGCTCGACCGGCCGCCCCAAGGGCGTCGTCGTCACGCACCGCGGGCTCGCCGCGTTCTGCGCCGCCGAGGCCGCCCACTACCAGGTGTCCGAGGGCGACCGCGTCCTCGCCTTCGCCACACCGAGCTTCGACGCGTCCGTGCTGGAGCTGTGCATGTCCCTGCCGCACGGCGCCGGCCTGGTCGTACCCCGCACGGGCCCGCTGCTCGGCGCGGAACTGGCCGACGTGCTGCGCGCGGGGCGGATCACGCACACGCTGCTGCCGCCGGCCGCGCTGGCCACCGTACCCGCCGACGTCCCCGGCACCCTGGGCGACCTGAAGACGCTGATCGTCGGCGCCGACACCTGCGGCGCCGACCTCGTCGCCCGGTGGGCGCCGCACCACCGCATGGTCAACTCCTACGGCCCCACCGAGGCCACCGTCGTCGCCCTGTGGTCCGCGCCCCTGCGGGCCGACGGCGCGGCGCCCCCGATCGGCCGCCCGCTGCCCGCCACCGGCGCCTACGTCCTGGACGCCCGACGGCGCCCGGTCCCCGACGGCGTGCCCGGCGAACTCTGGCTGAGCGGCCCCGGCCTCGCCCGCGGCTACCTCGGCAGGCCCGGCCTCACCGCGGCCCGGTTCGCCGCCGATCCGTTCGGCCCGCCCGGCACCCGGATGTACCGCACCGGCGACCTGGTGCGCCGCGACGCCCGCGGCGAGACCCACTACCTGGGGCGGACCGACCACCAGCTCAAGCTGCGCGGCCACCGCATCGAGGCCGGCGAGGTCGAAGCCGCGCTGGTCGCCCACCCGGCCGTCCTGGACGCGGTGGTGAGCGTCCGCGAGGACGAACCGGGCTCGCCCCGCCTGGTCGCCCACCTGCTCACCGCGCCCGGTCACGACACCCCCGCCCCGGCCGAACTGCGCGCCCTGGCCGCCCGCACCCTGCCCGCCGCCATGATCCCCTCGGCGTTCGTGGCGCTGCCGCGCTTCCCGCTCACCGAGAACGGCAAGACCGACCGGTCCGCGCTGCCCGCCCCGGCGACGGCCCCCGAGGAGAAACCGGCGGGTCACGTGCCCCCGCGCACGCCCACCGAGGAGGTGCTGGCCGGGATCTGGGAGGAGGCGCTCGGCACGACGGTGGGCGCCGAGGACGACTACTTCCTGCTCGGCGGCGACTCCTTGCGCGCCCTGCTCATCGCCTCCCGGGCCAACGACGCGTTCGGCACCGAGCTGACCCCCCGGGACGTCCTGACCTCCGGCACCGTCGCCACCCTGGCGGAGCTGGTCGAGGAACAGGTGCTCAGCGAACTCGAAGACGCCGCGTACGGCGGCCACGACTCCGACGAACGGTGAGGATCCGACGACCATGACGTCTTCGAAGCCTTCGAAGCGAGACCGCGCCGACGCCCTGCCCGAGGAGATGCGGGAGGCGCTGCGGCGCCGGCTGGCCGGACGGGCCCGCCAGGGCGGACCCGACGCCGCGCGGGGCATCGCGCGCGCCGACCGCGACCGCCCGCTGCCGCTGTCCTTCGCCCAGCAGCGCCTGTGGTTCCTGGACCGGCTGCGGCCCGGCGACGCCCGCTACAACAGCGCGGTCGCCGTGCGCCTGACCGGCGCACTGCACCGCGACGCCCTGCAACAGGCGCTGGCGCTGGTCCTGGAGCGCCACGAGGCGCTGCGCACCACGTTCGAGGAGAGCGACGGCCGGCCGGCGCAGAGCGTGCGCCCGGCGGCCCCGGTGCCGCTGCCGCTGCGGGACACCGCGGACCTGGACGCGGACCTGCTCGCGGAGTACGCCCGCCCCTTCGACCTGCGCCACGGCCCCCTGCTGCGCGCCCTGCTGCTGCGCGAGTCGGACACCGTCCACGTCCTGCTGCTGACCGCCCATCACATCGTGACGGACGGCTGGTCGATGGGCGTGGTCCTCGACCAGCTGAGCACCGCCTACACGGCCCTGGCCCGGGGCACGGGCGTGGAGCTGCCGCCGACCGCGGTCCAGTACCCCGACTTCGCCGTGTGGCAGCGCGAACAGCTCTCCGGAGAGCGCCTGGAACGCCACCTCGCCCACTGGCGGGAGCGTTTGTCAGGGGCGGTGGCGCCCGACCTGCCCCTGGACCGGCCCCGGCGCGGCGAGGAAGCGGGCGCCGGCGCCGTACACACCTTCACCGTTCCCGCGCCGCTCACCGCCCGGCTCGGCGAACTGGCCCGTGAACGGCACACCACCCTGTACGCCGCCCTGGTCGCCGCCACCCAGGCCCTGCTGGCCCGCTGGTCCGGCCGCGACGACATCACCGTCGGCTCGCTCACCCCCGGCCGGACCCGCACCGACCTCGAACGCGCCGTCGGCCTCTACGTCAACACGGTGGTCCTGCGCACCCGGGTCGAGCCCTCCGCCTCCTTCAGCGACCTGCTGACCAGCACCGCCGCCACCGTCAACAGCGCCTTCGCGCACGGGGACACGCCGTTCGAGCGGATCGTCGAAGCCGTCGGCGCGACCCGCGAGGCCGGCCGCAACCCGCTGTTCGACGTGATGGTGCTGCTGCACTCCGATCCTCCCGCCGCCTCCGCGTTCGACGGCCTGACCGCCACCCCGGTCGCCGTGCCCCGGCAGACGGCCACCTTCGACCTGAGCGTCGAATTCGTCCCCGACGGCGAGGCGCTGACCTGCCTGCTGGAGTACCGCACCGACCTGTTCGACGCGTCCACCGCCCAGCGCATGGCCCGACAGCTGCTGCGCCTGCTCGAAGGCGCCGCGGCCGCACCCGACCAGCCCGTCGGCGCCCTGCCGCTGCTGTCCGAGGAGGAGACGCGGCGGACCCTCGCCACCGGCATCACCGAGGCCCGTCCCGTCGAAGACACCACCTGCGCCGACCTGTTCGCCCGGCAGGTGGCCCGCACCCCCGACGCCCTCGCCCTGGTGGCCGGCGGTGAGCGCCTCGACTACGCCACGCTCGACGCCCGAGCCAACCGCCTCGCCCACCACCTGATCGCACGCGGCGCCGGACCCGAACGGCTGGTCGCGCTCAGACTGCCGCGCACCGCCGACATGATCACGGCGATCCTCGCCGTCTGGAAGTCCGGCGCGGGCTATCTTCCGCTGGACCCCGCCCTGCCCGAGGAACGCGTCGCCCACCTGCTGGCGGACGCCCGCCCCGCGCTGGTCCTGGACGAGGACGCGCTGCGGGCCGTACCGGACACCGCTCCCGGCACCGACCCCGCCCGCGACGGCCTGGATCCGCGGAACACCGCGTACGTCATCTACACCTCCGGCTCCACCGGTCGCCCCAAGGGCGTCGCCGTCCCGCACCGTTCGGCGGTCCGCCTCCTCGCCGCCCATCGGGCCGGGTTCGTCGCCGACGCGGGCGGCGGACCGCTCCGGGTGGCACTGACCGCGTCGTTCTCCTTCGACACCTCCCTCGAAGGCCTCCTGCTGCTGTCCGACGGCCACCCGTTGCATCTGGTGGACGAGGAGACCCGCCGGGATCCGGCCGCCCTGGTCGAGTACGTGGTCGAACACCGCGTCGACTTCCTCGACGTCACCCCTTCCTACCTGCGGCAACTGCTGCCCGCCGGACTACTCACCGACCCCCGCCACCACCCGAGCGTCCTGATGCTCGGCGGCGAGGCCCTGGACCCCGCCCTGTGGCGGGAACTGGCCGCGCTCCCGGACGTGGCCGCCTACAACTTCTACGGCCCCACCGAGTGCACGGTCGACGCGCTGGCCTGCCGCATCGAGGCCGCCGACCGGCCGCTGGTGGGCCGCCCGCTGCCGGGCGTCCGGGCCTACGTCCTGGACGACCTGCTGCGCCCGGTGCCGCCCGGCGTCGGCGGCGAGCTGTACCTCGCCGGCGGGCAACTGGCCCGCGGCTACTCCGGGCGGCCGGGACTGACGGCCACCCGCTTCCCCGCCGACCCGTACGGCCCGCCCGGGAACCGCATGTACCGCACCGGCGACCTGGCCCGCTGGACCGGCGACGGGCGCCTGGACTACCTCGGCCGCGCCGACGACCAGGTCAAGGTCCGCGGCCATCGCATCGAACCCGGCGAGATCGAGGCCGCTCTGCTGGACCTGGAGCAGGTCGCCGCGGCGGCGGTCGTCGGTCTGACCGACCCCCGCGGCCACACCCGGCTCGCCGCCTACGTCGTTCCGGTACCCGGCCGCGCCGCGCCCGCCCCCGCCGATCTCCGCGCCGCCCTGAACCGGGTGCTGCCCGGCCACATGGTGCCCTCCTCCTTCACCGCGCTGCCCTCGCTGCCGCTGACCACCAGCGGCAAGCTGGACCGCCGCGCCCTGCCGGCGCCCGACGTGGAGGGCGCCGACCGGCGGCAGGAGCACGTCGCCCCGCGCACCCCCGCCGAGGAGACGCTGGCCGCCATCTGGGCAGAGGTGCTCGGTGTCGGCAGGGTCGGCGTCACGGACAACTTCTTCGAACTGGGCGGCGACTCCATCCTGAGCATCCAGGCCGTCTCGCGCGCCCGCGCCGCCGGCCTGCGGATCGGCTCGCAGGACGTCTTCCGCCACCAGACGGTGGCCGACCTCGTCGCCGCCGCGTCCCGGCGGAGCGCCGCCCCGCCCCCGCCCCGAGGCCCGCTGGACGACGACGGCCCCGCCCCCCTCACCCCCGTCCAGGAATGGTTCCTCGCCACCCACGGCCCGCGCCGCCTCAGCATGTCGATGCTGCTCGACCTGCCCGCGGACCTGGACGGACCCGCGCTGGAAAGGGCGCTGGAAGCGGTCGTGGTCCGGCACCCCGCGCTGCGCGCCCGCTTCACCCGCACCGGGGAGGGCTGGCGCCAGGAGCCGGGCACGGGCCCGGTCACCGGCCTGCTGACCCGCCTCCCCGCACACGCCGGACTCACCGCCCCCGAATCGGCGGACCCGGAAGCCGCGGACGCCGAGGCCGCGGACGCCGCCCGCGCCGCGCTGGACCCGGCCACCGGAGCGCTGGTACGCGCTGTCCTGCTGCCGGGCCGCCACCGCCCGCGCCTGTTCCTGACCGTCCACCACCTCGCGGTCGACAGCGTCTCCTGGCGGGTGCTGCTCACCGATCTGGAGCAGGCCTACCGGCAGGCCGCGGCGGGGGAGGAGCCCCGCCCCGAGCCGGAGCGGACCGCCTTCGCCGCGTGGGCGCGGGCACTGGCGGAACAGGTCCGCGCGGGCGCCTTCGACGACGAACTGCCGTACTGGACAGCCCAGGTCGCCACCCCGCCCGCCCCGCTCCCCGCCGACCTGCCCGGCGTCCCTCTGGCCGGCTCCGTGCGCACCGTACGGACCCGGCTGGACCGCGCCACCACCGACGCGCTGCTGCGCCGGGTCCCGGGCGCCTACCGCACCCAGGTCAACGACGTGCTGCTGAGCGCCCTGAGCCGGGTGCTCACCGACTGGACGGGCGACGAACGGGTCACCGTCACCCTGGAGGGCCACGGGCGCGAGGAGGATCTGGTCGAGGGCGCCGATCTGGCGCGGACCGTGGGCTGGTTCACCACCCAGTACCCGGTCACGCTCACCCCGGGCGGCCGAGGCGACTGGGGGACCACCCTCAAGGCCGTCAAGGAGCAACTGCGGGCGGTGCCCCGCCGCGGCCTCGGCTACCAGGCCCTCGCCCACCTCGGCTCGCCCCGCCCGGAGAGCCGCGCGCTGCGCGAGGCGTCGTTGCCCCAGGTCTGCTTCACCTACCACGGCCAGTGGGAGGCGTCCGGCGGGGGCGACTTCGCGCCCGGCGGCCAGGCGCCCGGCCGGGAGACACGGCCGGACGAACCGCTGGACCACCTGCTGGACGTCTCCGCCCTGGTGACCGACGGCGAACTGGAGATCACCTGGCACTACAGCGACCAGGTGCACCGGGCCGGGACGGTGGAGGACCTGGCCGACGGCATGGTCCGCGCGCTCACGGCCGTCACCGAGCACTGCGCCCGGCCCGGCGCCGGCGGCCGCACCCCCTCCGACTTCCCGCTGGCCCGCCTCGACCAGGCCCGCGTGGACCGGCTGGCCGGCGACGGCCGTCGGATCGAGGACCTGCTCCCGCTCACCCCGCTCCAGGAGGGCATGCTCTTCCACCGCCTGGTCGGTGGCCCCGACGACGTCTACGTCGACCAGGCAGCGCTGCTGCTGGAGGGCGTGGACGACCCCGACGCGCTGAGCACCGCGTGGCAGCGGGTGACCGACCGCACCCCCGCCCTGCGCACCTCGGTGGTGTGGGAAGACGTGCCCGTCCCGCTCCAGGTGGTGCACCGCGACGTCGACGTGCCCCTGACCGTCCTGGACTGGCGGGACCTGGACGCCGACGAACGCGACACCCGCCTCGGCCGGCTGCGCTCCGACGACCTCGCCCAGGGCCTGGACCTCGCCGCCGCGCCCCTGATGCGGCTCACCCTGGTCCGGCTGCCCGACGCCAGGGTCCAGTTGCTGTGGACCTCGCACCACCTGATCCTCGACGGCTGGAGCCTGGCCCAGGTCCTCACCGAGGTCTTCGACGAGTACGCCTCGCTCACCACCGGCGCGGCGACCCCACCGCCGCCGCGCCGCCCCTTCGGCGACTACGTGCGCTGGCTCGCCGGACAGGACACCGAGGCCGTGCGCGCCTACTGGAGCGGCGTGCTCGCCGGGTTCTCGGCCCCCACCGCGCTGCCCGCCGACCGCGCCCTGCGCCCTGGGCACGAGACCCGTTCGACGGCCGTGCACACCGGCACGCTCTGCGAGGAGACATCCGCCCGGCTCGCCCGCGCCTCCCGCGCCGCCGGCCTCACGCTCGGCACCGTCGTCCAGGGCGCCTGGGCGCTGCTGCTGTCCCGCTACAGCGCCGAGCCGGAGGTGCTGTTCGGCACCACCGTCTCCGGACGCCCCGACGACCTGCCCGGCGTCGAGTCGATGGTCGGCATGTTCATCAACACCCTGCCCACCCGGGTGCGCGTGGACGGCGCCCGCACCGCGACCGCCTGGCTGCGCGACCTCCAGGAGGCCCAGGCCGAGGCCCGCCGCCATGCCGCCGTCTCCCTCGCCGAACTGACCGCCCTGAGCGACATGCCGTCCGGCAGCCCGCTCTTCCACAGCCTGGTCGCCTTCGAGAACTACCCCTTCGACCAGGCCCGTTCGGCCGCCTCCGGGATACGCCTGGCCGACGTCGCGGGCCGCGACGCCACCAACTACCCGCTCATGCTGCGGGCCCACCAGGGCGAACGCTTCCACTTCGACCTGGCCTACGATCCCGCCCTGTTCGACACGGCGACCGTGCGTTCCCTCGCCGACCGGCTGTGCCTGCTCCTCGCCCAGCTGGCCGAGGACCCCGACCGCCCGCTGCGCGCCCTCGCCCGCACGGCCGCCGAGGAACACCGCCCGGCCCCGGAGGAGCCGTACGCGGCGCAGCGGCCCGAGCTGACCCTGGTCGACCTCTTCGAGGCGCAGGCCGCCCGTACCCCCACCGCCGAGGCCGTCACCTGCGGCGACGAGCGCCTGGACTACGCCACCCTGGACGCCCGCGCCGGACGCCTCGCCCATCGGCTCGCCGGACTCGGCGCCCGGCCCGAGCGGTACGTCGCCCTCGCCCTGCCCCGCGGCACCGACCTCGTCGTCGCCGTCCTCGCCGTCCTCAAGACCGGCGCCGCCTACCTGCCCGTCGACCCCCGGCTCCCCGCCGAACGCGTCGCCCATCTCCTCACCGACACCTCCGCGGTGGCCCTGGTGACCACCACGGAGGCCACCGCCACCGCCGTCGCCGCCGTTCCCGTCCTGGCTCTCGACGACCCGGACGTCCGCGCCGACCTGGCCCGCCGCCCCGCCGCGGGCCCCGCGGCCCCGGGACACCGCCCGCTCGCGCAGAGCCCTGCCTACGCCATCTACACCTCCGGCTCCACCGGGCGCCCCAAGGGCGTCGTCATCCCGCACGCCGCCGTCGTCCGGCTGTTCACCTGCACCCGGCAGTGGTTCGGCTTCGGCCCCGACGACGTGTGGACGCTGTTCCACTCCTACGCCTTCGACTTCTCCGTGTGGGAGCTGTGGGGCCCGCTGCTGCACGGCGGCCGGCTCGTCGTCGTCCCCGACGACACGGTCCGCTCCCCGGAGGACTTCCTGCGGCTGCTCGCCGACGAACGGGTCACCGTCCTCAACCAGACCCCGTCCGCGTTCTACCCGCTCGTCCGCGCCGACGCCGACCACCCCGACACGGGCGCCCGGCTGGCGCTGCGCACGGTGATCTTCGGTGGCGAGGCACTGGACGTCACCCGCCTCACCGACTGGTACACCCGCCACGCGGACACCGCGCCGCGGCTGGTCAACATGTACGGCATCACCGAGACCACCGTGCACGTCACCTACGCGCCCCTGGACGGCACCACCCCCGGCGCGGGGACCGGCAGCCCGATCGGCACCGCCATCCCCGACCTGCGCGTCCATCTGCTGGACGGCACGCTGAGCCCCGTACCGCCCGGTGCCGTGGGCGAGATGTACGTCGCCGGACAGGGCCTGGCCCGCGGCTACCTCAACCGGCCCGGTCTGACCGCCGCACGCTTCCTCGCCGACCCCTTCGGCCGTCCCGGCGACCGCATGTACCGCACCGGCGACCGGGCCCGCCGGCGCCTGGACGGCACCCTGGAGTACCTGGGCCGCGCCGACCAGCAGGTCAAGATCCGCGGCTACCGCATCGAACCCGGCGAGATCGAGGCCGCGCTGCGCGCCCACCCGGGGGTCACGGCCGCGGCCGTGGGCGTCTACGAGGACACCACGGGCACCCGCCGCCTGGTCGCCCACGTCGTCGGCACGGGCACCGGCGACCGGAGCGTGCCGCCCCCGCCCGCCGCCGGACTCCGCGCACACCTGGAACGGTCCCTGCCCGCCTACATGGTGCCCGCCGCCTACGTGCCGATGGCCGCGCTGCCGCTCACCGTCAACGGCAAGCTCGACCGGCGGGCCCTGCCCGCGCCCGGTCCC
Source organism: Streptomyces sp. NPDC091282 (assembly GCF_044757385.1). Classification (NCBI taxonomy): domain Bacteria; kingdom Bacillati; phylum Actinomycetota; class Actinomycetes; order Kitasatosporales; family Streptomycetaceae; genus Streptomyces; species Streptomyces sp. NPDC091282. Next base: position 376,093 of record NZ_JBIVUX010000004.1, read on the forward strand.
GACGGCTTCGCGGCCGACGGTACGCGCGTCGCGCCGCGCACCGAGGCCGAACGACTCGTCGCCGCCGCCTGGACCGACGTCCTGGACATCGACGAGGTCGGCGCGCACGACAACTTCTTCGCCCTCGGCGGCGACTCCCTGCTCGCCGTCCGGGTCGTCTCCCGGCTGCGTGCCGCCTTCGGCTCCGGCGTGTCCCCGCGGCTGCTGTTCACCCACCCGGTCCTCGCCGACCTCGCCGCCGCCCTCGGCGACCGCCCGGCCCCCGGCACCCCCGACACCGTCCCGGCCACCGACCCGCACACCCCGGCGCCCCTGTCGCACGCCCAGCAGCGCCTGTGGTTCCTCGACCGGTTCGAACCGGGCAGCACCGAGTACACCACCCTCTCCGTGCTCCGGCTGCGCGGCCCGCTCGACAGCGGCGCGCTGCGCCGCGCCCTGGAGAGCCTGGTCGCCCGGCACGAGGCGCTGCGCACCACCTTCGCCGAACAGGACGGCACCGCACGGCAGGTCGTCCACCCGCCGGCCCCGGTGGAACTGCCCGTGGCGCACTGCCCGGACGCCGCGGCCCTGGACGCCCTCCTGCTCCGGGAGGCGAGCACCCCCTTCGACCTGGCCACCGGACCCCTGCTGCGGGCCCGCCTGGCCCGGGTCGACTCCGCCGAACACGTCCTCGTCCTGGCCATGCACCACATCGTCACCGACGGCTGGTCCCTCGGCGTCCTCGGCCGCGACCTGGGCGAGCTGTACGCCGCCGCCCTGGCCGACCGCCCGGCCGACCTGCCCGCACTGCCCGTGCGCTACGCGGACTTCGCCGCCTGGCAGCGCGACCGCGCCGACCGCGTCGCGGGCCACCTCGACCACTGGCGGCGCGTCCTGGACGGCGTCACCCCGCTGGAGCTGCCCACCGACCGGCCCCGGCCGGCCACCCGCGGCCGCACGGGCGCCCTGACGACGTTCACCCTGCCCGCCGACCTCACCGAGCGGCTGCGCGAACGCGGCCGGACCGCCGACGCCACCCTGTACATGACCCTGGTGACCGCCTGCCAGATACTCCTGTCCCGCTGGTCAGGGCAGCAGGACATCACGGTCGGCACCGTCACGGCCGGTCGCGACCGGCCCGAACTGCACGATGTGGTCGGCATGTTCGTCAACACCCTCGCACTGCGCTCACAGGTGCGCGAGGAGCGGACCTTCCTCCAGCTGCTGACCGAGGTGCGCGGCACCGTCCTGGACGCCTTCGCCCACCAGGAGGCCCCCTTCGAAGAAGTGGTGGACGCCGTCCAGCCCGAACGGGACACCAGCCGCACCCCTCTCTTCCAGGTCATGGTCTCCCTGCACAACGTCGGCGCGCGGGAGCCCCGGCTGCCCGGCCTGGAGGCGACGGCGGTGACCCCGCCCGTGCGCACCGCCACCTTCGACCTCGCCTTCGACTTCGTCGAGCGCGACGGCGGCCTGACCTGCTACCTGGAGTACGACACCGGCCTCTTCGACACCGAGACCGCCGAACTGCTCACCGCCCGTCTGCGCACCCTGCTCCGGGCCGCCGCCGAGGACCCCGGCCGGGCCGTGGGCGACCTGCCGTTGATGACCCGAGCCCAGGAGGAGGAGGTGCTGCGGTTCGGCCGCGGTACCCGCGTGTCCGGACCCGCCACCGTCTTCCCCGCCCTGTTCGAGGCGCAGGCCGCCCGCACCCCGCACGCCACCGCCCTGGCGGCCCGCGACACCACCTACGACTTCGCCGCCCTGAACGAGCGCGCCAACCGCCTCGCCCACCACCTGATCGCCCGCGGGGCCGGACCCGAACAGGTCGTCGCGGTCCAACTGCCCCGCACCGCGCAGCTGGTGGCCGCCGTGCTCGCGGTCCTCAAGGCGGGCGCCACGGTGCTCTGCCTCGACCCCGCGCTGCCCGCCGAACGCAGGCGCCTGCTGCTCGCCGACGCCCGCCCGCACACGCTGCTCAGCGGCCTCGACGACGTGCCCTGGGACCGGCTGCCCGCCCACGATCCCACCGACGCCGACCGGGTACGGCCGCTGCGGCCCGAGAACGCCGCCTACATCGTCTACACGTCGGGCTCCACCGGCCGACCCAAAGGCGTCCTCGTCGAACACCGCCAACTGGTCAACCTCTGCCACGACCACCGCGACGGACTGCTCGCGGCGCACACCGCGGACGGACGACGGCTGCGCGCCGCCCTCAGCGCCTCCTTCTCGTTCGACACCTCCTGGGAGGGTTCGCTGCTGCTCGCCCTCGGCCACCAGGTGCACCTCGTGGACGACGACGTACGCCTGGATCCGGAGGCGTTCTGCGCCCAGATCGACCGCGAACGCCTGGACTGGGTCAATGTCACCCCGTCGTTCCTGCGCGAACTGCTGTCCGCCGGACTGCTCGCGCCCGGCCGCCACCGTCCCGGCCTGCTCCTCGTCGGCGGCGAGGCGATCCCCCTCGCCCTGTGGCACGAACTGGCCGCGGCCGAACGCGACCACGGCCTGGCCGTCCACAACATGTACGGGCCCACCGAGTGCACCGTCGACTCCGTCTACGGCCGTGTCGGCGACCGCCCCGGCCGCCCTGTCATCGGCCGCCCCGGCGGCGGCTCGCGCGCCTACGTCCTCGACGGCCGGCTGCGCCCGGTGCCGCCCGGCGTACCGGGCGAGCTGTACCTGGCCGGGGCGCAGGTGGCCCGCGGCTACCTGGACCGGCCGGGCCTGACCGCCGGGCGCTTCGTCGCCGACCCGATCGGCGCGCCGGGGGAGCGGATGTACCGCACCGGCGACCGCGTCCGCTGGGACCGGGACGGGCTGCTCCAGTTCCTGGGGCGCGTCGACGAACAGGTCAAGATCCGCGGCTTCCGCATCGAGCCCGGCGAGGTGGAGGCGGCCCTGCGCGCCCTCCCGGACGTCGCCGACGCCGCCGTCACCGCCCGAGAACACGCCGGCCGCCTGATGCTGGTCGGCTACGTCGTGCCCGCCGACGGGCGCACTCCCACGGCCGACGCGCTCCGGGTCGAGCTGCGGCGCTCCCTGCCCGACCACATGGTGCCCACCGCGTTCGTGCCGCTGGCCCGTATTCCGCGCACCACCGGCGGCAAGACCGACCGGCGGGCCCTGCCCGCCCCGCCCGCCCAGCCCGACAGCACCACCGCCTACGTCGCCCCGCGGCCCGGCACCGAGGAACGCCTCGCCGCGATCTGGGCCGAGGTGCTCGGCGTCGCACGCGTCGGCGCCCGCGACAACTTCTTCTCGCTCGGCGGCGACTCCATCCTCAGCATCCAGATCGTCTCCCGCGCCCGGCAGGCCGGCCTCGCCCTCACCACGAAGGACGTCTTCCGCCACCAGACCATCGCCGAACTCGCCCTGCGCACCGCCGAGTCGGCTCCGCCCGCGGCGGCCGAGGCGCCGCAGACCGGCGAGGCGCCGCTCACCCCGATCCAGCACTGGTACCTCGACGGCCGCGACCCGCGCGACCCGCTGCGCTTCACCATGACCCAGCGCCTGGAACTGGCCCCGGACACCGACCCGGTCGCCCTGCACCGGGCCGTGGACGCCGTCGTCCGCCACCACGCGGCTCTTCGCACCCGCTTCCGCCGCACCGCCGACGGCTGGACCCAGGAGGCCCTGCCCGAGGCGCCGCACCCCGTCTTCACCCGGCACGGGACGAGCGCGCCGGACAGCACCGCCCTGGAAGCAGAGGTCCAGCGGCTCACCGACGAGGCGCAGCGCGCCCTCGACCCCACCGAGGGCCGGGTCGTCCGCGTCCTGTTCCTCGACCGGGGACCGGGCCGCGCGGGCCAACTCGTCGTCACCGCCCACCACCTGGTGATCGACGGCGTCTCCTGGCGCATCCTGCTCGCCGACCTGGAAACGGCGCACCGGGCCGCGGCGGCCGGAGACCCCGTCGCGCTGCCGCCCGTCGGTACGCCCGTGGCCCGCTGGGCCGCCAGGCTGGAGCACCACACCCGCTCGGGCGGCTTCGACGCCGACCTGCCGTACTGGGCCCGTACCGCCGAGGCGCCCGCCCCGCTGCCACCCGGACGGCCCGGCCCCAACACGCACGGCACCGCGGACACGGTCACCGTCACCCTCGACGAGACGACCACCGACACCCTGCTGCGCCAGGTCCCGGAGGTCTACCGCACCCAGGTGGGCGACATCCTGCTCAGCGCCCTCGGCCGCACGCTGGCCCGGTGGTGCGGACGCGACCGGATCCTGCTCGGGGTGGAGGGACACGGCCGCGAGGACCTCTTCGACGACGTGGACCTCTCCCGCACCGTCGGCTGGTTCACCGCCGAGTACCCTCTCGCCCTGCGCGTCGACCCCGACGCCGGCTGGCACGACACCCTCCGCTCGGTCAAGGAGCAGCTCCGCGCCGTGCCCGGCCACGGCCTCGGCCACGGAGCCCTGCGCCACCTGGCGCCCGGCGGTACGCCCGGCGAGGCCCCCGCCCCGCTGATCGGCTTCAACTACCACGGGCAGTGGGACACCGGCGGCTCGGCGGCCGACGGCCTGTTCCGCGGCTCCCTGCCCCCGGCCGGCCGCGACACCGACCCCGACGAGGACCGCCCCTACCTGCTGGACGTCACCGGCGTCGTCCAGCAGGGCCGGCTGGAACTCGGCTGGACCTACCCGCCGGCCGTCTACGACGAGGCCACCGTCCGCCGGCTGGCGGAGCAGACGGCAGCCGCCCTGCGCGACATCGCGGCGCACTGCGCGCGCCCCGGCGCCGGCGGCCGCACCCCCTCCGACTTCCCCCTGGCCCACCTCACCCAGGACCAGCTCGACCGGCTCATCGGCGACGGCCGCACGACCGAGGACGTCCTCCCGCTCACCCCGCTCCAGTCAGGCATGCTCTTCCACGGTCTGGTCGACACCGTCAGCGCCTACGCCGACCGCACGGCCGTGCGCCTGTCCGGCGTCGCCGACCCGCACGTCTTCGCCGCCGCCTGGCAGCAGGTCGCCGACCGCACCCCGGCCCTGCGCACCAGCGTCCACTGGAAGGCGCTGCCCCACCCCGTGCAGATCGTCCACCGCCGCGCCGAGCTGCCGGTCACCCACCTCGACTGGCGCGCACTCGCACCCGGCCGGCGGGCGGAGCGCACCGAGCGGCTGCTCGCGGACGACCGGGCGGCCGGCCTGGACCTCGCCGTCGCGCCGCTGACGCGTCTCACCCTGGCCGCCCTGCCCGGCGACGAAGTGCTCCTGGTGTGGTCGACCCACCACATAGCCCTCGACGGCTGGAGCACCGGACAACTGCTGACCGAGGTCTGCGAACGCTACGCCGCCCTCACCGGCGGCCCCGACACCCCGCCCCCACTGCGCCGGCCGTTCGCGGACCACCTGCACTGGACGGCCGCCCAGGACCCGGGAGCAGCCGAGGCGTACTGGACCGAGGCGCTCTCCGGCTTCACCGCCCGCACCCCGCTGCCCTACGACCGGGTCCCCACCGAGGCGCACCGGGCCCGCTCCGGCGCCGCCGCCCGCCGCGAACTGGGCGAGGACGTCTCGCGGCGGCTCAGGGAGAGCGCCGCACGCGCGGGACTCACCGTCAACACCGTCGTCGAGGGCGCCTGGGGGCTGCTCCTGGCCCGCCACGCGGGCCGCGACGACGTCGTCTTCGGCACCACCGTCTCCGGCCGCCCGGCCGAACTGCCCGGCGTCGAGACCATGATCGGCATGTTCATCAACACCGTGCCGACCCGGGTCCGCATCCCCTCGGGATCCGTGCTGCCCTGGCTGCGCGGCCTCCAGGACGAGCAGAGCGAGGCCCGCCGCCACGACCACCTCGCCCTGTCCCGCATCCGGTCCGTCAGCGACGTCCCGCCCGGGGAAGCACTGTTCGACAGCATGCTCGTGTTCGAGAACTATCCCGTCGACGAGTCCACGACGGCACGCACCGGCGTGTGCGTCGAGGAGGTGCGCGCCGACGACGCCACCACCTTCCCCTGGTGCCTGCGCGCCCACCTGACCGAACGGCTCGGCTTCGACCTGGCCTACGATCCCGCCCTCTTCGACCACGACACCGCCGAACGCGTCGCCGGACGGCTCGCCGCCCTGCTCACCGCCCTGGCCGAGGACCTCGACGGCGACCTCGCCGCCCTGGACCTGCTCACCGACGCCGACCGGGACCTGCTGACCGCCTGGAACAACACCGCTCGCCCCGCCGCGGAAACCGGCCCGCTGGAGGTGTTCGCCGCACAGGCCCGGCGCGCTCCCGAGGCGGTCGCGGTCAGCGACGGCGGGCGTGAACTGACCTACGCCGCCCTCGCCGACTGGGCCGGACGGCTCGCCGCCAGGCTGCTCGCCGACGGACTGGCCGCCGAGGACCGCGTCGGGCTCACCATGGACCGCTCGGCCGAACTCGTCGTCGCCCAGCTCGCCGTCCTCCTCGCCGGCGGCGTGTACGTGCCCGTCGACACCCGCGCCCCCGAGGAACGCCGCCGCGTCCTGCTCGCACAGGCCGGCGCCGCCGTCCGCCTCACCGCGGCCGACGTCACCGCCGCCCGCACCGCACCGCCCGCCACGGCGCTCCCGGTCGCCGAACCGGACCGGCTGGCCTACGTGATGTTCACCTCCGGCTCCACCGGCCGCCCCAAACCGGTCGCGGTACGGCACCGCGACATCGCCGCGCTGGCCACCGACAGCCGCTTCGCCGGGGGCGCCTGCGACCGCGTGCTCCTGCATTCGCCGGCCGCCTTCGACGCCGCCACCTTCGAGGTGTGGGCGCCGCTGCTCAACGGCGGCCGCGTCGTCGTCGCCCCCGCAGGGGACGTCGACGCCACCGTGGTGCGCCGCCTGGCGGCCGACGGCCGGCTGACCTCGCTGTGGGTGACCGCCGGCCTGTTCCGGCTGCTCGCCCAGGACGCCCCGGACTGCTTCCGCGGCCTGTCCCAGGTGTGGACCGGCGGCGACGTGGTGCCCGCCCAGTCCGTGCGCGACGTGCTCGCCGCCTGCCCCGGACTGACCGTGGTGGACGGCTACGGCCCCACCGAGACCACCACCTTCGCCACCTCGCTCGCCCTCGCCGACCCGTCCGCGGTGCCCGCCACGGTGCCCATCGGCCATCCGCTGGACGACATGCGCGTCCACGTCCTGGACGCCCGGCTGCGCAGCGTCCCGCCCGGCTGCGCGGGGGAGCTGTACCTCGCCGGCGAGGGCGTCGCACGCGGCTACCTGGGACGCCCGGGCGACACCGCCGCCCGCTTCCTCGCCGACCCCCTCGGTCCGCCCGGCGCCCGCATGTACCGCACCGGCGACCTCGCCCGGCGGCGTCCGGACGGCGCCGTGGAGTTCCTCGGCCGCGCCGACGACCAGGTGAAGATCCGCGGCTTCCGCGTCGAGCCCGGCGAGGTGGAGACCGCGCTCGCCGCCCATCCGGACGTCGCCGACGTCGCCGTACTCGCCCGCGAGGACCGGCCCGGCGTCAAACGGCTCGTCGCCTACGTGGTCGCGGCGGCCGGCGAGGACGCCGTCGACGCCGACGCGCTCCGCGACTTCGCCGCCCGCACCCTGCCCGACTACCTCGTCCCCGCCGCCTTCGTCCCGCTCCGGGCCCTCCCGCTCAGCGGCAACGGCAAAATCGACCGCGCCGCGCTCCCGGCCCCCGAACCCACGGCCCGGACCGAGCACGTCGCCCCCCGTACCGACGCCGAACGCCGCACCGTGGGCGTCTTCGCCGACGTCCTCGGCATCCAGCCGCCCGGAGTGCGGGACGACTTCTTCCAGCTCGGCGGCGACTCGATCCTCAGCATCCGGCTCGCCACCCGCCTCGCCGAGGAGTTCGGCACCGACGTCACCCCCCGTGCCGTCTTCACCCACTCCACCCCCGCCGCGCTCGCCGAACTGATCGGCGGACGGGAGGACGGCGGCCGGCCGGCCATCGTCCCGGTCGCCCGCGAGGCCGCGGCCCCGATGTCGTACGCCCAGCAACGCCTCTGGTTCCTGGAGGAGTTCGCACCCGGCGGCGCCGTGTACGTCACCGCGCTCGCGCTGCGGATGCGCGGCACCCTGGACACCGGTGCCCTGCACGCGGCACTCGACGCCCTCACCGCCCGGCACGAGTCGCTGCGCACCACCTTCGACAGCGTCGACGGCCAGGGCCTGCAGATCGTCCGGCCGCCACGGGCAACCCCCCTGCCGCTGCTGGACCTCACCCCCCTGCCGTCCGCCGACCGCGAGGCGGAGCTGCGCCGGTACCTCGCGGAGGAGCGCACCCGCCCCTTCGACCTGCGCCGCGGCCCCCTGCTGCGGACCACCCTGCTTCGGCTCGCCGAGGACGAGCACGTGCTCGTCCTCGCCCTGCACCACATCGTCACCGACGGCTGGTCCACGTCCGTGCTGATCGGCGACCTCGCCCACCTCTACCGGGCGGAACTCGGCCTGGCGGAGATCGAGTTGCCGCCGCTGCCGGTGCAGTACGCCGACTACGCGCACTGGCAGCGCGCGGCCGGCGGCGCCACCGGCACCGAGGAGCAGCTCGCCCACTGGAAGGAGCGGCTCACCGGGATCGAGGCCCTGGAACTGCCCACGGACCGCCCCCGGCCTCCGCTGAGCACCGGAAGAGGCGCGACCACCCGCCTGGTCGTCCCCGCTCCGACCGTCCGCGCGCTGACCCGGGTCGCCCGGGACCGGAACACCACGCTGTTCACCGCGCTCGTCGCCGTCGCCCAGAGCTACCTGGCCCGGCTCACCGGCGGTGAGGACATCGCCGTCGGCACCGTGACCTCCGGCCGCGACCGGGCCGAGACGCAAGGCCTGGTCGGCTTCTTCGTCAACACGCTGGTCCTGCGGTCGCACGTCGACGCCGCCCGGCCGTTCGGCGCGCTCCTCACCGACGTACGGCAGACCGTCAGGGACGCCTTCGCCCACCAGGACGTGCCCTTCGAGCGGTTGGTGGACGAGGTGCGGCCGGTCCGGGACACCAGCCGCAGCCCCCTGTTCCAGGTGATGGTCGTGCTGCAGAACACCCCCGGCGCCGACCTCGACCTGCCCGGCCTTGAGGTCACCGACGTCGAACCCGACTCCGAGCACGCGGCGTTCGACCTCACCCTGGAGTTCGCCGAGACGGCGTCCGGCGCGCTGCACGGCCTGATCACCTACAGCACCGACCTGTTCGACGCGGTCACCGTCGAACGGATGGCCGACCAGCTCGCCACCTTGCTGGCCGCCGTCGCCGACGACCCCGACCGGCCCGTCGGCGCCCTGCCGCTGACCGGTCCGGACGAGGCCAAGGAACTGCTGGAGAAGGGAGTCGGCGCCTTCGGCGCGGTTCCCGAGGCGACCCTCGCCGACCTCTTCCAGCGCCAGGCGGCCCGCACCCCCGACGCGGTGGCCCTGGCGGACGGCGAACGGCTGCTCACCTACGCGGAGGTCGACCGGGCCGCCAACCGGCTCGCCCACCGGCTGATCGGTGCGGGCGCCGGACCCGAGACCGTGATCGCCCTCGCCCTGCCCCGCTGCGCGGAGACGGTGATCGCCCAGCTCGCCGTCGCCAAGGCCGGTGCGGCGTTCCTGCCCATCGACCCCGCCTACCCGGCAAAACGGCAGGAGTTCATGATCCGCGACGCCGGGGCGCACCTCGTCCTCGACGACCCGGCCGGGGTGTGGAGCGCCGACGGCCCCGACACCGCGCCCACCGACGCCGAACGCCTCGCCGCACTCACCTGCGACCACCCCGCGTACGTCATCTACACGTCCGGCTCCACCGGAACCCCCAAGGGCGTCGCGGTCACCCACCGCGGCCTCGCCTCCTTCGCCGCGGCGGCCGCCGAGCAGTACGACGTCCGCCCGGCCGACCGGGTCCTCCAGTTCGCCTCGCCCAGTTTCGACGCCTCCGTGCTGGAGCTGTGCACCTCCCTGCTCAGCGGCGCCACCCTGGTGACCGGCGAGGAGGGACCCCTGGTCGGTGAACGGCTCGCCGAGGTGCTCGCCGAACGCCGCATCAGCCACACCCTGATCCCGCCCGCCGCGCTCGCCACCCTGCCGCCCGGCACCGCCGAGACCCTGCCCGGCCTGCGGACCCTGATCGTCGGTGCCGAGAGCTGCCCGGCCGACCTGGTCGAGACCTGGGCCCCCGGACGCCGGATGATCAATTCCTACGGACCCACCGAGGCCACCGTCGTCGCCACCTGGACCGGCCCGCTCACCCCCGGCGCCGGCGCCCCGCCCATCGGCCGCCCCGCGGGCGCCACCCGCCTCTACGTCCTGGACGCGGCCCTGCGCCCCGTCCCGCCCTTCGTCACCGGCGAGCTGTACGTCGCGGGCCCCGGCCTCGCCCGCGGCTATCTGCACCGCCCCGCACTGACCGCCGCCCGCTTCGTCCCCGACCCGTTCGGCACCCCGGGTGAGCGGATGTACCGCACCGGCGACCTGGTGCACTGGGGCGCCGACGGCCGGCTCCGGTTCGCCGGACGCGCCGACGGGCAGGTCAAACTGCGCGGCTTCCGCATCGAACCCGGCGAGATCGAGAGCGCCCTGCGCCGCAGCACGCTGGTGCGCGACGCCGTCGTCGTCGTACGGGCCGATCCGGCGCGCGACGGCGGCCCCGCAGGACCCGCCCGGCTCGTCGCCTACGTCGTGCCCACCGACCCGGCCGCCACCGCCCTGCCCGTCACCGAACTGCGCCGGTACCTGGGCGAGCACCTGCCGCCGCACATGGTGCCCTCGCTGTTCGTACCGCTGACCCGGCTGCCGCTCACGCCCAACGGCAAGACGGACCGACGGGCGCTGCCCGCACCCGGCCCGGCTCGAACGCCGGGTGGGACGGGCACCGCCCCGCGCACACCCACCGAACAGCGCATCGCCCTCATCTGGTCGGACGTACTGGGCGTGGAGGGCATCACCGCCGACGACAACTTCTTCGCCCTGGGCGGCGACTCGATCCTCAGCATGCAGGTGGTCTCGCGGCTGCGCCGCGACGGCCTGCACCTGGCCACCCGCGACCTGTTCACCCACCAGACCGTCGCCGAACTCGCCACCGTCGTCCGCGAAGCGCCCCGCCGCGCCGACACCGGCCCCGCCACCGGCGAAGTGCCGCTCACTCCCATCCAGGAATGGTTCCTGACCACCCCGCGCAGCGCCCACCACCACTTCAACCAGTCGGTGCTGTTCGGACTCGACCGGGTCCCCGACCCCGAGGCGCTGCGCCGCGCCCTCGACACACTGCTCGACCACCACGACGCCCTGCGCATGCGGTTCACCCGCGAAGCGGACGGCTGGCGGCAGTTCGACCCGCCGCCCGCCGGGTCCTACGACGTCCTGGCGCGGCACGACCTGGCCGGCCTGGACGAGCAGGAGGCCGACGCGGCCATGGCGGCCGCCGCCGACGACCTGCACGCCTCGTTCGACCTGGCCCACGGTCCGCACCTGCGCGCCGCGCTGTTCACCGGGTCCGCCGGCCGGCCGGCGTACCTCCTCCTGATCGCCCACCACCTGGTCGTCGACGCCGTCTCCTGGCGCATCCTGCGCGACGACCTGGAGACGGCCTACTCCCAGGCCCTCCGGGGCGAGGACATCGACCTGGGGGAGCGCGGCACCAGTTTCCGGGACTGGTCGCGCGCCCTCGCCGCCCACGTCGCCGAAGGCGGCCTCGACCACGAGCTGCCCCACTGGGAGGAGGCGGTGACCGCCGCGTCCGCTCCGGCCGGCCCACCGGCGGACACCGAGACGGCCACCACCGCGGAGGTGACCGTCGGACTCGACGAGGACGACACCGCCGCCCTGCTGCGCCACGCTCCCACCGCGTACCGCACCCGCGTCAACGACGTCCTGCTGGCCGCGCTCGCCCTGGCGCTGGCCCGCTGGACAGGCCGTGAACGGGTCCGCCTGGACCTCGAAGGCCATGGCCGCGAGGACCTCTTCGACGGCGTCGACCTCTCCCGGACCGTCGGCTGGTTCACCACCGTCCACCCCGTCGTCCTCCAGGTCACCGCACCCGACGACCTCGGTCCTGACCGCGACTGGCGCGGCCTGGTGAAGTCGGTCCGCCGCCAGCTGCGCGCCGTGCCGGGCAACGGGCTCGGCTACGGAGCCCTGCGCACCTTCGGTCCGCCCGAGGTGCGCCGCCGTCTCGGCGACGGCGCCCACAGCCAGGTGGTCTTCAACTACCTCGGCCAGTGGGACGCCCGCCCCGAGACGGCACACGGCGGCCTGGTACGGGTCGAGCACGGATCCTTCGGCCAGGACCACGACCCCAGGGACCCCGGATCGCACCTGGTGGAGGTGGTGGGCGCGGTCCAGAGCGGCCGGCTCGCCTTCACCTGGCTGCACCGGCCCGGCGTGCACGACACGCCGAGTGTGCGCCGCGCGGCCGAGGACTTCGCGGAGGCGCTGCGCCGGCTCGCCCGGCACGCCCGGGGCGATCGATGACGACCGGCCGCGCCGTCCGGACCGGCGGGTCCGGACGGCGCGGTACGGCCCGCGCGCCCCCGCCCGCGTCCCCCGCCGGCCGTTTCCGGCCGCCTGGGCCGCCCCGCACCCGCGACGACGCACGAGGACAAGAGGAGAAGACAGACATGGACGAGGACACCACGTACCAGGTGCTGCGCAACGACGAGGAGCAGTACTCCCTCTGGCCTGTGGAGCTGGACGTGCCCGCAGGCTGGCAGCCGGTCGGCAAGCAGGGCACCGAGGCCGAGTGCTCCGCCTACGTCGACGAGGTCTGGACGGACATGCGGCCGCGCAGCCTGCGCGAGCGCATGGACAGTTCCACCGGAGCCTGAGCCGCCGGCCGCACCTCCGGCACGCCGGGCCGCGCGCGCACCGCGCCGGCCCGGCGCCCCCGTGTTTCTCGGCGTCGCCGGTGCCCTGCCAGCACGGTTCGCCGCACCCGCGCACCTCCCGGACCGAGGAGACCGTCATGACCCCGCCCCTCCGCACCGAGCGCCTGGAGTTCCTGCCCTACCGCCCCGAGGACGAGGACCACTTCGTCGCCCTGCTGCGCGACGCCGAGGTGTGCCGGTGGATGGGCCAGGACCTCGTGCCCCAGGCCCAGATCCGCGAACTGTTCCGCGCCGTCCTCACCGAGGTGTATCCGAAGCACCTCTTCGATGTGTGGGGCCTGTGGCTCGACGGCACCTACGTCGGCCACGCGGAGGTCAAGAGGACCGGCAACGTCGAAGGACACGAACTCGTCACCGCGCTGATCCCCGAGCACTGGGGCCGCGGCCTGGGCGGCGAGGTGGTGCGCGGCCTGCTCCGGTACGCCGCCGACGAACTGGGCCTGAAGGAGGCCTACGGCATGGTGGGTGCCGAGAACGTCGCCAGCCTGACCATGTGCCGGCGGCTGGGCTTCCGGGAACTGCGCGACGTGGTCGCCGACGACGGGTCCGTCACGAAACTCCTGGTCGTCTCGACCACGGACCCGGCGGCCCAACCCCCCACGACAGGCGCCGTACCGCCCGCCACCACGGACCCCGCACCGTCTCCCACGGCCTGATCCGGGCGGCCCGTGCCTCGGGCGGTGTCCAGGGCGAACCTCATGAACCTCATGGCGCGAATCGCGGCGGTCTTCAAAGAGGTAGGCGATTTGATGTAATAGGTGAAAGGTGTACGCTTATTACCGTCATGCGGAGAAGGTGACCAGCACGGGCGACGTCCGGCGGCTGATCGAGCGGCGCGCGGAGGGGGCGGCGGCCTCCGTGGGGGACATCCGTAAGAGGGAGCCTCACCATGAACACTCTGCTGAGTACCGTCCTCGATGCCGCCGGCGGCGGCGGCCGATGGTCAGGAATCCGCGCCCTGCGCGCGGACGTCTCCGTCGGCGGTTCCGTCTGGGCCGCCAAGGGCTGGCCGGACGGCGCACCCGGCATGACCGTCACCGCGGACACCCGCCGTCAGCACGTCGTGATCACACCGTTCACCGCGCCGGACATGAGCATGGAGTTCGACAACTCCGCGGCCACCGCGCTGGATTCGGCCGCTGACGGCGCAGGGCCGCAACGCGTCGTGCTCAGGAATGACTCCGGCCGGGTCGTGGAGGAACTCACCGACCCGCGGGCCGCGTTCACGGGTCTGCTGCGTGCTTCGCCGTGGGACGCCGCACGCCTGGGCTACTTCCTCGGCTACGCGCTGTGGAACTACCTGACCACGCCACTGCTCCTGACCCGGCCGGACGTCCTGGTCCGTGAGATCGAGCCGTGGCGGGAGGCCGGACAGACCTGGCGTCGCCTGCGCGTGACGTACCCCGGGACGATAGCCACGCACAGCCTGGACCAGACGTTCTACTACGACGCCGACGGCCTGCAGCGTCGTATGGACTACGTCAACGAGGTCATGGGCAGCGCCCTGGTCGCCCACTACACCGGCCACCACCGCTCCTTCGACGGTGTGGTCGTCCCCACCCGCCGTCGCACGTTCCGCCGCAATCCCGACGGCACCGCCAACCTCAACCTCCCCTCCATCACCATCGACGTGCACCACGTCTCGCCGATGACCGACGAGGCCGCCCCGACGGCGGCCTTCGAGTACGAGAACCGGTGACAGCCATGACCACCACAGCGGCCCGGGAATCCACCGAACTGACCGTGCTACGGATCGACGCCGTCCTGCCCCAGCCCTACGACCCGGCCGTACGCCGCTTCGAGGAACTGGTGCCGCCCGCGGACCTCGCACGCTTCGGCCAGCTCGGCAGCTGGGAGGCGGTGCGCGAACTCGCCGAGATCAACGCGCCGCACAGCCTCATGATCTACGGGAAGATCGACGTCACGGGCCTGATGGCCACCTCGCCGTCCGGCTGGAAATGCACCGAGTACCTCGTCGGCAACCACGTCATCGCCCAGCGCATGTTCCACCACGACCCGGCAGCCATGCTCCACGCGCCCCTGCGCATGGTCCTGTACGCCGACGCCGCCGGCCGCACCCACCTCGCGGTCGACCGGCCCTCGGACCTGTTCGCCTCCTACGGCAACCCGGCCATCACCGAGGTCGGCCGCCACCTGGACGGCCTCGTGGCGGACCTGCTGGAACTCCTCGGCGCCTAAGGGCGTGCTCGGCTCGCCGCTCGGAGTTCTCCGGCAGGTCCGGCAGCGGATTGACCGAGCGCAGGGCACTTCGCGTCCGGCGGTCCTCAGGTGCGGTCGTGGAGAGTGACGTGGTAGCCGTCCGGGTCGGCGAAGGCGAACGTCCGGCCGAACGGGCCGTCGATCGGTGCGGAGACGATGGTGTGGCCGTCGGCGACGAGGGCGTCGTGGATGTCCTGCACGTCCGTGGCGTGGAGCCAGATCGCCGCCCCGATGCCGGGCTGCGCCACGGACGCGAGGTCGGTGCCGGGGACGATGTCCCGGAGGGCGAACGCGATCGGCTTCGTGTCGAACACGACCGCGTGCGGAGGTCCCGCGGGAGAGCGGACGAGGCCGAGGTACTGCTCGTAGAACGCCTGGGCGACGGCGAGGTCGCTGACCTGCAGCGAGATGAAGTCGGGGCCTGTTGCGGGCATGACGGTGCTCCTCTTTCGTGTGTCAGTCTTCTGACACGCAGAACCTATGTCAAGATACTGACATGAGTGAAGAGGGCGCCGGCGTCGACCTGGAGACGTCACTGGGCTACCTGCTGAAGGAAGCGTCGAGTGCGCTCCGCGTGGCCATGGAGGAGGTGCTGCGGCCGCTCGGGATGAGCGTGACGCACTACTCCTGCCTCGAACTGCTGGCTCAGCGGCCGGGGTTGTCGAACTCCGAACTCGCGCGAGGCGCGTTCGTGACCCGGCAGTCGATGAACGTCCTGCTCCAGGCGCTGGAACGAGACGGCTACGTGACCAGGCCCGCGCAGGCACCCGTCGGGAAGGTCCTTCCCACGCGGCTCACGCCTCGCGGCCGACGGAGCCTGGCGAGGGCGACCGTGGCCGTCCGGTCCGTCGAGGTCAGAATGCTGGCCGGCATGACGGAGACGGAGCAGGCGGACGCGTTCCGCCTCCTGCGGAACATGATCGGCTCTCTGCGTGACGGCGACGAAGAGGAGTGAGCCCGAGGGAGGCGTCGCGATGTCCGGGCACACCGGGCCCGGAGCCGCCTGCGAACAGCACGGCGTCGTCGAGAGGACGTCCGGCGGCCCGGCCCGTGGCGGCGCGGGCAGGGGCGCGCCCTCAAGTGTCAGGGGGTCAGGAGCATCTGGCCGAAGTGCAGGTTCAGGGCCTGGATGCGCCAGCAGTCGCGGGCTGGATCGCCGACGACGGTGCCCGCAGCTTCGGTGACCTCCTCGACCTGGGCCGGATCCCTCGCACCGGATCCCGCTGGAATCAATGACCAAGGCGGTCGAGACGCGTGGGCCTTCCGTCCGTACTGCTGTTGGGCACCTGTCCCCGGACGGATCTACGACCTGCAGGAGTTTCAGTGCGCCTCTCTTGGACTGTGGCGGGAGCCTTCGTCGTCGGTGGTGCTGCGAGCCTTGCGCTCGCGGCGTTCGCCTACCCGGGCACCCTGGGCGCCGGCGCTGCCTCGACCTCGCACGACACCGTCATCGCCCAGACGCAGTGGGGTCCGCTCACCGAGTCGGACCGGGACTTCGTCGTCAAGGTCCGCGCGGCTGGGCTGTGGGAATACCCGGTCGGGCAGATGGGATTGCAGAAGGGCACTTCCAAGGCGGTCGTCATCGCGAGTCGACACCTCGTCGACGGACACTCCGCACTGGACACGACCTGCCGCAAGATCGCACCCATGCTGAACATCACGCTGCCCAACGTCGCGAGCCCCCAGCAGCAGGGGTTCGTGTTCACGCTGACAGCCGACAACGGCGAGCAGTTCGACACGGACTTCGCCAACATCCTGCGGATGACCCACGGATCGATCTTCAACACGGTGGCGAAGATCCGCTCCACCACCAAGAACACGCTGGTTCGCGCCCTGGCGGACCAGGCCAACGACACCGTGCTCGATCACATCACGGTCATGGAGAAGACCGGCCTGGTCGACTTCGAGCAGACCCTCGCGAAGCAGACCGCCCCGCCTACGCTGCCCGCGTCCGACCTGACCCCGCCTCCTCCGGCCTTCGGCCAGCCGACGGTCGTCCTCGCCCCGCCGCTCAGCGCCACGTCCACTCCGGTGAACATCGACGCGATCTCCGCGGGCGGCGCGGCTCCCGGTTCCGTCCTGCCGACCGGCTGAGGGCCTGCATTCAGGAGATCCGCCATCCCGTCAACCAGGCCAGGCCAGACCAGACCCAGAGGCGCCGGGCTGTCCCATCCCTGTCGCTGGCCCGAACTCCATGACTCCGGACGCAGTTCGGGCCCGGCACCACGGCGAGGGGCCTTCCCACGGCCGGGTCGGCCGCTACGTCGAGGACCGCACGACGAGGTCCGCGACGACACGTTCGACACGGCAGGACACGCGACCGTCCACCTGCTGAAGGAGAGGCCGGGCCGCACTGGTGGCGAATCACCCGATCGGTCACGGGTGCGTGCTCGACGTTTCAGGCGAGCGCCGGCGCGAGGTACTCCAACGTGTAGCCAGTGCCGTTGCGCGTCACGCGTCCTACGCCAGGTGAGTCCAGGTGGGCGCCGGCGACGAAGTACTGACCGGAGTCGGCGGGCCCCGATCGCGCCGACCATCGCGGTCGGGAGGAGAGACAGGTCGGGCTCGAGGGCGAGGACGTCCTGGGCGGTGGCCAGCTGAACCACCGCCCAGCCGGGCCCGTTGTCCACCCACTGGTGGGCCGGCACCCGCTCCCGGCTGATGCCGAACGCGGCGACGATCCGGTCCAGACAGGCGTCGTCGAGCGCGCCTTCGCGCACCCTGGGCGGGGCGGCGAAGGACAGTGAGCCGTCTCCGCAGCGCACGGTGACCAGGCCCGCGGTGCACTCCTGCACGATCCGACCGGCGTGCTGTGGCGTGCCGCCGCCCTCCAGCCAGGCCCGCGCCGAACCCAGGGTCGGATGCCCCGCGAACGGCAGCTCGCCCCCGGGCGTATAGATCCGCACCCGGTAATCCGCCTCCGCGGCAGTGGGGGGCAGTACGAATGTGGTCTCGGACAGATTCGTCCAGCGCGCCAGACGCTGCATCTCCTCATCCGTCAGGTCCGTACCGTCCAGCACGACCGCGACCGGACTGCCGCCGTAGGGCTGTGCGGAGAACACATCGACCTGCATGAACGAACGGGTTTGCGGCATGGTGATCGAGAGCCTCTCACTTGGTGGCGGCGGATTCGGTGTCCATCCGAGCCGTCACCCGTGGGCCAGTACAGGGCCACTCGCACCGCAGTGGACTGAGTGAGCGTTTGGTCCTCGCCGGTGAACCGCCGGAAAGCGGTGACCCCCGACAGCCCGAAACCCGGCGGGAGTTGGTTCCAGGTGCAGCCCGGGGTAGCAACGACGACGATCGCGGCCAGCACCTCGCGGTCACCTCGCCTGCGGTGTCCTCCACCCTGCGGACGAATCGGGGCCGGAGCGGGGGCGAGCGCTGTTGCAGGACGGTCTCAGCAGGTGCTGGGCGCGGGACGGCCCGCGAAACGGTCCCTGAGCCAGGGCGCGCCCTCGTTGCTCGTCGCGGCGGTGGCGAGGATGTGGCCGAGCACGTGGTTGGGCGAGAACTTCACCGTCGTGCCGCGCGCGCACCAGTCCTTGGCGAGTCCTTCGCCCACCCGGAACGGGATCACGTCGTCGTTGCGGCTGTGCGAGAGCAGGACGGGCACGGCGGGGGCGTGCTTGCCGAGCCGTTGGTCCGCGACGACCTCCTTCCAGGGGGTCCGCGCGAGCCGTTCGGTCAGTGGACGCCCGTCGGCGGTGAGGAAGCGGGAGTTGAGGAAGGGGTACTTGGCGAGGGCCTGCGTCGTGCACTGGTTGTCGCGCAGGTCGGCGGTGACCTGCTGGCCGCGCCGGCTGAGGTACGCGTCGACGTCGATGCCGTAGGCGGCGCCGAGCCCGGAGAGCGAGTAGTTGAAGAAGGCCCCGTACGCGGAGCCGTCGAGGTTCGCCGCGACCGCGTCGAGGTCGGCGGGAGGGGCGCCAACGACCGCGCCCTTGACGTCGAGTTCGGGTGCGTACGTGGGGGCGAGTTCAGCCGCCGCGGCGCTGGCCCCGCCGCCCTGCGAGTAGCCGTAGAGGGCGACGGGCCCGTCGGCGGGGAGGTCGGTGCCCGGTACGCGCTGGGCGGCGCGCAGCGAGTCGAGCACGGCGCGCCCCTGGGCCTCGCGCGTCATGTACGTGTGGACGCCGGGCGTGCCGAGCCCCTGGTAGTCGGTGACGACGACGCCCCAGCCCTGGTCGAGCAGGTGCTTGACCGGCAGTCCCTCGTACTCGGTGCCTTCGGGCATCTGCCGCGAGGGCGCGCACTTGTCGGCGAGCCCCTGCGTGCCGGGCGCGAAGGCGATGATCGGGCGTGGCCCGCCGTGGCCGTACGGGGTGTTGGGGGTGAGGACCGTGGCGGTGACGGCGATGGGCGTGCCCTTGCGGTCGGTGGTGCGGTACATGAAGCGCTGGACGGCCGCGTCGGCGTGGATGTGCTTGAACGGGTCGAGGTAGAAGAACGAGCGCTCGTGGCGGATGACGTCACCGTTGTGCGGCGGCAGGTGGGCCGGCGGCTCGTAGAAGGCCGGCCGGTCGGCTGCCGCGCCGGTCACGGGGGTCAGGACCACGAAGGCGGCCGCGAGCACGGCGGCCGGACGCACCAGGGACTTCACGGACAACGCTCTCCTCCGGATCGGGAACGGGGTCGCGTGGACGCGCACCCCGACCGCAGATCCTGTGCGAACGGCGGGCTCGGTGGCGGTTCAGCCACCCCGCTTCCGCCGATCGGAGGGCAAGAGGACCCGATGCGGGTGGTGCGTTGGAGTGGATCTCCGGCCCGTCCGGGTGACGGCGTTTCTCCTGGCACCCGGGCCTGAGGGCTGTGGCGGTGGTTCCAGGTCGCGACGCCGTCGCGCCCGACGAACACACGGCCCCAGTCGTCCAGTGCCGGGTCGTCGGTGAAAGCCTCCAGAAAGACCGCCGAGTCGCCGCGGTTGGTCGCGTCGACGAACTCCTGAACGGGCGCGGGCAGGGGGATTCCGGTCGTGACGGATGCGCCGTTCACTTTCCGTGCGGGTCGAGGTGGTTCACCGCGGCCACGGTCTCGTCGTAATCGCCGCGGGCCTCGCCGTAACGGAGGAACTTCACCCGCTCGACCTGAATCTCCCGCGCGTCAGGCTGCGTCTCGATCAGCGTGACGACCTCGGCGACGAACTCCTCCAGCGGCATCGCGAACGAGCTCTCCCGCTGACCGGGGACGAGATCGGTTGCCACGGACGGCGGCTCCAGCGACTATCTCTTCCGGGTCGCAGGCCACAGTGCACCGGACCGTCACAGCCTCGGCGACTACGTCGCACCCGCGCTGTTGCGGGTACTCGACCGCTTGGCCGACACCCCGGCCCTGATCATCTCAGCCCTCGGGGAGACGCTCGTCCAGAACGAACCGGCCCAAGCCCTCTTCGGTGACGTCAGCCACTACACGGGCCTGGAGCGCAGCGAGGTCTACCGGTGGTTCGTCCGTCCCGAAACGGAGCGCCGCCGCTACCCGGAGCACGACCGCGACCGGCAGAGCCGTGCCCAGGTCGCTTCCCTCCGGGCAGCGCTCGGTGCGACGGGACCGAACTCCCGCGCCACGGAAGTCGTTCGCGAGCTGACGCGGAAGAGCCCGGAGTTCGCAGCCCTGTGGGACGAGCAGGAAATACATCGCCGCTTCGCGGACCACAAGACCCTCATCCACCCCGATCTCGGCGAGATCGAGGTCGACTGCCAAGTCCTCTTCACCGAAGACCAGTCTCAGGCGCTGCTCGTGCTCACCGCACCGCCGCGGAGCGAAGCCGCCGGCAAACTGGAACTCCTCGCCGTCCTCGGCAGCCAGCATTTCTCCGGGGAAAGGCAACAACAGGGTCTTGGCTGACGAGGAAACAGAGCCCCGGCGACGAACGGCGATCTCTACCAAACCGTCGTACCTACAGGTGGAACCACGACCGGGAAGCCGCGATATTACTAGGCCGTCTCCAACAGCAGCGCGGAGAGCTCGACGGGCATGGTGATCATGCAGTCGTGGCCGGTCGGCAGCTCGCGTACTCGCTCGCCTTCCGGGACAGGGCGCCGGGTGATGCCTGCCGGCCGGTCCTTGAGGCAGTGGATGTGTGTGCGCGGGACGGTGCGCGCGGCCGGGTCGTCCAGTCGGACCGGCTCCCGCAGGCACCGCACCGGCTGGTCCGACAGCATCGAGCGCAACCAGGCGAGGTCGTCGGGATCGGTGACGCCGAACAAGCCGAGCGGCGGCGGCTGCTCGGGCATCGGCGGAACCCGCCAGCCGTCCACGGCGAGATCGATGAGCTGCTTGGTGACAGGGAGTACGTCGACAGCGCTTTCGCTGTCCTCGGGGACCATCGCGTCGACGAACACCAGATGCGCGATCCGATTCGGGACCCGGTTGGCGACTCCCGAGATGATCATCCCGGCATAACTGTGCCCGACGAGCACGACGTCGTCGAGGTGCTCGTCCTCGATCAGGCCGGCGATGTCGTCGATGTGGGTTCCGAGCCCGATCTCGGGGCTCAGCAGGTGTGCCTTGTCGCCGAAGCCGGTCAGTGACGGCGCGAGCACCCGGTGCCCGGCCGCCCTCAGCAGCGGGACGACCCGCTCCCAGCTTCGTCCGTTGTGCCAGGCGCCGTGTACCAGTACAAAAGTGGCCATGGTCGCGTGGTTCCTCCTCGTGCCTCGGTACTCTTTGGTAACCGAGACCATCGTGATCCCCGCGACGCGCCCCGGGCAATACGGCACTTTTCAGTGCCTCGGTTCTCAGGAGGTAACCGTGCAGAACCCGTGCCAGGCCCGTGAGGTCCTCGGGATCGTCGGAGACAAGTGGGCGCTGCTGATCGTGCGCATGCTCAAGGACGGGCCGTTGCGCTTCACCGAACTCAAGCGGGCCATCGACGGCATCAGCCAGCGCATGCTCACTGTGACGCTGCGCGACCTCGAACGGGACGGGATCCTGACGCGCACGGTCCGCAACGTCATGCCGCCGCACGTCAGCTACGAGCTGACCGCGATGGGCCGGAGCCTGCGCGAGGCCACCGCGCCGCTGCTCGATTGGAGCATCACGCACCTGCCGCACATCGACGCCGCTCGCACGGCCTACGACAACCGCTAGACGAGTAAGAGGCCACGCGCATGATGGGCATCAGGGGCGGCGTGCGGGCTGGGTGCACCCACGGGGGAGGCGGCCGTGTTCCGTTGCGGCTTTGTTAACGCTTTCTGAAGGCCTCGCTCGCTCCGGGCGGGAGTGCCGAGAAACCGGGTGTACGGAACATTCACTGCCGCAGACGGCTGCCTTCCCGTGCGGGTCCGAGGTGCTGTCGACGGAATCACGGCGGCGGGCATTGCGAGCCACGGCGCTATGTCGCCGCCCGGGCGACTCCCTTCGTCATCGCGCAGGTTTCCGATAATCGGAGCAGGATCCCCCGATGCGTGACGCGCGTCGACTCACATGGGCGAATTCTAGGTTCGAAGGATGATGGCGAAACTAACGGGGTCCGAGAAAAAATCCCTCTCCGACATGCTGCGCGCGGCCACCCTGGCCCAGCCCGACCGGACTGCCGTGTCCTGCGGCACGGAGCGGCTGACCTTCCGCCAATTCCGACAGCGCAGCACCACCATGGCCGGCCACCTGCGGCGACTCGGTGCGGCACCGGACGATCCGGTCGGCATCTTCATGGAACCGTCCGTCGACCTGATGGTGAGTGTCTGGGGGTGTGCTGCACGCCGGTGCCCCCTACCTGCCGCTGTCGCCGGAGTACCCGGACGAACGTCTCCGCTACATGATCGAGGACTCCCGGACCAGGCTCATCGTGACCGATGAGCCTCCGGCTGGCCGCTTCGGCGTCGCATGTCCGCTCGCTCGGCTGAGTGTCAGCGCCGGCGTCGGGGCCGAGTCCTGGACGCGGAGTCAGTCCTGACGCACATGGCCTGCGCGGGTAACGGCAGCCGTCTTCTGGACACGCCCATAGGCCGCCCAGACCGGTGAATGAAGGCCTTAGCGATCTTCGACGATGAAGCACGCCCGCTGGTAGAGCTGGTCGATGATGATCTCGACTGCCTGGATCGACGTCCGGTACAGCTCGAAGGAATTGATCATCTCCAGGTTCACGGCGCCAATGTCGGTGAAACGCAAGCCGGGCCTGATCGAGGGCGGGTTGCGCGAAGGGCGCCTGATGGTGAAAACCCAGGTCAGGCGCCCTTTCGCACGCGTCTAGATGAAGCCCAGCTTCTTCGGCGAGTACGACACCAGGAGGTTCATCGTCTGCTGGTGGTACAGGACTCGCACGTCGCTGACCAGGGGAAACGAGGCTAGTTGGAATGTGTGATCGGCCGCCGGCCCGCGTCTGGTCCGGATCTTGGTTTCGCAAGCTCTGGTGCGGAGCGTGCCTCGAAGGTCAGCGGCATCAGTTGGCTGACGCGCGCGGTCTGCCCGGTTGACACCTCGTAGGGAAGTGCAGCGGACTCATAATCCGTCGGCCGTGGGTTCGAGTTCCACCCGCCCCACCACTGCTGTGGTGCAGAAGCCTTCTGAGCTGCGGAAACGTGGTTTTTCGAGCTTCTGTGGCGTGCAGCGAATGCTGCTTCGGGTGCGTCCAGGACGACTCCCGTGCGGCTGTGACCTGTGGTTTCCTCTTCCGTGCACTATGGAAGCGTCGTGGCGCGGTCCCACCGCTGACAGTCGAACCGCCCTTGACTGGCGCAGTCATCTGCGCTCGCGTGCAAGGAGTCCAACTCGCCGTCCCTGTCGTGTGACCGTCTCGCGCAGGGATTCGGCAACACGGTAGCCCGGCCTACCGCCCTCTCAAGTTTCACTGAGGTGCCGCTCCAGGGTGAGGACGGCGGCGGCGATTGACGTCATTTGATTCGGGCTGCCCTGGGCCTTGCGGAGGATCCGCCAGGTTTTCAGGCGGGCGCCGCCGCGCTCGACTGGTGCCTGTGCCGCGGACAGCGCACGGTTGACGGTCTGTTGTGTGGGTGTGAGGTCACGGCCCGGCAGGCGTTTGAGGGCCGTCGTCACCCATAGGCCGGCTCCCATGTAGGCACGGTCGGTGAGAACCGGGACGGTGGGTGCGGGCGGCAGTGAGGTCGTCCGCACCCACGGCTGGGCTGTGCGGGTGAGATCTACAGCAGCCGCCCGGCAGGGTCGGTCACCACCTGCACGTTCACCCCGTGCCGACGGGGCTTGTGAGGGAAATCGGACCGGCTGTCGCCGACCCGGTCGCACTCCGCCAGCGTGCCGTCCAACAGGACGTAGTCCGGAATCGGCCTCGCGCAGGGCACGCAGCAGGCCGGGCGGGCGGTCGGCCAGCAGATGGACGACGGCTGCCACGTAGGCGTACGCGGTGCCGACGGAGATACCGAACCCGGCAGCGAGCTGGGCGAGAGTGCCGTGCCGGCGCAGTTACACCAGGCTGACCAGGGCACGCTGGTGCGGCGAGAGCTTGCAGCGGCGGTCACCCTCGCGAGTGACGATGAGCATCGTGACCCACTCGACCAGGGCATGAGGCAGGTCGAGTGCGGTGGCAGAACGTGGAACCAACGCGGCTCCTGTGCCTGTGGGTTGAAACTTCGGACATCTCCCGCAACGGCACAGGAGCCTCGTGCGTTGCGCACACCGTCGGTGTTACCCGATCAGTGGCCACTCTGAAAACTCTCACAGCCTGGCAGAGCAAATAGCGATCCCTTAGCGTGGCGCTTGCCAGCCCTCTCGTGGGTCGGCGAAGATGGTCTGATTCCGCTGTGCGGGAGCAGAATCGGGTGGACAGGCAACTGGAGGGGGCACATGGCTGCTACTGACCCCGACTTGGACTGGAAAACCATCCAGGACCTAGCGCACCGCCTGCATCTGCAGATAGCGCGTGACGAACCCCCGAACACCATCGTTGCTGTAGCACGCGGTGGCCTCATTCCAGCAACCATAATCGCACACCTGATCAAGATCGATGATGTCCGTGTGGCCTACGCGCGCCATACGTCCAGCGATTTCGCACATTCACCGATGCTCCCGGAACTCATCTTGCGGAACACTGCGTCGGTCGGTGATCTCACCGGCCGAGACGTCCTTCTGGTGGACGACATCGTCACCAGCGGTGCGACCATCTCCGGCGTCAGCCGAATGATCAAGGCCAATGGGGCGGCCAAAGTCAGAACAGCTGCGCTCGTATGGAAGGGGGGCTGCGCGGAGCCGGGCCGAATCTCTGGCGAACTATGCCCCGACTACTGGGCCGTGTGTTGTGGCGGCTGGGTCACTTTCCCCTGGGAAGTGCGATGAACTTATGAAAGGTAGGACACCGTGGACCGTCCGGAAGATCGTATGTACGACCCGACGCAGGCAGCCATCCAGAAGGTTGGCGCCGCCATCGTAAGGGACAACAAGATCCTCGTCGTACGTAAGAAGAAGCAGGAGGGCGAGGAGTACATCATGCCCGGCGGACGTATGGAGGGAGGCGAAACTCAGCGGGAGACGCTGTACCGGGAACTGCATGAGGAGTTGGGTGTCGACGTCGCCGCATACGACTACCTAGGCACGTTCAGCGACATTGCCGTCTTCGAGGGTGAACCGCTCATCATCCACGCCTATGTAGTAGAGGTGGACGGCGAGATGACACCGCAAGCCGAGCTTGGCGAACTCCGCTGGATTGACGCGCATTTCCAGGAGCAGGGCATCAAGGTCGGATCCATCATGGCGAAGAAGGTGATCCCCAGGATGGTCAGTCTGGGCCGGATGTAGCGTCAGGACCACTCGGCAAGCAGGACTGTAGGCCGGGTGAAGAAGTTGCCCGAGTCCTTCGGCGCGGGCATCGCACCCAACCGCAGACCTGGCAACCCGGTGAACGCGGCGCTGGAGAAGTGGGCCAGCATGCTACGTGAAAAGGCCGCGGCGGGGCAGCGGTGTGGCCCGGCGCCAAACACGAGGGACGCGCCATTGCGGCGGTGGATGTCGAAGCGGTCAGGCACTGGGAAAAGCCGAGGGTCCCAACCGGCCGCGAGAGTCGAGGTGATGACGGCCTCGCCAGACCGAATTGTTCCTTCGGTTAGTGAGACGTCGGCCCTTGCCAGCCGTGGGTAGTTGGTCGGCCCGTTGTTGTAGAATCGCAGGACCTCTTCCACCGCATGGGCCCAGGGCGTCTCTTCACGTAGGAGGCGCCCTAGCTGGTCTTGGTGAGTGAGTAGTGCCAGTAATCCTGTGGCCAGTGGTGTCACGAGAGAGTCCGTCGCAGTCAG
Source organism: Streptomyces sp. NPDC091282 (assembly GCF_044757385.1). Taxonomy (NCBI): domain Bacteria; kingdom Bacillati; phylum Actinomycetota; class Actinomycetes; order Kitasatosporales; family Streptomycetaceae; genus Streptomyces; species Streptomyces sp. NPDC091282. The sequence goes on from NZ_JBIVUX010000004.1 coordinate 402,287, forward strand.
CAGCAGCAGAGTGGTTGTCGCGACGGCCTCGCGGCGCGTGATGACTTTGTCGTGGTAAGCCGCAGACAGCGCGGTGACCGGAAGGTGTTGTTCGCGTCCATCGGATTGGGTGAGCAGGCTGCTGGCGAACTCCACGAGGTTCGCGGTTGCCCGTCCGACGGGGCCGCTGCCGACGGTCAAGGCAGTCTGCCACCTGACATTCTCCCGGACTCGGAGGAAATCGTCCCGGCTGAGGCCCAGCAGCGATGCGGCGACATCAGCCACCACTGGGTCGACGAATGCAGTGACAAGGTCGGCGGACGTCATCGATAGCCTCAGCATTTTCACGGCCTCGGCCGCCGCCCGCCGCCATTGTGCGGCCCACCATTCCACAGTGCCTCGGTTGAACGAGGCGGACAGCACCTTGCGCAGCACCGTGTGCCGAGGTCCCTCGAGATTGAATAGCGAGTCAGCCAGCGAGGTGACGTCCTCGCCAGCCAGGCGCGGAGCGCCGGGAAAGGCCAGTTGCCGGGTGAGTCTAGGATCGGTCAGGACGGCGCGGACGTCCGCATGCCGTGTCACCAGCCACATCCGGTGGCCGTGGGGTGTCCGGACCGGGCAGAGTGGCAGCTCGCGCTGAACTCGAAGGAGTCCCGGTGGAGCGGAAAAGGCATGGCCGACGGGGAAGTCCTCCGGGACGCGCAGGATGTTCTCTTCGGAAATCGCGTCGAGCATAGGGTTTCCTCCTACCGACGTGATGGTGCGATGGCTGCCGGCCGCCCCTTTCCGCTCTTTTCCGGCGGTCCGACTAGTACAAGGTCCGAGATTGGCTCCAGCGGAGTTGCGGCATGCGCCATTGGGCGCACTTCCCAGCGAAAGACGCCCGACGTCGTCGGGCGCCAGAAAGCCCGGTACTGCAAGTTGCCCGTGGGACGCAGAGGTATAGGCGCGCAGAGCTGCTGACCGGTGTCGTCAGTGACGACCACTTCGATGGCCAGGGTGTCGACGCCATTGCACGACTCTGCCCGGATCTCCCACACGTGGTCGGTCACTGCGTACTGCAGCGCGGTCACCGCGATCTCGTCCTCGACTGCCATGGGGACGTGAGGCCGGGCAGTGAGTATCCCGTGCAGATGGCGCAGGGTCTCGCGCTGTTGATGGATGGACGCATGCTTGCCTGGAAGAAACGTGGCCGCAGCGTCGCTCTCCCATTCGGGCGGGGTCGCCGAACGCCTGGCCACCGTGCCGTCTCCGCGATCGGCGAGGTCGCCTGGCTGGTACGCCTGTAAACCGGACTCGGTCGAGACCCAGACGTCCGTGGGTTGGAGGTGCCCGACGACGGCATGGAACTTCGGTGCCTGGGATCCGTGCCTGCGCATTCCATCGCGGATGTCTCGCTGGAAGGCGATAGCGTGTGCGGTCAGATGTGCTGGCAGCCCCGGCACCACGTGTGACTCGATCGTGCCGAACTCTCCGTCAGGGGACCATACGCAGGGGTAGATGGGCAGCAGTTCCGCGACGGACGGCAGGCTCCGGGCGAAGTTGGCCAGATCAAGTGTGTACGGCCCCAGGCTGATCGTGCCCCTCGCCAGTACCAGGAGTGCTTTGACCGACCCGAGATAGGGAGTCCCGATGGTGACCACTCGTCGCGTGTTGTGGTCCGCGTCCAGACAGGCCGCGTAGTACCGGGCAACCAGGCCGCCCATGGAATGGCCGATGAGCACCGCGCGGGCACGGGGATGCGTTCTGCGCCGTCGGTGTAGAAGCGGCAGGATGAATTCGCCTAGGCGCCGGGCCGATACGCGATTGGACTGCCGCCAGTCGTAGGGAAAGGTGAAAATGTCCTGGACCGCGTAGCGGCTGCGTAAGCTCCTCACCATGGCCCGGTAACCGTCGACCGACCAGAATCCGGGAATGAGATGACAGGAGCTCAGGACGCTGGTTGCCTTGACGTCGGTATCGAAGGCCACGTCCGGGGAGTCGAATGCATCAGGTGGAAGGGAGAGATCTTGAGTGAGCTTCTCCGCCAAGCGGAAAAGGTTGTAGCCGATCTGTCGGTAACCCCAGACCTGACGGTTCTCGCGTTCCAGGGAGCTGCCCAAGATTCCGGGAACAACGACGGCTATATCGCCATCGGCTAATACAGCCACATCCGCCTCCTGCTTCACCCCATGGGTCTGCTAGTGTAGCCGAAACGGGTGCCTCAGGGGGGGTGTTGACGTGAGGCGGAGTCGGGTTCGAGAGATCCTCTCGCTTGGTATCGACTATGCCGGAAGCCTGCATGAGGACCTCCCTCGTTCGGTGTCCGGTGCTGCCGACCTTGCCGCTTTCTTCGAGAAGCTAGGCTTCCGCGGCGTCACCGTACCTCCCCGCCTTGCCAGGGCTTCCTCCAGAGAGATCATCGCATTTGTGGAGGAATGGGCCGACGGTGCAAGGGAATCCGCGCAACCGCCGGCGATCGTGTTCTATCTCGGCGGTCATGGGCGCTTGCACCACGGCCGTCACTTCATCCTCAGCCGCACCAGTCCGGCGGGGCCGCCCTACTCCTTCTCCAAAGCGATCAGTGCGGAGGAAGTTTCGGCGCTCATTCTGAACAGTCGCGCCCGCGAGGCGCTGATTCTCCTCGACGCATGCCGTGTGGGATTCGCGGCCTCCGAGTTCCAGGCCGCGCTGGAACGCCAGGCGGCGTCCATGGCTGGACCTCCCATGCGGCTTGCCGTGCTGGTCTCTTCGCTGCACCATGAACGGTCCTCCAGCGGCCTGTTTGTCGAAACCCTGATGAACGTTGTAGAAAATGGGTCGGGCCCCCCGGGTGAACAGCGCCACTGGCGCGACCTCGACCCGTGGATCACGCCAGGCGAGCTCTGCGACGAACTGGGCGACCAACTGGGCGAGGAGCAGTGCGCACGAGTGGTGGGGCTGAGCTCGATGAAGGTGATCCCCAATCCGCGCTACCGTGTCGGCGCCGCAGACCGCTCAGTGGAGTTGGGGCAGTTGCTCCAGCATCTCCCCTTCGGCGATCGGGAGCACTTCCTGCTCAAGGCCTCCGGCGCCGATGCCATCGACCTGGGCTGGTTCTTCACGGGGCGTCAGGAGATCAGCGCGCAGGTGATTCGCTGGCTCAGTGGCGGCGTCGGCCTGGTGGCGCTGACTGGCTCCCCGGGCGCTGGTAAGTCCGCGGTCCTGGGACGGCTCGCCGTCCTGTCGGACCAGAGCGCCCAGGCAGCGTGCCGGGCCCTGGGCATGCTTGACGTCGACTCGGTCACCCTTCCCCCGGTCGGCATCTTCGATGCGGTGGTCCACCTCAAGAACAAGTCCGCCGACACCGTGGCCGCCGAGCTGGCAGACCAATTCGGCCTCGCATTATCTTCCAAGGGCGACCCGGTATCGGGTCTCGTCCTTGCGTTGTCGGAGGCGGAGCGCGAGGTGACCGTCCTGGCGGACGGGCTCGACGAGGCCGTCCTCGGAGATGAAGTCCTCATCGCTCGTGACCTGCTGAGAGTGGTGGCGGACCTCCCCGGGTGCAGGGTCTTGGTGGGAACCCGGCGCGACCGGAGCGGACGGCCCGCCTCGTCGCCAGGCGGTTTGGGCCCACTCTTGACGGCGCTCAGCCCCCGTCGCAACCCGGCGTTGGTCCTCGACCTCGATACGGACCAGACCGTGGGTGAGGCAATCGCCGCATACGCCGAGCGACGGCTCTCCGAGTTCTGGCAGGACGCCAGCGCTCGGCGGCAGGCGGCCTCCCAGATCGCCGCGCGCAGCGAAGGCGTCTTCCTCTACGCCCGCTTCGCGGTCCGGGCACTCAGTCGCGTTCCGCCAGCCGAACTGGCGGACGGAGGATGGCAGAAGGTCATCACCGCACAGATAGGTGTGGCGGGCTTGTACGAGGCGTTGGCCGCCGACCTGAACCGCTTCGAGGACCCCGACCTCTTCCACGAGGTGCTTCGCCCGCTGGCATTCGCCCGAGGCAAGGGCCTCCCGCGGCGACAGATATGGTCCGCGCTGGCCACGTCATTGTCCACCAAGGGGCGCGCGTACTCAGCGGCAGATGTGGCTCAGGTGATCCGAGAGGCCGGCTGGTACCTGGTCGAGGCGACCGAGGGTGACCAGGCCGTCTTCCGCCTCTACCACCAGTCCATTGCGGACTACCTGCGCACGGAGGCCAACGCCGGTGAGTGAGAAAGAGATCGAGCGCACCATCGCCGCGCAACTCGCCGCCATGGGGCGCCGCGACGGGTGGGAGAACGCCAACCCGTACATCCTGCGCTTCCTTGCCGCCCACGCAGCTCGTGGTGAATATCTCGGGCACCTCATTCGGGACACTGACTTCCTCATCGCATGTGATCCCGACACCTTCACCGAGGCGTTGGGAACCAGCATGGAGCCGGATGACAGGGCCATCGCCCGCCTGTACCTACGGGTCGCCCACACCCTCGGCGAGTACACATTCGACTCGCGCGCTGCCGTGCTTTCGCTGGAGGGCCTGCTCCAGGGCTCGGTGCTGGAGATAGAACCTCGCGAGGGGGCTTTGTGGTGGCCGCTGTGGGCGTGTACCCGCCCCACTTCATTCAACCGGTCCTTACTGGGGCATATCAAACCGGTCCAGTGCGTGGCCGTCAGTGAGGGAGGCGGCACAGCCGTCATTATCTCCGGTGGAGCCGACCGAACGTTGCGGGTTTGGGATCCGTTCAGTGGGCGTACCATCAACCTGCTGGAGGGGCACACGAGTTGGGTGCGCGCCACCGCCTGCGGGCACATCGCAGGAAGACCTGTCGTCGTTTCTGGATCCGACGACGGCACTGTGCGGTTGTGGGACCTCGACTCAGGTCAGGAGATGGCCCTGCTGGCGAGCCACCTGGGAGCTGTCCACGCAGTCGCGATCGGCCGTGTCGGTGACCGCGAGGTGATTGTTTCGGCCGGTGACGATGCGGCTGTCCGTATCTGGGATGCACTGAGCGGCGACTGCGTGTGCATCCTGAAGGGGCATACGGACTGGGTGCGTGCTCTGGCAGTGGGACGTCTGGAGGGCGTGGACGTGATTGTCTCCGCCGGGGACGACCAGTCCATCCGCCTTTGGGACGCCGAGAGGGCGCGCTGCCGCTTCGTGTTCACCGGGCACACCGAACCCGTCTGGGGGGTCGCGTTGGGCGGGCCAGCGGAGCAGCTCACGATCGCCTCGGCGAGCAACGACCGCACGGTGCGTACGTGGAATCCGCTCACCGGCGAGGCGTGCGAGGTTATGCACGGCCATACAGACTGGGTGAGGGCCGTCGCCATCGCACGCCTGGCTGGGCGTGACGTCGTGGTATCTGCGAGCAACGACCGGACCATCCGTACCTGGGACCCCGCCTCGGGTGAGTGCCTGTCCGTGCTCGAAGGCCACACGGCGTCCGTGTCAGCCGCAGCCGTCGGCGAGTTCGCCGGGGCGCCGTCCCTCATCTCAGCCAGCAACGACTGCAGCGTCCGTATCTGGGACGCGTCAGGGCTGGGCGAGCTCAGCGGCGACGGCAGGGCGCCCGGCATCGTCCGCGGCATTGCGATCGGCCGCAGCCCCTACGGACCCGTCATGGCGATTGCTGGCGACCACGGCACTATTGAGGTCCGAGACGCCACGAACGGCACCCTGCATGCCGTCTGTGCCGAACACGCTGGCACGGTACAGTCGGTGGCGATTGGCGTCCTCAACGGCGAACCGGCCCTTTACTCTGGCGGCTACGACCGGACGGTACGAGTCTGGCACCTTGACGGTCGTCCGCGCATCACACTGACCGGCCACACGGGCGTGGTGTGGCAGGTGGCTGCGGGGCGCGTCGGTAGCCGCGACGTAGTCGCATCTGCGAGTGACGACAAGAGCATCCGGGTGTGGGACGTCGCCGCAGGAAGCGTCTTGGTTCTCAAAGGGCATACGGAATGGGTGCGTACGGTGGCGGTCGGCCGGATTGCGGACAGAGATGTCGTCGTTTCCGGGAGTACGGACCAGACCGTGCGAATCTGGGACGCCACGGCCGGCGAGTGTCTACGCGTGCTGAGCGGGCATACGGAGTGGGTCCGCTCCGTCGCCCTGGTGGACACCGGGTCGGGGACGGTGATCGCATCGAGCGGGGACGACTCCACCGTGCGCCTGTGGGATCCAGACACTGGCCGCTGCACAGCCGTACTGGAGGGACACAGCCGATCTGTCCTCAGCCTCGCGGCCACGCGCCTCGGCGACCAGGGGCTGCTGTATTCGGCCGGCGAGGAAGGAACGATCCACGCGTGGCGTGTGCCACAGTACAGTGAATACTTCCGCCTGCCGATCGACGGTGTCACCTCGATTGCCGCCCACGAAACGACCTTGGGGGTGGGTCTCCTCCGTGGTCCCCTGATGGTCGATGTGTTTCGGGCCGCGGCGGAAGACGCAGCGGCAAACGCGTGAACGCGTCGGGAAGCTGGTCAATAGCGTGGTGCGGGATGTGTCGGTCGACGGCTGGCAGGTTGTGGTCCGGGTGCGGATGCGATGGCTGGTCTGCCCGGTCCTGGGCGACTGCAGGCGGCAGACTTTCCGAGAGCAGGTCCCCGGCTCCTGGAGCGCCGTCAACGCCGTACCATACGTCTGACCTGTTAGTTATCCGAGCTGGTCAGGGAGTCATGCGGCCGGGCGTCCGCGCGAGTCGCCCGATCCCTGCCGTGTCTGTGTCGTACGCTTCCGCCCTGCGGCTGCTGCGGCTGCTGCGGCGGGTGCCCGTGCCGCAGGTGCAGATCCCACGAGTGATCGGGGTCGACGACTTTGCCCTGCGGCACCGGCACAGCTACGCCATGGTCATAATCAAAGCCGAGACCGGCCAGCGGATCTAGGTACTGCCCGGCCGTGAAGCCGCCACTTTGGAAGCCTAGCTGTGCGGACATCCGGGCATTGTGGCCGTGTACCGGGACGGATCGGCCACCTATGCCGAGGCGGTCCGCCGAGCCCTGCCCGACGCGGTCCAGATCAGCGACCGCTGGCACCTGTGGCACCACCTCGCCGGGGCCGTCCGCAAAGAAGTGGCCGCGCACAGCATCTGCTGGGCGAAAGCGGGCCCGCCCCCGGCCAAGGGGAGACAGGTCGTCACCACCTGGGAGCCCTGGCAGCAAGTCCACGCCCTGCGCGAGCGCGGAGTCGGGCTTCTGGAGTGCGCGCGCCGCCTGTACCTGGCTCTCAACACCGTCAAGCGCTACGACCGCGTCATCGAGCCCGAGCACCTCATCCGCGCCCCCAAGTACCGGCCCACCCTCGTGGATCCCTACCACGATCACCTGCGCCGACGCTGGTTGGAGGTGGCCCGGCGCACCTGGTCGACGATCTTGTTGACGCTCTCGGCGGTGCCCCGGCGGTCGTCCTCGTCGAGCTCGCTGCCGTACATGCGCTTCAGTCGAGAGCAGTGAACGACGGTCTGGGTGCGGGTGTGATCGACAAACTGTTGCTCGGCGCGTTCCATCGCCTGCAGGACGCGCCGGGTATGACCCCTGTGCCGACGCTTGATGTCCTCAAGGGCTGCCCGGTCGAACCGAGCAGCGGTCTCAGCATCGTTGATCAGCTGATGGTGCTTGACGCAGAGCAGGACGGGGTGCTCGATGTGCCGGCGCTGGTCCTCGCTGGATCGAAGCGGGGCCCACCCTTCTCCGCAGCGCGGATGTGGGCGATCTCGCCGAAGAGGCCGCCGTTTTCGAGGACCAATACCTCCTGACAGTTCGCAAAGGCGCAGTCGTTCCCGGTCAGTAGAAACAGCCTGCGCTGGCCCCGTGGCGTGACGTCCAGCCGCTGAACCGGTGTGTCGGGGTCGTTGTGCGGGTCGGCTGGGCGGGGATTTCCGCGCGGCCCATTGTTCTGCAGCTTGGACAGCCGGCCTCTCGTTCGTGAGGCCAGTGGTGAAAGGCGAGGGGCGCTTGGGTGCCCGTCCGTTGGTCGGGCACCGAACAGCTCGCGGCTCCCGCCGGCCCCGTGTGGCCTCATAACGTGCGGACGGGGCCGAACACGGATCGGTCCCGACCGCGGCCGAGGTGTGCCCTGCGCTCAGAGGTGACTGAGAGGTTCCTGTGCGACGCTGACGCGCCTTCGTACCCCCCGTGCTTGCGACCTCCACATCTGAGGACCTCTTCATGACCCTGATCAACGGCTTGCCGGCACATGTTCTTCTTGTGCACCTCGTCGTGGTGCTCGTCCCGCTGACGGCGCTGGCCCTCGTCGGCGCGGCGATATCCCGGCGAGCCGCCCGGCGTATGGGCATCGTGCTGCCGCTCCTGGCCCTGATCTCGCTGGTCAGCGTGCCCCTCACGACGAGTGCCGGGGAGTGGCTGGAACGGCATGTCACGGACGACGCCTTGGTGGAACGCCACGCCGAGCTCGGAGACGGTCTCCTCCCGTGGGCGGTCGGCCTGTTCCTCCTGGCCTCGCTGGTCTGGTGGATTTCGCTGGCCGCCACGGAACCCCGGCCGGATGCCACGGGCAAGGCCATCTGGTCCGCGAAGCCGATCCGCGTGGCGGCTCTGGTCCTCTCCCTGGTCGTTGCGGCCGGCGCAGTGGTGGACGTCTACCGCATCGGCGACTCGGGTGCGAAGGCAGCATGGCACGACGGCTTCTCCCAGACGGCCTCCCACACCCGTGATGAGGGCCTGACGTCTCCGTCGCCACCAGCGAGGCCTCAAGGGATCCCGTCCGCGGCGCCTGACCGGTGTCATCGATGTGGTGGCGCCCGTGTTCGGCTCGCGGGGGAGCCTGGTCGTCGTTCTCCGCCTGCTGGCGGTCGTGGTCCGGGCACGGCGTCCGATGGGCCTCGCGCGGGCCGGCCGCGGCCGCTCCTCTTCGAATAACAGACCCACTACTACGGCGCCAACACCCCGGTGACCAGCAGCGACCCGACCGGACAGAGTGGACCCAAGAGGAAAAGATGATGGGCTGGGCCGCGTGGCCGCAGGGGACCGGCCACTTCTTCGCCAGCCTGCACCCCTCGGCTGGCTCATGCACCACCGCCGCCTGGCATGCGACTACGAAACGCACCCCCACCGGTCAGTCGCCATGATCCAGCTCGCCGCCGTCAACCTCATGACCCGTTGCCTCACCCACGAAGCAACACCCAACTGGCGCACCAGCCGCACCAAATGAAGCCGACAAGCAAGAACCAAACGCTCACTCACTTTGGTGGTGCTGTCTTCGGCCGCTGTCGGCTTGTCAGAGGGAGGGGTGCTGGTCGCGGACTGGGCTGAGTGTTTCGAGGAGCGAGGCGAGGTGCAGAATCGTGGATTCCGCGTGCGGGTTGGCGACCAGCTGCACACCGATCGGCATTCCGTCGCTGCTGGTGCCGAACCGCATCGAGAGGGCCGGATGTCCTGTCAGGTTGAACGGGACGGTCGTTGATGACACATGGAAGGCGCCCATGGTCCGGCCGTCGAGTGTGAACTGTTCGAGTTGGTGTTCATGGGCGGGGATCGTCGTGACCGGCATCAGCAGTGCGTCGTACTGGTGGAAGTACTCCGCGAATCCGTCCCGGAGCCGTTCGACTGCCTGCTCGGCCTGGACGAAGTCCTCCATAGACGTGTCGGGTAGTTCCGCCACGAACTTGGAGTAGCTGAACATCTGATCCTCGTGGCCGGCTGTGACCTGCTGGAAGGCTGGTTTCACCTCCATGATGCTCAGCTTGTTCCAGAGCTCCAGCGGGTTGTCGTGCTCAAGAGCCGGGATGTTCACGGAATCGACCTGCGCTCCAGCTGACCGGAGGGCTTCAGCGGCCGCGTGGACGGTGGCTGCGACCTCGGTGTCGGTGGGACCGAGTCCCGAGTCGACCAGCCAGCCCAGGCGCACGGGCCGGTCGGGTGAGCTGCCCAGGCCTGTGTCGAAGTCGGGTGGGACGGTGGCGAAGCCGTCGTTGCCGTCGGGTCCGGCCAGCAGTGAGTACGCGAGTGCCAGGTCGCGGATGCTGCGGGCCATGGGCCCGACGTGCCAGTTGCGGCGTGGTTGCCGCGGCCAGATGCCCGTCATCGGGATGCGTCCGTGCGTGGGTTTGAGGGCCATGATGCCGGTGTCGGCCGCCGGCCCGCGCACTGAGATCGACAGGTCGCTGCCGAGCCCGAGGGGCGACATGCCGGCCGCAATGGCGGCGGACTCCCCGCCGCTGGACCCGCCGGACGAGCGGTTCACGTCCCAGGGGTTGTTCGTTCTGCCGGTCAGCAGGTTGTCCGTCTCGACCCAGTAGGAGAACTCCGGGAGATTGGTCTTTGCCACCAGGATCGCGCCGGCGCTCTTCATGCGTGCCACCGCGGTGGAGTCTGTGTCCGGGATACGCCCTGCGAAGATCGGCGAACCTCGCTGGGTGAGCACGCCGGCGGTGTCGAAGGAGTCCTTGGCCGTGAAAGGCACGCCGTGCAGGGGGCCCACTTCGCTGCCCGCGGCGAGGGCCTCGTCCGCTGCTGTCGCGGCGTCCAGCACCTGATCGACGCGCGTGACGACGGCGTTGAGCCTCGGGTTCGTGGCCTCGATACGATCGAGGTGTGCCTGGACCACCTCCACCGAGGAAACCTCCCCGGTACGGATCAGCTCCGCTAGTTTGCTCGCGTCGGCATAAACGAGATCGACAGTCATGATGAAGCCTCTCTGACACCGGTCTGCGCCTGCTCTCCGACCCGTAATCTGTGGCGCTGCCTGGACTTCATGGGCCGCGGGCGGCGGGATCGTCAGGCGCAGAGACCTGGTGGGCGGCTGTTGTGGCACGGCCGGATGCCCAGGCCGCGCGACGTCGTGATCATGCTGACCCCGGTCCCACAGTTACCCAGGGCCCCGGAGATCGCGCGGCTGCCGTCGTGAGCACGCACAGGCCGCCACGACGCCCCCGACGGTCGTCTGCTTGATCCAGCCGACTGTCTCCATGATTCCCGCTTTGCCCGCGCGGCGCACCGTGTGCGGGATGTCCGAACCCGGTCCCACCCTGGGTCGGCGGCGAAAGCGGCTGAACCAGCCGGGCAGGCGATCCGCGAAGACACTGAGGCCCCTGCCCAGGACCGGCATGCTGCCGGCCTGCACGGCACAACCGCGCCCGCAGACCTACGCTGATTGTGAGAGCCAGAAGGAGATCGTCATGACCCATAACGTCTCCGCGGCCCATCCTGCGGTTCGCGCGCCCTCGCGTCCTGTCACGCGGCTGGAGGTCGCCGTCGACGAGGGCTACGAGCAGTTCCGGGCGCGCTACGAACGGGCCGTTCCGCCACTCGACTACGAGCGCACCTTCGATCTCGTTGCGCAGCAGGCGCCGTGGAGCGCCGTGATCGACCTCGCCGAAGCCAATGGCCCGCTGGGCTTCATGATCTACTGGAAGTTCGACGCCCAGCCGCTGTTCGGGCTGGCCGGCAACCGAGCCCGCTGTACCGAGTACCTGATGGGCAATCACACCATCGCCGAGCGTATGTACCGGCATGACGCAGGAGCCCTCCTCTACGCACCCCTGCGCACCACGATTCACGAGTCGCCCTCGGGCGAGACGTTGTTCGCCATCGATCGGCCGAGCGACACCGTTGCCGCACTGGGCCGCTCCGACATCACCGACGTGGGGCGCGAGCTGGACCGCAAGGTCGGAACCCTTCTGCGCCACCTCGGTACCTCAGTGCCTGATGAACTGACGTGAAGGTCCACGTCAGCGGATCGAACGCGCCAAGCCCGCGTGGCACGGGCACCTGGTTCTACGGGCGGTGCCGCGGGCTGCGAGGGCTTGGCGTGTGGGGGCGGGTCAGGCTTCGGGGATGTCGCGGCCGAAGGCTTCGAGGGTGATGGCCTCGGGTTCGGGGCCGCCGCGGGTGCCGGTGTCGAGGGCATCGATGGCCTCGAGTTCGGCTGGGGTGAGCTGGAAGTCGAAGATGTCGATGTTCTCGGTGATGCGCTGGGGGCGGACGGACTTGGGGATGGCGTTGCGGCCTTGCTGGAGGTGCCAGCGGAGCATGACCTGGGCGGGGGTCTTGCCGTGGGCGGTGGCGATGGAGGTGAGGGTGGGGTCGTCGAAGGTGCTGGTGCTGGTGCCGCGGTAGCTGGTGATGCCGCCGATGGGGGACCACGCCTGGGTGAGGATGCCGTGGGCGGTGTTGGCGGCCTGGACTGCGGGCTGGGTGAAGTAGGGGTGGACTTCGACCTGGTTGACGGCTGGTACCACGCTCGCCTGCTTGAGGAGGGCGTCGAGGTGGTCGGGCATGAAGTTGCTGACGCCGATCGCTCGGGCCTTGCCGTCGGCGAGCAGGGTTTCCAGGGCGCGGTAGGCCTCGGTGGTGAGGTCGAAGCGGCCGGGCAGGGCCTGGTGGAGGATGATCAGGTCGATGGTCTCGACGCCGAGCTTGCCGGCGCTCTTGTCGAAGGCGTGCAGGGTCTGGTCGTAGCCGTAGTCGCTGATCCAGACCTTGGTCTCGATGAAGACCTCCTCGCGCGGCAGGCCGGAGTTGCGGATGGCGTTGCCGACCTCGCGTTCGTTGGCGTAGGCGGCGGCGGTGTCGATGAGCCGGTAGCCGTTCTCCAGAGCGGAGGTGACGGCCTGTTCGGTGACGTCGGGCGGGGTCTGGAAGACGCCGAACCCGAGGGCGGGCATGGTCACGCCGTTGTTCAGGGGCAGGTGCTGCACGGGGGGTGCTCCTCAGCTGTGCTGTTCGTCCGTGATCTGTGCCAGGAGGGTGGTGGCGGTCATGGCGGCGGGCCAGCCGGCGTAGAACGCGAGGTGGGTGATGGCCTCGGCGAGTTCGTCGTGGGTCAGACCGTTGTCCAGGGCGCGTTGCAGGTGGCCGGTCAGCTGGGCGTCGCGGCCGAGCGCGGCGAGGGTGGCGACGGTGATCAGGCTGCGTTCGCGCGGGGTCAGGCCGGGACGCTGCCAGATGTCGGCGAAGAGCACGTCGTCGGTCAGGTCGGCCAGCTTGGGGGCGTGGCGGCGGACCAGGTCGGGTGCTACTCGGGGGTTGGTGCTGCTCATCAGCGTTCCATCATCTTCATCTGCGCGGGGTTGTGGGTGTCTCCCGCGGCGGGCGGCAGTGCGCTCAGGCGGGCGAGCTGGTCCTCGGTCAGGTGGAGGACGTCGGCGGCGGTGTTCTCCTCGACGCGCTCCACGCGGCGGGTGCCCGGGATCGGGGCGATGTCCTCGCCCTGGGCCAGCAGCCATGCCAGGGCGACCTGTCCTGGGGTGGCCTCGCTTTCGGCGGCGATGGCGGCGACCTGGTCCGCCAGGTTCAGGTTGTGCTGGAAGTTGGCTTCGGTGAAGCGGGGGTTGTCGGCGCGGAAGTCGGTGGTGTCGAAGTCCGCCCGCGAGCGGATGGCGCCGGTCAGGAAGCCGCGGCCGAGGGGGGAGAAGGGGACGAAGCCGATGCCCAGTTCGCGCAGGACCGGCAGGACCCGCGCCTCGGGATCGCGCGTGAACAGGCTGTACTCGGACTGCACGGCGGTGACCGGGTGGACGGCGTGGGCGCGGCGGATGGTCTCGGGGCCGGCCTCGGACAGGCCGATGTGCCGGATCTTTCCCTCGGCCACCAGCTCCGCGAGCGTCCCGACGGTCTCCTCGATGGGGGTGCCGGGGTCCACGCGGTGCTGGTAGTACAGGTCGATGTAGTCGGTGCCCAGGCGCGTCAGGGAGCCCTCGACGGCGGTGCGGATGCCGGCGGGGCTGCTGTCGGTGCCGCCCTCGCGGCCGGTGTGGGAGATCAGGCCGAACTTGGTCGCCAGCACCACCTGCTCCCGGCGTCCCTTCAGCGCGCGGCCGACCAGCTCCTCGTTGGTGAACGGGCCGTAGACCTCGGCGGTGTCGAGAAGGGTGACGCCCAGGCCGAGGGCGCGGTGGATGGTGCGGATCGACTGGTCGTCATCGGTGCCGGCGCCGGTGTAGCCGTGGGACATGCCCATGGCTCCCAGGCCGATTCGGGCGACATCCAGGTCGCGCAGGCGAATGTGCTTCACGAGGATCTCCGTCCTTCGGTCGAGCAGGTGGTGGATGGTGGCGCTGTTGCCCGCGGTCAGGGGCGGACGATGACCTTGAGGGCTTCGCGGTCGTTCATCAGCCGGTAGCCCTCGGCCACGTCCTCCAGCGCCACGGTGCGGTCGAACACCCGGCCGGGGTGGATGGTGCCGTCCAGGATGTGCGGCATGAGTTCGTCGATGTAGGCACGGGCAGGGGCGACGCCACCGGTCAGAGTGACGTTGCGCAGGAACTCGGGGAAGGCGAGCGGGACCTCCGGGTACTGCGGTGCGCCGACACGGCTGATCGTGCCGCCGTCGCGCACCACGCCGGTCGCCTGAACGAGGGCGTCCTTGAGGCCCACGCACTCCAGCACCCGCAGCGTGCCGCGCCCGCCCGTCAGCTCCCGCACCGCTGCCACGCCCTCCTGGCCGCGGGCGGCGACGACGTCGGTGGCGCCGAACTCGCGGCCGAGGTCGGTGCGCGCTGTGTGGCGGCCCATGAGGATGATCTGCTCCGCGCCGAGCAGCTTGGCGGCGATGACGGCGGACAGGCCCACCGCGCCGTCGCCGACCACGGTCACGCTGTCGCCCGCGCTCACGCCGGCGGTGCGGGCGGCGTGATAGCCGGTGCACAGCACATCCGAGAGGGTGAGCAGGTCCCGCAGCAGCTCGGAGTCCTCGCCCACCGGCAGCTTGACCAGCGTGCCGTCCGCAAACGGGACCCGGGCTGCCTGGCCCTGGCCGCCGTCCACACCGTTCACGCCCCACGGGCCGCCCTGCTCACAGGAGGTGTGCAGCCCGGCGCGACAGTACTCGCACGTGCCGTCACTATAGGTGAACGGCGCCACCACCAGATCCCCCGGCCTGACCGTGGTGACCTGCGGGCCGGTCTCCTCGACCACCCCCAGGAACTCATGGCCCATCTGCCGGGGGTGCTCGGTCAGCGGCTGCGACTTGTACGGCCACAGATCGCTCCCGCAGATACACCCCAGCACGATCCGCACCACCGCATCGGTGGGCTGCTGGACCTTCGGATCCGCAACGTCCTCGACGCTGACGTCACCGGCCTGACGGAGCAGGGTTGCGCGCATGACTTCGGCTCTCTCGCAGGGGCAATCCCGGCACCCGGCCGGGCGGCAGTCAGGGCGGCTGCCTCCATTCCAGCGAACACCGCGCAGCGGCCGAACGGAGCCGCCAAAGGGACCCTGACAAGGACCCCCACGCCCGCACCCGACCAGGTGTCCGGCCGTAGTGTCGAGGTATGGACCGACGCAGCGAGATCCGCGACTTCCTCACCACCCGCCGCGCCCGGATCACCCCCGAGCAAGCCGGGCTCACGATCTCCCCGCTCGCCGGAGCACGCCGCGTCCCCGGACTGCGCCGCGAGGAAGTCGCCCAGCTCGCCGGAGTCAGCGTGCCCTACTACACCCGCCTGGAACGCGGCGACGCCCGCGGCGCCACCGACGCCGTCCTCGACGCCATCGCCGGCGCCCTGCTCCTGGACGACGCCGAACGCGCCCACCTGTTCGACCTGGTCCGCGCCGCCAACACCACCTCCCAGGCGCGCGCCCCGCGCCACCCGGCCCGCCGCACCCTGCGCCCGGAACTGTGGAACATGCTCGAAGCCATGCACGGCGTACCCGCCTACATCCGCAACGGCCGCCTAGACCTGCTGGCCGGCAACGCCCTGGCCCGCGCCCTGTTCGCGCCCGTCTTCGACAGCCCCGCCCGCCCCGCCAACTCCGCCCGCTTCACCTTCCTCGACCCGGCCGCCGCCGAGTTCTACCCCGACTGGGACGCCGTCGCCGACCAGAACGTCGCCACCCTGCGCGCCGAGGTCGGCCGCAACCCCCACGACAAGGCCCTGTCCGACCTCATCGGCGAACTGTCCACCCGCGGAGACACCTTCGACCGCCGCTGGGCCCGCCACGAAGTACGCCGCCACCGCGCCGGAGCCAAACGCATCACCCACCCCCTGGTCGGCGACATGACCTTCAACTACGAGACCATGCAGCTCACCGCCGACGACGGGCTGTACCTCATCATCTGCGGCGTCGCCCCCGGCAGCCGCGACGCCGACGCCCTCAACCTCCTCGCCAGCTGGAACACGCCAGCTACCGTGCAGACCGCCCCCAGCAACGACTGAAGCCGGACACCCACCGACACCGTCCTCCGATCGAGTCCCCGGTACCTGCTCCCCAACCCCACTGCACGCCTCGCAGGGAATCGAACGGATGGGGAAGGTCTTCCACCGTGACGGTCGATAGTCGGGCCCGGCGCAAGACTCGGTAACTGGCTTCACTTGGCGATCGCCGGCCAGATCAGGGCGGTGACCCGCTCCGCCAGCCCCGCCTTGGTGTCACCGCGGTAGAACGAGGCGAAGTAGCTTCCGAAGCACAGTGTCGCGACGGTGTGCCGGTCGACGCTCCCGTGCACCGCATCCCGTTTCTGCAGCCGCGCCAGTGTGGTCTCGATGAGTTCGACCCGGGGTTCCACGGCGTACCGACGCAGGATCTCCAGTAGTTCCGGCGTCCGGTTCGCTTCTCCGGCGAAATTACCCATGAGGATCATTGCGTCAGGCTTGCCGCCCGGCGGCGGTTCGCGGAGGCGGAGTGCCGGGACTGACTCCACCCGAAGGCGCTGACGGAACGCGCAGAGCCTCCTTCCGGCGCTGCCGTTGATCCGGCGGCGGTATCGCCAAGTGCTGGTCATGCAGTTGCGTCTGCAATGCCAATTGCCGCTGCGGCAGTTGCTGTCTCGGTTGTGCGATGAGGAGGGCTGTGGCGTCTGCGGCGCGGGCGCTTTTGTGATCGACGTCACCTGTCATGTCGGGAACCTGCGGTCATCCTCACTGTTCACAGGCCATTCACACGTTTTACAGTCTCGCTTCATTGATCAGTTTCTGGTCGGGTCGGCTCGCCGAATGTTGTGGGCCGGCTGTTCTGTGCTGTCTGTTTCTGTTCGGTCTTCTGTGAGTGCCGGTGTCTGCGCGTGAGTGTGGGGCTGGTGTGGGGTGGGTGTGCTGGTGGCGGCTCGGCGTTTGCGCGGGTTCTCCGTCGGTGTGGCGGGTGCCGTGCTGGCGGGTCTGTTGTCGACAGCGGGGGCGGTGTCGCCGCTCCAGGCGACCGCCGCGGCGTCCTCGGATGACGGGACGCCGGTGGTGCCGGCGCAGCCGGTGGGGACGGTGCCACCGCAGCAGGCCGAGGAAGCGGGTAAGGCGCTGCCGACCCCGAAATGGCCGAAGGCCGCCGAGGCGACGGTGGATCTGTCGCAGGCGGCGCCGGGCGATCCGGGTACGGTCACCGCGAGTCCGTCCGCTTCCGCAAGCAGCGGCAGCAGCGAGGTCGCGGACGTGGTCGAGGTCGCGCCCGTGGATGACCGCGGTGGCGCCTCGGCGCAGTTGTCCCGTGCGAGGCTCGCCGATGAGGACACTTCTTCTCCGCAGCCGACCGCGCCCGGTGACTCGTCGCCCGGCGCGGTCGGCACCGGCAGTCCGGCCGCGGAGCCTTCTGCCACAGCCACGGCCGATGCGACGGCGTCCACGCCTGCAGATCCGGACTCGGGAGCGAGTCAGTCGCCTCAGCCGTCGGACTCTGCGTCGACGCCTGCGGGCGACGAGGATCCGGTGACACCGGACCAGGTCGAGGTACGCGTCCTGGACCGCGACGATGTCGCCCCCGCGGGCGGTATCGGGATGGGTGTGCAGGTGCTCCGCACGGACGGTGTCGCCTCGCCCGGGCACGTGCAGGTCTCGATCGACTACTCGGGCTTCAAGTACGCCTACGGCGGAGATTTCGCCGACCGACTGCTCCTGGTGAAGATGCCCGCCTGTGCCCTGCAGACGCCGGACGCCGAGGAATGCCGGCAGCGGGAGTCCGTGCCCGTGGACAACGACACCGCGAAGGGCACGCTGACCGCGACGGTCGACGCGGAGCCCGACAGCGACGGCCTGTCCTCCCAGATGGTCAACAGCTCGGCCTCCGTCTATGCCGTGGCGACGGGCTCGTCCTCGAATCAGGGTGACTACCGGGCGTCCACGCTGTCGCCGACGGGTTCGTGGGACGTGTCGACCGGCTCGGGTGCATTCACCTACAGCCTGCCCGTCAGCCTGCCCTCCCCGGCGCAGGGCAAGGCGCCGTCGTTGACGATGTCGTACAACTCGCAGTCGGTCGACGGGCGGACCTCGGCGACCAACAACCAGGCGTCCTGGGTCGGCATGGGCTGGGACCTGAATGTCGGCTACATCGAGCGCCGCTACCGCAACTGCACCGACGACGGCCTGACGACGATCGGTGACATGTGCTGGGACTCTCCGAACAGCTCGAAGGAGCCGGACGGAGCTGTTTACGTCATCAGTTTCAACGGCGTGACCTCCCAGCTCATCCAGGACAACACCGGAACCGGCTCCTACCACGTGCAGGATGATCCGGGCTGGCGCGTGCAGCACATCACGTCCGGTGGTCACGGTGCGGATGACGAGTACTGGGTGATCTCCAGCCAGGACGGCAGCCGCTACTACTTCGGCTGGGGCCGCGACGAACGCACCCAGGCCGCGACCGGATCGGTGTTCACCGAACCGGTCGTCGGCAATGATGAAGGCGAGCCGTGCCACGCGCAGTTCCCGGAGCCGTGCACGCAGGCGTGGCGGTGGAACCTCGACCGCACCGTCGACCCCAACGAGGTAGAGGCCTCCTACCACTACGACAAGGAGACGAACTACTACCGCTCCGTCGCCAACGCCGACAAGGCCCGCGCGTACACGTCCTCCGGCTACCTCACCAGCATCCAGTACGGCTGGGCCTCCCAGATCGCCGGCTCCAAGCCGACCGGCAAGGTGGAGCTCAGCCACGTCAAACGCTGTGTGGAGCGCATGGCGGAGACGGACCCGCTGCGCGACGAACCGGCCGCGTGCCCGTCGATCTCCTCCAACCCCGCGTCCTACCCGGACGTGCCGCTGGACCTGATGTGCGACGGCACCGCGGCGGACTACTACTGCGCGGGCAAGACGTACTATCCGACGTTCTTCAGCACGGACATGCTCTGGGACATCAAAACCTTCGTGCTGAATACCACCGCGGACGGGTGGGATCTGGTGCAGCAGTACCAGACCAAGCACGGCCTGCCCAACCCGGCGGGCACAATCGGCAAGACACTGTGGCTCGACTACGTTCAGCGCGAGGCCTACGGAACCGGCACGAACCAGGTGCTTCCCGTCATCAACTTCAACGGCATCGACCTGGACAACCAGGTCGGCTCCAGCGAGCTGAACTTCCGCCGCGTCAACACCATCCACGGTGACCTGGGGGCCACCACCACCGTCACCTACGACGCTCCCGACGCCTGCAGCATCGACGACCTGCCCAGCGAGGCCTCCAACACCAAGGACTGCTTCTGGCAGAAGTGGACGCCCGAGGGCGGCACCGAAAAGACCGGCTGGTTCAAGAAGTTCCTGGTCACCAAGGTGACAGTCGACCCAACGGTCACCAGCAGCCAGGACGGCGCGCCGGAGATGACCACCAGCTACGTCTATGACGGCGGGGCCGGCTGGCGCTTCACCAACGACCCCCTCACCAAGGACGCCGACGAGTCGTGGTCGGACTGGCGCGGCTACCACACGGTGGAAGTCACCACCGGCACCGGCGCCGTCAAGCACGCCACCGTCAGCTGGCTCTACCGCGGCCTGGACGGCGACCGCACCGACAAGTCCAACCCGTCCAAAACCCGCTCGGTATCCGTCACCGACGGCGAGGGCACCAGCTACACGGACTCCGCCTGGCTGCAGGGCCACACCATCGAAACCTCCACCCGCGACGACACCGGCAGTTCCCAGCAGCGCGTCTTCCACGACTACTGGACCCACACGACCTCCAGCTACGTGGGTCTGCCCGACGCACGGTTCGTCCGCGAGGACCAGACCACCACCGACACGAAGATCTCCACCGGCTGGCGCACCCACGTCGTCCAGAACGAATACGACGCCGGCACCGACACCTCCGCCGTCTACGGCCTGCCCCTGCGCACCGACGACCAAGGCGAGCAGGGTGTCGCCGACAACCAGTGCACCACCTACGGCCGCGCCTACAACACCGACTACTTCGACGGCAGCCAGATCCAGCGGTGGATGATCCTCAACGATGAGACCCGCCACTACGACACCGGCGGAGGCAGCTGCGCCGACCGGGACTCTTCCAACCAGGACTCCTACTCCTACACCCTGTACGACAACGCCGCCTCCGTGACGGCGAACCACCCGGCCGACGGCAACGCCACCGCAACCGGCACATACACCGAGGCCGGCGACACGGATCCGAAGCGTTCGACGTTCGGCTACGACGCCGCGGGCCGGCAGATCTGGTCTCAGGACGCTGACAACAACCGCACCACCACCACTTACACCCCGTCCAGCAACTGGCCGCTGAACGGCGTCACCACCACTACCCCCGACCCCGACGGCTCACAGAGCACCCGAGGGCCGCTCACCAGCACCGTGTGGAGTTCCCGCTTCTGGGGGGTGCCCTACCAGACCAAGGACGCCAACGGCGACATATCCAAGCTCACCCTCGACGCGGCCGGACGCGTCACCGAGGTGTGGGAACCCACCGAAACCGGCGCCAACCCGTCCCTGAAATTCGCCTACGACATTCCCACCGACCCCAGCGGTGACGTGCCGGACTCCGTCGTCGGCTACCCCATGACGACGACATCCACCCTCCAGTCCGGCAGCACCTACATCACCTCCTACGCCTACACCGACGGCCTCGGCCGGGCCCGGGAGACCCAAGCCGGCATCGCGTCCGAGTCGCCCACCAAGCCGTACAAGCACGTAGCGGTGACCCGCTACGACTCGGCCGGCAACGTCACCGGGACCTCCCCGGTCTTCCGCTCCGCAGGCTTCGCGGGCCTGCCCGCCCCAGTCAGTCCCAAGGTCGAGGACCTGCCCTCCTACACCGACCTCACCCTCGACTGGGCCGGCCGCACCACCATGTCCCAGCTCCTCGTCGGTGACGGCACCAGCACACGCGCCATCGCCGAAGGCCAGACCTGGACCGCCTACCACGGCGACTACAGCACTGTCACCACGCCCGCGTCCGGAGCCACTGACACCTACACCGATGTCTTCGGGCGGCCCTCACAGGTCGTCGAGCACAACGGCGCCTCCACCTACACCACCAAATACACCTACGACGACAAGGGCCAGCTGCAGCAGATCAGCGACCCGCGCGGCAACAACACCCACTACTCCTACGACTGGGCCGGCAACCGCACGGAGGCTGACGACCCCGATTCCGGTGTCACCAAGACCACCTACGATCACAACGGCCGCGTGAGCACGGTCGGCAACAAGGTCGTCGACCCGGTCCTGAACTGGCCGACCAACACCCTCACCTACGGCTACGACACCCTCGGACGCCAGATCTCCGTCAGCAAGGGCACCACCACGCTGGCCTCGTGGCAGTGGGACGGACTCGGGGTGAGCGGCGGCAAGGGCCAGATCACCTCCGCCACCAGCACCGACACCAACGGCAACACCTACACCGTCAAGACCGGCTCCTTCGACAGCCGCGGACGCCCGCTCAGTACCACCGTCACCCTCCCCGCCGCCGTCAACGGCCTGGCCGGCGACTACACCACCAGCTACGACTACGACGCCGCCGACCACATCACCGCCGTCCACTATCCCGCCGCCGGCGGCCTGCCCGCGGAGACCGTCAACACCACCTACGACAACGACGGCCAGCCCATCAGCCTTGCCTCCACCACCCAGACCTACGTCAAGAACACCACGTACAACCCCTACGGCCAGCTCGCCGACCGCTACTACGGCAACCCCACCGTCGGCACCAACACCGTCACCGCGGACCGCCACTACGACTACGACCTGGACGACGGCACCCGCCAGCTGACCGGCATCACCACAACCACCACCGTCGACCAGTCCACCACCCAGCAACGCCAACAAGACGCCTACAGCTACGACAACGACGGCCGCATCACCCAGATCCGCGAACAGGCCACCGGCCAGACTGCCCAGTCACAGTGCTTCACCTACGACGACCAGGGCCGCCTGAACAGCGCCGACACCACCAGCTCTCTGCCCTGCTGGCTCGCCACCACCTCCGACTTCCAGGGCGAAGCCCCGTACCAGACCGCCTACACCTATGACCGGCTGGGCAACCTGCAGTCCGTCACCGACACCGACTCCACCGGCAAGGCCGTCAACCGGGACTACCTCTACCCCGGCTACAACGACAGCGGCACCTGGACCACCGCCAACACCCCCCAGCTCCACGGCGTCCGCAAGATCAACATCAAGACCGGCACCACCATCACCGGCACCGAAGACTTCCAGTACGACACCGCCGGCCAGATGCTCAAACACATCGAACCCGGCAAAACCTCCGACTACACCTGGACCCCCCAAGGCCAGCTCTCCACCGCCACCGTCACCGACTCCACCGGCGCCAAACTCACCCGCTACGCCTACGACGCCGACGGCGCCCTCCTCGTGCGCACTACCCCGCAGGAGACCATCGCCTACCTCGGCGGCATGGAACTCCACAACGATGGCACCAAAACCACCGCCACCCGCTACTACACCTGCGGCAGCGCCACCGTCGCCATGCGCACCACCGCCGGCACCCCAAGCGGCAACACCCTCACCTACCTGATGGCCGACAACCAGGCCTCCACCCAGCTCACCGTCAACGCCGCCACCGGCACCACCACCCGCCGCCGCTACACCCCCTTCGGCGACGAACGCTCCGGCACTCTCCCCACCGGAACCAGCAACGGCTTCCTCGGCAAAACCGAAGACACCAGCACCGGCCTCTCTCTCCTCGGCGCCCGACCCTACGACCCCCACCTTGCGCGCTTCCTCAGCCCCGACCCACTCATCACCCCCTACAACCCACAAAACCTCTCCGCCTACAGCTACACCAACAACGACCCCATCAACTACATGGACCCCTCCGGCCTCGGCGCCGTGAACTCCGATGGCCTGATGTGCGGCACAGGGGCGCAATGCGACGAGATCGCGAAGAATCACCAAGGCAGCGACAGCACACCCAGTCAGGGCGAAGCAGAGCAGAGCTGGGTGAGCACGGTAACGCCAGGAACAACCGACTCAAAAGCTCTCGGCAGACAGTTCTACCAATTCGGACCCAACAAACTCGCTTCCAGTATGGACGGCGGCTACTGGTACCCCAGAACAAATATTTCTGGTGAATCTGAAATCGTCTGCTACGGCCGCACTGCCTGCAACAAGGCCTACGAATACATCTCGCGGCACCCAGGCGACATAGCCGGCGCGAAGCACATCGCCGCCACCTACTGCTTGGACCACATGTCCCAATGTCAGAGAGACGCACGCGTCTGGGATCATGCCCAAGAAGCGGTCGGCCCCGGATTCGCCTACGCTCTCGGACTCGGCGAAGGTTCGGCTCTTCAGCTCGGCGAAACTGCAGAGGTAGAAACCGTCAGGCCGTGCAGCTTCTCACCCGACACGCCCGTCCTGATGGAAGACGGAAAAAGCAGACCCATCGGGAAGATACAGCCCGGTGACAAGGTTGAAGCAGCCGACCAGAAAACAGGTGAGCATGTAGGTGCTCGCGAGGTACAACAGGTATGGATCAACCATGACGCGGACCTGCTCGACTTTGTTGTCCGCGTCGCGGGCGGTGGAACAGCGATCATTCACACCACTGCTGGCCACCCCTTCTGGAACGCCACCGCGCACCGGTGGGTACGTGCCGACAGGCTCCACAGAGGCGACGGCCTGGAGACAATAAACAATGCCCACGCCACGGTAGTCAGCACTCGTCCGACTCCCGGTTCGGCCGATCGCTGGAACCTCACAGTGCAGCAACTGCACACGTACTATGTACTCGCGGGCGACACTCCGATCCTCGTTCACAACAGCAATGGAATCTGCGGTGTATGGAAATCCGAGTTCGATAGCCTGCCGAAGGGAAAACAGGGGCACGTTCGAGAGATGTCTGACGAGCAGACCATGCGCGATGCGTTCGAGCGCTGGACTGCCGGAGCGGAGCAACTCCCAGCGCGAGGACCGAAGATTCCCGATGTATATCGACTCGAAGATGGCACCGTAATGCAGTGGAGAACGGCGTCTGCATCTGGCGGGGCGACAATCGACATCCAGCCCGGTAGCGGCGGAAAACCATTGAAGGTGCACTTGCCATGATCGAAAGCCGTGTTTTCTCCGACGTCTTGATCGAAGGACTAGATGACTGGGTCCCTATCGATCAGCTCATCTGGGCTGCGCGAGAAGAAAAACAGGGGCCTCTTTGGAGAGCTTTCTTCGTGGAACTCCTCCACTTTTTGCTCGAAAGTAATCTGGTCCAGGTTGGTGAACTCGCTGCAGAGGGATTTTCGCCGTGGCGGGGAGGAGCCGACGAAGTTGTTCAGCTGGTGCTCGATGACCTTGAGCGATTTTCCTGGGATCCCAAGCTGGGCAGTCGCGTCTGGATCGCCAACACGGCAGCAGGTAATGAGGCCGCCAGGTCGTTGATCGACTGCTGACGTCAGTCCTGGACTGCAGGGCCAGGGCTTCGGCATAGTCGGCGGGCGCCCGTTTTGTGATCATGCGCGACCGAGGAGTGCGAGGGGCCGGCGGGCGTCGCGTGCGTTGCGACGGAGGCCGGCGGCGATGTTCTTGACGCCGCTCAGGCGGAGGGCGCCGACGGCGAGGTTGCGCCATGACGCCATCGCACGGGGTGCATTGCTGGTCCGCAGCTGGGAGGCGTCCTCGGCGAAGGTGGTGTCGCGGATGTGGTGTAGGGCCTCGATCTTCCAGTGGTCGCGGATCAATCTCGCGAGTTGGACGGGGGCGGCCTGCCCGGCGGTCAGGCTGGTGACCGCGCAGAAGGTCGTGATGGTGGTCTTGCCGGTCTTGCGGTCGGTGCGGCGGCGCTTGATCTGAACGGCCTGGCGGGCGGCGGGGAAGAGCAAGTTGTTCACGGTGGCGACCTTGATCCGCCGGATCTCCGCGCGGCCGTGGCCGGTGCCCCGGGTGCGGCCCTGGAACGGGATGTCCTTCCAGGGAAGGGACTTCAGCGGCTTGCGCAGCTTCTTTTGGTTGCCCTTGACGATCGCGATGTAATGGGCCCCGCGGCCCAGGAGGTAAGTAGCGTGCTCGCGTTGCGTATGGAGCGCGTCGCTGGTGACCACGGTTGCGGTCAGGTCGGCGACGGTGTCGAGGAGCGGCTGGAAGCGGGTGATCTCACCGTTCTTCTCGCCGACGTCGAGCTGCGCCAGGACCAGCCCGATGGTGTGCTCCACCGCGGCGAGCAGATGGATCCTCCGCCCCCGGGCCTTCGCTGCATCGCGCAGGGACATACCATCCACGGACAGTCCGCGCAGCCCGGTGCTCTCGGGCCGGCCGTCAGCAAGCCATCCGCCCACCACCTGGTCCAGGGCATCACCGTCGATGCGGGCGAGCAGCCTGCGGATCGTCGCCTCCGAGGGCACCAGCCTCCGGGGCAGTATTGGATCAGGGCGTAGGCCGAGTCGCTCCAGCACGTGGGGCGGGGCGTCCGCGATCCACTCGCCGACTGCCAGCAGCGAGGTGGCGCCGGTCAGCACCGCGCAGGCGGTCAGTGTGAGGACGAGGGTCAGGGCATGGCGCACGCCGCGCGGATCGGGTGGATCCGGCACCCGAGCCAGCCACTCCAGCAGGCCGGGCACCTCCCCGGGCCCCACGTCGGAGTGCTCGCGGAGCAGGTCAAGGGCAGGCGGAATCAGGGATGCGTCGGCAGGCACGGTCTTCCAGGCAGGTCACGGGGCATAGAGCACTCCATGATCACGGGAACCTTCCTCGCATCGTGCCCGGTCACAGCAACGCTGCAGCCTCTCCTGCCACCCAGGTCTGCCAGACACGACGGGTATTCGGCAGGTCAGGGCGGTCAAGGAGCCAGAGCACATACCCGGCATGGCACCGGGCCCAAGGATTGTCCGCATCGGCAGCCCGATCGAGCCTGCCGCGCAGGTCAGCGCTGTCGACTGCCCGGGCAACCCGCACGTACTCGCGATCCTTGCAGCGATACGCCCGGTGGACGACGATCTCGACCAGGTCGATGAGCTTCGCCCTGGTCGCCTCTTCCTGGCGAGCACGGGCGACCGCCCGGATCAGGCTCTGCTTCGTACCCCACGCCTTCGCATGCTGCGTCCACTCCAGCGGGTACCTCGCCTCCCACTCCAGGAAGAGCAGCACATAGGGCAGCCCCGGCCAAGTCGCCAGATCCCCGCTCACAGGGCCACACCACACCCCATCAGGCAGCGAACGCCGCTGGGCTTGCTGATGCCTCTGGCGAGCCTGCAGAAACGCCGGCTCCCGGTACTGCTCCTCCACCCCCAGGGGCCTCGTCAGCCGCCACATCTCGTTGGATCGGGCGAGTGCGTCCGCGACCTTCCTCTGGGCCTCAGCCAGATGGACGAGCGTTGCGGCTCTTGCGGCCGGATCTTCCGCTATCAGTGCGAACGCCCAGCCCAGCCGCTCGGCCCACGCACAAGCGTCGTCCGCGTCTGTACCTGCCTCTTCAGTCACGCACGGGATCATCTCCTAGCGCAGTCGGCTCACTCCACCCGACGGTATGAGGAGACGCAACGGCTCCGAGGCGCAATGGACATGAGCAGGAACCGCCCGCTCTCCCTATCGTCATCTCATGTGATCACGAAATGGACGCCCGCCGACCATGCCGAGGCCCTGGACTGCAGGGCCACCGCGTGGTTCTAGGGATGGCGTGCACGCAGTGTCGGCGTACATGCCTGTCTCTCCAGCCCGGTACGAGCGAACGTCCTCGGCCGCCAGACGGTCGTGCGCCAGGGGCCGCCCGCTGACCGGTCGGTTTCTGGCACACGACCGTCAGGCCGGGGCAGGACTCATACTGCGGGGCGGGGAGGCCGCGGCGGCCAAGCGCCGGCGCATCGACGCGGACTACGGGCCGAGAGGACAGGTCTCAAGGCCGGTACGACGGTCGGCAACCTGAATTGCGAGGGCGGGCAAGCAGGGCCGACGCGGAGGCTGACCGAGTTCGCGGACCGGCCACGGCCACCGGGCTAGGCCGCGAACTACCCCAACCCCTGGCTCTTCCCCTCGGCCGAGCCGGGCGGTCACATCACCGGCAGTGCACTGGCCCGCCGTCTCGCCGAGCACGGAATTCCCAGCCGCCCGCACGGGCTACCGCCCTGATCGAGCTCGCCCAGGACATGCCTCCGGCCGTTCTCGCATCCATGCTCGGCCTCCACCTCAGCACCCTCACGCGATGGCGCTCCCGCACGGCAACCGAATGGACCGCTTACCTGCAAGCCCGAGCCAGGTAGGCGGCCCGGTGTCTCGACGCCGGCATTCACCGGTCCGCCTCAGCCCGTAACAGGCCATGCCGACCATCAGCAGCCCCTGGCGTTGGCCCGGCCCATACCCCGTCGGTTGGAGCCCAGGTAGTGAGCGCGGGGTGACGGGCTGGGCTGTTGCGAGGCGCGCGTGGGACGCTTGCGCGGTCAAGTGGTGTGCGGGGCTGCGCTGTTGAGTGCTTCCGCGCGCTACCCCACACGGTGGACATGATGCGCATTCTGCTGATTGCCGTGGGTAGTTGGAGATGAGGGTGTTGGTGTGCCCGGCGTCGGTGCAGGGGCGTGGCCGGTTGCGCTCCGTCCGGTGTGCCGATGCCGTTGTTGTGTTCCGTTGGGAGGGAGTTTTTGCCGGTGGACTCAGTGGTGTCCCGCCCGTGCATCCTCATCTGGGCGCGGCGGTGACGACCAAGCGATGGCCTTTCAGTCGTAGAAGAAGAGCTCAAGGTCCTCGACGGATCCCGGCCCGGTGAGGAAGCCCTCGGCCTTCGCGATCTCGTCTTCAGGTGGCAGCTGACCTTTCAGGAGCTGCCGCATCCAGATTTCTCCTTGCTCGCCGACCGCGTAGATGCCAGACAGCAGTTCGGCGATGCCGGCAGGGTTTGGCGGGATGTGTCCGGCGACGGGTCGGAGCTCCCATCCGCCTGATCGTGCCGCGAGCCGCAGCACCCCGGCCCAGTTCGCGATCCTCCCGATGCGTACGTGCCACGAGTCCTCGGTGAACGGGGCCATCCGTCCGCCGTGGAGAGGGTTTGTGGCGGCGCCGATGTCCTTGATGACTTGCCGTTCCACGGCGTCGCGGACCCAGCGCCCCTCCTGCGCTTCTTCGATGGCGGCCTCCCACCACTTCCACCCGCCGTCGAGTCGGTCCGCGAATCTATCCATGTGGACAGGTTTCCATGCGCGATGCCGCAAGCATTCAGGGGGCGCCGATCACTGGATCGACTCACCAAGGAGCCCGGCTCTAGGAGCCTTGATTGGATGGCAAAGCGACTGGCTTCACTGTCGAAGGACGTCAGTTCGCCTGGGGCAGACAGGAAAGATTGCGGAAAGACTGGCCAACGGCGTGAGGGCATGTCAACGTAGACGACCATGCAGGAAACCCCAGGTCAGAGAGGTGATTGCCCGTGACCGTAGCCCCTGCGGGCCCGGTTTCTCCACTGCGGTCGACGCACTGCGACTGCGTGAGTGGCAGCTCGGCCCCGGTCGGCCGACCGGGGTCATGGATCTGTTCTCCGCCAAGGACTTCCACCTGATCGTCGACGACCGCGCGGGGGTGCACGTCAGTAGCAGGGACGGCAGGTTCTACCTCGGCTGGTTCCCGCTAGGCCGCCCCGGCACGGACGGCGAGGGCTGGAAGATTGCCGTCACCGCAACGTCGTCGAACAGACCTTCGCCCTGCTCCACCAGTTCAAACGCCTCGCCGTGCGATGGGAACGCCGAACCGAACTCCACGACGCCCTCGTCTCATTGGCCTGCGGCCTCATCTGCTGGAGGCGCCTGAAGAAGCACCGATCATGATCGCGGCACGAACTCTTTGGCTACACCACACACCACTCACCCAAAGGGCCGGCCGCCCGCGTCTGGATGAACTCGTGCACCAGGTCCCACGCCCGATCGACATCGAGGACAAATTCGCCCGTGAACACGGTGAGATCGTCCACGATCGGGACTTCAACCTCGGTACCCGAGGACACGGCGCCGTCTCCTGCGAGCAGAGACATCCGCTCCGTGTCACTCATCATGTGGACGACCGCGTGATCAACTCGGAAGGCCAGGGTCAGTACCGGGAACTCCCTGTCCGGCGACCGAACCTCGACATATCCCTGGCCACAGGAACGCAGGTCGTCGAAGCGATCTGACAAATCCTTCACCTCCGTGCGTCGCTCAACCGGATCGAACAGTCCCGATTCCGGCGACGTCGCCGCCCACACCACGCTCATCCAGCCCCGCTTCCCCACACAGGCCATCGCCCACGATCCAGGGCCACGCTCCCACGCTCCACCACGACACGACTACCGGGGCTGGGTCACGTGATCGTGTTACGAGCTCTTAGCAGGACCTTGGCCCGGAAATGCCCCGGAACTGCTGGTCAGAGCTGGGAAACGGGTGGGAGATATCGGGAGTAAGGGCGTGTTTCGACTCGCTGCTTAGATGTGCGCCAAAAAGGGCGCCTGCCGGGCAGCTGCCCTGGTCAGGCGCCCTTTTTCTGTGTCTAGAAGAAGCCCAGCTTCTTCGGCGAGTACGACACCAGGAGGTTCTTCGTCTGCTGGTAGTGCTCCAGCATCATCTTGTGGGTCTCGCGGCCGATCCCGGACTGCTTGTAGCCGCCGAATGCCGCGTGCGCCGGGTAGGCGTGGTAGCAGTTCGTCCACACCCGGCCCGCCTGGATCGCGCGGCCCGCGCGGTAGGCGGTGTTGATGTCGCGGGTCCAGACGCCCGCGCCGAGGCCGTACAGCGTGTCGTTGGCCATCTTGATCGCGTCGTCGAAGTCGTCGAAGGACGTGACCGACACGACCGGGCCGAAGATCTCCTCCTGGAAGATCCGCATCCGGTTGTCGCCCTCGAAGATCGTCGGCTGGACGTAGTAGCCGCCCTTCAACTCGCCGTCGTGCTCGACGCGTTCACCACCGGTGAGGATCTTGGCGCCTTCCTGCCGTCCGATGTCCAGGTAGGAGAGGATCTTCTCCAGCTGGTCGTTGGAGGCCTGTGCGCCGATCATCGTGTCGGTGTCGAGAGGGTGGCCCGGCTTGATCTGCTGGGTGCGGGCGACCGCGGCCGCCATGAAGTCGGCGTACTGACCGCGCTGGACCAGGGCCCGGGACGGGCAGGTGCAGACCTCGCCTTGGTTGAGCGCGAACATCGTGAAGCCTTCGAGGGCCTTGTCACGGAAGTCGTCGTCGTGCGCCCAGACGTCGTCGAAGAAGATGTTCGGGGACTTGCCGCCCAGTTCCAGGGTCACCGGCTTGATGTTCTCCGAGGCGTACTGCATGATCAGCCGCCCCGTCGTGGTTTCCCCGGTGAACGCGACCTTCGCCACCCGGGCGCTGGACGCCAGCGGCTTGCCCGCCTCCACGCCGAAGCCGTTGACGATGTTCACCACGCCCGGCGGCAGCAGGTCCGCGATCAGGCTCATCCAGTAGTGGATGGACGTCGGAGTCTGCTCGGCCGGCTTGATGACGACGGCGTTCCCGGCGGCCAGCGCGGGCGCGAGCTTCCACGTCGCCATCAGGATCGGGAAGTTCCACGGGATGATCTGCGCGACGACCCCGAGCGGCTCGTGGAAGTGGTACGCCACCGTGTCGTCGTCGATCTCGCCCAGCGACCCCTCCTGCGCGCGGATCGCCCCCGCGAAGTACCGGAAGTGGTCGATGGCGAGCGGGATGTCCGCGGCCAGCGTCTCGCGTACCGGTTTGCCGTTCTCCCAGCTCTCCGCGACCGCGAGCGGTTCGAGGTGCGCCTCCATCCGGTCGGCGATCTTCAGCAGGATGTCGGACCGCTCCGTCACCGACGTGCGGCCCCAGCCCGGCGCCGCCGCGTGGGCCGCGTCCAGTGCCTTTTCCACGTCCTCGGCGGTGCCCCGTGCGACCTCGGTGAACGGCTGCCCGTTCACCGGCGACGGGTTCTCGAAGTACTGGCCCCGGGCCGGCGGCACGTACTCGCCGCCGATGAAATGGTCGTAGCGCGCCTGGTAGGAGACGATCGCGCCCTCGGTGCCGGGCGCCGCGTAACGGGTCATGGTGGCCTGCCTCCTCGCAGATGCGCTGCCCGCCGTTGGGCAGCTCCGGCGCGCAGGCTACGTAGACGTACGTTGCGCCCCCGTTGCACCGCAGGTCAGCGGGGCGGCGCCGCCAACTCCGACTCCAGCGCGGCCAGTCGGCTGCGGACCACCGCCGTCGGCCGCACCGCCGCGAGGGCCCGCCAGACCTGCACGTCGTCCTCGCCCCACGGCGCGTGCGCCCAGTCGGCGAGCAGGTCCGGGTCGCGGCGCGCGATGAGCGCCGCCCGCAGCCCGTCCGCGAGCCGCCGCCTGAGCAGGACGACCGCGGGTGCCTGCGAGGCGGGCAGCAGCGGACCCGGGTACGCCGTCACGGCCGCCGTCACCGCCCCCGCCTCCAGCCGCCGCTCCACCACGCTCGCGTCGGACTCGACCGGAGCGGTCAGCCGGTACGGCCGGGACGCGAGCAGGCCCGGGCCCAGCAGCTTGCGCAGCCGGGTCAGTTCGGCCCGCAGCGTCACCGGCGTCACCGACTCGTCCTCGTACAGCGCGCACAGCAGCTCGTCGCCGGTCAGTCCCTCCGGGTGGCGGGACAGCAGCACCAGCAGTTCGCTGTGGCGTCGGCCGAGCCTGATCCGGCGGCCGTCCAGGCGGAGTTCGGCCTCGTCCCGGCCGAGCGCCGTCAGCGCGGGCGGCTCGTCTACGGGTGCCGGCGGATCCAGCAGCGCCAGCTGCGACTCGGCGGCCCGCGCCACCGCCTGCACGAAGCCCAGGCTGTGCGGATGCGCCAGCCGGTCGCCGCCGGTGATGTCGATCGCGCCCAGCACCCGCCCGGTACGCGGATCGTGCACCGGCGCCGCCGCGCACGTCCACGGCTGCACCCGGCGGATGAAGTGCTCCGCGGCGAACACCTGTACCGGCCGGTCCAACGCCACCGCAGTCCCCGGGGCGTTGGTGCCGACCTCGCTCTCCGACCAGCGCGCGCCCGGCACGAAGTTCATCTGGTCCGCCCGGCGCCTGGTCGCCGGATCGCCCTCCACCCACAGCAGTCTGCCGTCCGCGTCGCACACCGCCAGCAGGTGTTCGCCGTCCGCCGCGAACGTGCCCATCAGCTCCCGCACCAGCGGCATCACCCGGGCCAGCGGATGCTCCGCGCGATAGGCCCCGAGGTCGCCGTCGGTCAGCTCCACCCGCGCCGCGCCCTCCGGCCCCACCCCGGCCCGTGCCGAGCGCCGCCACGACTCGGCCACCACCGACCGCACCGGGCGCGGCACGGTGCCCGCCGTGGTGAACGTCTCGTACGCCCGGCGCAGCACCCGGACCCGCTCGGCAGGGTCGGTCCCCGGTTCCAGGGCCACCCACTGATCGGTCAACTCGGCCTCCCCGGAAGGCGATGCGGCTGGGGACATCGTCACTCGGGGTGTTCGCCCGGACAACCGTTTCGACCGCTCTGCCTCGCTCTCACTCCGAGGACCGGCCCACCAGCCTCATGTAGCGGACCCAGTCCCAGTGCCGGCCCGGATCGGTGTGGTCGGTCCCCGGCACCTCGACATGCCCGATGATGTGGTCGCGGTCCTTCGGGATGCCGTACCTGTCGCAGATCGACGCCGTCAGCCGCGCCGACTCCGTGTACAGGGCGTCGGTGAAGTACTCCGGCTGCTCCACCCAGCCCTCGTGCTCGATGCCGACACTGCGGGTGTTGTAGTCCCAGTTCCCCGCGTGCCAGGCGACGTCCGACTCCCGGACGCACTGGGCCACATGGCCGTCGGCCGAACGCAGCAGGTAGTGCGCGGACACCCGCTTCTTCGGGTTCTGGAAGATGGACAGCGTGCCGGCGTACGCGTGCTGCGTCACATGGATGATCACCCGGTCGATGTCGTACTCGTCGGGGCGCTGGGCCGCCGTGCGATTCTCACCGCTCGCCGCCTGCCACTCGGCCTTCGGATAGTCGACCACTCCGGTCCGCGCGCCCGCCGGGGGCGCGGGGAGCAGCGTGTACGGGACGGCGGCCAGGGCCGCGCCCTTCAGGAGCAGTCGCCTGGCGGGGAGCGGTCGTGCCCGGTCCATGGATGAGGTGCCTTTCTCCAGCGTGCCCGAAGCGGGGAGTCGCGCTCAGCGGCGCAGGGCCGCCGCGGTCTCGCGCAGCCGCGCGTGCAGCCCGCGGTAAGTCTCGCGCGCGGGCAGCCACTCCTTGCGGAGCTTGGCCACGCACGTGTAGTTGGTGTCGCACACGTTGGCCAACGGCGATTCCACCGTCTGGGTCGCGTACTGGTACGCGTCCAGTTCGGCGAATCCGTAGTCGCGCACCAGCCACTGCACCAGATCGAGCTGCGAGATCCGGAAGGCGTCCTCCAGCGGACGTGCCGACCCCGTCGAGACGATGTGGGTGTCCGACTCCAGCCGCGGCCAGGGCGTCGCGATTCCCTTCAGCAGTTCCACGATCACCACGGTGTTCATCGCGCACTCGACGGCCACCCCGCAGGTCTCGCCCTCGCCCTGCCGGGCGTGCCCGTCTCCCAGACTGAGCAGCGCGCCCTCGACGTTGACCCCGAGGTAGCAGGTGACACCCGCCCGCATCTCGGGCGTGTCCATGTTCCCGCCGTGCGCGTCCGGCACCAGGGCCGAGCGCACCTCCAGGTTGGCGGGAGCCACACCGACCGTGCCGTGCATCGGATCGAGCGGCAGCTCCCGCTCGAACCCGCCTTCGTGGGCGCGGAACAGAGCGGTGCGCCGGGTCCGGTCCAGCTGCCAGATCCAGACCTTCTCCGGGAGCGGCGGCTGCAGGCCGGCGGTGGCGTGCGTCGAGGTGAGCGCACCGAACAGCGGGACGGTCGTGGACGCCGCCCAGTCCCGGGCCGGTTCGATCGACACGAAGTGCACGGCGACGGTGTCCCCGGGCTCCGCGCCCTCGACGTGGAACGGTCCGGTCTGCGGGTTGAGGAACGGGAACTCGCACACCTCGGACACCAGGTCCTTCTCGGACCGCACCCGCCCGGCGAAACAGTCCTCCGTGTACAGGTCGAGGACGGTGCCGGGCGCGATCCGCGCGACCGGCGGCGCGCCGCCGAACGTCCAGGCGTACTGGCCCGGTTCGGGACGGACGGTGAGGACGAAGGGGTCGGTCATCGTGTGGGTTCTCCGTTCCGCCGGTCGACGGCGTGCGTCGGGTCGTCCGCTTCTTCGAGATGGACACGTGCCGTCTCGGCTATGCGCTCGGGGTGGCGGCGTATCAGCACCAGGAGCACGATCACGCCGGCCGCCATCCAGACGCCGACCACCGGACCCGCGTACGACACCGGGGCTGTCAGCTCCGTCACGAAGTCGAAGACGGGCAGGCCTGCCGCGGTCAGCAGGGCGGGCACGAAGGCCACGATGCCCAGCAGCGGCAGCAGCAGGTGCCGCACCGGCCGGAGCGAGGACCGGCCGCGGCGCAGGAAGTAGCCCGCACAGGCGAGGTTGACGACGATGTAGACGCCGATGACGACCGTGACGATCACCGTGGCGAGCAGCAGGAAAGCGGTCACCGGGTCGTATCCGAAGCCCAGCCCGAGCACGGCGCCGACCGCCACGGCCGTCTGGACGGCGACACCGGCGACGGGGGAGCGGTACCGGGGATGGAGGGTTGCGAGGACGCGCGGCAGGACCCGGATGCGGGCCAGCGCGAAGGCCGTCCGGGTGGACACGTTGGCGCAGGCGTTGGCGTTGGCGATCGTCGAGTTGACCACGGCGAGGAACACCAGGACCCAGAAGAGCCCGAAGGAGGCCCGGGCGACGCCTTCCCAGGACGCGTCGCCCGCCGCGCCGAACCCGGCGAACCGGTCCGGCCCGAAGTACACGGTCATCGCGTACGTCGTCACCACGTAGAACAGGCCGATCCCCAGGGCCGCGCCGAGCACCGCGCGGTGCATCGTACGGCGCGGGTCGCGGGTCTCCTCGGCAAGCGGCGCGGCCGCCTCGAAACCCGCGAACGCCAGCACGGTGTAGACGGATCCCGCGAAGACCCCGCTGAAGCCCCCGTACTCCTTCGCCGTGTGCGAAGTGCCGAACACGGACAGGGTGTTGTGGGAACCGGCCTTGACGATCAGCCATCCGGCGAAGACCAGGAGGACCGCGACCTCGAAGACCCCGAGGACCGTCCCGAAACGGGCGGAGGCCCGTACCCCCAGATATCCGGTGACGGCGATCACGGCTGCGCCGGCGAGCGACCACGGCCACCACAGGTCGGCCGGCCAGGAGGCCCATTCCTCGTGCAGGGTCCCCGCCACGGTGAATCCGAGCTGGAGCAGCAGCAGCGGCGGCACCAGCGCCTCCACGAACACGTAGCCCCAGCCGACCAGGAAGCCCACGGCGGGATGGAGTCCGCGCGCCGCATAGGTGGCGACGGAGCCCGCCGCGGGTAATTCCCTGGCCAGCTCGGCCACGCAGGACGCGGTGAACAGACAGGCCACCAGTGCGATCACCACCGCCAGCGGCAGACTGCCCCCGGCGAAGGCCGCTCCCGACGGAATGGACGCGGCGACGGCGGCGGCGGGCGCCATCGCCGTGACGCTCTGGAACAGGAACCTCCCGCAACCCGATGGCGTCCCGCCGCAGTCCCGCGGTCGCCACTCCGGTCGTCCCCTCGGTCATACACACCCCCCGACGTGCGTGAACCCATCGGTCCCACGGACCGCTTCGCGTGAATCACGGTACGGCGAGGACGGGGCGGGCAGAAGGGCGCCGAGTGATTCCGTGGACAGGACGGCCGTTGTGGAAAACCTCGCCATCCGAACGGGTGAAGGAGGTGGCAGGGGACGGTGGTCGAACTCCGTCAGACCCGTTCCGCCACCGTAGCCGGGTCGTCCAGTA
Source organism: Streptomyces sp. NPDC091282 (assembly GCF_044757385.1). Lineage (NCBI taxonomy): Bacteria > Bacillati > Actinomycetota > Actinomycetes > Kitasatosporales > Streptomycetaceae > Streptomyces > Streptomyces sp. NPDC091282. The sequence goes on from NZ_JBIVUX010000004.1 coordinate 438,118, forward strand.
CGGCGCGGACCACCGAGTGGGCGGCGCCCAGCAGAGGTCCCTCGGGGCCGAGGCGGGAGACGGTGACCGGGCAGGCCGGCCCCGTCGTTCGGCCGGCCAGTTCGGTCTCCAGGGACGGCAGCAGCCACGGGGCGAGGCCGGCCAGGGCGCCGCCGAGGACCACCGTCTCGGGGTCCAGGAGGTTGACGGCACCGGTCAGGGCGATGCCCAGGGCGGTACCGGCGTCGTGCAGGGCGCGGCGTACACCCTCGTGGTCCTCGCCCGCCCGCCGGGCGAGCAGGCCCACCGCGTCCTCGCGGGTCTCCAGACCGGCCGCGCGCAGCACCGCCTCCTCGCCGGCGTACTGCTCCAGGCATCCGCGTCCGCCGCAGGCGCAGTCCGGGCCCTCGGGATGGACCGGCACGTGGCCGAGCTCGCCCGCGAACCCCCGCTTGCCGCGCAGCAGCTGGCCGTCCACGACGACCGCGGCGCCGATACCGATCTCGGCGGACACGTGCAGGAAGTCCGGTGGGGTGGCGTCGCCGAGCCACAGCTCGGCCAGAGCGCCGAAGTTGGCCTCGTTGTCGACCGTGGGCGGCAGGTCGGCGGGCAGCAGCGCGCCGAGGTCGGTGCCGTGCCAGTCGAGGTTCGGGGCGTGCACGACCGTGTGCCCGTCGCGAGCCACGAGGCCGGGGACGGCGACCGCGAGACCGGCCGGCCAAAGGCCCTCCCGCTCCGCGTCCGCCGCGACCTGCCTGACCAGCGCGGACAGCTCGTCCACGACCGGCTTCGGCGCCCGGCCCCGGTTCGCGCCGTGCCGAACGGCCCGCGCCCGCACCTCGCCGCGCAGGTCGACCGCGCACACGGCGAGGTGGTCGACCCCGACCTCCGCCCCGATGCCGCACGGCCCGCTCCCGCTCACCGCGAGCGCGGAGCCGGGCCGACCGACCCGGCTGGGCCGCTCGGGGCCCAGCTCCTCCAGGAGGCCCCAGCGGACCAGTTCGTCGACCAGGGTCGACACCGCTGCGCGGGTCAGACCGATGCGTGAGGCGACCGCGGCCCGCGACAGCGGGCCCTCGGCGCTGACCGCGTGCATCACGCGCGCGAGGTTGCGCCGGCGCATGCCCTGCTGGGTGTCCGGCAGGGCACGGCCGTTCGCCGTCGGACGGGCCTCGTGCAGCGGTGCGGTCATGCCTCGATCAGTCCCCGGTCTCCTCGGATGTCCTGCGACCCGTCTCCCGCGCGGTCACCGGTCCTGCGGCGCCCGCTCCAGCAGCGGGGCCGCGTCGGAGAGTACCCCGGAGATCCTCGCCAGCGTCTCCGTGTCCCGTTCCACCGCGTCCAGCACGGGGCCCGCGGCGGTGTTCCAGCGGCGGGCCACCGCCGCCGGGTCCTCGCCGGTCAGGAGTCCGGCCGCCTGCGCGGCGGCGCCGAGGGCCACCAGCTCCTTGGCCTCGGGCACCTGCACCGGGCGCCCGGACAGCCGCCGTACCGTCTCCTGCCAGGCCCGGCCCCGGGCCCCGCCGCCGATCAGCAGCAGCGGCGTGGTCCGGTCGGCGTCCGCGTCCAGCACCAGGTCCAGTGCGCCGAGCAGGGCGTGCACGGCGCCGTCGTAGGCGGCCTGCAGGAGCTGCCCGGCGGTGGTGTCGTGGCGCAGGCCGTGCAGCAGCCCGGTGGCGTTCGGCAGGTTGGGGGTGCGCTCGCCGTCCAGGTAGGGCAGCAGGGTGACCGAGGTGCCGGGCTCGACCGCCTCGCGGTCCAGGCCGAGCAGCGCCGCGACCCGGTCGACCGCGAGGGTGCAGTTCAGCGTGCAGGCGAGCGGGAGCCAGTCGCCGTGCGCGTCGGCGAAGCCCGCGACGGTGCCCGTCGGGTCGGCGGGACGGTGCCTGGAGACGGCGTACACCGTGCCCGACGTGCCCAGGCTCAGCACCGGGGTCCCGGGGCGCAGCCCGAGCCCGAGCGCCGCGGCCGCGTTGTCGCCGGTACCCGGCGCGACCAGGGTGCCCTTGGAGAACGGCAGCTCGTGACTGTCGCGCACGGTGCCGGCGATCTCACCGGGCCGGACCACCCGGGGCAGGAACGCCGGGTCGAGGCCCACGTGGGCGAGGGTCTCCGCGTCGTACGCCTCGGTCGCCGACGCCCACCAGCCGGTGCCGGAGGCGTCACCGCGGTCGGTCGTGCCCTGTCCGGTCAGACGCTCGGTGAGGTAGTCGTGGGGAAGCCGTACGGCCTTGGTCGCGCGGACCGCCTCCGGTTCGTGCTCCGCCAGCCAGGCCCACTTGGTGACGGTGAACGACGCGCCCGGCACACTGCCGGTGCGCTCCGCCCAGGCCTTCGGGCCGCCCAGCTCCTCGATCAGACGTCGCGCCTGGGGCGCCGAACGGACGTCGTTCCACAGCATGGCCGGCCGCACCGGCTCGCCGCGCCCGTCCAGTGTGACCAGACCGTGCTGCTGGCCGCCGATCGACACGGCGGCCGCCTCGTGCGCCGCGTCCCCGCACTGGCGCAGTGCCTCGCACAGCGCGTCCCACCACTGGCGCGGGTCGCTCTCCCGGCCCGCGCCCGAGGACACGGTGTGCGGCGCCTGGCCGCTCGCCACGACCTGTCCGGTGGACGCGTCGACCACCAGCGCCTTGGTGGACTGGGTGGACGTGTCCACGCCGACGACGAGCGGACCCTCGGCTGCTGACATCGGGCTCTCCCTTTTTCCGCGGCTCGCGATGTATCTGACCTGCAATTTTTCCGGTTCGACGGGGTGTCGCGAACCGGATTTCGTCCTTCGGGGACAGGGTGACCCTTCCCAGGGACGCGTCGGCATACTAATTTGTAAACCGCCATGACGAAATAGTCGGCACGACAGTCGTCCGGCACAGTCTTCGCGCAGAACCCCCGAGCAAGGAGCCGCGGCATGAGCTACCAGCCCACCCCCGAGGACAGGTTCACCTTCGGCCTGTGGACCGTCGGCTGGCAGGGAAGGGACCCGTTCGGCGACGCCACCCGTCGCGCCCTCGACCCCGTCGAGACGGTGCAGCGCCTGTCCGAACTGGGCGCCCACGGTGTGACGTTCCACGACGACGACCTGATCCCCTTCGGGTCCTCGGACACCGAGCGCGAATCGCACATCAAGCGGTTCCGCCAGGCCCTGGACGCCACCGGCATGAAGGTGCCGATGGCGACCACGAACCTCTTCACCCACCCGGTCTTCAAGGACGGCGCGTTCACCGCGAACGACCGCGACGTGCGCCGCTACGCGCTGCGCAAGACCATCCGCAACATCGACCTGGCCGCCGAGCTCGGTGCCGAGACGTACGTCGCCTGGGGCGGCCGCGAGGGCGCGGAGTCCGGCGCCGCCAAGGACGTGCGAGTCGCCCTCGACCGCATGAAGGAGGCCTTCGACCTCCTCGGCGAGTACGTCACCGCCCAGGGCTACGACCTGCGCTTCGCCATCGAGCCCAAGCCGAACGAGCCCCGCGGCGACATCCTCCTCCCCACCGTCGGCCACGCGCTCGCCTTCATCGAGCGCCTGGAGCGCCCCGAGCTGTACGGCGTCAACCCCGAGGTGGGCCACGAGCAGATGGCCGGCCTGAACTTCCCGCACGGCATCGCGCAGGCCCTGTGGGCCGGCAAGCTCTTCCACATCGACCTCAACGGCCAGTCCGGCATCAAGTACGACCAGGACCTGCGCTTCGGCGCCGGTGACCTGCGTGCCGCCTTCTGGCTGGTCGACCTGCTGGAGAGCGCCGGCTACCAGGGTCCGAAGCACTTCGACTTCAAGCCGCCGCGCACCGAGGACCTCGACGGCGTGTGGGCCTCCGCCGCCGGCTGCATGCGCAACTACCTGATCCTCAAGGAGCGCGCCGCGGCCTTCCGCGCCGACCCCGAGGTCCAGGAGGCCCTGCGCGCCTCCCGCCTGGACCAGCTGGCCCAGCCCACCGCCGGCGACGGCCTCCAGGCGCTGCTCGCCGACCGCACGGCCTTCGAGGAGTTCGACGTGGAGGCGGTCGCCGCCCGCGGCATGGCCTTCGAGCAGCTCGACCAGCTGGCGATGGACCACCTGCTGGGCGCCCGCGGCTGACCGAGGACGCGCGCGTGCAGGCCGCTCCCCACGGGGCGCCCGCACGCGCGCGTGCCGTTGCCCGCGACCGCGCGACGCACGGATCACCGCACGCGCACGACTGACTCGCACGGACAATGCTCCGGAACCGTACGGTCCGTTGCCCGAGTCCGTATCAACTCCCGCGCGGGTCTCGCGCGATGACCGGTACGCGGTGAGTCTTGGCGGTATGGCCATGCCGCCCGTACCGCCCCGCCCGCCCGGCCCGCCGAACGGAACCCCGCCCTCGGGCGGCTACGACCCGCCTCCGTACGGAGGATTCGGACCACCTCCGGGAGGGGGATCCGGGGACTACGGTCCGCCCACCGCCGTCGGCCCGTATCCGGAGCCGCCCCGTCGTCGCAGGGGTCCGCTGTACGCCGTACTGGCCGTGCTGGCTGCCGCAGTCGTCGTCACCGTCGCGGTCCTGATGGTCTCCGGCGGTGGTGGTTCTCCCGCCGGCACGTCCGGCTCCGGCAGCCCGACCCCGTCCGGCTCGCCGCGCCCCTCCTTCAGCCTCCCGACGAAGCTGCCCAGCAGCCTTCCCTCGGGACTGCCGAGCGGTCTTCCGTCCGGACTGCCGAGCGGGCTCCCCTCCGGCTGGCCGTCGGAACTGCCCAGCGAACTGCCGAGCGGCCTGGACTCACTGCTGCCCTCACTGCCGGGATGATCCCGTCAGGCCGCCGCCGGCCCCGGACCGCTGGGGAGTGGGCGTCGACAGGCTCCGCCGGAGCGGCGGCGGCCGGGGAACAGTCCGTCCCGGCAGACGGCGCGGAGTGACTACGCTGAGAGCGGCACCGCTTCACAAGCTGTTCGACCGGTGTCCGGGACCAGTAGGGGTCGCTCGTCAGGGATGTCTCAGGGGCGCCGTCCGGAACCGCGGGAGGCGCGGGGCCGTTCTCAGATCAGAGCGCGGCAATGGCCGCGAAGGAGGCGACGCTGATGTCGAAGAACGCGAAGATCGCCGTAGGCGGTGTGGCGGTCGGGCTCATCCTGCTGATATGGCTGCCCTGGTGGGTGACGTTCCTGATCGTGGTCGGTGTCCCGGTGGCCGCCTACCTGACCCTGGACCCGTCGCAGCGGCGCAGGCTGCGCAGGGTCACGCGCAAGGAGATCGGCCGCTGAGTCACTTGCCCGAGATCTCGGGACCCGTGGCGGTGACGTGACCCGGGAAGGCTCACAGGGGCCGTACGGCCATCTTGTCGAGCGCCTCCAGGAGGCCGGGGAGCTCGGGGCCCCGGCCCACGGGCAGGACCTCGCCGGGTTCGTCGTCGAGGAGCACGAAGGCGATGTCGTCGGTGCGCGCCACCATCGACCAGCCGGGCCCGTCGGCGCGCAGCGTACGCGCGTCACCGGGGGCGAACGACGAGCGGACCCGGCCCAGCGGCGGAGGCGTGTCCACGTAGGCGCGCGCCTCGGCCAGGACGCGCCGGATCCCGAGATGACCCTTCGGAGCCGCGTCGCCGTTGCCCGGAGCCTCACCGGCGGCCGCGGGGGCCTCCGGCGGCGCCGGGAAGTGGTCGTCGCCGATCTGCTCCCGCCAGACCGCCCACTGGAGGGCGATCTCGTCCGCGCCCAGCCGCCGTTGCGCCGGGCCCCAGGAGCTGGTGTCGGGAGGGGTCAGCGGGGCACGGTCGGCCATCTCCGGGCCGGGATCATGCGGCGCGGGCACGTTCGGGGCCGACACGGCGACCGCGAGCGGCCAGCCCGGCAGCGCGGCGACCACCGTGCGTTCGTCGGGGGAGAGGTCGTGCTCCATGCCGCAGTCCCACGACGCGATCGCGACGGCGACCAGTGACACGTCGTCCACGACGACCGTCCAGCGCGCCCCGCCACCGTCCTGGCCGAGGACCAGTCCGTAGCCGTCGGCGCGCGGTGCCAGCTCCAGCGCGGCACAGGCCTCAGGGTAGTCGTCGCCCAGCACGCTCGGAAACTTCGCAGGTGTCAGCAGCACCGCCGTGAGCACGTACAGCGCCTCGTCCGCGGCGGCGAGAGCCTCCTCGTCCGTCGTCCCGGCCATGCCTGCCTCCCAGTCGTTCGTCCAACGGCGCGCACCCTAGTGCGAGCGGAAGGCCGTTGTCACGACCGGCCACCACACCCGGAGCTGCAGCTTTCCACCGGGACGGGGACGAAACGGCCTCGGCGGGGCGAAGCCTCAGGCGGCCGGCAGTCCGAGAAGGTCCCGGGCCACAGTCCGCGGCGACTCCCCGCGTTCCCGGGCCAGCGTGACGACGGCACGGCAGGCCAGTTCGCTCACCCCGAACGACAGCGCCTCCGGCGACACCCAGCCCGCCGCCTCCTCGATCCGATCCTGGTCGTCCTCCGCGCGGGCCGCGACGTAGACGGCCGCGGCCTCGAACAAGTTGTGCGCACGCTTTTCACGCCGCTCCGGCACCCGGGTCTCCCCGTTAGCGCGAACCCTCTCCGCGTACCTGCGCATCCGGTCGAACATGCCGGCCGCCTTCCCTTGTCGGCTGTCGCTTGAAGGTCGCGCGCGAACACGTCCCTTCTGTCATCGAACGTAGAGTTGAAGTCCCGCCGACAGAAGAGGGCGTGACCGGACACGCGCCGGATCCCGGTGCCCGCGCGACGAGGGCGGCCCGGCACCGCGCCCCCGCGTCGCGGCAGACGGGACTTTCGCAACACGCCTTAGCCCTCGCGCACCGCCAGCGCGAGGAACCGGGCGTCCTCGTCCGCGTACGACGTCATCCGCCAGCCCGAGCCTGCCAGGAGCGGGCCCAGATTGCCCTCCGCGCGCAGGTCGTCCGGGGTGATCCGGCGTCCTTGCCGCGCCGCCAAGGCGGCCCGGCCGATGGGATGGAACAGGGCGAGCCTGCCGCCGGGACGGACGACGCGCGCCAGCTCCCGCAGATTCCGGCCGGGCTGCGGCAGGTGGGCGATCAGTCCCGCGGCGAACACGGCGTCCAGGGACTCCGAGCGCACCGGCAGCGCGGCGACGTCGGCGAGCACCAGCCTCCCGTCGCGATGCCGGCCGGCCCGTACCGCGGCCTGGAGCATCGCCGGGGTCAGGTCCATCCCGAGCACCTGGCCCGAGGGCCCCACCGCCGCGCGCAGCGGCGGCAGCGCGCGGCCGGTGCCGCAGCCCGCGTCGAGCACTCGGTCGCCCGGGCGCAGCCCCAACTCCGCCACCGCCGCCGCGTACGCGGGACCGTCGTCGGGGAACCTGCTGTCCCAGCCGGCCGCTCGCGCGGTGAAGAACTCCTGGACGTGCGTGTGGTCATCGCTCATGTTCCGCATGTTCCCTCACCGTCACGGAGGACGAACCTGCGCGCACGTTCGAGCCGGAGGCGATCGTTCCGACGCATCTCCGGGTCATATTGCAACACCTTCCGAAATGCGCCCCCTTTGTGCCTCCGTGCCACCTAGCGTCCTTTGGCCATGGGACACCTGGACCACGCCACCTTCGGCTGGCTGACCCCCGTGCTGTCGTACGTGATGGCCTGCACGGGCGCCGCACTGGGCCTGCGCTGCACCGTGCGCGCGCTCGCCAGCACCGGCCGTGCGCGCCGCAACTGGCTGCTCACCGCGGCCTCGGCGCTCGGCACCGGCATCTGGACCATGCACTTCGTGGCGATGCTCGGCTTCGGCGTCAGCGGCACCGACATCCGCTACGACGTGCCGCTGACCATCCTCAGCCTGCTCGTCGCCGTGCTCGTGGTCACCGCAGGCGTCTTCGCCGTCGGCTACGGCCGCAACCGCAACCGAGCCCTTCTGGCGGGCGGTCTCACCACCGGCCTGGGCGTCGCCAGCATGCACTACCTCGGCATGGCGGCGGTCCGGCTGCACGGCGACGTGCACTACGACCCGATGCTCGTCGGGCTCTCTGTGCTGATCGCGGTGGCCGCCGCGACCGCGGCCCTGTGGGCGGCGCTCAACATCAGGTCACCCGCCGCGGTCACCGTCGCCTCCCTGGTCATGGGCGCGGCCGTCAGCAGCATGCACTACACCGGGATGTTCGCGGTCAGCGTGCACGTCACGCCCTCCGCCACCGCCCTGCCCGGCGCCACCGCGATGCAGTTCATCTTCCCGCTCGCCGTAGGCCTCGGGTCCTACCTGTTCCTCACCTCCGCCTTCGTCGCACTGTCGCCCACGGCCGGGGAGCGCGCGGCGTCCGCGTCGGCCCAGCGGCCCGTCGCCGGTGCCGCGCGCTGACCGGCCCGCGCCGTCGCGGCCGTCCTGATCGCACCGACCCGGCCAGGCCGCGCGGTCCCCCGACCCACTTCAGAGCGAGGAGGCCATGCGTACACCGAGAAAGACCCTCACAGCAGGCACGCAGGAACCGTCCCCGCGCCCGGCCCGAGGCCGCCGCGCGCACGCCGGAGCACCCGCCGACGAACCGGCCGACGACGTCGCCGTCCAGGCGGCCGGCGGCTCGCGCGCCGGAGGCTGGCGGATCCGTCCGCGGACCGTCCGGGCCAAGGTCGTCTGCCTGCTCATGGTGCCGGTCGTGTCCCTGATCGCCCTCTGGGCGTACGCCACGGTCACCACCGCGCAGGACGTCTCCCGGCTGCGCCAGTCCCAGCGCGTCGACGCCGCGCTGCGGACCCCGCTCGCCGACGCCGTCGCCGCGCTCCAGGCCGAGCGCACCGCCGCCGTCCGCTACGCCGCCGGTCCCACCGCCGGACAGGCCACCGACCTCAGGACACTCGGCACCCGGACCGACGGGGCCGTGGCCGCGCTGCGGCTCGGCAAGGACAGCACCGTCGCCGACAGCGGCGAACTGCCCGCCGGAGTCACCGGACGCCTGCGGACCTTCGTCACCGGCGCCGAGCGCCTGCGCACCCTGCGGGCGGCAGTGCTCGACCGCGGCGCCGGACGGGACGAGACCTTCGAGCGGTACACCCGGACCATCGCCACGGCCTTCACCGTGGACGGTGCCCTCACCGGTGTTCAGGCCGGTGACATGGGCGCCGACGCGCGCGTGCTGCTCGAATTCTCCCGCGCGGGCGAGGCGCTGGCCCAGGAGGACGCGCTGCTCGCCGGCGCGCGGCGGGCCGGCGGCCTGGACGGCACGCGGCTGAGCCTGTTCACCGGCGCCGTCGGCACCCGCCGTGTCCTGACCGACGCGGCCGTCGCCGACCTGCCCGGCGCCCAGCGCACCGCCTGGCGACGGCTCGCGGGCGGCGACGACTACACCGCACTGAGCGCCGCCGAGGACGGCGTCCTCGCGGGCCGGCCCGGAGCGGACGCGCTCGCCGCGGCCCCGGAGACGACCTGGGCGAGCGCTCACGCGCGCGTGCGGGACGGCATGCGGGCCATCGAGACCGGCACGGCACACACGGTCGCCGGCCGGGCCGACCCGTTCGCCCGCGGCCTGCTCACCCCGGCCGGCGCCGCCGTCCTGTTCGGCCTCCTCGCGGTGGCCGCCTCCCTGGTCATCTCCGTCCGCATCGGACGCGGACTCGTGGTCGAACTGGTCAGCCTGCGCAACAGCGCGCTGGAGATCGCCCGGCGCAAGCTGCCCGAGGCGATGCGCAGACTGCGGGCGGGCGAGGAGATCGACGTGCGTTCGGAGGCACCCCAGGGGCCGCCCGCGGAGGACGAGACCGGACAGGTCGCGGAAGCCCTCACCACGGTGCACCGGGCCGCCCTGCGCGCCGCCGTGGAACGCGCCGAACTCGCCGGCGGCATCTCGGGCGTCTTCGTCAACCTCGCCCGCCGCAGCCAGGTCCTGGTCCACCGTCAGCTGAACCTGCTGGACAGCATGGAACGCCGCTCCGACGACCCCAGCGAACTCAGCGACCTGTTCCGCCTCGACCACCTCACCACCCGGATGCGCCGTCACGCGGAGAGCCTGATCATCCTCTCCGGCGCGGCACCCGGACGGGCCTGGCGCATGCCGGTCTCCCTGACGAACGTCGTACGAGCCGCGGTGTCGGAAGTCGAGGACTACGCGCGCGTGGAGGTACGGCAGCTCCCCGAGGCGGCCGTCACCGGCGCGGCCGTGGCCGACCTCACGCACCTGCTGGCCGAACTGGTGGAGAACGCCGCACAGTTCTCCCCGCCGCACACGCGCGTGCGGATCTCCGGGGAACCCGTCGGCAACGGTTACGCCCTGGAGGTCGAGGACCGCGGACTCGGCATGGGCCAGGAGACGCTCGCCGAGGCCAACCGGCGCATCGAGCAGTCCGAGGCCCTCGACCTGTTCGACAGCGACCGGCTCGGCCTCTTCGTCGTCAGCCGCCTCGCGGCCCGCCACGGCATCGGAGTGCACCTGCGGACGTCTCCCTACGGCGGCACCACCGCGGTCGTCCTCGTGCCGAAGACCCTGCTGCACGCCGACCAGGCGGAACGTTCCGGCCGTCAGGCCGCCGTCATCAGGCAGGTACCGGAACGCGAGCACGCGCGCGTACCCGGCGCCGACCTGCCGCCCGCCGACGCCCCCGCGGCCCGCCCCGCGCTCGCCGCGACGCACCCCGCCCGCCCCGGCACCCACCCGGCACCCGAACCACCACCCCCCGGAGTCACGACCTTGAGGCCACACCGCCCACCGCACGACTCCGACCCCCGCGACGACGACCTCCCGCGCCGGGTACGCCAGGCGAGCCTCGCCCCCCAACTGCGCGACCCACGCGCCGAGGAACCCGAGCCCGCCCGCCTCGCGGACGAGCGCACCCCCGAACTCGTCCGCGCCCGCATGACGGCCTACCGCGACGGCTGGGCGCGGGGCGGCGGCAGGCAACCCGGCCGCGCCACACCGGAACCCGACCACGCCAGCGATCGCACCGAAGGAGACCGCGCATGATCCAGGACCCCGGCACGAGGGCCGACCGCCGATCCGGTGAACTCGACTGGCTGCTGGACGACCTCGTGCTGCGCGTCGAGGAGGTACGGCACGCGGTGGTGCTCTCCAACGACGGCCTCGCCGTCGGCGCCTCGACCGGTCTCAGCCGCGAGGACGCCGAGCACCTGGCCGCCGTCGCATCCGGCTTCAACAGCCTCGCCAAGGGCACGGGACGGCACTTCGGGGTGGGCGGGGTGCGTCAGACGATGGTCGAGATGGACGACGCCTTCCTCTTCGTGGCCGCCGCGGGCGACGGCTCCTGCCTCGCCGTGCTCACCGCCGTCACCGCCGACATCGGGCTGGTCGGCTACGAGATGGCGCGCCTGGTCAAACGCGTCGGCGAGCACCTTCGCACCGCGCCGCGGGCCGCCGCCCGGCCGCCCGCCGCCGGCTGACCCGGAAGCGTCCCCGATGACCGAGAACACGACGGGCACCCCGCTCGACGAGCAGGGCAGCCAGTGGTACGACGGCGAGGCCGGGCCCCTCGTGCGCCCCTACGCCATGACCGGCGGCCGCACCACATCCGGGCCCGCCGGAGTGCGGTTCGACCTGATCGCCCTGGTCACGCTCGACCCGGGTGCGCCCGGAGCCGACGACGGCACGGCGCTCGGCCCCGAACACCGGACGCTGATCGAGCTGTGCCGGACGGAGACGCAGTCCGTCGCCGAACTCGCCGCTGACGCGGATCTGCCGGTGGGGGTGGTCCGAGTCCTCCTGGGCGATCTGCTGGAACTGGGCCGCGTCACCGTGAGCCGTCCGGTGCCGCCGGCCCAGCTTCCCGACGAACGGATCCTGCACGAGGTCATCGCGGGATTGCGAGCACTGTAGACGAACATTCGGAAACAACCGGGCGTGTCTTGGTCAGAACAGACGTTTTCCGGTCCAACCGCCCGCTGGGCAACAGCGGTTGCCATGCTGCTGGCTCCGCCGCCCGAGGTTCCCGGGCAGGCCGTCCGCAGCCGGCCCTCACGAGAGAAGTGATCATGGTCTCCGAGTACTCCGAGCCCGCCGCCGACGACGACGCGTCGGCCCTGGCGCTGAAGATATTGGTCGCCGGCGGCTTCGGCGTCGGGAAGACGACCCTGGTCGGCGCCGTCAGCGAGATCCGCCCGCTGCGCACCGAGGAGATGCTCAGCGAGGCCGGCCGGCTGGTGGACGACACCGACGGCGTGGACCGCAAGGTCACCACCACCGTCGCCATGGACTTCGGACGCATCACCATCCGTTCCGGTCTCTCCCTGTACCTCTTCGGGACCCCGGGCCAGGACCGTTTCTGGTTCCTGTGGGACGAGCTGTCGCAAGGAGCCCTCGGCGCCGTCGTCCTCGCCGACACCCGCCGCCTGGAGGACTGCTTCCCGGCGGTCGACTACTTCGAGCACCGGCACATCCCGTTCGTCGTCGCCGTCAACTGCTTCGTCGGCGCGCGCTCCTACGGAGCGCTCGACGTCTCCCGCGCCCTGGACCTGGAACGAGGCACCCCCGTGGTGCTGTGCGACGCCAGGGACCGGGACTCCGGCAAGGAGGTGCTGGTCCGGCTCATCGAGTACGCCGGGCGGATGCATACCGCCCGGCTCCTGGACTCGGTGAGCTGAGCGTCAGCCGGTGAGATCCTTCATCGCCACCACCTTCTCCACGGCGACCCGCACGAGCAGCTCGCCCGGGACGCCGTTGCGGGCGCCGAACTCCTCCGCACGGTCCTCTCCCATGTACCGGCCCGCGATGCGGGCGGCCCAGTCACGCAACGCGCCGGGCTCCTCCGACAGCCGGGCGGTCCCGTTCAGCACCACGAAGTGGAAGGGGGGCCGGTCGTCGTCCACGCACAGGGCGACCCGCGCGTCCCGGGCCAGGTTCCGCCCCTTCACGGTCTCCTTGCCGGTGTTGAAGACCAGTTCGTCGCCGTCCAGCAGGAACCAGACGGGGGCCACGTGCGGACTGCCGTCGGCGTTGACGGTGGACAGCTTGCCGGTGCGGGTGCCGTGCGAGACGAACGCCCGCCATTCCTCGTCGGTCATCTTCTGTGCCATGCGCCCATCCTCCTTGCCCGGACGCCGGTGGTGGGGAAGGCTGGCGGGGAGATCCTCCAGCCAGGGGGAGACGGCACACGGGGAGAGACCAGGAGATGGCGCAGAACCAGGGACTCGGCTGGCTGCTCGACGACCTGACCGAGCGCGTGGAGCACGTACGGCACGCGCTGGTCCTGTCGAACGACGGGCTGGTCACAGGGGCGAGCACCGGACTTCGGCGGGAGGACGCGGAGCATCTGGCCGCCGTCGCCTCCGGGCTGCACAGCCTCGCCAAGGGCTCCGGACGGCACTTCGGCGCGGGCCAGGTACGCCAGACGATGATCGAGTACGACGACGCGGTCCTCTTCGTCACCGCCGCCGGGACCGGCAGCTGCCTGTGCGTGCTCAGCGGCGCCGAGACGGACATCGGCCAGATCGCCTACGAGATGACCCTGCTCGTCAACCGGGTCGGCGAACACCTCGGCGTGGACGTCAGGCAACCCGAGCGATCCCCCGCAGTAGACCTCTGACCTGCTGATTCATCCCCTGCAGCGGAGTTGTCCACAGGCCCGCCGGGAGATCCGCCGGAGCGGCTACGGTTTTTCCACGGCGAGCGCATCCGGCGCGAGCCACCCGCTCCACGGGGGAGTACGACCATGTCCGCCACCGCCATTGCCAGGCCCCGCCCGCTGCACCACACCTTCGGCCGTGCCGCCCGCGAACTGGGCCTCAGGCGAGGTGAGTTCGGTCTCGCGGTGCATCTCGGCCGGATCCGTACGGTGCCCGACGAGGGCGGCGGAGGCCGCCGTGTCGCCCGCGCCGAGATCGAACGGCTCCGCGACCGGGCGGACGAACTCCGCGAGAGCGTGCGAGCCGTCGGCACCACCGAGGGCGCGGCGCTGCTGGAGATCCCCTCGGGCCGGTTCACCCGCTTCGCGAAACTCGGCCTGGTGACCCCCGTCAACTGGTACCCGAACCGCTACCGGGCCGTCGTCTGGCTCTATCTGGCGGCGGAGCTGCGGCAGTTCGCGGCCGACGAGAAGAACGCCCTGCTGCTCACCGGGCGCGCGCCCGGGGAACTGCGCGACCGGCTCAGGACGGGGGCGGACCAGCGGGCCCGCAACTGGCGGGGACGCCACTGCGGATTCCTTTTGAGGGCCGCGGACGGACCGTGGGAGCGGGCCGGCGCGCTGGCCGGCTTCCTGGACCCCGACGAGATCGACGACATCCTGACCGACCCTCATGAGCGTGTCCATGTGAAGGCGCTCCGAGCCGCACCGCCCGCCCACGGAGCGCCGGGGTCACCGAGCGCGCAACTCGCCGAGGAACTGATGACGGCGGACGAACCGGACGAGATCGACTGGCTCCGCAACGACCTGGCACGGGCCGTGGCGGAAGCGCGCGAGGTACGACCCGCGCCTCGCCCGGCCCCGCAACTGCCGCACCGGGCCGCCACCCGGCCGGCGCTCCCCGCACCGGCTCAGGCCGAGCAGCCACGCCGTCTGCGGGGCCTGCTGCGGCTGTACTACAGGGCCCTGAACAGTCCCTCCTGCACGACCGACACCAGTAGCCGCCCCTCCAGGTCGTAGACCCGCCCGCGGGCGAGTCCCAGCCCGCCGGTGGCGATGGGCGACTCCTGCTCGTACAGGAACCACTCGTCGGCACGGAACGGCCGGTGGAACCACATGGCGTGGTCCAGGGAGGCCATGTCGAAATTCCGCGGCCCCCACAGCGGCTCGACGGGGACCCGCACCGCGTCCAGCAGGGTCATGTCGCTGGCGTAGGTCAGTGCGCAGGTGTGCACCAGCGGATCGTCGCCGAGCGGACCGACCGCGCGCATCCACACCGCGCTGCGCGGCTCGGCGCCCGCTATCTCCTCGGTGTTCCAGCGCAGCCGGTCGACATAACGGATGTCGAAGGGCTGACGGCGCGCCATCCGTTCCAGTTGCTCGGGCAGTTCGCCCAGATGCTTGCGGATCTCCTCGGCGAGCGTCGGCAGCGAGTCCGGGTGCGGCACCGTGCGGGCCGGCGGCAGCTGGTGCTCGAAAGCTCCCACCTCAGGCTTGTGGAAGGAGGCGGTCAGATTGAAGATCGTGCGGCCCTGCTGCACGGCGGTGACCCGGCGGGTGGTGAACGACCGGCCGTCCCGGATCCGCTCGACCTGGTACACGATCGGCACGCCAGGTCGGCCCGGGCGCAGGAAGTACGCGTGCAGCGAGTGCACCGGGCGGTCGCCCTCCGTGGTGCGGCCGGCGGCGACCAGCGCCTGGCCCGCCACCTGGCCGCCGAAGACCCGCTGGATGGACTCCTGGGGGCTGCGGCCACGGAAGATGTTGACCTCGATCTGCTCCAGGTCGAGCAGGTCGACCAGTCTCTCGGCCGGGTTGGTCATGGGTGGTGTTCTCCTGTGGTCAGAGCTGGCCGACATCGGTGACGCGGACGACCGCGCGGCCCTCGGCGTCGGAGGCCGTCAGGTCGATCTCCGCGCTGATGCCCCAGTCGTGATCGTCGTTCGGGTCGTCGAAGATCTGCCGTACGCGCCACAGCGCGTTCTCCGGCTCCTCCTTGATCACGAGCAGCTTGGGGCCGCGGGCGTCGGGACCGGTGCCCAGATCCTCGTACTCGTCCCAGTACGCGTCCATCGCCTCGCCCCAGGCATCGGCGTCCCAGCCGGCCTCCGCGTCCATCTCGCCCAGCTCCTCGACGTGGTCGAGGGCCGCCAGTTCCACCCGGCGGAACATCGCGTTGCGCACCAGCACCCGGAAGGCGCGTGCGTTGGCGGTGACCGGCTTGACCTCGTCGGCCTTCTCCTGGGCCTCCTCGGCGGTCATCTCCTCCGGGTTGGCGAGCTGCTCCCACTCGTCCAGCAGGCTGGAGTCGACCTGGCGGACCATCTCGCCCAGCCACTCGATCAGGTCCTGCAGGTCCTCGGACTTGAGGTCGTCGGGGATGTTGTGGTCCAGCGTCTTGTACGCGCTCGCCAGGTAGCGCAGCACGATGCCCTCGGTGCGGGCCAGTTCGTAGAAGGACACCAACTCGGTGAAGGACATCGCCCGTTCGTACATGTCCCGGATGACCGACTTCGGCGACAGCGGGTGGTCGCCTACCCAGGGGTGGCTCTTGCGGTAGGTGTCGTAGGCGTGGAACAGCAGCTCTTCGAGGGGCTTGGGGTAGGAGACGTCCTGGAGGCGCTCCATGCGCTCCTCGTACTCGACGCCGTCCGCCTTCATCGCGGCGACCGCCTCGCCCTTCGCCTTGTTCAGCTGGGCGACCAGGATCTGCCGCGGGTCGTCCAGGGTGGACTCGACGACGGACACCATGTCGAGCGCGTAGGACGGCGATTCGGGGTCGAGGAGCTCGAACGCGGCCAGGGCGAACGTGGACAGCGGCTGGTTGAGCGCGAAGTCCTGCTGGAGATCGACCGTGAGGCGGACGATCCGGCCGGACGCGTCCGGCTCGTCCAGCTTCTCGACGATGCCGCCGTCGAGGAGCGAGCGGTAGATGGCGATCGCCCGGCGGATGTGCCGCAGCTGCTGCTTGCGCGGCTCGTGGTTGTCCTCCAGCAGATGGCGCATCGCCTCGAAGGCGTTGCCCGGCCGGGCGATCACCGACAGCAGCATCGTGTGCGTCACCCGGAAACGCGACGTCAGCGGCTCCGGCTCGGACGCGATCAGCTTCTCGAACGTGGTCTCCGACCACGCGACGAAGCCCTCCGGCGCCTTCTTGCGCACCACCTTGCGCCGCTTCTTCGGGTCGTCGCCCGCCTTCGCGAGCGCCTTCTCGTTCTCGATGACGTGCTCGGGGGCCTGCGCGACCACCAGTCCGGCCGTGTCGAAGCCGGCGCGGCCCGCTCGCCCGGCGATCTGGTGGAACTCACGGGCGCGCAGCGTGCGCACCCGGTTGCCGTCGTACTTGGTCAGGGCGGTGAACAGCACCGTGCGGATGGGCACGTTGACGCCCACGCCCAGGGTGTCGGTGCCGCAGATGACCTTCAGCAGGCCGGCCTGCGCGAGCTTCTCCACCAGCCGCCGGTACTTGGGCAGCATGCCGGCGTGATGGACGCCGATGCCGTGCCGGACGTACCGGGAGAGGTTGCGGCCGAACTTGGTGGTGAAGCGGAAGTTGCCGATCAGCTCGGCGATCTGCTCCTTCTCCTCCTTCGAGCACATGTTGATGCTCATCAGCGCCTGCGCCCGCTCCACGGCCTGCGCCTGCGTGAAGTGCACGATGTACACCGGCGCCTGCCTGCTCTCCAGCAGTTCGGTGAGCGTCTCGGTGAGCGGGGTGAACTTGTACTCGTACGACAGCGGCACCGGGCGGGTCGCCGAGCGCACCACCGAGGTGGGGCGGCCGGTGCGCCGGGTGAGGTCCTTCTCGAAGAACGAGACGTCGCCGAGGGTCGCGGACATCAGGATGAACTGCGCCTGCGGCAGTTCGAGGAGCGGGATCTGCCACGCCCAGCCGCGGTCGCCCTCGGCGTAGAAGTGGAACTCGTCCATGACGACCTGGCCGACGTCGGCCTGCTTGCCGTCGCGCAGCGCGATGGAGGCGAGCACCTCGGCGGTGCAGCAGATGACGGGCGCGTCGGAGTTCACGGAGGCGTCGCCGGTGAGCATGCCCACGTTCTCGGTGCCGAAGATCTTGCACAGCTCGAAGAACTTCTCCGACACCAGCGCCTTGATCGGCGCCGTGTAGAAGGTGACCTCGTCCCTGGCCAGGGCGGCGAAGTGCGCGCCCGCGGCGATCATGCTCTTGCCGGAGCCGGTCGGTGTCGACACGATCACGTTCGCCCCGGAGACCGCCTCGATCAGCGCCTCCTCCTGGTGGGGGTAGAGCGTGAGACCGCGCTCCTGGGCCCAGGCCTCGAAGGCTTCGTACAGGGCGTCGGGGTCGGCGGTCGGCGGCAGGCGATCGATGAGGGTCACGCCCCCATCTTGCCTGGCCCGACCCTCGAGGGGGGAATCGGCTTCGAGGTCGATGATCAAGACCCCTATGCTGTGTCGCCGACGGAGCGTCATCGCACCCGGTCAACTGGACAGCGGCATACGAGGAATGGGGCGCACAGCGGCCATGATGGGACCAGCACACTCACTGTCGGGAGCCGCCGCCTGGCTCGGCGTAGGAGCCGCGGCCGCCGCGGCCGGGCACGGGATGCCCTGGCCGGTGCTTCTGGTCGGGGCGCTGATCTCCGCCGGCGCCGCACTCGCCCCGGACCTCGACCACAAGGCCGCCACCATCTCGCGCGCCTTCGGACCACTGTCGCGCTGGCTGTGCGAGATCGTCGACAAGCTCTCCTACGCCGTCTACAAGTCGACCCGGAAGCCGGGCGACCCGCGCCGCAACGGCGGGCACCGGACGCTGACCCATACCTGGGTGTGGGCGGTGCTGATCGGCGGCGGCTGCTCCGCCGCGGCGATCCTCGGCGGCCGCTGGGCGGTGCTGGCGATCCTCTTCGCCCACATGGTGCTGGCCATCGAAGGCCTGCTGTGGCGGGCCGCCCGCGGCTCCAGCAGCGACGTGCTGGTGTGGCTGCTGGCCGCGACCAGCGCCTATATCCTCGCGGGCATCCTGGACAAGCCGCACAACGGCTCGGACTGGCTGTTCACCCAGCCGGGCCAGGAGTACCTGTGGCTGGGGCTGCCGGTGGTGCTGGGGGCGCTGGTGCACGACATCGGCGACGCGCTGACGGTCTCCGGCTGCCCGATCCTGTGGCCCATCCCGATCGGCCGCAAGCGCTGGTACCCGATCGGCCCGCCGAAGGTGATGCGGTTCCGCGCGGGCAGCTGGGTCGAGCTGAAGGTGCTGATGCCGGTCTTCATGGTGCTGGGCGGCATAGGCTGCGCGGCCGCCCTGAACGTGATCTGACCGCGGCGCCTCCGGGGTCAGCCGGCCTCCGGGGAGCCTCCTCCGTAGCGCCGCTCGAACGCGGCCACACGGCCCTCGGTGTCCACCGTGCGGGCCTTCCCGGTGTAGAAGGGGTGGCTCTCCGAGGAGATCTCCACGTCGACCACCGGGTAGGTGCGGCCGTCGTCCCAGTCGATGGTCTGGTCGCTGGTCGCGGTGGACCGGGTCAGGAACGCGTATCCGGCGGCGCGGTCGCGGAAGACCACGGGGTGGTAGTCGGGCTGCTTGTCCTGCTGCATGGCGGCTCCTCGGACGAGGCGGACAGGGCGGTCGGGCAAAGGGGGCCGGCGTCAGCCGTAGGCGGTGTCCTCGTCGACGATGTGCATCGCGGCCTCCTCGGCGGAGGCCCCGGCACCGTCGATACCCACGTCGGTGGCGACCAGACCGTTCTCGTCGTCCTCGTGCGCGCCCTCGTCGGGTGCCACGAGGCGGCCGGAGCGCAGATCGCCGACCTCGTTGTCCAGGAGCTCGCCGTCGCTGCCCTGGCAGTCGCCGATGCCGTCGCCGTCGGGGGCCGCCGGATCGGGCAGTTCCTCGGCGAGCCGCTGTTCCAGGGTCTCGCCCCGGTGGCCCTCGGCCGCGGTCACCCCGGTGTGCTCCACGGCCCACGGCCGCTCGGGAGGGGACCAGCCACGGTCCAGGGGATCGGTGACGCCGTCGGACTCCAGCGTGTCCTCCACGTCGAGCAGTCCCGTGTCCTCACGGATCTCGGATCCGTCGGGCTGGTAGACGTCGTCCCCCCATCCGTCGGTGGTGGTCACGGCTACCTCCAGGGAGTGAGGCGGCGGTCCGATCGGTGGCCCGCCGGCACGCTCGGCACGGGACTCGCGCGCCGCGAACCCTCCGGTTCCCGGCCCGCCCCCGAACCGGTGCCGCTCTCCAGCCTTCCACCCCTGCTCGTACCCGCGCAACGGCACGGGGCGCGACCTGCTGCGCGCACCCCGTGCCACGGCGGGTCATCCGTGCCACGACCGCCACAGTGCCGCGTAGGCGCCGTCCGCCGCCACCAGCTCGTCATGGCTGCCGAGCTCGCTGATCCGGCCGTTCTCGACCACGGCGATGACGTCCGCGTCGTGCGCGGTGTGCAGCCGGTGCGCGATGGCGACCACGGTCCGGCCGTCCAGGACCCGGGCCAGGGACCGCTCCAGATGGCGGGCCGCCCGCGGGTCCAGGAGCGAGGTCGCCTCGTCCAGGACGAGGGTGTGCGGGTCTGCCAGCACCAGCCGGGCCAGCGCGATCTGCTGGGCCTGCGCCGGGGTCAGCGTGAGGCCGCCGGAGCCCACCTCGGTCTCCAGACCCTGCTCCAGGGCCCGTGCCCAGCCGTCCGCGTCGACAGCGCCGAGGGCCGCCCACAGCTCGGCGTCCTCGGCACCGGCCTTGGCGAGCAGCAGGTTGTCGCGCAGGGAGCCCACGAAGACGTGGTGCTCCTGGTTGACGAGGGCGACATGGGAGCGGACCCGTTCGGCGGTCATCCGGGACAGCTCGGCGCCGCCGAGGGTGATCCGGCCGTCGCGGGGGGCGTAGATCCCGGCGAGCAGCCGGCCCAGGGTGGACTTCCCGGCGCCCGAGGGGCCGACCAGGGCGAGCCGGGTGCCGGGCGCGACCTCCAGGGAGACCCGGCGCAGCACGTCGACGCCCTGCACGTAGCCGAAGCGGACCTCGTCGGCGTGCACCTTGCGGCCCGCCGGCGTCAGCGACGCGTCGCCGGGGTCCGGCTCGATGTCCCGCACCCCGACCAGCCGGGCCAGCGACACGTGGGCGATCTGGACCTCGTCGTACCAGCGCAGGATCAGGTTGACCGGTTCGACGAGCATCTGGGCGATGAGGGCGCCCGTCGTCAGCTGGCCCACGTCCAGCCGGCCGTGCAGGACGAGGACGCCACCGATCAGCAGCACCGAGCCGAGCACGGTGGTGTGGGTGGCGTTGGTCACCGGGAAGAGCACCGAGCGCAGCCACAGCGTGTACCGCTCCCAGGCGGTCCATTCCTTGATCCGGCGGTCGGACAGGGCGATGCGGCGGGCGCCGAGGCGGTGCGCCTCGATGGTGCGCCCGGCGTCCACGGACTCGGTGAGGGCGGCGGCCACGGACGCGTATCCGGCGGCCTCCGACCGGTAGGCGGAGGGGGCCCGCCGGAAGTACCAGCGGCAGCCGACGACCAGGACCGGCAGGGCGAGCAGTACGGCGGCGCCCAGCGGCGGCGCCGTGACCACGAGCCCGCCGAGCAGCAGCACCACCCACACGAAACCGATCGACAGCTGCGGCACGGCCTCCCGCATCGCGTTGGCGAGCCGGTCGATGTCGGTGGTGATCCGGGACAGCAGATCCCCGGTGCCCGCCCGCTCCAGGACGCCCGGCGGCAGCCCGACCGACCGGACGAGGAAGTCCTCGCGCAGGTCGGCCAGCATCCGTTCGCCGAGCACGGCACCGCGCAGCCGCACCTCGCGCACGAAGACGGCCTGGACGGCGAGCGCGAGCGCGAACAGGCCGATGGTCAGCCCCAGATGCAGTTCGCGGGCGTCGTCCGACACCCGCTCGATCAGTCCGCCGAGCAGGTACGGGCCGACCATGGAGGCGACCACGGCCACCGTGTTGACCAGCACGAGGACGAGGAAGGCCAGGCGATGCCGGCGGAACAGCTCGGCCACGTAGGCGCGCACGGTGGAGGCGGCGCCGACGGGCAGGGTGGCGGCCGTGGTCGGGGCCGCCGGGTCGTAGGCGGGCGGAGCGACGCCGATCATGCGCTTTCCTCGATCTCTTCCAGCGCGCCGCCGCGCGGCGCGGTCTCCCTCTGCCCGTGCGTCCCGAGCACGCCGTCCCGTGCGGCGGCGGCCTCGTCCCCCGTGCTCCGGAAGTCGGCATCACCGGCCGTCTCCCGGGTCACGACCGCCCGGTACCGGGGCTCGGCGGCCAGCAGCTCGCGGTGCGTTCCGACCGCTTCGACCTCGCCCTCGTGGACGAGGACCACCCGGTCGGCCCGGTCGAGCAGCAGCGGCGAGGAGGTGAACAGCACGGTCGTGCGGCCGGACCGCACCTCGCGGACGCCCTCCGCGATCCGTGCCTCGGTGTGCGAGTCGACGGCGGAGGTCGGCTCGTCCAGGACGAGCACCTCGGGATCGGTGATCAGCGACCGGGCGAGCGCGAGCCGCTGGCGCTGCCCGCCGGACAGGGAGCGGCCCCGCTCGGTGATCCGGGCGTCCAGCGGGTCGGTGACGTCCAGCGAACCCTGGACCAGGGCCTCCAGGACGTCCGCGCACTGGGCGGCGGCCAGCGCGTCCGCGGCCCGGACGGCACCGGAGGCCGGCACGTCGAGCAGCTCGCGCAGCGAACCGGAGAGCAGCACCGGGTCCTTGTCCTGGACGAGCACCGCGGTGCGGGCGGTCCGCAGCGGCAGTTCGTCGAGGGGGACACCGCCGAGCAGGACGGAGGGGCCGGCCTCGGCGGGATGGCCGCCGAGCCGTTCCGCGAGCCGGCCGGCCGCGTCGGGGTCGCCGCAGACCACTGCGGTCAGCCGGCCCGCGGGCGCCAGCAGACCGGTGTCCGGGTCGTACAGGTCACCGTGCGGCGTGGCGTCCGCGCGCGAGCCGCCGGTGTCCGTGGCCCGGTCCAGGGAGAGCACCCGGGCGGCCCGCTGCGCCGAGGGCCGCGAGAAGGAGTACGCCATGGCGATCTCGGTGAAGTGCTGCAGCGGATAGTTGAGGATCATGACCGAGCTGTAGACGGTGACCAGTTCGCCGACGGTGACCCGGCCCTGCCGGGCGAGGTGGACGCCGTGCCAGACCACCGCGATCAGCAGCAGGCCGGGCACCAGCACCTGGATCGCGGCGATCAGCGACCACATCCGGGCGCTGCGCACGGCGGCCCGCCGCACCTCCTGGGAGGCCCGTCGGTAGCGGTCGAGGAAGAGGTCCTCGCCGCCGATGCCGCGCAGCACCCGAAGCCCCGCCACGGTGTCCGAGGCCAGTTCGGTGGCCCGTCCGGCCTTCGCCCGCTGGAGGTCGGCGCGCCGCGTCGCCCGGGGCAGCAGCGGCAGCACGGCGAGTGCCACCAGGGGCAGTCCGGCCGCGACCACCCAGCCGAGGGCGGGCTGGTAGAAGAGCAGGCCCACGCCGACCACGACGACGGTCAGGGCGGCCGCGGTGAACCGGGAGACCGCTTCAACGAACCAGCCGATCTTCTCGACGTCACCGGTGGAGACGGCGACCACCTCGCCGGCCGCCACCCGCCGGGTCAGCGCCGAGCCGAGCCGGGTGGCCTTGCGGGCGAGCAGTTGCTGGACGCGGGCGGCCGCGGTGATCCAGTTGGTGACGGCGGCCCGGTGCAGGAAGGTGTCGCCGACGGCGATCGCCGCGCCGCACAGCAGGAGCAGACCGCCCGTCAGCGCCAGCCGGGTGCCGGAGCGGTCGACGACGGCCTGGACGGCGAACCCCACGCAGAAGGGCAGCGCGGAGACGGCGACGAAGTGCAGCAGACCCCAGGCCAGCGCCTTGAACTGGCCACCCAGCTGGTTCCGCCCCAGCCACCACAGGAATCGGGGACCCGATCGCGCGTCCGGCACGCCCGGATCGGAGTACGGAAGATCTTGAATCTGCATGACGTCCCAGTGGCTCGTGTCAGGGGGTGAAGGTGGCGACAAGCCGTGAAAGGTTCGCGTCGGGACGTGGTCGAAATCAAACGGTTTTCCTGGACGATCGGCGAAATCCACCGTCTTCCGGCCAGGGTTGCCGTCCAACACGCGACATATATGAAGAAAGTAAGCAAATGTGACGGTATGTGATGTCAGGATGACCGGGTGCAGACCAAGAGCGTTCGGCGTACGGCGGCCGTGACGGCGGTGTCCTTCACGGCCGCGCTGATGGCCCTGGGCGGCTGCGGAAGGCCCGAGGACGGCGACGGCGCGAAGAACGGTGTGCCGCCGGAGCCCGGCAGAACAGTCACCGCGTCCGGCGCGGGCGCCGCGGGCCGGACCGGGCGGCCGGAGCCGGCCGTGCCCGTCGGCGACCCGGCCGCGCTGCCCGGCGTGGGCGGGCGGCTGCGTGCGGCGATTCCCGCCGACTCCCGCCAGGCCCTGGTCGTGTACGGCGAGGGCCAGGACTCGGCCGACGCCACGGTCGTCCTCTACGGCCTGGAGGACGACGGGTGGCGCCCGCTGGGCAGCTGGTCAGCGCACAACGGGCGCAACGGCTGGACCACCGACCACCACGCAGGTGACGGGCGCAGCCCGGTCGGGGTGTTCACCGTCACCGACGCGGGCGGTGTGCTGCCCGACCCGGGCGCGCGGCTCGCCTACACCCACGACCGGGCCGCCTACGTGCCGCCGTCCTACTGGAGTCCGGCCTACCAGCACGACTTCGACTACGTCATCGCGATCGACTACAACCGGCTGCGGGGCGCGCCCCCGCACGACGCCACCCGCCCCTGGGGTGCCGGGCGGGGCGGCAAGATCTGGCTCCACCTCGACCACGGCAGCGGCACCTCGGCCTGTATCGGTCTCCCGCGGGAGGCCATGCGGTCCCTGCTCCGCACGTTCGACCCGGCCCGCGATCCCGTCGTGGTGATGGGGGACCGGGTGAACCTGATGGCCCAGCGGTGACCCAGGTGGTCGCGGGGTCACCGGCCGGCCGGGCCGGACTGCTGATCGGGCGCTCCGGCCGAACCGGTGCTCGCCTGTACCAGGTCCACGTCGTTGGCCCGGACGTAGGCGAGCCGGTGGCCGAACTGGATCTCGTAGTACATCTCCCGGCCCAGTACCACGGGCTGGGGCACGTCGGTGAAGGTCGACCTGTCGACATAGGAACTGCTGACGCCGGCCTGGGTCACGTACCGCTGACCGGCCCGGAGGGTGTAGGGGAGCGGAGTGTCGCTGTCCTCCTCCATTCCCTCGGGGTAGGCCTCCTCCTCCGGCAGGGCCCGACCGTACACCGGGATCTCGTCCAGGCCTGCCTTCGGTGTCACCATGCGGCCGCTCGCGCCGACGGCCGTGGGGTGGTCCGCGGGGTTCTTGAACCAGGCCTTGTTGCCCTGGAACCAGATGGCCGTCCACTCGCCGCTGCGTCCGGCGACGGCGAAGGTCTGGCCGGTGGAGACACGGGAGCCGAGGTCGCTGACGTCCTCGGTGGACTCCTCGCCGTCCGGCCTGCGGCCCGGGTCCTGGATCAGCGGGGCGTCGTCGGCCGGTGCGGTGTGGAGCCGGACGGCGCTGGAGCCGTGCGGCTGGCACCGCTTTCCCGGGCCGTCGCAGCCGGTGTAGCGCGGTTTGTGGGTGGCGTAGTCCGTAAGGATCATCACCATGTCGCTGTCCGGCCCGGCCGTCGCCTTCAGCGGCGAGCCGAGCAGGTCGAAGTAGTGCCGCCAGTCCCAGAACGGACCGGGGTCCTCGTGCATCTCGGGGATGCTGTCGCCGGTCGGGGCGGGCACGTTGTCGTGGCCGAAGACGTGCTGCCGGTCGATCGGGACGTCGTACTTCTTCGCCAGGTAGCGCACCAGGCGGGCCGAGGACCGGTACATCTGCTCCGTGTACCAGGCGCCGGGATGGGCGAGGAACCCTTCGTGCTCGACGCCGATCGAACGGGCGTTGACGAACTGGCTGCCCGAGTGCCAGGCCTCGTCCTTGGTCCGGATGTGCTGGGTGACGTGGCCGTCGGTGGAGCGGATCGAGTAGTGCCAGGACGCCTCGGTCGGGTCCTGCACGGTCTTGAACATGTTCGGCAGCGTCGCCTCGGTGTCGTGGATGACGATGTACTCGATCTTCTGGTCCCGCGGCCGGTCGGCGAGGTCGTGGTTGCCGTAGTCGCCGTCCTCGTCGATCTGCACGTGGGGCGCGGCGAGCCAGTCACAGGCCAGCTCCGGAGGGCATTCGACCTCCTTGGGGCGGGGCGGGAGCTGGGGACCGGGGTTCGAGCGGACGCCGGGGCTGGCGGGCAGGGTCACGTCCTGGCCCTCGGCGGTGGTCCGGTGCGCTCCGCGGCGGATCAGGGTGAAGACGTCGTCGGCGTAGGTGGCCGCGGTGGTGACGTCGGGGGTGCCGGGGAAACGTTCCACCGCCTGCCACCAGTCCTCCGGGTCCTGGCTGAGCGGCTTGCCGAGATGGCGCTGCGCGGCGGCGAGCAGCGCCGCGCCGCCCCGCACGTTCGCGACGGCGTCCGTCCGCAGCTCGGCGGGCGTGACCTTGATGAGCCGTGCGGCGCGTTCCAGGTCCGCCGGCTGCACGGTGTGGCCGCCCGGCGCGGACCCCGGCCCCGCGAGGGCGGTGTCCGTCCCGCCGCCCGGGGCCGCGGGCGCCGCGGCCGGGGAGGAGGCGCGGCCGTCGGCCTCCACCAGGTGCATCGGCCCGTAACCGCCCGCGACGCTGGGGGTGCCCGGGTGGGAGTCCCAGCGCGACTGCATGTAGGACACGCTCAGGAGCACGCTGCTCGGCACGTGGAACTCGCGGGCGGCGTTGGTGAAGGCGTTCTGCAGGCGCTGGTCCTCGGCCTCGTCGGCACCCGACGCCGGGAGGATCAGCAGCGGTGGCAGCAGCGCGGCCGTCGCGATCAGACAGGCCGTCAGCCGGCAGGTCCGCTGGGTGCCGGGGACACGAGGGGCGACAGTTCTTCTCATACCTGAGGGTCTCCAACCGCTTGCTGAGGGTCTCCGAGCACGCTCGTCGCGATCAGGGCGGGGGATCGCCCTTAAGCCACCCCCCGTACGTTTCCGTGTCCGGCGCGGCACGGCGCGCCGAGCGTCAACCGGGTGGACCAGCGGCCCCGCAGAGGCCACCCAGTCGGCGGCAGCGGCTCGGCGTCCGGGGGGGCGGCCGCGCACCGTCCCGGGTCAGTCCTCGACGGGATCCACCTGCCAGTCGGGGTGACCCGGCATCGGCGGGGTGTGCGGCCCGTACAGCCAGGGCGTCAGAAAGGGCGTCAGATCCTCGCCCGCGACCTCGGAGGCGAGCGCGACGAAGTCCTTGGTGCCCGCCGCGCGGCCCCGGTACCTGGTCACCCAGGTGCGCTCGATCCGGCCGAACGTTTCGTCACCGACCTTCTGCCGCAGGGCGTACAGCACCAGTGCCGAGCCGTCGTACCGCATCACCTTGAACAGCGTGGGCTCGGTGGGCTCGGCGGGCGCGCCGTCGTCGTGGCGCCACTGGTCGTGCTGCGCGTACGCGTCCCGCATGGCGTCCTCCATCCGGACGCCGCCGTGCTCGTCGGAGTACAGCCGCTCGTAGTACCGGGCATGACCCTCACTCAGCCACAGGTCGGACCAGCGCCGCAGGGCGACGCTGTCCCCCGTCCAGTGGTGGGTCAGCTCGTGCACGAGATTGCGTTCGGCGTCGACCCGGTCGCCCAGCAGGTCGTCCTTCGGTACGACGGACAGCGACTGCGTCTCCAGCGCCACCGGCAGGTCGGTGTCCCCGACCAGGACGCCGTAGCGGCGGAACGGGTACGGCCCGAGCCGCTGTTCCAGCCAGGCGAGGTGGTCCGCCGTGAGCGCGCGGTCGGCCGCGGTGTCCGCGACCAGGCCGTCCGGCACCACGTCCCGGACCGGGAGCCCGCGGGGGCCCTTGCTGTCGAGGACCGTGAACTTCCCGATCGCCAGCTGGATCAGCTGGGCGGCGACGGGTTCCTCGGAGTCGTACGTCCAGCGCACCCGGCCGCCGGGCCGGGCGGCGCGCTCGACGAGCCGGCCGTTGGCCACCGCGCGGATCCCGGCGGGAGTGGTGATCCGGAAGGTGACCGGGGCCCGCAGGCTCGGGTGGTCGTCGACCGGGAAGACGAGCTTGGCTCCGTCGGGCTGCGCGTACAGCAGGGTGCCGTCGGCGGTGGGCACCCAGCCGTACTCCTGGATCGCGTCGGCGCGCCTGCGGCTCTGGGTGGGGTCGGCGGTGTAGGTGACGCGGACGGCGAAGGCGTGGCCGCGCGGGATCGGCCGTGCGGGTGTGACGACGAGTTCGTCGCCGTCGCGCACGGCGGTGGCCGGGGTGCCGTCGACGGTGACCCGGTGCAGGGTGTTTCCCGCGAAGTCCAGGTCGAAGCGGGACAGGGCCTGGGTGGCGGTGGCGCTGATGGTGGCACCGGCCTCGAACGGCGTCCGGGGTGCCCGCCAGTCGAAGTCGAGCGTGTAACGGCGCACGGTGTAGCCGCCGTTGCCGTCCAGCGGCATCAACGGGTCGCCGATGCCGGGTGCGCCGGGGGACGGCGCGGGGCCGGAGGGAGCGGCGGCCGAGGGACCGGCGGCGGGGGAGTCGTGGCCTCGCTGCGGGAGGCCGGCGAGCACGGCGTCGCAGGTGAGGGCGACGGCACCGCCGAGGGCGACGGCGAGGGCCACGCGACGGACGCGAGCGGTCGTGATCTCCATGCGAGCACTGTGGCAGCAGGATCCGCTCATAGCATCATATGTTCACCGATGTGCGTGCAGGCGGATCGCGGAGCGGTCGGCCGGTCTCCGCGTTGTGGCGGGCGGTCAACTCCCCGTAGAACACCGGCCATGAGAAGACGGATGGTCATGTCCATGCTCTTCGGGTTCGCCCTGCTGGTGAGCGCGCTTCTCGGTGCGGGCGCCTCGGCGGCCTCGGCCGCCGGCGTTCCCGCGGAGTTCGGCACCGACTGGCACGATCCGGTGACCGCGGCTCCGCCGGTGTCCGTGCCGAAGGGCGCCGAAACGTGCCGGGTCACGCTGGCCGAGGCCCGGTTCCGCGACTTCACGCCGTACCGGGGCACCTACACGCCGCCGCGGGGCTGCGGCGACCGCTGGAGCAAGGTGGTGCTGCGGCTCGACGGCGAGGTGAAGGGCCGTCAGTACGACCGGCTCGGCTCCCTGCACGTCGGCGGCGTCGAGGTGCTGCGCACCTCCACCCCCGAACCCTCGCCGGACGGCATCGCCTGGCACGTGGAGAAGGACGTCACCCGGTACAGCGACACCTTCCGCGGCACACGCGACGTGGAGATGCTGATCGGCAACGTCGTGGACGACACCTACACGGGCGTCATCGACGTCCGGGTCACCCTCACGTTCTACGCGGGGCGGCCCCGGTCCGCGGTCCCCGACCGGGTGCTCACCCTGGACGGCGGCACCACCCTCACCGTGCCGCGCAACAGCGAGCGCATCGTCGCCGAGGTGTACGCCACCGGATCCGGCGGCGGCTGCGAGGAGTTCTGGTACCTGACCGTCGCCGACCCGGCGCTGTACTCCTGCAAGGCGGACCACGGTCCCTACCGGGAGGTGCGGATCGCCGTGGACGGACACACCGCCGGGATCGCCGCGCCGTTCCCGAACGTGTGGACCGGCGGCTGGTCCAACCCGTTCCTCTGGTACGTCGTGCCGGGGCCGCGCGCCTTCGACGTCGAGCCGGTCGAGTACGACCTGACGCCGTTCGCCGGACTGCTCGACGACGGCCGCCCGCACCGGGTCGAGGTCTCCGTCGCAGGCGTGCCCGAGGGGCAGACGGGCTGGAGCACCTCCGTGAACGTGCTGGTCCGGCAGGACCCGCACCGCGCCCGGCTCACCGGCGGGCTCCTCGCGGACCAGGCCTCCGAGCCCGTCAACTCCTCGGTGTACACGCCGGGCCCCGGCGTGTACCGGGTCGACACCGGCGCGGGGCACCGGCTGACCGTCTCCGGATACCTCGACACCTCGCACGGCCGGGTGACCACCACCGTCAGCCGGACCCTGGCCCACACCTCGGCGCACCGCTGGAACGACGGCGAGACGACCGACGCGCTCGACGCCGTCTGGACGGACGACGAGAGCGTCACCGTGCGGGCGGGCGGCCCGCCGCGGACGACACGCACGCTGCGGACGTACACGATGAACGGGGCCACCACCATCGGCGCCGACGACCGCCTGCGCACCGAACTCGTCCTCGGCGACCGGGCGGCGGTCACCTCGCCGGAGGGCGGACGGTCGCGGTGGGAGGACACCTACCGCGGTGACGCGACCTACACCCTGAACGTGCCGCGTGACCAGCGGCACGCGGTCGGCACGTCGAGCGAGCGCTACCGGCGGTACGGCTCAGGCGGCTGCTACGACCGTGCGCTGGCCACCGAACAGGGCGTGCTGACGGAGGACCGCAGCCGCTGCTGAAGGGCGGCGGTCGCCGAGCCGGGAGCGGCTCGCCCGCCGGTGGTCCGGGCCGGGTGAGCCGCTTCGCCGTGTCTCAGCAGTGCTCCACGGGCGCGGGCCCGTCGATCAGCGTGTCCAGCAGTCCGGCCAGCACCTCCCGCTGCTCCGGCGAGAGCGGGGCCAGGATCTCCTCCGCCGCGGACCTGCGGGCCGCCCGCAGTTCGCGCAGGGTCTCGCGGCCCTCGTCCGTGAGCTTGATCCGGGTCACCCGGCGGTTCGTCGGATCCGCGACCCGGCACACCTTGCCGCTCGTCTCCAGGCCGTCGACCAGCGTCGTCACCGCGCGCGGCACCACCTCCAGGCGGGCGGCGAGGTCGGCCATGCGCGGGGGTGCGTCGTAGTGCGCGAGCGTGCGCAGCAGCCGAGACTGGGCCGGGGTGACACCCAGATCGCGCGTCGCGAGATGGCGTTTCTGGATACGCCACACCCGGCGCGTGAGGCGCAGCAGCTGCTCGGCGAGCGGGCCGTCGGAGTCGGGGGTGCTCATACGGGAACAATATCAGGACCATGTTCATTGTGAGTATAGGTAACAGTGAGCTATGCTCCGTCAGTCCGTACACACCACACCCATCCGTAGGAGCCATGCCCCGAGACGAGATCAACTGGACCCCCGACGGCACCTCGGCCGGACAGCCCCGCCAGGTGCGCCGCATCCTCGCCCTCTTCCGTCCCTACCGCGGCCGGCTCGCGATCGTCGGCCTGCTGGTCGGCGCCGCCTCGCTGGTCTCGGTCGCCACGCCCTTCCTCCTGAAGGCGATCCTCGACACCGCGATCCCGCAGGGCCGCACCGGACTGCTCAGCCTGCTGGCGCTCGGCATGATTCTCAGCGCCGTCCTGACCAGCGTCTTCGGTGTCCTGCAGACGCTGATATCCACCACCGTCGGCCAGCGGGTCATGCACGACCTGCGCACCGCCGTCTACGGCCGGCTCCAGCGCATGTCGCTTGCCTTCTTCACCCGCACCCGCACCGGCGAGGTGCAGTCCCGCATCGCCAACGACATCGGCGGCATGCAGGCCACCGTCACCTCGACGGCCACCTCCCTGGTCTCCAACCTGACCAGCGTGGTCGCCACGATCGTCGCGATGATCGCCCTCGACTGGCGGCTCACCGTCGTCTCGATGGTGCTGCTCCCGGCCTTCGTGTGGATCAGCCGCCGGGTCGGCAACGAACGCAAGAAGATCACCACCGAGCGGCAGAAGCAGATGGCCGCGATGGCCGCCACGGTCACCGAGTCGCTCTCCGTCAGCGGCATCCTGCTCGGCCGGACCATGGGCCGCGCCGACTCGCTCACCGCCTCCTTCTCGGAGGAGTCCGAGCAACTCGTCGACCTGGAAGTGCGCTCGAACATGGCGGGCCGCTGGCGCATGGCCGTGATCACGATCGTGATGGCCGCGATGCCCGCCGTCATCTACTGGACCGCCGGCATGACCCTCCAGGTGGGCGGCCCGCAGATCTCGCTCGGCACCATCGTCGCCTTCGTCTCGCTCCAGCAGGGCCTGTTCCGTCCCGCCGTGAGCCTGCTGGCGACCGGCGTCCAGATCCAGACCTCGCTCGCCCTCTTCCAGCGCATCTTCGAGTACCTCGACCTGTCCGTCGACATCACCGAGCGGGACGAGCCGGTCCACCTCGACCGGGTGAAGGGCGAGGTGCGCTTCGAGAAGGTCGAGTTCCGCTACGACGACCAGGGCGGGCCCGTCCTCGACGGCATCGACGTCACCGTCCCGGCCGGCGGCAGCCTGGCGGTGGTCGGCCCGACCGGCGCAGGCAAGTCCACGCTCGGCTACCTGGTGCCCCGGCTCTACGACGTCACCGGCGGCCGGGTCACCCTGGACGGCGTGGACGTCCGCGACCTCGACTTCGACACCCTGGCCCGTGCGGTCGGCGTCGTCTCCCAGGAGACGTACCTCTTCCACGCCTCGGTCGCCGACAACCTGCGCTTCGCCAAGCCGGACGCCACCGACGCGGAACTCCACGCGGCCGCCCGCGCGGCCCAGATCCACGACCACATCGCCGCACTGCCCGACGGCTACGACACCGTCGTCGGCGAGCGCGGCCACCGCTTCTCCGGCGGTGAGAAGCAGCGGCTGGCCATCGCCCGCACCATCCTGCGCGACCCGCCGGTCCTCATCCTCGACGAGGCGACCAGCGCCCTGGACACCCGCACCGAGCACGCCGTCCAGGAGGCCATCGACGCCCTGTCGGCCGACCGGACGACCGTCACCATCGCCCACCGGCTGTCCACGATCCGCGGCGCGGACCAGATCGTCGTCCTGGACTCCGGCCGGGTGGCCGAGCGGGGCACGCACGAAGAACTGCTGGAGCGCGACGGGCGGTACGCGGAGCTGGTGCGCCGGGACGCCCGGACGGAGAACGCGGAGACGACGGAGCCGCCGGCCGAGCCTGCCGGAGCCGACGGTGCGGCCTCGTGGGAGACGCCGAGACGGCCGGGGCGCCGACGGGGCGACCGGGAGCGTCAGAAGGTCACTCCGCCGACAATCTGAGCCCGACAACCTGACGATATGTCGGGTTTGCGAGCTTGTGCGGGCTAACGTTCCTGCATGCAGATGAACACTCCGCGGCGGAAGGCGGCCCGAGGGGACGCGGCCCGAACGAACACGGTGCGGTCCGGGACGGCCGGGCGGAAGTCGATCCGGCTGACGCGCCGGGGCAGGATCCTGCTCGGCGCGGCCGGCGTCGTCGTGGCGGGCGCCGCCGTGACGGTGCCGCTGCTGGTCCTCACCCACGGCGCGGCCGGCCGGGCCACCTCCCTGGTCGTCCCGGAGGGCTGGCGCGCGAGCCAGGTCTACGACGCGGTCGACAAGGCGCTCGCCCTCCCGTCCGGCAGCACCCGGCAGTCCGTCGGCACGGCCGGCCTGAAACTGCCCGGCGACGCCGAGGGCAACCCGGAGGGCTATCTCTTCCCGGCCACCTATCCCCTGGACAAGAACGCGACCCCGCAGTCCGTGCTGCGGTACATGGTCGACACCGCCAACAAGCGGTTCGGCGGCGCGCCCGTCGCGGCCGGTGCGCAGCGCGACGCGATGAACGTCTACCAGGCGGTGACCATCGCCAGCATCGTCCAGGCCGAGGCGTCGAACAGGGCCGACATGGGCAAGGTGGCCCGGGTCGTCTTCAACCGGCTGCAGAGCGGCATGCCGCTGCAGATGGACTCCACCCTCAACTACGCCCTCGACCGCAGCACCCTGGACACCACGACGGCCGACACCCGCGTCGAGAACCCGTACAACTCCTACCAGCGCATGGGTCTGCCGCCCAGCCCGATCGACAGCCCCGGCGAGGACGCCATGCGCGCCGCGATGAACCCGACGCCCGGCAACTGGCTGTACTTCGTGACGGTCAAGCCGGGGGACACCCGGTTCACCGCCGACTACGCCGAACACCAGCGCAACGTCGCCGAGTTCAACGTGGAACGCAAGAAGAGGGCGCAGCAGTCGCCGCAGGCCGCGCAGTCCTCCGGCTGAGGCGCCCGCCGGTCACGCGGCGACCGGGTCGCCCGCCAGCAGCCGCCGGATGTCCCGGACGGCCTCGCGGCCGGCGCGGTTGGCGCCGACGGTGCTGGCCGAGGGGCCGTAGCCGACGAGGTGGACCCGCGGATCCAGGACCGAGCGGGTCCCCTCCACCCGGATCCCGCCGCCCGGCTCGCGCAGCCGCAGCGGCGCCAGGTGGTCGAGGGCGGCGCGGAAACCGGTCGCCCAGAGGATGACGTCGGCGTCGACATGGCGGCCGTCGTCCCAGGCCACCCCGTCCGGAGTGAGGCGGTCGAACATCGGCTGCCGGTCCAGCACCCCGTTCTCGAGGCCCTGCCGCACGGCGTCGTTGAGCGGCAGCCCGGTCACCGAGACCACGCTCCGCGGCGGCAGGCCCTGCCGGACCCGCTCCTCCACCAGCGCCACCGCGGCCCGGCCCGCGCCCTCGTCGAAGGGGCCCTCGCGGAAGACCGGCGGCCGCCGGGTGACCCAGGTGGTGGCGGCCGCGTACGGGGCGAGTTCCAGCAGGTGCTGGGTGCCGGAGGCGCCGCCGCCGACCACCACCACCCGCTTCCCGGCGAACTCCTCGGGCCCGGCGTACTGGGCGGTGTGCAACTGGCGCCCGCGGAAGGTCTCCTGGCCCGGGTAGCGCGGCCAGAACGGCCGGTCCCAGGTGCCGGTGGCGTTGATCAGCGCCCGCGCCGACCAGTCCCCGGCGTCCGTCTCCACCAGCAGCCGTCCCCCCGCTCCCTCACGCACCGCGCGGACGTTCACGGGACGTCGTACCCGCAGGTCGAAGGCGCGCTCGTAGGCCGCGAAGTACTCGCCGATCACGTCGGCGGACGGCCGTGCCGGATCGGCCCCGGTCAGCTCCATGCCCGGCAGTGCGTGCATCCCGTGCACCTTGCCGTACGTCAGCGACGGCCACCGGAACTGCCACGCGCCGCCCGGCGCGGGGGAGTGGTCCAGGACCACGACGTCACGGTCCGGCTCGAAACCGGTGCGGCGCAGATGATAGGCGCTGGACAGACCCGCCTGACCGGCACCTATGACGACCACGTCGACCTCGCGCACGTTGTTCACGTTTCTACCAACAGGAGGCCGGCCGGAGATCTTCCCGGCCCGGCCGCGCGTGCCGGCGGTCCGGCGGATGGGCGAGGATGGAGGCATGTCGGATGCCTTCACCACACGAGTGCTGCACGTCGCCACCGGGACCCGGGAGCGGGTCGTCGACCTGACCGCCGACTGCGAGACCTTCCTGCGCGAGGCCGCGGCCGGCCGCGACGGCCTGCTGAACATCTTCACGCCGCACGCGACGGCCGGGATCGCGGTCATCGAGACCGGCGCAGGCAGCGACGACGACCTGCTGGCCGCCCTGCACACCCTGCTCCCCGCCGACGACCGCTGGCAGCACCGGCACGGCAGCCCCGGCCACGGCCGCGACCACGTCCTGCCGGCCTTCGTGCCCCCGCACGCCACCCTCCCGGTGATCGAGGGCCGCCTGGCGCTCGGCACCTGGCAGTCGGTGTGCCTGGTCGACACGAACAAGGACAACCCGGAGCGAAAGGTGCGCCTGTCCTTCCTGGCGGGCGCCTGACCTCACGGCGAGGAGACTCCTACGCCGGTCTGCGCCACACGGAGATGTGCTTCGGCGAGTCCTCGGTGAACGGGGAGCCGTCCCAGTCCGCGACGCGCCGCTCCGGTTCGAGCCCCGCGATCCTGGCCATCAGGTCCAGCTCGGCCGGCCACGCGTACCGGTGCCGGGAGGTGTCACGCCGGTAGCGGCCGTCCGCGCCGTCGCGGGTGAGGTGGTGGGAGACCAGGATCTGCCCGACCGGGTCGAAGGTGTCGAAGCCGAGGTGCCCCTCGGACACGTCGAACGGCACCGCGGTCCCGCCGGGCGGCAGCGACCGCAGCGGCGGCACCCCCAGCTCGATCACGAACCGGCCGCCGGGCGCCAGATGCCGGGCCGCGTTGCGGAAGCACTCGACCTGCTCGTCCTGCGTGAGCAGGTTCGAGATCGTGTTGTAGACGAGATAGACCAGGGAGAACGCGCCCGGCACGGTCGTCGTCGCCATGTCCCCGATCACCACCGGCAGGGTCTCGGCGTCCACCTTGCGGCGCAGCACGGCCGCCATGTGCTCCGAGAACTCGACACCCACCACCGGCACCCCGCGCTCCCGCAGCGGCACCCCGACCCGGCCGGTCCCGATCGCGAACTCCAACGCCTGTCCATCCCCGGCCAGTTCCGCCAGGAAGTCCACCGTCGGCCCGAGCACGGCCGCCGAGGTCATCACGGTCTCCTCCGTGTCGTAGCGTTCGGCCTCGGCGCGGCTCCACCGTTCACTGCTCGTCATGGGCGGCCACTCTGCCGGGCGGCCGCGGACGCCGTCCACGCGTTTTCGTCCGGTCCGGGGCGGCCACCAGACCCAGGCGCTGGGCCCGCAGCACCGTGGACAGACGGTCGCGGGTGCCGAGTTTGCGGTAGAGGTTCTCCACGTGCTTGTGCACCGTGCGTGCCGAGATGCCGAGCCGCCTGCCGATCGCGTCCGCCGTCAGGGCGTCGGTCAGCAGGAGCAGGACGGTGAGTTCACGGGGCGTCAGCGCCGCGTCCGCGGCCCGCTCCTCCGCCTCGCCCGCCGGCGCGGCGGACCGGCGCCACTGCTCCAGCAGGTGCCGCTGCCCCTCGACGGCGGCGAGCAGCGGCTGGGCACGCTCGGCGGTCCGCAGCTGGTCCTCGGTGAAATCGGCCCCGGACCGGTAGACCAGGCAACCGGTGATCGGCGCGACGGTCCCGGGCAGCGGAAGCGCCAGCACCTGGTCCAGGTCCAGGACCCGGCCGAGGACCCGCGCGGTCTCGCTCGCCCTCCAGGCCCCGCCCGCCAGCCGTCCGGCCGTCACCGGAGCCCGGCCGGGACCGCCCGCGTAGTGCGGGGCGAACGGATAGCCCGACCGCAGCACGCCCAGCTCCCGGCGGCCGAGCCGGCCCCACTCCGCGGCCGCGCTGGCCGTCACGCCGAGCGTGCCCTCGCCCTCGTTCCAGTCGTCCAGCTTGTAGACGAGGGTCTCGCCTTCGCACAGGCCGGTCAGCGCGTCGGCGAGCATCGGCCACAGCCGTTCGGGCTCGCGCTCGTTCAACGCGGCCACGGCCAGCCCGGTGAGGCGTTCCCAGGCGCTGTCCGGACCCTGTGCCACGTGTTCCTCTCCGCCCTCGCCCTACGCAGTTGTACGCATACCCCCGCGGCCGTCCGGTGTCGCATCCTTCAACCGGGCACCGTGACCGGGCTCGGCGACGGGTCGTACGGGCCGCCGGCACGGGGGAGCGGCGGCCCGCGCCCGTCGCCGGCCCGGTCACCCGCCCCAGGCCGCGGCGCACAGCACACGGTCGACCTCGTCCGCGTACCGCGCCGCGGTCAGCCAGGCCCGCGCGAACCGGCCCGGATCCGCCGGCAGCAGCCGGCCGAAGGCGTCGCGCGAGCGTTCCGCCGCGGCCGCGAGCAGCGCGTCGAGGATATCGCCGGCCGTGGCCAGGCCGTGCCGGTGCAGCCGGTGTACGTCGGCGGCCGTGTTCCCCGGGAAGGCAAGCACCCGCCGGCCACCGGAGGACGACTGCTCGACCCGGCGCCGCAGCAGGTGCAGCGGCGGCTCCGGCGACGCGGGTACGACGGCGGCCGCGGCCGGCGACGGCAGGTCCGCGTGCTGGAGCCGGTCAAGGCCCAGATCGACACGGCTGCCGGCGATCGTCGGGTGCTCGGTCGCGAGCAACTGGGCCCGGGCCTCCGGGGCCGCCACCAGACGTGCGACGACGCGCAGCCGCCGCCCGTGGACGGCCGCCAGCAACCGCAGGTTGTCGCGGTGCGGCAGCGCCGGATGGTCGTGTGCCGCCGTCAGCCGCACCGGCAGGCCGTCGCAGTCGGCCAGCAGGGCGTCGCCCGCCGCTCCGCGTACCACGCCGGTCGGGGTCACCTCCAGGAACAGCAGGTCGGGACCGCCGCTCAGGACCCGTTGGACCTGCTCGGCCACCGGCACCGCCCACAGCCGGTCCAGCGGTTCGTCCCGCCAGTCCGCACCGGACGCGCGCACGGCCCGCACCCCCGCACCCGCCCCCAGCCGCCCGGTGGGCGAGACCGTCGCCCCGGACACGGCGAGGCCCGCGCGCGCCAACTCGCGGTGCGTCAGCGCCGTGTCGCCGATCCGTACGGCGCGGTCGGCGGCGCCCACCGCCCGGCCCGCGCCGCCCGGGGCCACGTCCGAGACGGTGTACAGGCGGCCGTCGGCGTCGGCGGTCCAGGTGACGGCACCCGCGTAGCCGCTCGCGGTCAGCACCGGCTCGGAGAACAGGCCGTACAGCCGCAGCGACCCGTCCGGGGTGTACGGCTGCCGTACGGTGCCGCGCAGCCCGGCCAGGTCCGGACCCGTCGCGGAGCGAACGCGGTGCGCCACGTACAGGGTCTCCGACAGCGCCGCCACCAACTCGGCGAGCCGGAAGGCCGGGTCGGCCGCGCGGGCCGACCGCAGCGCGGTGACCAAGGAGACCACGGCGGTGGCCGCGCGGGGCAGCCCCGCCAGGCGCGCGGTGTGCGCGGCGCGCAGCAACTCCGCCTGGAGCACGGCGCCCGAGCCGTCCGTGCCGGCGTCGAGGACAGCGGCCGCGGCGGCGAACACCGCCTCGACGGCGGCGTGTTGAGCGGGCGTCGCGGACTCCTCGGCAGCACCGGCGCCGTCCCTCGGGACGGCCCGGCCGGCGGCCGTCGCCTCGCCGGGCCCGGAGGCGCCGGACTCGGAGGCACCGGCCCCCGGTGTCGCCGCCGCGAGATCGGTGCCCGGCACCGCGGTGACGCCGTCGGCCGTGGGTGCGGCCGTGGCGGCGTCGGGCGGCGGTGGCGGGGCGCCGGCCGGGTCGGCCACCGGGGCCGCCGACGCCGCGGCCGCGCGGTGCAGGCAGTCCGGGGACAGCAGGCAGCCGCAGCGGACGTCCGCCACGGTGGCCACTACGCCGCCGGGGGCGCGGAGTTCGAGCTCCGAGCCCTCGTCGTCGACGGTGATGCGTACCGTGTCGCCGTCCCGGACCGCCGGACGGTCCGCCAGCTTGGCGACACCCGCGTCCAGCCGCTTGCGCAGCCGGGGCGAGAGCGCCGCGACCAGTTCGGCGGTGACCGCCGGTGCCACCGCGGGCAGTTCGAGACTCATGCGATCTTCTCCCCTACCCAGCGGGCGAGTTCGAGAGGGCTGAGGGCGGCGACCGGCAT
This sequence comes from Streptomyces sp. NPDC091282, assembly GCF_044757385.1. NCBI lineage: Bacteria > Bacillati > Actinomycetota > Actinomycetes > Kitasatosporales > Streptomycetaceae > Streptomyces > Streptomyces sp. NPDC091282. The sequence continues at coordinate 476,737 of NZ_JBIVUX010000004.1, forward strand.
CCCGGCGGCCACCAGCTGTCCGGCGATCCCGGTGGAGTACCGGGGACGCCCTGAGTCGTCCAGGCTGGCGCAGCCGAGCACCTGGCAGCCCGCGCCGACCAGCGCCCTGACCTCGGCGAGCAGCCCGCCCACCGGATAGCCCTCCTCGAAGTCGCTGACCACGACGACCAGGGTCCGGGACGGCACCGTCACCAGTTCCCGCGCGTGCCGCAGCCCGGCCGCGATGTGGGTGCCGCCGCCGACCCTGACCTCCAGCAGCAGCGACAGCGGGTCCTCGACGTGCTCGGTGAGATCGATGACCTCGGTGGAGAAGGCCAGGAAGTGCGTGGACAGGGTCGGCACGCCGGCCAGCACCGAGGCCGTGAGCGCCGCCCACACGGTCGACGCCTCCATGGACCCCGACACGTCGGTGACCAGGACCAGACGCCAGTCGGCGGCGCGCCGGGCCCGGGTCCGGAAGACCGGGCGCTCCGGTATCACCCGGACCGTGCCGTCGGCGGCCCGCCGGGCGGTGGCCAGGTTGGCCCGCAGCGTACGGGGCAGGTCCAGGCCGCCGCCCGGCCGCCTGCTGGGACGGGGCAGCACCGTGCCGTGCAGCGCGGGACGCAGCCGGGTCGCCAGCTCCCTGGTCAACGCGTCGACCAGGCGCCGGACCAGGGGGCGCAGCGCGGCCAGCCGGGCCTCCGGAAGCCCGCCCGCGTGCCGCAGCACCGAGCGCAGCAGGTCCACGGAGGGGCGCACGCTGTCGGGGTCGAGTTCGGCCAGCACGTCCTGACGGCCGGTCGCGGCGGCCGCCGCCAGCACCTCCTCCCGGATGCCCGGGCCGAACAGCGCCGCCAGCTCCTGCGACCACTCCCGCACGCCCGGATACGGCGCCCCCCGCCCGCCACCGGTGCCGTCGTCGAGGTCCGTCCGGCTGCCCTCACCGCGACCGCTGCCGTACAGCTCGTCCAGGGCGGTCGCCAGCGCGCGCGCCCGGTCGGGAAGCTGGTCGGTGCGGCGGCCGAGCAGCAGGCGCCAGCGGTCGGCCGGCGCCAGCCGGTGGTCCGGCGGTGGCGGGGTCTCGGCGACGGTGGCGGCCTCCGGCTGTTCCCGTGGCGGCGGCAACAGGCCCAGCTCGTCCAGGACCTCGCGGGCGGCGAGATCCGCACGGGTCCAGGTGGCCAGCGCGGCCGGGTCGACCGCGCCGGTGTCCGCCACCCGGTCGGCGCCGAGGCGCTCCTCCACACCGGCCAGCAGCCGGCCGCGGTCGGCCGGGGTCAGCGTGTCGAAACCGCCGCGCAGCGCGGGCAGCCGGTCGAGGAAGTCCCGGTCGGACAGCTCCGTCACCCGGCCCACCAGCGGCTCCAACGCCGGTGCCGCCGCCTCCAGCAGCCGCCCGGCGGCCGTCAGCAGCCCCGTCAGCCGGGCGGTGAGCGCGGTCCGCGACGCGGCGTCGACGGCCCCGTCCACCCAGGAGGCGACCCTGTTCCCGAAGACCTCCGGGTCCTCCTGACCGAGCAGCACCCGGACGGCTCCGGCGGCGCCCCGCATCAGCGGTGACCCGTCGGCGGCCAGCCGGGCCAGCGCGTCGGTGAGCCGGATGCCGCCCAGCAGGTCGGCCCGATGGGCGAGTTCGAGCAGGGCGTGCGCGTCGGACGGGTCCTCGGAGCCGGTGAGCCCCTCGACCTGGCGCACTGCGGCGGCGGTCAGCAGTCCGGCCACGGCGACCGCACGCGCCGTACGGGCCTCGTCCGCGTCGAGACCGGCGACATGACCGGCCCGCAGCCGGTCCAGCAGGGCCAGCGCGGCGAGCAGTTCGGGCAGGGTGCCGGAGTCCGGCAGCACGGCGGCGGTGTCGTCGAGCCGCTCGTCCACCAGGCCGGGCAGACCGCAGTGGGCCGCCTGCTCCAGGCCGTCGAGGACCTGCGCCGCCGTGGCGCCGCCCGCCGCCCGCTCCCGGCGCCCGCGCTCGCGCAGCAGGCCCTCGGCCGCCTGGACGAGGGTGACCCCGCGCACCCCGGCGGCCGTCAGCATCGCGGCGGTGGCCGGGGTCCAGCGCAGCTCCCAGCGCGAGGTGAGCGCGTCGGCGCCGCCGGTGCCGGTCACCTGCCGGCGCTCGCCGTACGGCACCGAGCACAACGCCAGCCTGCGCAGCAGGAGTTCGCGGCGGCGGTCGAGATCCGAGCGGAAGGGGTCCAGCCGGAGATCGCGGGCCGCGCCGTGGTCCGCGGGACCTGGCAGGCCCAGGGCCGCGAGGTCGGCCTCCACGGCGGGGGCCAGGCCGCTGCGCGGAGCGCCGGGCGCCGGGGCGCCGGTGCGGTCGCCGACCAGCACCCTCTCCATCGCCCGCGCCACGGCCCGGCCCCGCCCGTAGGGCTCGCCCTGCGCCAGCACGGTCTGCACCGCCTCGACCAGTTCCCCGCGGCCCGCGGCCGGCAGACCGCGCAGCCGGGCGAGATCGCCCGCGAGGCGGGTGATCTCCCGGGCGTCGGCGGGGCCCGAGGGGTGGCCCAGCTCGCGGAGCGCGGCACAGATCCGGACCGCCGACCCGGTCAACGCGTCCTCGAAGGCGGCCGGTTCACCGGCCGCTTCCAGGACCAGGTGCTGCCATTCGGGGTCCCGGATGCCGGCCGGATACCCGGAGCGCTCGTCCAGGAGGGCGTAGGTGTACGGGATCAGCGAGGTGGTCCACTCGGGCGCGGGCGGGCGAGAAGCGGCGGCCTTCGGGTGGGGAGCGGCTGCTTCCGCGTGCGGACCCGCCGCTTCCGCCTGCGGACCGACCGCTCCCGAGCGGGGCCCGGCCGCCTCCGTGCGGGGATCGGACGCGTCCGACCGAGGGCCGGCCGCGTCCTGCCGGTGGTCGGCGGCCGCCGCGTGCCGTTCCGTGTCGCCGGAGCGGACCAGCGCCGGGGTGTGGAAGGCGCCGACCACCACGGCCGCGCGCTCCCCGTTCCTCGTGGCCTCCGCCAGCCGGGACCGCATCCACTCCTCGCGCCGCAGGTCCACCTCCGACACGGCGGACTCCTCCCGCAGCGCCCACCCCGTCAGCAGCGCGGCACGGCGCACCGCCTCCGGCGCCGAACCGGGCGCGGGGGCCTCGACCAGCCGGTCCCACAGGTCCTCGCCCGGACGCCCGGTGAGCCGGGACCGCAGGGCGCCCGACAGCCGGCCCGGCCCCTGTGCCGGCCGTTCGGCCTCCTGCCACCCCCGGTCCGCCAACGGCAGATCGCAGGCGATGACCGGTACCGCGGCGCGCGCCGCCCACCGCACCGCGGCCAGCTCCGGGGAGAAGTCCGCGAACGGATAGAAGGCCGGCCCTGCGCTGCCGTCGGCCGGTGCCGCCGCGAGGGCCACCGGGGCGCGGGTGTCCTCGTGGGCCAGCCACGCCAGCCAGTCCTGCAGTTCGGCCGGCAGCTCGACGAGCAGGACGTCGGGCTTCGCCGCGTCCAGCAGCGCGGGCACCACCGCCGCCAGGGACGGCGCGTGGTGCCGTACGCCGATCAGGTAAGGCGCCGCCGGGTCGGTGAGGGCCGTGAGCGCCGCCTCGGGGGAGTCGGTCACGGTGTCATGCCTCCAGGACCGTACGCAGGTCCCACAGCGTGCGCCAGGTCGCCGAGCCCTGTTCGGCGCGCCGTCGCACCGGCCCGTCCCAGTAACCGCGCAGCCGGGCCGCGTCGGCGGGGTCGTCCTTGCGCACGACACCCAGGAGGTGTCCCGGGAGCAGGCCGAGGACGTCGCGGTCCCCGGGGAAGTAGGCCGCGGCCAGGGCCAGCGCGCCCGCCACCGACACGGCCTCCGCCGTGCTCATCACCGTGGACGGGCGCTCCACCTCCCAGCCTTCCGCGGACCGGCCCTCCCGCAGATCCCGGAACGCGGTGACCAGCGCCTCCAGCACCGCGTCGTCGACCTGGAAGGGCGCCCCGGCCCGCTCCACGGAGGCGCGGGCCTGGCCGCGCACCAGCGCGGTCTCCGCGTCCAGGTCCGGGATCGGGCCCACGGTCTCGAAGTTGAAGCGGCGCTTGAGCGCGGCCGACATCTCCGAGACGCCCCGGTCCCGCAGGTTGGCCGTGGCGATGAGGGTGAAGCCGGGCGCGGCGTGCGCCAGCGCGTCGTCCGTGCCCGCCAGTTCGGGCACCGCGATGCGCCGCTCGGACAGCAGCGACACCAGGGAGTCCTGGACCTCCGGAAGGCAGCGGGTCACCTCCTCCACGCGCGCGACGGCGCCCCGGGACATCGCGGTGAGCACCGGCGAAGGGACGAGGGCCTGCCGGCTGGGGCCTTGGGCGAGCAGCAGGGCGTAGTTCCAGCCGTACTTGAGCTGGTCCTCGGTGGTGCCCGCCGTGCCCTGCACGACCAGGCCGCTGGTGCCGCACACGGCGGCCGACAGCAGCTCGGACAGCATCGACTTGGCGGTACCGGGCTCGCCGACCAGCAGCAGACCCCGCTCACCGGCGAGCGTCACCACGCAGCGTTCGACCAGGGCACGGTCGCCGACGAACTTGCCCGCCACCGTGAGCCTGCGCGGCACGCCCGCCGGCGCCTCGGCGTCGTCGGGCAGCCGCAGCGCCTGCCCGCCGCTGCCCATGACGAAGGTGACGACGGCCCGGGGCGTGAGCCGCCAGGCGGGCGGCCGCGGCCCGGCGTCGTAGGCGGCCAGGAAGGCCAGTTCGGTGGCGTACCGGTCCTCGGGCGGCACGATCTGGCGGAGCGGAGCGGTCGCAGTGGTGGGCGCGGTCATCGGCGGTCGTCCTTCGCGGTGGTACGGATCACGGTCATCGGCGGCGGCCCGCGCGGGTGGCCCGGGTGGTCAGCTGTTCGTAGGCGGGTGCGTCACCGGCCCGTACGCGTTCCCAGGCGCGGGCGAACAGCTCGGGCACCGGGACCAGCGGCAGGGTGCGGTCGCCGTCGGAGACCGGGTACAGGGCCTCCTTCCAGGTCTCCACGGGCAGGGCCGGGGCGCTGAGGTCGCGCCAGCCGCCGGGCAGGAACAGGGTGCGGCCGGCCCGCGGGCGCTTGGCCTCGACGACCAGGGCGCTCGCCGCCAGTTCGGCGCGCGCCTTCTTCGCCCGGGCGGGCTTCCAGCCGGTCCAGCGCGCGCAGTTGCGGTCGGTCGGGTCGGGCAGCGCCAGCAACTGGAGGTAGAGCGCCGCGGCGTCCGCGCCCAGACCGTGGGCCGAGGCGGCCTCCGCGACCAGCGCGGGCACGCTGACCGTGGGGTCCTGGGCGTACCCCGCGGGTCCGTCGGCCGCGAGGGCGCGGGTGAGGTCGTCGCCGAGGATCGTCCGGACCGCGCGCAGCCCGGCCGTACGGCCCTCGCCTGCCAGGCCCTGAAGGAGTCCGAGGACCGGGTCGTCCGCTCCGCCGAGCGCGGCGGGCCGGACCATGACGTGCTCCGTCTCCCCGTACCAGGGGCGCAGTGCCAGCGCGTCACCGACGCGGGTCAGACCGTCGCTTCCGGCGCCGCCGGACTCGGGCAGACCGAAGACCTTGCGCAGCTGGACGGAGGTCGGGCCGCCCTTCTCCGTCCAGTCGATGCCCAGGTCGAGCAGCAGTCCGGGGTCGGCCAGGCGGCGGCGCAGCGCGGTGTGCCCGTCCGGCAGTCCGGCCCGCAGCGGATGCCCGTACGGCAGCAGGTACGCGAGCGCCGCCAGACTCCCCACCGCACCGGCGAGCATGTAGGAACTGGGTATCGCCGACGGGTCGGCGGGGGCCGGGTCGCCGTCCTCGTCGGGCCGGAACTCCGTGGTCCGGGCGAGCCACGGCGTCCGCCCGGGGTTGAGCACGGCCTCCGCGTGCGCGACGCCCATGCCGGCGAGATCGGTGCTGAGGTCCTCCGGCAGGCGCACCAGGGTGCCGAGCCGCTCGGCCCAGAACCGGGCCGCGGCCGCCGTGTCGGGGCCGGCCGTCCACAGGGCGGCCGGGTCGTCCGGCAGCAGCGCGCCGAGCAGCGCCCGCAGTTCGTGCGGATCGAGGGAGTTCAGCAGTCCGGCGCCGAAGCCGCGCTGACGGGGCTTCAGCCCGATGGTGGCGAGGCCGGCGGCCTCGGGTGCCTGCGGATGTCCGGCCAGCAGCACGGCGGCCTGGAGCGGACCGAGCCCGTCGTGCGTCGCGGCCACCAGTGCCTCGGGCGCCTCGGGCCGCCAGGGTGCGGCGCCCCGCTCCCGGACCAGCCGGGTCAGGGCCGCGAGCCGGTCCGCCGGGATGCCGGCGGTGTGCCGGGTCTCCCGGACCAGCGTGAAGTGCCCGACGGCGCCGAACGCGCCGGTCGGATCGTGGTCCAGGGCCAGCCACTCGACCTCGCCCTGCCGGGTGTCCACGCTCTGGCAGCCGAGGATCACGACCGTGCGGCCGCCGCGGCGCAGCACCTGTCCCGCCCGCTGCTGCTTGTCGTGCGGTTCGCTCAGCACCATCTCGCGCAGCGTGGTCCCGAGGCCGGGGAGCGGTCCCTCGGCCAGCGCCTCGAACAGCAGCAGCAGCGGCTCCCGCTGCGCGTCGGTGAGGGCCGGTGAGGCGGCGCGGTAGGCGAGCGGGCGCAGGACGCCGAGAACGGCCGGCCAGATCGCACCGATGCCGGGGACGGTGTGCTCGTCGCTGAGCCAGCCGTCGCCTACGGCAAGCCGCTCGGAGCCCGGCAGCGGTCTGCCGTCGGCGGGCGTGCCGGACAGCACCTGGTTCACCGAGCGGATCTGGCGCAGCGCGGCCCAGCCGTTCTGCCAGGAGTTGTGCAGCGTCACGATCCCGACGACGGCGTCGTGCAGGGACCGGTCCCCGCCGTGCTCCGGCGCGTAGTCGGCGAACATCCCCTCCGTCCGCTGCCGGGGCCGGCGCGGCCGTTCCCGCGGGGGAGCGGCCAGGGACGCGGCCGACTCGGCGACCCGCAGCGCCGCCCGGACCAGCGAGGCCACACCGGTCAGCAACCGCCGGTCGGCCAGTGCGGGCAGCGACCGGGCCACCGCGGTCTCGGTGACCTCTTCGGCGGACGGCACCGCGGACCTCGCCCGCTCGTCCTGTCCGGCCGCGGCCAGCGCCTGCCGGCGTTCCTCCAGCGCCGTCGCCGCGGCCCGCAGCAGCTCACCGGCCGCCTCGTCGGTCAGGGCCCGCAGTACACCGGAGCCGCGTTCGTCGCGGGGGCGCAGCGCGTGCCAGAACGCGACCGGCGGCACCAGCCGGGTGCCGGCCGCGTACGTCCCGCCGGACTCGCCGAAGGACATCCGCCCGAGCTCGGTGCCGTCGCCCGCGTGCAGGGCGACGCTCCGGTAGGTCTGTGCGGCGATCGGCTCGGCCCCGCCCGGCAGGCGCAGCGCGCCGAGCGGCACCCCCGGGACCCGGCCGTTGCGGGCCGCCCGCAGCGTCACCGTCCGGCCGTCCGGTGTCCCGGCGACGGTGCGGGCCTCGGCGCCCTCGCCCTCGGTGCGCACCCAGCGGCCCAGAACCGTGCCGTCGGTGCCGAACGGGCTGGTCTCCAGGCCGGGTTGCAACGGCAGCACCTCGCAGGAGCCGTGCAGCAGCGAGGCGTCCTCGCGGACGGCCGACGCCAGCAGCGCGGGCAGCGAGGCCCGGCCGTGCTCGCCGGTCACCGGGTCGTACTCCAGCCACACCGACTGCCGTCCCTGCCGTCCCTGACGCCAGTAGGTGGTGCCGTCGCCCAGCACCGGCCGGCTCGGCGGCAGGACCGTGTCCCCGGCGTGCAGGGTCCGGCCGCCCGTGGCCCGGCCGCCGGCGGGCAGCGGGACGGAGGCGTTGGCCGCGTCCATGCCGGACCACCAGCCGGACACCTGCTCGCCGCCGAGCGGGAACACCTCGGAGGGACGGTTCGACCAGTAGCCGCGCTGCTTCGAGCCGTCGCGCCACAGCACCAGCAACTCGCCGTCGGCGTACCGGAACCGGGGCCGCTGCCAGCGGTCCAGGTCGGCGGGCAGCCGCAGGTCGTGCGTGAGCAGCAGCCCTTCGGGGCCGACCACGACCGCCTTGTGACCGCGGGCCAGGATCAGCGCGGGCCAGGCCTCGGTCACCGACAGCTCGTCGTCCCGGTCCTTGCGCACTTCGGAGTCGAGCAGGGCCAGCGCCTCCTCCAGCGCGGGCCAGCCCAGTTCGTCGAGGATCCCGGCGCGGAGGGTGCGGCCGAGGACCGGCACCACGTCGTACTCGGCGAGCCGCCGGACGGCGGGCGCGCTCTCCCGCACGACCGCTCGGAAGGGACGCAGCCGCTCCAGCTTCGTGCCCGCGCCGGGCAGTCCGGTCGTGGCGGCGAACTCCGTGGTCGCCTCCCGCAGCCACTCGCGCAGCACGTCGCCGAGGACCGGATGCGCGGCGATCCGGGGGAGGTCCGAGGATCCGTGCCCCCGCCCGAGCCCTTCGACGGCCTCGAACAGCAGGTCCCGGTAACGGGATTCGGCGCCCAGCGCCTTCAGGTCCCGCTGCCCCGGCCGCTCGTCGCGCAGCCAGGTGCTCAGCGGCAGCCGGACGTCCGCGTCCTCCTCGGGAGCGGTCAGCGCGATGCCCTCCGCCACGCACAGGTCCAGGAGATCCAGGTCGGCCCCGGCCTGCCAGCGTCCGGTGAACAGGTCCACGGGCCGTCCGGACGCCCGCAGCCGGGGCGCCATCCGCTCGACCAGCGCCAGCGTGGCGGGGGAGCGGTGCGAGTACGCCGATCCGTGCTTGCGGTGCTGGGCCCAGCGGCTCAGCCAGTCCGCGGCGTCCACCTCCGCGCCCGCCGCGTCGTCGGTGAGCAGCGGATCCGTGCCGCACTCGGCCAGCAGCGCGAGCCAGAACTCGTCGTCCGCCACCTCGCGGCCCAGCCCGGCCGGCATGATCTCCAGCAGCCGCACCCGGATCTCGGGCCGGGACTCGGCGAGGACCGGCAGCACACCGCGGTAGGCGTTCCAGAAGGAGGCCGGTGCCCGCACGGCGGCCGGGGACGCGAGCAGGTCCGCGACCAGCGCGCACTCCTCGGTGACCCGGTCAAGACCCGCCGCCTTGATCAGTCCGCGCGCGTCCTGCGGAAGCGAGGCGTACGGCGGCATGCCGGCCGCGCAGCGCTCCACCGTCAGCTGCCGGAACTGCGCCCAGGCGACGGCCGGTTCGAGCCGCCGGGCGAGGTCCCTCACGTACTCCTTGAGGGCCTTGACCGTGAGTGCTCCGGCGAAGGCGAACTCCAGGAACACCGCACGCTGCCGCTCCTCGTCCACGGCCAGCGCGTGCACCCGCTCCGCCTCGCGGGCCTTGCCGAAGAAGGCCGCCGCGTAGGTGGCGTTCTCGTACTGCAGGAAGACCCGCGCGGCCTGCTCGTAGAAGGTCGGCAGGAAGTGCGGGACGGCCCGGCCCAGCCGCTCGCCGAGCGCCTCGAAGCCCTCCTTCGCGGTGCCCGGCCTGGACTTGGCCTGCCGGGCCAGCCGCTCGACGTCCTTGACCAGGGCGAGGGCGTGGTGGCCGTTGGCCGGGTCGTGGACCAGCGCCCAGGCGGGGAAGCCCAGGGTCTCCCGGCGTACCTGGCCGACCTCGGGTGCCTCCGGGTCGCGGGCGAGCCCGAGGAACTCCAGGGCCAGGTCCTCGGCCTCGCCGAGGGTGCCCGGCACCAGCCGGACCACCGGGCGGTCGTCCAGGGCGGGATGGGTGTAGGCGCGGGCGGTCAGGACGTCGGCGTCCTCGCGCCGGGTCGTGCCCGACGGCAGGATCGCTCCGGCGTCCAGCAGCGCGGCCGTCGTGGTGTCGTCGTACGTGGTCATGCCGCCCGCTCCTCGTCCTCGATGTCCCGCCCGGCGTACAGCGCCGCCGCCATCCGCATGCCCTCCGACCAGGCGACCGGGCCGACCTGACCCAGCTTCAGCGCCCGGCCCGCCGGATCGGTCCACACGAGCGGGCCGGTCTCGGTCTCGCTGTAGCCGTCGAAGTCGCCGACCCAGACCCGGGCCTCGATGCCGCGGCCCTCCTCCAGCACGGAGCACACCGCGTGGCCGCCGCGCACCCGGTATCCCAGCTGCGTGGCCCTGCCGTGCAGGAAGCGCAGCTCCTTGAACGTCCCGCCCGCGTACTCCTCGACCTGGGCGGCGTCCGCGTCCAGGCCGGCCGGGCGGTGCCAGACCTCGCGGAAGAGCTGCGAGGCCTTCTGCTCGACGCCCAGCTCGACGGCGAACTCCCGCAGCTCCGAGAGGTCTTCGAGGAGCACCGGGTGCGGCAGCCGGACCAGGCCGGGAGCGATGCGCACGGTGTCGCCGTCGAGATCCACCAGGCCGAGCCCGCGCTCGGGGTCGGCGTCCCGCAGGAAACCGGCGACCTCGCCGTCGGCACCGGTGACCACCAGGTCGCGTAGCGCCGCCTGCCAGGCCGGGTCCGGCCAGACACGGGTGAGGACCTGCAGCGGCACCGGCAGGGAACGGGTCAACCACCGCTCCACGTCGGCCAGGCACTGCCGTTCGTGCCGCTCCAGCCACTCGGTCAGCTGCCGCAGTCCCATGACCGCCGGATCGTCCGCGAGCTTCGCCGGCACGGACTTCAGCCGCCGTCCCGCCGCGTTGCGGCAGACCACTTTCCCGTCGTCCAGGGCCACTTCGTAGTCCCCGGCCGTCACCCACCCCATGCGTGCCTCCCCGCACCGCAGTGATCAAGTGCTGGCGACTGTAGGCGAGACCACTGACAACGCCCTTCCGCGACCTCGACGGCGGTGGACAAGCACGCATGTGCGCAGGTGAGCGGCCGGTGCGGAGACGGACGGCGGGGCATGCGAACGGCCCCGGTCCACGGGCGGATGCGCCTGGACCGGGGCCGTACGAACGTCTCGCGGGCGGGGTGTCAGCCCTGCCCCGCCTCCTTCTCCCGCTTCAGGTTCTTCAGGCGCGCGCCCTCCTTGCGGACCTCCGCCTGGGTGGCGCGCTCCTTCTCCAGCCACTCGGGCCGCTCGCGCCTGAGCTCCTCGATCTGCTCGGTGGTGAGCGGTTCGGTCACCCCGCCGCGCGCCAGCCCCGCGATCGACACGCCGAGCCGCTCCGCGACCACCGGGCGCGGGTGCGGCCCCGTGGCCCGCAGCTCGCGCAGCCACTCGGGCGGGTCGGCCTGCAGCGCGGTCAGCTCGGCGCGCGAGACGACACCCTCCTGGAAGGCGGCGGGCGTGGCGGGCAGGTACACACCCAGCTTCTTCGCCGCGGTCGCGGGCTTCATCGTCTGGGCGGTCTGGTGCGAACTCATGAGGTCAAGGGTATCGGCCGGGTGCGGATCCGCCGACCACGGCCGATGCGGGGCCGGCGCCCGCGGGCGGTTAACCTGGCCGGGTGACAGGCTCGGAGGAAACACCGTCGTTCCGGCTCGCGTACGTCCCCGGCGTGACGCCCGCCAAGTGGGTACGGATCTGGCACGAGCGGCTGCCCGGCGTCCCCCTCGCCCTCCACCAGGTCACGGCCGCCGAGGCGGCCGGAACGCTGCGCGCGGGCGACGCGGACGCCGGTTTCGTACGGCTTCCGGTGGACCGCGCGTTCTTCAGCGCGATCCCCCTCTACACCGAGGCCACGGTGATCGTCGTCCCCAAGGACCACGTGATCACGGCGGCGGAGGAGGTCACCGTCGCCGACCTCGCCGACGAGGTCCTCTTCCACCCCCTGGACGACGTCCTCGACTGGGACGCGCCGCCCGGCGAGCCCGCCTTCGAGCGTCCGGCGACCACCGAGGACGCCGTCGAACTGGTCGCCGCGGGCGTCGGCCTGCTGGCCGTCCCGCAGTCGCTGGCCCGGCTGTACCACCGCCGGGACCTCACCTACCGGCCGCTCACCGACGCACCGCAGTCGACGGTCGCGCTGTCCTGGCCGGAGGAGGCCACCACCGACCTGGTCGAGGACTTCATCGGCATCGTCCGCGGCCGCACGGTCAACAGCACGCGTGGCCGCCAGTCCGACCAGGAGCCGCAGGGATCCCCGGCCGCGCGGACGCAGTCGAAACGGCCGCAGAAGGCGACCGCGGCGGGCCGTGGCTCCCAGGGCCGGGCCGGAGCCGGCGGCGCCAGGCGCACCCAGTCCGCCAAGCCCGCAAAACGCGGAAAGCCCCGCCGCAGGTCCTGACCCGCCACCGCTCCCGCCGCACGCGAGGCCGGACGCTCCTGGGCCACGTTGACGAGCACCGGCCCGAGCGGCTCAGTCGTCGTGCGGTGCGTGCGAGCGTTCGCGCAGGTCGGCGACTGCCAGGCACAGCGCCACCAGGATGAAACCGACGGACGTGAGCAGGCCCAGCTGGAGCGCCTCGACGGCCGGGCCGCCGTTCGCCAGGTGGGCGAAGTACACCGCGCCCACCACCGCGATCCCGGCCGCCGAGCCGACGCGCTGGCCGGTCTGCAGCACGCCGCCGGCCGCACCGGCCCGCTTCACCGGGACGAGGGTGAGCGTGAGCGTCGTGTTGGGGGAGACCGTGACACCGGAGCCGATCCCGCCGATGATCATCGGCACCGCCGCCGCCCACCCCAGGTCCTCCAGCGGCACCAGCCACGCCACCGCGGCGATCCCGAGCAGCCCCACCGCCACCCCGCTGAGGCCGATGACGACGATCTTGCGCCCGTGGCGGACCACCAGCCGTCCGCCCAGGGCGGCCCCGACCGCCGAGGAGACGGCGAACGGCATCACCGAGAGGCCCGAGGCCAGCGCGCTGTATCCGGCCGTGTTCTGCAGGAACAGGGCGAGGACGAAGAAGACCGTCGTGAAGCCCGCGAAGTAGCTCAGGCTGATCAGCGCGCCGCGGGTGAAGGACCGCAGCGAGAACAGTTCCAGATCGACCAGGGGAGCCCGTCCGAGCCGTCCCATCCGGCGTTCCCAGACCCAGAAGAGGCCCAGCAGCAGCGCACCCACCGGCAGCAGCGACCACTTCAGCCGCCCGTTCCACTGCTGCTCCTGCACCAGCGGCAGCATCAGCGCCAGCACGCCGGCACCGAGGAGCACCACCCCGACGGGGTCGAACTCCTCGCGCCGGCCGGGCGAGCCGGGGAAGCGGGGCAGCAGCCGCAGGCCGGCGGCGAACGCGGCCACGCCGATGGGCAGATTGACGAAGAACACCCACCGCCAGCCGTCGCCGGTACCGGCCGCGTCGATGATCAGGCCGCCCGCCAGCGGGCCCACGGCCGTCGAGACGCCGATGACACTGCCGAGCAGTCCGAAGGCCTTGGCCCGCTCCGAGCCCTGGAACATCTGCTGGATCAGTCCCGAGGTCTGCGGGGCCACCAGGCCCGCGGCCGCGCCCTGGATCAGCCGGAACGCCACCAGCCAGTCGGGGCTCGCGGCGAGCCCGCAGGCCGCCGACGCCACCGTGAAGACGGCCAGCCCGAGGAGGAAGGCCTGGCGCCGCCCGCGTATGTCACCGAGCCGGCCGGCCGGGACGAGCGCCAGCCCGAAGGTCAGGGCGTAGCCCGAGACCACCCAGGACTGGGCGGCCTCCGTCGCGCCGAGCCCGTGCTCGATCGAGGGCAGCGCCACGTTGACGATGGAGGTGTCGAGCAGCGAGATGAAGCCGGCCGCCAGACACACCCCGAGCGCCCGCCACCGCCGGTCGTCGGTGGCCGGTCGCTGCGGCTTCGCCCAGGTCGTGGTCATGCCGCCACGCTAGGCAGCCGTCGCGCGGGTCGCACGACCGGCGGAGCGAACGGCTGGCGGCGGTGGTCCGTACGGGTGGTGTGACGGCTCACGGGTGGCTCTGCGGCGGCTTTCGGGGTCGACGTGACGGCTCACAGGCGGCTCTGACCGCCCACCGGTGGCTGTGGCGGCTCGGGGGCGGCCGCGACGGCGTCACCCGCGGGCGGCCCGGCCGATGGACTCGACCAGGGGCAGCAGCCGGTGGGGGACGCGTTCGCGCAGGGCCACCTCCGTACGGGTGCGGACCACGCCCGGCAGACTGATGAGCTTCTGGATCACGTCCTCCAGGTGCGCGTTGTCCCGCGCCACCACCCGGGTCAGCAGGTCCCCGCCGCCCGTGATCGAGAACGCCTCCACGATCTCCGGGACGGCGGCCAGCGCGTCCCCGACGTCGTCGAGATGGCCCTGGGTGACCTCGATGTGCACGAAGGCCAGCACCGGATGGCCCAGCGCGGAGGGGGAGAGCGACGGACCGCCGCCGGTGATCACGCCGTCCCGCTCCAGCCGGTCCAGGCGGGCCTGGAGGGTGCCCCGGGCGACGCCGAGGATCCGGGCGTACTCGCGCACGCTGGTGCGCGGCTGCTCCAGCAGCAGGTGCAGGATGCGGGTGTCGAGCTCGTCCACGGCCATGGTGGGTGACTGTACCAATGGCTCAGTGGGAATTCCGGTCGAGCTGCGCCATCGGCGCCCTCGGTGACCAACAGACTGAGAGGACGGTGAACCAATGGCCCAGTGAATCCGGGAACACTTGAGCCAGTCGCCCCGGCGGTGCTCTCATGGGGGGTGTCGATGGCGCTGCGGGATCCCGCGGCGCCATTTCTGTGCCGTCCACGGGAGGGAAAGCAGTGCTGAAGAGGGCGTTCACGGCTCCGGACCCGGGCCGGATGCGGCTGCGATCCGCCGGGCGGGCCGTGCTGGGCATCGGCCTCGCCGTCGTGCTCTGCGGGGCGGCCGGGCAGTCCCTCGCGGGCGCCGTCACCGGTGGCCTCGCCGCGCTGCTCGCCCTGTTCACGGTCACCGACGCCACCGTGCGCGGGCAGGCCGTCACCACCGCGCTGCTGCCCGTGGTGGGCCTCCCCGTGCTGGCCGCCGCGGCGGAACTGCACGGCGTGCCCGTCGCACGGGACCTGGTCTTCCTCGCCGTCGTCGGTGCGGGCGTGTACGCGCGCCGCTGGGGGCCGCGCGGCCACAGCCTCGGCGTGTTCGCCTTCATGACCTACTTTGTGGCCCAGTTCCTGCACGCCACGCCCGGACAGCTGCCGCGGCTGTACGCCGCCGTGCTGCTCTCCGTGCTCGCCGCGGCCGTCGTCCGCTTCGGCCTGTGGTGCTACGAACGCCACCTGCCCCCGGCGGCCGTACCGGCCCCGCACGCCGGCCGCGGCCTGGCCCGGGTCACCACCCGGCAGGCGGTCCAGGCGACCGCGGGCGCGGGATTCGCGCTCGTCGTCGGCCAGGCCGTGTCGGGACAGCGCTGGTACTGGGCGGTCGGCGCCACCTGGTGGATCTTCGTCAACACCGCCTCGCGCGGCGAGACCCTGGTCCGGGGATTCCGCCGGGTCCTCGGGACCGTCCTCGGCATCGGGCTCGGCCTGCTGGTCGCCGTCCCCGTGCACGGCGCTCCCGTACCCACCGCCGTGCTGACCGCGGTCGCCGTCTTCGGCATCTTCTACTCGGCCGCCGTCTCCTACACCTGGATGATGCTCTCGGTGACCCTGCTCGCCGAACTGCTCTACGGCCTCCTCGGCGTCCTCACCCCGTCCCTGCTGGCGCTCCGGCTGACGGAGACCGCGGTGGGCGCCCTCGGCGCCGGACTCGCCGTGCTGTTCGTCCTGCCGGTCACCACCCACCTCACCACCGACGCCTGGATCCAGCGCGCCCTGCGCTGCGTGCACGCCTGCACGGCCGAGGCCGCCGCCAGGCTCGCCGGGTCCGCCACCGCCGATCCGGCACCCCGGGTGGCCGAACTGGAGCAGCTGCTCGGCCGGGTACGGCTCTCGGTCGCCCCGCTCGTCCACCCGCTCAGCCCGATGCCGGGACGCAGGCGCCGTGCCCGCCGGGTCCTGGCCCTGCTCGACGACTGCGCCCGGGAGATCCGCGGCCTGGTCGCGGTCGCCGCCGATCCCGAGGCCTCCCACGACGCCCGGCTGGCCGCCGCCTGCTGGCGCGTCGAGGCGGCCGTGGAGGCGCTGACCCGGGGCTCCGCGCACACCGCCGGTCCCGCCGAGCAGCCCACCGAGCCCGCCCTCGCCCATCTGCACGGCGTGGAGCGCGCGCTCGCCGACCTCGCCGAGCCGCTGCTCGCCCCCTCCCGCTCACCCCTGATCGGAGCCTGACACGCGCCGCCCCGGACGCCCTGGTCTAGACCGCAAACTGCTACCGTCGGCCCCGGACCGGCTCGTACTGACTCGTACCGGCTCGTATCGAGAGGGGACACCGGTGACAGACGGCGGCAGACGGCGGAGGGCCTTCATCGGGTCGTTCACGGCGGCGGGCGGACCGGGAGTCGTCACGGCGGCGGTCCATCCGCACAGTGGCGCCCTGGCCCTGCTGGAGAGCGTCGGCGGCGTGCCCGACCCGTCGTACCTCGCGCTCGCACCCGGCGGGCGCACCCTGTACGCGGTCAGCGAGACCGCCGACGGCGCGGTGGCCGCGTACCACGTCCACGACGACAAGCCGCGGCTCGCCGGACCCCCCGTCCCGGTCGACGCCAACGGCCCCACCCACCTCAGCGTCTTCGGCGGCCACGTCCTGACCGCCAACTACGGCTCGGGCAGCGTCAGCGCCGTCCCGGTCCGCCCCGACGGCACCCTCGCCAACGCCGCGTCCGGAGTGCTCCGGCACAGCGGCTCGGGCCCGCACGAGCGCCGTCAGCGCGGCCCGCACGCCCACCAGGTGCAGCCGGACCCCAGCGGCCGGTGGGCGGTCAGCGTCGACCTCGGCACCGACTCGGTGCGCGTGTGCACCCTGAAGGACGGCGCGCTCGCCGTCCACCGCGAGTTCGCGCTGCGCCCCGGTTCCGGCCCCCGGCACCTGGCGTTCCACCCCGGCGGCCGGTACGCCTACGTGGTCAACGAACTCACCCCGACCGTCACCGTCTGCCGCTGGGACGCCGCCACCGGCGCCCTCAAGCCCCTCGCGGAGACTCCCGTACTGCCCGGCGCCCCGGCGGGCGACGCCTACCCGTCCGGGATCGCCGTGTCGCCCGACGGCCGCTTCCTGTGGACGGCGACCCGCGGCGAGGACGTCCTGTCCACGTTCGCGGTCGACGGGGACCAGCTCCGCCTGACGGCCACCGTCCCGTGCGGCGGCCACTGGCCCAGGGCCCTCACCGAGTCCGGGGGCTTCCTCTACTCGGCCAACGAACGCTCCGGGGACATCACCTGGTTCGCCGTCGACCGGGAGACGGGCGTACCGCGCTACGACGGCTCCGTGGAGATCCCGGCGCCGTCCTGCGTCGTCTTCGGCTGAGCCGCTGAAAAGACCGACGGGCCCCTTCCTGGGAAGGGACCCGTCGCGGACACACACGCTGGTGTCAGCGCACCGGCGTACCCTGCGGCTGCTGCGGAGCGATCCCCAGCGCCGTCGTGTACTTGGCCAGCGCGAGCTTGCCGATCGCCGGGTACGGGCCCAGCGGCTCGGCGGTGGCGCATCCGGCCTCCTCGGCGGCCGCGGCCAGCAGTTCCGCGTCGATCTCGGGACCGATCAGGTACGGCGCCAGCGCCAGCTGCTGCGAGCCCGCCCCCCGCAGCTGCTCCGCGATGGAGGAGATCGAACCCTCCTGGTCCAGGGCCGCGGCCATCACCGGCACGGCCAGGCGCGCGGCCAGCAGCATGCCGGTGATCCCGGCGGCCTGCACGGCCTCCTCGCCGCCCACGGAGGCGAGGATGATGCCGTCGGCGGCCGTCGCCACCGTGAACAGGCGGGCACGGTCGGCGCGGGCCAGACCGGCCTCCGACAGACGCACGTGCAGCGCCTCGGCGAGCAGCGGGTGCGGGCCGAGGACGTCGGTCAGGTCGGCCGCGATCCGGCTCTCCATGACGGCCTGGCGGACCTGGCGCAGCAGCGCGCTGTCCGGGCCGGCCAGCAGCGGCACGACGACCGCAACCGGGCCGTCGGGCATCTTGACACCCTCGACACCGGCGGCGACGGCCTGCTCGTAGCGGGCGGTGCGCTCCTCGGCGGCACGGGTGAGCACGGACTGCAGGGTGGGGAACTCGTCGTCCCCGTCCAGGTAACCGATGCGGGCGTCCAGGCCGGGCAGCTCGGAGCGGGCGATGCTCACGACCTCCTCGGCGAGGCCGCGCGTGGCCGTGCTGGGCGTACCCGGCACCGCGAGGACGAGCGCGGGCGCGTCCTCGGGAGCCACCAGCGGCTCGGGTCGGCGGTGCCGCCCGGGCTGGCGAGGTCGCGGCATTCGTACTGGCAGGCCGGACGCGGGCCCAGTGGGGGAGCTCATGGCGACGCATGTTACTGGCTTATTGGGCTCCCCTGTTCGGGGAGGGTGCAGGTGAGCGGTATCCGTCCGGTTTTGTCTGATGAGTTACGCATGATTCGGAGGTGATCCCGCCACCTGTCGGACAGTTCACGTCCCGGTGGGATCAATCCCTTTTTGTGCGTACTGCGGAGGCGGCGTCTCCGCACCCCGGGAAGCGGGCGGTCCGGTGACCGGACGTGTTGCCGCGCAGGTCGGCGGCGGGACGGACCGGAACCGGCGTCCCGCCGCCGCCCGGTTCAGGCCAGACGCCAGTCCACCGGCTGACCGCCCTGCTGGATCAGCAGGTCGTTGGCCCGGCTGAACGGGCGGGAGCCGAAGAAGCCGCGGTCCGCCGACATGGGCGAGGGATGCGCGGACTCCACCGCGGGCAACTGGCCGAGCAGCGGACGGAGGTTGCGGGCGTCACGGCCCCACAGAACGGACACCAGCGGCTTGCCGCGCCCCGCCAGCGCCCGGATCGCCTGCTCGGTGACCTCCTCCCAGCCTTTGCCCCGGTGCGCGGCGGGGCTGCGCGGCGCGGTCGTGAGCGCCCTGTTGAGCAGCAGGACGCCCTGCCGGGTCCAGGGGGTGAGGTCGCCGTTGGACGGCTGGGGCAGGCCGAGGTCGGTGTTCAGCTCCCGGAAGATGTTGATCAGGCTGCCCGGCAGCGGGCGCACCTCCGGCGCGACCGAGAACGACAGTCCCACCGCGTGCCCCGGGGTGGGGTAGGGGTCCTGACCGACGATCAGGACACGGACGTCGTCGAACGGCTGCTGGAAGGCCCGCAGGACGTTCGGCCCGGCCGGCAGGTAGGTGCGTCCCGCGGCGATCTCCGCGCGCAGGAAGTCGCCCATCGCGGCGATCTGTCCGGCCACGGGTTCCAGGGCCTTCGCCCAGCCCGGTTCGACGATTTCATGCAAGGGTCGTGGTGCCACGGCGTCACCCTACTGCCGTACACGGGGCGGTGATCAAGCGGTGACCGCGGGACGACCGAGGATGACCGGACCGTCGGTCCGTACGACAGAAACCGTGGCCTTCGGACGGTTCGCGGGCGCGCGCTGCCGGACCGTCGGGGAAGGTGTCCGGATCCGTTCCGGGAGACGCCTGCGCGAGCGGGCCCGGTCGTGCGACCGTCGACTCGGAGGTTCGCCGTGAGCAACGGGGCGGCCTCTCCCGTATGGGAGGGCGGTCCGGCCTGTCCGTGCGCGCGTGAGGAGGATGCCTTTGAAGGCGTTCCGTGGTCCGAAGGTCTGGTTGTGGCGCTGGCGGCGCAATCCGCTGAAGCGGCGCGGCGACACGCTGGAGGCCTGGGTGCTGCTCGGCGCCTGGCTGTTCACGCTGGCGGCCGGGGTGGTCGGCGGGCTCGCGGCGGCGCGGTCGGCGGAGGGCGGTCTGGCCCGCGAGCGCGCCGAATGGCGGCCGGCCGTGGCGCACGTCCTGGACCGGGCACCGGGACGGCCCGGAGCCGAGACGGAGACCGAGTCCGGGTCCTCCGGCGGCGAACGGGTCTGGGCCAGGGTGGGCTGGACCGTCGCCGACGGCTCCGCGCACACCGGCCAGGCACGGGTCGCGGCGGGCAGCGGGATCGGCACGCCGGTCGCCGTCTGGACGGACCTCCAGGGGCATCTCGTCTCCCGGCCCGCCACCGCCGCCGAGGCCCGTCTGCGGTCGGTGCTGATCGGCGGCCTCGTCGGACTGAGCGCCGCCGCCGTCCCGTTCGTCGCCGGGCTCGTGGTGCGCGGCCGCCTGGAACGGCGGCGGATGGACCGCTGGGACGCGGAGTGGTCACGGCTCGGGCCGCAATGGGGCCGGACGATCGGCTGACCCGGCCGGCCCTGCCCTCGACCTGAACCTCACCGACTGCCCGGCGCCGTACGGCAGTCGGCGGGGGAGTGCTGGTCGCGAGCGGTGTGGCCGTTGCCGCGGCCGTCCGACCGGATGGTGTGCCCTCGGGCGTCGGGCGGTTCGGCTGAGTGGGGGTGTGCCCGCGACGCTGCGGTCACCGACTGGCCAGTGCCGTACGGCAGTCGGCGAGGAGGCGTTCGTCGCGGGCGATGTCGTGGCTGCCGTGGCCGCCCGGCCGGGCCGTGTGCCGTCGGGCGGTGGCGAGTTCGGCGGTGAGCAGGTCGCGCAGCGGTGCGCCCGCCGGGCCCATCTCCGCCAGGCATCCGGCGATCGCACCGCGGGCGTACGGATTCTCCGCCCAGGCGGACCGCAGCACCGGCAGCACCGGTTCCGGATCACCGTCGATCCGCCACCACGCCTGGGCCGCCGCGGTCCGTTCCCACACGCGGCCCGATCCGGCCAGGCCGCGCAGCGCGGGCAGGGCCTCCCGGGCGGCGGTCCCGAGCCGCCCCAGCTGTTCGGCCGCGGTCCGCCCGCCGCGGCCGCGTGTCAACTCCCGTAACAGCACGGGAAGTGCGGCGTCCGCGTCGCCCTCCGCCGACCACAGGGCGCCCGCGGCGGGCGCCGCGTGCCGGGTGTCGAGGAGCGCGCGCAGCACGGGTGTCGCCGCCCGGGCCGCCGTACCCAGGGCGTCGAGCGTGCGCACCGCCTGTCCGACGAGCGCCTCCCGCGCTCCGAGGCCGTCCGGGGCGCCGCGCAGCAGGCGCAGCACTTCCGGGACCGCCGCCGGGTCTTTGAGGGCGGTGAGCGCCGCCAGCAGGGGAGCGGCGAGTTCGGCGGCCTCGGGCGAGTCCAGCGGGATCCGGCCCAGCCGGCGCCGCAGCGCGGGCGCGAGCGGAGTCGCGGCCGGTCCCAGGTGGGCGACCTCGAAGCCGAGACCTGCCGGTGCCGCCGGGGCCGCCAGCAACTGCGCCAGGACCGGGACCGCACGGGGATCACCGCTCCTGGCCAGCGCCTTGAGCGGCCGGCCGAGCGAGGGTCTGCCCCGTACCCAGCTGTGCACCCACAGGTCGGGCCGCGCGACCACCAGCGCGTGCAGGTCGTCGGCGGCGGGCGCGGCCAGGCCGAACAGCTCCGCGAGCACGGACACCGCCGCCTCGCGCAACTGGTCCTCCTCGCAGTCCAGTTGGCCGCCGATCAGTGACACGGCCGCGCCGAAGTCGGCCCGCCACTCCCGGAACAGCCCGGCCGACATCCGTACCGCGTTGCACCGGTCCATCGCGTCCGGACTGTCCAACTGGCCCACCAGCAGGGTGATCCGGTCGGCCACCCGGTCGTCCAGCGCCCGGTGGAGGGTGCGCAGCAGGTACGCGCCCTCCTCGTCCGACGGCCGCAGCCGCCGTATCCGGCCGACCAGGGTGTCCGGCGCCGCCCGGTCCGGACCGGAGGCGCGCCGCAGGGACCGCTCCCGGAGCAGCCGGACGGCCGTCGGCACCAGATCGGCGGGCAGCCGCAGGGGCGCGCCCAGGGCGAGCTGGCCGAGCGCGGCGAGCCGCGTCCCCGGGGAGTGCGGCGGCTCGCTCTGCGCGGCCAGCAGCTCCACCGCCCCGCCGGCGTCGGCGGGATGGCGCCGCACGAACAGGCCGAGGGCCTCGGTCAGGGTCCGCAGCACCTTTTCGTCGCGCTCCACCGCGCTCCGCCGGCGCAGCAGTTCCAGCACCCGCGCGGGGTCGTCCAGGAATCCGACCACGGCCGTCGTGGCCGCCCGCCGCACCCCGGGGCACGGGTCGTCGGCCAGCGGCACGAACGCCTCGGCGTGCGCGCGCACCGCGGTGCGGGCCGGCGGCCCCGCGCTCTCCGCCCCGATGCTGACCAGCAGTTCGACGATGGCGCCCCGGTCCGGCACCTCCGCGCGCGCGGCGAGCGCGAAGAGGAACGGGACGCAGGCCAGCGTCGAGTCGTACACATTGCCCTGGTGGTGCACCGAGCCGTACATCCCGTCGAGCGCGGCCTCGCGTTCGGTCGCGTCCGGCGAGGCCAGGGCGCGCAGCAGGCCGGGCACGTCCTCCGCGCTGCCGTACGCGTGCCGCAGCGCGGCCCAGTCGACCTCGTCGATCCCCGTGAACACGTCGTCCTCCCCGGGCGGTTACCACCTGTTCAGGAGTGTGCACCACGGCACTGACAACAATGCGGAATCGGGCGACGACTGTGTGCGATCCGTCGACGCTCACCGGCCAACCGGGCCCCGCGCGGGCTCAGTTCCCGCCGGACAGGGCCCGTTCCAGGATCGCGTCGAGCCCGGTCCCGGCCGGCAGCGTGCCGAACGCGTACCCCCAGTCGCCGCCGAGCCGGGTCGCGCAGAAGGCGTCGGCGACGGCGGCCGGGGCGTACCGGACGAGCAGGGAGGCCTGGAGCGCGAGCGCCATCTTCTCGACCAGCCGGCGGGCGCCCGCCTGGTCGGTTTCGGCCAGGCCGGACTTCAGCCGGGTCACGGCGGCGTCGAGCCGGGCGTCCGCCCCGCGCGTGTGGGCGAGTTCGCCGAACAGGGCGTCGGCGGCGCCGGGTTCGCGGGCCAGGGCGCGGAGCACGTCGAGCGCGTTGACGTTGCCCGAGCCCTCCCAGATCGACAGCAGGGGTGCCTCGCGGTAGTGGCGGGGCATGCCGGAGTCCTCGACGTAGCCGTTGCCGCCCAGGCACTCCAGGGCCTCCGCGGTGAAGGCCGGGCCGCGCTTGGTGACCCAGTACTTGCCGACGGCGGTCGCGATCCGCCGGAAGGCCCGCTCCTGTTCGTCCCCGCGCACCGCGCGGTCCGCGGCGCCCGCCAGCCGCAGCGTGAGCGTGGTCGCGGCCTCCGACTCCAGTGCCAGGTCGGCCAGCACGTTGCGCATCAGCGGCTGGTCGAGGAGGCGGGCGCCGAACGCGCTGCGGTGGCCCACATGGTGACCCGCCTCCACGAGCGTCTTGCGCATCAGGGTCGCCGAGTTCATCACGCAGTCCAGCCGGGTGCAGTTGACCATCTCGATGATGGTCTTCACACCCCGGCCCTCGTCCCCGACCAGCCAGGCCACGGTGCCGTCGAACTCCGGCTCCGAGGACGCGTTCGACCGGTTGCCGAGCTTGTCCTTGAGCCGCTGGATGCGGAACGCGTTGCGGCTGCCGTCGGGCAGCACCCGCGGCACGAGGAAGCAGGACAGTCCGCCCGGCGCCTGGGCCAGCACCAGGAAGACGTCGCACATCGGCGCCGAGGTGAACCACTTGTGCCCGCGCAGGGTGTAGACGCCCGGCTCCGAAGTCGGCGTGGCGGCCGTGGTGTTGGTGCGGACGTCCGAGCCGCCCTGCTTCTCCGTCATGCCCATCCCGGCGAGCAGGCCGGGCTTCTCGGTCGGCACCCGAAGCTGAGGGTCGTACTCCCGGCTGGTCAGCAGCGGTTCGTAGACCTTGGCCAGGTCCGGGGTGGCGCGCAGCGCGGGGACGGCCGCGTAGGTCATCGAGGTGGGGCAGCCGTGGCCGGATTCGGTGTGCCCCCACACCAGCCCGCCGGCGGTCCGCGCGACGTGGGCGCCGGGCCGGTCGTCGGCCCACGCCGCCCCGGCCAGGCCCTCGGCGACCGCCGTCCGCATCAGGTGGTGCCAGCTGGGGTGGAAGTCGACCTCGTCGATCCGGTTGCCGTACCGGTCGTGGCTGCGCAGCTCCGGCTCGTGCCGGTTGGCCAGCTCGCCCCACTCCTGCGCCTCCGCGCTCCCGGCCCGCGCGCCGAGCCGCCGGATCCCCTGCTCGGCCCACTCGGCGCCCTCCCGGCGCAGCCCTTCGAGGAGGGCCGCGTCGTCGGAGGCGTCGTACGGGGCCAGCGGCGGCGGCTGGTTGGTGACGTCGTGGGTGGCGTACTGCGGCTGCGGAAGCGCGGCGGTCGGGTCCATGGCTCCATGTTGCACTCTCACTACGACTGTAGCAATGCTGCAATATGAGGCCGCACGTACAGTACGTGACCATGCGCATGAACGTGTCCGCCGGGCCCGCCGGTGTCGACCTGCGGCCGCTGTCCGCCCGGTCGGTCGTGCTGAGCCTGCTGCTGGGCACGCATCCGCCGCGGCTGCCGGTGAAGGACCTGCTCCGGCTCGTGGAACCGTTCGGGGTCGGCGGCTCCGCGCTGCGGGCCGCGCTGAGCCGGATGACGGCGGCGGGCGACCTGCGCCGCACCGACGACGCCGTCTACGGCCTCAGCGACCGGCTGCTCGCCCGCCAGCGCCGCCAGGACGAGGCGGTACGGCCCCGCACCCGCGCCTGGCACGGCGACTGGGAGATGCTGGTCGTCACGGCCACCGGCCGCGGTCCCGCCGAACGCGCGGAGCTGCGCACCCGCCTGACCCGACTCCGCCTGGCCGAACTCCGCGAGGGCGTCTGGCTGCGCCCGGCGAACCTGGCCAGAGCGCTGCCCGGCGACGTGCTGGACCTCACCGAACCCTGCACGGCCCGCCCGTCCCGACCCGCCCCCGAACTGGCCGCCCGCCTCTGGCCGTTGACAGCCTGGGCCGACACCGCCCGCGCCCTGCTGGCCCACGAGGCCGGGGCCCGCCGCCCCCCCGACCGCCTCACCCTCTTCGCGGCGGCCGTACGCCACCTGCTGACCGACCCCGTCCTGCCCCCGCAACTCCTCCCCGCCGACTGGCCGGGCGACGACCTGCGCACGGCGTACGCGTCCTATCGGGCGGAACTGGGGGATCCGGCGGAATGATCATGCGAAGGTGAGCCCATGACAGGGGCACGGACCACGTTGAAGGACGTCGACGAAGCCGAGGCTCTCGCGCTGGACGGCCTGCGCTGGCTGGCCGGCTCGGCACGGGAGACCTCCGGAGGGAAGCTCGCCTGGCCGGACCTCCGCTCCGACAGCGACGTCGACCACGCGTTCTACCGGGGTGCGGCCGGGCAGGTCCTGGTGTTCCTGGAGGCCTGGCGCCACTTCGGCGACGACACCTACGCGGACACGGCGCTGCGTACGGGCCGGGGCATCGCGGACGCGGTCGACGGCGCCGACGACGACTCCCTGTACTTCGGCCGCACCGGAATGGCCCTCGTCCTGCGGGCACTTGAGGAGGAACTCGGCGACAGGACGGCCGGCGCCGCGGCCGACCGCGCGCTGACGGCCGTACGGTCACGTTTCGACGGCACCCGCTGGGGCGCCCTGTTCGAGCTGATGGGCGGGAACGCGGGCATCGGACTCGGAGCGCTCGCGGCCGGCGATCCCGACCTGGGCGTCCTCGCCGTGGAGCCCTACCTGCGGACGGCGGAGCCGACTCCGGCGGGCGTCCAGTGGACCCATCGCCCCGGTGTCGCCTCCCATCTGCACCATGTCTCGCACGGCACGCTCGGCATCGTCCTGGCGCTGGCCCGGATCGGTGGCGCCACCGGCCGTGGCGACCTGGTCGAACTGGCCCTGGCCGGTGCCGCCGACGTCGTGGCCCGTGACCAGGCGGGACCGCCGGGCTTCCTGGTGCCCCACTCCACTCCCCATTTCCGTCCCGACGTGGTCGATCCCGTGAGCTACGGCTGGTGCCACGGCCCGGCAGGTGACGGCCAGGCCTTCCGGCTGCTGCGGGACGTCACGGGCGACCCCGCCTGGACCGCCCTCGCCGACCGCTGCTGGCACACGGTCACGCACTCGGGCCTGCCCGAGCGGCTGCGCCCCGGTTTCTGGGACAACAACGGCCGCTGCTGCGGGACCGCGGGCGTCCTCGCGACGGCCTGCGACCGGATCGCGGAGCGGCGGGACACCGACGACTTCGCCCGGATCCTCGTCGCGGACCTCGCCGCCCGCGCGACCCGGGACGGGGACGGCGCGCGCTGGTCCAACGTCGACCACCGGGCCGTCCCGGGCGACCTCGAACCGTCCACGGGCTGGGCGATGGGCAACGCGGGCATCGTCCGCGAACTCCTGAGGTTCGTACGGCTGAGCCGCGGCGGCGACCCCCGCTATGCGGTCGCCTGGCCGGACCAGCCGCAGGTGCCCGCCCGGGACGGCGCCGCCGGCGCCGTGGCGTGACGGACGGGCGGCCCCGTGCCCGGACGGCAGGCCGGTCAGACGGTGTCGGGAGCGGACGGGGGGAGTTCCGGGGACGAAGGGGTCCTGGCCGGCAGGTGGTTGAAGAGGAGGTTGAGGACGATCGCCGTCAGGCAGCCCGCGCTGATGCCGCTGTTCATGACCGTCTGGAACCAGTCGGGGAACTTCTCGTAGACCGTGGGCACGCCCACCGGCAGTATCCCGGCGGCCACCGAGACGGCCACCACCGTCAGGTTGTGGTTGCCCTCGAAGTCGACGGTCGCGAGGGTGCGCAGGCCGCTCGCCGCGACCGTCCCGAACATCACCAGGCCCGCACCGCCCAGCACCGGCGCCGGTACGGCCGCGACCACCGCGCCAAGCTTGGGCAGCAGGCCGAGCAGCACCAGGATGACGCCGGCCGCCGCGACCACCCAGCGGCTGCGCACCCGGGTCATGCCGACCAGGCCCACGTTCTGCGCGTACGCCGTGTACGGGAAGGTGTTGAAGACGCCGCCCAGGACGGTCGAGAGGCCGTCGGCGCGCAGGCCGTCGGACAGGGAACGCGGCTCGGCCCTCCGGCCGGTCATCTCGCCGACCGCGATCAGGTCACCGGTCGTCTCCGTCATGGTGACCAGGGCCACCACCAGCATGGCGACGATCGCGGACGCCCTGAACGTGGGCGTCCCGAAGTGGAACGGGGTGCTGACGCCCACCCAGTCCGCGTCGCCGACCCCGCCGAAGTCCGTGAACCCGAAGGGCACCGCCACCGCCACGCCGACCACGATGCCGGTCAGGACCGCGATCCGGGCGAGGTAGGCGGGAGCGAAGCGCTGCACGGCGACCACCACCGCGAGCACGAAGGCCGCCAGCGCCAGGTTCCGCGGCTCGCCGAAGTCCTCGGAACCGGCGCCGCCCGCCGCCCAGTTGCCCGCGACCGGCAGCAGCGAGATCCCGATGATCAGGATCACCGTGCCGGTGACCACCGGCGGGAAGAACCGCAGCAGTTTCCCGAAGACCGGGGCGAGCAGCATGATCGCCAGGCCCGCGACGATCACCGAGCCGTAGATCGCGGGCAGTCCGCCGCCCGTCGTGCCGATGAGGACCATCGGCGACACCGCGGCGAACGTGCAGCCCTGCATGATCGGCAGCCGGACGCCGAACCGCCAGAAGCCGACGCACTGGATGAGCGTCGCGACCCCGCACACCAGCAGGTCGGCGGTGATCAGATAGGCCAGGTCGGCGGGTGACAGCTTCATCGCGCCGCCCACGATCAGCGGGACGGCGACGGCGCCCGCGTACATCGCGAGCACGTGCTGCAGGCCGAAGGCGGCCAACTGTCCTACGGGCGGCACCTCGTCGACGGGATGGACGGGGGCGGGGGCGGCGGTGGCGGACACGAGGACTCCAGGCGGCGGGGACGACATCCGGTCAGGACGAGACCGTAAGCGGCTTGCACAGTTTGTTGATTGCCGTGGTGTTGCCGACACGTGTCCTGCCCGACCGGCGGCGGCCTGCTCGCTACGCCCCCGACCGCGCCGCCGTCAACAGGGCTTCCCAGTCGGCCAGTTTGACCACACCGCGGCCCAGTCGGGCACCGAGCGCCGCCTCCGCCCGCTCGATCGCCTGCCAGCCCGGCCACTCGACCGGTTCGACGCCCAGCGAGCGCAGCGCGGTGACCGGATCGTCCGGCACCGCCCTGTCGAGCAGCGCGGGCGCGTCCGCCAGGAGCGAGGTCACCGTCTCCTTGGCGTCGGGCCGGTTGGTGCCGATGACGCCGGTCGGGCCGCGCTTGATCCAGCCGGCCACGTAGTCGCCCGGCCCGCCGGCCCGTCCGCCACCCGGACCGTGCAGGACACGGCCGGCCGCGTGCGGCACCGTGCCGGTCCCCGCGTCGAACGGGAGCCCGGCCAGCGGCAGCCCCCGGTAGCCCACCGACCGCAGCACCAGCTGCGCGTCGAGCGTCTCGTACCGCCCGGTGCCCCGCACCCCGCCGTGCCCGTCCGGCTCTGTCCGCTCGAAGCGCACGCCGCTCACCCGCCCGCCGTCCGCGAGCAGTTCGACCGGGCGCAGGAAGAACCGCAGCCAGATGCGGCGCTCCGCACCCCGCGCGCCGTCCTCGCCCAGGGCGCGCAGCACCTCCACGTTGCGGCGCTGCGCGGGAGGCAGCGCGGCCGGGTCGGCGCAGGCCGGGTCGAGCGCCAACTCGGCCGGATCCACGCGGACCTCGGTGTCCGGCAGGGCGGTCAGCTCACGCAGTTCCTTGGTGGTGAAGCGGGCCTGGGACGGGCCGCGCCTGCCGACCACGTGGACCTCTCTTATCCGGCTCGCCGCCAGCGCGGTCAGCGCCGCCTGCGGCATGTCGGTCGGGCTCAGCTCGGCCACGCCCCGCGTCAGCATCCGGGCCACGTCCACCGCGACGTTCCCGACGCCGATCACCACCGCGGAGCGGGCGTCGCGCACGAAGCCGGTGTCGATCGCGTCCGGGTGCGCGCTGTACCACGACACGAACTCGGTCGCCGACCAGCTGCCCGGCAGGTCCTCGCCCGGGATGCCGAGGCGCCGGTCGCCCGCGGCGCCGACGCAGTACACCACCGCGTGGTACAGCTCGCGCAGTCGCCGTACCGGCAGCTCGCCGGGGCCGTCGCCGATCCGGACGCCGCCGAGGAACCGGACCCGCTCGTGTTCGAGGACCGCGCGCAGGTTGCCCTGGAGCGACTTGATCTTCTCGTGGTCCGGAGCCACGCCGTACCGCACCAGTCCGTACGGGCACGGCAGCCGGTCCAGGACGTCCACGACCACCGTGGGGTCGAGCTGGACGAGGTTCTGGGCGGTGTAGCACCCGCTCGGCCCGGAGCCGACGACGGCGACACGCAACACGGGGGGACTCCCTTGCCCGAGGGGCTGGTGGCTCCAGCATCCCACCGGCGCGGACACCTCGACAGGGGCCGCTGGGGTGACGCGAACGCGTGTCCTCGCTATCGAGTGTGATCATGCGGTTACGTTTTGTGTGTGCTAGAAGCATCCTTTCTTAATCTTTCCGATCGGTGTGCGGAGGACGGCGCGGTGTCCGTGACGCCCGCCTGGGAGGTGCAGGAGCACACCGGCGCCACGTCCTGGTTCCAGGTCAGCCTGGCCTTCGGTGACGGCGCCCGGGTCGACGCGCTCGCCGTGGTCGCCGCGGGGCTGGTCTCGATCGAGGACGTCAAGGCGCGGCCCGCGCTGTCGCTCGCGGACCTGACGGCGCTCGCCGACTGGATCGAGGAACCCCTGTTCCGGGCGTGCGGACTGGAGTCGTACGCGGACGAGGAGCCCGCCGATGACGACCCCGACGACGACCCCGGGGGTGACCCCGAGGGCCGCGCGGAGGGCGTCGCGGAGGGCACGTGCGCCGCGCGGGACGCGGACGACGGGGCCGGGGCGCGCCGGGCCCGGCCCGCCTGGCCGCGGGGGATCGAGGGGCGGTGGCTGGTCGCCCAGAAGTACCGGGCCGCCCAGGAGGAGGGCGCCGACCCCGTCCTCGCCGTGATGTCCGCGACCGGGCACAGCCGGCGGCGCTCGCTCCGGCTCATCGCCCAGGCGCGCGACGCGGGCTTCCTCACCCCGCGGCACGCGCGCCGCTGAACCGCGCGGTCACCCGGACCCGCTGCGGTCCTCCGTGGCGAAGAACCGGGACAGCTCCTGCGGCTCCGTCTCGGGCGCGGACCCCGGAGGCACGCCCTGCTCCCAGTCGAGCCCGTAGCGCTCGAACAGCTCCGCCCGCAGGACCGGAACCGGCATCGGGACGCCCGGCACCAGTGCCGCGAACACCGCTCCCATCAGCAGGGCGCGCAGCATCGGGTAGTCGGCCTCGACGTGCTGCGAGCCGTAGCGGGCGACGGTGTCGCCGAGCAGCTCCGACAGCCGGCGCTGCTCCGGGCACTGCACGAAGCCTTCCGCCTGGAGCAGGCCCGCCATGTGCTGGCGCATCAGCACCGGACGGTCACGGGTGAGACCCAGGATCGCGTCGATGGCCCGGGCCAGCCGCTCCCGGCCGTCGTCCGTGCGCGGCTCGCGCTCCAGCCCCTCCTCCAGCGTGCGGTGCATCAGCCGGTGCACCGCGGACTGCACCAGCTGGCGCTTGCCCGGGAAGTAGTACGACACCAGCCCGCGCGCCGAACCGGCCCGGTCGGCGATGGCGCCCAGCGTGGTGGCCTCGAAGCCGTGCTCGTCGACCAGCTCGACCGCGGCCTGCAGCAGCCGCTCCCGGGAACGCCTGCGCAACTCTTCATTGACCGAGGCGCTGCGAGGGGACATCCTGGAACTCCTGCGTTGACTGGCTGCCAGCCAACTATAATCGACGCGGTGGGCACCGCTTCGTGCGGGGCCTGTTCAGTGCTGCCGTCCGTCCGGGGCGACACGGGGGAGCGTCTCGGGCGGACGGCGCACGCATGTCAGGTCTGGGTGGGCGCGACCCGTCGGCGGGCCACGCCCACCAGGTCCAGCACCGGCAGCAGTGCGTCCGGGCGTTCGGCGACCGGCAGATGGTCCACGAAGTGCACCCGGCAGCCCAGCGCCGCCGCCCCGCCGTCCGCGGGCCTGCTGTCCCCGACCATCAGCGTCCGGGCGGGCGCGGCCCCGAGCGCCTCCAGCGCGACGGTGAAGAGCCGTGGATCCGGCTTCTGCACACCGTGCTCGTACGACAGGACGTAGGTGTCCACGTACGCGTCGAGCCCGTGGGCCCGGAAGACCGGCCGCAGGTCCCAGCCGATGTTGCTGACCACGCCGACGCCGATCCCCTGGGCGCGCAGCGTCCCCAGCACCTCGGCGGCGTCCGGGTACGGCGCCCATGCCCGCGGGGTCATGTGCCGCTCGTACAGCGCGTCGTGCAGGGCGGGGTCGGGCAGCGGCACCCGGCGGGACATGCCGGTGTACGCGGTGCGGTGCAGTGCGGCGCTCTGGTCGCGTACCGACCACACTTCGGCGAGGTCCGCGGGCAGCTCCAGCGGGTTGGCGCCGCCGGGCTGGGCTCCGGCCGCCTCCAGCGCCTGCGCGGCCTCGGTCAGTTCCGTCCCGGTGAACTCCGCTCCGGACTCCTCGGCCACCGCCCGCAGCCAGGACTCGGTGGACTCGATGCGGAAGAGGGTCCCGGAGAAGTCGAAGAGCACGGCATCCATGCCCGGACCCTACCCGGCGGCCGACCGGCGGATCATGCTCTCGACGCGAGATCCGCCGTCCTGGCTCCCCTGGCCACCGGCGGCGTCACCGGCTGCCGGGCCCCTGACCCACCGCAGACCCCGGGAGCCGCCCGGCGGATCGGGTCGCGGGCGGCCGGCGGGACGGTGTTTGCGCGGGCGGGGTTCGGGTTCGGCAGGTGTGGCGAGGGTGGCGGAGCCGACCGGCGGTGAACGCCCGGCGAGGGAGCCCGTGGGGACGCCGTGAACCGATGCGGCGGACCCCGTGGCCGCGGTGCGGTACGGCGGCGCGGTGCCGGGCGATCCGCCGGGTCGGTCCCGCGCGGTCCGCCGGGCCCGGCCTGCGCGCCCCGTCGGGCCTGACTTGCGCGCCCCGTTGGGCCTGACCTGCGGGGTCCGCCGGGCCCGGCCTGCGCGCCCCGTCGGGCCCGACCTGCGGGGTCCGTCGGGCCCGACCTGCGGGGTCCGTCGGGCCCGCCCCGCGCGGTCCGCCGAGCCCGACCTGTACGTGGTCCGCCGGTCCTGACCTGCGCGGTCCCCGAGCCCGACCTGTAAGGGGTCCGTCAGGCCTGCGCGCCCCGTCGGGCCGGACCTAGCGGGCGGGGTCCCGGCCGTCGCGCTCCCACTCGTACGCCAGTACCGCCAGGGCCACCACCAAGGATCCGAGCAGCCAGCCGCCCAGGACGTCCGAGGGCCAGTGGACGCCGAGCCATACCCGGGTCAGGCCGACGCCGGCGACCGAGACGCCGGCCGCGATCAGGGCCGTGCGCCGCAGCGCCGGGCCGGTGCCGCAGCGGTGCAGCAGCCACAGCAGCAGGCCGCAGACCACGGTCGCCGTCATGGTGTGCCCGGAGGGGAAGGCGGCGTAGTGGGCGGAGTCGACCGGGTCGTGCCATTCCGGGCGCGGCCGGCCCACGGCGGCCTTGAGGGTCTGCTGGGCGACGGTGCCGAGCGCGCAGGTCACGGCCAGCCACAGGGCGGTCCGCCACGCCGAGTGCCGCCACACCAGCCACACCGCGACCCCCGCGCACAGCAGGCGCATCGTCAGCGGGTCCCAGACCCAGTCGGTCAGTATGCGCAGCACCTGGGTGGTGCCCTGGTCCGCGACGGCCCAGCGATGGGTGGTGTCGGCGATGTCCTCGTCGAGCGCGACCAGCGGCGGCCACTCGCCGGCGACGAGGGCGAGCAGCAGCGCCGAGGAGAGGGCGAGGACGGCGGTCGCGAGGAGCGGGGCAGGGCGGTCGCTGGACGGGGGGCGCATGACGCGATCTTTGCCGAATCATTGCCGGAAGGGCAATTCCCCGGCTCCGACGGCGGCCTCAGCCGAGCGCGCGCAGTCCGGGGACGAGCGCCACCAGGACCGGGACGACGGGGACCAGCGCGGCGGTCGCGGTCAGCCGCAGCCGGTGCCGGGCGGGCAGCCGGTCCGGTGCGGTGAGCAACCGGTCGACGCGCTGCGGGACATGCGCGTGCCCCGCCGGGCCGGGCCCGAACACGCCGCGGTCCTCGTTGAGTTCGACCAGGGCGAGGGCGGTGGTGAGACGGCCGTGGCGCCGGGAGGCCATGTCGTCGGCGGCCAGTTCGACCAGCCGGTGCATCTCGTCGCGGAACGCGGCGAACACCGGGACCTGCGGGAAACCGGCGGCCAGCGCTGCCGAGCAGTGCAGCAGCCAGTCGTGCCGGGCCTGGGCGTGCCCCTGCTCGTGCGCGAGCACCGCGTCCAGCTGCCGCCCCTTCAGGCGGCGCAACGCGGCCGTGGTGACGACGAGCCGGGGCGGCGCGCCGGGCAGCCACCAGGCGTCCGAGCGGTCGCCCTCAAGGACCACCAGGCGGTCGGCGGAACTCTCCTCGCCGGGCAACAGCGGTGCCCGGCGCAGCAGTTCGGCCCGCCGTCGGCGGCGCCTGGCCCTGGCTCCGGCGATCTCGCGGACCAGCATCGCCCCGCTCCACAGACCGGCGCAGGCGAGCGCCACCGCGGTGGTCGCCGCCCAGGGGCCGGTGGCGGCGAGCGGGTAGGCCTCCGCGACCCCGCTCGGGGCGGTCGCGAAGAGGTGTCCGCGCGCCGCCTGCCAGGCCGCCGCCGCGCTGAGCGTCATCGACAGGGCGCAGCACAGCAGGACGGCCGCCACCACGCACTGCCACACCCACAGGGCGACCACCGGTTCCCGGTCCGTCCAGTCGGCCCGGGCGAGCAGCCGGGGACCGGCCACGGCCGTCAGGGCGCCGAGCAGCAGCAGTGCCACGGGGACCATCATGACGGGAAGCCTATGAGCGCAGGACCGCTCAGGGGTACAGGGTGGCGCCGAAGTGACGCAGGCAACGCGGCAGTCGCGGCCCCGGTCGCCCGGTCACAGGCCCAGGAGCATCGTCACCATCGCGATGCCCATGGACAGCCGGCACGCCCGCGCCAGTTCGGGCCGGTCGCCCCATCCGGCCGTCCCGCTCCCGGCCGCCGCCACCGCGACCGGGACCAGGCGGGCTCCGGACAGCAGGACGTAGCCGGTGAAGTAGACGAGCAACAGGCCGGTCACCGCCGGGACTCCGGCGCCGCCGTGGTGGTGGCCGCCGGGGGAGGCCGCCATCGCCACCGCCATGTAGACCATCGCCGCCGTGCCCACCAGATGGTGCAGATGGTGGGCGCTGTCGCGGGCGCTCCACAGGGCGCGCAGCGCGGCCGCGCCGAACACCGCCGCGTACAGCGGCCATGCCCACGCGGGTGGGGTGAAGACGGTCGCGGGCACGGCCATCGCGGCCATGCCGAACCCCATCAGTGCCTCGCCGCCCGCGGCACGCCGCTGTGCCTCGATGCCGCTGCGCATCCGCAGCAGGCAGTAGGCCCCGGTCGCCGCGCACAGCGCGACCAGCAGCCAGCCGGGCGAAGCCGGTCCGTGCACGCGCACCTCCCCGCTCGACGTCGCATCGATGGATGCGATGCCCCGCCCACCCGGCGCTCACGCGAGCGCAAGGGTGTACACGGGGAGCACTCGGCGGAGCACTGCAGGTGAGGGCGGCCTGTTCTCATGCTGTCCGACAGACGTGCGGACGGCATGTCCGATGATGTTTTACGAGTAAAACACATGCTAAATTGATGGGTATGAGCACTGCGACCCCGACCACCCGCCGTCTGCCCCTGGCCGGCGCCCTGCGCCTCGGCCGGCCCTCCGACATCTGGTTCAAGCCCGCCCTCAGCGCGGTCGCCGCGGTCGCTCCGCCCAACCTGATCCTGCTGGCCCTCGGCCGCCTCGACCTCGCGATGTACACCATGGCCGGGTCGCTGTGCGCCCTCTACGGCCACAACCGCCCCTACCCGGCCCGCGCCCGCACGCTGGCCCGGGTCGTCCTCGGGATGACCGGCGGCCTCGCCGTCGCCCTGCTCGCCGCCTCGCTCACCACGAACGCCGTCGTCCTGGTCACCGTCGGCGCGCTGATGGCCGCCGTGCAGAAGACGCTGTGCGACGCCACCCGCGTCGGGCCGCCCGGCAACGTGGTTCTCACCTTCATCAGCTCCGCCTGCCTGTTCGCGCCGCAGACCCCCGGCCAGGTGCCCGGCCACGTAGGACTCGCCCTGCTGGCGGGCGCCTGGGCCTGGCTGGTCGGCATGGCGCCCGGCCTGCTGCGCCCGCACGGCCCGGAGCGCCGGGCCACCGCCCAGGCCCTGAACGCGGCCGCCGCCCTCGCCGGGACCCCCGCGGGCGGCGAGGGCCACGACCGGAGCAGGGCCGCCGCTGCCGCCGCGGTGCAGGCCGCCTGGCAGTCCCTGACGGCCGCCGGCGCCCGCACCGACCGCACCCGCCGCGCCCTCGAACACCTCGTGGTCCGTGCCGAGGTCGCCCTCGCCGCCCCCGCCGACGCCGACCCCGAGCGGCTGCGCGGGTGGGCCCGAGCACTGCGCGGCACCGGACGCGTCCCGCGGGTGGCCGGCGCCGCCGGTGAACTCCTCGGCCTCGACGCCGAACGGGCCGTACCGCACCGCCCGCTGTGGCACCGGCTCGGGCCGCTCGCCCCGGTCGCCGCCCGCACCGCGCTCGGCTGCGCCCTCGCCGGATACGCGTCCCTGGCCCTCGGCGTGGGCCGCCCCTACTGGGCACTGGTGACGGCCGCGTCCCTCTACCAGGCCAACACCACGCTCACCTGGAGCCGGGGCGTCCAGCGCGTCGTCGGCAACCTCCTGGGCGTCCTGGTCTTCGCCGCCGTCGTCCCGCTCGCCCATCTCCATCCGGCCGTCCTGGTGCTGAGCTGCCTGGCCTTCAACTTCGGCGCCGAGGCGCTGATCGGCCGCAACTACTGGCTCGGCAGCGTCTGCGTCACGCCGATGGCGCTGCTGGTCACCGAGTTCGCCCGCACCCAGGACTCCGGGCAGCTGATCACCGAGCGGGTCCTGGACACCCTGGTCGGCGCGCTCGTGGGCTTCGCGGCCGCCGTCGTGGTCACCGACCGGCGGACCGGGGACCGCGTCGAACGCGCCCTGACCGCCGTCGAGCGGGCCCGTGAGGAGACCGCGCGGCTGCTGGCCGAGCCGCGTCCGTCGCCGCGCGCCCTGGAGACCGCCCGCCGCAGCCTGTCCGCCGCCCTGGCCGAACTGCGCGCCACGGCCGACGCCGCCGCCGGCGAGTGGGGGCGGCGCGCGCTGCCCGAGGAGCGGGTCGTGCTCGCCGAGCAGTCAGGACACCGTACGCTCGCCGCGACGGTACGACGCCAGGAACCGCACTCCTGGGACGGTACGAGGACTACGGAGGACGTACGGCCATGACGGCGACCAGCGGACGACCGGCGGCCGGCGGCGACCGGAACGGGGGTGCGAGCGGCGGCGCGGACAGGGACGACACGGTCGCCGCCGTCGTCCGGCAGTGGCGGGCCGTCCATCCACGGCTGGACACCGGGCCCATGGAGGTCATCGGCCGGATCAACCGCTGCGCCGCCCTCCTCCAGCAGGCCGAGGACGCCCCGCTGCGCCGGGCGGGACTCAGCCGCGCCGAGTTCGACCTGCTCGGCGCGCTGCGCCGCACCGGCCACGAACTGACCCCGAGCGAGCTGGCCAAGGAGACCTTCTCCTCCGGCGCGGCCGTCACGAAGCGGCTCAAGCAGCTCACCGAGCGGGGCCTGGTCGAGCGGCGCGGCGACGCCCGGGACCGGCGGGTGGCCCACCTCAGCCTCACCGACGCGGGACGCGATCTGGTCGACGGCATCCTGCCCGAGCAGCTCGCCTACGAGACCACCGTGCTGTCCGTCCTCGCCCCCGACGGGCAGGGCGAACTGGCGGGTCTGCTCGCCGAGTTGCTCGGACGGCTGGAGAGCAGGACGGGCGCGCTGCGGGCCTGACCGCGCCCGGCGGCGACCGCGGGTCGGCCGCAGCGGACGCCTGCGGCGTGCCCGGCGCCCGTCCCGCGGCTCAGCCCTTCTCCTCCGCCCGGAAGACGCCGAACGCCGCGCCGCGCGGATCGCTCAGTACGGCGATGCGCGGGCCGTCCGGCACCGTCACCGGCGCCGCCCGCACGGTCCCGCCCGCCGCGGCCGCCGCCTCGGCGGTGGCGTCCACGTCCTCGACGGCGAAGTACGGCAGCCAGTGCGGCGGCACCTCGGGCGGGAACCGGTCGCCCATGTCGGCCGTCCCGCCGAACCGCTGCCCGCCCACGGTGAACTCCGTGTACTGCTCGGAGGGCTCGGCGGTCCAGCCCAGGACGGCGGTGTAGAAGCCGGTGGCCCGGCCGGTGTCCCGGGTCGCCAGCTCCACCCAGCCGAGCGCACCGGGCGCGCCGAGCAGCCCGGCACCGGGGAAGGCCCGCGGTTCCCACAGCTGGAAGGCCGCACCGGTGGGATCGAGGGCGACCGCGAAGCGGCCCGCGTCGAAGATGTCCATCGGACCGACCACCACCGTGCCGCCGGCCTCCTCGACCCGCCGCGCCGCCGCGTCGGCGTCGGTCACCGCGAACGACACGTTCCACGCGACCGGCTGGGACTCCTGGTAGAGGCGGCTGAGGGCCGCGACCGCCGCGTCCCCGAGGTGCGCCACGGTGTAGCAGCCGGCCTCCTGCCGGGGGTCCGTCTCCGGACGCCAGCCGAACAGCTCCGCGTAGAACCGCTTGGCGCCCTCCAGGTCGTCGGTCCCCAGCTCCGTCCAGCAGGGGCCGCCCGGCACCGCCTTGTCGAACTCCATGGCCATTCCTCCAGGGGTCTGTCTCCTGCGAACGCTAGACCCCGGCACTGACAGCGGCCATCGGACCCGGGCGTGCCCTCAGGTCCCCGGCCGGTACCGGATCGGATGACCGGCCGGCACCTCCACCAGCACGATCCTGATGCCGTCCGGGTCCGCGATCCACATCTCGACCAGGCCCCACGGCTCCGTCACCGGCGGACGCACGATCTCGACGCCCTTGGCCAGCAGTTCCTCGTGCGCCGCGGCCAGGTCCGCCACCTGCATCCACAGCTGCACGGCGGGGGAGACGGCGCCGTCCGCGCGGCCGGAGACCTCCAGGAAGCCGCCGCCCAGGAAGTACACCGTGCCGCGCTCGGGGCCGGTGCCGAACTCGCGGTAGACGGCGAGGCCGAGCTGATCGCCGTAGAAGGCACGCGAGCGCTCGGGGTCGCCGGGGCGGACGAGGGTACGGCTGCTCACCACATGCACCATGCGACCGGAGCGTAACGTCCCCTCCGCCGCCGTCCCGGACCCCACGCCCGCACCGCCGTCCCGCGCGCCGAGATCACCGACACCGCCCGGGGACCCGCCCGGCGGGCGCCACCGGGTACGGCCGGTCCGCGGGCGGTCCGGTGGCGGCGCTAGGCTCGTGGCGGCTCAGGCTGCCCGAGATCGGAGAGACCGCACATGGACAACGCCGCCGGACTGACCTTCCGCGACGCCACCGACGCCGACGTGGACGCGCTGGTCGCGCTGATCGAGTCGGCGTACCGGGGCGACGCCAGCCGGGCGGGCTGGACCACCGAGGCGGACATCCTGGAGGGGCAGCGGACCGACCCGGAGGGCGTCCTGCAGGTCATCAAGGCACCGGACGCCACCCTGCTCACGGTCGAGCGGGACGGCCGGACGGTCGCCTGCTGCCAGCTGGAGCACCGCGGCACCCACGCCTACTTCGGCATGTTCGCCGTCAGCCCCGCGCTCCAGGGCGCCGGCCTCGGCAAGACCGTCATCGCCGAGGCGGAGCGCCGGGCCCGGCAGGACTGGGGCGCCACGGAGATGCACATGACGGTGATCTCCGTGCGCGAGGACCTGATCGCCTGGTACGAGCGGCGCGGCTACCGCCGTACGGGAAGGATGACGCCGTTCCCGTACGGCGACGAGCGTTTCGGCATTCCCCAACGCGCCGACCTGCAGTTCGAGCTGCTGGTCAAGCCCCTGGTGTGACGGCTCACGCGGTGAAGCGGGCGGTGCGCTTGATCTCCGGGTAGTCGGTCGTCGCGCCGTCCAGCTGGAGGGCGCGCACCAGCCGCAGGTCGTCCTGGGTGTTCACCACCCAGCCGATCACCTTGAGGTCCGCCTTGCGGGCGTGCTCGACGACCTCCAGGGTCAGCCGCCGGATGTTCAGGCAGAGTGTCGCGGCGCCCGCCTCCCGGGCCCGCTCGACCACGTCGGTGCCGTAGCGGCTCGCGATCAGCGCCGTACGGACGCCCGGCACCAGCCGGCCGATCTCGGCGACGGCCTCGTCGTGGAACGACGACACCTCGACCCGGCCCACCAGGTCCCGTCGCTGCATCAGCTCGGCCAGCGCACGCGCCGCCGCCACGTCCTTGATCTCCGCCTGCAGCGGAGCCCGTACCGCGTCGAGGACCTCCTCGAACACGGGCACCCGCTCACCGCGGCCGGCGTCCAGAGTGCGCAGTTCCTCCAGGGTCTTCTCGGCGATCGGGCCGGAGCCGTCGGTCGTGCGGTCGACCTCCGCGTCGTGCATGACGACCAGGGCGCCGTCCTTGCTGAGGTGCAGATCGAGTTCGATCAGGTCGAGGCCGGCCTGCTGGGCGGCGACGAAGGAACGGAGGGTGTTCTCGGGCTCGACGCCCATGACTCCGCGGTGACCGATGGTAAGGAAGTTCAAGATTCAACTCGCTTCCGTCGACGGCGGCGGGGATGCACGCGCGCGGACCGTACGACGGGACGTCGCTGTCCACGCGGCTGGGCGCAGCCTAATGGCCGCCCGTCGCGATGAACCCCCTGCGTACGCCGGGGATTGGTGCGCCGGGCGCGTGGCGCCTGGCTCGTGCCCCGGTCGGCCGTCACCCGGGGGTGGGCGCGTCCCGCGGCGTATTGACCGGCCGGAACCATGCGCTCCCCGGAAGCTGACGACCCGTCATTGATCGAAGTGAATGTGAGCGCCTTCACGGTTTCGCACAGGAAAAAGCGCGGTGAAGATGCGGCGCCGCAGGATAATTTCCCGAAGGCCCCCTTGCTGGGAGAAAGCTCGTATGCATACGGTGTCCTTACGCGAGGTACACCCGTGGAGGATGGGTCATGACGGAAATTCTTGTGCAGGTGGGTTCGGAGGAGCGGGTTCCTCCCGTGACCAGGGTGGTCGAGCACCCGGCGTGGCCCGTGCTCAAGGATGGTGTGGAACGGATCCGGCCATGGCAGTCCAAGGACGGGTCGATCGACTTCGACGCCGAGGGCGCCCCCGCCCGCGCCGACGCCGAGCGCGCCGTGGACACGGTGATCGCCGCCGTCGAGGAGCTGTCCCCGCTGCTCCCGCACGACGCCGAATACCACCGCGCCCTGGTCACCGATCTGCGCCGGTGGGCCGTCGGCGGCTTCCAGGTGCCCGACTTCCTCGACTCGCTGCTCGCCTTCCAGCCCGCCGCGGACCGCGCCCACGGGCTCCAGCACCTGGTCGTCTTCCCGATGTACACCCAGAACGGCAACCCGGACCGCAACCTGGAGGCGGTCGTGCTGCGCATGGTCTGGCCCGACTGGCTGGCCGAGCTGGAGCGCACCCGGTACGACAACCCGCTGTTCTGCGGCATCACCTTCGAGGACTTCACGGCCGGCTACGACACCAACTCCGCCGTCCTCTTCCCCGAGACCATCGCCGTGCGCCAGGCGCCGGAACGATTCTCCTGGGGCGGCATCTTCTGCGACCGCGAGGCCGCCCGCTTCCGCCGGGTCACCGACGCGGCGGTGGACCTGCTCGGCCTCGACCTTCCCGAGGACATCGCGGCCATGGTCCACGACCAGAAGCGCTGCGAGGAGGCCTTCGTGCTGTGGGACATGGTCCACGACCGCACCCACAGCCACGGCGACCTGCCGTTCGACCCGTTCATGATCAAGCAGCGCCAGCCGTTCTGGATGTACGGCCTGGAGGAGCTGCGCTGCGACCTCACCGCCTTCAGGGAGGCCGTGAAGCTGGCGGCCGACGGCGTCCCGCAGGCCCGTGACGTGCAGTACGCGGTGCTCTTCGACCGGATGTTCCGCTTCCCGGTCACCGGCGACCGGGTCCGCAACTACGACGGCCTCGGCGGCCAGCTGCTCTTCGCCTACCTGCACAGGCACGACGTGGTCCGCTGGACCGACAACAAGCTCTCCATCGACTGGGAGCGGGCCCCGCAGGTCACCAACCAGCTGTGCGCCGAGATCGAGAAGCTGTACAAGGACGGCATCGACCGGCCGAAGCTCGTGCACTGGTTCGCCGGCTACGAACTGGTCGCCGGCTACCTCGCTCCGCACCCGGGCTCCAAGTGGGCCAAGGGCCCCGACGCCCTGGACCTGAGCCTGCCGCCGCGCAAGCTCGTGGACGACGTGCTTCCGGACGAGTTTCCGCTGAGCATGTTCTACGAGGCCCTGTCCAAGAAGCTGAAGAATGTGATCGCCGAGACCAAGGGCATCACGGCGGACAGCGCCGGACCGGTCGCCGCGTGAGCGACGGCCTTCGGAACACTGCTCAAGAGGGGAAGCACATGGCGGGCAACGGGTCTCTCAGCGGTGCGGTGATCGCGGTGGCCGGGGCGGGCGGACCGGCCGGGCATGCGACGCTGGTCAGGCTCGCGGAGGCGGGCGCGACCGTGGTCGGCGCCGACAACAGTCCCGAGCGCCTGGCCGAGGCCGTGGACGCGGCCCGCTACGCGGGCGGCGGCGCCGTGGTCACCGGTGAGACGGTCGACCTGCTCGACCTGGAGTCGACCCGGGCCTGGGCCGACCGCATCGAGAAGGACCACGGCCGGGTCGACGGCCTGGTCCACCTGGTCGGCGGCTGGCGCGGCAGCGCGAACTTCGCCGAGACCGACCTGGCCGACTGGGACCTGCTGGAGAAGCTGCTGATCCGCACGGTCCAGCACACCTCCCTGGCCTTCTACGACGGCCTGCAGCGCAGCGACCGGGGGCGGTACGTGCTGATCAGCGCCGCCGGTGCGTCGAAGCCCACCGCCGGCAACGCCGCGTACTCCGCGGCCAAGGCCGCCGCCGAGGCCTGGACGCTCGCCATGGCCGACGGCTTCCGCAAGGCCGGGGGCGAGGCGGGCCCGGCCTCCGCTGCTGCCATCCTGGTGGTGAAGGCGTTGGTGCACGACGCGATGCGCGCCGAGCGGCCCAACGCGAAGTTCGCGGGCTTCACGGACGTCACGGACCTCGCCGAGGCCGTCGAGGGCGTCTGGAGCAAGTCCGCCTCCGAAGTGAACGGAAACCGTCTGTGGCTGACCGAGCAGCCGTGAACCCTCCGAAGACCGACGCGCGTCGCCATCACGACCCGGAGGTCCGCGGTTTCGCCAGTGACAACTACGCGGGGACCCACCCCGAGATCCTGGCCGCACTGGCTCTCGCCAACGGCGGCCACCAGGTCGCCTACGGCGAGGACGAGTACACCGAGAACCTCCAGCGGATCGTCCGCGGCCACTTCGGCCCGACCGCCGAGGCCTTCCCGGTCTTCAACGGCACCGGGGCGAACGTGGTCGCGCTCCAGGCGGTCACCGACCGCTGGGGCGCGGTGATCTGCGCCGAGAGCGCGCACATCAACGTGGACGAGGGCGGCGCCCCGGAGCGCATGGGCGGCCTCAAGCTGCTCACCGTGCCCACGCCCGACGGCAAGCTCACGCCGGAGCTGATCGACCGGCAGGCGTACGGCTGGGACGACGAGCACCGGGCGATGCCGCAGGTCGTCTCGATCACCCAGAGCACCGAGCTGGGCACGCTGTACACGCCGGAGGAGATCCGCGCGATCTGCGAGCACGCCCACGCGCACGGCATGAAGGTGCACCTGGACGGTTCCCGGATAGCCAACGCGGCGGCCTCCCTGGACGTGCCGATGCGCACGTTCACCAACGCCGTCGGCGTCGACATCCTCTCGCTGGGCGGCACCAAGAACGGTGCCGTGTTCGGCGAGGCGGTCGTGGTGATCAACCAGGACGCCGTCAGCCACATGAAGCACCTGCGCAAGCTCTCCATGCAGCTGGCCTCCAAGATGCGCTTCGTGTCGGTGCAGCTGGAGGCACTGCTGGCGAAGGACCTGTGGCTGCGCAACGCCCGGCACGCCAACGAGATGGCCCAGCGGCTCGCCGAGGGCGTGCGGGCCGTGCACGGCGTGGAGATCCTCTATCCGGTGCAGGCCAACGGTGTCTTCGCGCGGCTCCCGCACGACGTGAGCCTGCGCCTGCAGAAGCGGTTCCGGTTCTACTTCTGGGACGAGGCGGCCGGGGACGTGCGCTGGATGTGCGCGTTCGACACGACCGAGGAGGACGTGGACGCGTTCGTGGCGGCGCTCAAGGAGGAGATGGCCCGCTAGCCGGACCGAGCACGCTGCATAGATATGCGGTCACCTGAAAAGTCATTGACGCTCGGGTGATCGCGTTCCTATGCTCTGCGCCCATGCAGCTGATCCAGAACACCGCCGACCTGTCCGCGTACTTGGCCGCCGACGAGGTCATCGATCACGATCACCCGGTGGTCCGGGAGGCGGCGGCACGGCTGGCGTCCGGCGCCGAGGACTCGTATGCCTATGCGCGGGCCGCCTATGAAT
This sequence comes from Streptomyces sp. NPDC091282, assembly GCF_044757385.1. Classification (NCBI taxonomy): domain Bacteria; kingdom Bacillati; phylum Actinomycetota; class Actinomycetes; order Kitasatosporales; family Streptomycetaceae; genus Streptomyces; species Streptomyces sp. NPDC091282. Next base: position 519,786 of record NZ_JBIVUX010000004.1, read on the forward strand.
TCGTGCGCGACCGCATCCCGCACTCCGCCGACGCCGGCGATCCGCGGGTCACCTGGCGGGCGTCGGACGTGCTGGAGCGGCGCACCGGCATCTGCCACGCCAAGGCCCACGCGCTCGCCGCCCTGCTGCGCGCCGAGGACATCCCCACGGCCCTGTGCTACCAGCGGCTGGCGGACGACGACGGCGCCGGCCACCTCGTGCACGGACTGGTCGCGGTCCGCTTCAACGGCGCCTGGCACCGGCAGGATCCGCGAGGCAACAAGCCCGGCGTCGACGCCCGGTTCTCCCTGGACGGCGAACGGCTGGCCTGGATCCCCGATCCGGAGTCCAGTGAGATGGACTATCCGGTCCTGTACGCTGAACCCCATCCGGCCGTGCTCGGCGCGTTGAAAGCGGCGCCCGACCGTCCGTCCCTGTGGAAGACGCTCCCCACCGCACTCTGAGGCCCAGCAGATGACTCTCACGCTCACCGTGTCCGACGAGGTGCGTGCGCTCGCGCCCGGCTTCACGCACCTCGCCGTCGAGGCCCACGGTCTGGTCAACGGGCCCAGCACCGAGGCGAGTTCGGCGCTCCTCGACGACGCGGCCCGGCGGCTCGCCGCCCGCCTGGACGGGCGTGCCCCGCACGAGGATCCGCACCTGGCGGCCTGGCGCGCGGTCTACACGGCGTTCGGCTCCAAGCCGTCCCGCACCCGGAACTCCGCGGAGGCGCTGGCCAGACGCGCCCTCGCGGACGGCGGCCTGCCGCGCATCAACCTGCTGGTGGACCTCTACAACGCCGTCAGCGTCGCCCACCTGATCCCGGTGGGCGGTGAGGACCTCGATCTCGTCCGCGGCGGGATGCGCCTGGTGCGCGCCACCGGCGAGGAGGACTTCGTGACGGTCGCGGGCGGCGAGGAGAGCGTCGAGCACCCGGACGCCGGCGAGGTCGTGTGGTGCGACGCGGCGGGCGTCACCTGCCGGCGCTGGAACTGGCGCCAGGGGCCCCGCACCCGCCTGACCGAGCGGACCGCGTCGGCCGTCTTCCTCCTGGAGGGACTCGCCCCGCTGCCGGTCGCCGAACTGGCGTCGGCGGGCGCCGAACTCGCCGAGCTGCTGCAGAAGTTCAGCCCGGGGGCGGATGTGGAGGTACGGGCGCCCGAGTCGGTGGCCTGAGGCTCAGACCGCCTCGGCCGCCTTCAGCTGCTCCTGCGTGGGCGCGGTGCCGCCGAGGTGACTCGGCAGCCACCAGGTGTCGGCCGGGTCCTTCGGGCGGGACGGGTAGGCGCGCTGGGCCGCGTCCAGCAGGTCCTGGACGCGCTCGCGCAGGCGGCGGGTGATGGCGCCCGCGTACTGGTCGCGCGGGGCCTCGACCGGCTCGCCCACCCGGACGGTGACGGGCAGGTGGTTGCGCTTGAAGTTGCGCGGCTGGCCCTTGGTCCACAGCCGCTGCGTGCCCCACAGCGCCATCGGGATCAGCGGGACGCCGGCCTCCTGGGCCAGGCGCGCCGCGCCGGACTTGAAGCTCTTCAGCGTGAACGACTGGGAGATGGTGGCCTCGGGGAAGACGCCCACGATCTCACCGGACCTGAGCGAGTCCAGCGCGTGCTGGTACGCCGTCTCGCCCTGCTCGCGGTCGACCGGGATGTGCTTCATCCCGCGCATCAGCGGGCCGGAGATCCGGTGCCGGAAGACCGACTCCTTCGCCATGAAACGCACCAGGCGCTTCTGCGGAAGGGCGGCCAGGCCGTCGAAGACGAAGTCCAGGTAGCTGATGTGATTGCTCACCAGGACGGCCCCGCCCGAGCGCGGGATGTTCTCCGAACCCTGGCAGTCGATCTTCAGGTCCCAGACCTTGAACAGCGTCTTGGCGAAACCGATGACGGGACGGTAGACCAGCTCTGCCATGGGCGGGACGGACCCTTTCTGCTCTGCCTGGGAAAGGGGCTCCCGGCGGGAAAGTTACGCAGCCGTAGGTTTACGGCTTTCGCAGATCGTGCCCGAAGAACGGTCGGGGAGCCAGCCCTGGTGCCCCGGAGTGGCGAGATCCTCGTCACGTCGGCCTATGATCCACCTCGGATTTTTAACCTGCCTTTACTCCGCGCGTACCGCGAACCGGCGGACGAGCAGGAACATCTCGCACCCCAGGCAGTACCCGAACGCCGCGTTCAGGAACGCGGCCGCGAGCGCGACCCCGGTGGCCGCGAGTCCCAGCCAGCCGGGGCCCAACGCGAAGCCGACCAGGCCGAGTCCCGCGAACACGAGTCCCACCGCCTGGGCGAATCGCGGCGGTTCGGGTGGTTCGAACTCCGTAGCGGGAGCGAGCCGGGGTCGTACGGCCGTCCGGAAGGCCCAGCCGTACGGCGAACGGCTCACGCCGGCGGCCGCGCCGAGCGCGAACGCCACCGTCTGCCAGGCGAGTATCCAGGGACTGCGGGTGATGAGCGCGGCGGCCAGCACGACCGTCGTCACGGCCGCCGCGAAACGGGGCCCACGTGCGTCGATGTCCATGAACCAAGGATTCCGCCCCGAAGCCCGGCAGGGGAGCCGGGAATCTTTGCAGTCTCGTGAACGCTGGCAGGAACGGCGGGCCGGGTCGTGGATGCTGAGGTCCGTGACGACCGGACTGGTGGTGTGCGTGGCGGTGCTCGTCGCGGCGAGTGTCTACGGAGTGCTGCACAAGCGGCGGAGCGGGAGGGTACGAGTGCGCGGGCGGGACGAGGGAAAGCGGATCGGGGCGGCCGAGCTCGGCGGTGAACTGGGCGGCCGGGCCACGCTGGTGCAGTTCTCCAGCGCCTTCTGCGCGCCCTGCCGGGCCACCCGGCGGGTGCTCGGCGAGGTCGCCGGCATGGTTCCCGGGGTCGCCCACGTCGAGATCGACGCGGAGGACCGGCTGGACCTGGTGCGCGAGCTGGAGATCCTCAAGACGCCCACCGTCCTGGTGCTCGACGCCGACGGCCGGGTGGTCCGCCGGGCCACCGGACAGCCCAGGAAGGCGGACGTCATCGCCGCACTGGGAGAAGCGGTCCGGGCCGGGTGACGATGACGGTGAGGCAGCTCCCATATCCCGGTACGTACTTGACTGGATGTACCACCTATCGTCAGCCTGACTGTATGTCTCATGAACTCCTTCTCTTCGGACGGGTCCACGTCGACCTGGCCCGCACCGCGAGTGCGCGCTGTCCGGGCCGCTGAACACCCCCGGACCCGAACACCGCCTCTCCCAGAAGGACAACTGCATGACGGCCACGCCCGACCTCGGTACTCCCCGGCTCGCCTCGCCCGACCTGCTCCGCTCCGCCTTCCGGCGGCACGCGGCCGGAGTCGCGGTGATCACCGCGCGCGGCGCCGGCGGCCCGGTCGGCTTCACCGCCACCTCGCTCACCTCCGTCTCCGCCGAGCCGCCGATGCTCTCCTTCGGCGTGGGCACGGGCGCCTCCAGCTGGCCCGCGATATCCACCGCCGAGCACATCGGCGTGCACGTCCTCGGCGAGCACCAGGCGGAGCTGGCGGCCACCTTCGCGCGCAGCGGCGCCGACCGGTTCGGGCCGCCGACCGGCTGGAGCGAGGGCCACGCCGGTGTTCCGGTCCTCGACGACGTGCTGGTCTGGCTGGTGTGCCGGGTCGTCGCGCGGATACCGGCCGGCGACCACCGGATCGTGCTGGCCGAGGTGGTCGTGGGGGACCCCTCGCGGGCGGGCCGGCCGCTCCTCTACCACCAGGGCGGCTTCAGCGGACTGCGCGATTGATCACGCGCCCTCGTTCTGCGCAGGCGTCGGGTTCCGGTTACGCTGCGTTGCGAACGTCACAGTTCAAAGCGCTTGCTTAGCGGGAACGAACTGGGTGTACTGGCGAGTAATATTTCGTTCGGAGCGCGCGGCCGCCCCGACCGGGATGAGCCGCTTGAGGCGCCTATGCTGCCTTCAAGAGGCAGCCAAGAAAAGACGATGCGGTAGGAGAGCCGGCGTGAGCCTGAGGATCGTTGTCACTGTGAAGTACGTGCCCGACGCCACGGGCGACCGGCATTTCGCCGATGACCTGACCGTGGACCGTGACGACGTGGACGGTCTGCTGTCCGAGCTGGACGAGTACGCGGTCGAGCAGGCGCTGCAGATCTCGGAGAACTCCGACGACGACGTCGAGGTCACCGTCCTGACGGTGGGTCCCGAGGACGCGAAGGACGCGCTGCGCAAGGCGCTGTCGATGGGTGCGGACAAGGCGATCCACGTCGAGGACGACGACCTGCACGGCACCGACGCCATCGGCACCTCGCTGGTGCTGGCGAAGGCGATCGAGAAGGCCGGCTTCGACCTGGTCGTCTCCGGCATGGCCTCCACCGACGGCACGGCGGGCATCGTCCCGGCGCTGCTGGCCGAGCGTCTGGGCGTCCCGCAGGTCACCCTGCTGTCCGAGGTCTCCGTCGAGGACGGCACCGTCAAGGGCCGCCGTGACGGCGACGCCGCCAGCGAGCAGTTGGAGGCCTCCCTGCCGGCCGTGGTCTCGGTGACCGACCAGTCGGGCGAGGCGCGTTACCCGTCGTTCAAGGGCATCATGGCGGCGAAGAAGAAGCCGGTGGAGTCCTGGGACCTGTCCGACCTGGACATCGAGGCCGGCGACGTCGGTCTGGAGGGTTCCTGGAGCGCGGTGCAGACCGCGACCGCGCGTCCGGCCCGCACCGCGGGCACGATCGTCAAGGACGAGGGCGAGGGCGGCAAGCAGCTCGCCGAGTTCCTCGCGGGCCAGAAGTTCATCTGAGCCCCGCAGTCGCCGACCGCCCCTCAACTTTTCGCACGCAGGAGAGCATTCCCATGGCTGAAGTCCTCGTCTACGTCGACCACGTGGACGGTGCCGTCCGCAAGCCCACCCTGGAACTTCTGACCCTGGCCCGCCGCGTCGGCGAGCCCGTCGCCGTCGCGCTCGGCGCGGGCGCCGCCGGCACCGCCGCCACGCTGGCCGAGCACGGCGCGGTGAAGGTCCTCACCCACGAGGCGTCCGAGTACGCCGACTACCTGGTCGTCCCCAAGGTCGACGCGCTGCAGGCGGCCGTCGAGGCCGTCTCCCCGGCCGCCGTCCTGGTCCCGTCCTCCGCGGAGGGCAAGGAGATCGCCGCGCGTCTGGCGCTGCGCATCGGGTCGGGCATCATCACCGACGCGGTGGACCTGGAGGCCGGTGACGAGGGTCCGGTCGCGACCCAGTCGGTGTTCGCCGCCTCCTTCTCCACCAAGTCCCGCGTCAGCAAGGGCACCCCGGTCATCACCGTCAAGCCCAACAGCGCCGCCGTCGAGGCCGCCCCGGCCGCCGGTGCCGTCGAGGCCCTGGCCGTCACCTTCTCGGACCAGGCGACCGGCACCAAGGTCACCGGCCGGACCCCGCGCGAGTCCACGGGCCGCCCGGAGCTGACCGAGGCCGCGATCGTCGTCTCCGGCGGCCGTGGCGTCAACGGCGCCGAGAACTTCACGGTCATCGAGGCCCTCGCCGACTCCCTCGGCGCGGCCGTCGGTGCCTCGCGCGCCGCGGTGGACGCGGGCTGGTACCCGCACACCAACCAGGTCGGCCAGACCGGCAAGTCCGTGTCGCCGCAGCTGTACATCGCCAACGGCATCTCGGGCGCCATCCAGCACCGCGCCGGCATGCAGACCTCGAAGACGATCGTGGCCGTCAACAAGGACGCCGAGGCCCCGATCTTCGAGCTCGTCGACTTCGGCGTGGTCGGTGACCTCTTCGACGTCGTGCCCCAGCTCACCGAGGAGATCAAGACCCGCAAGGGCTGATCGCCGCCAGGCTGCCCGAGGCCCCCGTGACCGGATCCGGTCACGGGGGCCTCGTCGTGTCAGCGCAGGCTCAGCGAGACCTGAACCGGCAGATGGTCACTGGGGAACCGGCCCTGCCGGGAGAAGGTGTCCATGACCGCCTCGTGCGTGGTCACGCCGGGCGAGGTGAGGATCCAGTCGATGCGGTCGCCGTCCTGCCGGAGCCGGCGGTAGCCGTGGAAGGTGCCGTACGGAGTGCCGCGCCGCTCCGCCGCGTCCCAGGTGTCCACGAGCCCGGAGCCCACCAGCGTGTCGTAGGCCCGGTTGCCGTGCGCGGCGGCGTTGAAGTCGCCGGTCACCACGACCGGCAGCGCGGGGTCGAACTCCGCGATGCGCCGGCTGAGCAGGGCCGCGCTGCGCTCGCGGGCTTCCTGGCTCTTCTGGTCGAAGTGGGTGTTGGCGACGTAGAACTCGCGGCCCCCGTCGGCGAGATCGCGGAAGCGGACCCAGGTGACGATGCGCGGGAACGCGGCGTTCCAGGTGTTGGAGCCGATGACCTCCGGAGTGTCGGAGAGCCAGAAGGTGTAGTGCTCCACCGGGGCCAGCCGCCGGACGTCGTAGTAGATCGCCGTGGACTCGTCCCGGCTGCCGCCCTCGCGGCCGGTGCCGATCCAGTCGTAGTGCGGTCCGAGGTCGGCTTCGATGTCGCGCAGTTGCTGGTAGAGGCCTTCCTGGGTGCCGATGACCTGGGGGTTCGCGCGGAGCAGCAGTTCGCGCATGACGGGCCGGCGCTCCGCCCAGCTGTGGGGTTCGGCGGTGCTCGCGTACCGCAGGTTGAAGGTCATGACGTCGAGCCGCGGCGCGCGCCGCGGCGGACCCGGCGGAGTCGTCCGCCCGGAGCGCCGGGACGGCCCGGAGGAGGCGGACGAGGCGGAGATCGCGGCGCTGGAGAGGGGCACGGTGACCGCGGCGGCCAACAGGATCTGCAGGCCGAGACGGCGGGTGACCCGGCGCTGGTGCGGCACGGGGGCTCCTTCGGTGGCGACGGCCGGACGAGGCGTGCGTGAGGCGAGTCCTGCGCAAGGAGTGTGCTACCCAGGAGTGAGTCGAGCGTGAACATGTCCAGATGGGGGCGTGTCGCACCGTGGACATGGTGTTGACCATCCGGAAGGTGCCCGGATAACTTCATTCAACGGATTGTTGATTCCGTACAGTGGAAAACAGGAGGGTGTGGGATGGGCCAGGGCCAGCAGGAGCAGGTGGCGACGAGTCTCGCGGGTGCCGTCAGCGAGGAGATCAGCGCCTCCCTCGCGCCGGTCGACGCCGAACTGGAGCGCCGCTACCCGGGCGACCCCGGCACCCGCCAGCCCGTGCACACCGTCTACGTCCCCGGCGACGCGTTCACCGCCGGCACCGTCCGCTCCTGGGGCGACCGGGCCCTCGCGGCCCTGGACGAACACGCCCCCGACGCCGCCTCGTTCGCCGCCGTCCTCGGCCTGTCCGAGGAACTCGCCGAGCCCGTCCACTCCCGGGTCCGCGCCAAGCTGGAGCGCGAACCGATCGAGGACCTGCGCGTCGACTTCGAGGACGGCTACGGCCCGCGTCCCGACGCCGAGGAGGACGAGGCGGCGGCCCGCGCGGCCCGGCTGATCGCCGAGGCCTACGCCGAGGGCACGGCGGCGCCCTACATGGGCATCCGGATGAAGTGCATGGAGGCCGCGGTGCGCGACCGGGGCATCCGCACCCTGGACGTCTTCCTCACCGGCCTGATGGCGGCCGGCGGACTGCCCGCCGGCCTGGTGCTGACCCTGCCCAAGGTGACCTACCCCGAACAGGTCATCGCGATGGTCCGGCTCCTCGAGGCCTTCGAGAAGACGCACGGCCTGGAACCGGGCCGCATCGGCTTCGAGATCCAGATCGAGACCAGCCAGTCCATCCTCGCCACCGACGGCACCGCCACCGTCGCCCGGATGATCCAGGCCGCCGAGGGCCGCGCCACCGGACTGCACTACGGCACCTTCGACTACTCCGCCTGCCTCGGCGTCTCCGCCGCCTACCAGGCCAGCGACCACCCGGCCGCCGACCACGCCAAGGCGGTCATGCAGGTCGCCGCCGCCGGCACCGGGGTACGCGTGTCGGACGGTTCCACCAACGTGCTGCCGGTCGGCCCCACCGCGAAGGTCCACGACGCCTGGCGGCTGCACTACGGCCTCACCCGGCGCGCCCTGGCCCGCGCCTACTACCAGGGCTGGGACATGCACCCCGGACACATCCCGACCCGCTACGCGGCCGTGTTCGCCTTCTACCGCGAAGGCTTCGAGCAGGCCGCCGCCCGGCTCACCCGGTACGCCAACCGCGCCGGCGGTGACGTCATGGACGAGCCCGCCACCGCCAAGGCCCTCAGCGGCTACCTGCTGCGCGGCCTGGACTGCGGCGCCCTCGACATCGCCGAGGTGGCACGGCTGAGCGGACTCACCCGCGCCGACCTGGAGGCCTTCGCCGCACCCCGGCGCGGCGACCTGACGGTCTCCGGCACCTGACGGTCTCCGGCACCCTGACGCGCGACGGCCGGTGCCGTCACCGAGCTCACGGACGCACCGGCCGCGGGTCCTGCCCGGCATCCCGCACCAGGGACGCCGGGACGCCCGTCCTCACTGCAGGTACGCCTCCAGCCCCGACGGAACCGCCCACCGCCGCTCGGCGAAGAGCCGGGTGCCCCGCCGGCACAGCGCGGAGTCGGCCCGGGCCCGCGCGCAGAACTCCTCGGGCGTGTCACCGAACAGCTCCCTCAACTCCGCCGACCCCGCGAGGAGTCCGGCGAGGAGGGTGCGCTGGCCGGGATGGCGGCGGGGCGTGCCGGTGCCGTCGTGCAGGACGCCGTGCCGGTTCACGTAGGCGTGCACGCCCGGCAGTTCGGTGCCGTCCGCGAGCGCGACGCGCACCTGCGGGGCGGGCAGCCAGGCCCGGCCGAAGTTGCCGCCGGGCAGCGGTACGCCCTCGCTCGCGTCGATCACCTCCAGCTGCGGCCCGTCCAGCCAGACGACGAACAACTCCCGTACCGCGGCGGGGGACCGGAGCGGCGCCGCCGAGACATACCCGAGGCGGCTGACGTGCGCGGAGACGCCCACATCGACGCCGGTGACCCGGGTGCGCACCATCGGGATCGGGCCGGCCACCCCGGACTCGGCCATCTTGTGCTGGAGTTGGGCCGGGGAGGCGTTGGAACCGACCGCGAGCACCGGCACCCGCCCGTCGTCGGGCACCAGCCGCTCCAGCGGCAACAGGCGGTCCCCGTCGAGGAGTCCGGAGTCGGCGGGCCAGGTCCCGGGATAGGTCAGCGGATGGTCGCGCGGCGCCCGGTCGAGGCCCAGCTCCGCGAGCGTACGGCCGGTCACGCGCCGTTCACTCCGAGGGCGGCAGCTCGCCCGAGCCGCGGGTGACCAGCCGGGTCGGGAGTTCGATGCGCTCCGGCGCCAGGAGCGTGCCGTCCAGCTGACGGAAGAGCCGTTCCGCGGCCGTGCGGCCGAGCAGGGCCGCGTCCTGGGCGACGACCGTCAGCCCCGGATGCAGCAGATCGGCCAGTTCGATGTCGTCGAAGCCGACGAGCGCGACCGGGCGGGAGAACTCGGCCAGGACCCGGATCACGGTGACCGTCACCCGGTTGTTGCCCGCGAAGATCGCGGTGACCGGAGCGGGCCCGGACAGCATCTCCTCGGCGGCCCGGCGCACCCGCTCCGGGTCCGTCACGCCGAGCGAGGTCCACGCCGGCTCCACGGATATACCGGCGTCCTCCATCGCGGCCCGGTAGCCGCGCAACCGCTCGGCGGCCGTGTGGATCCGGGGCATGTCGCCGATGAAGCCGATCCGGCGGTGCCCGTGCCCGATCAGGTGGGCGACCCCGTCCCGGGCCCCGCCGTAGCTGTCGGACAGCACCACGTCGGCGTCGATCTTCCCGGCCGGACGGTCCACGAACACCGTCGCCACGCCCGCTCTGATCTCCGGCTCCAGGTATCGGTGGTCGTCACCGGCCGGGATCACCACCAGCCCGTCCACCCGCCGCGCGCACAGCGCGAGCGCCAACTCCTGCTCGCGCTCGGGGTCCTCGGCGCTGGAACCGTTGATCAGCAGCGCGCCGTGGGCCCGGGCCACCTCCTCGACGGCACGGCTGAGCGGGCCGTAGAACGGGTCGGCGAGGTCCTCCAGGACGAGGCCGATGCTCGCGGTACGGCCCTTGCGCAGCACCCGCGCGCTGTCGTTGCGGCGGAAGCCGAGCGCGTCGATCGCCTCCTGCACCCGGCGTTCGGTGTCCGGCGTCACCCCGGGCTCCCCGTTGACCACCCGGCTCACCGTCTTCAGGCCGACACCGGCGCGCGCAGCCACGTCCTTCATCGTGGGCCGGGTCCCGTAACGGGAGCCGGGAGAACGGTCTGCGCGGCGGGAGGTGTCGGGCACGATGCGGCGTCCTGTCCTGTCGTCCACGGTGGGATTCCTGTTGTCCACGGGGGATGCACAGGTCCATGGGTTTGTATGAGGATGTGGCGTCGAGCATAGAGCCTGGACAACGTTGTCAGATGCGAGGGAGACTGTCCACCGCAATCTCCGGCCCGCGCCCCCACCGCTGGACGGCTGCCTTTTCACTCGGCTACTCATGGTTGACGGGGAGATCTGACTCTGATGCACACCGACCTCGTGGCGGCCCTCGACATCGGCGGCACAAAGATCGCCGGCGCACTGGTGGACGGTCACGGACGGATCCAGGCGCGCGCCCAGCGCGCGACGCCCGCCCAGCAGGACGGCGAGACGGTCATGGGTGCCGTCGCGGAGGTGGTCGGCGAACTCGCCGGTTCACCTCTGTGGGGAAGGGCCGGCTCGCTCGGGATCGGCAGCGCGGGACCGGTGGACGCCTCCGCCGGCACCGTGAGCCCGGTCAACGTGCCGGGCTGGCGCGACTTCCCGCTCGTCGAACGGGTGCGGGAGGCCGCCGGCGGGCTGCCGGTCGAGCTGATCGGCGACGGCGTCGCCATCACGGCCGCCGAGCACTGGCAGGGCGCGGCCCGCGGCCACGACAACGCGCTGTGCATGGTGGTGTCGACGGGCGTCGGCGGCGGCCTGGTGCTCGGCGGCAGGCTGCACCCCGGGCCCACCGGCAACGCCGGCCACATCGGTCACATCAGCGTCGACCTCGACGGTGACCCCTGCCCCTGCGGGTCGCGGGGCTGCGTGGAACGCATCGCGAGCGGCCCCAACATCGCCCGGCGGGCGCTGGAGGGCGGCTGGCGGCCGGGTCCCGACGGCGACACCTCGGCGGCGGCGGTCGCCGACGCGGCCCGGGCCGGCGACCCGGTCGCGGTCGCGTCCTTCGAGCGGGCCGCGCAGGCGCTGGCGGCCGGGATCGCGGCCACCGCGACCCTGGTCGAGATCGACATCGCGGTGATCGGCGGCGGCGTGGGCAAGGCGGGCGACATCCTCTTCACGCCGCTGCGCAAGGCGCTCACCGACTACGCGACGCTCTCCTTCGTGCAGCGCCTGACGGTCGTGCCCGCCCAGATGGGCACGGACGCGGGCCTGGTGGGCGCCGCGGCCGCCGCGCTGACCCGGACGGGCACGGACGTGACCGCGGCCGGCGTCTGAGCCGTCCGCGACAGCCCGGCAGGAACGTTCAGGCCCGGTCGGCCGGGGTTCAGGTCCGGCCGACCGGGCGCTCGGGGCGACCGGGCGCCCCGAGCCGCGGACGGGCGTCAGCAGGTGAGCCGCGCGTCCGCCCAGTCGCCGTGGTCGGAGGTGACGCCGTTGCCGCCGTCGGTGACGACCAGGCTGACCACCTCGGCGCCGGTGACGTCGGCGGTGACCGGCTGCGCGGCCATGTCCGTGGTCAGCACGCCGGTCGAGGCGACCTTCGTGCCGTCCGCCCAGATCTCGAAGGTGACGCTGCCGGCGGCGCCCTCCTCGTCGTCCACGCCGACCTCGGCGGTGACCTTCTCGCACGCCTTGCCGGTGTAGTAGTCGACCTGGCTCGGGGCGTGGGTGCCGAGTCCCTTGGCGTACACGACGCCGCCGATGGTGATCGGATGCCCGTCGCCCGCGGCGGTCTCCCCGTTGCTGGTGTCGCGTTCCACCGGACCCCAGCCGTTGTCGGCCGACAGCCACGGCAGGTCGCTGAGGTAGGAAGTGCCGGCGGGCGGCGGGTCCGCGACGGTCGTGGTGACCGTCGTCGTGCTCACGGCGCTCGCCCCGGACGGTGACCGGTAACGCGCCGTGAGAGCAAGGTCGTACGACCCCTTGGGCGTTCCCGGCGGCGGCGTCACCCGCCAACCGGTGTGCAGGGCACGGCCGGTGGGCAGTGCCGGGGTCCTGGTCCTCGAGGTCGGGGCGACGGTCCAGCCGTGCGGGCCGGTGAGCGTCACGGAGACCTCGCGGGCGGTCGTGCGGCCGAGGTCGGTGACCGACGTGGTGAGCGCGGCCGTACCGCCCGGCTCGATGAACCGGCCGCCGTCCAGGCCGAGTTCGACGGCCGGCGGGTGGGCCGCCCAGTGCCGGTCGGCGGTGACCCGGAACAGGACGGTGCCGTGCGCCGGGACCACCGCGGAGAGGGTGCCCGCGGTGTTGTAGCTCTGGTGCCGCCACAGGTCGCGCAGGGTGTAGGCGGGCGCGTCCGGGAGGCCGGCCGCGCGTGCGGTGGTCGCGATGCGCTGCGGGGAGCCGGACTCGTTGAAGAGGGCCACCGCGCGGCTGCCGTCGTTGAGTTGCTTGGTCACGACCCAGCGTCCGCCCGCCGAGGAGAGCACCGTGCCCTGCTTGCCGAGCGGGTCCTGGTCGACGGCGATGACCTCCTTGTTGTCCAGGATGTCGAAGGTCGCCGGGGAGGCCTTGCGCAGGTCGGTGCCGATGAGCAGCGGGGCGGCCATCATCGACCACATCGAGAAGTGCGTGCGGTACTCGGTGTCGGTCATGCCGCCGTTGCCGACCTCCAGCATGTCCGGGTCGTTCCAGTGCCCGGGGCCCGCGTACGGCGCGAGCGGCAGGTTCTGCTTCAGGATCGACAGCATCGAGCCCCAGCTGTCACTGATGTCCCCGGTGGTCCGCCACAGTTGCCCGACGTCCGACGCCCACTCCCAGGGCTTGTTCTCGCCCCATTCGCAGATGCTGTAGACGATGGGCCGCCCGGTCGCCCGCAGCGCGTCCCGCATCGTCAGGTAGCGCTGCTTGGCGTCCACGCCCTGGTTGTTGCAGTTGTCGTACTTGAGGTAGTCGACGCCCCAGTCCGCGAACTGCTGCGCGTCGCTGTACTCGTGGCCCAGCGCGCCCGGGAAGCCCGCGTCGTTGCAGGTCTTGGTGCCCGCGCTGGTGTAGATGCCGAGCTTGAGGCCCTTGGCGTGCACGTAGTCGGCGACCGCCTTGATGCCGTGCGGGAACCTGGCCGGGTCCGGGACCAGCTTGCCGTCCGCGTCCCGGCTCGGCAGGGCCCAGCAGTCGTCGAGGTTGACGTACCGGTAGCCGGCGTCCTTGAGGCCCTTCGCCACGAAGAGGTCCGCGATGCCCTCGACCATGGTCTCGTCGAAGTCCGCGCTGCAGTGCGTGGAGTTCCAGTTGTTGAAGCCCATCGGCGGGGTGAGGGCGAGGCCGTCGGCGGGGGCGGCCGGGCCGGTCGCACCGTCGGCGGCCGCGGGTGCGGCGAGGCCGGCCGTGCTCAGCACCCCTGCGATCAGTGCTCCGACCACTCTTCTGCGGGTTGTGCGGGTGTGAGGGTGACGCATCGTTACGTTCCTCCGACTCGCGAAAGGTGGGATGACGACGGATGGGCGTCGTCGGTGCGCGCTTATGGTAGGAGCTGTTCGGCTGTGTTGGAAGAGGAGCGGTAGGGGTTGTTCCGGTCGTCCTGAAGGCCTGTCGGGAGTCCTGGTCGTGGGCAAGAGGCGTTCCTGGCCGTTGGGTTGTGTTGATTGCCGGCATCGAGGGACGCTGTGCGGAGGCTGAGTCCGCCCTGGGGGACCCGCGGGCGGAAGCTGTGAGAGGCCTGAGCGGGACATCCGATGTCCGGCCGGGGTGTACGGCGGAGATGTACGGCGTTCCGTGCCCGCGCAGGACGCCGCCTCCCGCTGCCGGCCGCGCCCCGGCCGGTGCCGCCGCCCGGCCCCGCGCGGCGCGTTGCTCCCCTCGTGGGTGGGCCCGTGACCCCCGGCCGTCCGCGCAGTTGAGACAGGCATGAAGAAGCGCAGCATGCTCGCCATCGCCAGCCTGGCCACCGGATTCGTCGTGGCCGCCGTCACCCCGTCCCACGCCGCCACCGACGGTCCGCTCGACGACCTGCACATCTCGGACACCCTGGAGCACGTCGGCCACCTCGTCGGCGAGGACAGCTTCCAGACCGACCGGGACTTCCTGGGCCAGGAGTAACCGGCCGGGACGGAAGCGGACGACGGGACCGGTGTTCCGCCCGGGGATCACCGGCCCCGCGTTCGGCGCGCCCTCAACGGGAACTGGTTTCCGTGGCAGTGTGGAGCGGGCAAGCCTCAGGGGGCCAACAGAAGAGGGGGAGTCCGTGATCGTCTGGGTCAACGGTGCGTTCGGTGCGGGGAAGAGCGCCACCGCACGTGAACTGATCGAACTGATCCCGAACAGCACGCTCTTCGACCCCGAGGTCATCGGCGGGGCACTGACACACCTGCTGCCGGCCAAACAGCTCGCCGAGGCCGGCGACTTCCAGGACCTGCCGATCTGGCGGCGCCTGGTGATCGACACGGCCGCCGCGATGCTGGCCGAACTGGGCGGGACCCTCGTCGTTCCCATGACCCTGCTGCGCCAGGAGTACCGCGACGAGATCTTCGGGGGGCTCGCCGCCCGCAGGATCGCCGTCCGGCATCTGTGCCTGACCCCGGCCGAAACGATCCTGCGCGAGCGAATAGCCGGGCGGGAGATCCCGCCCGACCTGCCCGACGGCGAGATGCGCGTCCGCCAGTGGTCCTACGACCGCATCGAGCCCTACCGCGCCGCCCTCGCCTCCTGGATCGCCGCCGACGCCCATCTCGTCGACACCAGCGCCCTCACTCCGTACGAGACGGCCGTGTACATCGCCGAGGCCGTCGGCAGCGGTGCCGCGACCGTCTGCGAGATCGTGCAGACCCCGGAGCCCACCGCGGAGACCCTCGCGGCCGGGGTGCTCCTCTTCGACGAGGAGGACCGATTCCTGCTCGTCGACCCCACCTACAAGGCCGGCTGGGAGTTCCCCGGCGGCGTCGTCGAGCCCGGCGAGGCTCCCGCGCAGGCGGGCGTGCGCGAGGTGGCGGAGGAGACCGGGATACGGCTGGAGACGGCACCCGGGCTGCTCGTCGTCGACTGGGAGCGGCCCGTACCACCCCGCTACGGCGGCCTGCGGCTGCTCTTCGACGGGGGCAGGCTGGACTCCGCCGAGGCCGGGCGGCTGGTGCTGCCGGGGCCCGAACTGCGCGGCTGGCGCTTCGTCACCGAGCAGGAGGCCGCCGAGCTGCTGCCCCCGGTGCGCTACGAACGACTGCGGTGGGCCCTGCGGGCCCGCGAACGCGGCGCGGCGCTCTACCTGGAGGCCGGCGTCCCGGTGGGCTGACACCCGCCCGGCGGCCCGCACCCGCCTGCCGCGACCGGCCCGGCCGGCTCGCCGTCGCCCGGCGGGGCAGGGGCCGGCAGACCGGTG
The DNA here is from genome assembly GCF_044757385.1 of Streptomyces sp. NPDC091282. Taxonomy (NCBI): domain Bacteria; kingdom Bacillati; phylum Actinomycetota; class Actinomycetes; order Kitasatosporales; family Streptomycetaceae; genus Streptomyces; species Streptomyces sp. NPDC091282. Next base: position 535,182 of record NZ_JBIVUX010000004.1, read on the forward strand.
CGGCCGGTGCCGCATCGCGCGGGTGCCCGGTCAGGACACCTGGTCACCGCGGCGGTTCCGGGCCGTCCGCGCAGGCCCGCAGCGCCCGGGACGCGTGCGAGGTCACCGGATCGCCGTGGCCGAAGCAGGCGACTTCCGAGTCCAGTTCGGCCAGCCGCCGCAGGGATGCGAGCGTCCGGTCCCGGTCGAGGTTGAACACCCCGGGCAGCACCGCGCCCGTACCCGGCGCCGCCGCCACCGCGTCCCCGGTGAACAGCACGCCGTGGGCGGGCAGATGGAGGGCGATGCTGCCATCGGTGTGCCCGGGGACGTGCACGACGCGGGCGCCGCCGCCGAAGTCCAGCACGTCCCCGTCGGAGACCTCCGCCACCTCGGCCGGAGCGACCGGCCCGCCGGCGGGCAGCAACGCGGCCGCCGCGGCGTGGACGGGCAGCTCCCAGTCCTCGAACACCGGCGGCGGCCCCGGGAGTTCGCCGCGGATCACCGGAGCGTCCAGCCGGTGGGCCAGTACCTCGGCGCCGCTCAGCGCGGCGAACTCGGCGGCTCCGCCGACATGGTCCTCGTGGAAGTGGGTGAGGACGATCCGCCCTACCGCCGACGGCGCACGGCCCAGTGCCGTGAGCGCGTCGGCGATCGGCCGGCCCGAACCGGGCGGGCCGGTGTCGACCAGCGTGCAGTCTCCGGTGTCCGGGTCGTGCCAGAGGTAGGCCTGGCCCACCGGGAAGCGCAGCAGGTGCAGCCGCGGGAGGAGTTCGACGACGTCCATGCCCCGAAGGTAGGCAGCGGCCGCGCCCCCGGGCGAGGGGTGTCTGCCGACAGCAGAGAACCGCGTCGGCGCGGCCCCGGAAGGCCGTGTCAGCCGACGTCGATCACGATCTTGCCCTGGGCGGTGCCGCTCTCCACGGCGGCGTGCGCGTCGGCGACGTCGGCGAGCGTGAAGCGGCGGGGGTCGAGCAGCGGCCGCAGCGCCCCCGCGTCGGCGAGTGCCGCGGCCTCACGCATGATCTCCCCGTGGTGCTCCCGCCCGCGCCCGGTCAGCAGCGGCAGCAGGGTGAAGATCCCGGAATAGCTCGCCCCGCGGAAACTGAGCGGCGCGAGACTGTGGGTGCCCCACCCCAGGGCGCTCACCACGTGCCCCGTACCGGTGCGGACCGCGGTGAAGGAGGCGTCGAGCACCGCACCGCCGACGGTGTCGAAGACGACGTCGAAGCCCTCGCCGCCGGTGTGCTCGGCGACGTACTCGTCCACGGTCGTGGTGGTGCGGTCGATGGCCGTGGCGCCCAGGCGGCCGACGACGTCCAGCCGCGGGGTGGACGCGGTGGCGAAGACCTCGGCGCCGCGGGCACGGGCGATCTGCACGGCCACGTGACCGATCCCGCCCGCTCCGCCGTGGACGAGGACCCGCTGTCCCGCGCGGACCCGTGCCCGGTCGACCAGGCCTTCCCAGGCCGTGATGAAGACCAGGGGCAGGGCCGCGGCCTCACGCGGGGAGAGCGAGGACGGCTTGCGGGCGAGCAGCCGGGCGTCGACCGCCGCGTACTCGGCGAGCGAGCCCGGCACGTCACCGACGCCGCCCGTCATGCCGAAGACCTCGTCACCCGGTGCGAGGCCGTCGACCCCGGCGCCGGTCTCCTCGACCACTCCGGCCAGGTCCAGGCCGAGGATGGCCGGCAGGGTGCGCCGGGCGTGATCGGCTCGCCCGGCCCGGATCTTGGTGTCCAGCGGGTTCACACCGCTGGCCCTCACCCTGACCAGTACCTGGCCCGGGCCCGCCACGGGCTTCTCGATGTCGGTGAGGACCAGCGGGGAGCCGAACTCCTCCAGAACTGCTGCGCGCATGACTGCGCCTCTTTCCTGCTGTGCGGGACGGATGCGGGGGACCGGCGCGGGGCGGGCCGGTCCGGCGGGGCGGCGGAGGCGGTCAGACGTGACCGGCCACGAGCACGCGCGCCGCCGACTTCGCCGCGCTCACGACGGCGCGGTCCTGGAGGAGGCGGCCCGAGGCCAGAGCACCGTCGACGAGGAGCCCGATCCCGCGGGCCAGCCCGTCCGGATCACCGGCTCCGGCCTGCCGGCTCAGCTCGGCCAGCCACTCCTGGCGGCGCCGGGTGTGCCGCACGGTGACGGCCCGTGCCTCCGAGTCCAGTTCGGCCTCGACCGCCGCGCTGACGAACGGGCACCCGAAGAAGCCGTGCCGGTCGAAGGCGTCCGTCAGCGCGTCGAACAGCCCGACGAGCCGCTCCGCGGGATCGTCGCCCGCGCGTTCCGCCGCGGCCCGCAACTGCGCCGTCCAGGAGTCGTCGGTCCGCCGCAGGTACGCCGCGACCAGCTCCTCCTTGGTGCGGAAGTGCGCGTAGAGCGTCGACTTCGAGACGCCCGAGGCCGCGATGACCTGATCCACGCCCACGCCGCGGAGCCCGTTCGCGTAGAACAGCTCGGCCGCCGCGGTGAGGATCCGCTCCTCGGACTTCGTCTTCCTGAACTGCGTCGCCATCGTTCCGCCTCCTTAATCGAACAGACTAGTTCGTTCGATTAAGCCTCGCAAGGCGCGACCGAAACGCCCACCGCACAGGCCGCCGGAAACGACGGACGGGCCCCGGCCGGTCGCCGGAGCCCGTCACAAGCCCTGCATGAGAATCCGCCCCACCGGGCGGCCGTACCGCTGAGAAGGAGGTCAGCCCGCCGCGTAGTTCCGCAGGAACAGCGCCTCCGCCACCGACAGCCGCTCCAGCTCCTGCGGCGACACGCTCTCGTCGACCGCGTGGATCTGCGCCTCCGGCTCGCTCAGCCCGATCAGCAGGATCTCGGCGTCCGGGTAGAGGCTCGCCAGCGTGTTGCACAGCGGGATGGAACCGCCCTGACCCGCGTACTGCATCGTCTCGCCGGGGTAGGCGACGGTCATCGCGTCGGCCATCGCCTGGTACGCCGGGCTGGTGGTGTCGGCACGGAACGGCTGGCCCTGACCGACCGCCTCGGTCCGCACCCGGGCCCCCCACGGCGTGTGCGCCTCCAGGTGGGCCTGGAGCAGCTTGCCCGCCTCGGCCGCGTCCACGCCCGGCGGTACCCGCAGGCTGACCAGGGCGCGGGCGCTCGCCTGCACCGACGGCGTGGCGCCGATCACGGGCGGGCAGTCGATGCCGAGCACCGTGACCGCCGGACGCGCCCAGATGCGGTCGGCGACCGAGCCGCCGCCGATCAGACCGACGCCGTCCAGCACCTTCGAGTCCTTGCGGAACTGCTCCTCGCCGTACTCCAGCCCCTCCCAGTCCGACTCCGGGGCGAGCCCGTCGACGGTCGTCGAACCGTCCTCGGCGCGCAGCGAGTCCAGCACGCGGATCAGCGCGGCCAGCGCGTCCGGGGCGGCACCGCCGAACTGCCCGGAGTGCAGATTGCCCTGGAGGGTGTCGATCTGGACCCGGAGCATGGTCATGCCGCGCAGGGTCGTGGTCACCGTCGGCAGGCCGACGCGGAAGTTGCCGGTGTCGCCGATGACGATCGTGTCCGCCGTCAGCAGGTCGGGGTGCTGCTCGGCGTACTGCTCCAGACCGCCGGTGCCCATCTCCTCCGAGCCCTCGGCGATCACCTTGACGTGGACCGGGACGCCGCCGTTCGCCTTCAGCGCGCGCAGCGCCAGCAGGTGCATGATCACACCGCCCTTGCAGTCCGCGGCGCCGCGGCCGTACCAGCGGCCGTCCCGCTCGGTCAGCTCGAACGGCGGGCTGGTCCAGGCGGCCTCGTCCAGCGGCGGCTGCACGTCGTAGTGCGCGTACAGCAGGACCGTTTTGGCACCCTCGGGGCCCGGCAGGTAGCCGTACACCGACTGCGTGCCGTCCGGGGTGTCCAGCACGGCGACGTCCACGAAGTCCTCGGCGCGCAGCGCGTCGGCGACCCAGTTCGCGGCGCCCTCGCTCTCGCTCCTCGGGAACTGGGCGAAGTCCGCCACCGACTTGAAGGCCACCAGCTCGGCGAGCTCCGCCTTGGCCCTGGGCAGCAGGGCGGCGACGGTCTCGGCGACCGGATTGGACGACATGGGCACGCTCCTCGTGGGTGCGACGTTGAACTGGTGAGTCGACCGATCCTCCCACAGCGGCCTGCGGTGATCTCCGCCGTAGGATGCGGGGGGACAGGTGGTAGGTGCCCGGCTACGGACGGACAGGGCCTGACCCCGACCCACGGGTCGTACGGCACCTATGGCTTGATAGGGCATACGGCACTTACGGCTTCTACGGCTTGATCGGAGCAGCGGACCATCGTGAGCGGTGAGAATTCTTCGGCGGACGACATGCAGCGGGTGTGGGACGTCGTCGTGGTGGGCGCGGGGCCCGCGGGTGCGTCGGCGGCCTACGCGGCGGCGGTCGCGGGACGGCGCGTGCTGCTGCTGGAGAAAGCCGAGCTGCCCCGCTACAAGACGTGCGGCGGCGGCATCATCGGGCCTTCGCGCGACGCGCTCCCGCCCGGCTTCGAGCTTCCCCTCAAGGACCGGGTGCACGCGGTCACCTTCTCCAACAACGGCCGCTTCACCCGCACCCGCCGTTCCAAGCAGATGATGTTCGGGCTGATCAACCGGCCCGAGTTCGACCAGCAGCTGGTCGAGCACGCCCAGAAGGCGGGCGCCGAACTGCGCACCGGCGCCACCGTCACGCGCGTCGAGCAGCACGGCTCCGCCGTCCCGGACCGGCGCACGGTCGCGGTGGTCCTCCAGGGCGGCGAGACCCTGCTGGCCCGCGCGGTGGTCGGCGCCGACGGCAGTGCCAGCCGGATAGGCGCCCACGTCGGGGTCAAGGTCGACCAGGTGGACCTCGGCCTGGAGGCGGAGATCCCGGTGCCCGAGACGGTCGCCGAGGACTGGAAGGGGCGGGTGCTCATCGACTGGGGCCCGATGCCCGGCAGTTACGGCTGGGTCTTCCCCAAGGGCGACACGCTGACCGTCGGCGTGATCTCGGCGCGCGGTGAAGGCGCCGCCACCAAGCGGTACCTGGAGGACTTCATCGCCCGGCTCGGCCTCGCCGGCTTCGAACCGAGCATCTCCTCCGGCCACTTGACCCGCTGCCGCGCCGACGACTCGCCGCTGTCGCGGGGCCGGGTGCTCGTCTGCGGTGACGCGGCGGGCCTCCTGGAGCCGTGGACCCGCGAGGGCATCTCCTTCGCGCTGCGCTCGGGACGGCTCGCGGGAGAGTGGGCGGTGCGGATCGCCGAGGCCCACGACGCCGTGGACACCCGCCGTCAGGCGCTGAACTACGCCTTCGCCGTCAAGGCGGGCCTCGGCGTCGAGATGAGCGTCGGCAAGCGGATGCTCGCGGTGTTCGAGCGCAGGCCCGGCCTGTTCCACGCGGCCCTGACCGGCTTCCGCCCCGCCTGGCGCGCGTTCAAGGAGATCACCCAGGGCCGGACCACGCTCGGCGAACTCGTCCGTTCCCACCCGCTTGCCCAGCGCGCCCTCACCACCTTCGCCCCGGAGCCCGCGGCCCCGGCGAAGCCCGACGAGGCCGACGCGGACGAGCGGGACGACAGGGACGAGCGCGACGAGACGGACTCGGAGGGCCCGGTCACTTCGTGACGGCGATCCGGAAGACCGGGTGGTCGGGGGCGATACGGCGCAGGTCGGCATCGGGAGAATCGGGACCGACCCCCTTGAAGAAGACCCCGACCTCGGCCTTCCAGCGCTTCAGGTAGGCCCGCAGCAGCTCGACCTTGTCGTCGTCGGCGACCTCGGTGGCGGTGAAGACGTCCACGTTCTTGCCGAGCCGCAGTTCGCCGCCGCCGGCGGCGCGCATGTTGTGGGTCCACTGGACGTGGCCGCGCGGCGCGAGCAGGTACTGCTCCCCGTTCACGGTCAGCAGGTTCACGGGGGTGGTCCGCCACTCCCCGCTCTTGCGTCCGCGGACGGCGAGGACGCGGGAGCCCCAGATGCTGATGCCGCGCCCGGTGAGCCAGCCCACGGCCTGGTTGAAGATCTTGACGGTGAACCAGCCGGGCTTCTGGACGTGTGTCGACACGGTGACCCCCACGGTTTGAGAGAGCGGTGCTCTCGGTTGACTTCAGTGTGGGGGAGATCGACGCTCCAAAGCAAGAGCGGTGCTCTCTTTTTTGTGCGGTGTACTTGTTTGTGTGCGGTGCACTCGTTTCGGGCGGTGGGCTCGCCGGGGAGCGAGTGCAGTGCTCCAGTCCGCGTGCACCGCTCCGCAATCAGTGCATCGCTCCAGAACGCGTGCAGCGCTCCGGAACGTGTGCACCGCTCTGCATGCGTGGCAGACTGCTTCGCATGACCACCACACAGGGCGCCCGCGCGCGAGCCAGGATGGAAGTCACCGCGGCCATCAAGGACGAGGCGCGCAAACAGCTCGCCGCCGAAGGTGCTCCCAAGCTGTCGCTGCGTGCCGTCGCGCGTGAACTGGGCATGGTCTCCTCGGCGCTCTACCGCTACTTCCCGAGCCGGGACGACCTGCTCACCGCGCTGATCATCGACGCCTACGACTCCCTCGGCGAGGCCGCCGAGACCGCGCACGCCGCCGACGCCGGTACCGCGCCGGCCCAGCGCTGGGTCACCGTGTGCGAGGCGGTGCGCCGCTGGGCGCTGGCGCACCCGCACGAGTACGCGCTGATCTACGGCTCGCCGGTGCCCGGCTATTCGGCCCCGGACACCACCATCCAGCCGGCCGCCCGGGTCGCCCTGGTGCTGATCGGCATCCTGCAGGACGCGTTCGAGCGGCGCGGTCTGGCCCGTACCCCCGTGCCGGCCGAACTGGCGCCCGAGGCCCGCCGGATGGCCGACGAGCTGATGCCGGGCCTGCCGCCGGAGGTGGCCGTCGCCATGGCCGCGGCCTGGGCGCAGCTGTTCGGGCTGGTCGGGTTCGAGCTGTTCGGCCAGTTCAAGGGAGTCGTGGAGGAGCGTGACCGGTTCTTCCGGCACGCGGCCGCACAGCTCGCCCACGGAGTGGGTCTGGTCTTCCCGTAGCGAGGAGGTCACGGCGCCGGGGTGGCCGTCGTGCCGGCGCCGTCCTCCGGGACGAGCACGATCTTGCCCGCGACCGTCCCGGACTCGGCGAGCCGCAGGGCCTCCGCGGCCCGGGTGAGGGGCAGCCGGGCGGCGATGCGGGCGGTGACCTCACCGCGCCGGAAGGACTCGAACACCTGGGTCAGGTCGGCGTTCAGTCGCGCCCGGAAGCGGTCCTTGCCGAGGGCGCGGCCCTCCCAGACGTTGAAGAAGTATGCGTGCCGGCCGTTGGGCAGCGCGTTCCACAGCCACACCCGGCCGAGGATCTTCAGTACGGGCAGCTGCTTGGAGCCCGAGTCGTCCCGGGTGGTGGCACTCCCGTAGGCGACGAGCGTGCCGCCAGGGGCTAGCAGGTTCCAGGAGTCGACCACGCTGCGTCCGCCGAGGTGGTCGAAGACGGCGTCGACGCCGCCGGGAGCCAGTTCGCGGACGCGGGTCGGGACGTCCTCGGCGCGGTAGTCGACCGGGGTGACGCCCATCTCGCGCAGCGCCTCGTGGTGGCGGGCCGAGGCCGTGCCGATGACGCGCAGGTCGGCGGCGCGCGCGAGCTGGACGAGGACCGTGCCCACCCCGCCGTTGGCGCCGTGCACCAGGATCGTGCCGCCGGGCCGCACCCTCGCCTTGCGGTGCAGCATCTGCCAGGCCGTGATCCCGTTGACGACCAGCGTCTCGGCCTCCGCCGCGCCTATCCCGGCCGGCACCTCCACGGCGTCGGCCGCGTCGAGCACGACGTGACTGGCCCAGCCGCCCACCTTGACCAGGGACGCCACCCGCCTGCCGACGAGTCCGGGCGTGACGCCCTCGCCGGCCGTGAGCACCGTGCCGACCAGGTCGTAGCCGGGGACGAAGGGGAACGGCGGCTGGTCGTAGTACCGGCCGCGGCGCATCTGCTGCTCCGCGAAGGAGACCCCGGTGGCCTCCATGCGTACGACGATCTGACCGGCGCCCGGGGTCGGGACCTCCCCGTGCCGGATCTGCAGACCCTCGGGTTCCACGACACCCGGCAGGACCACCTCGACGAGCCGGGTGCCGGTGGCGCGGCCGGGGGCGGGGGCCTGGGGCGCGGGGTTCTCTGCGGAATTCATGACGACCTCCATGGCGGTCTCCTTGTAGGTGCAGCTTGTAGGTGCAACCGCGTAGATGCAGTCGCGGACTGGAGGGGCATTCGCTTGCGTTAGAAGCTATAACTAAAATGACGGCTACTAGCGATGGTGTCAAGCGGTAGCGTCGTGGGGTGGCCGAACAACGGTTAGAAGCCATCCCGGAAGTGATAGGTTGAAACGGGTGGAATAGCCCCTATGAGCCGCAACGAGTCAGGCGGCAGCCGCGCAAGCGAAAGGAGCGTGCAGGGCATGGCCGCAGAAGCAGTGACCCCCCGCGAGCGGTACCGGAGCCAGGTGCGGGCCGACATCAAGGAGCGTGCCTGGGCGCAGATCGCCAAGTCCGGCGCGTCGGGCCTGTCCCTCAACGCGATCGCCAAGGAACTGGGCATGAGCGGTCCGGCCCTCTACCGCTACTTCGGCAGCCGGGACGAGTTGATCACCGAGCTGATCCGGGACGCCTACCGAGGCCTGGCCGACACCTTCCGCACCGCCGCCGACGCGCGGGCCGGTGTCGAAGGCCTCGCGCGGGCCCTGCGCCGCTGGGCGCTCGACGACCCCCAGCGGTACTTCCTCGTCTACGGGACCCCGGTGCCCGGGTATCACGCGCCCGACGACATCACCGCCATCGCCCAGGAGATCATGGGCGCGCTGCTCGACGTGTGCGCGACGGCCGAGCCCGAGGCGCCGGCCTCCGCGGGCTTCACCGCGCACCTCGCCCAGCACCGCGAGTGGGCCGGCGACCACCCCGCCTCGCCCGATGTCCTGCGCCGGGCGCTGGCGTTCTGGACCCGGATGCACGGCGTGCTCTCCCTCGAACTCGCCGGACAGTTCACGGGCATGGGCTTCGACCCGGAGCGGCTCTTCGACGCCGAGGTCGCCGAACTGGCCTCCGGCCGCTGACCGGCCGCACCCCCCGCCCCCGCGACCGCACCCCCGTGGCCGCACCCCGCTCCACCGCGGCCACACTCCACGTCGCCTCGGACGCACCCCGCTCCACCCCGCCCGGCGGCCCGCTCCACCCCGCCCGGCGGCCACCCCGCTCCGCCCGGCGGCCTACTCCGCGGGGAGTACGTGTGATCACCTCGCCGGGCCGACGCTCCCGCGGCCCGGTGCCGTCTAGCGTGGCGGACATGGACGAGCAGCGGGAACGGGAGCGCGGCCCCGCGCGGTGGTGGCGGTACGGTCCGCCGTGGCCGTACCGCGACGACGAAGGTGCGGACGGGCCGACGCGCGGGCGGCTGCCGTGGCGCACCACCGTCGCCCTCACCGTGCTGGTGCTGGCGGGCTCGAACTTCGCCGCGCACGCGCAGCCGCACCGCGAGCCGCTGGACGTGTACGGCCGCCTGCTGCTCCTGGCCGCCTGCGCGCTGCTGCTGTGGCGGCACCGCTACCCGGTGCCGGTCGTGTTCGGCACGTCGGCGCTCGCCCTCGGCTACCTCGCGGCCGGCTACCCGTACGGTCCGGTCTTCGCGGCCGTCGCGGTGGCCTGCTTCGGCGCGGTCGTCGCGGGGCGCCGCCGGGCCGCGTGGACGGCTGTGGGGATGCTGTGGGGCGGCCACCTGCTGATCTCGCTCTGGCTGTACCGCGTGCTGCCTCCGCAGGGCGACTCGGGGGCGAACGCGGGACAGGAGCTGATCGCCGCCACCTGGGTGCTGATCATCGTCTCCGTGGCCGAGCTGGTCCGGCTGCGCCGGGAGCAGTGGGCGCGGGAGCGGGCCGACCGGGCGCAGGCGGCCCGGCGGCGGGCGGACGCCGAACGGCTGCGCATCGCCCGCGAACTGCACGACGTGCTCGCGCACAGCATCTCCGTGATCAACGTCCAGGCGGGGGTGGGCCTGGCGCTCCTGGACGCGGACCCCGAGCAGGCCAGGACCGCGCTCACCACCATCAAGGCCGCGAGCAAGGAGGCGCTCGGTGAGGTACGTCAGGTCCTCGACACCCTGCGCACCCCGGGCGACGTGCCGCGCGCTCCCGCTCCCGGCCTCGGGCGGTTACCCGAGTTGGTCGAGCAGGCGGCGGGCGCGGGACTGACGGTGACCGTGGCGGGAGCGCCGCCGCGGCTGCCGCCGGGAGCCGACCTGGCGGCCTTCCGGATCGTCCAGGAGGCGCTCACCAATGTCGTACGGCACTCGGGTTCCCGGCAGGCCCGCGTACGGCTCGAACACGGCGGCGGGGAGCTGCGGTTGCGGATCGACGACGACGGTCCGGCGACCGGCGCGGACGCGGGCGGCAGCGGGAACGGGCTGGCCGGGATGCGGGAACGGGCGGCGGCGCTGGGCGGCACGATCGAGGCGGGCCCGCGCGCCGACGGCGGCTTCCGGGTGCTCGCCGTCCTGCCCCTGACCGGACCGGAACCCCCCGTGTCCCGGCCCGGAAGGACCCCGCACGGTACCGATCCGACGCCGACCGACCGGGAGGAACGATGATCCGGGTACTGCTCGCCGACGACCAGTCGCTGGTGCGGGCCGGCTTCCGCGCGCTGCTCGACGCCCAGCCGGACGTCGAGGTCGCCGGAGAGGCGGCCGACGGCGAGGAGGCGTTGCGCAAGGTGCGCGAACTCCGTCCCGACGTCGTCCTGATGGACATCCGCATGCCGCGGCTCGACGGCCTGGCCGCGACCCGCCGGATCACCGGCGCGGAGGAACTCCGGGACGTCAGGGTGGTGATGCTGACGACGTTCGAACTGGACGAGTACGTCTTCGAGGCGATCCGCTCCGGCGCCTCCGGGTTCCTGGTGAAGGACACCGAGCCGGAGGAACTCGTGCGCGCGGTCCGGGCGGTGGTGGGCGGCGACGCGCTGCTGTCGCCGGGGGTGACGCGGCGGCTGATCGCCGAGTTCGCGGCCCGTTCCAAGGAGCCGGCCGCCGCCGACGCCCTCGCCCGGCTCACCGAACGCGAGAGGGAGGTGATGGCCTTGGTCGGCATCGGCCTGTCCAACGAGGAGATCGCCCGGCGCCTGGTGGTCAGCCCGCTCACCGCCAAGACGCACGTGAGCCGTGCCATGGTCAAGCTGGGCGCCCGGGACCGGGCCCAACTGGTCGTGCTGGCCTACGAGTCGGGCTTGGTCCGGCCGGGCTGGCTGGGCTGAGACCGCTGGAAGCGGACCAGCACGGCGACGACCCGGGCGAAGAACACCAGTGTGGCCAGCGCCGCGCCCGTCGCCGGCAGTGCACGTTCCAGGAGTCGCGGCAGATCGAAGAGGAGGGCCGGTCCGGCCACCGCCCCGAGGACCACGACCGCCGCGAACACCGCACTGCACAGCGCGTATCCGATCTCGACGGTGATCGCGTCCCGCTCGGCCTGACCGCGCCGTCCCCCGTGGGTCGTCATCTCCGCAGTGTCCCAGCCGTGTGCCCGGCGGAGCAATCGGCTCCGCCGGGCACACGGGGGGCGTCCCCTCAGTCGCGTGTCAGTCGCGCACGGACACGCGCTCCGCCTCCAGGGAGGTGGACCTGGCGATCACCACGCTCTGCCCGGAGCGCCTGGTGCGCAGCCCGGTCAGGGTGATCAGGAGCCCGGCGAGGGCCACGCCGGCGACCACCATGAAGCCGGGGCGGTAGCTGTCGAGCACGGCCTGCGGCGTCGCGTGCGCCGGGGCGCCCGCGGTGACGACGGCCGTCACGACCGCCAGGAAGATCGCGCCGCCCACCTGCACGGAGGTGTTGAGGAGCCCGGAGACCATGCCCTGCTCGTGGTCGTCGACCCCGTTGGTGGCCTGGATGTTGAGCGAGGGGAAGACCAGCGCGCAGGCCGCGCCGATCAGCAGCATCGACGGCAGGATCACCGCCGCGTAGGCCGGGTCGAGGTCGACGCGCAGGAACAGGGCGTAGCCGATGACCATGAACGTGAAGCCCGCCGCGATCAGCCGCGGGGTGCCGAAGCGGTCCACGATCGCACCGACCTTGGTCGAGGACACCGCCACGAGCGCGCCCGCGGGCAGGAAGGCCAGGGCGGTGTGCAGGGCCGACCAGCCGAGCAGTGACTGCATGTACAGCGTGGTCAGGAACTGGAAGCCGACGTAGGAGCCGAAGAAGGCGACGGCGCCGAGCTGGGCGCGGACCTGGCTGCCCGAGCGGAGCACGCCGAGCCGGATGAGGGGGCCGGGGGAGCGGCGTTCGACGCGGACGAAGACGGTCAGCAGGACGGCGACCGCGAGGAAGGACAGCAGGGTGCGGGCCGATGCCCAGCCCACCTGCGGGGCCTCCACCACGGTGAACACCATCAGCAGCATGGAGGCGGTGCCGAGGATCGCGCCGGGGATGTCGTAGCCGTTGTGGTCGCGTTCGCGTGTGCTGCGCGGCAGCAGCCGCAGGCCGGCGACCAGCGCGATCAGGGCGATGGGGGCGGGCAGCAGCATGGTGAGGCGCCAGCTGGCCTCGGTGAGCAGGCCGGACAGCACCAGGCCCATGGAGAAGCCGGTGGCGGCGCAGGTGGTGTAGATGGCGAGGGCGCGGTTGCGCAGCGGGCCCTCGGGGAACGTGGTCGTGATGATCGAGAGGCCGGCCGGGGCGGTGAAGGCCGCGCTCAGTCCCTTGATGAAGCGGCTGGCGATGAGCAGCGGGCCGGAGTCGACGAGGCCGCCGAGCAGCGACGCGAGGGCGAAGACGCCGAGGGCCACGAGGAACACCTGACGGCGGCCGAGCAGGTCGGCGGTCCGGCCGCCGAGGAGCAGAAGACCGCCGTAGCCGAGGATGTAGCCGCTGACGATCCACTGCAGCGTGGAGGTCGACAGCTGCAGGTCGGAGCCGATCGAGGGAAGGGCGACGCCGACCATCGAGACGTCCAGGGCGTCCAGGAACATGGCGGCGCAGAGCACCAGCAGGGTGCCCCACAGGCGGGGAGTCCAGCGTCCCTCGGAGGCAGGGGCGGTGAGCGGAGAGGTCATGCCCACAGACACTACATGCATATGCATCGAATGCAAGGGCATTTAATTCCGGTGCAACATTTGCGCTTCTCTGCTACGGTGCCGGGATGTCGGCGAAGAAGCCCGAGCGGGCACTCGCGGAGCAGTGGCGGGACATCCTCGCCCTGCACGCCCGCACCCAGTGCGAACTCGACCGCGCCCTGCACGGCCACGGCCTGTGCGCCAGCGACTTCGAGGTCCTCGACCTGCTCTCCGACGGCGCGGCGGAGGACGGCGGCTGCAGCTACCGCGTCCAGGAGATCGCCGAGCGGGTGCACCTGAGCCAGAGCGCGCTGTCCCGGCTGGTCGCCCGGCTGGAGAAGGACGGCCTGGTCGAGCGGGCCATGTGCCCGGAGGACCGGCGGGGCGTGCGGGTGGCGCTCACCGGGAAGGGGCGCGCGCTGCACGGCGAGGTCCTGCCGGTGCAGCGCGCGGTGCTCACCCGGATGCTGGCGGGCTGAGGAGTACGGCGGCGGTCAGATGCCGGACCTGGTCCGCCACAGGTCGGCCAGTTCCGGGTCGCCCGTCACCTTCGGCACCGGTACCCGGTTCCACAGCGCGAGGTACAACTCGTCGGCGGGGCCGGAGAGTTCGGTCATCGCGCCGGGGAGCGCGCCGGCCTCCGTGACCGGCGGTTCCGTCGACAGCCGTACCGTCCAGGCGGCGTCCCGGTCGGCGGCGCGCACCTGGAGCACCCGCGGGTACTCGGATCGGACGCGGCTGCGGGGGCGGCCGTGGAAGCCGCGGAGCAGTTCGTCGATACCGTCGACCGCGAAATCCGTGGCGACGGGGGAGACCGGCCCGCCCCGGGCGGCCTCGGCGTCGTACCGGTGCACGGTCGTCTCGTGGGCCTGGCGGCGCAGCCAGAAGACGAGGGACGAGGGGACGGGGGCCGGGTGGAAGGTCCAGCACGTCACGTCCCGCGGCGCACCGGCCAGGGTCTCGACGAGAATGCGGTGGCCGTCCCGGAACCAGGTGGTCAGGTCGGTACCGTCCAGGTCCGGCGGATCCGGGATCGGCCGGGGTCCGGACTCGGCGTCGGCGACGAAACCCGTGGCCCACCGGTGGATGGTCCCGGTGTGCCGCAGCAGGTCGCGCACCCGCCACTCCGGGCAGGTCGGCACCTTGGCGTCGAGGCCGGCCGCCTCGGCGGCGGCGACCAGCGACCGGCCCTCCCGGTCAAGGATCTGAAGATACTCGGCAGTCTCCATGCGGCGAGTCTGCCCGATACGGCCCCCGCCCGGCCGCCCGGCCCGCGCGCCGGCCTGAGCGTCCGCGGCGCGCCCGTGCCGCCGGCCCCGCACCGGCGCCCGCGCCACGACCCGCGCGACGGTCTCCGCACCGCACCCGCATCCGTACCCGCGCCCCTACCCACGCTCGCGCCCGTACCCGCGCCGGCACCCGCGCCCCGGTTCCGCAGGCCGGGTCTAGCGCAGCAGGAATCCCACCGTGTAGCCCAGGGCGTTGACCGCCCAGTGCAGGGCCATCGGTGCCAGCAGGGAGCCGCTGCGGTCGCGCAGCCAGCACAGCAGGCAGCCCGCGACGGCGGTGAACAGGACCGCCCCCACGTCCACCAGGACGGCCCCCGTGACCGAGTGCCCGAAGACCGCACCCAGCGTCGGCTTGTCCTCGTCGAGGTCGAGTGAGGGCAGGATGTGCCACAGGCCGAACAGCACGGAGGACAGGACGGCGGCCGTCGTCGCCGTACGCAGCCGCCGCAGCAGCGCGAACAGCACTCCGCGGAAGGCGATCTCCTCCAGCAGCACGGTCCCCACCGGCACCGCGACCAGCGCCTTGAAGGCGACCTGCGGTCCGCTCAGCGCGTCGGTCCGCTGGTCCGCGAACAGCCCGCGGGTGACCGGCAGCAGAGCCCCGCAGAGATAGACCGCCGCGACGATCCCGGTCAGCGCGACCGCCCAACGCAGCCCGTCCGCAAGGGTGTTCCGGCCGAGTCCCAGCTCCGCCCGGTCGCCGCCGGCCCAGAACAGCAGCGCCACCAGGGCCGCCGAGGCGACGACGGCGGTTAGCAGGATCCAGGACCTGGCGAAGCGGTTGTCCAGCAGGTTGACCGCCACCAGCACGGCCACCACCGCCACCAGGGCGACTCGGGTGGGGAGCCGCGGCCCCGGCACCGCCGACCCCGGCGGCGTCAGAACTCGACCGGGTCGCGCAGCAGCGGGCAGGTCATGCAGTGCCCGCCGCCGCGCCCCCGGCCCAGTTCGGCGCCGACGATGGTGATGACCTCGACGCCCGCCTTGCGCAGCAGCGTGTTGGTCTGGGTGTTGCGGTCGTAGGTGACGACCACGCCCGGCTCCAGGGCGACCGCGTTGTTGCCGCTGTCCCACTGCTGCCGCTCCGAGGCGTAGACGTCACCGCCGGTCTCGACCACACGCAGCTCCGGCAGGCCCAGCGCCTTCGCCACCACGTCGACGAACGTGCCGGTGCCCTCGTCGGTCAGCTCGATGCCGGGCGGCCGGTCGGCGGGCCGCAGCGAGAAGGCGTGCACCCCGTCGACGATGGCCGGGTAGAGGGTTACCAGGTCCCGGTCGGCGAAGGTGAACACCGTGTCGAGGTGCATCGCGGACCGCAGCCGCGGCATCCCGGCGACGATCACGTGCCGGGCCGCGCCCTGGTCGAAGAGCGCCCTGGCGACCTGGGTGATCGCCTGCCGCGAGGTGCGCTCGCTCATGCCCATCAGGACGACGCCGTTGCCGACCGGCATCACGTCACCGCCCTCGAACGTCGCCTGCCCCCAGTCGGTCTCGGGATCGCCCCACCACACGGTGGCGTCCTTGTAACCGGGGTGGAAGGTGTAGACGGCCTTCATCAGGAGGGTCTCGTCGTGCCGGGCCGGCCAGTACAGCGGGTTGAGGGTGAGCCCGCCGTAGAGCCAGCACGTGGTGTCGCGGGTGTACAGGGTGTTGGGCAGCGGCGGCATCAGGTACTCGCCGGCCCCGGTGGACTCCCGGACCAGCGCGAGGGCGTCCGTGCGGTACTCGTCGGGCAGGTCGATCGTGGCCAGGCCGCCGATCAGGTACCGGGCCAGCTGGGCGGGTTCGAGGGTCTCCAGGTAGGCGCGGGTGGTGTCGACCAGGCCGAGCCCCACCCGGTTGGCGACGATCTTGCGGTCGAGCAGCCAGTCGCGGGCCGCCGGGATCGTCATGGTCTGCGCGAGCAGGTCGTGCAACTCGACGACGTCCACGTCCCGTTCGCGCAGTTTGTTGACGAAGTCGGCGTGGTCGCGCTGGGCGTTCTCCACCCACATCACGTCGTCGAAGAGCAGGTCGCCGGAGTTGGTCGGAGTGAGCCTCCGGTGCGCGAGCCCCGGCGCGCAGACCAGCACCCTGCGCAGCCTGCCGACCTCGGAGTGGACGCCGAACGCGGCCCGGTTCGTCGGGACTTGACTGCTCACGGTGCACCTTCCAGAGGACTCAGAGACTGATCCAGCCGAGCGCCAGGGCGAGGACGCCGGCCACCGCTCCGGCGACCGAGACCGCGAGGACGGCCAGTTCGCGCGGTGAGAACAGCCGCCGGCCCTGTTCCCGGCGGGCCATCACGAACAGGACGGTCGCCGGGGCGTAGACGATGAAGGAGACCAGGAGGTACTTCGGCCCGGCCGCGTACACCAGGAACGCGGTGTAGAGCGTGGCGAGCAGGCCGACGACCAGCTCGCCCCGGCGCCGCGCGGGCCAGGCGATCCGCGCGGCGAAGGCGGCTGCCAGCAGGTACGGGATCAGCGACAGCGCGCTGGTCAGGTCCAGGGCGAAGTCGAAGGCGTCGTCCGAGAACAGCGTGACCACCAGCACCACCTGGGACAGCAGGGTGGTCATCAGCAGCGCCGGCTCGGGCACGTCCGCGGCGGTCGCCCGGCGCAGGAACCGCGGCATGTCGTCGTCCTTCGCGGCCACGAACAGCACCTCGGCGGCCATCAGCGTCCACGCCAGATAGGCGCCGAGCACCGAGACGATCAGCCCCACGCTGACGAAGACCTGCCCCCAGGTGCCGACCGCGTGCTCCAGCACCCCGGCCATCGACGGCTGCCGCAGCCCGGCGATCTCGCTCATCGGCAGCAGGCCGTACGACACGATCGTCACGGACGCGAAGACGCAGAAGACGCTCAGGAAGCCCAGCAGAGTGGCCCGGCCGACGTCCGCGCGCCGCTCCGCGTGCCGTGAGTAGACGCTCGCGCCCTCCACCCCGAGGAAGACGAACACCGTGGCCAGCATGGTCCCGCGGACCTGGTCGAAGAGGGAGCCCGCGTAGTCGGCGCCGTGGAAGTTGGCGGCGAAGACGTCCGCCTTGAAGTAGCACAGCGCCAGGACCACGAAGACCAGGATCGGGACGACCTTCGCGACCGTGACGATCCTGTTGACCGTCGCGGCCTCCTTCACCCCGCGCCTAATCAGCAGGAAGAACCCCCACAGTCCGACCGTCGACAGGGCGGCCGCCGTCACGGTGTCGCCCTCGCCGAGCGCCGGCCACACCGCGCCCACCGTGGACATGATCAGCACCCAGTAGGTGACGTTCCCGACGCAGGCGCTCGCCCAGTAGCCGAACGCGGAGAAGAACCCCAGGTACTCGCCGAAGCCCGCCTTCGCGTAGGCGTACACACCCGCGTCCAGGTCCGCCCTGCGCACCGCCAGCGTCTGGAAGACCAGCGCGAGCATCAGCATGCCCGCGCCCGCGATCACCCAGGCGATCAGCGCGCCCGCGACACCGGTCTCCTCCGCGAACCGGCGCGGCAGCGAGAACACGCCGGCGCCGACCATCGAACCGACCACCATCGCGGTCAGCGTGGGCAGCGTCAGCTTGGCCGCAGGCGGCGAGGAACGCGGACTCTCGGTCGTCTGGGCCTGGGCCATGCCCACCACGATGGGACATCCCGTATCCCCCCGCACCTCGTGCCGTCCGCGGCGGGGGGCCGGGCGCCCTCCGGATGCGGTCGCGCGCACGGTGGCCGATCGTGGTCCCGAGGTGGCCAAGTGGGTGTTGCGGGCAAGGCTCTGAATCGTACGAGGGACTGGCCCCGTCGGGTGACGGAGTGGGTGCGCCGCCACGCGGCGGGCTCCGGCCGGGTGGTCCGGCGGCGGCCGTGCTGGTGCGGGGCCGCCGTGGCGGTCCTGTGCTACTGCCTGTCCCTGACGCCCTCCCTGCTGCCGCGCGCCTGGTGGCTCCAGGGGCTCGTCGCCGGTGTGTCGGCGGTCGTCGGCTACGCGGTCGGCGCCGTCCTGGAGACGCTCGTCCGGCTCATGCTGCGCTGGGCCGGGTTCCGGATCCGTCCGCGGGTCCGCAGGATCCTTTGGGCGGCCCTCGGGTTGCTCGGGGCGGCGGCGGTCGTCACCGTCACCGCCTGGAGCGTCCGCTGGGAGGGCGAGGTCCGCCGCGCGGTGACCCTGCCTCCCCAGGTGGTCTGGTGGCAGTGGGCGCTGGTCCCGGTCGTCGCCGCCGTCGTCGCCGCGCTGCTGCTCCTGCTCGGCCGTGCGGTACGGCTCGGTACGCGCCTCGTCGCCCGCCCGCTCGGCGCGCAGATCCCGCGCGCGGTCGCCTGTGCCGTCGGCGTCGCCCTCGCCGCGTTCGTGATCGTCGGCGTCGTCCAGGGCTTCCTGCTGCGCGGGGCGCTGGACGCGATCGAGAGCGCGGCCTCGCTGGCCGACCAGGGCACCGCCGCGGGCGTCCACCAGCCCGACCTGCCGACCCTCTCCGGGAGCCCGCGGTCCGCCGCGCCCTGGGACACCCTCGGCGCCCAGGGCCGCGACTTCGTCGGTACGGCCACCACCCGCGCCGACATCACCGCCTTCACCGGCCGCCCGGCCCGGGACCCGGTGCGCGTCTACGTCGGTCTGCGCACCGCCGGTACCGTCGGCGAACGCGCCGACCTCGCCGTACGCGAACTCGAACGCACCGGCGGCTTCTCCCGGAAGGTCCTCGCCGTGATGGGCACCACCGGCACCGGCTGGATCAACGGCCAGGGCAGCAAACCCCTGGAGTACATGTGGGGCGGTGACACCGCCGAGGTCGCCATGCAGTACTCCTACCTGCCCAGCTGGGTCTCCGCGCTCACCGAGGACGAGGCCGCCGCCACCGGACGCGCCCTCTTCACCGCCGTCCGCGACAAGTGGCGCACCCTCCCGGCCGACTCGCGGCCCCGGCTCGTCGTCTACGGGGAGAGCCTCGGCTCCTTCTCCATGGAGTCCGCCGTCGACGGCTCCCTGGCCCGGCTCACCTCGGAGACCGAAGGCGCGCTGTTCGTCGGACCGACCTACGACAACCCGCTGTGGAAGAGAATCACCGCTCAGCGGCAGCCGGGCAGCCCCGAGTGGCGTCCGGTGGTCGGCGACGGCGCTCAGGTGCGCTTCGCGCAGGTACCGGCGGACTACGCCATCCCGCCCGCACCCTGGGGCGAGCCCCGCGCGGTCTACCTCCAGAACGGCTCCGACCCCGTCGTCTGGTGGTCACCGTCCCTCGCCCTCCACGAGCCTGACTGGCTGGAGCGACCGCGCGCCCGGGACGTCTCCCCGGCGATGCGCTGGTACCCGCTGCTGACGTTCTGGCAGGTGGCCTGCGACCTGGCCGGCGCGGACAGCGTGCCGGACGGGTTCGGCCACCGGTACGGCACGATGCCGACGAGCGCGTGGGCCGAGATCACCCGGCCGCCGGACTGGACGGCGGCCGACACGGCCCGGCTGGCCTCACTGCTGGAATCGGTGCGCGAACCGGGGCTGCTGGACTGACGAAGGCGTCGCTCAAGGCCCCGGACCCGGCCCCAGCCCCGGCCGCGCGCCGCCGCGCGTCCGTCACCTCGTCGTGGCGCCTATGACGGTGGCCGCGGCGGCCAGGACCGCGACACTCGTCAGGGCCGTCGGCAGCGACGTCCACTCCGCCAGGAAGCCGATCGCCGGCGGGCCCAGCAGCATGCCGCCGTAACCGAACGTGGACGCCGTGGCCACGCCGGACGGACCCGCCAGCGCGCCCGCCCGGTCCACGGCGACGGGGAAGAGGTTGGCCAGGCCCAGCCCCGTGACGGCGAAGCCGATCAGCGTTGCCCACACCGAGGGCGCGAGCGAGCCGAGGAGCATGCCGGTCGCCGCCGTGCCGCCGCCGAAGACCACCGTCCGGGACCGGCCGAGGCGTTCCAGCAGCCGTGTCCCGCTCGCCCGGCCCGCCGTCATGGCCAGGGCGAAACACGTGTAACCGGCCGCCGCGACACCCGGCGAGGCGTCCAGGTCCTGGCGCAGATGCAGCGCGCCCCAGTCGGCCATCGCGCCCTCGCCGTAGGCCGTGCACAGCGCGATCAGGCCGAAGACGACGACCAGGCGGCGCGTGCGCGCGTCCAGCCGGCGCGGCGCGGTCTCGGAGGGCTGGGCGGCGGCCGGGACCGGCACCTCGCAGCGCAGCAGGGCACGGCCCGCGACGGCGGTGACCAGCAGGCCGATCAGGGTGAGACCGAGGAGGTGCCGGGTGGGCGAGAGGCTTCCCGCGACCAGGCCGCCCAGGCCCGCGCCGGTCATGCCGCCCAGGCTGAAGGCCGCGTGGAAGCTCGGCATGATCGGGCGGCGCAGGGCGGCGATGAGGTCGACCGCCGCGCTGTTGAAGGCCACGTTCAGGCCTCCGTAGGCCGCGCCGAAGAGGAGCAGGACCAGGCCCAGGGTCAGGGCGGAGTGGGTGAGCGGCGGCAGGGCGACGCTCAGCGACAGCAGCACGCTGCACACCACGGTCACCGGGTGGCTGCCGTAGCGGCGGCAGAGGCGTCCGGTGAGCATCATCGTGACGACGGCCCCGGCGGAGACGCCGAGCAGGGCCAGGCCGAGGGTGCCGGCGGAGGCGCCGGTCTGGTGCTTGATGGCGGGGATACGGACGACCCAGCCCGCGAAGACGAAGCCGTCGAGGGCGAAGAAGACGGTGAGGGTGATCCGGAGGCGGCGCAGACGGTCGTCGGTGCCCGGCACGTCGTTGTGCGTTCGGGGTTTGTTTATTTGCGGCACAAACTCCAGGCTAGGCCGGGTACCGCGCCGGGTGCAAGGCCGCCGGGGGAGGGCGAGGTCCGGCAGGGGGGCTGCCGCCGCGCCTCCCGCTCGACCTGCTCGCGGGCCGGGCGGAGACGGACGGTCTCCGAGGCGGCGCGCGAGGCGGATCGCGCGACCGGCCCGCGAGCCGGTCGCGACGGACCGCTGCGACCGGTCCCCGAACCCGGCCCACGCCCGTCCCTGCGGCTACGGTCGCCCGTCGCCCGTCGCCCGTCGCCCGTCGCCCGTCGCCCGTCGCCCGTCGCCCGTCGCCCGTCGCCCGTCGCCCGTCGCCCGTCGCCCGTCGCCCGTGCCCGCGAGCCCGCTGAACTCCGGGCCGACACCGGCGGGTTGGCCGCCCTCTGGAGCGCCGGTCGCTGGCCGGCCCGCCCGCGAACGGCCAGGCGGGGACGTCACCCTTGGCGCAGGTGTCCTGGACGCAACCGCCGTGAGCGGTCATCTCCGTGCCGTCGGAACGGAGTTGGGCCGGGTCCGGGATCGCGCCTGGCCTCCCGTGCCGCGCCGGGAGACATGGGCCGACGGCCTTGCGAGGAACCGCCCGGCATGCCAGACGCGCGTAGAACGTGACGTTCGCCACTCCCGTCCCAGACGTCCGAGACGCACCTTCCGTCCCCCGAACCGCTGTAATCCTGCGGGAATTCACTCACCTCGGGTGCCCGGGTGCGCGCGAAGTCCGGCAACAGCTCGGTTAATAACTGCTCGCCGGTTGGTTACCGGAGAGTGAGCGGTCCATGATGGCCCCATGACGTTGGCCTCGCGCGCTCTGGCGCAACTGGCGACCTGGCCCGACCTGACCCGGGCGGTACCGAGCTGCGGCCTGGGTCAGGCAGTGAGTTCGACGCACGGCGAGATCGCGCACTTCCACTCGGAGCGCGACGTGGACCTGCGTCTCACCACCCATGCCATCCGGCACTTCGCCAAGAACCTCAAGAGCACGGGCGCCATCCGCATCGTCCCGGGTTCGCAGTGGGTGACCATCCGGCTCGACGCCGCCAGCGACGTCGATCTGCTGCTCACCCTGGTGAGCGTCGCCCTCCAGGCCCACCAGAGCTGGCCCGACCCCGTCGACCGGCCCCTGTTCGGCTGCAACGACCAGCGGGGCGCGGGCTTCGTCAGCGCGGACACCAGCGGTATGTGACCGGGGGAGCGGACACCCGCGGTGTCCACCGGGTTCGCGGTCCGGTCACACGGTCATGACCCGGACCCCCGCCTCCTCGAACGCGCGCACCGCCTCCGGCTCCGCGGCCGCGTCCGTGACGAGCGTGTCCACCAGCTCCGCCGCGCAGATCCGGGCGAACGCCCGGCCGCCCAGCTTGCTGGAGTCGGCCGCGACGACCACGCGGGCGGCACGCTCGCACAGCAGCCGGTTGATCGCGGCCTCCGCCTCGTCATGGGCCGCGGCCCCGTGCCGTGCGTCGAAGGCGACCACCCCGAGCACCGCCACGTCCAGGGTGATCTGGCCGAGCACCCCGTCCGCGAGCGGCCCCACGAGCTCGTACGACTGCGGGCGCGCCACCCCGCCCGTCACCACGATCTTGAACTGGGGCCGCACGGCCAGCTCGTTGGCGATGTTCAGCGCGTTGGTGACGACGGTCAGCGCCGGTGAACCGGTGGCGAGGTCGGCCCGCACGGCCAGGGCGCGGGCCACCTCCGTGGTCGTCGTCCCCCCGGTCAGCCCCACCGCCTCGCCCGGCGCGACGAGTTCGGCGACCGCCCGCGCGATCCGCTCCTTCTCCGTGGCCTGCCGCGCGGTCTTGTAGCGCAACGGCAGTTCGTACGACACCCCGTGCACCACCGCCCCGCCACGGGTGCGCACCAGCATCTGCTGCTCGGCGAGCTGGTCGAGGTCCCGGCGGATCGTCGCCGCGGAGACCGCCAGCTCCGCCGCCGCGTCCTCGACGTCCAGGCGGCCGCGCTCGACGAGCAGTTCAAGCAGCGCCTTCCAGCGGGCGTCGCGCGACATCCGCCGCCTCCGTTCCTCGGCCTCCCGGCGACCCTAACCCACCCCGCCACCGCCCGACTGCTCGATCATGCTCGCAGACCGGCGTCACCGCGCAGGAACAAGCAGCGCGCGGCGGAGTGGGTGCCGTACGAGGCCGGCGAACGACCGCCGGGGAGGCCGCGCGGATCACCGGCGTCCTCGGGACTAGCCGCGCTTGACCGCCTTGAGCACCACGAACTTCGGATCGCTCGCCACCAGCAGGCTGTTGCCGAACAGCCTGCGCAGTTTCACGTGGTAGCCGAGGTGCCGGTTGCCCACCACCCACAGCTCGCCGCCCGGCCGCAGCGCCCGCGCCGCCCCGGTGAACATCCGCCACGCCGTCGCGTCGGTGGTCGCCTGGTGGGAGTGGAACGGCGGGTTGTTCAGCACCACGTCCACGCTGCCGGCCGCGACCCCGGCCAGCCCGTCCCCGACCCGGAACTCGGCGTGCCCGGGAACCCCGTTGGCCTTGTAGGTGGCCTCCGCCGAGGCCACCGCCTGGAACGACTCGTCCACGAACAGCACTTCGGCCGTCGGATCCGCCAGCGCCACCGCCGTGCCGACCACCCCGTTGCCGCACCCCAGGTCCACCACCCGGCGCCCGCCCGAGGGCAGATGGCCGAGGAAGAACCGGGTGCCGACGTCGAGCCGGTCCGCGCAGAACACCCCCGCGTGGTTGACGACCGTGTGCCCGGAGACCGCGCCGATCCCCTCCGGCAGGTCGTAGCTGTACGGCCACGGGTTGACCGGCCGCCGCAGCGACGGGTCCGGGGAGCAGTGGATCAGCCGGGCCTTCTGCTCGGCCAGGGAGGTGCGGGTCGGGCCGAGGATCCGCTCGAACAGCCGCAGCGTCGACGTGTGGATCTCCTTCACCATGCCGGTGCCGATCACCACCGTGTCGGCGTGCACGGCGGGCGCCAGCCTGAGCAACTGGTCCTCCAGCAGCGCCAGGCTCTTCGGCACCCGCACCAGCAGCACGTCCACCCGCTCCGGCGGCGGATCCTGGGTGGTCAGCAGGCGCACCGCACCCGGCTCGACACCCGCCCGCGCCAGGTTCGCCCGGGTCGCCTCCTGGCTCAGGTACGAGTCGGTGATCTGTGTCGGCCGGTGCCCGGCCAGCGCGGTGGCCAGCGCTCCCCAGCGGTCGCCGAGGACCACGACCGAGCCCGAGAGCCCGGTCCCCTCCGCGGCCAGATGCCTCAGCAGGTACGCGTCGGAGGCGTCCCAGGCGCGCAGCCGGTCGCCCGGATCCTCGGGGAAACGGGACAGCTCGTACTCGCCCCACGCAGTCGTCATACGGTCGCTCATCGTGCGTCCAGGCTAGCGGAGCCCCAGCTCAGACCCGGTCGGGCAGGATGGGGGCATGGAGGACGAACTGTTCCCGAGGGCGTGCGCCCAGGTCGCGCCGGGCGCCGTGCACGTCCCCGGCTGGCTGAGCGCGCCGCGCCAGCGCCAGCTGCTGGACGCCTGCCGTCAGTGGGCCCGGCCGCCCGCCGGGCTGCGCACGGTCCGCACGCCGCAGGGCGGCACCATGACCGCCCGCCAGGTCTGCCTGGGCTGGCACTGGTACCCGTACGCGTACGCCCGCACCGTCGTCGACGGCGACCACAGCCCCGTCAAGCCGTTCCCCGCCTGGCTCGGCGAACTCGGCCGGAGCGCGGTGACCGACACGCTCGGCCCCGAGGCCGCGAGCGGATTGTCGTACGACATCGCCCTGATCAACTTCTACGACGCCGACGCCAGGATGGGCATGCACCGGGACGCCGACGAGCGCTCGGACGCGCCGGTGGTGTCACTGAGCCTCGGCGACACCTGCGTGTTCCGCTTCGGCAACACCGAGACCAGGACGAAGCCCTACACGGACGTGGAGCTGCGCTCGGGCGACCTGTTCGTGTTCGGGGGCGCCAGCCGGCTCGCCTACCACGGGGTGCCGCGGGTGCGCCCGGGGACGGGACCGGCGGAACTGGGGCTGACCGGCCGTCTGAACATCACGCTCAGGGTCAGCGGACGGTGACCCGCCCCGGCTCGGGCGTTCTGCCGCAGGAGGCGCGCCGCGACGGGTGCGCGGGCGCCGCCGCATGCGCGCGACCAGCCACAACGGACCGGCACCGTCCGTGACTACGGATCATGGCAGACTCCCCTTCATGAGCGGCAAGGCGGCCCCCCGCCCGACGGGGCAAGGGAACTCGAGGACGAGACTGGACCGAGGGCGCGGTGCACTGGGCCCCGCGCTGGAACTCGTGCACACCGGCCGCGCCCCCACCCGCGCCGTGCTCACCGCCGAACTCGGCGTCACCCGGGCCACGGCGGGCGCCGTCGCCGCCGAACTGGAGGCGCTCGGCCTGATCAGGGTCGACGCCCACCCCGGCGCGGCGGCCGGCTCGCAGGGCCGCCCCTCGCACCGCCTGGAGGTCGCCGAGCACGGCCCCGTCGCGCTCGCCGCGCAGGTCCACGCCGACGGCTTCCGCGCCGCGCTGGTCGGCCTCGGCGGCCGCATCGTCGCCACCGCACCCGGCTGCGAGCCCGTCGACGCCGACCCGGCCAAGGTGCTCGGCTCGGTGGTGGAGGCCGGCGCCGGCCTGCTCCGCGCCACCGGCCTGCGCTGTGTCGGCGCCGGTCTCGCCGTGCCGTCCGCGGTCGCCGAACCGGAGGGCCTCGCCCTCAACCCCCTGCACCTGGCCTGGCCCGTGGGCGCGCCGGTGCGGCAGATCTTCGCGGAGTGCGTGCGCGCCGCCGGGATCAGCAGCCCGGCCTTCGCGGGCAACGACGTGAACCTGGCCGCGCTCGCCGAACACCGGCACGGCGCCGGCCGGGGCGCCCGCGATCTGCTGTGCGTGGCCACCGGGCACCGCGGCGTCGGCGGCGCGCTGGTCCTCGACGGCCGTCTGCACACGGGGAGTTCAGGACTGGCCCTGGAGGTCGGCCACCTCACCGTCAACCCCGAGGGCCGCCCCTGCCACTGCGGCAGCCGGGGCTGCCTGGACGTCGAGGCCGATCCGCTGGCGCTGCTGATCGAGGCGGGGCGCGAGCCCGGCCCGGAGGTGTCGCTGCTCCGGCAGGCCGAGGACCTGGTCCGCGACCACTACGCGGACCCGACCGTGCGCCGGGCCGCCGAGGCCCTGATCGACCGTCTGGGCCTCGGCCTGGCCGGCCTGGTCAACATCCTGAACCCGGACCGCATCATCCTCGGCGGCCTGCACCGCACCCTGCTGGACGCCGATCCCGAGCGGCTGCGTGCCGTCGTCGCCGACCGCAGTCTGTGGGGCCAGAGCGGTGGCGTGCCGATCCTGCCGTGCACGCTGAGCCACAACAGCCTGGTGGGCGCCGCCGAGTTGGCGTGGCAGCCGGTACTGGACGATCCGCTGGGCGCGCTGCGCTGACGGCCCGTCGCCGGAGCGCTATCCGGCCTGACGCCAGTCGGCGGCGAAGGCCCGGGCCGGGTTGTCGACGAGGATCCGCCGCACCTGCTCCGCACCGACCTCCGCCACCAGCCGCGGCCGGGTGCGGCGCAGCAGGTGGGGCATGCCGGGGCCGCCGTCGACCGACCGGGCCTGCGCCACCACCGTGTCCCCGCCGAGCAGCAGCCGGTCCCCGAAACCCGCCTCGGCGAGCGCCCGGACGGCCTCGGGCATCCGCCAGTCGGTGGCGTGGTTCGCGCGGGACGGCCCGTCGAAGGCCAGCCAGCAGCCGGAGTCGGCGGCCTGCCGCTGGACGACCAGGTCGGGGGACCGGTTGAGATGACCGAGGATCACCCGGTCGCCGGAGACGCCCGACTCGCCGCACAGCAGGTCCAGTACGTCGAGCGCGGCGGTGCCCAGCTCCAGGTGCACGGCGATCGGCGCCCCCGTCGCGTGGTGCGCCTCGGCCGCGGCCGTCATCGTCCGGCGGGCGTGCGCGTCCAGGCCGTGGAAACCGCCCGCCACCTTGATCAGCCCCGCGCGCACCCCCGACGTGCCGATGCCCTCGGTCAGCTCGGCCACGAAGACCTCGGCGAGCCGCCCGGCCAGCCGGTCCGGCAACTCCGGCGGACAGTGGGCCGCTTGGTGCAGACCCGTCGCGCAGACCACGTGCACCCCGGTGGCACGGGACAGCCGCGCCAGGTCGGCGGCCCGGCGGCCCATCCCGTACGGCGTCCACTGCACGACGCTCGCCCCGCCCGCCGCGCGGAACGCCGCCAGCTCCGCCCGCGCCGCATCCACGTCGTCCAGCTCCTGGCCCGGCAGCCGCGGACTGCGCAGGAAGAGGTGGTCGTGCGCGTCGCACACGCCGAACTCCCCGGGTGCCAGGTCGCCGAGGACCGTACGGACGGTGCCGCTCACCACTGCCGCCCGCGCGGCAGCCGGTCCCGGCCCGGCGCCGACATGTGCAGGACCTCGAAGACGTCCCCCTCGTCCCGCGGGGCGGCGTGCGCACGGAGCGAGAAGTGGACCAGTTCCCAGCGGGCGGTGTCGACGGCGGCCGCGGCCAGCACCACGTCGTCCCCGGCCGCCGTCCGCCGCGTCTCGCGCACCGCGTCCGCCATCAGGCCGGACAGTTCGGCCCCGTCCGGTACCGGCTCCCGGCGCCGGACCGCGAAGTCCGCCCGCGCGCCCGCCGCGCCGCCCTCCTCGAAGGCCAGCCCCGACCACTGCCGGGCCTCGGGCCGCCCGAAGTCGTCCACGAGCCCCTGGAAGGCGCCGCCCCACAGGAAGCGGTTCATGCCCTCCACGGTGTTCCACAGGTAGAAGGGCGCGTACTGGTTGACCGGCGAGCCGTGCGCACCGCGCTCGCGGACCAGGTACGCCTTGAACCCGAGCCCGTCCCAGTCGTCGAGCAGATGCCCGACGCGGGCCACGCGGTCCCGCACGATTCCCATGTCGTAGTCGGCGGGCAGGGTCAGTTCGTACTGCAGGGCGTGCATGGCGGAAGCCTCTCTCTGGGGCTCTAGGGCAGTGATGGCGGCGGGGCGGGCGCCCGTGTACGTCAGTTCCTCAGCAGCGACAGCAGTCCGCGCACCCCGGCGTCGAACGCGGCGGGTGACCCGGAGGCGCGGGCGAGGACGTACCCTCCCTGCACGGTCGCCAGGACCGTCGCGGCGATCTCCTCGCCGTCCACCCGCGGCCCGAACTGCCCCTGTTCCTTGCCCTCCTCGACGATCCCGGCGATCAGCTCCCGGATCCGGTCGAGGGTCTCGTCTACGGGGGCCCGCAGCGCGTCGCTCGCGACGACGTCCGGGTCCATGGTCAGCCGGCCGACCGGGCAGCCGCGCAGCACGTCCCGCTCGCGCCGCAGGTACGCCTCGATCCGCTCGTACGGCGTTCCCGGGCCGGTGAGCACGGCCTCCGCGCCGGCCAGCAACTCGTCCGCGGTACGGCGGATCGCGGCCAGGGCCAGGTCCTGCTTGCCCGTGAAGTGGTGGTACATGCTGCCCTGGCCGGCCCCGGCGCGTTCCAGGATCGCCTTCGGGCTCGTGCCGACGTACCCGCGCTCCCAGAGCAGCTCGCGGGTGGACTCGATCAGACGCTCCGACGTGCTCATGGAAGCAGTGTACATACTAGTAGTTACAGAATCGGCGACCGGAGGAAGCAGTCCGGTCCGCGCCGTGTACTCCCCGGGAGGTACGGCGACCGCCGCCGGGCGCACGACGACCCGGACCCCTTGGCGGGGCCAGTCTCGACATGACACACCGAGACGTTCCGGCAAAGGAGTTGAGCTGAGATGGAGACCCTCGCGAACTGGGACGGCGGGCCCGGCCCGTGGATCCTGTTCTTCCCGCTGATCTGGGCGGCCGTGGTGATCGGCGCCGTCACCGTGCTGCGGCGCACCGCGTGGCGCGGGCGCGGCGGCCCGTGGCGCCCGACGGACACCGGCCGTCCGGCCGCCGACTCACCGCTCGCCGTCCTCGGCCGCCGGTTCGCCGCGGGCGAGATCGACGAGGACGAGTACTGGCGGC
Source organism: Streptomyces sp. NPDC091282 (assembly GCF_044757385.1). NCBI lineage: Bacteria > Bacillati > Actinomycetota > Actinomycetes > Kitasatosporales > Streptomycetaceae > Streptomyces > Streptomyces sp. NPDC091282. The sequence continues at coordinate 564,119 of NZ_JBIVUX010000004.1, forward strand.
GGTCGTCGGTCCTGGAGGAGCACTTCGGCCGTATCGGCAAGGGCGGCCCGGCCTGACCGCGACGCCGGTGGTGCGGGCCCCGCCGACGGCGCCGTGCGCACGTGCGGCGGCGACGGCACGGCCGGGCGAGCTCGCCCCGGCTGCCCGGCCGGCGTGCGGAGGCGTCCGGGAGGGTGTCTCACCGCCCGCTCAACTGGGGACAGCCGAGCGGGCGGGAGCATGTGCGGTGTCGGGAGCACCGGAGGTCGCCGGTACGGCGGCCGGAGGACCCGCGGTCGCGGGCACGGCGGCGCCGCCGGTGGCCAACTGCGCGGCGGCCGGGGCACCGGCGCCGACCTGCGCGGTGGCGGCGGCCGGGTGTCCGCCCGTGGGCGCCCCGGCTCCCGCCGTCACGACACGCTGGGGCGTCGGTTCGGGCGTCAGGCGGTGCGGCCGGGCGGGCTGGGCCGCGGCGGCCGGCGCGGGCAGGGTGAACCACACGACCTTGCCGTCGTCGTGCGGCCGCACTCCCCAGCTCTCGCTGACCGCGGCCACCATCGCCAGGCCCCGTCCGCAGGTGGCCATGGGCGCGACGTCGGTCCCGTCCTCGGCGACCGGGAGCCGGGGATCGTGGTCGCGGACGGACACCGTGAGCCGGTCGAGCTGGAGCTCGATCTCCACGGTGCAGTTCTTGTCGGGCTGGGCGTGGCGGTGGACGTTGGTCAGCAGCTCCGTCACACCGAGCGCGGCCCGGTCGATCAACGGATCAAGGCGCCAGTAGCGCAACTGCGCAGATACGATTCTGCGGACTTGGCCGATCCGCGAGGGAAGGGCCTGGAGCTCCACCGAGCAGTGTCTGCTTGGGTGTTCGATCACGACTGCGACTCCCCGACGTGAGGTCCGGAAGAACACGGAGAACGGATCCAGCAGGGTGCCGCCGTCCATGGGGCCGCCTGCTGTCGTGGCCGGCGGGCTGGTTCGCAGCGTTATCGCCGGTAAACCCAGAGTGACGTGAGACAAGCGTGACCCAGTGTGTACGGTCCCGCAACTCGCCGTGACTCAGTGGTCGCGCCCGGCGGCCCGCCGTACCGCCTCGATGAAGCGGCGCGCCGCGGGCGGCCCGGGCTCGCCCGGTGCCGGATCGTGCTCACCCAGAGTGAGCGAGTACCGCTGGCCGTTGAGGTCGGCCAAGGCGCGGTCCTCCGACGCGAACCACGGCTTGGAGGCCCGTACCGCCTGCACGGGCGCGCTGTCGATCTCGCTGCCGTAGCTGGTCAGCAGCTGCAGCCTGCCCTCGCTTATCCGGACCTGCCCGGCCCGGGTGAGCGAACGCAGCCGCTTGTCGATCCGCACGCCCTTCGCCGTGAACTCCGGCTCCGCCATCCTGCCCCGCCCCTTTTCGACTGCCTCGGCCACCGGCCCGCGGGCTTGTGGCCCCGACCGGCGCACTCCGGCTCGTGTGGTGATCCAGTGTGCGCCCCCGTTCGGGACGTTCGTCCCGTCCGGTGGCAGTCTGCCCGCCCGCGACGAGGAGCACCAGTACGCACGGGGCGCCGGGCGGGGGGCGCTCGGAGCACTCGCGGCAACGCGCCCCCCGCGGAATCGAGCCACTGTTCCGCAGGAGGCCTTTGAGGCGCCCAAAGATGCGTTTATGCAGGTGAGAAGCGCTGTGAAAGGTGCTTATGATCGGTGCGCCGGCCGTGTTCGGACGCCGTCGGCGCTCAGCGTAAGGAGCCCGCCGTGAGCACCACCCCGCAGATCCGCACCGGCGCCACCCTCGACGTCGACCGCAGTGACGGCGACTACCGCGACTGGCTCAAAGAGGCCGTCCGGAAAGTCCAGGCGGACGCGAACCGCTCGGCCGACACCCACCTGCTGCGTTTCCCGCTGCCGGAGGCCTGGGGCATCGATCTCTACCTCAAGGACGAGTCGACCCATCCCACAGGAAGCCTCAAGCACCGGCTGGCCCGCTCGCTCTTCCTCTACGGCCTGTGCAACGGCTGGATCCGGCCGGACCGGCCCGTGATCGAGGCGTCCAGCGGCTCGACGGCCGTCTCCGAGGCCTACTTCGCCAAGCTGATCGGCGTCCCCTTCGTCGCCGTCATGCCCCGCACGACCAGCTCCGAGAAGTGCCGGCTCATCGAGTTCCACGGCGGACGGTGCCACTTCGTGGACGACCCCCGGAAGGTGTACGAGGAGTCCGCGCGCCTGGCGGTGGAGACCGGCGGCCACTACATGGACCAGTTCACCTACGCCGAACGCGCCACGGACTGGCGGGGCAACAACAACATCGCCGAGTCCATCTTCCGCCAGCTGGAGCTGGAGCGGTTCCCGGAACCGGCGTGGATCGTCGCCACGGCGGGCACCGGCGGCACGTCCGCGACCCTCGCGCGCTACGTCCACTACACCCTGCGCGACACCCGGATCTGCGTCGCCGACCCCGAGAACTCCTGCTTCTTCGAGGGCTGGACCACCGACGACCCGGACGTCACCCGCGACTGCGGTTCGCGGATCGAGGGCATCGGCCGGCCGCGGATGGAGCCGAGCTTCGTGCCCGGGGCCATCGACCGGATGATGAAGGTGCCGGACGCGGCGAGCGTGGCGGCGGTACGGGCGCTGGAGCGGGCGATCGGGCGCAAGGCGGGCGGTTCGACCGGGACCGGCCTGTGGAGTGCGCTGAAGATCGTGTCCGAGATGGTGGCGGCGGGGCGCACGGGCAGTGTGGTGACGCTGCTGTGCGATCCGGGTGACCGGTACCTCGACAAGTACTACTCGGACTCCTGGCTGGAGGAGCAGGGTCTGGACATCTCTCCCTACACGGCGGCCATCGAGTCCCTGCTGGCCACGGGGGTCTGGCCGCGGTAGGGCCCCGGGAGCGGGCCGCCCGTCGCCGCGTCGGCGGTGCTCCGGATTCCTGAAGGGGCGGTACTGCGCGCGGAGTTCACAGCCCGGCGTCCAGGGCGCGGATCCCCTCGCGGATCGCCCGGCCCATGCCCGGTGCCGCCAGCCGGCACACCGCGCGGAACGGCGCCGTGCCGTCCATCGCGAACGTCATCCGGACCCGGGTGCCGGTGCCGTACGGGGTGAGGTGCCACTCCTCCAGCCAGGCCCGCGCACCCGGCACGTTCGCCGTGTCCACGCGGTAGGCGTACACCTCGGGGGCCGTCGACGCGATCACCGTCTCCGCGAAGCGGACGCCGCCCCGGAGCCGCACCTCGCGGCCGCCCTCCGTGGGACGGGCCGACCGCACCCCCGTCATCCACCGCGACCAGCCGGCCACGTCCTCCGCGAGAGCCCGGAAGACCGTCTCCGGCGCGGCCCTCGTCTCGCGTCCGAACACGAGCCGTACGGGTGCGGTCTCGACGAAGTCGAGCCCCACCGGGCGCAGTTGGTGAGCCACCGGGCCGACCTCCCTGGGAGACGCTGTCCCGAAAAGGTAGCTGACGGCCCGTCAACTGTCTGTACCCTCAGTCCGTTTCGCCCGCCACCACCAGGCGGCGCAGGTGCTCGGAGATCTCCGCGCGGGCCGCGGCGGGCAGCCCGGCGTCCGTGACCAGCGTGTCGACCTGCTCCAGCTTGGCGAACGAGCTCAGGCCCACCGTCCCCCACTTGGTGTGGTCCGCGACCACCACGACACGGCGGGCCGACTGCACCAGGCGGCGGTTGGTCTCCGCCTCCGCGAGGTTCGGGGTGGAGAGGCCGGCCTCCAGCGATATGCCGTGCACGCCGAGGAACAGCAGGTCGAAGTGGAGCGCGCCGATCGCCTGGTCGGCCACCGGACCGACCAGCGAGTCCGACGGCGTGCGGACCCCGCCGGTCAGGACGACGGTGGCCGCGCCCTGCCGCTGCCCGGAGACCCGCTGGGCGGCGTGGAAGACGTCCGCGACCCGCACCGAGTTCGTCACCACGGTCAGGTCCGGCACCTCCAGGAGCTGATGGGCCAGCGCGTACGTCGTCGTCCCGCCGGACAGCGCGATCGCCGTGCCCGGCACGACCAGTTCCGCGGCGGCGCGGGCGATGTCCTCCTTGGCGGTCAGCTCCAGGCCCGACTTGGCCTCGAACCCGGGCTCGTGGGTGCTCGCCTCGACCACCGGCACCGCACCGCCGTGCACCTTCTCCAGCACGCCCTGCCGGGCCAGCGCGTCCAGATCCCGGCGTACGGTCATGTCCGACACGCCGAGTTTCCGGGTCAGTTCGTTGACCCGGACGCCGCCCCGGCGCCGGACCTCGTCCAGGATCAGGGCGCGGCGCTGCTCCGCGAGGAGGTTCTGGTTCTCGCTCACGTACGCTCCGGTCCTCTCGCCTAAAGCCGTCCGACACGCCCTGCGTACCGGCTCCGACCAGGACATTCCGCTCGGCTCCGGTGCGTGGGCGCCCCATCCTTTCACGGGACCGCACCGGTTGCGCCACTCCCTGTGCCGGCCCGCACCCGCATCCCGGTCACCGCGTGTTCCCTCAGGTGACACCCACAACGGGGAGATTCCGTGCCGAGTGGTGTACGTCACACCGGAATCGGAGATCCTGAAACCCGCACGGAGACACACCATCGGCGCGGCACGGGGGAAGTGCGAGAACAGTGGAACGCGCGCAGGAACACACCGACGGCCCCGCGCAGCGGCCGGGAGCCCTCCCCACCGGATCCGTCCTGCCGCCGGGCGGTCCGCCCGACCACCTCGCGCGACAGCCGGACACCTCCCGCCGGCCCGCCGCCGGCGCCGCCGTACCGGAGATCGACCTCGAACTGCTCGTGCACGGGGTCGGCGGCAGCACGCCCGAGAAGATGCTCGGTGATCCGCGCACGGTGCGGATCACCGGCGACGACACGGCGGCCGTCTTCCGGCGCACCGGGGACGCCGACGCCGAGACCCGGCCCGGCGACTACCGCGGCCGCCCGGTCCGCGAGGCGTACGTCTGGTGCAACCTCACCTCGGGCAACGCCTCCCGCGCCCTGTGGCTGCTGCTCCTGCCGTTCATGGTGGTCAACCTCGCCCACTGGATGCGCCCCGCCGCCCAGGACCGGCCGCGCACCGTCCGCCTGTACGGCCTGCTCGTCCGCCTCGCCGGACTCACCCTGACGGTGCTGCTGGTCGCCGCCGCCTGCGAGGTCGCCCTCGACCTCGCCGCCTGGCAGTGCGCGGGCACCGCCGCCTGCGCCCGCCGGCACACCTGGCTCGGCTTCCTCTCACCCACGGGCGCCACCGGCGGCTGGTGGAGCGCCCCCGGCCGCCGCCTCGCCCTGGCCGCCCTGGTGCCCGCCGCGCTGACCGGCCTGCTCTGGTACCTCTCGCACCGCACCTGGAGCGCCTACGAGTCCACCCGGCCCCTCGCCCACGACGCGGAACCCGGACACACCTCCCTCGGCAGCCCCGGCTTCTGGTACGGGCGCCGCCTGGTGGCCCGGCTGCGCGCCGCCCACACCGCGGCGGGCCTGCTCACCGTGGCCGCCGCGGTCCTCGCGCCCGCGGCCGCCTTCGACCGCCGGCCCGGCGGACCGGCTCTGCTCGACGCGGCCGGCCGGCTGCTGTCCTGCGCCCTGGCGGTCCTCGCCGTCGCCGCGGTGGGGGTGGTCTGCCGCCGGGGCCGCACCGAGAACCTCCTCGACCAGGAACTCGACCGGCACCTGGTACGACGCCTGCCGCTCGGCGCGCTCGCCCTGCTGGTCCTCGTCGCCCTCTACGCCGGCTGGTCCCGGCCGGGCTGGCACTCCGCGGGACGGCTCGCCGGCGACCCGGCCTTCGGCAGCCTGGTCCTGGCCCAGGGTGTGCTGGTGATCGCCCTGGCGGCCGTCGCCCACGACCTGCACCGCAGGCTGCCCGATCCGCGGGCCGCGATGCGCGGCCTCGGCGGCCCCGCGGTCGCGCTGCTCGCCTGCGCGCTGGGCGGCGTGATGTCGGGCGGGGTCGCCCAGCGGGTCTCCGACTGGCTGGACGGCACCGGCTCCTCCCTCGCCGGACCACCAGTACTGCTGACCTGGCAGGCGTCGGTGATCCCGCCCGTCCTCGCGGTGCTGCTCGCCGCGGCAGCCTTTCTCGCCCGGCGCACCTCGCGGCTCGGCCGCGCCGAACGTGCCGACGTGGCCCTCGACCACGTCGGCGAACCGGAGGACACGGCCCGCACCCGCCGTATCGCCCGGGTCCGTGCCATGGCGGCCCTCACCGACCGGGCGCCGTTCGTCGTCACCGTCCTGTGCGCCGCCACGCTGGTGCTGGGAGCCGGGGCGCTGGCCGGGGCGTTCGCCACCGGGCGGACCCCGGACGCGGCCGCCGACCGGACCTTCGCCCTGGTGCACGGCGCGGCCCAGGCCTCCCAGGCGCTCGGCTCCTGGCTGGTCGGGCTCGGCTTCATACTGTTCGTCACCTGGGGCCGGCGCGCCTACAAGGACGCCTCCGCCCGGCGGACCATCGGCATCCTCTGGGACGTCGGTACCTTCTGGCCGCGCGCCGCCCACCCCTTCGCCCCGCCCTGCTACGCCGAGCGCGCGGTGCCGGACCTGACCTGGCGCATGGACACCTGGATCCGCCGCACCGGCGGCCGGCTGGTCCTCTCCGGCCACTCCCAGGGCAGTGTCCTCGCGGCCGCGGCGGCCTGGCAGCTGACCCCGTCGGTCCGCCGCCGGGTCGCCCTGCTCACCTACGGCTCCCCGCTGGAGCGCCTGTACGGCCGCTGGTTCCCGGCCCACTTCGGGCCCGCCGAACTCGCCTCCCTGCACCGCGAGGTGGCCTGCTGGCGCAACCTCTACCGCCGTACCGACCCCATCGGCGGCCCGGTGCGGATCGCCGCCGGCGACGGCCCGGCGGTCGACCACACCCCGCTCAAGGACCCGCTGGCCTACGGACGCAGCCCCGGCCATCCGCTGCCCGCACCGATCCTGGGCCACTCCGACTACCAGGCGGACCCGGCCTTCGCCGAGGAACGGAAACGGCTGCTGGCCCGGCTGCGGCCGGAACTGCCCGGACAGCGGCCGCAACCGGAGGGCTGATCAGGCGAGTTCGGGAAGGTCCTCCGCGTACAGCAGGGTGAGGTCGTCGGTGCTCGGGTCGGCGAGCTGGGCGACCCGGCTCGCGTGCCGCTCCACCATCGCCTCGAACGTCTGCCGCGCGGTACGGCCGTTGCCGAACGCGGGGCCCTTGGGGAGCGCCGTGAAGTACGTCCGCAGCGCCTCGAAGGCACCCGGTGCCAGCCGGTACTCGTGCTCGTCGGCCTGCTGTTCCACGATCCGCAGCAGTTCGTCGGGGCCGTAGTCGCTGAAGGTGATGGTCCGGGAGAACCGGGACGCCACACCGGGGTTGACCGAGAGGAAGCGCTCCATCTCCGCCGTGTAGCCCGCGACGATCACCACGACGGAGTCCCGGTGGTCCTCCATCAGCTTCACCAGGGTGTCGATGGCCTCCTTGCCGAAGTCCCGGCCGGCGTCCTCCGGCGACAGCGCGTACGCCTCGTCGATGAACAGCACCCCGCCGTGCGCCCGCTGGAACGCCTCCTGGGTGCGGATCGCCGTGGAGCCGATGTGCTCGCCGACCAGGTCGACCCGGGACACCTCGACCAGATGGCCCTTCTCCAGCACCCCGAGGGAGGCGAGGATCTCGCCGTAGAGCCGGGCGACCGTCGTCTTGCCGGTGCCGGGGGAGCCCGTGAAGACCAGGTGCCGCTTGACCGAAGCGGCCTTCAGGCCGGCCTGCTGACGGCGCCGGCCGACCTCGATCATGTCGGTCAGCGCACGGACCTCGCGCTTGACGCTCTCCAGGCCGACCAGCGCGTCGAGTTCACCGAGCACGGCCTGCGAGGTGCGGGCCGGCTCCGGCGGTTCGGCGGGAGCCAGGAGCGGCTCCTGCTCGGCGCTGCGCTGGCCGGGGATGGCGCCCAGCAGGCCGGGCGTCTGGTGGGCCGTCTGCACGACCGGCTCGGGCGCGGCGGACGGCCGCAGGCTGCCGCTCTCGTCGCTGGTGCAGTCCTCCACCACCGGGCCGGTGCCCGAGCCCGTGTCCGGGCCCGCGTCGGCGAACTCGTAACCGCCGCGCGCGCACCGCTCCGTACGGCACTTGCGCAGCGTCGTGCGGCAGCCGTCGATGACGTGGAAGCCGTAGCCGCCGCTGCCGGTGACCCGGCAGTTCTGGAAGGTGCCGCGGCCGCCCGCCGACACGTAGAAGCCCGCCTCGGCGGGGGAGTCCACGGTGCAGCGTTCGATCGTGGGGTCGGCGCCCTTGGTGACGATCACGCCCGTCTGGGTGCCGTCCACCGTGCAGTTGTTGAGGGTGCCGCCGCTGCCGTGGTCCCGGAACCAGGCTCCGGTGGCCGCGTCCCGGATCCGGCAGTCGTCCAGCTGCGCGGTGGCCCCGTCGCTCACCGACACCGCCGTGTTGCGCACCTGGGAGAGGTCGCTGTCGACGACGTCCGCGCGGGAGCCGCGGTCCAGCACGAACAGCGCGTCCGGCACGTCGTGCACCCGGCACGAGTCCAGGACGGCGGTGGCGCCGTCGCTCACCCACACCGCCGGGTAGTCGCCGGTGCTGTCGAAGATCTCGCACTGGTTGGCGTCCACGCGGGTGCCCGGGTCCCACACCGACAGGCCGTTGCGGCCGAACTGGCGCACGGTCGTGCGGGTCAGCGTCAGCACGGAGCGCGAGCGCAGGTCGACCGCGTTCTCCGGGATGTCGTGGATGCGGCAGTCGGCGAGGGTGAGCACCGCGTCGGTGTCGAGCGTGACGCCGTCGGCGGTGGTGCGGTGCACGTCGCAGTCGGTGAGGTGCGCCGTGGCCCGTGCGGTGACCTGCACGCCGGAGCCGCGCACCTCGTAGATCTCGCATCCGACGGCCTCCAGCGCGGAGTTCTCGCCGGTCGCCGTCATGCCGGTGCCCGAGGCATGGTGGACACGGCAGCGCTCAAGGCGCGGGTGGCCGCCGCCGCGCACCGCCACGCCCGCCTGACCGGCCGCCACGACCTCGCACTCCTCGAACACGCCGCCGCCGCCGTCGAGCACGGCGATGCCGATGCCCGCCGGGTTGTCGACGGTGCAGCGCCGCACGGTCGGCCGTGCGCCGCCGCGCACCTCTATCCCGGCGGCGGAGCGGGTGACGATCCGCAGGTCCAGCAGCTCGGGTGTGCCCTCCTCGACCAGCAGCGCGGGCGCCGCCGCGTCCTGGCCCTCGACGTGCAGGTCCTGCACGACCGCCGAGGCACGCACGGTCAGCGGCACCCCGTCCGCGGGCGCGATGCGCACCGAACCGGGCGAGCCCTCGGGGCCGCGCAGCGTCACCGCGCGCTGGACGACGAGGTTCTCCCGGTAGGTGCCGGGCGCGACCGTCAGGACGTCGCCGTCCGCGGCGGCCTCCAGGGCGGCGGCGAGCGACGCGTACTCACCAGTGCGGCGCCGCCACCTCGATGTGCCGGTGTGCGTCACCTGGACCGTGCCCTGTGCCATGGCGTTGCTGAGCCCCCACCTCGTCGTACAGATCGCTCGCTCGCCTTCGGGACGGCCACCTGGAGGGTGTCCGGCCCGTGCGGTCCGCTCGCGCGCGGGTCGATGCCGAATGCGCTTCGGCCGGTCCACCGTAGCGTGCGCCGAGGTGGTGCACCGACCAGAGGGAAAAAGGCCCTCAGCTGCCGGTGCCGGCCTTGCCCCAGTCCGGGCCCGCCCGCTCCCAGGCCCGGTCCCAACGCGCGTACCTGCGACGGACCATACGCCAGACGATCATGCGCCGGACGGTCTCCGTCAGGCCCGCGGCGAGCAGGGTGGCGCCGAACCCGGCCAGCACGGCGTGGGTCGTGGCGGTGGTGGAGTCCAGCGGGCGGGCGGCCAGGAGGCCGTGCCGGTCCGTCCAGATGCCGAAGCGGTCGCCCTTGTGCGGGGACTTGAGGATCGTCAGGACCGTGCCGTGCCGCCGGGTGCCGTCCGGGGCGGTCCAGTCGGCGAGGACGCGGCTGCGGGTGTCGTGGGCACTGGTGGCGTCGGGGTCCGGCTCCACCAGGGAGCCGCCCAGTCTCCGGACGACGGTGGCCGTGACCGGATGCCGGTCGTGGTGCTGCTGGCGGACGGACCGCTGCAGGGCGTTCTGGGCGGCGGCGCCGACGAGCGAGCCGAGCACGGGCGCGGCCACCACGATCAGCAGCAGTGTCACCAGGGCCACCCAGGCCTCGGCCAGGTCGGTTCTCCGGCGCAGCGGATTGCGCCGCCAGCGCCACAGACCACGGATCGCTCGCACCGTCCACCACCCCCCTTCCGCTCCGTCATGGCCCCCGCCCGGCCCGTTCACCCGCGAGCCCGCCCGAAGAGAGCGAGATCACGCCCGGCACGGGCTCCCGGGAACGTCCCACGACCCCAACGACCGGGCCGCGGGCCGAGGTTCCCGCGGAGGCGGAGATCACCCGGGCGGCAGCCGGGGCCCGATGCGCATGATTCCGGTGGGCAGGGGTACGCGGTGGCGTGGCCGTACGTGAGGTGGGGGGAGCGGAGGGTGCGGGATGCGGCCGGGGAGGTGAGCCGCGGTGCGGGGACCGCCGGTTGGCCGAACAGATGGTGTCGGTGCGCCGAACCGCCGGTGCCGGTGCGCGGAACCCCGCGCACCGGGCACGCGTCGCCACGGACCGTGGACGGCCTCCCCCTTCGACGCGCGCCGCGCACCATGGGCGTCCACCGGACCGTGACCAGGGGTTCCGGGACCGGCTGCGTCGGCCGGCGCCCGCCGGGCGCGGACAGCCGGAAGCCACCACCGGACGGCTGCACGGCGGCGGACGGCGCGGGGCGCGGGCGGACGCGCCGGGTGACGACCTTTCCCCCGTCGTCGATCAGAGCCCGGCGTCGGTCACCGGCCGGCCTCCCGGGCCGTACGACGGCCGGCCGGGGCGCGAGGCCCCGGAGCGCCTTGACCGGGTGAAGGTGCGTCGGCCGCACTCCGGCGATCCCCAGGACGGCGTGCTACGCGGCACCGGCGTCCGGGGGTGTCGGTCAGTAGCCGCGGTACTGCTGCTGTTGCTGGTTGTTGTACGGGTCCTGGTACGGGGTCGTGGGCGCGGGGCGCGGAGCCGCCGGGCGCATCGCCTCGTACCCGGTGCCGCCCATCATCGGGCGCGGGGGCTGGGGCTGCTGCTGGCCGGGGTAGCCACGCGGCGCGGTCGCCTGCTGCGGGATGTAGGCGGTGGGGGCCTGCTGCATCGGCACGGGCTGCTGCATCTGCGGGTAGCCGTAGCCGGCGGCGGGCTGGGAGGGGCCCGCGGGGAGGGCGGGCAGTGCCGACGGGAGCGCGGGCAGGTTCAGGCCGCTGGGCGCGTCGTAGGCGGGGGGGACTCGGATCGGGGCGATCTGCGGGGTGCCACGCTCGGCCACGAGGGAGTCGTAGATCGGGGTGTCCGGGAAGGAGGCGGAGTAGTAGCCGCCGCCATAGGTGGAGCGGGGGGAGGTCATGGCACATAAGTTAAGCCCACGATGTGCTGGTTGGGGAGACCGATAAGAGGGTTGTTTTCCGTGTCGGCAGTGATGCCGGATCCCCAATCCGAGCGAACTCGGCAAAAAAGGACGGCAATCAACGTACTGATCGTGTAAAGGCCGAGTTCCGCGCGGGTTACCGGCAGTTGGACCGGGATCTTCCTATGCTGCTCATGAGGCCTGCCTGTGCCCGGGAATAGGTTGTGCGGGTAGGGATGACCTGGGACCGCCGGGCGCGCCCGGCACGCCGACACGCGATGGGGGCGGACATGACAATGTCGAAAGGATCCAATACACCGGTGCCGGCCACGGCACTGCGTGTCGAATTGGGCTGGCACTCCGGTCCCGGCGTCCCCGACGCGGACGCCTCGGCGCTGCTGCTGGTCGCCGGAAAAGTGCGCTCCGACGGTGACTTCGTCTTCTACAACCAGCCCGCGCACGCCTCCGGCGCGGTCCGCCACGAGGGCAAACGGCACTCCGGCGGTCAGGTCACCGACACCCTTTCCGTCGATCTCGCGCGCGTGGAGGCACCGGTCGAGCGGATCGTCCTGGCGGCCTCCGCCGACGGCGGGACCTTCGGCCGGGTGCCCGGCCTCTACATCGAGGTCCGCGACGCGGCGGACGGGACGGTGGTCGCCCGGTTCGACAGCACCGGAGCCACCGTGGAGACCGCCTTCGTCCTCGGTGAACTGTACCGGCGCCAGGGCGGCTGGAAATTCCGTGCCGTGGGACAGGGCTACAGCAGCGGACTCGAAGGCCTCGCCACCGACTTCGGGATCACCGTGGACGAACCCCAGCACCCGTCCCCGCAGCCCGCGGCCCCGCCCGCCCCCGCAGCGCCCGCCCCTACGCTCACCGCACCGCCCGCCGCCCCGGCGACCCCGCCGTCCGGCACCCGGCCCCTCCCGCAGACCCCGCCGCCCCCCTCCGGCGGCCTGCCCTTCCCCCAGTCCCCGCCGCCGTCCGCCTCCGGCGGTCTGCCCGTGCCCCCGCCCCCGCCCGTGCGCCTGTCGAAGGTGACCCTCACCAAGGCCGCGCCCTCCGTCTCCCTGGCCAAGCAGGGCGCCACCTCGGGCTCGCTCCGCGTCAACCTCAACTGGCAGGTCCGCAAGGAGTTCCCGGGAAACCGCGGCGGGCGGCGCGGCGGATCCGACCTCGATCTCGACCTGTGCGCCCTGTACGAGCTGGCCGACGGCCGCAAGGGCGTCGTCCAGGCGCTCGGCAACGCCTTCGGCTCGCTCGGCAGGCCGCCGTACATCCATCTCGACGGCGACGACCGCACCGGAGCCGTGGCGAGCGGCGAGAACCTCACCGTCAACCTCGACCACACGCGCGACTTCCGCCGCATCCTGGTCTTCGTCACCATCTACCAGGGCGCCAGCTCCTTCGCCGACCTGCACGCCACCGTCACCCTCCAGCCCCAGCACGGCGCCCCGGTCGACTTCTCCCTCGACGAGTGCACGGTCCCCTCGACGGTGTGCGCGCTCGCCCTGCTCACCAACACCGGCGGCGACCTGATCGTCCAGCGCGAGGCCCGCTACCTGGTCCCGGACCGCGGAGTGAGCCCGCAGCGGACCGTCGACCGCGCCTACGGCTGGGGCATGAACTGGACGCCCGGCCGCAAGTGACCCCGGCGCGGCCGGTCAGCCCTCGTCGGTCACGGCGTCCGGCCGCGCGTAGGTGCGGCCCTTCCAGGCCGCCCCGCGCCCCCGGTAGTGCTGCACCGCCGAGTCGACCGTCATCAGGAGGTAGAGGAACGCGGTGAACGGCAGCAGGGGCGCCGGCCACAGCGGCTGACGGTAGTAGCGGAGCATCGGCACGTACGTCGCGGTCATCACCAGCCAGGCCGCCGCGCCGGCGAGCACGGCCGCCGGGTCGCCGCCGGCCGCTCCCGCCAGCACCGCCGCCGGGGGCACCAGGTAGACCAGCGCCAGACCGGCGACCGTACCGAGCAGCAGCAGCGGGTTGTGCCGCAGCTGCGCGTACGCGCTCCGGGAGACCATCCGCCACAGGTCGTGCAGTCGGGGATACGGCCGCACGCTGTCCACCCGGTCCGCGAGCCCGAGCCAGATGTGTCCCCCGGACCCCTTCACGGCCCGCGCGAGCGCCACGTCGTCGATCACGGCGTGCCGGATCGCGTCCGGGACGCGCGCACGCTCCGCCGCGTCGGCGCGCAGCAGCACGCACCCGCCCGCCGCCGCGGCCGTGCGCGACCCCTTCCTGCCGATCCGGCGGAACGGGTACAGCTGGGCGAAGAAGTAGACGAAGGCGGGGACCACGAGCCGCTCCCACAGGCTTTCCACCCGCAGCCGGGCCATCTGCGAGACCAGGTCGAAGCCCCCGGTGCGGGCGGCCGCCACCAGCAGGCGCAGGCTGTCCGGCTCGTGCGCGATGTCCGCGTCCGTCAGCAGCAGGTACTCGGGGTCACGCGCGCGCGCCAGCGCGATGCCGTGCCGTACCGCCCACAGCTTGCCCGTCCAGCCCGCCGGCGGCTCGCCGGGCGAGGCCACGGTCAGCGGCAGCCCGCCGTGGCGCGCGGCCAGGTCCCGGGCCAGCTCGCCGGTGCCGTCCGTACTGCCGTCGTCCACCAGGAACACCTCCGCCCGCCCCGGGTAGTCCTGGGCGAGCAGCGACGGCAGACTCAGCGGCAGCACCGCCGCCTCGTCCCGGGCCGGCACGACCACGCACACGTCCGGCCAGCGGCCGGGATCGCCCTGCGGCGGCAGCCGTACGTCGGTCCGCCAGAAGAACCCCTGGCAGAGCAGCAGCCACAGCCAGGCGGCGAGGGATACGGCGGCGGTCCACACGATGGCGCTCACCCGCGCAGTCTGCCCCACGAGACCTGCCTCCAACGGCCCATCGTCTATCGTGGCCGGGTGAAGATCGCGCTCATCGACTCCGGCATCGGCCTGCTGGCGGCCTCCGCGGCGGTACGACGGCTGCGCCCCGACGCGGATCTCGTCCTCTCCTTCGACCCCGAGGGCATGCCCTGGGGTCCGCGCACGCCCGAGGGCGTCACCGAGCGCGCTCTGGCCGTCGCCGAGGCCGCCGCGGCCCGCCGCCCCGACGCGCTGATCATCGGCTGCAACACGGCGACCGTGCACTCCCTGCCCGCGCTGCGCGCCCGTCTGGAACCCGGCATCCCCGTCATCGGCACGGTCCCTGCGATCAAGCCGGCCGCGGCCGGCGGCGGCCGGGTCGCGATCTGGGCCACCCCCGCGACCACCGGCAGCGCCTACCAGCGGGGTCTCATCACGTCCTTCGCCGACGGCGTGCCGGTCACCGAGGTGCCCTGCTGGGGCCTGGCCGAGGCCGTGGAGCACGCCGACCACGCGGCCGTCGACGCCGCCGTGAGCGCGGCGGCCGCCCTCACACCCGACGACGTGACGGCCGTGGTCCTGGGCTGCACCCACTACGAACTCCTGGCGGAACGTATCCGCGCCGCCGTGCAGCCCGCCGGCGCCGCACCCGTCGCCCTGTACGGCTCGGCCGGAGCGGTGGCCGCCCAGGCGCTGCGCCGCGTCGGCGCCCGGCCCGCCCCCGACGCACCGGCCACCGGCACCGTGACGGTGCTGCTCAACGGCCGCGAGGGCGGACTCCCGGAAGCCGCGCTGGGCTACGCCGAGGCCCGCCTGCTGCGGACGGCGAGCCCCGCCGCCTCCCAGTGAACGCCCGGGGGACTCCGATACCCCCGATGTGAGCAGTCACCCTCCGCGACGCGGTACCCGCGCAGCGAAACCTGAGTAATCTCGTAGACATGAGGGACCACCCCCACGACCGCTCCCCGGACGAGGACGCCCCGCACCCCGATGTCTGGACGGGGCGCGCCACCAACCGGGTCCAGTGGCTGATGGCCCTGGTCGGCGCCGCCTGCATGGCACTCGGCGTCGAACTCGCCGTGGACTCGGCCTGGACCTCGGGGATCACGCCGCTGGTGATGTCCGTCGTCGGCTGCATCGCCGCCGGGCTGCTCGTTCTCTTCGGCACTCTCGCCTTCGTGCACGTCGACCTGAAGCTCGACAAGGAGTGCCTGGAGGTCCGGTGCGGCCACATAGGGGTACCGCGCCGGCGCATTCCGCTCTCCCACGTGGTCGGCGCCGACTTCAGCCCGCAGATTACTCCGCGTCACTGGGGCGGCTGGGGCTACCGCTGGCGGCCCGAGAAGGGCACGGCCGTCGTCGTCCGGCGCGGCGAGGGCATCGTGCTGCGCCTGTGGGACGGCCACACCTTCACGATCACCGTGGACAACGCCGAGACGGCGGTCCGGGTCATCAGGGAGCGCCTGCGCACGAGCGCACCCGGCACCGCGCACTGAGGCACGGGTCGCCCGGGCGCCCTGGTCCTGATCCCACCCTGGTCCTGATGCCGTCCCTGTCCTGATGTGCCCGTCCTGAGCGGCCGGTCTCAGCTCCGCGGGGAGCCCGCCATCCAGGGGCGGGCCGTCGCCAGGCCCGCCAGCAGGCCCGCGCCCGCCGACACCGCCGTGAAACTCAGGGCGTTTCCGACCGCCGCGACCGCGGCCACCGCCGTGAGCGCCGCACCCGCGGTGAGCACGACCGGCGTGGGGCGCGGCGAGCGCCACAGGGTGTAGAGCATCCAGCAGAACACGGCGGCCAGCAGCAGGACGCCGACCAGTCCCTGTTCGGCGGCCAGCTGGAGCGGGGCGGAGTGCGGTCTGCCGTCGGGCGGCAGGGTCCCGGACGCGGTGCCGTTCAGCCCGCCGAACCGCCCGGGGCCCACGCCCAGCGCGCTGTCGCGACGGGCGAGGTGCAGTGCGTCCCGCCACAGCAGGACGCGGCGCTCGGTGAGGGGCCCGGTCGTCGCGGCGGTGAGTCCGGCGGGCAGGACGTCCGCGGCGAGCGCCCAGACCGCGCCGGTCACCACCGTGGCCACCAGGGCCAGCCCGGCGACGCCCGCGCCCCGGTGCCGCATCCGGCCGGCCGCCGCCGAGCACAGGAGCACGGCGGCAGCGGCGGCACATCCCACCGCCGAGCCCGCCACGGCTCCGGCCACCGCGACACCGGCTGCCAGCGCCCGCAGCCCGAACCGCAACGCGGGGACCGGTGTCGCCCAGGCGGCGCAGCACAGACCGCCCGTCGCGAGGACCAGCTGCGCGGCCACGGCACCGGCAGGACCGAGCGGTGTCGCGAACCCGGAGCCCATGGCCCCCCGCGGCATCGCCAGCGCCGCCGCCGGCCCGGCCACCGCGGCGGCACAGGGCGCGGCCACCGGCCACAACGACCCCGACATCCGGCCCGCCGCACAGCCCGCGGCCACGGCCAGCACCGCCAGCAGCACGCCCTCGGGCCGTCCGTCCCGTCCGGCCGCGGTGAGCAGCGCCCACCCGGCGCACGCCGCCAGCACCACGACGCCCACCGCGTCAGAAACGTTTCGTCTGTCGCTGTCCGCATCCGCTCCGGCAGCGGACGTCATCCCGGTCGACCCCACCGTCGCCCCCCGTACCCGGTCCCCCGACCCGCGGCGGGCCCCGCCGCCCGCCTCGGCTCACGGTAACCGGTGATGCCCGCTTTGTGGATGACTTGAGCGGGAACGGTGTGATTCCTGCCCGCCGGGACCGCGCTGCCGCCTCTCAGACAGCCGCCGTACACTCCCGGAGTGACCGCCACCGCAACTTCCGTCGGCCAGTCGGACCAGCTCACACCGCGCCCCGCGCCCCGGGCGCGCGGTCTGCGCCTGCTGCTCCGCCTGGTCCCGGCCGCCGCCGCAGCCCTCAGCGGCGTGCTGCTGTACGTCAGCTTCCCGCCGCGCACGCTGTGGTGGCTGGCCCTGCCCGCCTTCGCCGGATTCGGGTGGGTACTGCGCGGCCGCACCTGGAAGGCGGCGCTCGGCCTCGGCTACCTCTTCGGTCTCGGCTTCCTGCTGCCCCTGCTCGTGTGGACCGGCGTCGAGGTCGGCCCCGGGCCGTGGCTCGCGCTCGTCGCGATCGAGGCGATCTTCGTCGCCCTGGTCGGAGTCGGTGTCGCCGCGGTGTCCAGGCTGCCCGCCTGGCCGGTGTGGGCCGCCGCCGTCTGGATCGCCGGTGAGGCCGTCCGCGCGCGCGTGCCCTTCAGCGGCTTCCCCTGGGGCAAGATCGCGTTCGGCCAGGCCGAGGGCGTCTTCCTGCCCCTCGCCGCGGTGGGCGGCACCCCTGTGCTCGGTTTCGCGGTCGTCCTGTGCGGATTCGGTCTTCTCGAGGTGGCGCGCCTGGCCGTCGAGGGCCGCCGCACGCGGGAGATCCGCCGCGGCGCCGCCGCCGCGGCCCTGCTGAGCGTGGCCGTCCCCGTGGCGGGCGCGTTCGCCGCGCGGACGCTGGTGAGCGACAAGGCGGAGGACGGCTCGGTCACCGTCGCGGTCATCCAGGGCAACGTGCCGCGCGCCGGCCTCGACTTCGCGTCCCAGCGGCAGGCCGTGCTCGACTACCACGTCAAGGAGACGCTCAAGCTCGCGGCCGACGTCAAGGCGGGCAAGGTCGCCAGGCCGGACTTCGTGCTGTGGCCGGAGAACTCCTCCGACGTCGACCCCTTCGCCGACTCCGGCGCGGCCGACGTGATCAACGAGGCCGCCACGGCGATGGGCGTGCCCATCTCGGTCGGCGGAGTCGTCGAACGGGACGGCAAGCTCCTGAACGAACAGATCCTCTGGGACCCGGTCAAGGGCCCGACGGCGACCTACGACAAGCGGCAGATCCAGCCCTTCGGCGAGTACCTCCCCCTGCGCGGTCTGGTCGGTGCCATCAACAAGGACTGGACCAGCATGGTCCGGCAGGACTTCAGCCGGGGCACGAAGCCCGGCGTGTTCGACATCGACGGCACCAAGGTCGGCCTCGCCACCTGCTACGAGGCCGCCTTCGACTGGGACGTGCGGGACACCGTCACGCACGGCGCCGAGATGATCTCCGTGCCGAGCAACAACGCCACGTTCGACCGCAGCGAGATGACCTACCAGCAGCTCGCCATGTCCCGGATCCGCGCGGTCGAGCACAGCCGTACCGTCACCGTGCCGGTGACCAGCGGCGTCAGCGCGGTCATCATGCCGGACGGGAGGATCACCCAGAAGACCGGCATGTTCGTGCCCGCCTACCTGGTCCAGAAGGTGCCGCTGCGCACCTCCGAGACCCCCGCGACCCGGCTGGGCATCCTGCCCGAGATCGCGTTGGTGCTGGTCGCGGCGGGCGGGGTCGGCTGGGCGATCGGCTCGGGGCTGCGCTCCCGGCGCGCCGGTGACGCGTAGCCGTACACCCGCTGTACGCCCCATGGCTCCGGGCCTGACGGGCGAACCGGGCGGTTAGGGTCGGCGCATGGCCACTCCTGACTTCATCCACGCGATCCGGGCCTCCGCGGGCCACCAGCTGCTGTGGCTGCCCGGGATCACCGCCATCGTCTTCGACGACGAGGGCAGGGTGCTCCTGGGCCGCCGCACCGACACCCGCAAGTGGTCGGTCATCGGCGGCATCCCGGATCCCGGGGAGCAGCCCGCGGCCTGTGCGGTGCGGGAGGTCTACGAGGAGACGGCGGTGCGCTGCGTCGCCGAGCGGGTGGTCCTCGTCCAGGCGCTGAGCCCCGTCACCTATCCGAACGGCGACGTCTGCCAGTTCATGGACATCACCTTCCGCTGCCGGGCCGTCGGCGGCGAGGCCCGCGTCAACGACGACGAGTCGCTGGAGGTGGCCTGGTTCGAGGTGGACGCCCTGCCGGAGCTGAACGAGTTCGGCGTGCACCGGATCAAGCAGGCCCTGTCCGACGCGCCCACATGGTTCGACCCCGCGGCGTTCGGCTGAGGTGCGCGCTGCCCCCGCGCGCTCCCGGGGGAGGGCCGCCTAGGGTCGGATCATGATCTCGTCCACTACCCCTGACGGCCCCCGTGCGTCCGTCCTCGACCTGCGCGGCCGCACCGCTCTCGTGACCGGCGCCGCCGGCGGCATCGGCCGCGCCTGCGCGCTGCGCCTCGCCGCCGCCGGTGCCCGCGTGCGAGCCGTGGACCGGGACGCGGCCGGGCTGGCCGAACTGACGGAGGCGGCCGGACCGGTCGCGGGACCGGCGGGCGGTGACGTCGAACCGGTGCTCCTCGACCTCACCGACCTCGACGCCGCCGAACGCGCCGCCGCCGGCACCGACGTCCTCGTCAACAACGCCGGCATCCAGCGGGTCCGCCCCATCGAGGAGTTCCCGCCGGACGTCTTCCACACGGTGCTCACGGTGATGCTGGAGGCCCCGTTCCGGCTCATCAGGGGAGCCCTCCCGCACATGTACGCGCAGGGCTGGGGACGGATCGTCAACATGTCCTCCGCCCACGGACTGCGCGCCTCCGCCTTCAAGTCCGCCTACGTGGCCGCCAAGCACGGTCTGGAGGGACTCTCCAAGACGGCCGCCCTGGAAGGCGCACCCCACGGCGTCACCTCCAACTGCGTGAACCCCGGCTATGTGCGCACACCACTGGTCGAGCGACAGCTCGCCGACCAGGCCCGCGCGCACGGCATCCCCGAGGACCGTGTGCTGTCCGAGGTGTTCCTGTCCGACACCGCGGTGAAACGGCTCCTCGAACCGGAGGAGGTCGCCGAGGCCGTGGCCTACCTCTGCGGCCCGCAGGCGTCCTTCGTCACGGGCACCTCCCTGGTGCTCGACGGCGGCTGGACGGCTCACTGAGGGATTGGGACGCCAGGACCGCCATGTCCGCACCGAAACCGGCCATGCGGAGACGGCGTCGCCGAGTCGGCCGCCCGTGGTCGTCCGCCTCCTGGCGGAACGCGACCCGGCCGGTGTCCGCCGCCAGCTCCCGGTTCCCGCTGTCCGGCCGCGTCGTCCAGGCTCGCGAGGATCAGCTCCGGGGCGCCGTGCACCAGCCACTCAGGACCGGCCAACCGGCCGTCGACCGAAGCGACTTCACGGTCCGGACCGTTGCCGGGGAGTTCACGGGACATGGTCGGCATGGTAGCCATGCCGCCGTCGTCGACCGCCCGACGAGAGGGGCGAGAGCCTGCCCTGCTCCAGGCCGGATCCTGATTGTCAGTGCTGCCTGCGAGACTCCCTCCATGATTGCGAAGCTGCCTCTGGAGAGCCCTCTTTGGCGTGACTTCGACGGCGTCGAGGCCGAGGAGATGCGGGTCCTCCTGCGGCAGTTGGCCGCCGCGGCCGACGGGGAGGGCGGCGATGCGTGGCGGGACACCTGGACGGACCTGTCGGGCGGCCTGATGGACGACGGAGTCGTCGCCGACGGGGCCTACGCGGCGCTGCCCCATCTCGTCGAGGCGGCGGCGGCCCTGCCTCCGGGGCGGACCGTGGACTTCTGGGTGGACCTCGGATTCATCGTCACCGCCGATTACCGGCCCCCGGTCCCGGCCGGCCTCGAGGCGGGGTACGCCGCCGCACTGCGGCTGGCCGAGCGCGCGGCCGTCCGAAGCCTGCTCACCGTCGGCACCTCCGGGCCGGTGTGTGCCCAACTCGCGCTGTCCTGCGTGGCCTTGGCCGGTCATCCCATGGGCGTGGTGCTGTGGCAGCTCCCGGATCTCCGGGACGGCGGCCTGTCGTTGTCCTGTCCCGGGTGCGGGAGCGACACGGAGATGCCCGACTTCTTCGCGGCTCCGGCGCCTTCGCCCCCCGAGACGCCACTACTGCCCGGCCCTCCCCGCACCCGCCGAGAGGGGCATCCCTGGGGCGAGGCCGCAGGGGTCTTGCGGGAGGAGGCGCTGGGGGAGGGGTGGGAGGCCTTCCTGCGGGTGGCGCGCGATCTCGCGGCCGGAGGGGTGTCTCCCGGCACACCAGGACAGGCCGTCCTGTGCCTGGTCGCCGGGATGGTCGCGGTCAGGGGCGTCCCGCAACCGACCGCGGGGGAACTGGCCCGCAGACTGATGTCGCTCACGGGGCACTTCCGCTGCTGGGACTGCGAGCGGACGTGGCCGATCGCGGACGGCCTGGCGGAGACCCCGGACGGTGTGACCCTCCAGCATCCTCCGGCTCCGGCTCCGGCTACGGCTACGGCTCCGGCGCGGACGGACCCGGACGGGCCGGCCGACGGCACGCCCCGGATGCGGAGGACGGTGTTCTTCGCATCCGTGCCCGGTTCGCCCGGGAGCGTCGACGCCCTCGCGGTGGTGGCCCGCCCTGGTCGGCCGCCCCTCGTGGCCGGCGGCGGTGACACGGGCGTGGTGTGCCTGTGGGACGCGACCGACGGCCGGCTCGTTCGCGATCCGCTGCCAGGACATCCTGACGCCGTCCGCTCGATGACGGCCCTGCCCCTGCCCGACGGACGCGTCCTGGTGGCGAGCGGAGGCGACGGCGGGACGATCGCCGTGTGGGATCCCCTCACCGGCCGACCGGTCCGCGAACCTGCCGGTGACCGGCCCGGCGGAGTGACGGCGATGTGCGCCGCCGCCGTACCGGACGGTCGCACCCTGCTCGTCACCGGCACCCCCCGAGGCGTCGTCCGTCTGTGGGAACCGGAGGGCGGTGAATGCGTCGGCCGCCTCAACCCCTACGGCAGTCCCGTCCGGTCGCTCACCGCCGTCCCGATCTCCGCCGGCCACGCGCTGATCGCGGCCTCGGACACCGCGGGCCGGGTCCACGTGTGGGATCCGGCCGTGGAGGACCCCTGGGACCGCGGCGCGGCCGTCCGGCCGAGCGAACGCGCGCTCGCCGACGCCGATCACCGGGTGGCGGCCGTGGCGGCTGTCCCCCTGGCCGGGCGAACCGTGCTGGCCACGGCGGACCAGCTCGGCGCCGTCATGCTGTGGGATCCGGCCACCGGTGCCCCGGTCGGCGACGGTCTGCCCCGTTCCACGGGCACCGCCGGCCCGCCTCTCGTCACCGCCACCACCTCGCGCGGCGGCCGCACGGTGCTGGTCGTCGGCGCCCGGCACGGTCGCCGGCTGCGGGTGTGGGAACCGGAGACCGGCGCGGTGCGGCGGATCGCCCTGGACGTGTCGCCCACCTGCCTGGCCGCCGTGGGCGCGGACCTGATCGTCGGACACGACCGCGGTGTCCTCGGCCTCCCGCTCGGCGGACAGTGAACGCGTTCGGCCGCGACGCCGCCACCGCGATCCGAGCCCCGACGCGGTCGACGTCCGCCGGGGGCAGCGGAATTCACGATGGCACTCCGCACGGGCGACATGTCAGAGTTCGATGCATTGTCGGCTTTCGCGGTGCGGTCACCGCACCGCGAAAACCGGACGCCGAAGGGCGGACGGTGCTGTGCGGGGAGGGGAAGCGATGACCGGTGTCGAGGTGAGCGACAGAACGCTGTGGAGAGTGCCCGGCGGGGGCGTGCTCTACCGCACGCCCGCGATGGCCGACGGATCCGTCTACGTCCTTGACGACCTCTTCGGCCTGGCGGCGATCGACGCGGAGACCGGACAGCGGCGCTGGACCCTGCGCGTCGACGCCGGGATCGGAACGTCGCCGGTGGCCGACGGCGGCGTCGTGTACTTCGCCGACACCGTCGGCTGTCTGACGGCGGTGGACGCCGCGACCGGCGAGGTGCGGTGGAAGTGGAGGGCGGGACGGTCGAAGATGTCGAAGCCGGCGGTGGCCGACCACATCGTGTACTCCGTCGCACACGACGGCAGGATGTGGGCGGTGGACGGGCTCACCGGCCGACCGGTGTGGAACGTCACGGTGGCGGACCGTGGCAGGTCCGACAGCCCGTCGCCCGCGGTGTCCCAGGGGTTCCTGTACACGGCCGCCGGGGGGCGCCTGCTGGCCCTGGACACCGCCACCGGGAGCGTGCGCTGGGACGTACGTCCCTCGGGAGGCGTTCCCGGGACGCCGACGGTGACCGGCGGCAGCGTGTACGTGGGCAACCGTGAAGGTCTGGTCGCCCTCGACGCCGTGACGGGCCGGGAACGCTGGCGGATGTCCCCCGGAGGAACGGTGTGGGCGAGCCCCGCCGTGGCCGAGGGCGTCGCCGTCGCCGGTGTCGGCGGCTGGTGTCTGATCGCGGTGGACACCGAGACCGGCCGGGAGTTGTGGCGACTGAGGACCCGCGGTGAGATCCACGCGACGCCGGCGATCGCCGACGGCACGGTGTACGCGGGCAGCCACGACGGGCGCCTGTGGGCGGTGGACGCGGCCACCGGCGTGCCCCACTGGAAGGTCAGGACCACCGAGCCGGTGCACTCGACCCCGTTGGTCGACGGCGGCACGGTGTACGTCGACAGCCTCGACGAGCACCTCTACGCGGTACGGGCCCATCGGCGGGGCGAAGCAGCCGCCGAGGACCACCGCCCCGCAGCGGCCCGTCCGGCACCCGTGAACGCACCCGGGAAGTCCCGCCCCGCTCCGGTCGGCGGCACCGTGCGCTGGCGCGTGCGGGTCCCGGGCGCACGGGACTTCACGGTGGCCGTCGCCGACGGCGTCGTGTACCGGCCCGCCCACCGCGACCTGCTGGCGCTGGACGCCGCCACCGGCCGGGAACGGTGGCGACTGACGTCCGCCGTCCCGTTCCACTCGTCCCCCGTGGTGGCCGACGCCACCGTCTACGTCCGCAACGGCAAACACCTGTGGGCCGTGGACACGGGCACCGGCCACCTGAGGTGGAAGCGGACCGCCGACTACCTGGGGGACAGCCGGGTGGTGGTGGCCGACGGCACCGTGTACCTGGCCGTGGGCGACGGAATCCGGGCCCTGGACGCGGAAACGGGCCGCACGCGGTGGAAGCAGCGGCTCAGGCCCCGTTTCCCGCGCTCCTACGAGGAGTTCACGTCACCCGCGGTGGCCGACGGCCGGGTCTACGTCACTCACCCCCGTGACTCCCTGTGGGCGTTGGACGCCGCCACGGGAAGCAGACTCTGGCAGGTGAGGACCGACGCCTCACCCCACACCGCACCGGCGGTGGCCGACGGCACCGTCTACGCCGGCCGCCACCACGGCCTGGTCGCGCTGGACGCCGTCAGCGGTCGGCAACGCTGGGAGCGCCCCTTCGGCGATCCGACGTGGTCCACGCCCGCGGTCGTCGACGGGACCGTGTACATGGGCAGCAACGGCTGGTACCTGCGGGCCGTGGACGCGGCCACCGGGGAGGAACGCTGGAAGCAGGAGACCGGGGCCGCCCATCAGTCGTCGGCCGCGGTGGCGGACGGCACGGTGTACATCGGCAGCGAGGACCGGTCGCTCTGGGCGGTCGACGCGGCCACCGGGGAAGAACGCTGGCGCCTGCGGACCGGCGGGGAGGTGCACGCGACACCCGTCGTGGCGGACGGGACCGTCTATGTCGGCAGCGAGGACGAATTCCTGTACGCGATCCACACCTGACTCCCCGTGTCCCGGGTCCCTTTACTCACCGGAGTCCCGCGCGGGTTCACCCACGCCACGGAGTGAGTCGGTCCGGTTTCGTCGCCCCGCTGCGGCGCGGCGGCAGTAGCATCTGTGTCCGCACTCATATCGACACCGACAAGGCGGAACCGCCCGATGGCTGACGAGGCCTACCTCTTCCTGCTTCCCGACCGTCACCCGAGCCTCGGCGCCGCCATGGCGGCCGTCGCGCCGCTGGAATGCGACCAGACTCCGGCCGTGCGGGGCTGGATCTCCGCCCACGGTGTGGCCCCCTCCTCCGAGCAGTTGAGGATCCTTCCCGCCGGTTCGGAGGTCCTCATCCCCGAGGAGGCCGAGCGGCTGCCGATCCCGCTGACCGCGGAGGAGGAGGTCCGGGTCCAGCAGGAGTGCGCGCCCCAGACCGTCACCGACATGGAGCGCGAACTGCTGGACTTCCGGGACACCACGCAGGGCTGGGAGACCTTGGTGCACCGGGCGCTGACCGCGGGCATCCCGGCCCCGCGCATCGCCCGGCTGACCGGACTCGACCCGCAGGAGATCGGCCGTCTGACCGGCGTGTGACGCCGGACCGCCCTCAGCGGGAGACGGCGTCCGGTTCGGGGTGCGGGCCGGTGAGTTCCGGCTCCAGCCCCGCACCGACCGGCGCGGGCCGCCGGCCCGCGTCGGCCCGCCACGCCTCGAAGGCACGGGCGGTCAGTACGACGACGGCGAGCCCGAGCAGCCAGCCGCCGAGCACGTCGCTGAACCAGTGCACGCCGAGCGCGACCCGGGTGAAGCCGACCCCGAGCACCGACAGGACCGCCACGGCCCAGCACGCGACACGAGCCCGGCGCGGCACCATGGGCAGCAGGACCAGCAGGAACACCGCGAACGAGGTGGTGGCGGTCATCGCGTGCCCGGACGGGAAGGAATAGCCCGGCGCGTGCGCCACGGGATCCTCCAGCGCCGGCCGCGCCCGCTCGACCAGCGTCTTGACCCCCAGCCCGATCAGACCGCCCGAGACCGCGGTGACCGCCGCCCACGCGGCCAGCCGCCGGGCACCGCGCCACAGCAGCCAGCCGGTCAGCAGCGCCACGCCCACGCGCAGGGTGAACGGGTCCCAGACGTGGTCGGAGAGCACGCGCAGCGTGCGCGTCCAGGCCGGGTGGTCCAGCGCGATCCCGTGCAGACCCTCGGCCGCGCCGCGGTCGAGGTCGCGCAGCGGCCGCCACCGGCCCTCCACGAGGACCAGCACCAGGGCGAACGGCACCGAGGCGGCCGCGGCGACGGCGGCCGCCGCCAGCAGCCGGACACCGAACCGGCGGTCGGCGCCGCCCCGGCGGCCGGGAGAACGCGGTGTCTCGGATTGCGTCGGCATCAGACTCCCGGGTCGGGTTGGATCGGTTCGGGCCTGCGCCCCCGCACCGCCTCCAGCTGCGCGGCGAAGGAGAGCCCGAGGAACAGGGCGATCGAGGTCAGGTAGGCCCACAGCAGCAGGGACATGAAGGCGCTGAGGGGGCCGTAGACCGTGTCGAAGGAGCCGCTCACATCGAGGTAGAGGGTGAGCAGCCAGGTCAGGGTCATCCAGAGCACCAGGTAGAGGGCCGCGCCGAACGCCAGCCAGGTGTAACCGGGTTGGCTGCGGCGCGGGGAGCGCCGGAAGATGGCGCTGGCGGAGATCAGGGCGAGCAGCAGCCCGAACGGCCAGCGCACCACGTTCCACGTCGTCTGCGCGGTCGGGCCGAACCCGTAGACCGAGCCGGCGGCCGAGGCCAGATCGTCGCCGGCGACCATGACGACGAAGCCCAGGCCGAGCGGGATCCCCGCGCACAGCGCCATGACCAGCCCGCGCGTGTACTTGAGGTGGAAGGGCCGGTCGCGTTCGTTGCCGTAGATGCGGTTGGCGCCGCGCTCGATCTGGCACATCGCCGTGGTGACGTTGACGACCGAGAAGACCGCGCCGAGCCAGAGGGCGAGCTGGCCGTCGTCGCCCGCCCTGCGCCTGCTGCGGTCCAGCGCGTCGTCGACCACCTCCGCGCTGGGCCCCTCGGCGATCCGGTGGATGGTCAACTCGGCCATCCTGCCGATGTCCTCGGTGTGCAGGCTGGTGGAGAGGCCGACGAAGGCAAGCGCCAGCGGGATCACCGCCAGCACCGTCTGCAGGGCGAGCGCGCGGGAGTGGCTGAACCCGTCGGCGTAGCGGAAGCGGAGGAACGCGTCGCGCAGCAGCGGCCAGCCGCCGTAGCGGCGCAGCGTCACCCACGCCTCGTCGGCGGAGAGTTCGTCCCCGCTCATGTCCCGGGTCTCCGGGACCTTGGTGGCGCTGCCCACGTCAGCCCTCCAGGTCCGGGACCAGCACCGTCAGCGCGCCCGGTACGACCTCGACGGACAGCCGGCGGCCTGAGCCGACCGGATCGCCGTCGATCTCGCGGGGCTGCGGGGACTCGAAGGTGAACTCAGCCCGCCGGAAGGTGTGGAACTCCGGCTGCCCGCCGCCCTTGCGGCCGTTGCGCCCGCGGTGCGGCAGCAGCGCGCCCACGGTGCGCAGCCAGCCGCCGGGGCCCCGCGGGTCGAGGATCAGCAGGTCGAGCAGCCCGTCGTCCGGGCGGGCGTCGGGTATCAGGCGCAGGCCGCCCTGGAGGGCGCCGGTGTTGCCGACGAGCACCATGCGGGCCGTACCGCGCAGGGGTTCGGCGTCGTCCAGCCGGATGCTCAGCCGCATCCGGGGGCCGCGCATCGCCTTCGGGGCGGCCAGGACGTAGGCGGGCCAGCCCAGTACGGCCTTGGCCCGGTCGTGCTGCTGCGCGTACTCCATCAGCGCGGCGTCCAGGCCGACGCCGGACATCACCGCGAAGTGGGTGGCGGGGAGGCCGTCGCCCTCGACGCGGGCGAGGTCGAGGGCGCGGGTCGTGCCGCCGAGGGCGGCGTCCAGCGCCTCGGCCGGAGCCAGCGGGAGGCCGAGGTTGCGGGCGAGGAGATTGCCGGTGCCGCACGGCACGACGGCGAGCGGGACGCCGCTGCCCGCCAGCCGGTCGGCGGCCGTGCGCACGGTGCCGTCGCCGCCGCAGACCACGACCAGCTCCGCCCCGTCGCCGAGGGCCCGCGCGGTCTGGCCGCCGCCCGGATCGGCGGCCGTCGTCTCCAGGAACACCGGTTCCCGGTGACCGTGCCGGGCGAGGACCTCGCGCAGCGCTGCACGCGTGCCCTCGTCGACCGCGAGGGGGTTGACGACCACGGCGGCCCGGCCCGGCCGGCCCGCACGTCCCGCGCGGCCGGTTCCGGTGCTTGCGGCCGGCGCCGACACGCGGGCGTCGCGGAGCAGGGCGTGGCCCACCACCAGCAGGGACAGGCCGCCGTTGATCAGGCCGCCCAGCACGTCGGTCGGATGGTGCATGCCCCGGTACAGGCGGGACACCCCGACCACGAGCGGCAGCAGGAGCAGCACCGCGGCCACCACGCGCCGCCACGGTCCCCGGAGGCGGGTCAGCGCGAGGACGGCGAGACCGCCGTAGAGGGCGGTGGCCGCACCGGTGTGACCGGACGTGTAGCTGGAGGTCGGCAGGGAGCCGTCGAGCCGGTGCACATCCGGTCGCTGCCGCTCCACCGCGATGGTCACGACCAGGAAGACCAGCGACTGCAGCGAGACCGCGAGCGCCAGGAACGACGCCTGGCGCCACCGCGGCAGACGGGGCACCAGGATCAGCGCCAGGCACGCCGCCAGCGTCACGACGACGACGGTGAGCGTGTTGCCCATCTCGGACCCGACGAAGGAGAGCGTGGTCAGGGTGGACGTACGCAGCCGCTCCAGGCCCCGGTCGACGCCGTCCTCCGCGGTGATCGGCCACAGGTGCCGGGCGGGGCCGGTGATCAGCAGGCCGAGCCCGATCATCAGGGCGGCCTGGCAGGCGGCCCCCGCGCCGATGGACGCGGCGGCCCGCACCAGTCCGCGAGGCGTCCGGCGGCCCCGCCCGGCGGCCCTCGCCCCGGCGGTGGCGGGGCGAGGGCTGTCCTCGGGCAGGTCCACAGATCTCTCCGGTACGGCGGTCGGCATCGCTACTCCCTGGGTCGGCGGTCGGCAGGCGGGGCCGCACCCACAGGTCCGCCCCATCGCACTGGTGCCCCGACAGGCGCGGAGCAGACGGAACGGATGAAGGGACGGCCCGCCCGGGGGCCGCAGGGGTGCGGACAGCACGGATCCCGGGCGCCCACCGGCGCCCGGGATCCGAAGTGGTGCGGCCTACTTGGACTTGAACGCGTCCTTGGCCTTCTCCTTGGCCGCGCGCAGGTCGCCCTTGGACTCCTCGGCCCTGCCCTCGGCCTTCAGGCGCTCGTTGCCGACCGCGTCACCGGCAAGCTTCTTGACCTTGCCCTCGGCCTGCTCACCCTTCGCCTGAGCCTTCTCGTCCGCAGCCACAGCCGCTCACTCCTGTCCTCGTTCGACGTCCACGTACGACCTCCGAGTGACCCCCGGCGGCGTTTCCAAACGAGGAGAAGACCTCCGGGCGGGAAGAAGTCCGATTCCGGCGGGACTTGCCACCACGCTGAACGCATTCGACATACAGCGCAAAGCGGTGGGCACGTTGATGATCTCGGCCGACGCACGCGAGGGCATCACGGCCTCGCCGAGCGCCGACGGGCACCGGCACGAGGACTTTGACGCGAGGGAGTACCGAGATGACCACCACCGCACCCGTCGCCCATCTGGACGACCAGCTCGACGCCGACTTCTACCTGTACGAGTCGCTGCTGCCGGACGAGGAACGCAAGATACTCCTCAAGGCCCGTGCCTTCCTGCGCGACGAGGTCGCGCCGCTGGTCAACGAGGCCTGGAGCAAGGCCGAACTGCCCCGGGAACTGATCGACAAGTTCCGCGACAGCGGACTGTCCGCGCTCGCCTACGAGGGCTACGGCGAGCACCGGCCGGCCGTCAGCAACCTGCTCAGCGGGATGCTCGCCATGGAACTCGGCCGCGTCGACGCCTCGTGCGCCACCTTCTTCGGGGTCCACAACGGACTCGGCTTCTACTCCGTCTTCTACGGCGGCGACCAGGAACAGCGCGACAGGTTCCTGCCCGCCATGGCCACGATGGACAAGATCGGCGCGTTCGCCCTGACCGAACCCGACGGCGGATCCGACGTCTCCGGCGGCATGCGCACCACCGCCCGGCGCGAGGGCGACACCTGGATCCTCGACGGCGCCAAGAAGTGGATCGGCAACGCCACCTTCGCCGACTACGTGGTGGTCTTCGCGCGGGACGTGGACGACGACGAGGTGAAGGCGTTCGTCGTCGAGAAGGGCACCCCCGGCTTCGAACCGGTGAAGATCGAAGGCAAGATCGCGCTGCGGATCGTGCAGAACGCCGAGATCACGCTGACCGGCGTCCGCGTGCCGGAGGCGAACCGGCTGCAGAACATGAAGGGGTTCCGGGACGTCGCCGAGATCCTGCGCCAGACCCGCGGCGGGGTCGCCTGGCAGGCGCTGGGCGTCATGATCGGCGCCTACGAACTCGCCCTGGACTACGCCAAGGAGCGCGTCGCCTTCGGCCGTCCGATCGCCCAGTTCCAGCTGGTCCAGGACCTCCTGGTCAAGAGTGTCGGCAACATCACCGCCTGCTGGGGCATGCTGGTGCAGCTCGCCCGCCTCCAGGACCAGGGCATCTTCCGCGACGAACAGTCCGCGCTCGCCAAGGACTACGTGGCGGCCCGCATGCGCGAGGTGGTCGGCTGGGCCCGCGAGATCTTCGGCGGCAACGGCATCCTCGTCGACTACGACGTCGCCCGGTTCTTCTCCGACGCCGAGGCCCTGTACTCCTACGAGGGCACCCACCAGATGCAGACGCTCATCGTCGGCAAGTCCATCACCGGCCACAGCGCCTTCGTGGGGTGACCACGGGCGGCCACCCGTCCCCGCCGGAAGCGGGTCAGAGCCGCCCCGTGACGGTTCCGCCGAGTGCGCGGGCCCGGCGCACGAACGTCTCCAGCAGGTCCTGGGCGGCCTGGGGCACCGCCTCGGCCCGCCGGCGCCGCAGCGTCAGCACCACGTCGGTGGCGTCGCCGGACAGGGGCCGGCACACGATCGTCCCCGCACGCTCCAGCGGATCGCCGAGGACGCTGTAGTCCGGCAGCACCGTCGCGCCCAGCCCCTCGGCGACCATCAGCTTGCCCATCTCCGCGCCGTCGGTGGAGTAGGAGAAGACCGGGGTGCGGTCCGCCAGCAGCCGGTGCACGTAGCGGTGCATCACATAGCCCGTGCGCATACCGATCAGCGGCACGGAGAGCAGGGCGTCGGCCGGTACCTCGGTCCGGCGGGCCAGCGGGCTGTCCGGCCGTACGCACACCACCGGCCGCCCGCGCAGCAGCTCGGTGGACTCGAGACCGGCGGGCACGTCGTCACCGTCGAGATGGTTCACCAGCCCCAGGTCGAAACCGCCCTCGGCGAGGCGCCGGTGGATCTCCGTCTGCTGCGCGCCCACCACCTCGACCTGGGTGACCGGGTGCGAGGCCCGGAAGTCCCGCAGCACCGGGACGAGCAGCGGCACCGTCGCCGCGTTGACCGTGCCGACGCGCACCATGCGGCTGATGCGGTGCTGCTCGCCCGCCGCCACCCGCAGCCGGTCCACCGCCTCCAGCACCTCGACGATCCGCGGCATCAGCTCCTGACCGGCCGCGCTCATGGTCGCCCCGGTGCGCTTGCGCTCCAGCAGGTCGACGCCCAGCTCCCGCTCCAGGTTGCGGACGGTCTCGCTCAACGCGGGCTGCGACAGGCGCAGTTCGTCGGCGGCCCGGCGCAGCGAGCCGAGCCGGGTCACCGCCGCAATGTATTCCAGCTGTTCGGTCCGCACCCCGGCAGAATGCGCCGCCATTCGGCGTGTGTTCAAGGGTTTCCCTGTCACACGTTCGTGAAATCCAATGGTCCGCGATACGGGAACGGTCGGGTTTTCCTTGACGGCCCGCGACGGCGGCTGCCACCATCGACGGCATGACGATGCGACTGGACCTCACGCGGCGACGCCACGTCGACCTCGCGCGCGTCTCCAGCGCCGCCTGTCGCCGCGCGGCCTGACCCGTCCCTTCCCGGCAGTGATCCGCCGCGCCCCCTCCCCTCCGTCTGAAATTCGCCGGAATTCATCCCGGCGTAATTCGGCGTGTCCGAAAAGGCATTCAGCGACAGGAGTTCCGCATGCCCGCCGCGCCCGTGAAATTCGCCTACTGGGTCCCCAACGTCAGCGGGGGACTCGTCACCAGCACCATCGAGCAGCGCACCGACTGGGGATACGACTACAACCGCGAACTCGCCGTGCTCGCGGAGAACAACGGCTTCGAGTACGCGCTCAGCCAGGTCCGCTACATGGCCGGCTACGGCGCCGAGTACCAGCACGAGTCGACCGGCTTCAGCCTCGCCCTGCTGCTCGCCACCGAGCGCCTGAAGGTGATCGCCGCCGTCCACCCCGGCCTGTGGCATCCGGGCGTCCTCGCCAAGTTCGGCGCCACCGCGGACCACCTCTCGGGCGGCCGGTTCGCCGTGAACGTCGTGTCGGGCTGGTTCAAGGGAGAGTTCACCGCACTCGGCGAACCCTGGCTGGAGCACGACGAGCGCTACCGCAGGGCCGAGGAGTTCATCCGCGCCCTGCGCCAGATCTGGACCGAGGACCACACCGAACTCGCCGGTGACTTCTACCGGTTGCGGGACTTCACCCTCAAGCCCAAGCCGCTCGACGTCGCCGGGCGCCCGCATCCGGAGATCTTCCAGGGCGGCAACTCCACCGCCGCACGCGCCATGGCCGGCCGGGTCTCCGACTGGTACTTCTCCAACGGCAAGGACTTCGCCGGGGTGACCGAGCAGATCGAGGACGTCCGCGCGTCCGCCGCCCGCGCCGGCCGCACGCCGCCGAGGTTCGGCCTCAACGGCTTCCTCATCGCCCGCGACACCGAGGCCGAGGCCCGCGACACCCTGCGCGAGATCATCGCCAAGGCCGACACCGAGGCCGTGGCCGGCTTCGGCGCGGCCGTGGCACAGGCGGGCCGGTCCACCGCCGACGGCAAGGGCATGTGGCAGGACTCCACCTTCGAGGACCTGGTCCAGTACAACGACGGCTTCCGCACCGGACTGATCGGCACCCCCGAGCAGATCGCCGAACGCGTCGTCGCCTACCGGCAGCTCGGCGTGGACCTCCTGCTGCTCGGCTTCCTGCACTACCACGAGGAGGTCGAGTACTTCGGCAAGCGCGTCCTGCCCCTGGTCCGCGAACTGGAGGCGGGGCTCCCCGACCGCACGCCCGCACCCGCCCCGGCCCACGCCTGACCGACCCCGGCCGGGCGCCCGTCCCGCACGGACGTCCGGGCTCCCAGAAAGAGGCACCCATGGCCACCGTCCTGTCCGTCTCCGGCAGCCCCTCCGCCTCCTCCCGCACCGCCCGGCTGCTGCGCCATCTCGACCAGCGGCTGACCGCCCACGGACACGAGGTGATCCCGCTCGACATCCGCACCGTCCCCGCCGAGGCCCTGCTCGGCGCGGACTTCCGGCACCCGGCGATCGTCGAGGCGACCGAGCTGTTCGCCCGCGCCGACGGGATCGTGGTCGGCACCCCGGTCTACAAGGCGGCGTACTCCGGTGTGCTCAAGGCCCTGCTCGACCTGCTCCCGCAGTACGCGCTCACCGGCAAGACCGTGCTGCCCCTGGCCACCGGCGGTTCCACCGCGCACGTCCTCGCCATCGACTACGCCCTGCGTCCGGTGCTCAGCTCCATGGGCGCCGCCCACATAGTCCAGGGCTGGTTCACCCTCGACCAGGACATCACCGTCCGGGAGGACGGCACGCTCGCCCTCGCGCCCGCCGTCACCGAGGCGCTCCACCCGATCGTCGACCGGTTCTCGGCCGCCCTCGGCCGGCGGCCCGTGCTCGCCGCGGCGGGCTGATCCGATGACCGCACACGTCATCAGGGACGAGGCGGAGGCGCTCGCCGTGGCCGCGGCCCTCGCCGCGGAGTTCCGGGCCGGAGCCGCCGAGCGGGACGCCGAACGCCGGCTGCCCCGCGCCGAGCTGGACCGGCTGTCGGCCTCGGGCCTGCTGGCCGTGACCGTGCCCGCCGGACACGGAGGGGCGGACGTCGGCGCGCAGACCCTCGCCGAGATCTTCCGGCTGCTCGGCTCGGCCGACGGCAGCCTCGCCCAGATCCCGCAGAGCCACTTCGTGTACGTCAACGTGATACGCCGCCAGGGGACCGAGGAGCAGCAAAAGTTCTTCTTCGCGGAACTGCTCGCCGGCCGCCGGCTCGGCAACGCCCAGTCGGAGGCCGGGACCCGGCACGTCCAGGACATCCGGACCCGCCTGGAGCCCGCGGCGGACGGCTCGTACGTGCTGCGCGGTGTCAAGCACTACTCCACCGGGGCCCTCTTCGCCGACTGGATCCCGGTCCTCGCCCGCGCCGAGGACGACGACCTGCACGTCGCGTACGTTCCCGCGGACGCGCCCGGCCTGACCGTCGTCGACGACTGGGACGGCATGGGGCAGCGGACGACGGCCAGCGGAACGGTCCGGCTGGACGGCGTGCCGGTCCCCGCCGACCGGGTGCTGCCCCACCATCTGACCTTCCGGGGACCCCAGGTGCACGGAGCGGTGGCACAACTGCTGCACGCCGCCATCGACGTGGGGATCGCCGGGGCAGCGCTGGCCGAGGCGGCGCGGTTCGTGCGGACCAGGAGCCGGCCGTGGTTCGAGAGCGGCGCGGAGACCGCCGCCGAGGACCCGTTGCTGGTCCAGCGGTTCGGCGAACTCGCCGTGCAGACACGGGCGGCCGAGGCGCTGCTGCGGGAGGGAGCCCGCGCCGTCGACGCGGCGGGCGCCCGGCTCACCGACGAGTCGGCCGCCGAGGCCTCCGTCGCGGTGGCAGCCGCGAAGGTGCTCGCCGCCGAGGCGGCCGTGGCCGTCGCCGGGGCGCTGTTCGAGGTCGCCGGCACCCGTTCCGCGCTCAACTCACTCAACCTGCACCGGTACTGGCGGGACGCCCGCACCCACACCCTGCACGATCCGACACGCTGGAAGATCCAGCACATCGGCCGGTACGTGCTCAACGGCACCCTGCCGCCCCGCCACGGCCTGCTGTGACGCCCGGCCCCTCCCGATCGGAGAAACCCCTCGTGTCCCTCACCTTTCACTGGTTCCTGCCCACCAACGGGGACAGCCGCCACGTCGTCGGCGGCGGCCACGGCACCCCGGCGACCGCGTCCGGCCGGGACCGGCCGCCGACGGTCGCCTACCTGAGCCAGATCGCCAAGGCCGCCGAGGACCTCGGCTTCGTGGGGGCGCTCACGCCCACGGGCGCGTGGTGCGAGGACGCCTGGCTGACCACGGCCATGGTGAGCCGGCACACCGAACGGCTGAAGTTCCTGGTCGCCTTCCGGCCCGGTTTCGTCTCGCCCACGCTCGCCGCCCAGATGGCGTCCACGTTCCAGCGGCAGTCCGGGGGACGGCTGCTGCTCAACGTGGTGACCGGAGGCGAGAGCCACGAGCAGCGGGCCTACGGCGACTTCCTCGACAAGGACGCCCGGTACCGCCGCACCGGCGAATTCCTCGACATCGTCAGGCAGTTGTGGGAGGGGAAGACCGTCGACCTGGAGGGCGAGCACCTTCGGGTCGAGGACGCGAAGCTGGCCCGGGTGCCGGAGCCGGTCCCCGAGGTGTACTTCGGCGGATCCTCACCGGCCGCCGGACGGGTCGCCGCCCGCTCCGTGGACGTGTACCTCACCTGGGGCGAGCCGCCCGCCCAGGTCGCCGAGAAGATCGCCTGGATCCGCGGGCTGGCGGCGGAGCAGGGACGCACCCTGCGGTTCGGGATCCGGCTGCACGTCATCACCCGCGACACCTCGGAGCAGGCCTGGGCCGAGGCGAACCGGCTGCTCGACGGGTTCGACCCGGAGACCGTGCGGTCGGTGCAGACCGGGCTCGCCCGCAGCGAGTCCGCGGGACAGCAGCGGATGCTGGCGCTGCACGGCGGGCGGCGGGACGCGCTGGAGATCCATCCCAACCTGTGGGCGGGCATCGGCCTGGTCCGCGGCGGCGCGGGCACCGCCCTGGTCGGCTCGCACGAGGAGGTCGCGGCCCGCATCAAGGAGTACGCGGCCCTCGGGATCGACGAGTTCGTGCTCTCCGGATACCCGCATCTGGAGGAGGCGTACTGGTTCGGGGAGGGAGTGCTGCCCCGGCTGGCCGCCGAGGGACTGTGGCGGCATCCCGCCGGCCCGGCCGAGACCCCGCAGGCCCAGGTGCCGTTCGCGTCCTGACACACCCGGGGCGGGCGGCTCGGACGAGGCCGACGACCTCCGCGAGGTGGCCCGGCGGGGACCCGGAGGCCCACCGGCCGTCCGCCGGATCCGGCGGGGAGTGGCCCCGGCGCCGCCCGTGAGCCGGTCCCCGGCGGCTCACAGCACCGGGAGCCGCTCCATGCCCGGCAGCGGTCTCGGGTGGAAGAGCCGCAGCCGGTGCACCCGTCCGGCCTCGTCCAGTGTGAGCAGCCAGGCCACCGACGGCGGGCAGTGCTCGGGGGCGTCGGACGGATTGACGATGTCCATCTCCCAGACGGCCAGCGTCCGTCCGGCGACGGCATGCGCGAGCCGCTGCCGCACCCCCGCCTCGATGTCGCCGGCCATCGCCCGGACCAGCAGGTCGCCGCCGCCGACCCGGTCGTTGCCCCTGAGCAGGGCGATCTCGGGGGACCAGCGCTCGGTGAGAAGCCGGGCGAAGCCCCCGCTCTCGGCGGCGGCCAGCGTCTCCCGGGCCTGGACGCGGGTCTCGCGGGTGCGCCGCCCGGCGTCGCCGTGCGCGGTGTCCGCCGTGGCGGCCAGGGCCGCCGCCAGCTTGGCCCGGCCCTGGCCGAGCCGGCTGCGGACGGTGCCCACCGGGACCCCGCAGGCCCGGGCGATCTGTTCGTAGGAGGTGACCGCGGTGCTGAAGTGGCGCAGCACCAACGGCAGGCGCAGCACCGGCGTCAGCTCCTCCAGCGCCTCCCAGACCCAGTCCCGCAGCGCGCTCCGTTCGAGCCACTGCTCGGGTCCTGGCTCCGTGGCCGGCAGGCGCAGGTCCTCGTCCACCGGGCGGACGGGGACCGAGGACCGCAGCAGGGACCGGGCGCCGTTGCGGACGATCATCCGCAGCCACGCGCCGGCCGCCGCCGGATCACGGACGTCGCCGATCCGCCGCACCGCGGTCAGGGCCGCCTCCTGGAGGACGTCCTCGGCGTCCGGCCCCGGCCCGAGGATGCTCAGCGCCACCGCGCGCATGCCCGCGCGGTGGCGTTCCAGCAGCAGGCCGAGGGCGGTCACTTCGCCGGCCTGCGCGGCGAGGGTGAGCGCCGTGTCCTCGGCGGCCGCGGCCTCGGCGGTCTCCCGGATCACGCGGGCCGCCCGGGGAAGACCACGCGCAGACTCCGCACCCTGCGGTCGGGCCTGCGGATCATGAGCCAGGCGAGGTCCGCCGGGCAGGGGTCCGGGATCCCGGCGGGGTTGACGGCCGTCATCTCCCAGATGGTCACGTCGGGGCTCGCCACCACGTGCCGCAGCCGCTGGACGACCCCCTTGCTCCGGGCGCGCTCCATGGCGGGGAACGGGTGGCAGCGTTCCCCCGGCGTGCTGAGTACGCCCACCAGTTCGGTCTCGGCCGGCCACAGCTCCAGGATCTCCCTGTGCTGCCGGCCGCGGGCCGCGCCGTCCAGGGTCAGCTCGGCCTCCTGGCGGCTGTCCTCGACGACACGGGCCGCGTCGTCATGGGCCTCGGCGGCCGTCCTCAGCAGCACCTCGGCGAGCTTTCCCCGGGCCTGGCTGAGCCGGCTGCGGACCGTGCCGACCGGTATCCCGCAGGCGTCGGCGATCTCCTGGTAGGAGGTGATGCCGCTGAAGTGCCGCAGCATGAGCACCAGCCGCAGCCGCTGCGGCAGTTCGGCCATCGCGTCCCAGATCCAGTCCCGCTGGGCGTGCCGGTCGACGACCCGCTCCGGGTCCGAGGGCTCGCCGGCGCGCGGGCCCGGCCGGTCGAGGCCGTCGAGCCCCGGTGTCTCGCGGCCGTCGCGCAGCCGCATGCGGGAGGCGTTGCGCACGATCGCGCGCAGCCATGGACCGACGGCCGCCGGATCGCGCACGTCGCCGATCCGGCGGAGCGCGGTGACCACGGCGTCCTGCACCGCGTCCTCCGCGTCGGGGCCGTGGCCGAGCAGGCTCAGCGCCACCGCGCGCATCGGCGCCTGGTGGCGGGCCAGCAGCAGCCCGAGGGCCGCGGTCTCCCCGGACTGGGCCCTGCGGGTGAGTTCCTCATCCGCGGGGGGATCGAGAAACACCATGAAGCGCCTTCCTCCATGTGGTCGTGTCACTGCCGGTGTGGGGACTGTCGCACAGCCGGGTGCGGCGGGCACAGACCCGGCGCACCCGGTGCCACACGACCTAGGGTCCTTCGGCGGGCTCCGGCAGCCAGCTTCCGTGGAATCCGGCCGGGACGGCGTACGGCAGCTCCACCACCGCCTGGACGGAGAGTTCCCGGGCGTCCAGGACGAGCAGCTCGCCCGCCGCACCGTCGTCGTCCGAGACCAGTGACAGCAGCCAGCCCTCGTCCTCGGCGCCGCCGTCCGCGGCCGGTACGAACACCGCCTCGCCGGCGTGGCGCGGGCCCGGCGTCGCGTGCAGGCCGCTGCCCCCACCGGTCAGGTCGTGCTTGGCGATGCCGTCGGCGGAGACGGTGTACAGGTAGCGGTTCGCGCGTCCGGTGAGGGTCTCGTCGTGGGTGGGGAACTCGGCGTCCCGGTCGTCCAGGAGGGATTCGGTGACCCGTCCGGTCGCCGGGTCCAGCGTCCAGCGGTAGAGCACGGCCGTCGCCCTCGCGCGGCCCGGTTCCGGTGTGCCGGCCGGCCCCGTCGACCCGCCGATGTCGCCCCAGGCCCGGCCGAAGCCCGCACGGTCGTAGCGCACCGCGTCCAGGACGATCCGTCCGCGCTCGTCCTCGTGGGCGTTGCCGACGTGGAAGACGTAGCAGGGGTCGATGTCGAACCAGCGCACGCCTGTGCTTCCGGGCGCGCGGGACATGACGCCGAGCCGGGCGCCGTGGCCGTCGTCCCACCGGTAGGGCATGCCGCCGCGGCCGGCGAGCCGCGGGTCGAAGACGACGGGCAGGTCCATCCAGACGATGTGGTGCTCGGTGATCGCGAAGTCGTGCATCATCGTCGGGCTCGGCACCGCCACCGGGCGGCTGTCGAGCAGTTCTCCCGCCGCGGTGACCCGGTGGTAGGTGAGGAAGGGCGGCGCGAACCCGGTGCCGAACAGGTGCAGTTCACCGGTGACCGGATCCTCCTTCGGATGCGCGGTCATCGAGGTGGTCAGGCGGCCGCCGAAGTCGTAGGGGCCGACCGTCTCCAGGGACGGGGTGACCCAGTGGGGCAGGCCGACCTCGCACAGGGCCAGCACCCTGTCCGCGTGCCGGACGACGTGGGTGTTGCCGGGTGTCGCGGCCAGGTCGACGCTGCCGTCCTCGCGGACGAAGGGATGCCCGTCCAGCTCCCGGGTGCGGATCCATCGGTTGCGGTACCACTCGGCACGGCCGTCGCGCAGCCGGATGCCGTGCAGCATGCCGGGGCCGGTGAACCAGTGGCCCTTGTCCTCGCCGGGCAGCGGGTTGGGGCCGTTGCGCAGGTAGCGGCCGTCCAGCTCGGGCGGCAGGGTGCCGCGCACGGTCAGGTCGCGGGCGGTGCGCTCCTCGGCCACGGGGGCGAAGCGGCCCCGCAGGTAGAGGGGGAGGGTGGTCTCTTCGGTCATGCTGCTTCCTCGTCGGGTCCGGCGGTGTCCCGCCGATCGCGTTGCGTGTCGGGCCGGTCCGCCGCGGCCGGGGACGCCCCGGCCGTCCGTGCGGGTGCGGTCGGGCGGTGGCCGGGGCGGGTCACCGCGGGACGGCGGCCGCGCCCTGGGCCTCCAGCAGGCGCCGCTGGGCCCGTTCGGGGTACACCTTCGTGAAGGCGATCGGGCCGGCCAGGCCGACGACATGGGCGGTGACGCCCACCCACGCCGGGGCGTCCACCGCGCTGCCGACGGCCAGGCTCACCGCGATGAACGTGAAGCCGGCTCCCCAGGCGCCGGAGATGCGGTTGTTGACCTGGAGGAACGCCGGCATCTCCCAGTACTCGCGGGGCGTCTGGCGCTTGGCGATGCCCAGCGTGAAGGGGTGGCGGATCGCCAGCGAGCCCCACGCGGTGGCGCCGAGCCAGACGAACGAGAGGACGTCGGAGTGGTCCCGCAGCGACGAGTCCGGGTGCGTGACGGAGACGGCGCCGACGACGACGAAGTACCCGACGGTGCTGGCCTCCAGGATCAGCGCGCCGAGGTCGACCCCTCGGTGCAGGTCCTGGAGGAGGAGCAGCAGCCCCGAGACGAGACCGCCGAGCGCCCCCCAGCGCCAGTCGGCGACGCCCGAGACGACACCGGCGACGATCCAGGGGACGAAGCCGCGCAGATAAGCCGTAAAACCCATTGAGTGTTCCTTGCCGCAGGGACGGGGCGGCGCGGAGGGGGTTGCTCCGCGGCCGCTCGGTGGACCGACGCGTACTGGATGCGGAGCGGGAGCCGAAGTTCGAGCCGCGGGGTGTGACCCTGGTCACATCGCAAGGAGGGTGGGGTGGCGGAGGCGGGCGCGGGGCGTGATCGCGGAGTCGCCCGGCGGCACTCCGCCGGGGCCGAGCTGTCCGGCCCCGGCGTCGCCGCCGCGGGTTCAGCCCTCGATCCAGCCGTGGTTCTTGGCGAACTGGGCCAGCGCGCCGCGGACCCGGACGATCTGCTCGGCGGTGAGGGTGGGCGCCGACGCCAGCAGGGTCTCGGTGACCTCACGGGTGAACTCCTCGGCGCTCAGCAGGTCGCACAGCGAGTCGTCGTCCGGGCCGAGGGTACGGACGTCGGCTCCGCGGGCGAGCCGGACGGCGGAGGCCTTCGGGCCGCGCTCCCCGCTCTCGATCTCGAACTCCACGGCCACCCCCGGGCGGACGTAGGACTCCGGCATCTGCATGTCGTTCACATGCAGGAAGACGTCCTCGCCGCCGCCGTCCGGAGCGATGAATCCGTACCCGCGCGTGCTGTCGAAGCGCACCACACGACCGCTGACCATGAGAAACCCCCAACCACACCGGGCCACCTGCCCGGACACCTGGGCCAGATGGTAGTCAGGCGGGTCCCGCCGGGCGACCGTCCGCACCGGCCGCGGGCCCGTCGCCAGCCGGAACTCGGTTCACGGGCACCGAAGTTGATGTGGAAAGCTGTCGCCAGCCGTCGGTGCGCCAAGGGGGGCCGGGGCGGTCATCGAGAGGAGCACACGTGACGCAGGACGGTACTCGCCCCGTGGAGATCGACACCAGCAAGCCGCATCCCGCGCGGATCTACGACTACCTGCTGGGCGGCAAGGACAACTACGAGGTCGACCGCCAGGCCGGCGACCAGCTCGCCGCCGTCGCGCCCGAGGTGTGGATCTCGGTACGGGCCAACCGCGGCTTCCTGCAGCGCGCCGTG
This sequence comes from Streptomyces sp. NPDC091282, assembly GCF_044757385.1. Lineage (NCBI taxonomy): Bacteria > Bacillati > Actinomycetota > Actinomycetes > Kitasatosporales > Streptomycetaceae > Streptomyces > Streptomyces sp. NPDC091282. The sequence goes on from NZ_JBIVUX010000004.1 coordinate 605,281, forward strand.
CGCCACGTCATCAACAGCGGCGTCCGGCAGATCCTGGACGTCGGCACCGGGCTGCCCACCTCGCCGAACGTGCACGAGATCGCGCAGGAGGCCGAGGCGGACGTCCGCGTCGCCTACGTCGACAACGACCCCATCGTGAAGGCGCACGCCGACGCGCTGCTGAACCGGGCGGGCACCACCAGCATCGTGCTGGCCGACCTGCGCGACCCGAAGTCCGTCGTGGAGCACCCCGAGGTCCGCCGGATCATCGACTTCGACCAGCCCGTGGCCCTGTTCCTGGTCGCCATCCTGCACTTCATCCGCGACGCGGAGGAGCCCGAGCGGATCGTGGCCACCCTGCGTGACGCGCTCCCGGCCGGCAGCTTCCTGGTGCTCTCGCACGCCACCGACGACTTCGCCGAACGCAGCGCGGCCCAGGCGATCTACAACAACGCGACCGCCAGCATGAACCTGCGGCCCCGCGCCCGGATCGAGCGGTTCTTCGAGGGCTTCGAGCTCGTCGAACCCGGCCTGGTCCAGGTGCCGTTCTGGCGTCCGGACGGCACCCCGCCGGAGGGCTCCGCGCAGATCGGCTTCTACGGCGCGGTCGGCGTCAAGAAGGCCTGAGCCGCGCGGGGGTGTCCGGCGGTCCGCCGGACACCCCTCAGGGCACCCCGAGTTCGAACAGCGCGTACCCCGCGTACGAGCCGGAGGCCAGGGCCGCCAGTCCCAGCACGACGCACAGGCAGGGCAGCGAGACCCGGCGCAGCGCGACCGCGAGCGGCACGAACAGCGGGAAGGCGGGCAGCAGATACCGCGACACGTTCGCGAAGTACTGCTGGCTGCCGAGCACCAGCGCCAGGGTGAGCACCGTGTGCACGACCAGCACCGCCGGCGGCCGCAGCCGGAACAGCAACGGCAGCAGCGCGAGGTCGAGGAGTACGACGCCGACCCCGATGACGTCCGCGAACGGCAGCGCGAAGAGGTAGCCGAAGTGGCCGACGGCCACCGACGTCAGGACGTCCAGGGTCTGCCTGCCGAAGTCGAACTCGTGCCCCCACGCCTGCGACTGGAGGCGGAAGTAGCCGCCGTAGTCGCCCATCCGGTGGCCCACCCAGCCGAGGTAGCCGAGCAGGCCGAGCGGGGCCACGAGCATCGCGGTCAGCGGGCGTGCGACACCGTCCTCGCGGCGGCGCAGCGCGAGGAGCGCGGCCAGGGCGAGGGCGGCGATCAGGGCGGCGGCGGTCGGCCGGTTGAGTCCGGCCGCGAACGCCAGCACCCCGGCGGTGAGCCAGCGGCGGGTCAGTACCGCGTACAGGGTCCAGGCGGCGAGGGCCACGTACAGCGAGTCCGAGTAGACCGCCCACTCCACGCCGGAGCCCGGCCACACGGCCCAGAGTCCGGCCGCCGTGAGTCCCGCCCGGCGCCCGCCGAACCGCGCGGCGACGGCATGGATGCCGAGGGCCGCCGCGAACGAGGCGACCACCGACACCAGCAGCCCGGCACCGAACGGGCCCAGGCCGGTGATCTCCATCGCCGGTCTCATGAGCGCGGGATAGAGCGGGAAGAACGCGGCGGAGTTGCCCTGGAGGGTGATCAGGCCGGTGGCGCCGGGCACCGGCACCAGGGCGGGATGGTAGCCGTGCAGGGCGATCTGCTGGTACCACCAGCCGTCCCAGGTGCCCAGCACGTCCCAGGTGTGCGCGCCGCCGCCGAACCGCGGATTCTTCCGGCGGAAGTCCCCGGCCGAGTCGAGCAGGTACATGAACGAGCCGAAGCCGATCAGCTTCAGCACCCCGTACATCGCGAGGACCGGACCGTACCGGCGCAACCAGCGGCGCGTCAGCGGGAGTCCGGGCGTGGCGGGCGAGGGGCCGCGGGGCCGGGCCGGGGGCGTGGCGGTCACGGGCGCGGTCATGAGGTGCTGGACTCCGTCCGGTGCCGCCGGAGCGGCAACAGCCCCGGTACGAGGGTCAGATGGGCCGCGGCGAGGGCGGCCAGCTCGGCGCGGAGCCCGGCGGTGGGCGCGGCGTGCCGCACGGCGGCGAGCGCGCCCGCGGTGACGGCCAGCCGTGCGGCGAGGGCGGGCGGCGGCAGCGCGCCGAGAGTGGTCTGCGCGAGCGTCCAGCAGGACAGCAGCGCAAGGGAGTTGGCCGTCTGCGCCGGGGCGGCCTGACGCACGGCCGCGTACAGCGGGAGGTGCGCCAGCGCCGTCAGGGCCGCCGGAGTCCTGGACCGCCGTGGCCGCCGGCCCGTCGGCAAGGTGCCGCGGGCCAGCGCCCACCCCACCCGCGCCACACCGCGCAGGTCGGCGAGGGCGGTGGACAGCAGCGCGACCCGGCTGTCCGGGTCGTCCACCCAGTCGACGGGCACCTCGTGGATCCGCAGCCCGGACCGTTCGGCGACGACCAGCAGCTCGGTGTCGAAGAACCAGCCGGTGTCCCGCACCAGCGGCAGCAGCCGCTCGGCGGCGTCCCGGCGGACCGCCTTGAAACCGCACTGCGCGTCCGAGAACCGCACCGAGAGGGTGCAGCGCAGCAGGACGTTGTAGCAGCGCGAGACGAACTCCCGCCGGGGGCCGCGCACCACTCGGGACCCGGGCGTCAGCCGGGTGCCGATGGCCAGGTCGGAGTGGCCCGACAGCAGGGGGGCGACGAGCGGCAGCAGGGCCGCGAGCCCCGTCGAGAGGTCCACGTCGAGATAGGCGAGGACGGGTGCCCGCGACCGCGACCAGGCGGCCCGCAGCGCCCGGCCGCGCCCCTTCTCGGCGAGCCGCAGCCACTCCACCTCGGGCAGTTCACCCGCGAGCCGGGCGGCGATCAGCGGGGTGGCGTCCGTGCTGGCGTTGTCGGCGACGGTGATGCGGAAGGGGTACGGGAACGTCTCGCGCAGGTGGGCGTGGAGCCGCCGCACGCTCGGCTCCAGGTCGGTCTCCTCGTTGAACACCGGTACGGCGAGGTCCAGGACCGGCTCGCCGGGGTGCGCGGAGGGCGGGGGAGCGGGGGTCGGCGAACTGACGGCGGACGGCACGGACTGTGAGCGTTTCATGGTGGTTTTTCGCATTCGTTCTCGTTCTGGGGGCGTGCCGAAGGCACACCCGGCGGGGTGGGTGAGGAGCGGAGGGAGGGCTGCCCGCTAGCCGGCCGAGCCGGTGGAGGTCGACGGGTCGGCACCCTCGGTCGTGGGCGCCGACGGGGGAGACGTGCCGGGCGTCCCGGACGGCGTCGACGAGGACGGCGGACCGCCGGTGGCCGACACGGTCGTCGAGGGCGCCGAGGGCGTGGAGGTGTCCGTGGGCGTCGAGGTGCCGGTGGGCGGCGGGGCCGAGGTGGTGCTGCCGGAGGCCGGGGCGGTGGGGGAGGGGCTCGGCCCCGGCGCCGTGCCCGTGCTCGGCGCCGGGCTGGTCGCGGGCCACGGAGGCGGCGCGGAGGGCTCGCCGCGCGCACCGGTGTGGGGCCACAGGAAGAGGCCGAGGCAGAGCCCCGCGGCCGTGAGGACGGTGCCGGCCGCCCGCCGGGCCGCGCGGACGCGCCGGCGGGCCCGCACACCGGACCGCAGCCGCTCGCGGTGCCGCGGCTCGAACGCCGTCGGCTCCCGTTCGCCGTGCATCAACTGCGTCAGCCGCCGCTCGAACTGATCCATGGCTTCTCCCTCACCCCACCGGCTCGATGACGTCGGCCAGCAGCCGGCGCAGCCGGGCCACACCGCGAGCCGCGTGCGACCTGGCCGTGCCCACCGGGCACCCCAGCACCTCTGCCACCTGCCGGTCGGGCAGGTCCTGGTAGTAGCGCAGGACGACCGCGGCCCGCTGGCGCGGGGTCAGCAGGGCGAGCGCCGCCTCCAGACGGGACCGCTCGGCGACGGCCGCCGACAGGTCACCGGCCGCCGCGACCTCGGGCAGCTCCTCGACGGGGCGCTCGCCCCACCAGCGGCGCCGCGCCGAGCGCGCCGCGGCGCGGGCCAGCACCTTGCGGACGTACGCCTCCGGCGCCTCGTCGGCGACCCTAGGCCAGACGAACCACAGTCTGACCAGCGACTCCTGCAACAGGTCCTCGGCCCGATGCCGATCGCCGCCGGTGAGCAGACGGGCCAGATGGAACAGCCCCGACCAGCGGGCCGCCACGAACGCGTCGTACTCACCGGCCCGAGCCTGCTCCGTTCCCTCGAATCCCACGGTCCCCGCTCTCCCCGGCTGTCTACACCTGGGAAAAGGCCCTGGACGCGGCGGAACGCTGCACTCGCCGCGGGTGATCCCCGTCACGTGCGCGGCACCGGGTAATTGTGTGGCGGCCCCCAGCGGAGCCGCCGTACGCTTCCGGCGATGACCACTCACTCCGCTCACAGATCGGGGGTCCCGTCCGCACTTGGTGAGTGCTGATGACCACTCACCCCCCGGACGAGACCACTCACCCCCTGGACGAGGACACCCGGCTCCTCCTGTGGCGGCGGGTACGCGAGTTCGCCGTACCGCCCGCCATGATCGAGACCGCGACCCTCCGGCGTGCGGCCGGGGACTGGGCGGGCGCGTGTGCCGCCGCCGGTCTCGACGTCCACATCGACCTGCGGGCCCTGGCCCGCACCCGCGGCCGGCACCTCATGCACGAGGTCCGTGCCGATCTGCGGCGGCTCGCTCCCGACCTGCTGCGCTGGCACCTGCCGAGGATCGCGCCGGACGGGCTGCTGCGGCCCGGCCTGACCATGCCGCTCGCCCGCTACGGCACCGGGGCGGACTCCGCCTGGCTGGTGGCCAGGACCCCGCCGGCCTGGGCGGACGCGGGACAGCGGATCGGTCTCGCGCTCTGGGACGGCGGCCTGCGCGAGCCGGCCGCCCGCGGCCATCCGCATCCGCGTCCCAGCCGCCGGTTCCGCTTCGACCTGCACCGGCATCTGTGGGACGCGGACCGCGCGGACGAGCTGCGGACCCGGTCCCGCGGCGCGCCCGCCGACCACGCCGACGCGCCGGGCGCCCGGCGCGGCACCGGTCCGGCACCGGGGTGGTGCGCCACGCACCGGTGGGCGGACGAGGCCCGGATCGTGCTGGACGCCGAGGGCCCAGACGGCGGGACCGTCGCCGTGCACCTGCGGGGCCGGCAGCGGCTCGCGCTGCACCTCGCGGCCGACGGTACGGCGACCACGCGTGCCGTCCGGGACATCGGGGCGCTGCCCCTGCTGCCGGACGCGGCCACCTGGACCCTGCCCGACCTGGAGCTGCTGGACGCCGGGCTGATCGGCGCCGGGCAGCTGCATCCGCTGGTCGCGGACGCCCTCGTCCCCGGACACGAGCCCGCCGCCGGGATCCCGCACCCCGAACCGGCCGGGCGGCCACGCCTGGTGGAGTGCCGCGGCGCCCGCCACCGCATCGGCCTGGTCGACGGGGTGCTGTCCGCGCTGGACCACGCACCGGACGAACTGCGCCGCGAGGAAATGCTGGTGGCGCTCGGCGGCCCGCCGCTGCCCTGTCTGCGGATCATCGACGAGGCCCATCGCAGCCCGGAGTGCCTCACCGGTGTCCGTGAACGCCTCGACCACGGGGACGTGGCCGGCGCGCTCGCTGTCGTCGAAGCGCTGCTGGGACCGCAAGCGGTGCTGCGCGACGGCCCGTTGAAGGACGAACTGGAGGCCGCCGCGCGCCGCCGGATCGCCTACGGCCTCTACCGGGCGGGCCTCGCCGGACCGGGCACCGGTCCTGTCCGCACCCGGGAACGGAGCCGACCGCGTTCCCGCGACCCGCGCCAGGGGCCCCGCCCCGCCGCCCACCGCTGACCTGCATCTGCCTGCCCGCCCCACACCCACCCACCCACCCGCCCGACCCACACCCCGAGGTGATCACCCATGCCCCCGCACGTTCCCGCTCAACTCCACGTCGCCGACGAGCTGCTGAAGCTGCTCGGCGACTCTTCCACCGAACCCCGTCCCGACACCCAGCTGGAGGCGCTCACCCTCGCCGTCGCCGCCGACCTGCCCGTCCTGCTGTGGGGCGAGCCCGGCATCGGCAAGACCGCCGCCCTGACCCAGCTCGCCCACTCCCTCGACCTGCCCCTGACCACGGTGATCGCCAGCGTGCACGAGCCGTCCGACTTCTCGGGGCTGCCCGTCGTGGGGGACGATCCCGCCGTCCAGGGCATCCCGATGGCCCCGCCGGACTGGGCGGTGCGGCTGGTGCGGGCCGGGCGGGGCCTGCTCTTCCTCGACGAACTGTCCACCGCGCCGCCCGCCGTGCAGGCCGCGCTGCTCCGGCTCGTCCTGGAACGACGGGTCGGCGCCCTGCGGCTGCCGCCCGGCGTGCGGATCGTGGCGGCCGCCAACCCGCGGTCCTCGGCGGCCGACGGCTGGGAACTGAGCCCGCCGCTGGCCAACCGGTTCGTGCACCTCCAGTGGGCCCACGAGCACGAGGTCGTGGTCCGTGGCCTCGGCGGCACCTGGCCGCGGGCGACCCTGCCCCGGCTCGACCCGCAACGGCTCCCGGCGGCCGTGGACTTCGCGCGCCGCGCGGTGTGCGGGCTGCTCGCCACCCGGCCCACGCTCGTCCACCGGCTGCCCAGCGGCGAGACGCGCCGGGGCGGCGCCTGGCCCTCGCCGCGCAGCTGGGAGATGACGCTGCGGCTGGTCGCCTTCGCCCACGCCGCCGGGTCCTCCCGGGACGTCCTCTCGCTCCTGGTGCGCGGCATGGTCGGGGACGGTCCGGGGCTCGAACTCCTCGCGAGCGTGGACCGGATGGAACTCCCGGACCCCGAGACCCTGCTCGCCGACCCGGACGCGGCCGACCTCCCGGACCGGGGCGACCTGCGGCAGGCCGTGCTCGACGGGGTGGTCGCCGCCGTACGCGAGCGGCCCGACCGGGCCCGCTGGGACGCGGCCTGGGCGGTCCTGGTCCGCGCGCTGGACACCGGAGCCCCCGACCTGGTGGTGGTGCCCGCCACCACCCTGGCCGCGCTCCGCCGCGAGGACTGGGACGTGCCCGAGGCCGTGGAACGCCTCGCCGGGGCCCTCTCCGTGTCCCGGCGGGCCGACCGGGCCGCCCGGCACGTCGCCGCGACGGCGGGACGATGACCGCCGCACCGGCGGGCACGCTGGACCGGGAGAAGCTGTACGCGGCCCGGCTGCAGGCCGCCCGGGCCCGGCCGTACCTCGCCAGTGCCCTGTTCGCCCTGCACGTGGTGGAGTCGCGGCAGGTGCCGACCATGGCCGTCGATCCGTACTGGCGGTGCTACGTCTCGCCGGCGTTCGTGGACCGGATGCCGGTGCAGGACCTGGCCGCGGTCTGGGTGCACGAGGTGTCGCACCTGCTGCGCGACCATCACGCGCGCAGCGACCGCGTCGCCGTCCAGCGCGGGCTGACCGGAGCGGGCGAGCGGCTGCGGATGAACATCGCGGCGGACCTGGAGATCAACGACGACGCCTACGGCGACGGACTCGTCGAGCCCCTGGGCGCGGTCCGGCCCCGCCACCTGAGGCTGGACGAGGGCCTGCTGATGGAGGACTACCTGCGGCGGTTCCGGCTGGGACCCCTCACCCAGGACCTCGGCTGGCTGGACTGCGGCAGCGGCGCCGACGGGCGGGACCGCGCGTGGGACCTGGGGCCGGGCGGCGCCCACGGACTCGGCGAGCAGGAGCGCGACGGGATCAGGTTCCGGGTGGCCGAGGCCATCACCGGGCGTCCCGGCAGCACCCCGGAGGGCTGGCGGCGCTGGGCGGAGGAGGCCTTCCACCCGCCGCAGCCGTGGCGGGAACTGCTCGGTGCGGCGGTCCGCTCGGCGGCCTCCGCCGCGGGCGCGGGTGACGACTACGACTACGGCCGTCCCTCGCGCCGTGCGGCGAGCCTGCCCGGGGTGGTGCTTCCCCGCCTGCGCCGCCGCCCGCCCCGGGTGTGCGTCGTCATCGACACCTCCGGTTCGGTCAGCGACGCCGAACTGGGCGGCGCGCTGCTGGAGGTGGCCGCCATCGCCCGTGCCGTGGGCGGCCGCCGCGACCTGGTCCGCGTGGTCTCCTGCGACGCGGCCGCCCGGACCGTGCACCCGCTGTGCCGTGCGGAGGGCATCGAGCTGGTGGGCGGCGGCGGCACGGATCTGCGGGAGGGCTTCGACCGGGCCCTGCGGTCCCGACCCGCCCCGGACGTCGTGGTGGCCCTGACCGACGGCCAGACCCCCTGGCCCGCGACCAGGCCGCCCTGCCGGACGGTGGTCGGGCTCTTCCCGCGCTCGCACTCCGGTACGCCGTACGACGAGGACGACCCCGACTACGTCCCCGACGAACCGCCGGTCTGGGCCCGGGTCGTCCCCATCGGATGACACCGCACCGGGCGGCTACCCGGCCCGCGTCGCCGCCAGGTAGCTGTAGGCGGAGGCGCGGGAGATGCCGAGGCGGGCGGCGACCTGCTGGACGGCGCCGCGCACCGCGAAGACGCCCTGCCGGTCGAGGTCGCGGAAGAGGTCCAGCCGCTCCGCACGGGTGAGCTGCGGCCAGGGCCTGGCCTCCCGCAGCTGGCGGGCGTCGACCAGGGAGTCCAGTACGGCGGTGATGTCGTCGCCGAACGTCGTGGTCGGCGGCGGACCGGGCAGGGCCGCGACGCCGGCCAGGTCGCCGACCAGCGTGTGGACCTGGGCCACGGCCGTGACGTCGAGGTTCACGCACAGCGCCCCGAACGCCGTGCCGGCCGAGTCCCGCAGCACCATCGTGGAGGACTTGACCAGCTTTCCGTCCCGGGTGCGGGTGAGGTAGTTCAGCTCGTCGGCCGCCGCGTCGCCGGCCGCCAGCAGCTTCATGCCGATCTCGCTCATCGACCCGCCGACCCCGCGGCCGGTGACCGACCCGGCGATGGCCACCACGGAGCGCTCCGGGCGGCGGAAGTCGTGCACGACGGCCTCGCAGAAGGCGCCGAAGGTCGCCACGATGCCGTCGACGACCGGGGCCAGCGCCGCGATGATCGCGTCCTGTTCGGCGCGTGCCGCCGGCTCGCCCGCCGCGCCCGCCGGATCCTCTGCCATCCGCCCACCTCCGTGTCCCCGCCGGAGCCCCGCCCCGACCGGGTCTGGACTTCCCGTCCAGATGATAGACAATAATTCCATGCTGTCGGCGTCGAACGGATGTGCCCGAAGCCCATCCGGCGCCGCCGACCCGAACGGAGGACGACCATGCCCGACACCCCGCCCGTGACCCTCCAGGACGTACGGGACGCGGCCGCGCGGATCCGGGGAGTGGCCCACCGCACCCCGGTGCTGCGCTCGCGCACCCTGGACGAACGGGTCGGCGCCGAGGTCTTCCTCAAGTGCGAGAACCTCCAGCGCATCGGCGCCTTCAAGTTCCGCGGTGCCTACAACGCGGTGTCCCGGCTCCCCGCCGAACAGCTGGCCAAGGGCGTCGCCGCGTACTCCTCGGGCAACCACGCCCAGGCCGTCGCCCTGGCCGCCCGCGAACTCGGCACCACCGCCGTCATCGTGATGCCCGAGGACACCCCGCGCGCCAAGCTGGAGGCGACCGCCGGGTACGGCGCCGAGATCGTGACGTACGACCGCTACACCGGAGACCGCGTCGCCATCGGCGAGGCCCTGGCCGCCGAACGCGGACTCGCCCTGGTCCCGCCGTACGAGCATCCGCACGTGATCGCGGGACAGGGCACGGCCGCCCTCGAACTCATCGAGGAGGTGGGCGAACTGGACGCCCTGGTGGTGCCGGTCGGCGGCGGCGGGCTGATCGCGGGCAGCGCCACCGCGGCCAAGGGCCTGCTGCCCGGGATCCGGGTCGTCGGGGTCGAGCCCGAGGCCGGGGACGACACCAGGCGCTCCCTGGAGGCCGGGCACCGGGTGTCCGTCCCGGTGCCGCGGACCATCGCCGACGGCCAGGCGGCCGACATCCCCGGCGAGCTGACCTTCTCCGTCAACCGGCGCCTGGTGGACGACATCTCGCTGGTGAGCGACGACCAGATCCGGGACGCGATGCGGTTCGCCTTCGAGCGGCTGAAGACCGTGGTGGAGCCGAGCGGCGCCAGCGGACTGGCCGCGCTGCTCGCCGGGCGGGTGGCGCCGCTGCCGCGCCGGATCGGGGTCGTCCTCTCCGGCGGGAACGTCGGCGCCGAGCGGTTCGCCGAGATCATCGCCGGCTGAGCCGCACCGCCGGAAACGGAACCGGAGCGGACGACGGAACCAGAGCTTGCAGCAAAGCCGGAGGCGGAAGCGGAACCGGGGCCGGGCGGCTCCGGCTCCGTCCGCGCGGGCTTGTGCCGGTCCGGCCGGCCGGCACGTCGTGCCGGGAACCCCGGACGCATGCCCCGTCGCCGATCGGGTACGCGTGCCGTGGCCGCCCGGTACTCACCGGTCCCTGCGGCCGGTACCACCACTATCTGGGGATCTGTCATGGAGACACCCGCACACGACGACATTCCGACGCCGGCCCAGCGGGCACTCGACACGCTGGCCGTGAACGCCGACGACCGTGACGCGCTGGACACACTCGCGCACAGCGACGTGCTGGTCCCGGTGCCCGACGACGCCGCCGAGGCGGCCGACCCCGCGATGATCGCGCTGCCCGTCCTGGAACGGCCCGACGGCGATCCCGTCGTCCCCGTGTTCACCTCGGAGGGGGAGCTGACCGGCCTGCTGCCGACCGTCTCCCGCTACCGCCTGGTGCCGCTCGGCGCGCTGGCCCAGCAGTGGCCGGAGGACAACCTGTCGCTCGCCATCGACGGCAGTTCGACGCACGCGCTGACCCTCACCTCCGAGGGCGTGCGCACCCTGCTGGCCCGGCCGGCGGGCTGACGCCGCCTCTCCCGGTCACCGCGAGATCCCGGCGCGGGCCAGAATGGCCCCATGGAATGGATCTCCGGGGTGGCCGGGGGACTGGTGCTGATCCTGGTCCTGCGCAGCATCCTGCGCACCCTCGTGGTGCCCCGGGGCCTGTACTCCGTGCTGGTGTACCGGCTGTGGTCGACGCTGCGGAAGCTGCTGTGCCTCACCGCGCGCGGCGGCGACTACCGTGCGATCGACCGCGCGGAGACCTGGCTCGCCCCGCTGATGCTGATCGGCATGCTCGCCGCCTGGCTCGGCGGGGCGTTCCTCGGCTTCGGCATGCTGCTGTACGCCCTGTCCCCGCTGTCCTGGGACACCGCGTTCCGGGAGGCGGGCTCCAGCCTGTTCACCCTCGGGTTCGCCAGCGGCGCCCGGCTGCGGCTGTCCGCGCTCGACTTCGTCGCCGCCGCCACCGGCCCCGTGGTCATCGCCCTGCAGATCGCCTACCTCCCCACGCTGTACGCCGCCTACAACCGCCGTGAACTGGAGGTCACCCTCCTGCAGTCCCGGGCCGGCGAACCCGCCTGGGGCCCGGAGATCCTGGCCCGCCAGTGGCTGGTGGACACCGAGGTCGCCCTGCCCCAGCTCTACCGGGACTGGGAGCGGCTGGCCGCCGACATGGGCGAGAGCCACGCCACCTACCCGGTGCTGCTGGCGTTCCGCTCGCCGCGCCCCTACCGGAGCTGGCTGGTCGGCCTGATCGCCGTCATGGACGCCGCCGCCCTCCAGCTCGCGCTCGCGCCGAGCACCGCCCCGGCGGAGGCCCGCCTGGTGCTGCGCGCCGGGTTCACCGCGCTGCGCGACATCGCCGTCTCGGTACGGGCGACCTTCGACGCGGACCCGCCGCCCGACGCGCCGATCGACCTGACGTACGGCGAGTTCGAGGCGGCCGTGGCCATGCTGGAGAAGACCGGTTTCCGCGCGGAACGCGGCACCGAGGAGGCCTGGCCGCACTTCCACGGCTGGCGCGTCAACTACGAGGCCGTGGCCTACGAGCTGTGCCGCCGGTGCGACGCCGTACCGGCGCTGTGGACCGGGGGGCGCGACTTCCCGTCGGAACCGATCCCGCCGATGCGCCCGGTGGACCGCCGGCCCGACGGAGGAGGGCCGGAAGTTCCGCCCGGCCACGGGTAGCGGCCCCCGTCCTGAGGGAAGATCCCACCAGGGGCCGGGGAGAGCGGAAGGGGCGGATCGTCGTGAGGGTCGTCCTGCTGGGCACCGCCGCCGGCGGCGGATTCCCGCGGTGGAACTGCGCCTGCGCGCTGTGCGCGGCCGCCCGGGACGGCAAACTGCCGTCCCGCACCCAGGAGTGTGCCGCCCTGAGCGGCAACGGCCGTGACTGGTGGCTGCTCAACGCCTCCCCGGACATCCGCGCCCAGCTCACCGCCACCGCGGTGCTGTGGCCGGGCCCGGGACCGGGGGAGACCCCGGTGCGCGGCGTGCTGCTCACCGACGCCGAGGCCGAGCACATCACCGGCCTGAGCGAGCTGCGCGGAACACCTGACCTGAAGGTGTACGCGGCGCCGCCCGTGCTGACGGTGCTGGCCCCGGCCCGCGGCGGCCTCGACCGCTACGCCCCCTGGCAGTGGGCCGACAGCCTGGCCGACGGCGGATTCGTGCTGTCCGGCGGGCTGGTCGTGACCGCGCACCCGGTGAGCGCCAAGGCTCCGTCGTACGTGCCGGCCGCGCTCTCCGGGACCGACGGCCGCTGGGTCACGGCGTACCGCGTCGAGGACCTGGCCACCGGGGGAGTCCTGGTCTACGCGCCCTGCGTCGGCGCGTGGAGCGACACCCTGGACGACCTGTGCGCACAGGCCGACTGCGTCCTGCTGGACGGCACGTTCTTCACCGCCGACGAGAGGGACACCGCCGTCCGGCCCGGCCGGGCCGCCCTCGGCCACCTCCCGGTCTCCGGCCCGCACGGCAGCCTCGCCGCGCTGGCCGCGCATCCCCGCGCCCGCCGGATCTACACCCACCTCGACCACACGAACCCCCTGGTCGACCCGGCCTCCCGGGCCCGCGCCCCGGTGGCCGAGGAGGGCGTCGAAGTCCTCCCGGACGGTGTCGAGTTGGCTCTCTAGTCCGCCGGGGCGTCGAGCATCCGCTGCAGTGCGGCCCGCTGCAGCGGCCGTACCTCGGCGTGCAGGGCGCGGCCCCTGGGCGTCAGCGCGACCCACACGCCCCGCCGGTCCTCGACGCACACCGACCGCTCCACCAGGCCGTCCTTCTCCAGCCGCCCGATCAGCCGGGACAGCGCGCTCTGGCTGAGATGGACCTGCCCCACCAGGTTCTGCACCCGGCAGTGGTCGCCCTCGACGGGCGTCTCGGCGGCCAGCCGGTCGAGCACCTCGAAGTCGCTCGCCCCCAGCCCGTGCGGGTGCAGCACCCGGTCGATCTCACACATCGTGCGCGCGTGCACCGACAGGATGTCCCGCCAGCGTTCCTCCAGCCGGGACTCGGATGCTGTGACTGCCATACCCGCACCGTAGCACCGATCCGGCCAATCGTTGAGTGTGCAACTAGTGCGGGCGCAAGCGGAGTCGGCGGGCCGTGCGGCGCGGCTGCACGGCCGTCAGGCCACCGGGTCCTGGAGCAGGCCCACCATGTTCCCGTCGGCGTCCTTCACCGAGGCCACGAGCCGGCCGTTGCCGACGTCCCGGGCGTCCTGGACCAGCTCCGCACCGGCCGCCAGCAGCGCCGCGAGCCGCTCCCGCAGATCGGTGACGTGCCAGAACGGCGTCGGTCCTGTCAGGCCCTGGGCGTGGCCGTTGGGGTCCAGGCCGACGTCCTGGCCCGCTGCCTTGAAACCGATGTAATACGGCTCGTCGGCGTACGGCTCGACGCCGAGCAGCGCACCGAACAGGGCCTTGGCCCGCTCCGCGTCCTTCACGGGGTAGATGATCGTCTGGATGCCTGCGGTCATGGTCTTCTCGCTCCTCGTACCTGGCTGCCCGGCGCGGTCCGTCCGGTGGTCCCCACGCTAGGAGCAGGACGGGCGCCACGGCTTCTCGAAAACTGACCGGCTGCCGGACGGCCCGCCCGCCGCCACGGACCGGTTCCGGCCGCACACGGGCGGCCGTCCGGTCTCGGACAACGCTCGCCGACTCCCGGACGAGGCGGCTTCGGCTGCGCGACAGTGGGAAAAACGCACTACGGGGAGGCAGGGGACGGAGGCCGGTCGGATGCTGAGGAAGTCCACGAACGCGAGTCGCCTGGACATTCTGGACTGGCTCAAGGATCCGCCGGCCCACTTCCCGCGCCAGCGGCACGCGGACCTCGCCGAGGACGGTGTCACCGTCCGGGCCGTCGCCGTGAAACTCGGCGTCTCGCGCAGGGTCGCCGGCGCCCATCTGGACGTGCTGACCCGGCTCGGCCTGCTGCGCACCCGGCGCATCCGGCACCGCACCTACTACCGGCGCGACGAGATCCGCATCGCCGAGGTGGCCCGGATGTTCGAGAAGGGCTGGTGAGAGCGGTTACCGCTGCCAGTATGGGTCTCATGGACCGACCCGCGCGCCTCGTCCCCCTCCACTACGTCGCCATCGGCGGCCGCGGCCCGGAGGACGTGGTGACGGCCCCGGACGGCGGCGTGCTCACCGGCGTCGAGGACGGCCGCATCCTGCGCCTGGACGGCCTCGGCGACCCGGACACCGCCCGGGTCCGGGAGCTCGCACGCACCGGCGGCCGCCCGCTGGGCCTCGAACTCCTCACCGACGGCGACCTGTTGGTGTGCGACGCGGAGCGCGGCCTGCTGCGCGTCGGCCTCGCCGACGGCGCCGTCCGGGTCCTCGCCGACTCGGCCGAGGGCGAGCCGCTGCGGTTCGCCAGCAACGTCGTCGCCCTGCCCGACGGCACCGTGTACTTCACCGCCTCCAGCCGCCGCTTCCCGCTGGACCACTGGATCGGCGACATCGTCGAACACAGCGCCACCGGCCGCCTGCTGCGCCTCGCGCCCGGCGCGAGCGCGCCCGAAGTGGTCTGCGACGGCCTCCAGTTCGCCAACGGACTGGCCGTGAGCGGCGACGGCACCTTCCTGATCGTCGCGGAGACCGGCGCGTACCGGCTGACCCGCTTCTGGCTGACCGGACCGCGGGCCGGCCGCGCCGAGTTCTTCGCCGAACTCCCCGGCATGCCGGACAACATGTGGCGCGACGGCGAGCTGACCTGGGTGGCGCTGGCCGGCCCGCGCAACGCGCCGCTGGACCTCTTCCACCGCACTCCGCCCGCCGTCCGCCGCGCCGCCGCCCGAGCCGCCGTGCACGCCCCCTACCGCCCGGCCGGCACCCTCGCCGTCGTGGCCCTGGACGACCACGGCCGGGTCGTCCACCACCTGGCCCGCCACCACTGCGGCTTCCGCATGGCCACCAGCGTCTGCGTGAGCGGCCGCCACCTGGTCCTCGGCAGCGTCCGGGAGCCCGGCGTCGCGGTCTGCGCGGCCCCCGCCGCGACGTGACCGCCCGGTAGACCCGGCGGTACCCTGGTGCACCCGCCGGTGGTGTTCGAACAGGAGACGTACGACCATGACAGCGCCGGAAGCCGAGAGCCTCCGTGTCGAGCCGAGCACGCGGCGCCGGTCCGAGTGGCGCAGCCAGGCGCCGGTCGTCGCGGTGGTCGCGGCCGGAGGCGCGATCGGAGCCGTGGCCCGCTACGCCCTCGCCCTCGCGCTGCCCACGGCCACCGGGGGATTCCCCTGGGCGACCTTCTGGACGAACGTGATCGGCTGCGCGGTGATCGGCGCCTTCCTGGTCCTGATCACCGAAGGACTCTCCGCGCACCGCCTGGTCCGCCCGTTCTTCGGCACCGGCGTCCTCGGCGGCTTCACCACCTTCTCCACGTACACCGTCGACATCCAGAAACTGGTCGACCACGGCCGGCCGGGCACCGGCCTGGCCTACCTCGCCGCGACCCTGTGCGCGGCCCTCGCGGCCGTGTGGTGCGCGGCGACCGTGACCCGCCGTGTCCTCACCCGGAGGCAGCGATGACGAGACTCACCGGCCGCGCCCTGCGCCTGACGGTCTACATCGGCGAGGACGACATCTGGCACCACAAGCCCCTGTACACGGAGATCGTGCACCGCGCGCACGCGGCCGGGCTCGCGGGCGCCAGCGTCTTCAAGGGCATCGAGGGCTTCGGCGCCACCTCCCGCATCCACACCGCGCGGCTGCTGTCGCTGAGCGAGGACCTGCCGGTGGCGGTCGTCCTCGTGGACACGGAGGAGCGGATCCGGGAGTTCCTGCCGCAGCTCGACGAACTGGTGACCGAAGGGCTCGTCACCCTGGACGACTGCGAGGTCATCAGGTACGTCGGCCGGGACAAGGAATCCGGCAAAACGGACGCGAAGGGTAAGAACTCGTTGTGAACTGGCTGCTG
This sequence comes from Streptomyces sp. NPDC091282, assembly GCF_044757385.1. Taxonomy (NCBI): domain Bacteria; kingdom Bacillati; phylum Actinomycetota; class Actinomycetes; order Kitasatosporales; family Streptomycetaceae; genus Streptomyces; species Streptomyces sp. NPDC091282. The sequence continues at coordinate 621,411 of NZ_JBIVUX010000004.1, forward strand.
GTCGTGGCGGGCGCCGTCGTCGGTGCCCCGCTGCGTTACCTCACCGACCGCACCGTCCAGGCCCGGCACGACTCCGTCTTCCCCTGGGGCACCTTCGTGGTCAACGTGACCGGCTGCCTGATCCTCGGCCTGCTGACCGGCGCGGCCTCGGCGGGCGCGGCGAGCGCGCACCTGCAGCTGCTGCTGGGCACCGGGCTGTGCGGGGCCCTGACGACGTACTCGACGTTCTCCTACGAGACCCTGCGGCTGACCGAGACCGGCGCGGGGCTCTACGCTGCGGCCAACGTCGTCGCGAGCGTGGCGGCGGGGCTCGGTGCGGCCTTCGCCGGGGTGGCGATCGCCGGATCGGTGTGGGGCTAGGACTTGCTTCACACCCACGCGTTGTAAGACTGTCTACAGCACTGTCGACCTAACTCTGCAGAACTGGATCCCATGAGCGCCATCTCCGTCGGTCAGGCCGCCGTCCTCGGTGTCGTCGAGGGGGTGACGGAGTTCCTCCCCGTCTCCTCCACGGGCCACCTCAAGATCACCGAGGGGCTCATGAACATCCCCGTCGACGACCCGTCCGTCGTCGGGTTCTCGGCCGTCATCCAGGTCGGCGCCATCGCGGCCGTGCTGGTGTACTTCTTCAAGGACATCCGCCGGATCGTCTCCGCCTGGGGCCGTGGGCTGGTCGACAAGGAGGAGCGCTACCACCACGACTACAAGTTCGCCTGGTGGGTGATCGCCGCGACCGTCCCGATCGTCCTGGTGGGCCTCGCCGCCAAGCCGCTGATCGACGGCCCGCTCGCCTCGCTCTGGGTGGTGGCCGGCTCGCTGATCCTCGGCTCCGGCGTGATGTGGGCGGCGGACCAGATGGGGCGCCACAAGCGCGGCGAGGACGACACCTCCTTCGCGGACGCCATGTGGGTCGGCTCCTCCCAGATCCTCGCCCTGCTCTTCCCCGGCTTCTCCCGCTCCGGCGCCACCATGTCCACCGCGCTCATCCGGGACCTCGACCGGGTCGCCGCGACGCGCCTGTCCTTCTTCCTCGGCATCCCGGCGCTGACCGGCGCCGGGATCTACGAGCTGAAGGACGCCCTGGGCGCGGGCGTCGGCGCCGCGCCGCTGGTCGTCGGCACGGTGGTCTCCTTCGTGGTGGCCTACGGCTCCATCGCGTGGCTGCTGAAGTTCGTCGCCAAGCACTCCTTCAACGCCTTCGTGATCTACCGGATCGTCGTCGGCCTGGCCCTGTTCGGCCTGCTCGCCACCGACACGCTCAGCGCCTGACACGTTCGGCGCACCCGCACGGGGTGCGGCACCTGTCCCTTCAGGTGCCGCACCCCGTGAATTTTTCTCTTCAGGCCGCTTGACAGCCGCGCCCCGCAAGCCGGACCATTCCACTCGTGAACCTGTCAGACAGCCGGACAGCCGGACAGCCTCCGCGACGCGTGAGCGCCATGGAGGCGGTCCTGGCGCACCTGCGCGGCGCGATCGAGCGCGGCGAGTACGCGATCGGCGACAAGCTCCCCTCGGAGGCGGAGCTGTGCCGCACCCTGGAGGTCAGCAGGCCCGTCCTGCGCGAGGCGCTGCGGGCCCTGCAGACGATGGGGCTGACCGTCTCCAAGACCGGCAAGGGCACCTTCGTCGTCGCCGGTGCCGTCGAGGACCCGACCTTCGGCGACTACGCGGCCAGCGACCTGCTGGAGGTGCGCCGGCACATCGAGATCCCGGTCGCCGGATACGCCGCGCTGCGCCGCACCCCGGAGAACCTGGACCACCTGGCCCACCTGCTCGACCGCATGGAGCGGGAGACGGACACCACCGCGTGGGTCGCGATGGACACCCTCTTCCACCTCGCGGTGGCCGAGGCCGCCCAGAACCCGGTCTTCCGCCGGGTCATCGAGGAGATCCGGGACGCGCTCGCGCGCCAGTCGGCCTTCCTCAACGAACTCGGCGACCGGCGCGAGCAGTCCAACCGCGAGCACCGCGCCATCGTGGAGGCGCTGGTCGACGGCTCCGAGTCCGACGCCGTGGACGCGATGAGCCACCACCTGGACCGCGTCCGGACGACCCTCACCCGCATCGTGCGCTCCACGCACCCGCCCGCCGGAGCCGGCGCGTGAACCGCGCACCGGTCCGTACCGACCCACCCGAGACCAGGCAGTGATGTACAGCAGCTTCCCCGCGCCCGCGCCCGTCGTCCGCGAACCCCTGCACGCCCCCGTCGCCCACCTCATACGCGGCGGGGTCGTCGAGGGCGTCCACTACGGCTCCGTCGTCGTCCTCGGAGCCGACGGCGAGGTCCAGTTCCAGCTCGGCGACATCGAGGCCGCGTTCTACCCGCGCTCGGCCCTCAAGCCCGTCCAGGCCGTGGCCATGGTGCGGGCCGGACTGCCGCTCGACGGCGAGCTGCTCTCCCTGGCCGCCGCCAGCCACTCCGGCGAGGAACGCCACCTGGACGGCGCCCGGCGGATCCTCGCCCTCGCCGGACTGACCGAGGCGGACCTGCGCAACGTGCCCGACATGCCGTACGGCACCGAGGTCCGCGAGCGCTGGATCCGGGAGGGCCGGCAGCCGTCCCGGCTGGCCCAGAACTGCTCCGGCAAGCACGCGGCGATGCTGTGGACCGCGAAGCTGAACGGCTGGACCCTGGACGACTGCCTCGACCCGGCCCACCCGCTGCAGCAGGCGGTGGCCGAGGCGGTGGAGGACCTCACCGGCCAGCACATCGCCCGGACGACCGTCGACGGCTGCGGAGCACCGCTGTTCTCGGTCTCCCTGCACGGCCTCGCGCGGGCGGTGTCCCGGATCGTGACCGGCGCGCCGGGCACGCCGCAGGCCCGGGTCGCCGACGCGATGCGGGCGTACCCGGAGATGGCGTCCGGCGCCGGACGCGACGTGGCGGCGCTGATGGCGGCCGTGCCGGGGCTGCTCGCGAAGGACGGGTTCGAAGGCGTGCAGGTCGCCGCGCTGCCGGACGGCCGGGCCGTCGCCGTGAAGATCGCCGACGGGGCGAACCGGGCGCGGATCCCGGTGGCGGCCGCGGCGCTGGAGCGTGCCGGGGTCGATCCGGAGCTGCTGAGCGGCTTCCAGGGCGAGGCGCTGCTCGGCGGCGGTCGCGCGGTCGGCTGCGTACGACCCGTCCGCTCGCTGGACCCGGTCGCGATACCGGCCTGCGCCTAGGCACTCCCGGCTCTCCTGCCGTCCTTCCGAAGATCCCGAAGAGGAATCGTTTTTCCATGACTTTTCGCAGCGAGCACGACCTGCTCGGCGACCGTGACGTGCCCGCCGACGCCTACTGGGGTGTGCACACCCTGCGCGCCACCGAGAACTTCCCCATCACCGGCACGCCGATCTCCGCCTACCCGCATCTGATCGACGCGCTGGCCGCCGTCAAGGAGGCCGCCGCCCTCGCCAACGAGGAGCTGGGGCTGCTGGCGCCCGCGAAGGCCGCCGCGATCGTCGCCGCCTGCCGGGAGATCCGCTCCGGCAAGCTGCACGACCAGTTCGTCGTCGACGTCATCCAGGGCGGCGCGGGGACGTCGACGAACATGAACGCCAACGAGGTCGTCGCCAACCGGGCGCTGGAACTGATGGGACACCGCAAGGGGGAGTACGGGCACCTGCACCCCAACGAGGACGTCAACCTCGGCCAGTCCACCAACGACGTCTACCCGACCGCCGTCAAGATCGCGACGGTCTTCGCGGTCCGCGGACTGCTCCGGGCGATGGCCGTGCTCCAGGACGCCTTCGGCCGCAAGGCCGTCGAGTTCCGTGACGTGCTGAAGATGGGCCGCACCCAGTTGCAGGACGCGGTGCCCATGACGCTCGGCCAGGAGTTCTCCACCTTCGCCGTCATGATCGACGAGGACCGTTCCCGTCTCGGCGAGGCCGTCGAGCTGATCCACGAGATCAACCTCGGCGCCACCGCCATCGGCACCGGCCTCAACGCGCCCGCCGGATACGCCGAGTCGGCCCGCCGCCACCTCGCCGAGATCACCGGACTGCCCCTGGTCACCGCCGCGAACCTGGTGGAGGCCACCCAGGACTGCGGCGCGTTCGTGCAGATGTCCGGTGTGCTGAAGCGGATCGCCGTCAAGCTCTCCAAGAGCTGCAACGACCTGCGGCTGCTCTCCTCCGGCCCCCGCGCCGGACTCGGCGAGATCAACCTGCCGCCCGTACAGGCCGGTTCCTCGATCATGCCCGGCAAGGTCAACCCGGTGATCCCCGAGGTCGTCAACCAGGTCGCCTTCGAGGTCATCGGCAACGACGTCGCCATCACCATGGCCGCCGAGGCCGGACAGCTCCAGCTCAACGCGTTCGAGCCGATCATCCTGCACTCCCTGTCGGAGAGCATCACGCACCTGCGCAACGCCTGCCTGACCCTGGCCGAGCGGTGCGTCGACGGCATCACCGCCAACACCGAGGTGCTGCGCGCCACGGTCGAGAACTCCATCGGCCTGGTCACCGCCCTCAACCCGTACATCGGGTACACCGCGGCCACCGACATCGCCAAGGAGGCGCTCGCCACCGGCCGGGGCGTGGCGGAACTCGTCCTGGAGAAGGGCCTGTTGCCGGCCGAACGGCTGGCCGCCCTGCTGCGGCCCGAGGTCGTCGCCGGCAGCGCCCAGCCCCTCGTCTGAGCCGCGGGCACGCGCCGGGACCGGCACGGGGGCACAATGGTGATCATGTCGATGTCGTCGTCACCGGCCTTCCTGCCGGTCCTGGAGCGGATCGCGGACGAGATCGAGCGGACGCCCGGCCGCGGGCGGCCCGCCGACTACATACCGGCGCTCGCCGCCTGCGACCCGCGCAGCTTCGGCATGGCCGTGGCCGAGCTGGACGGCACCGTCCACGGCGTGGGCGACTGGCGGCAGCCGTTCTCCACGCAGTCCATCACCAAGGTCTTCACCCTCGCCCTCGACCTGGGCCGCGAGGGCGACGAACTCTGGGAGCACGTCGGCCGCGAACCCTCCGGCAACCCCTTCAACTCCCTGGTCCAGCTGGAGTACGAGAACGGCATCCCGCGCAACCCGTTCATCAACGCGGGCGCCCTCGTCGTCACCGACCGGCTGCAGACCCGCAGCGGGGACGCGGCCGGCGAACTCCTCGCCTTCCTGCGCGCCGAGAGCGGCAACACCGGCCTGGACTTCGACAAGGGCGTGGCCGCCTCCGAGTCCCAGCACGGCGACCGCAACGCCGCCCTGGCCCACTTCATGGCCTCCTACGGCAACATCGACAACGACGTACCGGTCCTGCTCGACCAGTACTTCCGCCAGTGCTCCGTCGCCGCGTCCTGCGCCGACCTCGCCCTGGCGACCACGTTCCTGGCCCGCCACGGCATCCGGGCCGACGGCAGCCGGCTGCTCACCCGCAGCCAGGCCAAGCAGGTCAACGCGGTCATGCTGACCTGCGGCACGTACGACGCGGCCGGCGACTTCGCGTACCGGGTGGGACTGCCCGGCAAGAGCGGGGTGGGCGGCGGCATCATCGCGGTGGTGCCGGGCCGTTGCGCGATCTGCGTGTGGAGCCCGGGGCTGGACGAGCGCGGCAACTCGGTCGCGGGCGTGGCCGCGCTGGACAGGTTCACCACGCTGACCGGCCTGTCGGTGTTCTAGGTTCCGGGCGCACCGTACACAGGTAACAAGCAGGCCGCCCCCAGGAAAACGCCCCGTCGCTTTCTGGCCACCCGTCCTTGACACGCTGACCCAGTGTTGGCCATGGCTTTCCCCGTCGATCTCCGCCGCTGCCAGGTCCTGGGCCTGGCCGGTACCGCGTTCCTCGCCCTGGGAGGTGAGACAGCCGGCGCCCTCCCCGTTCAGGACCTGCTCGCGCCCAGCTCCGTGCAGGCGGCGTTCGGGCTCGTCGGCGTCTACTTCGGCGTGGTGCTGCTCATCGCGGCCTGGCTGCTGCTGGGCCGCCTGGTCCGCGGCGGCGAACCACCCACCCCGCGCCAGCTGTTGCTGGTCCTCGCCGTCTGGGCGGCCCCGCTGCTGCTCGCGCCCCCGCTGTTCAGCCGGGACGTGTACAGCTACCTCGCGCAGGGCGCGATGGTCGACGCGCACATGGACGTCTACACGGCGGGACCCGCGCAGCTCGGCGGACCGCTGGCCGACGAGGTCGCCCCGGTCTGGCAGAACACCGCCGCCCCGTACGGCCCCGCCTTCATGGGCGTCGCCTCGCTGCTGTCCGGACTCACCCGGGGCGAACTGCCCGCCGGGCTGTTCGGCATGCGGCTGGTCGCCCTGCTCGGCGTCGGCCTGATGGCGGCCGCGCTGCCCCGGCTGGCCCGGCACAGCGGCGCCGATCCGGCCGCCGCGCTCTGGCTCGGCGCCCTCAACCCGCTGGTGCTGCTGCACCTGGTCGCCGGCGCCCACAACGACGCGATCATGCTCGGTCTGCTGGGCCTCGGCCTGGTCGCGGCGCTCGGCCGCTGGCCGGTCCTCGGCGCCGTGCTCGTCACGCTCGCGGCGCTGGTGAAGGCACCGGCCGCACTCGGCCTGCTGGCGATCGTCGTCGTCCAGGCGCGCAGGGGCCGCAGCCCGGTCGCCGCGTCCCTGCTGACGGCCGCAGCGGCCGGCGCCACGACGGTGGCCGCGACCGCGGTGGCGGGAACCGGCTACGGCTGGATAGGAGCGCTCGACACGCCCGTCTCCGCCCACAACTGGGCGCTCAGCAGCCTGCTCGGCCGGGCCACCGGCGCGCTCCTCGCACACCTCGGCAGCGACCTGGCGCCGCTGGCCGTCCCGGCCTGGCATCTGCTGGGGCTGGCGCTCACGGCGGTGACTGTGCTGCTGATATGGGTCCGGCTGCGGCCGCGCCCGGTCTACGCGCTCGGCCTGAGCCTCGCCGCGGTCGCCGCCTTCGGACCGGCGATCCGCCCCTGGTACGCCATCTGGGGCCTGTTCCTGATAGCGGCGGCCGCGCCCAGCACCTCGGTACGGCACCGGGTGGCCGCCGTCACCGGGGTGCTCGCGCTCGCGGTGCTGCCCAGCGGCGGCCCGGCCGACGTCGGCCAGCTGGTCCTCGCCGTCTCCGGCGGGGTGCTCGGCGTGGTCGTGCTGTGGCAGGCCCACCAGGCCGCGCAGGCCCCGGCCGTGGGACGCACGGCATGAGAGGACCGCGCACCGACCGGGGGAGACTGCTGCTCGTCCTGGTCCTCGTCACCGCCGTGACCGTGTTCACCGCCACCGTGCCGCTGCTGCGCGACTGGTTCGACCTGCGCGTCTACTACGGCACCGTGCACACCTGGGTGCACCACGGCGGCCGGATCTACGACTACCGGGTGCCCGGCACGGAGTACGGCTTCACCTATCCGCCGTTCGCCGCCGTCGGCATGCTGCCCATGGCGCTGGTCGGCCTGCACCTGGCCATCGCGGCCTCGCTGCTGGTCAACCTGGCGGCGCTGGCCTTCGTGCTGCGCATCATGGCCGGGCCCGGCTGGCGGCGCTGGGGCTGGTACCGGTGGGCGCTGGCCCTGTGCGGGCTGGCGCTGTTCGAGCCACTGCGGGACACCTTCAGCTTCGGCCAGGTGAACCTCGTGCTGCTCGCCCTGGTCCTCGGCGACTGCTGTCTGCTGCGCAGCGGACGCGGGCGCTGGGCGGGCGCCGGGATCGGACTCGCCGCCGCCGTCAAGCTCACCCCGGCGCTCTTCATCGGCATGCTGCTGCTCGCCCGCCGGTGGCGGGCGGCGGCGACCGCCACGGCGGTGGCGCTCGCCGCCACCGGACTCGCCGCCTGGGCCGACCCGCGCGCCTCCCGCTTCTACTGGACGCGGGCGCTGTGGGACACCAGCCGGGTCGGACGGCTCGACTACGTGTCCAACCAGTCGCTGCAGGGCGTCCTGGCCCGGCTCGGCCACCCCGACAAGCCGCTGTGGGCGTCCGCCGTGCTGATCACCCTCGCCGTGTGGGCGTGGCGGACCCGCAGGGCGGTGGCGGCCGAGGACTGGACGGCCGCCTTCGCGCTCACCGGGCTCGCCGCCTGCCTGGTCAGCCCGATCACCTGGGTGCACCACCTGGTGTGGACGCTGCCCGCGTTCGTGCTGCTGGCGCGGGCGGGACACCCGCGGATCGCGGGCGCCCTCTACGCGGTGATGTGCACCAGCGTGGTGTGGCTGTGGTTCGACGACGCCTCGGGCGTCGACGGCTTCCTCGGCAGCAACCTCTACACCTGGATCACGCTGGGGCTGCTGCTCGGCCTGCCGACCGGTCAGGCCCGCCCGGAGCGCGCGCCCCTGAGCCGGATCGCGAGGCTCACCGCGCCCGCGCCGAGCACCGCGACGCCCGCCGCGATGGCGGTGCCGGACCAGTCGGAGCCGTCGTCCGGCGTGGCGGCTGCCGCCACCGGTACGGTGCTCGGTCCCGGCCGGGGCCGGGGCTTGGCCCGCAGGGCGTCCAGCGAACCCACCGGGTCGACCCGCCCGGCCGCCTCGAAACCCCAGTCGAGCAGTTGACGGGCCTCGTCGTACACGCCGCCGTCCTGGGGGTTCATCAGCGTCACGATCAAGGTGCGCCCGTCCCGCCGGGCGGCGGCGACCAGGGTGTTGCCGGCGTTGGTGGTGTAGCCGTTCTTGATCCCGATCATGCCGGGGTAGCGCGGCGTTCCGTCCTCGCCGGTCAGCAGCCGGTTGGTGTTCTGGATGCCGAACGTCCAGCCGTCGCCGGTCGGGAACTGGGCCGAGGCGGTCGAGCAGTACCGTGCGAAGTCCGCATTGCGCAGCCCGGCCCGGCCGAACACCGCCAGGTCGAACGCGGAGGAGACCTGTCCCGGCGCGTCGTAGCCGTCGGGGGACTCGACGTGGGTGTCGAGGGCGCCGAGGGTGCGTGCCTTGGCCTGCATCAGGGAGACGGTGCGGTCCCAGCCCCCGTCGAGCGCGGCCAGGACGTGCACGGCGTCGTTTCCTGAGCTGAGGAAGACCCCGCGCCACAGGTCGGCCACCCGGTAGGTGTGGCCCTCCTGGACGCCGACCAGGCTGCTGCCCTCCTCGACGTCCGCCAGTTCCTGCGGTGTCACCCGGTGCTGCAGACCGGCCGGCAGCACCGGCAGCACGGTCAGCGCGAACAGCGTCTTGAGCGTGCTGGCCGGGGGCAGCGCGCGATGGGCCTCGTTCGCCGCCAGGACCTGGCCGCTGGCCGCGTCGGCGATCACCCAGGAGAGCGCGGAGACGTCCGGGACCTCGGGCACCCCGGAGTGCGGCCGGACCTGGACGCCGGAGTGGAAGAGCAGGGACGGGCCGGGCACCGCCGCACTCCGGGGCGGCGCCGGGTCGAGTGCCGCGGGGCCGGCTGCGGCCGTGCCGGACGCCAGTGCCAGCACACCCGTCACACACAGGGCGCAGGTCGACACCGCGGCTCGGCGGCGGGCACCACGGGCAGAGAATCCGATCGTCATACGGTCAACGTAGGAAGGGAGTGCGTGTCCGGCGCGCAGCCTGGGCCGGACGGACGCGTCGAGCAACCCGGACGACTGACGTCCGGCTCCGGTGTCAGCCCGCCGGCAGGGTCGGCCGGACGCGGCGCAGGAAGGCGGCGTTGTCCGGCGTCTCGCGCAGCCGCTCCAGAAGGGTCTCCAGGCCGAGGGGGCCGCCCTCCCGGCTCCGCAGGGCCCGGCGCAGTCCGTGTACGGCGGTCAACTCGGCAGGGGTGAGCAGGAGTTCCTCGCGGCGGGTGCCGGAGGGGCCGAGGTCCACGGCCGGGAAGACCCGGCGGGAGGCCACGTCGCGGTCCAGCCGCAGCTCCATGTTGCCGGTGCTCTTCAGCTCCTCGAAGAAGTAGCCGTCGGCGCGGGAGCCGGTGTCCACCAAGGCGGTGGCGAGGATGGTGAGCGAGCCGCCCTCCTCGGCCTTGCGGGCGGCCCCGAAGAACCGCTTGGGTCCGATCAGCGCGCCGGCGTCGACGCCGCCGCTGAGGGTACGGCCGTTCGAGGCGGCCGCGTTGTTGTGGGCCCGGCACAGCCGGGTCAGCGAGTCGAGCAGGATGACGACGTCCCGGCCGTCCTCGACGAGCCGCTTGGCCCGCTCGACGACGAGTTCGGCGAGGGCGATGTGTTCCTTGGCGGGCCGGTCGAAGGTGGAGGCGTACACCTCGCCGCGGACCGAGCGTCGCATGTCGGTTACTTCCTCGGGGCGCTCGTCGAGCAGCAGCACCATGAGGTGGCACTCCGGGTGGTTGCCGGCGACGGCGGCCGCGTACTGCTGGAGCAGCACGGTCTTGCCGGTCTTCGGCGGGGCCACGATCAGCCCGCGCTGGCCCTTGCCGACGGGGGCGAACAGGTCGGTGAGCCGTCCGGCGAGCCCGGCGGCGGGGTGTTCGAGACGGATCCGCTCGTGCGGGTGCAGCGGGGTCAGGTCGCGGAAGTGACGGCGGCCGCGCAGCGCCTCGGGCGCACGGCCGTTGACGCGCGTGACCTCGGTCAGGGCGGCCCGGCCGCCCCGGACGCCGTCGACGAGATCGCCCCGGCGCAGGCCGTGACGGCGGATCAGCGCGGCGGGGACCTGCGGGTCGGCCGGGGAGGGCAGGCAGGTCGGGGCCCGCAGGTGCCCCTTCCCTGCCGCGTCGATGTCGAGGACGCCGGTGACGGGCCGGACGGCGTCGCCGGCCTGCTGCCGTACGGGAGGTTCGAGTGTGGTGGTCATGGGAGGTGGTCCTTTCGAGGACGGGAGACGAGCGAGAGAGAGGGGGAGGGGCCGCGGGGGAGAGGCGTGCGCACAGGCCTCCGTGCGGCGGGAACGGCACCTCGGGAACGGCAGGGAAAGCCCTGGTCGCGAGGTGGTGCGAAGAAGCCGACGGGCCGATCGAGAGCGGGCCGAAGCGGCTGGAGGAGAGGAATCCGGCACCGGCGCCCGGCAACGGGGCGATCACAGGTGCTGTTCGCACTATACCCGGAGTTCCATGCCGGTCAACATGGCACCGGCCGCCGGTATTCCCGGGCCGGATCCCGGACCCGAGTGGCCGGGAACCCCGGGTCACGGCGGCCCCGGTGCGCCTACGATCGGCGGTGCCCGCGTCCCGTGCCCCGTCAGGAGTCCCGGTGGAGACCTCGCCCGAGCCGCACCGTCCGGACCCCGCGGGCGGCTGCCCGCACGCCGACAACGCCAGGCTGCTGGCGCGCGGAGCCGTGACGCCCGTCGTCCTGCCCGGCGGGGTCGAGGGCATGGCCGTCCTCGGCCACGACGAGCTCAGGGAGTTCCTTCAGCATCCCGAAGTCGCCAAGGACGCCCGGCACTTCACCGAGCTGCGGGAGGGCCGCATCCCGGCCGGCTGGCCGCTGCTGACCTTCGCCACCGTACGGGGCATGACCACCGCGGACGGCGAGGACCACCGCAGGCTGCGCGGACTGGTCTCCCGGGCCTTCACACCCCGCCGGGTCGAGGAACTGCGGCCCCGGGTGGAGGAGTTGACCGCGACCCTGCTCGACGGCCTGGAGCGGGCCGCGGTGGACGGCGTGGCCGACCTGCGCCGGCACTTCGCGCTGCCGCTGCCGATGGGCGTGATCAGTGAACTCCTGGGCGTGGACGAGGAGTTCCAGCTCCGGCTGCACCAGCTGACCAGCCAGGTCGTGGCCACCGGCATCGAACCGGCCCAGGCCGTCGCCGCCAACCGGGAACTGGTCGCCGTCCTCGCCGCCGTCGCCGCGTCCCGTGCCGAACGGCCCGGCGACGACCTCACCAGCGCCCTGATCGCCGCCCGCGACGAGGAGGGCGACCGGCTCGGCCAGGAGGAGCTGATCGGCACCCTGGTGCTCATGATCATCGCCGGGCACGAGACCACCCTCAACCTGATCACCAACGCCGTGCGCGCCCTGTGCGGCCACCGCGACCAGCTCGACCTGGTCCGCGGCTCCGCGGCGAGCTGGGCGGACGTGGTGGAGGAGACGCTGCGCTGGGACGCGCCGGTCAGCTACTTCCCGTTCCGCTACCCCGTGCGGGACCTGGACCTCGGCGGCACCGTCATCCCGGCCGGCACTCCGGTCCTGGCCGGCTACTCCGCCGCCGGCCGCGACCCGGCCGCGCACGGCCCGGACGCCGACCGGTTCGACGTCACCCGGCCCGCCCGCCCCGACGCCGTGCGCAGCCTCTCCCTCGGACACGGCGCCCACTACTGCCTGGGTGCCCCGCTGGCCCGGCTGGAGGCCACCGTGGCCCTGGAGCGGCTCTTCGACCGCTTCCCCGACCTCGACCTGGCCGTACCCGAGGAGGACCTCGCCCGCGAAGCCAGCTTCGTCGGCAACAGCGTCCACACCCTTCCGGTGCGCCTGGGGACCTCCCTGTCCGCCTGATGTGCCATCAACTTCCTTACGGCAGACAGGTCATGGCGCGGCGACGGATGTCCGCAATCGATAACGGTCGCGGCCGGGACGGGGACGCGATGTCGGGTAATGCCTTATCTTCACGACATGTCCACGCCACCGCAGCCGCCGTCCTCCCCGCAGCAGCCGCCGCCGATCCCCGAGCAGCCCTCGCCGCCTCCACAGCCGCCGGAGCAGCCGCCGGCGAACCCGCCCCGGCCGACCGCCTACCCGTACCCGAACCCGCAGTCGCCGCCGCAGAACCCCTACGCCCAGCCGACCGTGGTCAACCAGCCCGCGCCGCCCCCGCAGCAGGACAACCCCTATGCCGTGCCGCCCGGTTACGGCTATCCGCCGCCGGTCGCACCTCCGCCGGCCGGCGGGAACGCGGCCGGCAGAGCGGTGCTGTGGGCGGTCGTCGGCGCGGTGGTGGCCTCCGCGGGCTGGGCGGCCGCCCTCTTCCTCACCGGCGGTCTCGGCGACGGCGCGGACCTGCGCGGCTACCGCGCGCCCGCGAACCTCTGCTCCGGCGCCGACTACTCCTCGTTCAAGGACGAGTATCCCGACGACGACTCGGCGCCGACGAAGAACGCGCTGAAGGACCCGGCCCTGGACGAGAGTTCCTGCAGCGTCAGCCTCAAGAAGACCGGATCCAGCTACACGGACGCCTACCTCGCCCTCCAGGTGGACCTGCACAAGAAGACCGATCCGGGACCGGAGTTCACGGCCGCCTGGAAGAACTACGGCGACAGCCACACCGACTACGACGTGAGCCCGGTGCAGGGCATCGGCGACGAGGCCTACCTGGTCACCGAGGACACCAGCAGCGGCTCCACCACCAGCGGTTCGCGGTACGCCACCCTCGCGGTACGGGACGGCTGGATGACGTACACGATGAGCTACAGCGCCTACTTCTCGTCGTACGGCAGCGACACCGACCCGCCCACCCTCGACGAGGTGACCGGCTGGCTGAAGACGGACACCAAGTCCACCCTGGAGCAGCTCAGGAACTGACGCCCAGCCCGCGCCTTCGCGGTGCCGGGCGCGGGCGGCTCCCGTAGGCTGGCCGGATGTTCAGCCCCGATGGCCCGAGTCTTCGCGAGCTCACCGTCCAGGCCCTGTCCTCGGTCGAGCGCGGCTACGACCTGCTGGCCCCGAAGTTCGACCACACGCCCTTCCGGACCCCGGACCCGATCCTGGAGTCCGTCGCCAAGGCGCTCGCCCCGCTCGGTCCGTTCACGGACGGCCTGGACCTGTGCTGCGGCACCGGCGCGGGACTGGACGTACTGGCCCAGGTGTGCGGGAACAGCGTCACCGGCGTCGACTTCAGCGCGGGCATGCTCGACGTCGCCCGGCGGCTGCCCCCGCCCGACGGGCCGGACGTCCGCTGGGTGCGTGCGGACGCCCGGGCCCTGCCGTTCGGGCCCGCCTTCGACCTGGTCGTCAGCTTCGGGGCGTTCGGGCACTTCCTGCCCGGTGAACTGCCCGGCCTCTTCCGGCAGGTCCACTCGGTCCTGCGGCCGGACGGCGCCTTCGCCTTCCCGGTGCCGGCACCGCCCCGCCCCTCAGGGCCCGGGTTCTGGGCCCTGCTCGGCTTCGACGCCGTGATGCGGGTGCGCAACGCCCTGTGGCGGCCGCCGTTCGTCATGTACTACCGGGCCTTCAGGCTCTCCACCGTGCTGCGGGAGCTGGAGCGGGCCGGGTTCGCGGTGGAGCTGCGCGCGCTGCCCGGGTTCGGGCGGCGGGCCGACGGCAGCCCGCGCGCCCGGCTCGTCGTGGCCAGGACGGCCGGTACGGGTCAGCCCGCCGCCGGCACCGTGAACTCGTAGACCAGGGTGTCCTGCTCGGCGTCGACCACGAGGTCGGTGATCTCCAGCGGGCGGGCGTACTGGTCGTGCACCCGGCGTGTCACCAGGACCGAGGCCGCGTCCGCGACGTGGCTGATCGAGTCCCGGTGGTGCAGGGTGAGGCCGGCCTTGCGCATCCAGTCGTAGGCCCGGCGCAGCTGGGCGGCGGCCGCGCCGTCGGCGCGGTCCCGGTAGCGGCCCAGCTCCTCCACCTCGGCCAGGGCGACGGTCGAGAAGGAGGTCACCGCCGTGCGCAGGGCGCGGCCGTCGGGAGCGGCGGACTCGTAGCGGTGGACCAGGGTCGGCCGGTGCGGCGCGAGCCCAAGGGCCGCCGCGTGTTCCGGCGGCGGCTCCTCCCAGGTCACCGTGGCGCGGTCGACGGCGCCGTGCTCCGTGGTGCCGGCGCCCACCGGGAACGCCAGGGAGACCGGGCTCTCCACCGGCCGGCCGTGCAGGGTGGCGTGGCTGCCCCGCCGGTCGGTGGCGACCAGGCCGCTGTGCCGCAGCACGTCCAGCGCCTGCCGGACGGTCTCCCGGCTGACCCCGAAGTGCTGGGCCAGCTGTCTCTCCCCGGGCAGCCGTTCGCCGGGCGGGATGGTGCCGGCGCGCAGCTCGCCGAGCAGCTGTGTCGCGATCTGCCCGTACAGGGGCTGCCCTTCGTTCTCGGAGTGGTCGTGGTGGGTGGTGCGGGCCATGCCGCGCCTCCTGTTGGTGACAAGACGTAGCCGTGCGGGCTCATTGCGCGACCACATCTAGCATTGGTCTAAACCATCAGGGAAGGGCGGCCGGCAGGTTCGGCCGAAACCGGACCGGCCTCACAGGCACGCGTAGAGGGCGGTCACCAGGGCCGTCTTCCGCGGATCGTCCGCGATCGCCGGCCCCATCCGGTTCATCACGTAACCCAGCGAAACCCCCGCCTCCGGGTCGGCCAGCCCGCACGAACCGCCGAACCCGTCGTGCCCGAACGCGCGCGGGTTCGGCCCGTAGGAGCCGTTCCGCCCGCTGAGCCACAGGCCGAGCGCCACCTCGGTCTCGTGCGCGAAACCGGCCCCCAGCACCAGGTCACGGCAGCTGCCCTGGCCCTCGCGCACCCGCTCGGCGGCCTCCGGCGACAGCAGCCGCAGGCCGCCGAACTCGCCCCGGCCCGCGAACACGCCGTACAGCGCCGCGACCGCCCTGGCCGTGCCGTGACCGTTGGCCGCCGGGATCTCCGCCGCCCGCCACTCCGCCGTGTTGGCCGCGGCGGCGCCCACTCCGGGGTTGGCCAGGGCCGCCACCGCCGCCGGTGCCAACTGGCTGAAGATCGCGGCCTGTTCGCTGGCGGAGGTGACCCGCGGATGATCCAGCACGGCCGCCCGGCCGGCCTCCTTCTCGGGCAGTCCGACGGTGAAGTCGATGCCGAGCGGACCGGTCACCTCCCGCTCCAAAAAAGCCCCCGGCAGCAGCCCCGACACCCGGCGTACCACCTCGCCGACCAGGAACCCGTAGGTGAGGGCGTGGTACCCGGACCGGGTGCCCGGCTCCCACCACGGCTCCGTCGCCGCCAGCCGCGCCGTCGTCAACTCCCAGTCGTACAGCTGCCGGAGGGAGTGCGGCTCGCGCAGTCCCGACAGTCCGGCGCGGTGCGACAGCAGATGGCGGACCAGGACCCGCTCCTTGCCGGCCGCCGCGAACTCCGGCCAGTAGTCGGCCACCGGCGCGTCGAGGTCCAGCAGCCGCCGGTCGGCCAGGATGTGCGCGCACAGGGCGACCGGGCCCTTGGTCGTGGACCAGACGTTCACCAGGGTGTCCCGCTCCCAGGGCCGGCTGTGATCCGGGTCCGCCCAGCCGCCCCACAGGTCCACGACCGTCTCGCCGCCGACCGTCACCGCCACGGCGGCGCCCAGCTCTCCCCGGTCCCGGAAGTTCTCCTCGAAGGCTTCCCGTACCGCCGCGAAACGCGGCTCGCAGTGACCGTGGACCCGCGGCTCGTGCTCGGACATGCGCCCTCCGTCGTACGCCGGAATCCCGGACCGCGGCACTGCGGTCCGGGCATCCAGAACATACCGACTGGTCGGACTGGAGGGAAGTCCGGCGCGGCGACGGGCCCGCGGACGTCGCGCCGCATGTGGAGGCATATGTCATCAAATGAGTAAAATGTGTGCAGTGGGAGCGAAGCGGCCGGCGTGCCTGCCGCCGCTGGAGTTCCGGCCCGGGAGGGTGCCTGTCATGAGGACCTACGGCGGTCTGACCGCGGAGGAGCGGGTCGCGCTGCGGCGCCGGCGCCTGATGGACAGTGCCTTCGAGCTGTTCTCCACCCAGGGCTTCGCCCGCACGAGCATCAGGGCGGTGCTGCGCCGTTCCGGGCTCCAGGACCGGTACTTCGCCGAGAGTTTCGCCTCGCTGGACGAGCTGATGGCGGCCGTCGTCGAGGCCATGTGGGACGAGCAGCTGCCCAGGATCGCGGCCTGCGTCGGCACCGGCCGTCCGCGCGACGAGCAGGCCAGGGACGTGCTGCGGGTCCTCGTCGACAACATGATGTCGGACCCGCGCAAGGGCAGGCTCCAGCTGATCGAGGCACTGGTCGCGGGCCCCGCCACCGCCCGCGCCCGGCAGCGGGGCCTGAGACGGATGGACGAGATCGTGCGCTCGCTGCTGCACGAGGGCCCGGTCGACCCGCGGACCGACATCCGGGCGAAGTCCGTCGCCGTGGTGGGCGGCGTGAGCCAGCTGCTGCGCAACACCATCGACGGCACGCTCGACCTGCCCCAGGAGGCCCTGGTCGACGAGGGCGCCTTCCTCTTCGAGGCGGTCGCGAACCACATCGGCCCGGGGGCCGGAAGCCGGGCGTGACCGTCGCCGAAAGGACCGTCACATGATGTCGTTCCACTATGTGATCGTCGGTGCGGGAAGTGCCGGCTGTACGCTCGCCCACCGGCTGACCGAGGATCCCGAGGCGCGGGTGCTCCTCCTGGAGGCGGGCCCGGCCGACGACGCGGACGCCATCCGGGTGCCTGCCCTCTTCGGCACGCTGTTCGGGTCGGACGTGGACTGGGGGTACGAGCTGGATCCGCAGCCTTCTTACCAGGGTTCGGCGTACTTCCCCCGCGGGCGCACCCTCGGCGGGTCCTCGGCCATCAACCTCATGATCTACATCCGGGGGAGCCGCGAGGACTTCGACGGCTGGGCGGCGGGCGGGGCCACCGGATGGGATTTCGCCTCCGTGCTCCCGTACTTCGTCAGGGCCGAGCGCAACAGCCGGTTCACCGGTCCGCCGCACGGGACGGCCGGCCCGCTGCACGTCGAGGACCGGATGTTCACCCATGAGCTGTCGAAGGCCTGGACCGAGGCCGCGGCGGACTGGGGCCTGGATCCCACCGAAGACTTCAACGGCGCCTCCCAGCTCGGGTCGGGCAGGTACCAGGTGACCTGCTGCCGCGGCGTGCGCCGGTCCGCGGCCGACGCCTACCTGCGGCCCGCCCTGGACCGTCCGGGGCTCACCGTCAGGACGGACGCCGAGGCCACCCGCGTTCTCGTCGAGGGCGGACGCGCCGTCGGCGTCGAGTTCCGCGCCGACGGAGCTGTGCACACGGTCCGCGCCGAACGGGAGGTCCTGCTCAGCGGCGGCGTGGTCAACTCGCCGAAGCTGCTGATGCTCTCCGGCGTAGGACCGGGCGGGCACCTGCGTGACCTCGGCATCGGTGTCGTCGCCGACCTGCCGGGTGTCGGCGAGAACCTGCACGACCACGTGATGGTGCCGCTGGTGTGGGCCACGCGCGGTTCCACCGACCTTCTGGAGCTGGCGAGTCCGCACAACATGGAGCGGTGGCGCCGGGGTCTGGGCGGACCGTTCGCCTCCAACGGCGCCGAGGTCGGCGGGTTCCTCTCCGTCACCGGCGGCGGGACGGCGGACGTGCAGTTCATGGGCGGCCCCACGGCCTTCGTCGACCACGGCCGGTTCTCCCTGCCGTTGCCGAACTTCAGCATGCAGACCGTCGTCACCCGCCCGGCCGCCCGTGGCCGGCTGCGGCTGCGTTCGGCCGACCCGTCGGCCCCGCCGCACCTCGATCCCGGCTACTTCACGGAGCGGTCGGACCTGGACATGACCGTGGCCGGGCTGCGGGCGTCCCTGGAGATCGCCGCGCGGGAGCCGTTCGCCCGGTACGTGAAGGGCCTCGCCCTGCCCGCCGGTGCCACCGACACCGAGGCGCTGCGCGCGCACGCCCGGCGGCGGGGGCAGTCGTCGTACCACGGGGTCGGCACCTGTGCGATCGGTGCGGTGGTCGACCCTTGCCTTCGCGTGCACGGTGTGGCCGGACTCCGGGTCGTGGACGCCTCGGTGATGCCCGCGATCCCCAGCGGGAACATCAACGCGGCCACCATCATGATCGCGGAGCGGGCGGCCGACCTGCTCAAGGCCGGACCGCGCTGACCGCTGTCGTCGACGGGGGCCGGCGCGGGGCGCGGCGGGCCGGGGAGCCGGTGTGCGCGGGGCGGCTGCTGTTCGGAACCCCAGGGCAGGGCTCAGGGGTGGTAGACCGACTGGAGCCGCTGGTGGTGCCCGATCGCCTCGGGGCCCAGTTCGGTGCCGAGGCCGCTCGCCTTCCAGCCTCCGAACGGGGAGGCCACGTCCGGCTGGTAGCCGTTGACGCCCACCGTTCCGGTCCGCATCCGGCGCGCGATCCGGTCGCCGCGGTCCGTGTCCGCGGTCCACACGGTGCCGGCCAGTCCGTACGGGGAGTCGTTGGCGAGGGCCACCGCCTCGTTCTCGCCGTCGTAGGGCGTCACGGACAGCACCGGCCCGAAGATCTCCTCCCGCCAGATGGTGTGCGACGGCTCCACGTCCGCGAAGACTGTCGGCTCGACGAACCAGCCCCGGTCGAACCCCGGCGGCCGTCCGCCGCCGGCGGTGAGCCGGGCCCCCTCGGCGGACGCCCTGCCGATGAACCCCTCGACCCGGTCCCGTTGCCCGGCGCTGACCAGCGGCCCGATCCGGGTGGCGGCGCACAGGGCGTCACCGATCACGGCGGTCCTCGCCATCTCCGAGAAGAACTCGACCACTTCGGCGTACCTGCGGGCCGGGGCCAGGATCCGGGTGCTCGCGTAGCAGGCCTGCCCGTTGTTCACCAGGCAGGACAGGAAGAGCTGTTCGGCGTGGGCGGCGAGGTCGGCGTCGTCGAGGACGACCGCCGCCGACTTGCCGCCCAGCTCCAGCGTCACGGGCCGCATCAGCCCCGCGCAGACCTCGGCGACGGTCCGGCCCGCGGCGGTCGACCCGGTGAAGGACACCATGTCCACGCCCGGGTGGGCGACCAGGCGGGCCCCCGGCCCGGATCCGCCGGGCACGATGTTGATCACCCCGGGCGGGAAGTCCGCCGTCTGCAGAGCCTCGGCGAGAAGGGCCGAGTCCAGCACGGTCTGCGGGGCGGGTTTCAGGACGATCGTGCAACCGGCCGCCAGGGCCGGGGCGATCTTGAAGAAGGCGATGGTCTGCGGGAAGTTCCAGGGCACGACGGCCGCGACGACGCCGCGGGGCACCCGCCTCACCAGCGTGCTGCCGCCGGGGACTCCCGCGCGGCGCTCCTCCGCCGCGACGGCGCCCGCCTGGGCGGCGTAGTAGCGCAGCAGCGCGGCCGGTGCCATGCCGTCGAAGAACTGGTTGACGGAGATCGGGCAGCCGCTCTGCGCGCTGGAGAGAGCCGCGATCTTGCCGCTGAGGGAGTCGAGTTCGTCGGCGAGCCGGGTCATGGCCGCGGCGCGGCGCCCGGGCTCCCACTCCGGCCAGCCGCCGGGTGCGTCGAACGCGGTACGGGCCGCGCGGACGGCGGCGTCGACGTCCGCGTCGACCGCCTCCGGCACCGTCCCCAGCCGGTCCCCGGTGCTGGCGGACGTCGCCGTGAGGGTGCCGGTACCGGCCGGCGGTGTCCACGTGCCCCCGATGAACAGATGATGCACGTCCATGGCAGGTCCACATCTCTCGTCCGGGTCTCGGCGAGCGGCCGCCGGTCAGTGCGCGCGCCGCTGTGGCGCGCGGCGGCCGACCCGGCTCGATCCGGGTGCGTCACGGATCAAGGACTTGATCGAGGACCAGATTACGCCATCTGAGGGCAATTGTCATCAGATGGCGTAAGAGGGGCATATGTGATTCCCGGGGCGTAGCCCTGGCGGATCAGGTGTAGACGAGCAGGTAGTCGCAGGTGCTCGTCCCGTCGTGCAGTGACGTGTCGCTGTTGAGGACGTAGAACTCCTGGGCGAAACCGGCGGCGGTCATCTTCGGAACGACGATCAGCGTCTGGTTGGCCATGTTCAGCCCCTGCGGCCGCACCACGTTCTGGTACAGCAGGGTGAAGAGGTTCTGCGTGAGATTCGGCAGCCTGAGGATGCGGTACGTGCGGTCACCGGCACCGGAAGGACCCGAGACGGCCGCCTGGTTGGCCGGATCCGCCCAGTGCGAGGGCTGGGTGGCCATGCGGCCCATGGATTCGAGCTCCTGCAGCCGCCGCTGGGTACTCGGCCTGATACCGGCCATGTGAATATGGAGCTGGTTGTAACGCCGGGCGCCCTGCGCATTGATGCCCAGGCCGATATCGCCGTACTGCACCGGGACGCTGCCGCCGCTTCTCGCCGTCTGCCACGCCTCGTTCCAGTAGTTCGGCGCCGCGGAAGTCTCGATGAACGGACACTCGATACCCGTGATCCGGCAGGTCGGAAGCAGCAGATAGTTGTGGTGGTTCTCCGGCTTCCCGTGCAGCACGACGTAGTTCGCGGTCGTCCTGAGGCACTCGGGCTTGGGCTGCGGCGGCGGCGGGACCGTGCCGTTCGCGCAGTACTGGACGTCCTGCCACAGCGGGTCCTTGTCGGCGGGACTGCCGCACAGCGACTGCATCTGCGCGGGCGGGCAGGGGGCGGCACCTCCCGGCGGCGGCGTGGAGCACGAACCGTAATCGGGGTCGGTGGGCACCGGGCCCGCCGCCGCGGCGGCGCTGCCGGCCGCCGCCGTACCGGCCAGGAACGCGGCGGCGCCCATGGCGCCCGAGAATGTGACGAATCGACGCCGGGGCATCTCGGCC
Source organism: Streptomyces sp. NPDC091282 (assembly GCF_044757385.1). Lineage (NCBI taxonomy): Bacteria > Bacillati > Actinomycetota > Actinomycetes > Kitasatosporales > Streptomycetaceae > Streptomyces > Streptomyces sp. NPDC091282. Next base: position 642,577 of record NZ_JBIVUX010000004.1, read on the forward strand.
GGCTTCTTTTCCTCATTCATGGATGGCTCCGAGAGTGACGGCCGCAGCCTGGATTCGCCGACGCGTGAACACGGGAATTCGACCCGTTCCGGCCGGCCGCTGATTCCTCCCCACAGTAAGCAGTCGTGACCCCTTTTCCGCTCAACCGAAAGGGTGGTTGTCATTCGACCGGCGAAGGCGTCCGCAATTCTCCGTGCGACCGCCGTGGACGGACGTCACGCGGCCGTGTCCGCGCGCCCCGATAGACTTCCGCGCATGGTCCGTTCGTCCGGTGGTGAAACGAGCCCCGGAATGTGGCGGCGCGAGAAGGGCACCGTCGTGCGCCGGGCCGTCGAGCTTCCGGCGCAGGCGTCCGCACCCTTCGCCATCAGGGCCGGGCTGCACGTGCCCGCCGTTCCCACCGAATGGCCGCCGCACGCGCACCTCCAGCACGAACTCGTCTGGGTGCGCGGCGGAACGCTGACGTCCCGGGTGGCGGACCGCATCTTCACCGTGTGCGAGGGGCACGGACTGTGGATGCCCGCCGGAACCGTGCACGCGGGCCGGGCGACGGCCGGCGCCGAGTTCCACGACGCCCTCTTCGCCCCCGACCGCACGCCGATCGCGTTCGACGAGCCGCGGGCCATCACGATGACACCCCTGCTGGAGTCGCTGCTCGCCCACCTTTCCCGCACGGATCTCGACGCGGGAGCCAGGACGCGGGCCGAATCGGTCGTGTTCGACGTCCTGCGGCCCTCCGAGCGGGAGTTCGCGTTGCGGGTGCCCGGCGACCCCCGGATCGACACGATCGCGAAGGCGCTGCTCGACGACCCGGCCGACGGCCGCTCGCTGGAGGACTGGGCGCGCTGCCTCGGCGTCAGCGACCGCACCGTCACGCGCGCGTTCCGCCAGGTGACCGGCCTCTCCTTCGCGCGGTGGCGGCAGGTGCTGCGCGTGCACCGCGCGTTGACGCTGCTGTCCGAGGGGCACGACGTGACCACCGTCTCCGAGACCCTCGGCTACGCGCAGCCCAGCACCTTCATCGCCGCGTTCCGGCGGGTCATGGGCACCACGCCGGGGGCGTTCTTCGACGCAGGCGCCGAGGCCGGCACGGCCTGAAACGGCCTGCGTGCGTGTCCGGAATCCCGTACCGGGTGTCCCGAACTCCTGATTGTCGACATGGCGGGCGGGCTATAGCCTGCACGGAGTTAGGTAACCCTTAGTTGTTGCTCGCCGCGCACGGCTCGGCCCGTGCGGGGGACATTGCGCTGCCCGGCCGGAGACGGCCGGACGGAGGGTGCCGCAGCCCCTGCCCCTCCGACCGTCCGGACCCGCCGATGTTCACCGACCACTCCCCGCACGCCGGCCGCCCCGTGGCCGGCCCCGATCCGGCCACCCCGGCCGCCGCCCTCAACGGACACGACCTCGTGCTCCGTTACGGCGCCGTCCCGGTCGTCCACGGCGTCTCGCTGGCCCTGGAACCCGGCCGTGCCACCGCCCTGGTGGGACCGAACGGCAGCGGCAAGTCCACGGTCCTGCGCGCGCTGTGCCGGCTCCACCGCCTGGACGGCGGCCGGGTGACGCTCGGGGCCGCGGACGGCGGTCCGGAGCGCGACGCGGCCCTGCTCAGCGCCCGCCGGTTCGCCCGCGAGGTCACGCTGTTCTCCCAGTCCAGGCCCGCGCCGCAGGGACTGACGGTGGCGGAGGTCGTGGCCTTCGGCCGCCACCCGTACCGGCGCGGCCTCGCCGGACCGACCGCCGAGGACCGCGCCGCCGTCGAGCACGCCATGGGCCTCACCGGCGTAGGGGACATGGCGGCCCGGCCGGTCGGGGAACTCTCCGGCGGCGAGATGCAGCGCGTGTGGCTCGCCGCCTGCCTGGCCCAGGACACCCGTGTCGTCCTGCTGGACGAACCGACCAACCACCTGGACCTGCGGTACCAGTTCGAGACCCTCGACCTGGTGCGCGACCTCGTGGAGCGGCACGGCATCGCGGTCGGCATCGTGCTGCACGACCTCGACCACGCGTCCCGCGTCGCGGACACCCTGGTCCTCATGCGCTCCGGCCGCGTCCACGCGGCGGGCGCACCCGCCGACGTCCTCACCGCGCGGAACATCGGCGAGGTCTACGACATCCGGGTCGAGGTCGCCGTCGACCCGCGCACCGGCCGCCTCCACATCGACCCCCTCGGGCGCCACCGCCCCTGACGCGGCACCACCACCGCCGCACCGCACCACAGGAAAGAGGAACTTCCATGAACCGCGCCCATCGCCTGGCGGCGACGGCCACCGCGGGGCTCTTCGCCCTCGCCGCGACGGCCTGCGGCACGACCGACGTCGACGAGGCCGCCGCCGACGGCACCGCAGCCGCGGCCCCCGCGTCCAGGAGCTGCGCCCAGGACACCACGACCACCTCCACCGGGCCGGTCACCCTCAAGGACGGCGTCGGCCGCACCGTGCGGCTCGACCAGCCCGCCCGCCGGATCGCCGTCCTGGAGTGGCAGCAGGTCGAGGACGCGCTGACGCTGTGCGTCACCCCCGCCGCCGTCTCCGACGCGAAGGGGTACCGCACCTGGACCAGCGCCGAGAAGCTGCCCGCCGGGGTGACCGACATCGGCACCCGCGAGGAACCCGACCTCGACACCCTGTACGCCGCGAAGCCGGACCTCGTCGTCGTGGAGGCGTTCAAGGCCGACGACGAGATGATCAAGAAGCTGGAGAAGCGGGGCGTCCCCGTCATGGCCACCAAGGGCGCGGACCCCAAGGACCCCATCGGCAACATGCGGAACGTGTTCAGCATGATCGGCAAGGCCACCGGCCGCACCGAGCGGGCCGGCCAGGTGCTCAAGGAGTTCGACGGCCACCTCGCCGAGGCCGAGCGGAAGGTCGCCGACGCCGGTCTGCCCACCAAGGACTTCCTGTTCTTCGACGGCTGGCTGGAGGGCGGCAACCTCACCGTCCGGCCCTACGGCAAGGGCGCCCTGTTCACCGCGATAGGCGAGCGGCTCGGCATGCGGCCCGCCTGGACCGACGCCGTCAACAAGGCCCACGGCGACGGCGGTGTCGACCCCGCCTACGGCCTCGCGCAGACCGACGTCGAAGGACTCACCGCGGTCGGCGACGCCAACCTCTTCTACGCCAACGACGACGGCGCCGGCGGCTACGTGGCGGCGCTGGAGAAGAACCCGATCTGGAAGACGATCCCGGCCGTGAAGGAAGGCCGCGCGCACGCCTTCCCGGCCCGGGTGTGGGGCGCCGGCGGCCCGCGCTCCTGCGAGCAGGCCATCGACGCGTACGTCGACGTGCTCGACACGAAGTGAGCACCCGGCACCCGACGGCGTCCCCGGCGAGCACACCGCCGGACACGCCGACGACCACACCACCGGACACGCCACCGGGTACGCCGTCGCGCGGGCCCGGCGGCGGCCCGGCCGGCGCGGCCGTCCTCGCGGCCCTGCTCGCCGCCACCGTGGCGGTCGGGCTGTGGCACCTGACCCAGGGGACGTCGGGCGTCGGCGTCGGCGACCTGCTGCGGCACCTCAGCGGGCACCGGGACGAGAACGGCGCCCCGGTCGGCGAGATCCTCACCGGCTCCCGGCTGCCACGCCTGCTCGCGGGCGTGGCGGTGGGCTTCGCCCTCGGCGCCGCCGGAGCGCTCCTGCAGTCCGTCACGCGCAACGCGCTCGCCTCCCCGGACACCCTCGCCGTCACGGCCGGTTCCTACTTCACGCTGTCCCTCGTGGCGGCCACCGGCCTCACCGTCCCGCTGTGGGCGTCGGGCGCCGTGGCGTTCGCGGGCGGTCTGACGGCCGCCGCCCTCGTCCTGCTGCTCGCGGGCCGCGCCGCCGGCACCACCGGCACCCGCCTGATCCTCGCCGGATCGGCGACGGCGATGGCCCTCGACGCGGGCACCTCGATGCTCCTCATCCTGTTCAGCCAGAACACGACCGGCCTCTACGCGTGGGGGAGCGGCTCGCTGGCCCAGCTGAACATCGACGCCTCCGAGCGCGCCCTGCCCCTCATCGCCGTCGTGCTGTGCGCCGCCCTCGCGCTCTCCCGGCGCCTGGACGTGCTGGGCCTCGGCGACGACACCGCGGCGACCCTCGGCGTGCCGGTCCGCTCCACCCGGGTCGCCGCCGTGGTCTGCGCGGTGCTCCTGACCGGCACGGCCGTGACCCTCGCGGGTCCGATCGGCTTCGTCGGCCTCGGTGCCCCCGTGCTGGCCCGGCTGCTCGCGGGACGCGTACCGGCCCTGCACCGCCACCTGCTCCTGGTGCCCGCCGCCGGACTGCTCGGCGCGCTGCTCGTCCTGCTCGCGGACGCGTCGCTGCGCGCCGTGCAGGGCGCGGACGGCGCCGCCGCCATCCCCACCGGCGTGCCCACCGCGCTGCTCGGCTCCGTCGTGATCGTGGTCCTCGCGCTCCGCCTGCGCGACACCGGGCAGCTCCACCGCCCCCCGCACGCGCGGGTCGCCGTCCGGTCGCGGCGCGCGTTCGTCCTCGTCGTCTGCGCGGTGACCGCGCTGCTGGCCGTCGCCGTTCTCGTGTCGGTCCTCGCGGGCAGCCTCTGGCTGCGCACCGGCGACCTCGCGCTGTGGCTGCGGGGCGCCGCCCCGGACCTGATCGGCCAGGCGCTCGACGACCGGGTGCCGCGGACGACGGCCGCGGTCCTCGCCGGCGCGGCGCTCGGTCTCGCCGGCTGCGTCGTGCAGGGCGCGGTGCGCAACCCGCTCGCGGAACCGGGCGTGCTCGGCATCACGGCGGGCGCGGGGCTCGGCGCCGCGAGCGTCGCCACGTCCGGCCTGTCCGGCAGCCGGCCGCTCCTCGTCGCGGCCGCGGTGGCGACGGGACTCGTCACGTTCGCGCTGATCGCCCTGCTGTCCTGGCGCGGCGGCTTCCTGCCCGACCGGTTCGTCCTGGTCGGCATCGGCTTCGGGTACGGGCTGAACTCCGTCACCACCTTCCTCCTGCTGCGCGCCGATCCGTGGGACACGCCCCGGATCTTCACCTGGCTCTCCGGTACGACCTACGGGCGGACGTTCTCCGACGCCGTACCGGTCGCGGTCGCCCTGGCGGCCGCACTGCCCGTCCTGCTCGTCCTGCGGGACCGGCTGGACCTGCTCGCCGTCGACGAGGACACCCCGCGCGTCGTCGGCGTCCGCCCGGCACGCACCAGGTTCGCCGCGCTGACGATCGCCGCGGTCCTCGCCGCGCTCAGCGTGATCGCCGTCGGTGTCGTCGGTTTCGTGGGGCTCGTCGCCCCGCACCTCGCCCGGTCGCTGGTGGGTGCCCGGCACGGCCGCGCGATCCCGGTGTCGATGCTGCTCGGCGCGCTGCTGGTGTGTGTCGCCGACGCGCTCGGCCGCACCCTCATCGCCCCGTTCCAGCTGCCCGCCGGCCTCGTGATCGCCCTGGTCGGAGCCCCGTACTTCCTCTGGGTGCTCCGCCGTTCCCGCGCCTGACGCCCACCATCTCAAGGAGACCCGGCATGCCCCCGCGCCAGCGGACCGCCGCGCACCGCACCGTCGTCCTCCCGTACGATCCCGGCCGGCCGCCGCCCGGACTGCGGGGGCTCGCACCCGCGCCGGTGACGGAACGCTGGCGGACGCCCGACCGCTCCCGCTACGCCCCGCACATCGTGGCCGTCACGGACGGCGACGACCCCCGATGGACCGGAGCCGCCCTGGTCACGGCCCGCCCGCACACCTCCTACCTGAAGATCGTCGACGCCGTCGGCGACGTGCCGGCGGCCGTCCGCGCGGTCCTCGCCCACGCACACGGCCGGGGACTCGCACAGGTCAAGTGGGAAGGGTGGACGGCGGATCCCGAGGTGGCCGCCGCCGAGGGCTTCGCCCCGCTGCGCCCTCCGCTCACTCCCGCGGAGGCGGCCGGCGGGCCCGGTGGCGGCCATGTGCGCTGGCTGTGCGCGGCGCCGGCCGCCGAACCGCCGTACTACGGCCAGACCACCCACTTCACCTGCGGCGCGGTCACCGCCCTGGTCGCCCAGGCCCATGCGGGCGCCCTGGCGCGGCAGGAACTGGACCGGAGCACCGAGCTGACGCTGTGGCGCGGCGCGACCAACTTCCCCGCGTGCGAACCCGTCGGGCTCGGCGTCGCCGTACGCCGGACCTGGCCCTCCTGCCAGGTGGCGGTCCACCTGGACACGGACCGGCCCGTCCTGCTCGGCCACCACCCGGAGCCCGAACAGGAGTGGCGCGCCGTGCTGCAGCGCGCGTCGCGGACGGACGCCCGGCGCACCGGCGTCCCGGTCGACCCGGACCGTCTCTCCCTGGCACGGATCCGGACCGCGCTCGACCGGCGGGACCAGGTGCTCCTCCTCGTCTCGCTCGACGCCATGCACGGGTACGACGTCCCGCACTGGGTGCTGTGCCACGCGGCGGTCCCCGGCGGCGTCGTCATCGAGGATCCGTGGACCGACGCGGCCGCCGGTGACACCTGGGTCGACGCCCACCTGCTGCCGGTGCCCGACGCGGCCCTGGACACCATGTCCGTCCTCGCGCCGGACGGCTTCCGCGGCGCGGTGACGATCGGCCGCCCGGAGGGAGCCCTCACGGACGCGGAGACGGCGGCTTCCGCCACCCGTCACCACGGCGGGACCCTCTGAGGGACCGGCCGGCGGCGGCCACGGGCACGGCGCAAGCGACCTGGAGGACCGGCCCGCTCACGCCCGGTGACTCCGCGCCGGCCGCCGGTCACCGCCGACGCGGGCGCCGAGCACGGCTCATGCGCGGTCGCGCAGCCAGCCGAGCTTCGCCGCCTCGTGGTACGGGCCGCCGCCCTCGTGGTCGTTGAAGTCGTACACCTCGATCTCCTTGTCCGCGTGGGCCCAGGCGTTGAAGGCCGAGAACACCGTGGACGGCGGGCAGGTCTGGTCCTCCAGCGCCGCCGAGAACAGCGCCGGGGCCCGGCCGCGCGCCGCGAAGTGCACGCCGTCGAAATAGGACAGGGTGCGCTGGACGTCCGCCGAGCGGCCGCGGTGCGTCTTCAGGAACAGGGCGATCTCACGGTAGGGGTGGCGGTCGGTCAGGGTGACGGCGCGTGGGAAGTCGCACAGGAACGGCACGTCGGGCGCCACCGCGGCCAGGTCGGGGACCAGGCCGCCGACCGCGATCGTGATCCCGCCGCCCTGGCTGGCGCCCAGCGCCACGGTCCGCGCTGCGTCGGTCAGCGGATGCGAGCGCGCCGCCTCGACCGCCCGGACCGCGTCCGTAAAGACCCGGCGGTAGTAGTAGTTCTCGGGCGCGTCCACGCCCCGCGTCATGAACCCGGGGAAGGCCGGCGCGCCGCCCACCGGGTCGGCGGTGCCGCCCCCGCCGCCCCAGGCGCTGCCCTGGCCGCGGGTGTCCATCACGAAGTGCGCCCGCCCGGTCGACGCCCACAGCAGGTTCTCGTGCGCCAGTCCGCGCCCGCCGCCGTAGCCGATGAACTCCACGATCAGCGGCAGCGGTTCGGCGGCCCCGGCCGGCAGCCGCAGCCAGCCCTTCACCGGGTGGCCGCCGAACCCGGCGAACGTCACGTCGTACACGTCGACCGTGGACAGCCCGGTGTCGACCGGCTCGAAGCGGGCGTCGAGATCGTGTCCGCGGGCCTCCTGGAGCGTCTTGGACCAGAAGGCGTCGAAGTCCTCGGGTTCCACCGACGCGCTGCGGTGCTCACGGAGTTCGTCGACGGGAAGGTCGAACAAAGCCATCGGCAACCGCCTTTGACGAAGGGAACCTGCGGATGATCACACCGTACGCGGACGGGCCGACGCGTCGCCAGGCCCGCGGGCGGCGGCACCGCGGGCCCCGTCACCAGGGCCGGGGGAGCCGCGGGACCTCAGGCGCGGCCCCGGGTCCAGTCCGGTCCGGTGCGGGCCCACTCCTGTTCCCACTCGGCCAGCCGGTGCCGCAGCGCGACCCGGCGCACGACGCCGTGGCAGAGCAGCACGGCCCCCGCCGCACCGGCCGCCCCGCACAGCCCCACGGTGACGGTGTGCTGCCAGACGTCGACCTCGTCGGGCGGCGGAGGCACGCCGCGCCCGTGCCGGTCGAACCAGACGTCGACCCGGTCGCCGGCCCGGGTGCCGGCCGGCACCCGGGCCAGGGCCGTCCGCGTCCCCTTGCCGGGTTCGGTCCAGCGGACGTCCGTCCGGTAGGCGTGTTCCTGGTCGGTGCCCTCCACCGACGGCAGCTGCTCCGGCGCGTCCCCGAGGACCACCGCCCGCACCATGTGCCGCTCGGCCCGCTGGACGGTCGCCACCGCCCGCGCCCGCTCGTGGGCCCACAGTCCCGCCACCGCTCCCGCCAGGGGCGCGCCCAGGCACAGCAGGATCGCGACGGCCAGCGCGGTCCACGCCTCCACCAGGTCGGACCTGCGCCGCAGCGAGTTGTGCCGCCAGCGCCAGCCACGTACTCGGGTACGCATGTCGACCTCCTCGCCGCCACGGGAGCCGTAGGGCCGGACAGCCGGTCCGCAGCTCCCAGCGTGCCCCCCTCGCACGCGGGCGTCCACACAGGTCCTTCACCCCGTCCGGTCCACGGCGGTGCGACCGGGAGCGTCCGCCCGGGTCCCGGCCCGGAGGCGAGCCGGGACGGCCCTGCTCATCATGGAAGCGGGCGAACCGGGTGCGCGGGTCCGAGGGCCGCGGCTGTGATCCTCGCCGGGACGGGCCGGGGAAGGACTGGGCCCGACGGCACCGGAACCGGCCTACGGGCCCCGGGGCGGCGGGCCGGTGCCGGTGCGCGGTGCTTCGGCCCAGGTCAGGCCTTGGTCAGGCCGTCGATCATTGCGGCCGTATGAACGATTCAGGGGTGGGGGAATAGCGTCCGGGCGATCGTCCTTGGCCCAGAGTGCCGGTTCCGGGAGACCGGAGACAGCATCCGAGAGCGAGGAAGAACGATGCCCAAGGCGTACGTCTACACCAGGCACGGCGGACCGGAGACCGAGGCCTTCGCCGACGTGGACCGGCCCGTTCCCGGCCCTGGTGAGCTGCTGGTCGCGGTGCGCGCGGCGGGGGTCAACCCCGTCGACTGGAAGCTGCGCGGCGGTTTCCGCCGCCCCGGCGAGGGCGAGGCACGTTTCCCCGAGGTGCTCGGCAGCGAGGCCGCCGGAGTGGTCGAGGAGGTCGGCGAGGGCGTCAGCGGGTTCGCACCCGGCGACGCGGTCTTCGGCAACACCTCCGGCGGCGCGTTCGCGCAGTACGCCCTGCTCACGGCGTCCGTGACGGCGCACAAGCCCGCCGCGCTGTCCTTCACCGACGCGGCCACCCTGCCGGTCGCCGCGGCCACCGCCTACGACGGGGTGCGCCAGCTCGACCTGCCCGAGGGCGCGACCCTGCTGGTGACCGGCGCGGGCGGCGGGGTCGGCGCGGCCGCCCTGCAGATCGCCCGCGCCTGGGGACTGCGGGTGGTCGGCGTGGCGAGCGAGGCGAAGAAGGACTTCGTGGAGTCGCTCGGCGCCGTGCACGTGCCGTCGGGGCCCGGCCTCGCGGAGCGGGTACGGGCCGCCGCGCCCGAGGGCGTGGACGCGGTGTACGACCTGGTCGGCGGCGAGGTGCTCGCCGAGGCCGCCGGCCTGCTCGCGGACCGCACCAGACTGATCACCGCGGGGGCGGCGCCGGACACCGTGGCCGCGCTGGGCGGCAGCCGGGTCGAACGGGCCCGTACCGCGGCCGTCCTCGACGAGGTGGCCGAACTGGTGGTGGGCGGTGAGCTGGACCCGTTCGTCTCGCGCACCTTCCCGCTCGACGAGGCGGGCCAGGCGCTGCGCGCCGTCGAGGACGGGCACGCCCGCGGCAAGATCGTGATCGAGGTCTCCGCATGAGCGTCCCCGGTCCCCGCGAGGACGCGCCGCACGTCCTGGACAACCCCGCCCGCGCCTCGCTCACCGGCCCGCACGCCCGCTTCGCCGAACGGCGCGGCCGCATCCTGCGCTACCCGGTCGACGTCTCCCCGTGGCTGGCCCTGCCCGACGACATCGGCGCGGACGACTGGGCCGACCTCGCCGCCCTGTCCGGGCCCGGCACGGAGGTCGGGCTGCCCGGCTACCGCGGCGACGTCCCGGACGGCTGGGAACTCACCATGAACATCCCGGGCGTGCAGCTGGTCGACGACGGCATGGACGTCGCCCCGGAACCGCAGGCGGTCCGGCTCGGGCCCGCCGACGTGCCCGACATCCTCGACCTCGTCGAGCGGACCCGGCCGGGCCCCTTCCTGCCCCGCACCGTCGAACTCGGCACCTACCTCGGCATCCGCCGGGACGGCAGGCTGATCGCGATGGCGGGGGAGCGGCTGCACCCGCCGGGCTGGACCGAGATCAGCGCGGTCTGCACCGACCCCGCCCACCGGGGCGAGGGCCTGGCGACCCGGCTGATCCGGGCGGTCGGACACGGCATCCGGGCCCGCGGCGAGACTCCGTTCCTGCACACCGGCGCCGGGAACACCGGCGCGATCCGGCTGTACGAGTCCCTGGGCTTCCGGCTGCGCCGCCGTACCGCCTTCCTCGCCGCCCGGGTGCCGCAGCCGCTCGGTCAGTCCTCGCCGGTCCCCGCGGACGTGCCCGCGTTGTAGCGCTCCAGGTACGCGGCGAACCGGACCAGGTCCTGCTCCGGCCAGTCGGCCAGCCGTTCCCGGAACGCGGCGCGGCGGCTGCGCGTGACCTGGGCCAGGATCTCCCGCCCGGCCGCCGTGAGACCCAGTACCTGGACCCGGTGGTCCTCCGGGTCCAGGCACCGCTCGATCAGCCCCGCCCGCTCCAGCGTCGCGACCTGCCGGCTGACCGTCGACTTGTCCAGCGCGTAGTGCGCGGCCAGGTCGGTCGACCGGCAGCCGCCGCGCTCCTCCAGGTGCCCGAGGAGCGTGTACGACACCAGCGACAGCTCGGGATGCATGCGCCCGGCGGACGCGCGGGCCCGGCGCGCGAAGGCCGTCATCTCGCGCTGGATCGTCTCCACGGCCACCTCGGCCGCCGTCACGGCCGGACCCTCGGCGCCCTCTGCGCCAGCGACATCCTCACGCGAATTCCTCCTCCGACGTTCTAGTTGTAGAGTACAACTTCATCATGAGTTGTATAAGCCAACCAGTTTGGCCGGAAGGTCTGGAGGTCGTCCCCGATGAGGTCACCGGCGCTGCGCCACCTGCTCACGCACCTGATCACCCCGCTGTTGATGTGCCTGGGCATGGGGCTGGCGTACATGGGCGCGTTCGTCCACCCCGAACCCCGTCACATGCCCGTCGCGGTGGTCGGCGCAGGCCCGAAGGCGAAGGTGTTCGCGCAGACCGTCAAGGACACCGCGGGTGACCGGCTCGACGTCCGTACCGTCCCGACCCGCGGCGCCGGCGTCCACCTGCTGACGTCCCGCAGGGTCACCGGCGTCTACGTGCCGAGCACCGAGGCGCCCGAGCTGATCGTCGCGAGTGCCGCCTCCGACACGGACGCCACCGTCGTCGAGAAGGTCTTCACGCCGGTCGCCGCCGACGAGGGCGCCCCGCTCAAGGTCACCGACGTGGCCAGGCCGGTCAGCGACGACCCCACGGGCCAGGGGCTGTTCTTCCTGCTCATCGCCGTGAGCATCGGCTCCTACGCGTCCGTCGCCGCCCTCGGAGCGGCGGGCGCCGCGCTGCCCCTGCGGATCCGTGCCCTGCTCGCGGTCGGCGTCGGTGCCGTCGTCAGCGGCATCGGCGCCTTCCTCGCCGGGCCGGTGTTCCACCTGGCCCGGCACGACCTGGCCGGCGTCTGGGGCATGGCCTGGCTCTACTCGGCGGGCATCCTGTTCGTCGGCGTCGGCCTGCACCCCTTCCTGAAGCGGTGGACCACCCTCGCCATGATGGTGCTGTTCGTGATGCTCAACTTCACCAGCTCCGGCGGGCTGTTCCGCCCCGACCTGCAGAACGGCTTCTTCGGCACCCTGCACGCCTTCTGGAACGGCGCCGGCTTCGTCGAGGGCGTGCGCAGCCTGCTGTACTTCGGCGGCGACGGACTGCACCGCGACGTGTGGACCCTCGCGGCGTGGCTGCTGGCCGGTCTCGCGCTCACCGCGCTGGCCGCGGTGTACGAGCGGGTCGGCCGGACGGCCGTACCGGGCCCGTCCGCCGCTCGCACCGCGCAGGCACCGGCCGCCGAGACGGCGGCCGAGGCCGAGGCCGAGACGGAGGCCGAGGAGACGGTCGGCGTGTGACCGCGTCATCCGCGGCCGGATAGGCTCTCCGGGATGCTCCCACTCCCCGACACCGCCGCCGTCGTCTCCGCACTGCGCGCCGCGGGCTGCGTCTTCGCCGAGGACGAGGCGGACCTGATCCTCGCCACCGCCCAAACCCCGGGCGAACTGGCCGGGATGGTGGACCGGCGGTCCGCCGGCCACCCCCTCGAACACGTCCTCGGCTGGGCCGGCTTCCACGGGCTGCGGGTCCTCGTGGAACCGGGCGTGTTCGTGCCCCGCCGCCGTACCGAGTTCCTCGTCGACCAGGCCCTGGCCCAGGCTCCGGACGCGACCGTCGTCGTGGACCTGTGCTGCGGCTCCGGCGCGGTGGGCGCGGCCCTCGCCGCCGCCCTCGCCGACCCCGAACTGCACGCGGCCGACATCGAACCGGCCGCGGTCGACTGCGCCCGGCGCAACCTCGCCCCCTACGGCGGCAGCGCCCACCTCGGCGACCTCTTCGACGCCCTGCCCGCCGCGCTGCGCGGCCGGGTCGGCATCCTCGCGGCCAACGTGCCCTACGTCCCCAGCGGCGAGGTGGCCCTGCTGCCCGCCGAGGCCCGCGACCACGAGCCGCTGGCCGCCCTGGACGGCGGCGGCGACGGCCTGGACGTGCTGCGCAGGGTCGCCGCCGGTGCGCCCGAGTGGCTCGCGCCCGGCGGCTGCGTCCTCGTCGAGACCAGCGAACGCCAGGCCGACGCGGCCGTGCGGGCCTTCGCCGCCGCCGGCCTGACCGTCCGGCTCGCCGTCTCGGAGGAGCTGTACGCCAACGTCGTGATCGGCGTGCTCGGCCGCGAGCCGGCCGGCGGCCCGCGCGCATAGCCGGCCCCGGCCCGGTCCTTCCTCCCGTCCGCCTGCCCGCGGCTCAGGCGCCGGGGCGTCCGGCGGCCGTCCAGGCGGCGTACTCCTGGCGGACGTAGCGGCGGCGGGTCGCGGCGGGCGGGTCCGCGCCCGGGTGGTGCGGGCCTGCCGCGAGGCCCGGGTGGCGGCGGTCGTACCGCAGGAGCTGTCCGGCGGTCCGCGCGGCGGCACCGACCGGGCCGGGGTCCGATTCGTCCAGGGCCATCCGGTCCATGAGCGCGGCGCGCCGCAGCAGCCAGGCGCGCTCGGCGGCCACCGGGTCGGCCGGCGGCGGGGCGGCGGGACCGGCCTGGCGGCCGTCGCGCTCGGCCCCGAGCGCGAGGACCCGGTGCATCTCGCGGTGCAGGTCGGGGGCGTGCAGGTACGCCTCGTGCGGGGTCGGGGCGCCGATGTCCTCGACGCCGCAGGGGCTGGTGTCCACGGTCATGCCTCCGCCGGTGCGCAGGGGCCGGCGCCGCAGCGGGCGCACGGCGCGGTGTCGCGGCCGGGTCCGGTGCCGCCGTGGCCGAAGGCCGCCGGGGCCGCCGCGGACCGCTCGGGCGGCCGGGGCCTGCCGGGGCAGTCGTCGACGGGACACGGCTTGTGCGAGGCCACGGCCCCCTCCAGGAGGGCGCGCCGGGACGGCCGGCGCCGCCAGACGCCCGGGCCGGTCATGCCGAACACCTCAGACAGGCACGGACCTCGCGGCCGCCGTGCGACTGCCGGACCTCGGTCGACTGGGCCAGGCACTGGACGATGCCGGTGCCGCGGCCGTGCTCGTCGGGAGCGATGTCGGGGCGGCGGCGGTCCACCGCCATGCCGGAGTCGCTGACCACGATGTGCAGGGTGCCGTGGTCGAGGACGAGCAGCACGCTCATGCGCTCACGGCCGTACTGGGCGGCGTTGGAGGCGAGTTCGTCCACGATGAGGACGGCGGAGTCCCGCTCGCTCGCGGGCACGCTCCAGGTCTCCAGCAGATCGGCCGCGAAGTGCCGGGCGGCGGAGACGTGCGCCTCCTGCGCGGGCAGGGTGAGCAGTGCCTCGTGGCGGTACGGCCCGCGCAGGAGTGCCCTCGGCTGGGAAGAATCGGTCACAGACATGGTCTTCTGGCTCTTCTGTGGAGGTGCGGAAGCTGGAAGAAGGGGCGCCGTCCAGGGTTTCGAGGGCCGGGCGCCTGGCCGGATCCTCCGCGTGGACGCGCTCACTCAGTTATACGGACGGCGCATGCCGAAAGGTTCGAGCTGTTCGCACCTTTTGCCCAACTTCTTTTCCCGGAAGGGCCTCTGCTTCCTTTCGGAGAAGGCTCCTGCCGGTGACCGCGCATGCCGAAGCCGCCCGGCGCGGTGCCGGGCGGCCTCGGTACGTCTCAGGCTCGGATCGAGACCAGCTTCTGCCCGCTGCCCGCGAGGATCTCGAAGTGGTCGATGGCCTCCGGGGACATCGCGACCGTCCCCTGGATCGTGCTCCCCGCCGGGTAGCTGCCCGCCCGCCAGCTGGCGCCGTCCACCCTGGTCCCGTTCGGCCCGACCGCCTGCAGCCGACAGGTGATGCCGGCGGGCGCGCCCCGGGCGGAGACCTGCAGCACGCTGCCCCAGTCGGAGGGGGAGACCTTCACCGAGGCGGTCACGCCGGTGGCCGCGTCGCTTCCGGCGAAGGTGCGCGAAGCGGCGGGCACGGTCGGCGCGGGCTGTGCCACGGTGCCGCCCACCGTGCCCACGGCCGCCAGCCAGGTGCCGCCGACCGCCGCCGCGAGGAACATCAGGGAGGCGGCGGCGCCGGCCAGCTGGAGCCGCCAGGTCCTGCGGCGCCGGGCCGCGGCCTGCTGCAGCAGCCGGTCCAGCACGCCCGTCCGCGGCGCCTGCCGCGGCTCTGGCTCGGGCGCGCGGGCGGGCACGGCGGCCGGCGCGCTCCCGGCCGCGCGTGCCACCAGGCGGTCGGCCAGTTCGGCGTCGGACGCCGGGACCGTCTCGCCGGCGGCCTCGGCCGCGGTGACCGTCGCCATCAGGGCGGGCAGTCCCGCCAGCCGGGCGTGTTCGGCCCGGCACTCGGCGCACTCCGCGAGATGCGCGCGGACCTGTTCCCGCTCGGCCTCGGGCAGCGTGCCGAGGACGTACCCTCCCAGGGCCGTCCGGAGCGGATCGTGCTCCGTGGTCATGGTCGCCACCTCCTGCGTGCCGCGGTCATGGCTCGATTCCCCGTTCCTGCAGTGCGAGCCGCAGGGCGTGCAGCGCGTAGTACGTCCGGGACTTCACCGTGCCCACCGGAATGCCCAGCACCTGGGCGGCCTCCGTCATGGTCCGGCCCCGGTAGTAGGTCTCCAGCAGGACCGCGCGGTGGTCCGGGGAGAGCATCCGGATGGCGTCGGCGACCGCCCAGCTCTGCAGCGCCTGCTCGATCTCGTCCCCGCCCGGCGTCCGCTCGGCGGCCCGCTCCAGCGCCTCGCCGCCCGCCTCGGCCGGCCTGGCCTGCCGGGCCCGGTGGGCATCGATGACCAGGCGCCGGGCGACCGTGCACAGCCAGGCCCGGGCCGGGCCGCGGGACGGCTCGAACGCTTCGGGGTGCTGCCATGCCCGCAGCAGGGTCTCCTGTACGACGTCCTCCGCCCATTGCCAGTCTCCTGAGGTCAGTCGCAGCACGTAGTGGAACAGGGGCTTCGCGTGCTCCGCGTACAGGGTGCGCAGCAGTTCCTCGTCCGCGGTCGAAAGGGTCCCTTTACCAGAGACACGGTGCGCGGACCGATCCGGATCGGTCCGGGTGCCACGTTTTCGGGAACTCCAGGGCATGAGCCGATCATTGCGCAGACAGACCGCTTTGTCCTGTAACGCAGAGTCCGATGCGAGTGGCGTGCTGTGAGAAGCATCGCGCCTTATCGGGTGGATCGCTGCTCTCTGAAGAGAAAACTGACAAAAGTTCCTCGTACGCCGAACCGTGGAACCCCCGCCGTCCGTGAAGCCCGGCAAGAACCCCTGCGAGGCGGAACTGCCCTGTGCGGTCCGCCGCTTCGCGGCCCGGGCGCGGATGCGCGGCGCGGGCCACGCCGGGCGGGCGGCCCTCTCCGGCCCCGCCGGGTTCGGATTCCCGAACGCGCCCGGACGTGAGCACGGGCTCCGCCGCCCCCGTCTCCACCTGATCGTGAGGAACGGACACCATGTACCTGAATCTTCGCGGGCCGTCACGGCGAGCACGCGCCACGGCCGGACTGGCCGTTGCCGCCGCCGGAGCGCTGGGCCTGCTCGGCGCGTGCGGTCACGCGCCGCACGCCTCGTCCGCCGTCGTCGGGGCCCTCGCGCCCGGACCGGGCGAGCACCGGCTGGCCGGGATGCCCGGCGGCACCGGGCCGGCGCCGGCGGACCCGGCTCACGGCGCCTCGCCCATGCCCAGCATGAGCATGCCGAACATGAGCATGCCCAAGGATGCCCCGGCCGCGCCGAAGGCGCCGGTGGCCGGGACCGCCGTGGCGATCAAGAACTTCGCGTTCGCCCCGGCCGCCCTCAAGGTCAAAGCGGGCACGACGGTGACCTGGACCAACCAGGACACCGACGCCCACACCGTCACCAGCTCCGGATCGGGCGGCCCGTTGCGCTCGGCCGCCCTCAACACCCGCGCCACCTACCGCTACACGTTCACCAAGCCCGGCACCTACGCCTACCTCTGCACCATCCACCCGTTCATGACCGCCACCGTGGAGGTGACCCCATGACCGAATACAGCGACCGTCCCGGCGGTGTACCGGCCGACGACGCCGTACCGTCGGGCCCCGACCCGGAGCACGGCATGAGCCGACGCCAACTCCTGCGTCACGCGGGGTGGTTCGGAGGGGCCGTGGTGCTCACCGTGGCCGCGGGAGAGGTGGTCAGCCATGTCGCCGACTCCCGGGACACCTCCGCCGGAGCCTCGGCCGGGACCGCCGCCGGGGCCGTGGACGCCGCCGCCACGGAACGCGGCGCCCTGCGGTTCGTGCAGGTCTCCGACAGCCACATCGGGTTCCAGGGCCCGGCCAACACGGACGTCGTCGGCTCCTTCACCGAAGCCATCGGCCAGGTCAACTCGCTGGGGTTCCGGCCCGACTTCGTGATGCACAGCGGCGACCTGACCCACCTGTCGACGGCCGGGCAGTTCGACCAGGTCAAGCAGATGATGACCGGGATGCGGACGGACCGCGTCTTCACCGTGCCCGGCGAGCACGACTCCATAGGCGACGCGGGCCGCACCTACCGGAAGACCTTCGGCCGGGGCACGCTCGGTGACGGCTGGTACAGCTTCGACACCCACGGCGTGCACTTCATCGCCCTGGTCAACACCCTGAGCCTGGAGAAACTCGGCCACCTGGGCAACGAGCAGATCGACTTCGTCCGCAAGGACCTCGCGGGACTGCCGTCGGACACCCCCGTCGTGGTCTTCAGCCACATCCCGCTGTTCGCCATGTACCCGCAGTGGGGCTGGAGCACGGACGACGCGCTGAAGGTCATCGCCCTGCTGCGCCGCTTCTCCTCCGTGACCTGTCTCAACGGACACGTCCATCAGCTGTTCAGCAAGCGGGAGGGCAACATCACCTTCCACTCCGCGACCACCACCGCCTACCCGCTGCCCCGACCGGGCCGCGCCCCGGCCCCCACCCCGCAGGTGGTCCCCGCCCGGCAGCTCAAGGACGCACTGGGCATCCGCACCGTCGGCTTCCGTCAGGGCGACCGCGAACTGGCCGTCAAGGACGAGAGGCTGGCATGAGCAACCGACGACTCCTGTCCCTCGTCCTGCGGTCGGCGACCGCCGTCACCCTCGCCGCCGCCGGCTACATCCACGCCGTGCTCTACGTCGACGAGTACCGCTTCGTCCACGTCGTCGGCCCGCTGTTCCTGCTCCAGGCGAGCGCCTCCTTCGCCCTCGCCGCCCTGCTGCTGGTCGGCACGCCGCCGCTCCTGCTGAGGGTCGCCGTCGCCGGGGCCGCGGCCGGCGCCCTCGGCGGCTTCGCGGCCTCGCGCACGGTCGGCGTCTTCGGGTTCACCGAGCACGGCCTGCAGCCCGCGCCGCAGGCCGCGCTCAGCCTCGTCGCGGAAACCGGCACGCTGGTGCTGCTCGCGCTCTGGCAGATCACCGTGCCGTCCCGCCCCCGTACGGTCCCGTCGCCGCGCGCGGCACCCGTCCGGGACCGGGCCGGCACCCGCATCCCGCCGCGCTGAACCACCGGCGCCGAGCCGCCGGCGGCGCGGGCGCACGCGCCGCCGGCGGCCTCCCGCCCCGACCTTCCCCCCACCTCTCACCTCCGAGCACAAGGAGCCCCACCATGCACCGGACACCGCGCCCCGAGCTCGCCGGACCGAGCCCGCGGCACCTGCCCGCACTGCGGGACGCCGTACGCACCCTGCTGGGCCTCGACGAGGACACGGCCGTCGTCATCCGCCAGCTGCTCCGCACCGTGGCCGGCCGTCCCCGGCTGGAGACCGTCGTCGCGGTGCTGTCCATGGACGGCGGCACCGAACGCTGGACGCTGCGCGGCCCCACGGACCGGATCACCGACGACGACCTGCGGGCCGTACTCCCGCGCCGCGGGCCGGGCCGGGATCCGGCGTGACCGGTACGGCCGGGGCGTCGCGTGGCGGCCGGGACGTCCGCGACCCGCCCTAGGTGGTCGCCCCGCTGCCCGACGGGCTCGGGGACGGCGAACGGTCGCCGTGGTGGCGCCACGGGCCGCCGTGGTCGTGCCCGCCGCCCCGGCCCATGCCCTTGAGGTCGCCCGAGAAGGCGGCCGCGGCGGTCAGCTTGCCGTCGTCGGCGCGGGTGCCGACCAGGAACGCCTTCGCGTCCTTCTTGAGCGATCCGGAGTCGCCGCGCACGGTGACGTTCGAGCCCACGGTCCACGTCCACGACGTACCGTCGTCGCTCTTCACCGTCACCCGGTCGCCGTCCGTCTTGTCGACCGTGCCCCGCTGCCAGACCCGGACCACGTACTTGCCGGTGTCCGGGTCCTTGACGGTCGCCTCGCCGTGCACCCCGAGGCCGCCCCTGCCGAACCAGCCCCGCCCGGGGCCGTGCCCGTCCGGGCCCGAGGAGGCCGACGGCGTGCCGGAGCCGGAAGGCGTGCCGGAGCCGTTCTGGCCGGACCCGGCGGCGAACGCCACCGTGCCGCCCAGGGCCAGCGCGCCCGCCAGGAGGGCCACGGTCACGGCACGCGCGCGGGCCGGCCGCCGGCGCCACGGGACGCGCGCCGGCCTCTCCCGGCCACGGTCCGGCCCGGCCCATGCCTCCGGCGCCGCGCCGGCGTGCGGGGGACGGTCCGGCATCGGCGGGATCGACGGCTCGGTGCCGTCGCGGTCACGGCGGTGTTCCTGCTCGGGTTCGTGCGTCACGGCTCGCTCCCATCGGCGGACGGCACGCGGCCTTGTCTGCATGCCTCTTTGAGTGAATTGTCCGAGTTGGGTGATAAGGAGCCGGTAATCGGTTCCTGTGAGCCGGTGCGCGCTACGACTGTTCCCGGGCGCGGGCGATGAGCACGGCCACGTCGTCGTGGTTGTCGGGGTGGTGCAGCTCCCGCAGCAGCAGGTCGCAGACCTCCTCCAGCGGGCGGGCGGGGCCGTCCAGGAGGGCCAGCAGCGCGTCCAGCCGCTCGTCCAGCGAGTGGCTGCGGGTCTCCACCAGGCCGTCGGTGTACAGCACCAGCTCGTCACCGGGCTCGAAGTCCACGGTGGTGGTGGAGAACGGGATCCCGCCCACGCCCAGCGGGACCCCGGTGGGCAGGTCGAGCAGTTCGGGCGGCCGGCCGGGGCGGACCCGGACCGGCGGCAGATGGCCGGCGTTGGCGATCCGGAACTGCCGCAGCAGCGGGTCGTGCACGGCGTACACGCAGGTCGCGATGGACTGGTCGAGGCCCGAGGTGGTCTTCTCCAGGTGGTCGAGGAGGACGGCCGGGTCCAGGCCGAGGGAGGCCAGCGTGTTGGTCGCGGTGCGCAGCCGGCCCATCGTCGCCGCCGCGTTGATCCCGCTGCCCATCACGTCGCCGACCACCAGGGCGGTGCGGTCGCCGTCCAGCGGGATGACGTCGAACCAGTCGCCGCCCACCTCGACGGTGGCACCGGCCGGCTGATAGCGGGAGGCCACCTCCAGGCCGTTGGTGACCCGGTCGTGCGCGGGCAGCATGCTGCGCTGCAGGGTCAGCGCGTTGGTGCGGGCGTTCTGGTACCAGCGGGCGTTGTCGATCTGCACGGCGGCGCGGGAGGCCAGTTCCCGGGCCAGCAGCAGATCGTCGTCGTCGAAGGGCGCCGGATTGCGGGTCCGCTTGAGGTCGAGGGCGCCCAGCACCTCGCCGCGCGCGATCAGCGGCACGGCCAGGTACGAGTGCAGCCCGGCCCGCCGCAGCAGCGCGGCGGCCTCGGGGGAGCGGGCGATCCGCGGCAGGTCCGCGTCCCCGACCTGCCGCACCAGCACCGCCTCACCGGTCCGTACGCACTCGGTGACCAGCCGGTCCGGGGCGTACCGGGCGACCGTGCCCGGCGTGTCGGCCGCCTGCACCGCGTACGCCTCCCGCTCCGCGCGCACCGCCAGCGCGCGCAGCACGGCGGGTTCGGCCGGACCGAGCGTGCTGCGCCGGCCCTCGACCACCCTGTCCAGCAGGTCCACGGCCGCCACGTCGGCCAGCTCCGGCACGGCGACGTCGGCCAGCTCCGCCGCGGTGCGCTCCAGGTCGAGGGTGGTGCCGATCCGGGCCGAGGCGTCCGCGATCACGGCCAGGCGGCGGCGCGCGTTCTCGGCCTCGACGCCGGCCCGGTAGGGCTCGGTGATGTCCACGACCGAGGTCGCCACGCCCAGGACGTTGTCCAGCGCGTCCTCCAGCCGGTAGACCGACAGCGACCAGATGTGCTCCTCGTCGGGGGCGGCCGGTGTCCTGCCCACCACGGACCGGTCGATCACCGGCTCACCGGTCCGCAGCACCCGCAGGTACGCCGACTCCAGGGCGTCCGCGTCCAGGTGCGGCAGGACCTCGCGCAGTGTCCGCCCCAGGTGCTCCTCGGCCGGAACCCCGTTGAGCCGCTCCAGCGCCGGGTTGACCGAGACGAACCGCAGCCGCGTGTCGAGGACGGCCAGCCCGATCGGCGACTGCTTCACGATCCGTTCGGACAGCGCCACGTCCTGCTCCAGCCGGCGCACCGTCGACTGGTCGGCGGCCAGGCCGAGCGCGAACACGTCGCCGTTGTCGTCCGTGAGCCGCATGTTGCGGAACTCCACCACATGGGTGGTGCCGTCCTTGTGGAGGATCGGGAAACCGCCCGCCCAGCTCCGCCCGGTCCGCATGACGTCGGCGAACAGCTTGCCGACCAGTTCGATGTGGCGTTCGTCCACCATCAGCCGCGCCGCGTACTGCCCGAGCGCCTCACGGGCCGAGTAGCCGAACAGCTCCTCGGCCTGCGGGCTCCACAGCACGATGCGTCCCTTGGCGTCCAGGACGACCGAGGCCATGCCGAGCACGTCGAGCAGGCCGCCCGGGCGCACCGGCCCGCGCACCGGCTCCACGCCGCCGGCCTGCGACGACTCGGCTGGACTCATCCCACGCACCGCCTCCGAACCCGCGCACGGTACGCCGGCCCCTGTGCCGACTCTCCCTGCTCTCGCGCGCTCACACCCGACTCTCCGACGCCGCCGACTCCTCCACCATCTCGCACCACGGCGGTATCCGTACGGCGAAGGGTCCGCCGGAGCGGCCGGGCGTGAGTTCACCTTCGCGTTCCGCAGCCGGTCTGTACGGGCCTGTCAGGTGGTGCACGCCAGACTGGCCGCCGTACCGGCCACCCGCCCACCGACCGAGGAGTAGGCACCCATGCCCGCGTCCCCCCGGCAACGTTGTCACGCAGGCCTGACCGTCCTGACCGCCCTCGCCGCGGCCCTCGCCCTCTCGGCCGGCCCGGCCTCCGCGGCCGACACCTGGACCGAGACCGGCTCCGACCGCGCCGACCCGCTCACCGAGAGCCAGGGCCTGACCTCCGTCGAGGTTCCCGCGGGCAGCGCCAACCGCTACACCGGCATCGGCACCATCCCGCTCGGCGTCTCCAGCCGCGGCTGGAACCATGTCGGCGACCCCGACGAGTCCTACGACGGCTACTACGTCGAGCCGTACCAGGCCGACTCCGGCACCGCCAAGATGTACCGGGTGCAGGCCCCCGGCGGTGCCTGGTCCGAGTACGTGCACACGCTCGCCGCGGGCGAGGCACTCAACAACTCCTGGGACGCGATCTCGCCCGACGGCCAGTACATGCTCTCCGGCGAGTACGGCACGATGACCCGGTTCCTGGTCCTCCCCACGCCGGGCGTCAACAAGAGCACCTCGCCGTCCGCGAACCTCCCGCTGGCCTCCGTCGTCACCCTCGACCACGCCGTGCGCGACGTCCAGGGCTGCGACTTCTTTGGCCCGACCACGCTGCTGTGCTCCTCGGACGACCCGGACGGCAGCCTCTTCGGCCTCACCAAGCCGCTCCTGCAGATCGACCTGGCCGCCCGGCCCGGCACCGCCGACGTCACCGGTCATGTCACCGCGCTGCGCCAACTGCCGCTGCGCAGCTCCTGCTCGGGCACCTTCGAGGCCGAGGGCATCGACTACGACCGGCGCACCGGCACCCTGCGCGTCATCGTGATGTCGCCCGGGTTCTGCGTCCTCACGGACAGCAAGACGTACAAGTTCACGCGCGGCTGACCTCCCGGCCGCCCGGCGCGCCGGGCGGTGCGCCGGGTGATGCACCGCCCGGAAATCGGTGCTTTTCTGTTGGCATGGCGCGGTTCGCGGGGGAACCCGGGTGACCGCGCCGTCGCCATGAGAGGAGCGATCGCCATGGGTCCTGAGCGACTGCACGAGGAACCCGTCTCGCTTGAGATCAGCGGATGCAGCAAGGAAGACGCCCGGATCGTGTTCGACGCGCTGTGCCAGTGCTTCGAGTCCGACCGCGAGGCCGAGGACGTGCCCCAGCAGCTCCACGAGAGCCGCCCCATGGTGTGGCTCGGCACGTTCGAGGTCACCGACGCCCGCGAGTGCACGCCGCCGCCCCGGCTCGCGGCCTCCGTGGAGGCCGACGCGCAGGGCGGCTACTGGGCCATCGACCGGCTCCGTACGACCCTCGACTCCCTGTTCACGGTGCGCAACCTCTCCTCCGCCTCGGGCGACCAGGAGAGGGAGCTGCACGTCCTGCTCGAAAGCCGGTGACCGGTGATCTGAGACACGTCCCCCCGGAGCCTTTGTGCAACTAGTTGCATAATCCGTGCGCGGTCCTCTAGAACTGCTGTGAAGACACCGCGCACGGAGGTTCCGATGAGCCGTTACCCGCATCTGCTGAAACCCCTCGACCTGGGCTTCACCACCCTGCCCAACCGCGTGCTCATGGGCTCCATGCACGTGGGCCTGGAGGAGGCCGAGCGCGGCTTCGAGCGGATGGCGGAGTTCTACGCGGCCCGGGCCCGCGGCGGAGTGGGCCTCATCGTGACCGGCGGCATCGCGCCCAACGACGAGGGCCGGCCCTACGAGGGCGGCGCCAGGCTCACCACCGAGGACGAGGCCGCGCAGCACCGGACCGTCACCGACGCCGTGCACCGCGAGGGCGGCCGGATCGCGCTGCAGATCCTGCACTTCGGCCGCTACGCCTACCACCAGGACCTCGTCGCGCCCAGCCCGCTCCAGGCCCCGATCAGCCCCTACGCGCCCCGCGAACTCACCGACGAGGACGTCGAGCGGACCATCGACGACTACGTCCGCACCGCCCGCCTGGCCCGCCTGGCGGGCTACGACGGCGTCGAGATCATGGGCTCCGAGGGCTACCTCGTCAACGAGTTCGTCGCGGCCCGGACCAACCACCGCACCGACCGCTGGGGAGGGCCGTACGAGAACCGCATGCGGTTCCCCGTCGAGATCGTCCGGCGGGTGCGCGAGGCCGTCGGCGCGGACTTCATCATCGTCTACCGGCTCTCCATGCTGGACCTGGTCCCGGGCGGTTCCTCCCTGGACGAGGTGATCACCCTCGCCAAGGCCGTCGAGGCCGCCGGTGCGACCCTCATCAACACCGGCATCGGCTGGCACGAGGCCCGCATCCCCACCATCGCCACCTCGGTGCCGCGCGGCGCCTACACCTGGGTCACCAAGCGGCTGATGGGCGAGGTCTCCGTCCCGCTGGTCACCACCAACCGCATCAACACCCCGGAACTCGCCGAGGAACTGCTCGCCGACGGCACCGCCGACATGGTCTCCGTGGCCCGCCCGATGCTCGCCGACCCCGACTTCGTCGCGAAGGCCGCGGCCGGCACGCCGGAGGCCATCAACACCTGCATCGGCTGCAACCAGGCCTGCCTCGACCACACCTTCGGCGGCAAGATCACCTCCTGCCTGGTCAACCCGCGCGCCTGCCACGAGACCGAACTGGTCCTCGCCCCGACCCGGCGGCGCAAGCGGGTCGCGGTCGTCGGCGCGGGTCCGGCCGGCCTCGCCTGCGCGGTCTCCGCCGCCGAACGCGGCCACCAGGTCACCCTGTTCGACGCCGCGGCGGAGATCGGCGGCCAGCTCAACGTGGCCCGCAAGGTCCCCGGCAAGCAGGAGTTCGACGAGACCCTGCGCTACTTCCGCCACCAGCTCGACGCCCACGGCGTGGACGTACGCCTGAACACGACGGTCGGACCCGAGGACGTCACCGGCTACGACGAGGTCGTGGTCGCCACCGGCGTCACCCCGCGCACCCCCGACATCCCCGGCGTCGACCACCCGCGCGTCCTCGGCTACCTCGACGTGCTGCGCGACGACGCCCCCGTCGGCGACCGCGTCGCCATCCTCGGTGCCGGCGGCATCGGCTTCGACGTCGCCGAGTTCCTCACCGACGGCGGCGACAAGGCGAGCGAGGACCCGGCGACGTACTTCAGGCACTGGGGCGTCGACACGGAGTACCGGACCCCCGGCGGCCTCGCCGCCCCCGAGCGCCCCGCGCCCCCGCGCACCGTGCACCTGCTCCAGCGCCGGACCGGCAAGGTCGGCGCGGGCCTCGGCAAGACCACCGGCTGGATCCACCGCGCCGAACTCAAGCACCGGGGCGTCACCATGGTCCCGGGCGTGCGCTACGACCTGATCGACGACGCCGGACTGCACGTCACCGTCGACGGGCAGAGCACGGTCCTGGAGGTCGACACCGTCGTGCTGTGCACCGGACAGGAGCCGCGCCGCGGCCTGTACGAGGAGCTGGTCGCCGCCGGACGCAGCGCGCACGTCATCGGGGGAGCCGACGTCGCCGCCGAACTGGACGCCAAGCGGGCCATCAAGCAGGGCACCGAGCTGGCGGCCGCCCTGTAGGGCCGTCCCTAGGATGAGCGCATGTCACTCCCGCACGCGATCCTCACCGCCCTGCTGGAAAAGCCGTCGTCGGGGCTGGAGCTGACCCGCAGGTTCGACCGGTCGATCGGCTACTTCTGGTCGGCCACGCACCAGCAGATCTACCGCGAACTGGGCAGGCTGGAGGCGGAGGGCCACATCCGCACCCTGCCGGCCGAGCAGCCGGCCCGCGGGCAGCGCAAGAGCTACGAGGTGTTGCCCGCGGGCCGCGCCGAACTGGCCCGCTGGACGGCCGCCGCCCAGGACCCCAAGCCGCAGCGGGACACTATGCTGCTGCGGCTGCGGGCGGCCGCGGTGGTCGGCACCGACGGACTCGAAACCGATCTGCGCCGCCATCTGGAGCTGCACCGAGCACAGTTGGCCGAGTACGAGGAGATCGAGCGGCGCGACTTCCCGCCCGGCAAGGACGCGCCCGAGGACCGGCTGCGGCACCTGGTGCTGCGGGCCGGCATCGACCTGGAGTCCTTCTGGACGCGGTGGCTCGACCAGGCCGTGCGGGAGCTCGGCGAACTGCCCGAGCGCTGAAGGATGTTCAGAGCCGGTGCGGCTTGGACCGCTTGCGCAGGTACCAGCCGGTGGCGATGACGCCCGTGCCGACCAGGGCCGCGCCGACGCCCAGCGTGAGCGGGCCGTAGTCGCGGGCGGCACCGCCCAGACCGCCCGCCACGCCCCGCGCGGGCGCCGCCGTCCTGGTCGTGTTCGGGTTCGTGTTCGTGTTCGAGGTCGTCGGCGGCGCGGGCACGGAAGGGGCGGACGAGACGATCACCGACTGGGTGCCCGCCGTACCGCCGTTGGAGCAGACGACGACCACCGTGTAGGTGCCCGGCGACACGCCCGACCAGGCGGCGGACTGGCTCACCGTGGTGCCCGCGAGAGCCGCCTGCCGCCCCTGCGCGAAGGCGGTCTGGCCGCTGTTGAGCAGCGAGGCGTTGCCCCAGCTGCCGCCGCTCTGCGTGCAGGCGCTGGTGACCACCGAGACCGTGGTGCCGGTGGTGCTCACCGAGATGCCCGTGACCGCCGCGGACGGGCCGGCGAGCCAGGTCGGGAGCGCGGCGGCGGCCGCCAGGGTCAGGCCGGAGCGGAGGAGAAGTCGTGAGTTGCGCATGTGGCTGCCCTCCGGCGGCACGGTAGGCGGAACGTCCCTTGCGCCGCCGAGGATCGGGAGACTCCCGTGCTGCCTCGGAGTTCAGCCAAAGCGGCGGCGGGCCGCGCCGC
The DNA here is from genome assembly GCF_044757385.1 of Streptomyces sp. NPDC091282. Classification (NCBI taxonomy): domain Bacteria; kingdom Bacillati; phylum Actinomycetota; class Actinomycetes; order Kitasatosporales; family Streptomycetaceae; genus Streptomyces; species Streptomyces sp. NPDC091282. The sequence continues at coordinate 669,145 of NZ_JBIVUX010000004.1, forward strand.
ACCCGGGGGCGGCTGTCCAGGTGACGGAATCCCGCTACCGGCCCAGCCCGGAATGCGGTTCACCCACCGGTCGTCATGGCCCGCTCGGCCGACCAGCCGCCCCACGTCCCGTCCGGCAGCCGCGCCCGCAGCCGCACCTGGTGCCTCACACCACGGTCCCGCCCCACGTAGAAGCTGTAGGTCGAGTGGCCCGTCGGCGGGGTGCCGCCCCAGACCAGAGAGGTCGTCGTACCGCCGTCGAGCCGGATCTGGTACTCCGTGATCACCCCGTCCGCGCGCGGCGGATCCCAGGCCAGGTCGAGGTAGTACGCCCCGCCCTCCTCGTGGCACCCGGCCGTGAAGCCGGTCGGCGCGGTGTCGCGGCCGTCGTCGCTGCCCGGAGTGGTCAGGCGCACCGCCGCGGCGGCCGGCGAGAGGTTGTCGGCCGCGTCCCGGGCGCGGACGGTGAACACGTAGCGCGTGCCGGGCCGCAGCCCCGTGACGACCGTCGCGGTCTGGTTGCCGCCCACACTGTGGATCTTCGCACCGCCCTGGAAGACGTCGTACGACACCACCGCCCGGTCGTCCTTCGCCGCGTCCCAGGACAGCTGCACCGCACGGCTGCCCACCGCCCGGCCGCGCGGGTGCCCCGGCCGGGTCGGGGCCGAGCGGTCCGCCGCGGTCATCGCCGGCGTCGTCGCCCGCACCGCACGGCTGCGCGGGCCGAGGCTGCCGTCCTCGCCCCGCGCCCGGACCGTGAACGCGTACCCGGTGGACGGCCTGAGCCTGGTGACGTCCACCATGTGCTCCGAGTCCGGCACGTCGGCGACCTTCGTGGTGCCGCGGTACACCTCGTAGCCGCGGATCCCGGAGCCGGCCGGCAACGCGTTCCACATCACGTGCACGCTCGTCGCGCTCCCCGCCGCCGCGGTGACCCCGGTCGGGGCGCCGGGCAGCCGGCCGCTGTCGCCGTCGGCGGTCCCGCCCCAGCCGCAGGACGTGAGGAACAGCAGTGCGCAGACCAGGACGACAACTCGGCGCACGGTTCCGCCTCCCGGTGACGGCAGCACGACAAAGGTCCGGACCAATATGACCCGCCTGGATGCGGACATCAAGAGGGCCGTATTGCCGACAGCGGGGGAGAGTTACGTATGCTGAGGGCTCTACGGCCGAACTGCCCGAGTCACAGGGGCAGTTCGCGCCCGTGGCGCGGAACGCTGTCGTCGCTGATCCCGCGCCGACGCGGGCGGCCGGGGCGGCCGGCCGGCACCGGCCCGCCGCCCCGGCCCCTGACGGAATCTCACGGGGTGTCAGTTCGTTGCTCCGATCGGCCCTGTAGGGCCCCCTCTTCCTGGCCCGGCCGCCCCGCCCCCACCACATTGGACCGGTTGACTCCATGTCCCCCACGGAGAGGGTCCCTCATCGTGCGTCTCCAGACGCTGACGCTGGCCACCGCCGGCGCCGCCCTGCTCGCCCCGACCACCCTGCCCACCCCCGCCGCCTCGCTCACCGCCCCCGGAGCACGGCACCGGATCGCCGCCACCGACCTGCTGGCCCGGGTACGGGACTGTGCACAGATCTCCAAGGGCCGCTACCGCAGCGACGCCGGAACCGCCGCCACCGTCCCCGTGTGCGGCACCGACCAGGCCGTCTTCTGGGAGGCCGACCTCGACATCGACTGCGACGGCCAGGTCACCGCCCACTGCAACCGCGCCGCCGACCCGGCGTTCTCCGCCGCCACCGCCTTCCAGCAGTCCGACGGCCGCCACCTCAATGCCGAGAAGCTGCCCTACGTCGTCGTGCCGGGGCCCAGCAGCCGCTGGGACTACCGGGCGTCCGGCATCCGGGGCGGCGCGGTCGCCGCGGTGATCTACAAGGACCGGGTGCAGTACGCCGTCGTCGGCGACACCGGACCGGCCGACATCATCGGCGAGGCCTCGTACGCCACGGCGAAGGGGCTGGGCGTGAACCCCGACCCGCGCGTCGGCGGGGTGCCGTCCGGCGTCACCTACATCGTCTTCAAGGACACCGTGGTCAAGCCCATCGAGGACCAGGACGCGGCGGAGTCGGAGGGGGAGCGCCTGGCCGCGCTGTTCACCGCGGGCGGCTGACCGGCCGCGCCGTCGGGGGCGCGGGCCTCGCCGGGGTCGGACGGCCGCCCAGCCGTTGTCCGCCGGCAGGACCGCGCCGCTCACGGCGCGGGCCGTGTCCGAGGCCGGGAAGACGATCGCGGCCGGCCATGCGGGCTCCCGTCAGGTGGGGCCGAGGCGTCCGGTGTCCGGGCGCGGTCACACCCCGCGACTCGACGTCTTCGAGCGGCATGGAGTCGTGGCGGGAAGTGCCCCGGGCTTCCAGGAGAATTCCGTGCAGCACTCAGCGGCACGGGAGGACCAGATGACCGCAGCAGCCTCACGCACGGGACGGCCGCCCCTGACGGAGCAGCGCAAGGCCGAGACCAGACTGGAGATCGCCCGTGCCGCGGTGGACCTGTTCGTCGCGCAAGGGGTGGCGGCGACCACGGGCGAGCAGATCGGCCGGGCCGTCGGGGTGTCGGCGCGCACGGTGTGGCGCTACTTCCCTGGCAAGGAGGCCTGCGTACGGCCGCTGTTCGCGGCCGGCATCGAGGTCGTCGCCGACTGCCTGCGGGCCTGGCGGCCGGGCCGCCCGCTGGAGGAGGCCTTCGAGGCCGCCGTGCCGACCGACAGCCGGCTGGTCCGGGGCCCCGACCGCACCACCATCGGCGCCCTGGTGCGGCTGACCCGCACCGAACCGGGCCTGCGCGCGGAATGGCTGCAGACCTACGACGAGGCCGAACCCGCCTTCGCCCGCGCCCTCGCCGAGCGCGCCGGACTGCCCGCCGAGGACCTGCGGCCCACCATCCAGGCCGCCATGTTCAACGCGGCGCTGCGCGCGGCCGTGGAGCACTACGCCTGGCGCGTCACCGAGGAGACGACGGACCCGGCCACGGCGGAGGCCGAACTCGCGGCGACCTTGCGCGCGGCCCTCACGGTCGTGGCGGAGGGGCTGCGGGACAGCCCCTAGTCGGGCGGAGTGGGCGTGCCGTCGGTGCGGTGCATGGCCTGGACGTCGAGTTCCAGCTGCACGGTGGGACCCACCACCGCGATTCCGCGGGCGAGCATCGACCGCCAGTTCAGGGTGTAGTCCTCGCGGTGCAGTTCCCCCTTCGCCAGCGCGGCGCACCGCAGTTCCTGCGCGTAGCCGCCGTTGACGGTTCCCAGATAGGTGGTGTCCAAGGACATCGAGCGGCTCACCCCGTGCATCGTCAGGGAACCCTGGACAACCCATTTGCTTCCGCCGCGGAACGCGAAACGGCTGCTGGTGAAGTCGATGTACGGGAATTCGTCGACCCACAGGAAGTCCGACGACCGCAGATGGTCGTCCCTCGTGTTGTTGCCGGTGTTGATGCTCGCCGCGTCGATACGGACGTGGACACTGGACCGGGTCATGTCGTCGGCGATCCGGATGCCGCCCTCGAAGCGTTCGAAGCGGCCGTGGACGTGACCCATGCCGACATGCTTGGCGATGAAACGTATCGCCGTGTGCGGCGGATCGAACAGCCAGGTTCCGGGAGTGGGCAGTTGGCGGGCCTCGGCCGTGTGCAGCCAGACGCGCTCACCGGCCGCCGCTCCCGCCTGTACGTCGAGGGTCTCGGCGTGGTGCCGCAGGCCGTCCGCGGAGATCTGCAGGCTGTACCGGCCTGGAGGCAGGGTCGCGAGGAAGAAGCCGAACGGGTCGGTCGTTCCACGGGCCGCCACACGATGGGTGTCGAGGGCGGTGACGGTGACGTCCGCCGCCGCGACGGGCGAACCGGCCGGATCGAGCACCTCACGCAGAATGCCGCCCGCGCCGGGCGGAAGGGGCAACGAGAAACTCTCCGCTGCTCCACCGCCGTTCCTCGGGCGCCATCGTTGCAGCAACGCAAGTGCCATGGAAATCGCCTTTCGTGGGGGGATGCCGTCAACTCTCCTGCACCCGGGGGCATCCCTGCGCGGAAGGCCAGGGAATGCGTGTCGGGTCTCCAGGTCGAGCGGGGCCCGCCAAGACTCTCACGCCTCCGCGTCCGCCTTTCACGGACGGCGTTCACCGCGTGTACGCGGGGCGAGGCATGTGGGGGCGTGTGTCCCATGAATGCGGGTTTTCACTGTCCTTTCGGGCAGTTCTCCCTGCCCACAGGGGTTGTCGGCGACCGGCACATCAGCGGACCGGGTGCGTCGGGACTCCGATGCGGACGGCGCCGACGGCTGCCTCTTCGACCGTGATTCATGCCCGGCAGGCACAGACTCGGGTGACGAGTGACGCAACCCGGCCGATATCACGTCCAGACTGGCGAACGGTCATGCGGTTCTGCGCCCGGCCCGGTCTGTGTGAGGACGAGGTATGAGAATGGACAGCGATCACAGCGGAAGGCCGGACCCGGCCGCACACGTCCGCGGGGCCGCTGCCGGGAGGACCGCGCTGGCGCTGCGCGATGCCGTGCGGAGCTTCGCTCGGGGCATGGAGCTGGGTTCGGCCTGGGACGCGGTCCCTGGGTTCGGTGGCCGCCGACTCCCGGTGGAGGAAGGCGAATTCCCGGCGCGAAACGCGTACTGACGCCCGGCGGCAGCGGTGGTGGGCCGGCCCGGCGGTGCGGTCGGGAGTCGGTCGCACCGCCCGGCCGGCGCCGGGATGTTCAGACCTTCCGGTAGGAGTACGCGTCCGCGGCCGCCGCCGTCACCGCGTCCAGGTCCGCTCCGGTGGCCGCCGTCACGACCGCGGCGACCGCGCCCTCGACGAACGGGGCGTCCACCAGGCGCGTACCCTCGGGGAGTTCGTCGCCCTCGGCGAGCAGCGCCTTCACCGTGAGCACCGCGCTGCCGAGGTCGGTGAGAACGGCGACGCCCGCGCCGCGGTCCACGGACGCGGCGGCCCCCGCGATCAGTTCGGCGCTGGTGCCGAGCCCGCCGCCCTCGGTGCCGCCGGCCGCGGCGAGCGGTACCGCCGTGCCGCCGCCCGCCAGGCCCCTGGCCAGGTCCGCGACGGAGGCCGCGACCTCCGCGCTGTGCGACACCAGCACGATTCCGACCAGCTTGTCGTCACTCACCGGCTGCCTCCTCCAGTCCCGCGACGAGCAGCGCCGACGAGGTGGCGCCGGGATCCTGGTGACCGATGCTGCGCTCCCCGAGGTAGCTGGCCCGGCCCTTGCGGGCCTGCAGCGGGGTGGTCGCCAGGGCGCCCTCCTCGGCGGCGGCCCGCGCCGCGGCGAAACCGTCGCCGAGCGCGTCCACCGCGGGAACCAGGGCGTCGATCATGGTCTTGTCGCCGGGCGCCGCTCCGCCGAGCGCCATGACCTTGTCCACGCCGGCCCGCAGCGCCTGGGCGAACTCGGCCTCGCTGACCTCGGCCGCGTCGCCGAGCGCCTTGCCGGTGCTGCGCAGCAGCGTGCCGTACAGCGGCCCCGACGCGCCGCCGACCGTGGATATCAGCCGGCTCCCGGCGAGTCTCAGTACGGCGCCCGGAGTGTCGGGGGCGTCCTTCTCCAGCGTGGCCACCACCGCCTTGAAACCGCGCTGGAGGTTGCTGCCGTGGTCGGCGTCCCCGATGGGGGAGTCGAGGGCGGTGAGCCGCTCCGCCTCGCGGTCCACGGAGGAAGCGGTCGCCGCCATCCAGCGGCGGAAGAAGTCGGCGTCTAGCACGGGGTCTCCTTGCTGTGCGGTACGGGCGCGGGTGGCTGCGGTCTCGCTCACATGCCCCAGCGCAGGGCCGGCGTCTTGACCGGGGCGTCCCACAGCCGCAGCAGTTCCTCGTCGACCTGGCAGAGGGTGACCGAGGCGCCGGCCATGTCCAGGGAGGTGACGTAGTTGCCGACCAGGGTGCGGGCGACGGTGACGCCGCGCTCGGCGAGCACGCGCTGGACCTCGGCGTTGAAGCCGTACAGCTCCAGGAGCGGGGTCGCGCCCATGCCGTTGACCAGGACGAGCACCGGGTTGCGCGGCGGCATGTCCTCAAGGACGGCGTCGACCGCGAACTCGGCGATCTCGCCGGACGTCATCATGGGCCGTCGTTCCCGGCCCGGCTCGCCGTGGATGCCGATGCCCAACTCCAGCTCGCCCGGCGGGAGATCGAAGGTCGGGGTGCCCTTGGCCGGGGTGGTGCAGGCGCTGAGCGCCACGCCGAAGCTGCGGGAGTTCTCGTTCACCTGGCGGCCGATGGCCTCCACCCGCTCCAGCGGCCGGCCCTCCGCCGCGGCCGCGCCGGCGATCTTCTCCACGAACAGGGTGGCACCGGTGCCACGTCGGCCGGCGGTGTACAGGCTGTCGGTGACGGCCACGTCGTCGTTGACCAGCACCTTGCCGACCTGGATGCCCTCGTCCTCGGCGAGTTCGGCGGCCATGTCGAAGTTCAGCACGTCGCCCGTGTAGTTCTTCACGATGAACAGGACGCCGGCGCCGCTGTCCACGGCCGCGGCGGCACGGGCCATCTGGTCCGGGACGGGAGAGGTGAACACCTCACCGGGGCACGCCGCCGACAGCATGCCGGGGCCCACGAATCCGCCGTGCAGCGGCTCGTGCCCGGAACCGCCGCCCGAAACGAGTGCGACCTGCCCGGCCACGGGCGCGTCCCGCCGTACGATCACCCGGTTCTCGACGTCGACGGTGAGCTCCGGATGGGCGGCCGCCATGCCCCGCAGCGCATCCGCCACCACGGTTTCCGGAACGTTGATCAACATCTTCACGGCTCTCTCCCTCACAGGCTAACAGTTAGGTCCCTGACTGGCATTTTTCCCGCTCAAGCCGGATACGGCAGGTTGCTGACCCTGACGGTCGCGGGCGCTGGAAGGCGGGCTTGGGCGGCCTTGACGCTGACCCATTGCTGACCTGGCTGATGATCCATCAGTCCTCGTGACCGGCTCTCTGACGACGGGGCGGGCGTTCCGTCCCTCAGTATCGACCTTGTGGCAGCGAAGGTCATGTGGCGAGCGGCCCCGGATGCGGGCGGTGGCGGACACGGCCGTCCGCGGTGTCCGCGGCCGGTCCGTCCGTGGCCGGTCCGGAAACGGCGAAGGCCCGGTCGCGCCGCGGCGGGGGAGTCCGCGGCGTGACCGGGCCGGTGTGCTGTTCCTGCGGGGCTCAGCCGCCCCAGGACGTGTCGTCGCAGCGGAACTGCGGCAGGCAGTCGGCCGTCGTCACGGACGACGCCCGCGCGGGCGTCGTGTGCTGGGCGACCCCCACGAATCCGAATGCCACCAGGGCGGTGACCGCCGCACAGAACCGGACGCGCCGTGCGCAGATCAGACGCTTCATCAGCAAATCTCCTGTACTTGTGCTTCGTTGCCCGTTCGTCGTGCTTCGTGCGCTGTTCAGTCGCGGCGGGCCGGCTCGGATTCCGCGGTGAGCGAGCCTGCCATCAGGGGCAGGGCACACAGCAGCAACTGCATGCGGTTGCGCGCGCCGGTCTTCGCCCGGATGCGGCGGATGTAGGTGTCCACGGTGTGGCGGCTCAGTGCCATGCGCTGGGCTATCGCGTCGTACGTCAGCCCGTCCGCCATGTGCACCAGCACCTGTCGCTCCCGTCGGCTCAGTGGCGCGGCCGGGGCGGTGACAGCGTGGTCCATTCGCTTGCAGCCCTCCTGGTCGTGAGGCGGGTAGCCGACTCCGAAATCCCCGGACCGCGCAGGGGTGGTGCACGGTCCGGTGCGGGCGGGTCGGGAGAGGGGATCCCGAGCGATGCCCGGAGAGCCGTACCCGCCGGGCCAGGCCCTCCGGGAGGAAATCCTTGCCCGGGAGCGGGGTCCAGCGGGGTGTGCGGGCGGGTCATCAAGCTGTCGTGCAAGAAGAGGAGGACTGAGCAAAATGGGACAAACGTGCGAAGCGGTGATCCATGCGGACCTCGTCACCCGACCGCTGACCTGGGCGGCCCTAGCATGGCCGCCGTGCGGCGGGCCGCTCCGGGCGTCCCGCGCCGGGAGCGACTGCGAGGAGGGCACGTGCGCACAGTGCGGGTGGCGGGCGCCGAGTTCGACGTACGGGACGAGGGCGAGGGGGACGCCGTGCTGCTCGTGGCGGGCGGCGGGGCCTCCGGGCGGGTCTGGGACCTGCACCAGGTGCCCGCGCTGCGCGCGGCCGGATTCCGGGTGCTCACCTTCGACCGGAGGCCGCTCCCGAGTGCGCGGGCGGCGCCGGATCCGCGCGCGGTCGCCGTCGAACTGCTCGATGTCCTCGCGGAGTTGGACCTCGACCGATGCCGGGCCGTCGGTGTCTCGTCCGGGGCCGAGGTGGTGCAGGAGCTGCTGCTCGCCCGCCCCGGCCTGGTGACCGGGGCGGTGCTGATGGCCACGCGTGGCCGCGGCGACCCGTCCGGCAGGGCGATGGCCGACGCCGAACGGGAGCTGGCGGCCGCCGGGGTACGGCTGCCGCCGCGCTACGCGGCATGGCAGCGCGCGGTACTCAACCTGTCGCCCGCCACCTGGCGGCGCGAGGACGAACTGCTCGACTGGCTCGACCTGTTCGAGGCGGCCGAGCGCGCCGGGACGGCTCCGGTGCCGGTCCCGGCCGACGGCGAGCCGGCGGACCGGCTCGCCGCGCTCGGCCGGGTGGCCGTCCCGGTCCTCGTGCTCGGCTTCGAGCACGACCTGATCGTGCCCCCGTGGCTGTGCCGCGAGGTCGCCGCGGCCCTGCCCTCGGCGCGCTACGCCGAGATCGCGGACTGCGGGCACTACGGGTACCTGGAACGGCCCGCGGAGGTGAACGGCGCGCTGCTGGAGTTCCTCACCGGCGCGCCCTGACCGGGGCCGTACCGCTCAGCGCGGCTCGCCGGACTCGCGCAGCACGTCCCCGAGCAGCCGGTGGGCCAGCGCCAGCCGCTCGCTCGCGGACAGCCGCGCCAGCGCCGGCCACAGGACGTCCGCGCCGCCCGTGGACGCGCCGCCGGTCGCCGCGGCGACCGGCGCGGGCGACGGGGCGGCGGGGGCCTCGGGGGCGCCGGCCGCGGCCGGGGCGGTGAGCAGGCCGGCGACCGACGGGGCGGTCAGCAGGTCCTGGAGGGCGATCTCCCAGCCGTGGTCGTGCTCCAGGGAGCTGACCAGGCGGGCCGCGTCCAGTGAGGATCCGCCGAGTTCGAACCAGCCGCCGTCCAGGTCCTCCTGGCCAAGGTAGGTGCGGGCCAGCTTCAGGGCCTGGGCGTGCACGTCGTCCGTCGGGGTCATCGCGTCGTTCTCCTTCTCGGTCGGGTGGAACCGGGGTACAGGGCGGTCAGGGCAGGGCGGGGGTGTCCGGGGCGGGGTGGATCGCCGGGTCCGGCGGGGTGCCGGAGTCCGGGGGCGGCGCGGCGAGCCGTTCCCCGGCCACGGCGGTGAACGCCGGACGGCCGGTCCGCACGCCCAGCAGCCCCACGTGGGCCCAGCGGAACGACGCCCGCAGCAGGACACGTTCGCGCAGGCCCGGCTGGACGGTGCCGCCGCCGCGCCGGTACGCCGACAGCAGCCGGTCGAGCAACGGGCGGCCGCCCGCCAGGTACGGGTCGACGAAGTCCGCCGCCGGATCGTCGAAGGCGGCGTTCGTCCAGTCCAGGACCCCGGTCACCGCGTCCGAGCCGGGGCCGACGAGGGTGTGCCCCGGATGCATGTCGCCGTGCGTGAGCCGGGCCCGGTGGGTCCAGTGCCGGTCGTCGTCCAGCCAGGACCGCCAGTGCGCGTACCAGCGTTCGGGAAGCGGCACCGCGGTCCGGGCGTCCGTGAGCGTCCGGGCCAGGTCCTCCCGCACCAGGCCCGGTTCGCGCGGCGGGACGCCCGCGTCCACGGCCTCCTCCACGGGCACCCGGTGCAGGGCGGCGAGGGTCGCCGCGAGCGAGGTCACGTACCCGGTGCCGGGCCGCCCGCCGCCCGCCGCGGGGTGCCACTCGTAGCGCAGGGCGGCCGGGTCCTCGAACCCGGCGGGGGCACCCGCGAGCCGGCGGTAGGCGATGAACGCGCGGTCGGCGTGCTCCCAGCGCGGCACGGCCACCGGCAGCGCGGGCCCGACCGCCGCGAGGACGGCCGCCTCCACGGCGATCCGGTCGGCGCTGCGGCTGCGGCGGGGCAGCCGCAGGATCCAGTCCGCGCCCTCGGTGTCCTCGACCTCGACCACCCGGAAGTCCCAGCCCGCGTCGTTGAGGACCGCCGTTCCCGGGCGCAGCGACAGTCCGCGGGAGGCGGCCGACTCCAGGGCGGCGGCGAGCACCTCGCGCGGGTCGGCGGCCGTCACGCGGAGGCCGTCCGGTCGTCGCCCGCGCCACCGGAGACCGGGACGGACGTGCTCGCGCCGGAGCCGTCCGCGTCCCGCGGCGCGGTGCCGGTCAGCGAGCCGCCCAGGACGTAGTCCTCGGGGATGTCGCGCAGGGTGCGCAGCGGCGAGCAGTAGATCCACAGGAACGACAGGGTCGTCGCGAGGCCCGCGATCCACAAGGTGGTCCGGGCGCCCAGGAGCTGGCCGAGGAGTCCGCCGAGGACCGCGCCCAGCGGCAGGGTGCTCCACACCAGCAGCCGGTTGAAGGCGCTGACCCTGCCGAGCAGCCGGTCCGGGGTGATGGACTGGCGGAAGGTGACGACGATGACGTTGTAGACGACCATGCCCGCCGAGGAGACGAACAGGCCCACGCTGACCAGGGAGAGCCGCCACCCGGTGTCCACCAGCGGCACCATCGTGAAGCCCGCGCCCGCCACCAGGGTGGCCGTCCAGATCGCCGGCCCGTGTCCCAGCCGGCGCGCCGCCCTGGCCGCCAGCACCCCGCCGAGCAGGCCGCCGATGCCCTCGAAGGTCAGCAGCAGGCCGATGGCGCCCGCGCTCAGGCCCAGGTCACGGGCGAGCAGGACCGGGATCATCGGAGTGCCCACGGCCCAGAAGAGGTTGAAGCAGGCGGTGCTGAGGGAGGTGCGCCGCAACAGGACGTCGCCCAGGACCGCGCGCAGTCCCTCGGCGGCGTCCTTCCGCCACGAGACGGGCTCCCCGTCGGCGCGACCGGGCAGCGGCTCCCGCCCCCGTACCAGCAGCACGCAGACCGCCGACCACAGATAGCCGCCGACCGACACCAGGACGGCCACCGGCGCCGCCAGCGCCTGCACCAGGGCGCCGCCGAGCCCCGGCCCGGCGGCCTGCGCCACCGACTGGACCACCTGGAGCCGGGTGTTCGCGTCGATCAGCCGCTCCCGGGGCACCAGCGAGGGTACGTAACTCGCGTACCCCACCTCGAAGAAGACGGTGAGCAGGCCGAACACGAAGGCCACGCCTATCAGTTGGGCGGCCGTGAGCAGGCCGGTCCACCAGGCGATCGGGATCCACAGCAGCAGTGCGGCACGGGCGACGTCCGTGGCCAGCAGCAGCGGGCGCTTGCGCACCCGGTCCGCCCACACGCCGGCCGGGACGCTCGCCAGCAGGTAGGGCAGCGACTCGGCGGCCGACAGGGCCCCCACCTCCAGCGGGGAGGCGTCCAGACTGACCACCGCCACCAGCGGCAGGGCCAGCGTCAGGATCTGCGTGCCGAATTGACTGATGCTGTCCGCGAGAAAGATCTGACGGAAATCGCCCAGCCGCAGAATGCTGTCGGCCGGAATTTTTGGGCGCATGGCGGTAATAGTGCCATGGGAAACTCGACAGGTCACTAGTGCGTCGGTGCGAGGAGCGCGAAAGCGGCCGGCCCCGGGCGGGCCGGGCGGCCGCCGCCGGTCCGGGAGGCCCGCCGGACTGCCGAGAACACCGCAACCACGTGCTGGAACGGGTGCCTTGGCCGGTGGGTGCCGATGGCCGGGGGCAGGGGGCGGCCCTGTCACGTACTCGCGTTACTTGTGACTGCCACGTACTTGTTGATGTAATTGGGGCAGTCGCCACCGATTTACCCCCCGCCGATCCGAGGCGCATTGCAGCTGCCCGGACTCGCCGTTCACCGATTTCCACGAGCCCTTATCCCATGAGGTTTTCTTCGTGTCACGGACTCGAATTGAATTCAACGCATCGCGCCCTGCGGAGCCTCCGGTACTGGAGGAGTGGTACCGGCGCAGGCTCGACCGGGCCGAGCGGGACATCAGCTCCAGCGGAGTGCACCCCTACACCTACGCCGAACTGCGTCGGCTGACCGGACTCCAGGCGACCGACCTCGACGGCGTCCTCGTCGACGACAGCACCTCGCAGGGCTCGCCCGAGCTGCGCCGGGCCATCGCCGACCGCTACCTGCCCGGCGGAGCCGACCGCGTCATGGTCACCCACGGCTCCAGCGAGGCGATCGCCCTGACGCTGGAGTCGCTGCTCGGGCCCGGTGACCGGGTGGTGCTGCCGGACATGCTCTACCACTCGCTCGCCCACTACCCGCGGGCGGCCGGCTGTGTCCTGCACCCCGTGCCGCTGGACGCGTTCACCGCCGCCGACACCGACCCGCGGGCCCTGGAGCGGGCGATCCCCGCGGACACCCGGGCCGTGATCGTCAACTTCCCGCACAACCCGACGGGCGTCACCCTCACCGACACCGCGTACCGCAGGCTGCTCGACCGGGTCGAGCAGATCGGCGCGGTCCTGGTCTGGGACGCGGCGACGGCCGAGATGAGCTGGGACGGGCCGCCGCTGCCCGACCCCGGCACCCGCCATCCGCTGACCGTCAGCTACGGCACCTTCTCCAAGGCGTTCGGCCTGCCCGGTCTGCGCGTCGGGTGGTGCGCGGCGCCCGAGGAGCTGATCGAACGCAGCTTCACCGTGCGCGACCGCACCACCCTCTTCCTCTCGCCGCTGGTGGAGGCGGTGGCCACCGCCGCGATGCGCTCCGCGGACGCGCTGATCGCCCCCCGCCGGGCCGAGGCCCGCGCCAATCTGGCCGTGCTGGAGAAGTGGGTCGCCGACCACCAGGGCCTGGTCGCCTGGACGCCGCCGGGCGGAGGGGTCTGCTGTCTGCTGGAGCTGCCCGGTGTCACCGACTCCGAGCGGTTCTGCGTCGAACTCCTGGAGGAGTACGGCACCTTGCTGGTCCCGGGCACCGCCTTCGGCCGCGAGGGCGCCGTACGGCTGGGATTCGGCGGTGACCAAGGCGAGTTCACCGACGGCCTGGACACGCTCTCCGCGTTCCTGCACGCCCGGGGCGGCCGGTGATGGCGGCCTCCGGCACGGCGGGCGGGGCCGACGCCCTGTCCCGGCTCTGGCGCGAGGTGCGGGCCGCGCACGGCGGCCGCCCCGCGCTGACCGACGGACAACGCACCCTGACGTACCGTCAGGTCGACGCGGCCGCACGAGCCGTGGCCGGCCGGCTGACCGCCGCCGGGGCCGGACCCGGCCGGTACGTGGTGCTCCACGGGCTGGCCCCGATGGACGCCGTCGTGGCCATGCTGGGGACGCTGGCCGCGGGCGCCGCCTTCGCCGTCCTGGAGGAGGGCCTTCCCGACGCCGCCCGCGCCGCCCGCTGCGCCCGCGTCGACGCGGTCCTGCTCGCCGGCCGCGGCTCCGCGCCCCACGGGAGTGCCACCCCGCCCTGGGTCGATCTGGGCCCACAACTGGACGGCACGGCACCCGAGTCGGCGTCCACCCCCGACGAAGACGGCGCTCCGGCCGCCGGCCCGCCCTCCACGGTCCGGGGCGGCGGAGTGATGTCCGACCGGCCCGCGTACGCCATGTTCACCTCCGGGTCCACCGGTGAGCCGAAGGCCGTCGGCATCGGGCGGGAGGCGCTGCACGGCTTCGCGCTGGCCGCCGCCGCCCGGCTGGGACTCGGCCCAGAGGACCGGTGGCTCCAACTGGCCTCCCTCGGCTTCGACGTGGTCGTGGAGGAGGTGTTCCCCGTCCTCGCGCGCGGCGGGACCGTCGTCTGCCGGCCCGGCACCGGCGTACCGGACCCGGAGGAACTGCACGGCATGCTCGACGCCCTCGGCGTGACCACCGTGGAACTGTCCACCCAGTACTGGCGCGAGTACGCGCACTGGCTCGACGTCCGGGGCGAGAACACCCCCGCCCCGCTGCGCAGGGTGCTGGTCGGCGGCGAACGCATGGACCCCGACGACTGGCGGCGCTGGGAGCGCGCCGGGCGCGCCCGGCTCGTGCACGTCTACGGGCTGACGGAGTGCACGGTCACCTCCACCATGTACGAGGGGCCGCTGCCGGACGACGCCCCCGAGGTGCCGATCGGCACCCCCCTCGCCAACGCCGAGGTCACCGTGCGCGACCCCGCCCGGCGGCCGGTACCGCCCGGCACCGTCGGGGAGATCCACATCGGCGGGCCGTCACTGGCCCCCGGCTACCTCGGCGATCCGGAGCAGACCGCCCGGCGGTTCGTGACCGGCCCGGAGCCGGGCGGCGGGCGGCTGTACGCCACCGGCGACCTCGGGCGGATCCTGCCCGACGGCGCCGTGGAGTTCCACGGCCGGGCGGACGACCAGCTCAAGATCCGTGGTCACCGGCTCGAACCCGCCTCGGTGGAACGGCTGCTGACCGCCGACCCCGCGGTCGCCCAGGCCGTCGTCCTGCTGGACGCCCGGACCCGCAGTTCCCTGCTGGCCTGTCTGGTCCCGGCGGCCCCGGCCGCACCGGCGGACGGCGTGCTGCCGGTCACCGCCGGGCAGCGCGCCCGGCTGCTCGCCAGGGTCACCGCCGAACTGCCCGGCTGGGCCGCGCCCCAGCAGCTGTTCTGGACCGGGGCCCTGCCGAAGAACGACCACGGCAAGGTGGACCGCCGCGCGCTCGCCGCGACCCTCCTGACCGCGCAGGCGACGACTGCCGCCGAGGGGACCGCCACGGCCGGGGCGGTCGCGACCGCCGACCCGGACCTCACGGCCGGCCTGCCGGACGGTGGCGCCGGCGTCCCCGGCACGGACCCCGGCGGGCCGGAGACGCTCGACGCCGTACTGCGGCACTTCCGGGCGCTGCTGGCCGACCCCGGCCTGGAGCCCGACGCCGACTTCTTCGCCAGTGGCGGCCAGTCGATCCTCGCCATGCGCCTGGTCACCGAACTCCGCGCCGACTTCCCCGGGACCGTCGGACTGCGGGCCACGACCGTCTTCGACCATCCGACACCCCGCCGGCTCGCCGAGTGGCTCTCCTCGGCACCCACCCGCCCCCGTGCGGTGCCGGCACCGTTTCCACCGGCCGTACGTAAGGACTGAACTGTCATGGACACACCTTCCGAGGATCACGTCCTGCTGCTGACCCCGGACGAGGCCCGGCGGACGGCCGAGCTCACGATCCGCGCCGCGGAGCGCTACACCGGCGACGACGACCCGGCCCTCCTGCTCGACCTGCCCCGGATCGCCGCGGACCTCCCGGTGCGCACCCAGCGCTTCCTGCGCACCTTCGCCATCGACGAGCCCACCGGCTACTGCGTGGTCAGCGGGCACCTCTTCGACCAGGACCGCATCGGCCCCACCCCGGAGCACTGGCGGGGCCGCCCGCGCCGCAACCGGGAGTTCCCCGAAGAGGTGCTCGTCCTGCTGTACGCGGCGCTGCTCGGCGAGCCGTTCGGCTGGACCACCCAGCAGGACGGCCGGCTGGTGCACGACATCTTCCCCGTCCGCAGCCACGAGAACGACCAGCTCGGCCTCGGCAGCAAGGAGCTGCTGACCTGGCACACCGAGGACGCCTTCCACCCGCACCGCGGCGACTACCTGGTGCTGGCCTCCCTGCGCAACCCCGACAAGGTCGCCACCACCGTGGGCTCGTACGCCGGCGGAGCGCTGTCCGACGACGACCTGGAGGTGCTGTTCGAGGAGCGCTTCCACATCGCCCCCGACGAGTCGCACCTGCCCAAGAACAACTCCGCCCGCTCCGACGGCGACGCCGAGCGGTTCGCCACCATCGAGCAGCTGATCCACGAACGCCGCCCGGTGGCCGCCCTGTTCGGCCCGCGCCAGGAGCCGTACCTGCGCCTCGACCCGTACTTCATGGAGGTCCCCGAGGACGACCCGGAGGCCCGCCGCGCCCTCGACAGGCTGATCGAGGTCGTCGACTCCGGGTTGCGCGAGGTCGCTCTGGAGCAGGGCGACTGCCTGGTCGTCAACAACCACCGCGTGGTCCACGGCCGGGTGCCCTTCACCGCTCGCTACGACGGCACCGACCGCTGGCTCAAGCGCATCAACGTCACCCATGACCTGCGCCGCTCCCGCACCATGCGGGCGAGCGCCGGCAACCGCCTGATCGGCTGAGGCGGCCGTGGCGGACCTGCCGGCCCTCACGGTCACCAGCCTGGAGCGGGCACCGGAGCTGGAACCGGCCGTCGACCGGCTGATCACCGGCAACCTGCCCGCGTTCATGAGCTGGGAGTCGCCCGGCAACTGGCGCTGGCACCGGCTCTACGACACCTACCCCGCCCACCAGCTCTGCGTCCTGGACGAGGAAGGCCGGCTGGTGGCCGCCGCCAACGGCCTGCCGGTCCCCTGGGACGGCACGGTCGACGGGCTCCCGGGAGGCTCCGACGACGTGCTGGTCTCCGCCTTCGACGGACCCGCCGCCCGCCCGGACGCGCTGTGCATGCTCTCGGTGAGCGTCTGCGCCCGGCTGCGCGGCAGCGGCCTCGCCGAGCGGCTGCTGACCCGGGCCAGGGACGAGGCCGGGGCCGCGGGCCTGCGCGGCGTCGTCATCCCGGTCCGCCCCACCCGCAAGGCCCGGTACCCCCTCGTCCCGATGGCCGACTACGCCCGCTGGCGGCGGCCGGACGGCACACCGTTCGATCCCTGGCTGGCCACCCACGCCGCGCTGGGCGCCGAACTGCTCGCCCCCTGCGACCGCTCGCTGGTGATCAGCCAGCCCGCCGCCCGCTGGGAGGAGATCGCCGGACACCCGCTGCCCGGCCCCGCCCGCCACCTCGTACCGGGTGCCCTCGCCCCGCTGGAGGTCTCCGCGGACGGCGAGGGCGTCTACGCGGAGCCCAACCACTGGGTGTTCCACCCGGCCACCTGACCCGCCGCACCACCCCCGAGCACACCCGAGGAACGACCACACCCGAGGAGTCGCCCATGCCACCGCTGCGACTGGCCGTCGTCGGCTGCGGAGCCGCCGCCCGGTCCTGTCACCTGACCGCGCTGCCGCACGTCCCGCAGATCCGGCTCACCGCCCTGATCGACCCGGACCCCGAGCAGGCCCGTGCCGCCCTCAAGTGGTACACGGACCAGGGCGGCACCGCCGAGGACGTGCTGATCGCCCGCACGGTGGAGGAGGCCGCCGACGCCTTCGACGCCGCCGTGGTCGCCGTACCGCACACCGCGCACGCCGCCGTCGCCGGCGACCTGCTGGCCCGGGGCAGGCACGTGCTGCTGGAGAAGCCGATGGCGACCTCCGCAGCGGACGCCGAGGCCCTCGCCGCCGCCGCGGCCGCCGCCCCGGACACCCGCCTGCTGATGGCCCACCCCCGGCGGCTGTTCCCCGCCAACGCCTGGGTGCGGGAGCTGATCAGGAACGGCGACCTGGGCACCGTCACCCGGGTCCGCTGGACCGAGGGCCACCCCTACAGCTGGGAGCCGGTCTCCTGGTCGATGTTCGACCGGACCCTCGCAGGCGGCGGCGTCCTCACCGACACGGCCTCCCACGTCTTCGACATCCTGCTGTGGTGGCTCGGCCCGGACGTCGAGGTGGTCGACTACGTCGACGACAGCCTCGGCGGGGTCGAGGCCGACGCCGTCGCCACCCTGCGCATCGGGGGAGTGGAGACCGTGCTGGAGTTCAGCCGGGTCCGCGCCCTCGGCATCAGCTGCGTCGTCACCGGTACCGCCGCCGAGGTGAGCGTCGGCACCGACTTCCCGGCCGGCGAGTGCACCCTGATCACCGCCTCGGGCGAGGAACTGCACCGGGGCGACGTGAGCGCCGTGCCGCCGGCCCAGGACGAATGGGACGACCTCTTCGTCGAGCAGCTGCGCAACTTCGCCGACGTGTGCTCCGGCGCGGACGTGCCGCCGCACGCCACCGCCGAGGACGGCCTGCGGGTCGCCCGGCTGATCGAGCAGTGCTACACGGGGCCGGCGCGACGCCCGCTGGCCCAGCCCTGGCTGACCGGGACGACGTCGAGGAGCGTGGCATGAACGACTTCGCGGGCAGGCGCGTCGCGGTCACCGGCGCCAGCGGGTTCATCGGCGGCCGGGTGGTGGAGCGGCTGGTGCTGGGCACCGGGGCCGAGGTCCGTGCCCTGGTGCGCGGCTACGGCCGGGCCGCCCGGCTCTCCGTGCTGCCGCAGGAGCGGCTGGCCTTCCGGACCGTCGACCTGGACGCCCCGCAGAGCCTGCGCAGGGCCCTGGAGGGCTGCGACCTGGTCGTGCACTGCGCGTTCGGGTCGCAGGGCGAGGTCGACGACCGCTGGCGCACCACCGTCGAGGGGACCGCGAACCTGCTCGACGCGGCCAAACTCGCCGGCGTCGGGCGGCTGGTGCACCTCAGCACCGTCGACGTGTACGACACCTCCGGCCTGACGCGCTTCGACGAGAGCGCCCCGGCGCTCGGCGAGGACGCCGAGGACCGCGAGTACGAGCAGCAGAAGGCCGCCGCCGAGCGGCTGGTGCTCGCCGCGCACGGCGACGGCCCCGAGACCGTCGTGCTCCAGCCCGGCGTGGTCTACGGCCCCTGGGGCGGACAGTGGACCGTCGCCCAGCTGACCCGCCCGGCCGAGGAGTTCGAGGAGCTGCCGGTGACCGGTGCGGGCGGCGCCTGCAACGCGGTGTACGTGGACGACGTCGTGGACGCCGTGCTGGCCGCGCTCGCCGAACCCGCCGCGGCCGGGCGGAAGTTCCTCGTGGGCGGGCCCGACGAGCCCGGCTGGGGCGAGTTCTTCGACCGGCTGCGCGGCATCCGCGGCCTGCCCGCCCCGGCCGGCGCCCCGGCAGGCGGGGCCGTGCCCGACTGGGAGCAGGCGCTGTACGCCAGCCCCGCCCGCGTGGACGCCGCGCTCGCCGCACGCCTGCTGGCCGCGCCCCGGACCACCCTGGACGAGGGCATGACGCGCACGGCGGAGTGGGCGCGCTGGGCCGGGTACGGGGCACCGGGCGGGACCGGCCGGTGACCCGGGTCCTGGTGATCGCCCCGCACCCCGACGACGAGGTCATCGGCTGCGGCGGCTCCATCGCCAAGCTGGCCCAGTCCGGCGCCGAGGTCACGGTGGTCATCGTCATCCGCCGCGAACGCGGGCTCGCCGACCGGGAGGTCGGGGACGAGGAGTTCGCGGCGGAGACCACCGACGCCTGCCGGGTGCTCGGCGTCAAGCGGTGCATCACGCTGGACGAGCCGTCCCGTGACTTCGCCGCCGACCGGCGGCTGCACCTCGCCGTCGTCAAGGTGCTGCGCGAGGTCCGCCCGGACCGGGTGTACCTGCCGCACCGCGACGACGGGGACGTGGAGCACCGGGCCGTGCACCGGCTCGGCCTGGAGTCGCTGTGGATGGCGGAGTCCGACTTCTTCGAGGAGGCCGGGCCGCCCGCGCCGCCGCCGTCCCTGGTCCTCGGCTACGAGGTGTGGGCCCCGCTCGGCGAGGCCCAGTACACCGAGGACGTCACCGACCAGATCGAGCTGAAGGTCGAGGCCATGCGCTGCTACCGCTCCCAGCTGCGGCACGCCGCCTGGGACGAGGCGGTGCGCGGGCTCGCGTCCTACCGGGCCGTCACGAGCGCGGGCCATGGCCACAGCGAGGCCTTCGAGGTGATCCGGATGGCCGGCGCCCGGCCCTGAACGAGCCGGACCGGGGGCCGGCCGTGCGGCCCCCGGTCCCTTCCCGCCGGGCGGCTCAGTCCGCCCGCAGCACGTCCCCGATCGCCGTGTCCGGAGCAGTCAGGAACCTGTGCACCAAGGAGGTGAACTCATGAGCGAGCTCCCGAACGCTCTCCTCGCCGAAGACGTCCGCCGGGAAGAGCACCGTGAAGTCGACCCCGCTGTCGTCGACCGAGGCGAACACCTCCAGGCTCTCGATCTGGTGCTGGTCGCCGGGCACCTCGGTCGGCGCCACCGAGAGGCCGGCGGCCTCTCGGTCCCCGCCGCTCCAGCCGCCGGGGGCCACGTCGAAGAAGGTGCACGGCCGTTCCAGCAGCCGGCCCAGGTGGTTGGGGGCGAGGGAGGAGGTCACCTCGGGGGCCGGCACCTGGCCCAGCCGCTGCGTCTCCAGTACCGCCGAACGGACCGTGCGGCTCAGCTCCTTGAAGGTCAGGGACGGGTTGATCCGCACCCGGACCGTCGCGTAGGTGGAGAGGAAGGCCACCAGGTCCAGCAGGTGCTCCTCGGTGCGCCGGGTCACCGGGATCAGCGCCGCGAGGTCGCTGCGCCCGCCGCGGGCGTGCAGCGCGCAGAGGTAGGCGGTGAACAGCACCACGAACGGGGTGGTGCGGGCCGACCGGCAGTACTCGGTGAGCAGCGCGCAGGTCTGAGGCGGCAGCGAGCCGTCGAACGTGCCGACCGCGTAACGGTCGTTGGTCTCGCGCAGCATCCCGGGCAGGTACACCGGCGCGTTGGTGCCGATGCCGTCCAGCAGCTCCGCGAAGCGGGCGATCTTCTGCCGGGGGCTCGGGTCGCGGCCCAGCCACTCCGCCTCCCAGCGGACGAAGTCCGCGTAGGTGAAGCGCTGTTCGGGCAGCTTGGCCTCGCGGCCCTCGACGGCCGCGGCGTACAGCTCCCACAGCTCGTTCACCAGGATCTCGAACGACTGCCCGTCCACCACCAGATGGTCGACGGCGAGGCCCAGCAGGTGGTCCCGCTCGCCCAGGCGGTAGACGACGCCGCTCATGAGCAGGCCGCCGTCCAGGTCCAGGTTCCGGCTCAGGAAGGCACCGGCCAGGCGCAGCGCCTCGTCCGCGCGCTCGTCCTCGGGCAGCGCGGTCAGGTCCACGCGCTCGGGCGTGAAGGGGCGGGCCGCGCGGATCTCCTGCCGCCCGGTCCTGCCCCGGTCGGGGAAGGCCGCGCGCAGTGCCTCGTGACGGGCGACGAGCGCGGTCAGCGCCGAGTCCAGGGCGTCCGTGTCGAGGGGGCCGGTCAGCCGGAAGCCCCGGCCGAACATGCGGACCTCCACCCCGAGGTCATGCTTCTCGACCCACTCCTGGATCGCCAGGCGGTCTATCTGGTCGGACAGCAGCGGAAGCCCTTCGGGACGGCTTCCCTCGTTCGCGGTGCGCATGCGAATTCTCCCTCCGGAAACGAAAAGGAAATGGCGGGCCTGGAAGCGCCCGGCACGGAAATCGAGACTACTGAATGGGGCGGTCGTGACGCAATATGAATCGCGCGAAGATTTCTTCGGTGAGTATGCCGATATTTATGCCGGGGCACCGTACAGTGATTTCACGGAGGAAGTGTCGAAGAAACTCCCCGACCTGATTTCCCATTACCGTGCGGGCGGCGGCTCGCTGCTCGACCTGGGCTGCGGCACCGGCACGCTGCTGATCGCGCTGGCCGACTCCTTCGGCCGGCTCACCGGCGTCGACCAGTCGGCCGACATGCTGCGGCACGCCGCCGAGGCCGCCCGCCGGGCCGGGGTGGACGTCGACCTGGTCCGCGGCGACCTGCGCGACTACCGCGGCGACCGGCGCCACTCCGTGGTCACCTGCACCTACAACACCGTCAACTACCTGGCCGGCGCGGGCGACCTGGAGCTCGCCGCCCGCACCCTGCGGGCCGCCACCGAGGACGGCGGCCTCGCCGTGCTCGACGCGCACCCCGTCTGGTTCGTCGAACGGGCCTGGGCAGGACAGGTGTTCGTGGAGCAGAACACCGAGGACATCCTGGAGGTCTGGGAGAACCCCTACGACGCCGCGACCGGCCGGGTGGACACCACGGTCACCGTCGTGCGCCGGACGCCCGAGGGCGGCTGGCACCGCGTCCACGAGACCCATCCGCAGCGCGGCCACGACCCGGCCGCGATCACCGGCGCCCTGCTCGCGGCCGGTTTCACCAGCGTGGACACGTACGCCGGGCTCGACCGCGAGCCGGTGCGCGAGGACACCCGGCGCGTCTGGTACGTGGCCAGGTGACCGACACCCTCCTGATATGCGGGATCGGCTCCGGAATGGACAGGTCGCTCGCCCGTGTGAAAGAAATGGGAGTGCGCGTCCTGGTCGTCTCGGACCGCATCACCGAACGCATCGGGAAAAGCGCCGACATATATCTGGAGGCGGACCCCGACGATTTCTCGGGTGTCCTGTCGGTAATTCGCGCGGAGCGGCCGGGGAGAATATCCGGCGTCATGACCCTCGGACACGACAATCCACCGGTCGTGGCCCGGCTGGCCGCCGAGCTGGGCTGCCCCGGCGTGCCCGTCGAGGTGGCCGACCTGTGCACCCTGAAGGACCGCCGGATCGCCGCCCTGGACCGGGCCGGGCTGCCCGTGCCCCGGTTCGCCGTCGCCGCCACCGCCGACGCCGCCCTCGCCGCGCTGGACCGGATCGGGCTGCCCGCCGTCGTCAAGCCCAGTGACCGCACCGGCTCCCTGGGCGTCGCCAAGCTGGACGCCCTCGGCACCGCGCGGGAACCCGTCGAGCGGGCCCTCGCCCTGAGCCCGAGCGGACAGGTCGTCGTGGAGGAGTACCTGACCGGCACCGAGCACACCGTGGCCGGGTTCGCCGTCGACGGCAGGCTCCGCGTCACCGGGTTCGCCGACCGCGAGTACGGCGAGAAGGAGCGCTTCTTCCCGCACTTCTTCGAGGGCGGCGACACCCTGCCCTCCGTCCTGGACGAGGCACAGCGCGCCGAGGTGGTGCGCACCGTCCAGCGGGGCGTCGACGCGCTCGGGCTGACCACCGCCGTCGTCAACACCGACATCCTGCGCACCCCCGACGGGCGGGTGTACCTCCTGGAGATCACCTGCCGGCTGACCGGCGCCCGCATCGCCACCGAGATCATGCCGCTGGCCACCGGCGTCGACCCGCTGCCCAACGCCGTCCGCCTCGCCCTGGGCCGCCCGCTCGCCGAGGAGGAACTGCGCCCCACCCGCGACCGCGCGGTCGTCCAGCGCTATCTGCCCGCGGACGGCGGCACCGTCGAATGGGTCGGCGACCTGGCCGAACTCGCCCGCACCCCCGGCGTCCACGACGTCTTCTGGGGCCTGGACCTCGCCCCCGGCACCGTCCTGCCGCCCTACCGCGGCGGTGACGACGTGCTGGCCGGAGCGATCACCAGCGGCCCGGACACCGCCGCCGCCGAAGCCCTCGCCACCCGGGTGCTGTCCCGCCTCCCGCTGCGCCTCACCGGCCGCCCCGCCGCACCCGCCCCCACGCCCTGACCGCGCTCCACCCTCCGACAAGGGAACGCCGATGACCACCACCGCGTACGACCACTGGTCCGACACCTACGAACTGTTCGAGGGCGCCATGGCCGAGGACACCTGGCGCCTGGGCATCGGGGCCGAACTGGCCAAGCTGGCCGCCCCCGGCCCCGTCCGCATCCTCGACCTCGGCGCCGGCACCGGCATGGGCAGCCGGGTGCTGGCCGACCTGGTCCCGCAGGGCGAGGTCACCTCGCTTGACCGCTCGGCGGCCATGCTGGAGCACGGCGGCATACCGCCCGAGCTGCGCATCGTCGGCGACATGGCCCGCTTCACCGCCGAGCCCGACGCCTACGACTTCGTGGTCTCCGGCTTCGACGCCCTCAACTACCTGACCGCCGCCGACCTCGCCGAGTGCCTGGGCAACGCGGCCGCCGCCCTGCGCCCCGGCGGCCACCTCGTCTTCGACTACTCCTCCCGCAAGGTCCTCCAGGAGGACTGGCGGAACCTGGAGCACGAGGAGACCCGCGACGGCGTCCGGCTGCACCGCACCCACCGCTGGGACCCCGTGCTCGCCCGCAGCCGGTCGGTGCTCTCCCTGTACGGGGCGGACGGCCTGCTCTGGCGCGAGACCCATGTGCAGTACGTCGTCGACCCGTTCACCATGGAGGAACTCGGCCGGACGGCCGGACTGCGCACGGTCCGGGTCCGCGACATCGACGGCGACGGCTTCGCCCCCGGTCACACCACGCACGTCTACGTGCTGCGCAAGGACGAGCAGGGCGCCGCCGCGAACACCGGGGAGCAGGCGTGACCGCCGCCGGGGCCGCCCCGGACGAGGAGCGCACCGAACGGGTGCTGGCGAGCACCAGCGTGGTCATCGCGCTCCGCGACGACCTGCGCATCCTGGACTGCATCGACTCGGTCGACGAGGACGTGGAGATCGTGCTGGCGCTCAACGGCGCCACCGACGAGATCCGCCGGGTGCTGCGCGAGCACCCGAGGCCGCTGACCGTCACCGAGATACCCGACGCGGGCAACCTCGGCGCCGCCTACAACGCGGGCGCCGAGGCGGCGAGCGGGCGCTATCTGCTGCTGATGGACTCCGACTGCACCTTCGCCCCCGGCGTGGTCCGCATGATGGCCGCGGCCGTCGCCACCGACCCGGTGGTCAAGGGCCAGGTGGTGTACGGCGAGTCCGGCAGCCTGATGAGCCGGCTCACCGCCCGGGTCCGCGAGTACGACGAGGGCGAGTACGTCAGCGCCCTGTCCCCGCCGCTCGTCTACGACCGGGCGATCGTCGAGCACATCGGCGGCTACCACTTCGACGGCCTGATCCACTGGTGCGAGGACCGGGAGTTCGACTTCCGTCTCCAGCTGGCCGGCATCCCCGTCCGGCACGTCCCCGAGGCCCGCATCTTCCACGACGCCCAGGTCGGCCTCCAGAACATGCGCAGCTACTTCCGCTACGGCGTCGGCGAGGGCATCGCCCAGGAGACCGGAGTCTTCACCACCCCCGCCGTGCCCGTGCTGTGGCGGCTGTACGAGGCGTCCCGGACGCTCGCCGGGTGCGCCCGCCACAAGGGGATCGGGGCCGCCGCCTACTACGCCCTGCTGAAGGCGGCCTTCCACACCGGCACCCTCTACCACCTGGTGCGCGACCCCTACGGCGTGCGGCACCGCTACCCGGCGACCGCCGCCCGCGCCCGGATGCTGCGCGCGATCCCGCAGCACTGCACCGAGCTGACGGCCGCCCAGCGCGAGCGGCTGCGCCGGGCGCATCTGCGGGCCGGCCGGCGGATCGTCCCGCTCGCCGACCTCACCGTGTTCCGGCGCGACGGCGATCCGAGGCCCGAGCCCTCGCCTCAGGCCGCGTCGTGAGCCTCCGGCGGGCCGGGACGGACCGGGAGCAGCAGCCGCGACGGCCGGCCCGGCCCGTGGTGGACCCGGTTGACGGCCGTGGCCACCGGGGCGTCCGCCAGCGTCAGCGGGGTGCCGCCGGTGTTCGGATTGGGGTCGAAGCGCGGGAAGTTGCTGCTGGAGACCTCCAGCCGGACCCGGTGGCCGGGCCGGAAGACGTGCACGACGGTCCCCGCCGCCACCGGCAGCGCGTGGACCGTGTCCGGGACCGGCGGACGCACCCCGTCCAGCCGGGCCCGGTGCCCGGTCCTGACGACGCCGTCGCAGAGGATCTCCGCGCGGCCGTCCGGATGCACGTCGACCAGCTTGGCGGTGAAGTCGGTGTCCGGCGCGGACGAGGAGACGTACAGCTCGGCGACCACCTGCCCGGACACCGTCAGGGGCGCCTCCAGCCGGGGGCCGGTGTAGCAGAGCACGTCGGGGCGGTCCTCCACCGCGCGCTGGTCCAGGGGGCCGCAGTCGGCGCCGACGAGCATGCCGGTCATGCAGGTGGCTCCGCCGGCGGTCGGGACGGGGTCGCGGGGGTCGTAGCGGTAGACGTCCGTGACCTCCCGGCGGGGCGGGGCGTGGTGCAGGACGCCGGAGCCGTGCCGGGTACGGGCGTCGCCGTCGCTGTCCAGGTGCAGCGCGAGCGGGACGCTGTCCGCGCCTGGCGGACCGGCGGGGGCGGTCCAGCGGTCCGTCCCGCTCGCGAACACCTCTACCGGCGGCCCCGCTTGCTCCGTCCCGCCCTTCAGGTGCCGGTCGAAGAAGGCGAGATGGGCGGCCGTCATGTCGAACTCCGCCTCGTCGGCGGCGAGTCCGTAGCGCCGCTCGGGGAAGACACCGCCGGTCACGCAGTGCGACCAGGGGCCGATCAGCAGGCGGTCGCCCGGCCGGGGCGACGGCGTCCGCAGGGTGCCCGGCAGGAAGATGTCGTACCAGCCGCCGACCACCAGCGCCGGGGGCCGTCGCCCGTCCGGGGCGGCGGCCAGCCCGCGCCAGTGGGCGTCGGGGCCGGGGTGCTCCAGCCACTCGCGGTAGTAGGGAGCGAGCCGGTCCAGCAGGGGCAGCGCCCGCCAGGGCGCCCGGTAGAGCTCGTCGATGCCGTCCAGCGCCTCGGCCACGGCGCGGACGTCCGCGGCGGTGCCGCCGGCCCGCTCGACCTGCCCGTGCAGCAGGTCGCCGAGCACCCAGTGCAGACAGAACCCGAGCTGGAAGGCGCCGCCCAGGTACGTCCAGCCCTCGTAGGGGTCGGCGGCGGCGACGTGCGGGGCGAGGGCCCGCAGCGCGGGCGGCGCGGCGGCCGCCGCGTGCCACTGCGCGGCACCCTCGTAGGACCGGCCGATCATGCCGACGGTCCCGTCGCACCACTCCCGGCCCGCGGCCCACTCGACGGTGTCCCGGCCGTCCGCGGCGTCGTCGGCGAACGGCCGGAAGACACCGCCGGACGCGTACCGGCCGCGCACGTCCTGCACCACGAGGCCGTACCCGGCCTCCACCAGCCGCAGCCAGTCCAGGGAGCGGCCCCCCGCCGAGGACCCCTTGCCGTACGGGGTCCGCTGGAGGAGGGCCGGCAGCGGGCGGGAGGTGTCCGGGCGGTACACGTCCGCCCGCAGCACCACGCCGTCGCTCATGGGCACCGGCACGTCCCGGTCGATCACGAGTCGCACGGGCGTCTCCTCTCAGTCCGCGGACCGGGCGTAGGTGGGGTAGTGCAGGACCTCGCCGCCGAACCCGAGCTTGAACCGGTTGATCCCGGCCGTCTTCCCGTCCACCTCGCCGGTGGATATGCCGCTCAGGTCGAAATACTCAAGACCCTCGGCCGCCGCCCGCCTGATGGTCTCGAAATGCACGAAGTTCATCGAGCCGTCGACGCGGTGTTCCGGATGCGTGGCCACGAAACGCGCCTCCAGCGAATTCCGGTTCCGGAAGCATATGGAACCGGCCGCCACCCGGCCCTCGTGCAGCGCGGTGAAAAGGTGGACCGACGGATGTTCCAGCAGATCGTGCAGCAGATCGAGGGGGGCGAGGTCGGGTGAGTCCGCGCGCATCATCGCCGGTACGTAGAAATCGTAGAACTCGTCGATCCGGCCGGGGTCGTCGGCGAATTCCAGACCGCTGCGCAGCGCCCGGCGCACCCGGCTGCGGGTGCTCGGGCGCATCCGGGCGAGGATCGCCTCGTCCCCGCCGCCGGTGGGCACGAGTCCGGTGGCGTAGCGCGGGGCGGGCCGGTACCCGGCTGCCGCAAGCACCTCGGGGAAGTCCCACTCCGGAAGCAGCACCAAGGTGGCGGGGCCCAGCCGGGAAACCCCCGTGAGCAGGGCGGACAGCACTTCGGGGTCCGGGTGTCCGGCCGGTCCCTTCCACATGAACCAGCCGTCCTGACCGCCGTCCTCCAGCAGCGCCGCGGCCCACCGGCCGCCGGGACGGCCCGCGCGCAGCAGGCGTACGGGATCGCCGCGCCCCGACAGCAGCCGGAACCGGCCGGCGCTCTGGTGGAAGTCCTCGGCCGGGACGTCCGGCTCGTCGGGAACGTCGGCGGTGCTTTCCGGATGCATGATCAGACGAAGCACGGCGTGCCCTTTCTTCTGGTTTCTCGCGCGTGGAGATCGGAATGTGTCCAGCGGTTTTCGAGGCATGCAGAAAAACGGGAGACTGTGAAGAGTCGACCGGGCTGACCGGCGGTTTTACGCCCGGTGCGGTCTCGGCGAAGGAAAGAGTCCGGCGCCTATTTCTTCGGCGCGGTATCGCTGCTAATTTCTAGCGCACCGGTCGTCGTCCGTCAATTACCGGGCCCACGGCCCGTTCGAAGGGAATGACTTGCCATGCGAATTCTCGGTGTGAATGGCTGGCCGGGCGCGAGCCACGACGGGTCCGCCTGCCTCCTGGTCGACGGGAAGGTGGTGGCGTTCGCCGAGGAGGAACGCTTCACCCGGCACAAGCACGGCTACGGCGAGGCCCCGCTGCACGCCGCCGCCTTCTGCCTCCAGGAGGGCGGCCTCGCCCTGGAGGACATCGACGTCGTCGCCCACGGCTGGGACATGCCCTCGCTGCTCACCCGGCGCGGCCTGGACTGGTTCCCCGACAGCGCGCGGGCCCTGGACTTCCTCTTCCCCCGCGAGTACTTCCCCCGCGGCCGCGACCCCGAGCTGGTCTTCGTCCCGCACCACACCGCCCACGCGGCCAGCGCCTACTATTTCTCCGGCCGCGACCAGGGCGCCGTCCTGGTCCTCGACGGCCAGGGCGAGTGCGAGAGCGCCACGCTCGCCTCGGCCGTCGGCGGCGAACTGAAGGTCCTGGAGTCCGTCCCGCCCGGCTGGTCCCTCGGCTACTTCTACGCCGCCGTCTGCGCGTACGCGGGCCTCGGCGCCGACGCCGCCGGCAAGGCCATGGGCCTCGCCCCCTACGGCACCCCCGGCGACCTGACCTTCGGCGGCGGCCTCAGCTTCCTCGACGACGGCTACGCCGTCGGACCGGTGCCCCGCACCCTGCTGTCCACCGGCAGCACCGACGAGGAGTCGGACACCCTGCGGCTGTGGCTCGCCCACCTGGAGAAGACCAGCGCGCTGCCGCCCAACCGCACCAGCCGCTCCTACGACCGGGAGCGCGGCCGCTACGTCCGGCGCACCGAACGCGACCCCTACGACTACCGGGACCTCGCGGCCACCGCCCAGGAGGCCCTGGAGCGCTCGGTCGTCGCCATGGCCCGCCGGCTGCTGCGCGAGACCGGCCAGGACACCCTGCTGGTGGCCGGCGGCGTCGGCTTCAACGCCACCCTCAACGGCAAGCTCGCCCGGCTGCCCGAGGTGCGCGACCTGTTCGTGCAGCCGCTCGCCGGCGACCAGGGCGTCAGCCTCGGCGCGGCCGGCTGGGTGGCCGCCCAGCACGGCGAGACCATCACGCCGATGACCGGCACCCTCGCCTGGGGCGAGCAGTGGGACGCCGACGCCGTCCGCCGGGTGCTGCACAAGCAGGGCGTCCGCCACACCGAGCACGAGGACGTAGCCGACGCGGTGGCCGGACTGCTCGGCCGGGGCCAGATCGTCGGCTGGCACCAGGGACGCGGCGAGGGCGGCCCCCGGGCCCTGGGCCACCGCTCCATCGTGACCGCGCCGTTCCCGGTGGCCAAACGCGACCGCATCAACCTCACGGTCAAGGACCGCGAGTGGTGGCGGCCGTTCGCGCCCAGCATGCGGCTGGAGGAGGCCCCCACGCTGCTCGGCGACGGCACACCGCTGCCCTACATGATCGTCACCACCCCGGTGCCCGACGCCGGACGGGACGCGATGCCCGCCGTCATCCACGTCGACGGCACCACCCGCCCGCAGACCGTCACCGCCGAGGACGACCCGCTCTACCACCGGCTGCTGGGCCGGGTCGCCGAGCACACCGGACACGCCGTCGTGCTCAACACCTCGTTCAACGGCCGCGACGAGCCGGTCGTGTGGACCCCCTCCGACGCCCTCGCCACCTTCGCCCGCAGCCCGCTGGACGCGCTGGCCCTCGGCCCGTTCCTGATCCGCCGCACCGACTGAACCCCGGCGCCGCCCGCACCCGACCGCCCTGTCCGCCGGACGCCTTCGTGCTAGCGTCCTTCCATGCCTTATTAGGTCCGCATGCCCCAGCCGCCGTCCTTTGGCCCCTTCCGCGTCGGCCTCGTGTACCTGTACACCGGCCTGACCGAACTCCTCCCGCTGCACGCCGTCTACGCCCTGCTGATGACCTCGCACGGGGTCTCCACGGGAGAACTGTCGGTTCTCTTCGCGGTGTGGACGGTGACCACCTTCGTCTGCGAGGTGCCCTCCGGGGCCCTGGCCGACCGCTTCCCCCGCCACCGCGTGCTGGCCGCCGCGGCGCTCGCGCAGTGCACCGGGTTCGCCCTGTGGACCGCGCTGCCCTCGCTCGGCGCGTTCGCGGCCGGATTCGTCCTGTGGGGCGCGGGCACCGCCCTCACCTCCGGGACGCTCCAGTCGCTGCTCTACGACGGCCTCGCCGCCGAGGGCCGGGCCGGGCAGTACGCCCGGGTCAGCAGCCGGGTGGCCGCCGTCCAGGCGTGCTCGGTGGCGGCCAGCTCCCTGGCCGCCACCCCGCTGGTCCTGCTCGGCGGCTACCCCGCCACCGGCTGGGTGTCCGTCCTGCTCACCCTGCTCGCCGTCCCCACCGCCCTGGGCCTGGGCCGCCGGGCCCCCGGCCCGGTACCGGCCCCCGTGCCGGAACCGGAGCCGGAGCCGGTACCGCAGGGCTACGCCGCCGTGCTGCGCGCCGGACTCGCCGAGGCCCGCGGCACCCCGCGGGTGCGCTCCGCCGTCCTGCTGGCCGCGGCCCTCACCGGCCTCGGCGTGGTGGACGAGTACCTTCCGGTGCTCGCCCGCGAGGCCGGCACGCCCGCCGCGGCCGTACCGCTGCTCCTGCTGCTGCCCTGGGCGGCGATGGCGGCGGGCGGCTTCGCCGGCGGACGCATGGCCGGCGCCGGCGACCGGCTGCTGGCGGTGCTGCTCGGCGCGGGCGGCGCGGCCCTCGCCGCCGGAGCGCTCACCGGCCGCCCGGCCGGGTTCCTCGGCATTGCAGCCTTCTACTGGGTGCTCCGGCTCGCCCAGATCGTCGCCGACACCCGGCTCCAGCACGCCATCTCCGGACCCGCGCGGGCCACGGTCACCTCGGTCGCCGGACTCGGCGCCCAGGCCGTCGCCCTCGCCGTCTTCCTGACCCTCGGCCTCGCGGCCCGCTGGGCCTCCGCGGCCGTGCTGGTCGCCCTCACCGCCGTACCGGTGCTGCTGCTGGCCGTCCGGCTGGCCCTGCGACCGGACCCCGCGCACCACGTCCCACCACCGCAGCCCGACGAGCCCCCGCCTCCGGCACGGACCGGCGCCGTCGAACGACACTCATGAAGGAGAGCGACGCATGACAACGAACACGGCCGACGCCGTCGTGGAGAGCCTGGCCGACGACGTACGGCAGGCCCTCGGCCTCGCCCCCGGGGAACCGCTCGACACCTCGTTCGCGGCCATGGGCGGCAGCTCCCTGGACGCCGCCCAGCTCACCGTGCGGATGCGCCGCGCCCACGGCCTGGACGTCGGGGCCCACGAACTGCTCAACGCCTCCAGCGTGCGGCACCTCCTGGACGACCTCGCCGACCGCCCCCGCACCGACCCGGCCGCGGGCCCCGCCGAGGCCGCCCCCGCCGACCGGGCACCGCTCACCTGGCAGCAGCGGGTGATCTGGTACCAGTCGCTGCTCGACCCGGACTCCTCCCGCTACGTCTTCCACGCCCTGTTCCACTTCACCGAGGTGCCCCGCCCCGCCGCCCTGCGCGGGCTGCTGCGCGGCCTGCTGCGCCGCCACCCGGTGCTGCGCACCCGGCTGGTCTTCGACGACGGCGAACCCTGGCAGGTGGTGCCCGCCGCCGACGTCACCGACGCCGAGACCGACCTCACCGTCGTGGACCTCCCGGACGCGGACATCTCCCCGGAGGAACTCGTCCGCCTCAGCGGCGCCGACCGCCCCTTCGACCTGCGGACCGGCCCGCTGCTGCGCTGGGTGCTGGCCCGTTTCCCCGACGGCCGCGCGGTGCTGGTGCACACCGAGCACCACCTGATCCACGACGGCAAGTCCTTCGTCGCCCTCATCACCGGCCTCCACGAGGACACCGGGACACCCGACACCCGCTACTTCGGCTACGCCGCGGCCCAGACCCCCGCCGACCCCGCCGACGTCCGCCAGGTCGCCGAGCGCGCCGCGAAGGCCGCCGGCCGCATCCTGGACGGCGGCCACCCCACCACCGGCCGGGACACCTTCCTGCGGCTGCCGGTGCCGCCCGCCCTGCTGCGCGAGGTCAGGGAGGGCGCCCGCAAGGCGTCGGTCTCCCTGTTCACCGCCCTGTTCACGGCGTTCTCCCAGGCACTCACCCAGTACGAGGGGGTCGGCGCCGCCGTCCTCGGCAGCGCCGTCGAGAACCGCCCGCCCGGCCACGAGGACACCGTCGGCATGTTCGTGTCCACGGTCCCCGTGGTCGTCGAACGGCGCCCCGGCGAGCTGCCCGAGGCCACCCTGCGCCGCACCCGCGGCGCCCTGCGCGAGGCGATGGACCGCTCCGCCGTGCCCCTCGCCGACGTCGTCCAGGCCGTCGGCGGCACCGACGGCCGCGGCGACGGAGCCGTGGTGCGGGCCGCGTTCAGCATGCACCAGCAGGTCGAGCGCGAGGTCGAACTGGCCGGCGCCACCGCCCGCGTCCAGCTCGGCGTCTTCAACGGCGCCGCCAAGTTCCCCGTCAACGTGGTGGCCGTGACCTCCGGCACCGGCGACGACACCCGCGTCGAACTGCTGATGGAGGCCCAGGACGGCGCGGTCGGCCGCGACGACCTGTGGGCGCTGTGGACCGGGACCCTGGAATGGCTGCGCACCTGGGTGCAGTTGCTGCCCGAACGGCGGACCGAGCCGGCCCCGGCGCTCGTCGCCCGGGTGACCGCGCGTGCCGCCGCCGACCCGGACGCGGTCGCCCTCGACGACGGCGAACGCCGGATCACCTACGGCCTCCTCGCGGCCTGGGGCGAGGCCGCCCGCAGGCTCCTGGAACGGCCCGGCGAGGTCGTCGGCCTCCTCGGGACGGCCTCCCCGGACTTCTTCGCCTGCGCCTATGCCGTCCTGCACGCCGGCGGCACCTACGTCCCCCTGGAGGCGGGACAGCCCGACGAACGCCTCGCCTCCATGGTCGCCCAGGCCCGTTGCACCACCGTCGTCCGGCTGCCCGGCGTCCCCGCCGAGCGCGCCGCCGCCCTCGACGGGTCCGACACCGCGCCCCGCCTGGTGGACTGGGCCGGCCTCGTCGACGAGTGGCCCGCGGCCCCCGCCGAACCGGACACCCCGCCGGACACCGGCAGCGCGGCCCCCGCCTACGTCATGTTCACCTCCGGAAGCACCGGCGAGCCCAAGGGCGTGATGGTGCCACGGCCCGCCCTGGACCGGCTCGCCGACTGGGCCGTGCGCGAACTGCGGCTCGGCCCCGACACGGTGGTCGGCCAGCTCGCCAACGCGGCCTTCGACGCCTCCGCGTTCGAGGTGTGGTCCGGGCTGTACGCCGGCGCGCGCCTCCGGTTCGCGCCCGCCGGGATCCGCGCCGACCCGCAGCGCCTCGCGGGCTGGTTCGCCGAGACCGGAGTCGAGTACGCCTTCGTCTCCACCCCCATCGCCGAACTCCTCGCCCGGGTGCCGAAGCCGGCCGGCAGCCGGCTCGACCGCATCTCCACCGGCGGTGACCGGCTGCACGCGCTCCCCGAGGACGTGCCGTTCGAGGTGCTCAACATGTACGGGCCGACCGAGACGACGGTGGTGGCCACGGCCGGCTGGGTCGACCCCGGCGGCACCGGGCTGCCCCCGATCGGCCGCGCCCTGCCGTACGGCTACACCCGTGTGGTCACCCTCGACGGCGCCCTCGCCGCACCGGGCGAGCAGGGCGAACTGTGGGTCGGCGGGGACGGTGTGGCCGCCGGCTACGCGCACGCGCCCCGGCAGACCGCCGCCCGCTTCGTCGCCGACCCGCACGCCGAGGACGGCGCGGTCGTGTACCGCACCGGGGACGTCGTCCATCTCGACAGCGCCGGCCGGCTGCACTACTCGGGGCGCCGGGACCGGCAGTTCAAGCTGGCCGGGGTGCGCTTCGAACTCGGCGAGGCCGAGGCGGTCGCCCTGCGCAGGCCCGGCGTCGAGCAGGCGGTGGCGCTCACGGCCGGCTCGGCCGCCGGGCCCCGGCTGCACCTGTTCGTCACCCTCGCCCCGGGCACGGCACCGGACCCGACCGGCGACGCGATCCGCGCGGCCCTGCCGGCACAGCTGCGGCACCTGACGATCCACCACCTGGACGCTCTCCCGTACAACGCCAGCGGCAAGGTCGACCAGCGCCGCCTGACGGAACTGGCCGAGCGGGGACGGGGCACGGCACCCGCGCCGGAGTCCACCGCGACCGCGGACCCGGCCGCCGCGCCCGCCGCCACCGAGCCCGCGCCCGCCGCCACCGAGCCCTTCTCCGGCGGCCCCGGCCGGAGCGGTGCCCTGGACCTGCTGTGGCCCGCGCTCGCGCCGCTGTCCCGCGGAGAGCGGCTGGACCTGGCCCACCGACTGATCGGCTCCGTGCTCGGCGGCACGGCGGCCGGCGAGGAGACCCGATGAACTCCGCCCCGCGGCCGGCACCCACGCTGGAGGCGACCCCGCACCAGGCGGCCCAGCTGATCGCCTCGCTGCTCTCCGACCGGCACCGCGTCGGCACCCTGCCCGTCCGCATCCCGCTGGACGGCGAGGGGACCGACGCAGCGGCGGCCGTGGCCGGCCTCGCCGAGGTCCAGCGGGCCTGGACCGCCCTGCTGCGCTCGGCCGCGGCCCTGCGCGTCCGCTTCCACGACACCCCCGAGCGGCTGGTGCAGGAGCTGCGCGGCTACGACGACCTGCCCGAGGAGACCGTCCGGGTCACCCTCGGCGACGAGGACGCGGACGCCGACGGCCTCGAACCGTTCGGTCCCGTCCTGCTGACGGCCCGTCTGGACCTGCGCGGCAGCGTCCCGGTGCTGGCCCTGCGCGTTCACCACGCCCTCGTCGACGAGCACTCCGTGCTGCTCGTCGGCCGGGCGCTGCGCCGCTTCCTCGCCCACCCCGACGCCGTCCCCGAGGACGACCAGGACCACTACCGGCGCGCCCAGGAGGCGCTGCTGGACGCGTCCCGCAGGGAACTGCCGCCGCGCCCGCACGACCCGGAGCCGCCCCGGCCGGCCGGCTCCGACGCGGCGGACGCGCCCCTGCTGAGCCGTCCCGGCGGGGACCCCCGTCAGCGCGCGCACCACGCGGTGCGGCTGGCACCCGGGACGGTCGCCGCGCTGCGGCGGACCGCCCGGCGGGCCCGCGCCTCCGCGGTCTCGGTGGCGCACGCGGCCGTCCTGGCCGCGCTGCACCGGCTGGCGCCGGACCGCACCCCCGTCGTCGGCGTGCCGATGACCCTGCGCGATCTGCGGGCGGTCGGCTTCGACGCCGTCGGCCTCTACCTCAACGTCGTGCCCACCACGGTCCCCTGCTCGGCCGCCGACACCTTCGGCGACCTCGTCGAACGGGTCCGCGCCGAGTCGCTGGCCCTGCACGGCCGGAAGTTCGCGTCCGTCGGCGACCTCGCGGCGGCGGACGGCGTCGCCCGCCCCGGACGGCCCGGCAACCGTGCCTACGCCGACCTGGTGCTCGCCTTCCGGGACGGGTCCCTGCCGCCCGGCACCGACGAGCGCGCGACGGCCGCCCGGCGGTCCGCGGAGCCCGGCGCCCCGCTCAACGTCGAGGTGGTGCTCGGCCCCGAGGACGGACTGATCCTCTTCGACTGGCGCAGCGGGCTCGTCCCCTGGCCGCCCGCCCCGCAGCTCGCCTCGGCCGTCGTGCAGGCCCTGACCGAGCTGCCCGCGCGGCCCGAGCTGCGGGTGGGGGACTTCGCGCTGCTGGACACCGCGACCACCGCCGAGGTGCGGCGGCGCCTCGGCGGCCACCCGCCGACGGCCGGCGCACCGGCGCCCTCCGTCGTCGAACTCGTCGAGCGCGCCGCCGCCCTCGCACCCGGCGCCCCGGCCGTCAGCGACGGCGAACACGCCTGGAGCTACGACGAGTTGACGGACGCCGTGGTCCGGGTGCGGGCCGCGCTGCGGTCCCGGGAGCTGCCCCGTGGCGCCCGGGTCGCCGCCGCCTGCGGCCACGACGTCTGGCAGGTGGCGACCGCGCTGGCGCTCTGGCAGGAAGGCCTGTGCTACGTGCCGGTGGACCCACGGGGCCCCGCCGAACGCAACCGGTTCGTGCTCGCCGACTCGGCGTCCGCGCTGGTGGTGTGCGGCCCCGGCACGGCCGGCGCCCCCTTCCTGGCCGGGACGCCCGAACGGGACGTCCTCACCACCGACGCGCTGCCCCCGCGGCCGGACGGCGGTACCGCGACCCCCGGCGGCCGTCCCGGACCGGACGAGCCCGCCTATCTGATGTACACCTCGGGCACCACGGGCCGCCCCAAGGGCGTGACCGTCACCCACCACAACCTGGCCGGGTTCCTGCGGGCGATGACACTGGCCCTGCCCGGCGCGGCGCAGGGGGACTGGCTGGCCGAGACCTCGCCGTCGTTCGACATCTCCTACGTCGAGATGTTCTGGCCGCTGACGCACGGCCGGCACGTCCAGCTCCGCTCGCCCGACGCGCGCGAGAACCCCGCCGACCGGCGCCCGTTCGAGCACCGCCAGTGCACGCCCGCCCGCGCCGGCCAACTGCTGACCGCGCGGGAGCTGGGCCACTCGCTGGGCCGCTGGGACGTCGCGCCGCGCTACTGGCTGCTCGGCGGCGAACGGCTGCCCGGCCTGCTCCTGCGACGGCTGCGCGCGGCCTACCCGGACACCGTCTTCGTCAACATGTACGGCCCCACCGAGGCGACCGTGTGGGCCACCTACCACGTGGTCCGCGGCGACGAGGGCGAGGACGTGCCCCTGGGCCGGCCGCTGCCCAACAGCGGGGTGCTGGTGACCGACCCGCACGGGAACGACGTCCCCGAGGGCGTCGTCGGCGAACTGCTCGTCATCGGCGACTCGGTGGCGGCCGGCTACCTGAACCGCCCCGAGGCGACCCGGCGGCGGTTCGTCCCCGCGGCCACGGCCGGCGGGGCGCGCGCCTACCGCACCGGTGACCTGGTGTGCTCGGGCCCGGACGGGCGCCTGTACTTCCGGGGACGCGACGACGACCAGGTGAAGATCCGCGGCCACCGCGTGGAACCCGGCGAACTGGAGCAGCGGCTGCTGGCCCTGCCCGGCGTCCGCGAGGCCGTCGCCGTGGTGCTGGACGCCGACGATCCCGAGCGGGTACGGCTGGCCGCCGCCGTCACGGTGGCCGGGTCCGCCTCCTTCGACCCGGCGGACGCCCGGCGCGGACTGGAGGCCGAGGTCCCGGAGGCGATGCTGCCCGCCGAACTCGTCGTCCTGGACGCCCTGCCGCGGCTGACCAACGGCAAGACCGACCGGCTCGCCGTGCGGACCGCCTGCGAGGCCGCGGCCGCCGGGACGCACGGACCGGCCGGCGGGCCGGTGCCCGACCCCGGTCCGGGTGCCGCCACCGCCACCGCCTCCGACGACGACCCCGGCACGGCGGACGTGCGCGGCGCCGGGGCCACGGGCGGGGCGCCCGACCCGGCGCTGGGCGCGGTGCTCGCCGCGGCCGAGAAGATCTTCCACCGGGCGGTCGGCGGCCAGGAGAACTTCTTCGACCTGGGCGGCAACTCCCTCACCGCGCTCCGGCTGACCGCACTCGTGCGTGCCGAGGGCTTTCATCTGGAGGTGGAGGACGTCTTCGACCTGCCCGACATGCGGGCCCTCGCCGACCAGGCCACCCCCGCCGCGGGCGGCCGGGACTGAGCGGTCCCGGGCGGCGCCCGCACCGCGCCGCCCGGGACCCCGGCTCGATCACCTCCCCGCTTCCTCCCCGTTCCGCCCCGCCCCCGTCCCGCTTCCCGTCTTCCGCTCTTCCGAGAGGAGCCCCCGTGTCCGGCGACGTCACCGTGGTCCACGTAGGCGAGCCCTGGCCCGAGCACTGGTCCGTGTCCCTCTACCTGTGCGGGCCCACGCCCCGGGACCCCGCCCTGGAGTCCTGGCGACCCCGCGCCGAACGCCTGCTGCACGAGCACTGGACCGGCGACGGCCGGCTCGCCGTCTTCCTGCCCGAGGCTCCCGAGGGCGGGTCCGAACCGCCGTATCCGCAGCAGGTCGCCTGGGAGGAGGCGGCGATGCACGCGGCCGACGCCATCCTCTTCTACGTCCCCCGCGACCTGGCCACCCTGCCCGGCCTGGTCACCAACGTGAAGTGGGGTGCCTGGCACGACCGCGGGCGGGCGGTGCTCGGCTCGCCGCCCGACGCCCAGCGCAACGAGTACCTGCTGCACTTCGCGGAGCTGCTCTCCGTCCCGGTCGCCCACGACCTGCCCGGCGCCGTCGCGGCGGCCCTGGACCTGGCCGGCCCCGGCGACCGCCGCGAGGGCGCCGACCGGCACGTCCCGCTCGCCCTGTGGCGGTCCCCGGAGTTCCGCGCCTGGCACGCCGGACTGGCCGGGCGCGGCGACGCCCTGGCCGGCGGGCGGCTGCTGTGGAGCCGCGGCAACCCCGTCACGGACTGGGTGTTCGAGGCCCGGCTGCGGTCGGCCGCCACCGGACGGGAACGCACCGAGCTGGCCTCCCGGGCCGGGGAACCCCCGCCCGCGCACCCCGGGCACCTCGCCCCGCTGGGCTCGACCGGCTGGTCCGTGTGGCGCGACGTGATGCTGCGCGGCGCCGGTTTCCCCGCCTCCGATCTCGCGGCCCTCGCCAGTCCCGCCCTCGCCGCCGCGGCCGATCTCGCGGCCGGCGGCGACCCCACGGCCGCGGCCGGCTACCGGCACGCCTACGACCTGGCCGTCGACGACCTGCGCGCCGGGGTGGCCCGCACGGCCGGGTCGCCCGGCTTCCGGGAGGCCGTGCTCTGGCAGAACCAGGCCGTGGTCCACCACCATCTGGACAGGGCGGCCAAGGGCGGGCCGCGCAACGCGCGGGGCCGCCGCGACGAACGTGTGGTCGCCTCCTACCTCCAGCGCTACACCCTGAAGAACGACACCATCGGCTGGTTCGGGCCCGTCGGCTGGGCCCGCTGCACCGAAGGCGGCGAACCGCTGACGGTCCGTCCGGGCCCGGCGCTCACCTCCGAGCGGCACACCTTCTTCGAGAACTGGGCCGTGGACGCCCTGGCCGCCGCCGTGGCCCGCACGCCCGGCGTGCTGCCCTGGCTGGTGCCGCGCCCGGTCACCTCGCACGCCCGGCAGGGACGCACCCTGCTGCGCCCGCGCCGCCCGCCGCGCGAACTCACCGACGCCGAACTGGCCCTGCTGGACCTGTGCGACGGCCGGCGCACCACCGCCGAGGTCTCCGCCGCCGCCCCCGGCGGACCCCGGGCCGCCCTTCCGGTCCTGGTACGACTGCACGACGAGGGCGTCCTCCGCCTCGACCTCACCGGCCCCGTCGAGGCCCGCCCGGAGCGCACCCTGCGCCGCACGCTGGCCCGGATCGGCGACCCGGAGGTGCGGGCCCGCGTCCTCGCACCGGTGGACCGGCTGGAGCGGCTCCGGGAGGACGTCGCCGCGGCGGCCGGCGACCCGGACCGGCTGGACTCGGCGCTGACCGCGCTGCGCGGTGCGTTCGAGGAGATCACCACCCGGGACGCGACCCGCCGCGCGGGCGCCGACTACGCCGGCCGCACCCTGGTCTACGAGGACACCGCCCGCGACGTCGAGGTCGGCCTCGGCCCCTCGCTGCTGTCGGAGCTGGCCGCACCGCTCGGCCTGCTCCTGGACAGCGCCGACTGGCTCGTACGACGGGTCGCCGACGGCTACCGGCAGCTGTTCGAGGCGCTGTACGACCGCGAGACCCGGCGCACCGGCAGGACGGGCGTCCCGCTGGCCTGGCTGGTGGCGCTGGCGGCCGACCGGCTGTCCACCGGCCACCGCAGCGTGCCCCCGCCCGTCGAGCGGGCCGTGGCGGAGTTCCAGGAGCGGTGGCGCCGGGTGCTGCCGCTGCCCGACGCTCCCCGCTGCACGGTGGACGCCGCCTCGCTCGCCGCGGCCGTGGCGCGGGAGTTCCCGGCCGGACCGCTGCCCTGGGCGGCCGCGACGCACCACTGCCCCGACCTGATGATCGCGGCGACGGGACCCGAGGCGGTCGCGGCCGGCGACTGGGAGGGCGTCCTCGGCGAACTGCACGTGGCCACCAACACCGTGGAGGGCCGCGCCTTCGTCGACCGGCACCCCGAACCGGAGCGGCTGCTGCGGGCGGCGGAGGCCGATCACGCGGGCCGCCGGGTGTACGCCGTGCCGCCGAAGGACTCGCTGTTCGTCAGCTCCCGGCTGGCGCCGCCGTCAGCGCTGCTGTCGCCGGAGTACCGCTACTGGTCGTGGGCGGAGGGGCAGGACTCGGCCGAGGTGCCGGGGACACCGCTGCCCGCGGGCGGGCTGCTGGTCCACCGGGAGGGCGAGGGGCTGGTGGTACGCGTCGGCGACGGCACGCGCATCGCGCTGGCGGAGGCGCTCGGCGAGTTCCTGAGCGCGGCGGTGGCCGGCGCGTTCAGCCCGTTCGCGCCGGCACCGCACCGGCCCCGGGTGACCGTCGGCCGGCTGGTGGTGGCCCGGGAGTCCTGGTCGGTGCCGATGGCCGGGCTGGAATGGGTCCACGAGACCGACGAGGCCGCCCGGTTCGCCGCCGCCCGCCGGTGGCGGTCTGAACGGGGACTGCCGGAGCGGGTGTTCTACCGGGTGCCGCAGGAACTCAAGCCGATGGCAGGGGACTTCGGCAGTCTCGCGCTGGTCGACCTGATGGCCAGGACGCTCCGCGCGGTGCCGGAGGGACCGGGCGCCGCCGTCACCCTGACGGAGATGCATCCC
Source organism: Streptomyces sp. NPDC091282 (assembly GCF_044757385.1). Lineage (NCBI taxonomy): Bacteria > Bacillati > Actinomycetota > Actinomycetes > Kitasatosporales > Streptomycetaceae > Streptomyces > Streptomyces sp. NPDC091282. The sequence continues at coordinate 709,619 of NZ_JBIVUX010000004.1, forward strand.
GGACCGGACCGGCTGTGGCTGCCGGACGCCTCCGGCGCCCGCTACACCAGCGAACTGCGGTTCGTCGCCACCCGGTCCGGCTCCCGCGGCGAGAGGGTCAGCTCCAGCACGAGCGCCTGACTCCGCGCGGACAGCGCCCGGTTGAACCCGGCCGGGAGGTAGAGGACCTCGCCCGCCCGGAGCCGGTGCCGCAGCGGGCCGACCCCGGCGGGCCAGTCCGTCCCGAGCGGGGTGAGGCGCGCCTCGACCGCCCCGCGCAGCTGAAGAAGGAAGGTGTCGGCGGCGACCGGGGTCTCCTCGACGCCGTCCCCGGCCGCGACCGTGGTGTAGGCGGCGCGGGTCCCGCGGCCGACGAGCGTGCCGAGGCGTTCGGCGAAGTCGAGCGCCGGGTGCCGCCCGGCCGCGCCGGGCCGCCCGTGGGCCGCGGCCAGGGCGAGGACGACGGTGTCCTCGCCGCGCGGCCAGACCACCGCCGCGCTGCGGCCGCCGTGGGTGGTGAACGTCAACGCCATGTCGGCGACGAAGGTCTCCAGGTCGGCCCGGAAGGCCGCTGCTGCGTCCATGCACATCTCCTGATCCGGGGCGCGCGGAGGCACTGCGGGGGATCCCCCGGCGGGGGGCAGCGCTCCGCCGACGCGGTGGGGGCCGGATCCGGTGAGCGCTCGTGATCCGTGGTGTGTCCGCGGCCGTGACGCGGAGGAACTACGGGACCGCACCGCCCTGTCGCCACCGCCGGGGACGCGCGGGCGACGACTGCGTGGACGGGAGGCCGACGCTCGGCCCCGGCGGTCCCTGGGCACGAGCGGTGGAGGGCGTGGACGGACCGGCGGCACGCGACGCGGGATCCGGCGGCGACCGTCCTGCAGGTGCCGTCGAGTCGGCGCCGACACCCGCGATGATCGTGACTATGGACTACCGGGTCGGCCCGCGCAAGTCACTTATTCCTTGCCGTTCCCGGCCTGCTGAGGGTCCGTCAGCCGGGCGCGGGCGGCGAGCACGCCGGCCTGGAAGCGGCTGTCCGCGCCGAGCGCCTCCATGATGTCGGCGATGTGCCGGCGGGCGGTGCGCAGCGACATGCCGAGACGGCGGGCTATCGACTCGTCCTTCAGCCCCGCGGCGAGCAGGGCCACGATGGTCTGGTGGATCTCCTTGGCCACCTGTTCCAGGCCGTCCTGGGCGGCGTCGGAGAACGGGGTGGCCCGGATCCAGTACTGCTCGAAGATGTCGTGGAGATAGCCCACGATGGTGGGTTCGCGCACCGCGACCCCGCCCCAGCTTCCGGTCCGTTCGGGCAGGAAGGCGAGGCTCTTGTCGTAGATGATGACGCGCCCGAAGAGTTCGTGCGAGGTCCGGTACTCGGCGCCGAGCGCCGTCGCCGCCGCCACGTACGCCTGGCTGGGGCCGTTGAAGCGGGCCGTGTGGTGGTAGAGGGTGCGCATGCGCACGTTCCGGGAGAGCAGGGCGTGGTCGCGGCCCAGGGCCTCCTCCATCGCCTCCGGGACCCGCCCGCTGCCGCCGGGCTGGCTGCTGACCACTTCCTCCTGGCACTCGGCCGACGCCCGGTTCAGGGCGGCCCTGACCTCCTCCATCGTGGGGATCACCTCGACGGTGAAGTCGCGGTTGCCGGTGCGGCCGGCGAAGAAGTGGTCCCGCAGGCGGTCTATCTTCCCGTGGACGAGGTCGAGTTGCTCTTCCTGGTGGCGGATGGAGGCCCGCAGCGGCGCGGTCAGTGCGGCGGTCACGGCGTCGGGGTCCACGACCACGACCTCGTCCGGAGCGTCCCGCACGGATCGCACGAGACCGAGGGAGGCCAGCCGCTTCAGCGCGGCGGCGGCTCTCTCCTGCGGGAGTCCGAGCTCTGCGGCCGCCTGGTCGGCCCGCCCGCTGCCCCCGTCGACGATCCATCCGTAGACGAGGATGTCGTCCTCGTCGATGAAAGGTGAGCCCGGTGACGGCATCTGCTCGTTCATTCGTTCAGTATTTGCACAGTTGATGAAGAATCCGGAGTAGATCGGGCATGGTTTTCTCCAACGTCACGTGACCTTCCGCACACGGCTCTATGCGCGTAGTGGCATCGTTGTCGTGAGAAGGTCTCCCGCGACCGTGCCCTCCCGGCGTGGATCGTCCGGCCGGAGGCGTTCCCCGGGCGGCCGGTCCGAGCGTTGCCGATCGCGAATCGGCCAACGGTCATGTCGGCCTGGAAAAGAATTGGTCGAATGCAGCCTCGACGGCCGCCGGCGGTCGCCCTGCGCGGTGCCGATGTCCCTCGCGCGAGTTCTTGAATGCCTCCGCCCCGGCATGCGGCCGGGGCTTCCCGCGCGCCCTCCCGAGGCGCGTACGGGGCGCATGGGGCATGAAATCGGAAGATCCGCGGTGAACGGGACCGCGGCCGGAGGGGTCGGCCGAAAAAGCGGCGGCGGCACCGGGCCGGGTCAATGGATCCGGAGGGTGTCGTTCCGCCGGGCGCGGTCCGGGTTTTTCCCTACGGTGATCCTCTGCTCCGCGCTCGCCGGGTCCGGCACCGGGGGAATTCATTTTCCCCCTGAAGGGCCCGGTGCGGGCCGTGCCGGACACCGCCCCCGGCCGAAATCGCTTTCGCCGGACGGAATTCCGCCGCACCGCGCTCCGGCACCGCCCGCGCGCCGCCCGGCTCTTCTCTCCGCGACTGCTCCCACCTGCCGATTCACCTCGTCGCGCCGCGCGCGGGTCCGGTCCCCGCGGGCCTCCTCCATTGCCCGCGTGTAACGCGATCGCGTGACTGTCATCTGGCCGGATTCGACCCCATACTGAGAAATACAGAAGGCCGCGGGCGGCGAACACTCGCGGCCGGAGCGGAAAACAGGACTCACGGAGGGGCGCGGCATGGGGAGTCCTCCGCCGTACGGCGCGGACGGCGGACTCCTGCACGGCCCGGTCCCGGGCGCCCGGCCAACCCGGCGCACGCGCCCCCGCGGCGGCGTTCCGCCGGCTTCCCCGTACGCTCCCGCGGCTCTCCGGCCGACCGGGCGGGGGAGCGGTTCCCCGCCGGGGCACCGGTCTCCGATGACGATTCAGGAAAACGGCGGTGAAGTCCCCCGAAAGGGCACCCATTTCCCGCCCGAAGGGGAAAACGACTTCTTCTTCCCTGCCGCCCTGCGGGCGGACCCGACTCGGGAACGGCACCGCTCGTACCGTAACGCCATCAGCAAACCGGCCGCCGCGCCCCGTACCTCTTCACGCCCGTGCGCGGCGGCGGTCGCCGGATCCACCGGCCGAGGAGCGCCGGTCGGTGGATCACCGTGCCTCGGGGTCCTGCGGGTGCGCCGGCAGGGCGCCCGGCGGGGGCGCGTAGTAGTAGCGCCTGCACGCCCGGATCAGGGTCTGCCCGGAGAGGGTGAACACGTCCGCGAAGTCCAGGCCGTACGCCGCCCGCCGGGCCGCGCCCGGTTCCTGGTCCACCACCCGGCCGAGCACCACCACCCGGCCCTCGTCGGCCACGACCGTGTCCAGCTCGTGCCGCCGCAGCAGCGTCGCCTGCGCGGCGTGCGCGCTGAGCACCGCGTCCCGGCCCCGGTGCGGCGGCGCGCCGGGGTGGTCCAGCGTGACGTCCTGCTCCGTCAGGGAGGCGTACCCGTCGATGTCCCCGATGTCCAGGTAGTGGTAGGTGAGCATCACATGCTTCACCCCGGCTGCCGTCACCTTCGAACCGGCTGCGGGTACAGGGAAGTTGTCGCTGTTCATGACTGGATGACCGACCTCTCGCTCTCGGTGGACGGGCGTGGCGGCGCCGACGGCTCCCACCGGGCGATCGTCCGGCCGTCCGCTGTCCTTCCGCTATCACCGCGGTTTCCCGTCCCGGTGGCCTGGTCACCCGCTGCTCGGATGCTGGTCACCACTGGCCACCCGGGGGAGGGGGGAGCACCCCGGCGGCGGCCCGGGGTGCGGCGGGCCGGTCACGTCACCGCCCTGACGGGAGCCCTGATCCACCTCCTGGTCAGCGCTGTTCAGCTACTGCTCAGGCCGATGGGCAGCCGGGTTTGGGCCGTAGACTTTGCGGCCAGGCGCGCTGTGGCCTGCTGTGTGTGATGGGGAGGATTCATGGCCGGAGTGCACCTCGAGTCGCGTGACCGGGCAGTGGGATTCACCTTTCAAGTGCTGGGCGAGCTGAAGGTGTTCGACCGCGGCCAGGGCACGGTGCCGGTCACGGCGGGCAGGCAGCAGGTCGTCCTCGCCGCCCTGCTCCTGGAGAGCGGACGGCTCCAGAACTGCGACCACCTCATCCGGCTGCTCTGGGCCGAGGACCCCCCGGAGACCGCCCGCACCCAGGTGCAGATCTGCGTGTCCCGGATGCGCAAGACCCTGGCGGCCGCCGCCGTCGAGGCCGCCATCGAGACCCGGCCGCCCGGCTACGTCCTCCAGATCGACGACGAGGCGCTCGACCTGAACGTCTTCCGGCGCACCGTGGCCGAGGCGGCCGCGCTCGGCGGCGGGGGCCGCACCGCCGAGGCCGCCGCCCTGCTGCGCGCGGCCGTCGGCATGTGGCGCGGCCCCTGCCTGAACGGCATCCCCAGCGACGCGCTCGCCCGGGTCGCCGAGCACATCGACGAGGAACGCCTCGCGGCCACCGAGTCGTTCATCGAGCTGGAACTCTCGCTCGGCCGCCATCATCAGCTGACCGCCGAGATAGCCCGGCTGGTGGGCGACAACCCCTTACGGGAACGGTTCCGCGGACAGCTGATGCTCGCCCTGTACCGCTCCGGCCGGCAGGCCGAGGCCCTGGAGTCCTACCGGGAGGGCCGCGCCCTGCTCATGGACGAACTGGGCCTCCAGCCCGGCGAGGACCTGCGCCGGCTGGAGCAGGCCGTCCTGACCGAGGACCCCTCCCTGCGGCTGGAGCGCACGCCCGCCGCCGACCTGCGCGGCACCGGGCAGCCGCTCGGCGCGCCCGCACCGGACCTCGGGCCCGACGCGGTCCCCGACGAGGACGGCCACACCCTGGCCCGCGCCGCCGTCCCCCGCCAACTCCCCGTCGACACAGCAGACTTCGTCGGTCACGGGCAGCTCGTCGCCGAGGCCGAGGGCGTCCTCACGAACACCTCGCCGGACCGGGCGCCGGGCATCGTCGTCGTCACCGGCCGCTCCGGCATCGGCAAGAGCACCTTCGCGGCCCGGGTCGCGCACCGGCTCGCCGAGTCCCACTTCCCCGACGGCCAGCTCTACTGCCAGCTGCGCGGCGGCCGGGCCGATCCCGTCGACCCCCGCGAGGTCCTCGGCCGGTTCCTGCGCGCCCTCGGGCTGCCCGGTCCCGCCATCCCGGACTCCCTGGAGGAGCGGGGCGAGATCTACCGCAGCATGCTCGCCGCCCGCCGCATCCTGGTCGTCCTCGACGACGCCGTCGGCGAGGAGCAGATCTTCCCGCTGCTGCCCGGCGGCCGCTCCTGCGGGGTGCTCGTCACCAGCAGGGCCCGGCTCACCGCGCTCCCCGGCGCCCACCGGGTCACGCTCGACATCCTGGACGAGCGGGGTTCGCTGGAACTCATCGGCAACGTCGTCGGCGCCGACCGCGTCGGCGGCGAACCCGAAGCCGCCAGGGCGCTGGCCGCCGCCGTCGGCGGACTGCCGCTCGCCCTGCGCATCATCGCCGCCCGGCTGGCCGCCCGCCCGCACTGGCCGCTCGCCTCGATGGTGCAGCGGCTCGCCGACGAACGCCGCCGCCTGGACGAACTGACCCACGGCGAGATGACCGTCCGGGCCAGCCTGGCCCTCACCTACGACGGACTGGCCGAGAGGGACCGCACCCTGCTGCGCCTGCTCAGCCTCACCAAGGGCTCCACCTTCCCCAGCTGGATCGGCGGCCCCCTGCTCGACGCCCCGGACGCCTACCCGTACCCGTCCGACCTCATGGAACCCCTCGTCGACGTGCAGATGCTGGACGTCGCCGGCGTCGACGCCACCGGGGAGCTGCGCTACGGCTTCCACGACATCATCCGGCTGTTCGCCCGGGACCGGCTGGCCGCCGAGTCGGACGAGACCGAACGGCGGGCCGCGATCCGCCGGGTGGGCGGTGCCTGGCTCGCGCTGGTCTGCGAGGCGCAGCTGCGGGTCCTCGGCACCCGCTACTTCGACGGGCCCGCCGTCCGCTGGAGCCCGCCCGCCGACCACGTCGGCACCGTCCTCGGCCGCCCCCTGGAATGGCTCGACACCGAACGCGAGAACCTCAGCCTGACCGTGGAGAGCCTCGCCCAGGAGGGCGAGGACGGCTACGCCTGGGAACTGGCCGTCAACCTCGCCCCGTTCTTCGAGACCCGAGGCTATCTCGACCACTGGGCCCGCACCCACCGCAAGGCGCTGACCGCGGTACGCCGCAGCGGCAACCTGCTCGGCCAGGCCGCCCTGCAGGCCTCGCTGGGTTCGCTGCACCTCAACCGCCGCAACCTGCCCGAGGCCCGGCTGTCGCTGACCACCGCCGTCGGCCTCTTCGAGGAGCTCGGCCACACCAAGGGGCTCGGGCTGTGCCGCCGCGATCTCGGCCTGCTGGAACGGCTGGCCGGCCACGACACCGCCGCGATGGACCTGTTCGAGCAGGCCGAGCGGCACTTCGGCGACGACGACCCCTGGGCCCGCGCCTCCGTCCTAGTCCAGCGCGCGGTCATCCTGCTGAGGCGGGGCGACGTGGGCCGGGTGGAGGCCGAACTCGACGAGGCGCTGGAGATCTGGCGCGACCTCGGCTATCTCGGCGGGCAGGCCCGGGTGCTCCAGCGCGCGGGCCAGCTGCACCTGCACCGCGGGCAGCCCGGCGACGCCCGCAAGGTGTTCACCGAGAGCCTCAGCATGGTCCGTGACGACGGCGACGTCATCGGTGAGGGATACCTCCTGCACGACCTCGGCCGGGTCCACGCCCGTCTCGGCGAACTCACCCAGGCCGTCTCGTACTTCAACCGCGCGCTGGCCGTCCGCGAGGGCATCCTCGACCAGGCCGGCGCCGCCTCGGTCCGCGTCGACCTCGCCGACCTGAGCCTGCGCGGCGAGGACACCGCGAAGGCCGGCGGGCTGCTCACCGACGCCCTGGAGGTCTTCGGCCGGCTCGGCATGGCCGAGGAGGAGGAGCGGGCCACCGGACTGCTCGCCCGGGTGGCCGCCGGTGACGCCGCCGAGGGCCGGTGACGCCGACACCGCGACCGTGCACGTGCCGAGGAGCGCACCCGACCAGAGGTAGCAGTCCCCACATGAACCCGCACAGCGCTCCGGCGCCCCGGCGGCAGGCCCCCGACGCCCCCGCACGGGACAGAGAAGAGACGTTTCTGCGCCGCTTCGTCGGCCGGGAGAGCGAACTGGCCCGGTTCCGCGCCGCGCTGGACCGGCCCCCCGGCACCGTCCCCGTACTGGCCCTGCACGGCCCCGGCGGCATCGGCAAGACCCAGCTGCTGCGCCGGTTCGCCGTCGAGGCCCGGCGGCGGGGACGGCACGTCGTCGAGGTGGACGCGGCACGCACCGACCCCACCGAGGAGGCGTTCACCGCCGCCGCGGACGTCCCGCGCACCGGACGGCCGGTACTCCTCGTGGACGGCGCCGACCGGCTCGGCCCGCTGGAGGACTGGTTCCGGGACCGCTATCTCATCGGCCTGCCGCCCGGCTCGCTGATCGTGCTCGCCGGCCGCGAGCCGCCCGGACTGCGCTGGCGCACCGACCCGGCCTGGGCCGACACCCTGAGCGTCGGACGCCTGGACCGCCTGTCCCGCGCCGAGTCGGGGCGCCTGCTCCAGGACGCCGTGCCCGGCCGCGTCACCGCCCGCACCGCCCGGCTGGCCTTCGCCGCCGGCCACCCCCTCGCCCTGCGGCTCGCCGCCCTGGACCCGGACACGCCGCACGGGGACGACTGGCAGCCCGCGCCCGAGGCCGTCGCCGAACTGCTGGACCGGGTGGTCGGCCCCGTCCCCTCCGCCCCGCACCGCCAGGCCCTGGAGATCTGCGCGCACGTCCCCGAGACCACCGAGGACCTGCTGCGGGCCTTCCTGCCGGAACAGGCCCACGAGGTCTTCGACTGGCTGCGCCGCCGGCCCTACGTCACCACCGCCCGCTCCGGACTGCGGCTGCTGCCCGTGGTCGCCGAGGCCCTGGACCGCGACCTCGGCTGGCGCGCACCCGACGCCTACCTCTCCCTGCACAAGGCGCTGCGCGCCCACCTCCAGACACTGATCCGCACCCGCCCCGAGCCCGTCTCGCTCTGCGGAGCGCGGGCCTTCAACCACATCCAGGCCCGCGGCCGGCGCCTGACCGGGCCCGGCCGCGACGAGCGGACCGGGTCCGGGGCCGAGCCGGTGTACGAGACCACCTGCGACGCCGAGGACCTGCCCGCCGTCCGCGACCTCGCCCACGAACGCCTCGGCCCGCAGGGCGTGGCCGCCGTCGACTTCTGGCTGCACCGCAGGCCACGCGGCTTCCGGCTCTACCGCAGCGCCCGCACCGGCGAACTCGTCGGCGTACTGGGCCTGCTGAACTTCGACCGGTGGGACGCGGTGGAGACCGCCATCGACCCGGTGGTCGCCGTCGTCCGCGAGCACGTCGAGTCGCACCGCGAACTGCGCCCCGGGGAACGGGTCAACCTGGTGCGGTTCACCCTGCTGCGCCGCCGCCCGCACGACCTCGTGGCCGCCTCCGCCGGCATGCTCGCCCGCGTCACCCGCGAGCTGCACGTACAGGACCGGCTGGCCTGGACCTTCCACGCCCGCGGCGGCGACGGCCCCGACCACCTGCTGGAGTACGCCGACTTCCGTCGACTGCCCAGCGAGCCGCAACTCGCCGCACAGAGAGTCACGCTCTTCGGACACGACTGGGGGACCACTGGAATGAGCGAATGGTGCGATCTGCTCGACGACCGTGTGCTGTTCGGACTGCGCGCACCGGGCATCACCGGGCCGCCGCGCACGGCCGTCCTGTCCCGGGCGGCCTTCGACCGGGCCGTCCACGACGTGCTGCGCGACTGGCACCAGCGCGAGCGGCTGGCCGGCAACCCGCTCCTGCACGCCGCGTCCGTCGCCCGGCGCTCCGGGGACCCGGAGGAGAACCTGCGCCGGCTCGTCGTACGGGCCATCGAGTCCATCGACCAGGACCCCCGGGCGAAGGGACAGCGCGCGGCGGTGTGGGCGACCTACGTCAAGGGAGGCAGCACCCAGCAGGCGGTGGCACGGGAACTCGCGCTGTCCTTCAGCACCTACCGGCGCTATCTCAAACGCGGTCTCGAGCACGTCTGCTGGCACCTGTGGGAGCAGGAGGTGACCTACGCCGCGCAGGCCGCCCTCCCCTCTTTCACGGCCTCGCGAGGAGCCTCCGCCGGGTAGCCGCGCACGGGAGAATCCGCAGGCCACGACGGCTATCCGGGAGGGATAGCGGCGTCAAAGTGACGTGATTGCAGCGACTCCTAGCTTTCTTTCCAGAGGCCCGGCAGCGGGCCGAGGGACAGGAAGGAAGCCACCATGAACAGCAACCTCGCAGCGGTCCTGAAGCCCATGAGGGCCGCCGTCGTCGCCATCACCGCGGCCGCCGCCCTCCTGGGCGCGGTGGCGGCCGAGACCGCGCCGCACCCGCAGCGGACGGCGACCGTACAGGCCGACGACGGCCCCTCCACGGACAACACCAATCCCTGGAGCTGACGACGCGCCGGCGGGGGCCGGGCTCCGACGCGGCAGGGCCGGGAGGCCGCCGCAGGTGCCCGGCCCCGCCGCGTCGGCGTTCGGCGGGCACCCGGCAGCCACCGGCGATGTCCCGCGACAGCACCGCGCAGCGGCAGCGGGCGGACCCCCTCGGAGGCGTCCCGCCCACCGGTTCCACCAGCACCTCGGAACGGCCCACCGGAGCAAGTCATGAACGACATCCGCAACCGGCAGGACCTCGGCGTCCTGCTGAGAGACCACCGCCGGCGCGCCGGACTCACCCAGCGGCACCTCGCGGACCTCACCACCGTGAGCGTGCGCGCCATACGCAACCTGGAGCAGGGCAAGGTCCACTCCCCCCGGCTGGACACGATCCGGCTGCTCGCGGACGGACTGCGGCTCGGCTCCGCCCAGCGCGAGACGCTGCTGGAGGCGGCCCGGCACCGGCCCGGCAGCGCCGACCACTCCGGGGAAGGCGGCTGCGGCCCCACGCCGTGGCTCGTCCGGAGCCCGCTGATCGGCCGGGACACCGAAGTCGCCGCCCTCACCGCCCTGTTGGCGCAGCCGAACGGGCGGCTGGTGTCGGTCGTCGGCATAGGAGGGGTCGGCAAGTCGCACCTGGCCGCCGAGGCCGTGCGACGGGTCGCGGCCGACGGCACCCGGGTGCTGTGGCGGGCCCGCGGCGAGGAGATCCCCGTCGCCGAACTCTCCGACCGCGCACCGGGGGAGACGACCGTCCTGGTGCTGGACGACGCCGAGACCGCGGACGGCGCCGGCCGGCTCGTCGCGCTGATGCGCGCCCATCCGCGGCTGCGCGTCCTGGTCACCGCCTGCGCGCCGTGCGGCGTGCCGGGTGAGCAGATCCTGCGCCTCGCACCGCTGCCGGTGCCCGCCCCCGGCACCGAGTCGGACCCGGAGCTGCTGGCCCAGGTGCCGTCCGTGCGGCTGCTGTGCGCGCACATCCGCGCCGGCAACCCCCTGTTCCGGCTGGACGACACCGACGCCGCGGTCGTCGCCGAACTCTGCCGGCGCCTCGACGGACTGCCCCGGGCGCTGGAGTTCGCCGGCCGCTGGACCCTCGTCCGCGCCCTGCCCGAGCTGCTGTCCGAGGTGGAACGCAGCCCGTTCGGCCTGACCGCGCCGCCCATGACCGCCGACTCCTCGCGCGACCTGATGGTCCGGCTGCGCCGCACCCTGGGCCGGCTCAGCCCGGCCGGGGTGTCCTTCATCGCCGCCGTCGCCCGCGACCACCGCAGCTGGTCGGTGGCCGAGGCGGCGACCGTCGTCGGGACCTCCGGCGCCGACGCCGCCGTCATCGTCTTCACCCTGGTGACCTACGGCCTGGTACGGCCGGAAGGCCTCGGCGGTGACGAACCGCGCTTCTCGGTGCTCAACCACGTCCGCCATCTGTACGCCGACGCGCGCCGCGAACCCCGCCGCTGGGGTACGACGGTGATGCACCGCACCGGGCCCGAGGACCGCGGCCGCAAGGTGGCGGTGGGCGAGAGCTGACCAGCGGCCACGGACCGCGACCCGCCGGCGGCCCCCCGCGGGGGGCGGGCCCGGGCCCCGGCACGGCACCGCGGGAGGCCCGGGGGAGGCCCGAACCCGAGGACGGGCCGGGCCGGTGCGCCTCGGC